>NZ_FNOJ01000046.1 GCF_900107035.1 Alicyclobacillus hesperidum | reverse complement strand
GAGGGACGGGGTGGCACGTCTACATGATGTCACCCAGTGCTTCCACTGAATTTACACCAATTGTACGGACTCAACTCTTTCGTGAAGAGTGCAAAAATCTTTGCTGTAATGATAGTATCTTCGATGCTTATGACAGGATGTGGAGCGTCGAACGGACTACAACCTGATTCGACAAGTCAGTCGAATGGTATGTCGATGTCCAATATAAACATGCCGGGTATGAACATGACTTCATCTTCGGATGCATACCTCCTTTCTAAGGCATTTGTCGATGAATACTCTGGGTTTGATAGAATTCAAGCTGATATTTCGAAGGGCGACTATAATGATGCGTTAAACATTGCCAATTCCCTTCACGATGAATTTCACGTTGCCATTCTCCCTCCCTTAAGGGATAAAAAGGGTGATACGTTTGCGGAAGCAGTTCATAGTAAGTACGATGCATTGCAAGATGCGATCCAGAGCCATGACAAATCAAAAATTCTTATTTTATTAACAATTAACCGTTCAAATTTAAAAATGGTTGCTAAAATTCTCGGTGTAAAATACACATAATTCTCCAGTATGCTCAATATAACTTCTATGTAGAACGACAGAGTTCATTAGCTTAAGGAGTGGTGACATGACAAGAAGAAAGTGGTGGTATGTGCTTCCTGTGGTCATTCTAATTCTTGTTGCTCTTATTGGCCTTGGGATTCAAATCTACCACAATCTCTATGTACCTGTTCCTAAGCAGGACACGATATTGGTAGGTACACACCAGGATCCAGACACATTCAACATTACTGATTCCGGGACTAATTTTAAAGTGTCGGATCATCTAATCGTAGACATAGAATACAAACCACAGTCGTCGAGAAGTCTTCCATCTTCTTCACTGAGCAAATGCATTGTAGTTGATAAGACTACAGGGAAAACTGTTCAGACAACGGAGTGGGTTGATACTAGCATTATGACGGGTAAATATTTTGACCTTAATAACCAAGGGTGGAAACCAGGTCTTTATGAAATAAAACTGTACCGATTCGGAAAA
This sequence comes from Alicyclobacillus hesperidum, assembly GCF_900107035.1. Classification (GTDB taxonomy): domain Bacteria; phylum Bacillota; class Bacilli; order Alicyclobacillales; family Alicyclobacillaceae; genus Alicyclobacillus; species Alicyclobacillus hesperidum. The sequence goes on along the minus strand of NZ_FNOJ01000046.1, from coordinate 709 downwards.
TTAGACACATCATTGACTATCACGTTGCATTGAACGGCGGTGCTGATATCCGGGTGGATTTCTTTAATCCTGGATGCTGAACCGTTCATCTGTTATATTAGCGAACATAGGAGTGAAGCAAGTAACCAAACCCGCGTACAGTCAGCAAGTACTTAGGTTTTTTGGATAAGGTTCCAATTTACTCCTTATTCTGTTTATATACACATGTACGTGCTTAATCTGTATCATGTCAGCTTGCCCCCACGCATACTCGATGATCTTCGGAGTTGACACTGGGCGTTCTAAGCTTTCGGACAGGCAGCGGAGGATTAGAAACTCCGTTAGAGATAATGAGATTGGAAATCCATTTTTGACTAATAGAAATCGGTTTACGTCCAGGTAAAAATCCTCATCCAAATATACCATGCTGCCCACCCAGCCCTTGTAGCTTTATGTCCACGGGATTTCAGCAGTTTTCTCGAATTTTTTCTCATCTTCGCTTTACTTTTGCGGGACAAAACCCTTCACAAATTGGTCTGGGAATTGAATAATCTGTTCTTTCTGCAGGTACTTCTGGCATACCTCTCTTCCTCTTGTCTTCAAGGTCTCAACGTGAGCGTCAAATAGCACACACTCTTGAGCCAAGAGAAAAACTCTGTCCAACTCGCTTCTGACTCGCTGTCGCCAAGCATCACGCCAAGGATTTCACGATACCCCTCTTCGTTCACGC
>NZ_FNOJ01000047.1 GCF_900107035.1 Alicyclobacillus hesperidum | reverse complement strand
TTCCCACGTTGCTTGTAGAGTTCACCTCCCAACATGAGGAGTTCGGCTCGAATCGGTGTCGTCACGGGAAGCCCTAAGGCCTCGTGCAAACAAGTTTCTGCGTCATTCCAGTTCTGATCAGCTAAGAACCACTTGATTTTCTCTTCGAGCAATCGAGCTTTCCATTCATCGCTGGGCACTTCGTTCAATAGCACTGCGTAATCACGAAGGAATGCGTCGACATCACGTTGAATTCGCTTGAGTACCAATCTGTTGTGCCTAACTGCGTATAACAGGTATGCATCCTGCTGAGACTCGGCTAGGTCATGAGCCCTGTCAAGTAGCAACGACACATGTTCTGTCATTCCCGAACTCATCTCAGCAGTCGTCCATCCGATAATCGCCCACGCTTCAAGCTCCGCATTCCCCATACGTCGCGCGGACTCAGCAGCCGTGATATAATGTCGAATCGCCTGGTCGTGTTCTCCTAAAAGTTCATAGATGCTTGCCAAGTTGATATGTGTTCGAATCCAACGCTCATCAGAAGGGCCGAGTAGATGCAGAATGAGCCGAAAGAATGTCTCCGACATCTTTAACTGGCCCAATTGCCGAGTACTCAAAGCCAGACCACGCAAAATGTCATAGGCTACGTCGCGGTTGTCGTGCAGTCGTGGGTCAACTACAAGAGGAAGCAAAATTTCGACGGCGCATTGGTAACGTTCCAAGTTCACCAAGGTGATACCCCGGTGGGCGTTAATATGGAAATCCCATGTTGTGAAGTGGTATGCCTCACACAAGTTGTGCGCTGACTCCCACATCTCCAAGGCGTCTTTCCATCGTTCTTGCCGTTCTGCCTGTTCTGCCTGATGGATGAGGGTCATCATCGCCTTTTGGACGACTTCATTGTTGAAACCGAAGAAAATATCCACGGTGACTTGTAAACGTTCCGCTAGATAGGCGAGCGTCTCATAGGTCGGCGTCCTGCGACCACTTTCATACAAGCTGATCAACGCTCGTGAAATGCCTTTCCCTGCCAAATCCGCTTGGGTCAAGTTTCGCTCTTCGCGAAGTCGTCGAAGAATCTCCGGAAAGGATGCATCCAACACGCCCTCATCCTCTCCACTCTGTTCCGAAACTGGAATCGGAGAGTTCCTGCTGTTACCTTCTTTGTAACCCACACAAGCCCAATTGGCAAGAATAACATGCGCTACGCTGAGTAGCACATGTTACGGAGACGAAAAGCTACGTTGCGTGGAGAAGACAATCCGCATATACTCTCATACAGAACACATGTTCGTATCAGAGGTGCCCCTATGACCCGTCCTACCGCCTTACTCCGTCAACTTCTCATCCTCGAACTCATCCAAGCGCACATCACACGCGAACTTGCGCGCGTCAAGGCACAGATGCGCGCGGAAGGGTTACACATCGTTGAGCGTCAGGACGGAGACATGGACATCCGCATCGAGTTTCGTGTCGGCGACCACTACGACGAAGCGGTCTTCATGCGTAAGATGCTGGAGGCCGAAGGCGCGAATCGTGCCAAGCGGACGGGGATGATCTCGCGATGACCAAGCTCATCTACGGCCTGGTGGACATGCAGAGCTTCTACGCCTCGTGCGA
>NZ_FNOJ01000045.1 GCF_900107035.1 Alicyclobacillus hesperidum | reverse complement strand
CACTGATTCTACCAAAGAGGGACGGGGTGGCACGTCTACATGATGTCACCCAGCGCTTCCACTGAATTTACACCAATTATATGGACTCAACTTAAAAATCGAGAGTCGAATTGTCCGGATCGAGGACTCGTCAACGTTGGCTGAAATCATTACTGGCGCAGATTTGGTTATCAAGGCAATTGATTCTCCAGAGTCCGTCATGACTTGGCTAAACCAAGCGTGTGTGGCACAAGGAATTCCTTATATAGCGGGAGGGTTTGCGGACACGTCGGGGATCATTGGACCGATTTTTATTCCTAAAAAATCGTTGTGTTTTGACTGTGTAGGCGCTCCTCAAGGAAAGCGTCTAGCAGGTATCGGTCCTACCTTATCGCCGGTCGTGGGTGCTGTTGCTTCTCAGATTGCCTTGTATGCGGTAAAAATTTTATGGCACTCAGACGCTGATCTAGTCAACAAGCTCTTCACATATCGGTTCGACTCCTCGTCATGGCACGAATCACAGTTGGAAAGCACGAAAACTTGCTCTACCTGTGGACATCCACCATATGCCCCCCGGCGTAAGCTAATTATCAACTGGCCGACAGTAGCGATTTTTGTAGCATCTTCTTTCGCTACGCTCTTGGAGCATGTAAAGCATACATTCTTTTGGGGGCTATGTGGATTGCTTGTATTGTTCTTCATTACCGGTATCTATGCGTATAGAAGATCATTTGTACAAACCTTTCGTCGCCTAGTTGTTGACGGAGCGGTGTTCGTTTTACCAGCGATAGTCGGTACTGATTTCTCGACGTTCAAAGCGTTTTCTCAGCACTTTTCGGCTGCAACAATACTGAATATTATCCAAACCATACTTATGATTATTGCGGAAAGCGCCATAGCCTACACGGTCATTTTAGTGGTCATTACAGGCGTCGCGTACCTAGCCCACTTTTTGCATCTTCCCAAAAAGTCAAGCATCCGGACAAATAACACGTGATGGTCAAATTCGACACACCTAGACGCGTGTTCGAGTGAACCTTGAATCAGTTTCTAGAAGGAAAACTGTGGATTGTCGGCGAGGTTATATCCCGACTTCGACAGTTGGGTAGAGCGCATAGACTAACGGATGGATATGGGTTCCTATAGCGGCGCGCCCTTGTCCGACTTATCCACAGGCGTGTGCACACGCGTGGTTTTCGTCTACGGCACCATGCGCAAGGGCCAACCGAACCGCCAGGTCATGGAGCCGCACTTGGTGGCGAGTGAGATACGGGGGATGGGTGTATTGTGTGCCGAAGGAGAAAGTCAGGGGTGCGGGTGGTGAAAGGTACCCGCCACCGATTGAGGATGGTATAATTTACAGTGGGGCTGGGAAACCAAGGGGCAATGAACCTGGCCAAGGCTGGAGCGTGCTGGTGACCGTAAGCTCGCGTTGACTAGCCTGTGCCAACCGTGATCCTGGAGGAGAGTTGGTCATACCCGGGAGATTAGGATGCAAGCGATTCTCAAGGCTATACCCGACGTCCTGTAGAAAATCTGGACCTTATACAACAAGGAGGTTGTATCTTGAAATCCAAGTTTGCGTTAACAGAGAATGATCGTCGCAAGCGATCCCGTGCATCCAAACAGCTTGGGATTATTGCATTGTTAATGCTGTTTAACTACGTAATGCTGGTTTCGGGCGAATATAAAGATCTCGGGCACGGATTGCTAGGAGGCGTCATATCAGGTATATGGATTCTGGTGAATGCGCTTATACTCGCGATCATCGTGCAAATCATCTACGACAGACGTCGAGAATAGAGGGATCAATCTTAAAATTATGTAATTTAGTGGAATCCAGGAGCCAATTAGAAATCCGTGTGCTCGGATACCTGTGGTTGAAGGCCGAATGAGGGGGCTCGCCTTCGGCAGTTAGACATAAGACATCCATGTCGAACTTCGACGCATCGGGGATATGAAAATGAGTAGATCTTGCGATACGATCGTGCCAGCAGCCGCCAGATCTCCTCTGACGAGGAACCTCGGGCACGACTACACGAGTTATCCACAGGTCCCACCCAACTCGCTTCCGAATCACTGTCTCCAAGCATCATACCCAGGATTTCACGATATCCCTCTTCGTTTACACCCGTAGCAATCATCGCAGCTCG
>NZ_FNOJ01000035.1 GCF_900107035.1 Alicyclobacillus hesperidum | reverse complement strand
CGCCTTCGTCACGATGATCCCTCCATGGTCGGATTCTGGGGGGATCATCTCGCACCAGGCACGCTGGCGCTAGGTGTGCACTATTTGACGCTCACCCAAAGCCTATATTCCTTCGTGCACAAGAAAGGAGAGAAGCCAGGTGACCGTTCGTTCCATTCGTGTCAAACTTGCGGTGGGTTCCCCGCAGTACCGCGACGTTCGGCGAGGATTGTGGAAAACCCACGAAATCATGAACCAGGGCGTTCGCTACTATTGCGAGTGGTTGGTGTTGATGCGGCAAGAACCCATCTATGATGAAGATGAACACGGACTAACAGTCGTCCAGCGAACCCGTGAGGATATCCAAGCCGAGCTCTTGTCGCGTCTACGTACGCTGCAAAGTGCGCACCAACACAGTGGTGATATGGGAACCGACGAGGAGCTTTTGTCTTTGATGCGTCAGCTGTACGAGCAACTCGTGCCGTCAAGTGTTGACAAGAACAAGAGCGGCGATGCGCGAATGATTGCCCGCAACTTTTTTAACCCGTTGACTAATCCTAATTCACAGGGTGGATTGGGTATATCTAATGCTGGACGAAAGCCTAAATGGCTCTTGAAGAAACTAAGTGGGGATCCAACCTGGGAAGAAGACTACAAAAAGGCAATGGAGCAAAAGCAGGAAAGCTCTGTATCCTTTCTGTTACTGGAGCTACGGAGGTTTGGATTGCACCCTATTTTTCTCCCTTATACAGATACTGTACTAGAAGTGAGCTGGGCACCTAAGAAGGCGCGACAGTGGGTGCGAAAGTGGGATTATGATCTATTCCAACAGTCGATTGAGAGAATGCTCTCATGGGAGTCATGGACCCGCCGTGTGAAGGAACGATTTGAGAAGCTGGTTGAGAGTGAAAAGAAGTTTTATGACGAAAACTTCGCGACTGATCCGGAATTTATAAAACTAGCAGAGACGCTGGAAGGCGAACTACAGGCGTCCTCGCAGGGCTTTGTGGCTGTAGATGAGCATGCTTTTCAAATTCGTCCAAGGTCGATGCGTGGCTTTGACCGCGTTGCCGACGAATGGTGCAAGTTGGCCGATGATGCCCCCATCGAGGAATATGAAGCTGCTATCAAGCGGGTGCAGGCCCGGTTGGGTCGCAACTTCGGATCCTACGTCCTGTTTGCGCACTTGGCGAAACCTGAGTATTGGTCCTTATGGAGAAGCGATCCAACCAAAATATTGAGGTTTGCTCGCCTTCGCGCATTGCAACGGGCCGTGGCGAGGGCCAAGCGTCATGCTCGTCTCACTCTTCCGGATGCCATCCACCATCCGATATGGATCCGCTATGATGCAAAAGGGAAAAATATTTACTCTTACAGATTATTAATTCCTGAAAAGAGAAGTAAAAGGTATTACGTAGAATTCTCATCATTGATCATGCCGGACGGAGAGAACCGCTGGGCGGAACACCGAAACATTCGTGTCCCGCTAGCATTTTCGCGGCAGTGGGAGCGCCTTCATTTTAGTATTATGGAAGACGGATCCTTATGCGTTCAGTATCGCGATCCGGGCGTTGACGAACCCCTGCGTGCCGAGTTGGGTGGCGCCAAGATTCAGTTTGACCGCAGGTATCTGATTCGCAGGTCATCCACGCTCTCAGCTGGCGAATGTGGTCCCGTCTACCTCAATGTGAGCGTGGATGTGAATCCGGCTCACCGCCCGGACGTGCAGGTCCTCCAATCTGCGAAACTCGTTTCCGTGAGTCGCGACACGAATCGGATTTATCTGCGTCCGGAAAATCTATCAGCCTATTGGAAGTCCCAAGGTGACGGAACTCTGCCGCTTCGTGTTATGTCCGTGGACCTGGGTGTCCGGTCCAGTGCAGCCGTTGTCATCTGCCGCTTGGAGCACCGAGATTCCGTCGTGTCTTCGGGACGACGCACGGCTACGATATATAGAATTGCGGGAACCGACGAATTTGTGGCGGTGCAAGAGCGTGCGTTTTTGCTTCGTTTACCGGGTGAGGGGAAGGGCACCAACGAGGATGCACCGCTTAGGGATGTCTATGCGCAGCTCGGTACAATCCGCCAAGGAATACAGATCCTGAGGTCACTGCTGCGTCTGTGCGACACTAAGACCCCAGACGAACGGCAGGAAGCCTTGCACGGTCTCGCTCAGTCTTTGGAGCCCAGCGGCGCCTGGAAAGATGAGCTCCATCCTCACCTGGTCATGCTTCAAGGTGTAGTGCATGATTCGGTGGATAATTGGAAACAAAAGGTTATCAGCGTACATCGACAGATGGAGCGAATTTTGGGACACGCCGTGCGCGAGTGGAAGGTAGCGCGAAAAAATGCAGGCAAACCACCGATTCGACGCGGTGCAGGTGGATTGTCACTGCGCAGAATCCGACAGTTGGAGCAGGAACGTCGAACGCTGGTGGCATGGTCAAATCACGCTCGTGAACCCGGCCAGGTGGTGCGTATCAAGCGGGGTACCCAGGTGGCGCAATGGTTGGTGGAGCGGGTCAACCACCTGAAAGAGGACAGACTCAAGAAGTTGGCGGATCTTCTGATAATGACAGCATTGGGTTATGTCTACGATGAAACGAAGCCTTCTGGGCATAAATGGGATAAACGCTACCCGCCGTGTCAGATCATCCTGATGGAAGATCTGTCGAGGTACCGGTTCCAGAGTGACAGACCTCCGTCCGAGAATAGCCAGCTGATGGCTTGGAGCCACCGCAGACTTCTGGAGATACTGAAGCTGCAGGCGGACCTTCATAAGCTTATCGTGGGCACGGTGTTTCCGGCGTTCTCGTCACGGTTTGACGCACAATCTGGTGCGCCAGGGGTTCGTTGTCGTTCGGTCAAGAAACAGGATATCGAGAACGCGGCGCAGGGGAAGGGCTGGCTTGCGCGTGAGCTGCAGCGCTTGAACTGGACATTGGAATGGTTACAACCGAATGATCTCATTCCGACGGGGGACGGTGAGTTGTTTGTGACGCCGGCGTGCTGTGATCGGCAGAAAGGGATCAAGATTGTTCACGCAGATCTCAATGCCGCTCAGAATCTGCAACGTCGGTTTTGGGGCGGTCATGCGGAATCTCTGTGTCGCGTTACCTGCGACGTGGTAGAGCGGGACGGCAGGCGCTATGCTGTACCGCGAATTAGTAATGCCTTTGCTGACTCCTTCTACAAAGTGTTCGGGCAGGGTGTATTTGTGAGCACCGACGAGGAGGACGTATATCGATGGATGGTTGGAGAGAAAATAAGCAGTAGAGGACGGAGTCGCGGTAGAACGTCTGACGAAGAAGCCGAGGCAGAGACGTGGATCGACGAGGCCCGTGAACAGCAGGGTAAGGTGATCGCGCTGTTCCGAGATGCCAGCGGACAGATTCATGGAGGGGACTGGCTGGTTGCAAAAGTGTTCTGGGGATGGGTGGAGAGGTTAGTGACAGCGCGTTTGCTCAGCCGAATGTCGGAGCGTGAAGCCGCGGCTCACAAGGAATGAAAGGTGAGGCGATGCGCGGTGTCCGCAATTCCCGTACGCATGCTAAACGAGCTCATCTACTGTGAACGGCTCTATCATCTCATGCATGTGCAGGGGTTGTTTGAGGCTAATGCGGACACTGTAGAGGGGGCTGCTCAGCACCAACGGGCAGAGCGCCGTCGGCGGCCATCGGACGTGGGCGTAGAAGAACTCTGGCCGCAGCCTGTTCAGTCCCTACACCTTGGCGATGCAGTCCTAGGTATTGTCGGCAATTTGGACACCATTCGCGTCGACGAAAACGGGGAGTGGCAACCCGTCGAAGCCAAACATGCGTCAGCCCCATCCGGCGGCCGTTCCTTTGTAATCCGTACGTGGACGTTGTCCGGCGACGCATGGCCGAATGATCAAATCCAGTTGTGTGCCCAAGGCCTTCTGCTTCGCGCAAATGGCTTACCCTGCAATTCCGGTCAACTGTACTACCGAGGCAACCGTAAACGAGTGACGATTGAGTTCACCCAGGATTTGATAGAGGCTACGCTCTGGTGCGTTGCTCGGGCTCATGAGTTGGAAAACCAGCCGATGCCACAGCCTTTGGTTGATTCGGATAAATGTTTCCGATGCTCCCTTAACGCGATATGTCTACCTGATGAAACTAATTATGTAAACGATAAAGTAGATGACGTTCGGGATATTGTTCCGAAACGTGCCGATCTAGGTGTCCTCTACGTATCGGAACCAGGCACGCATCTGGGTAAGAACGGATATGAGCTGGTCGTTGTCGCTCCCGAAGGTACGCGTTCCTCGATTCCATTAAAGGACATCGCACATATTGCATTGTTCGGCAATATCCAAGTCTCTACCCAACTGTTGCACTACCTGATGGAGAAGGGTGTAACCGTTAGTTTTTTGACAGCCGGCGGGAGGTTGGTCGGCCAGACACACAATCTAATCACGAAGAATACACACGTACGCCGTGCGCAATTTGTAAAGTTTGAGGACAACGACACGTGTTTGTTGTTGGCGCGGGCGGTGGTACGGGCGAAAATTTTAAACCAACGTACGCTGCTGCGTCGTAACGCGAAGGAATCCACCCTGTCACTACTTCGTGATCTCGGTGATCTTGCCCGGGCCACGTCCACTGCGGACTCGCTTGCCACATTGCGCGGTATCGAAGGAATGGCTGCTAAACTGTACTTCTCGGGCTTCCCGTCGATGCTACGGAGCTCGATGTCTCTGGATGGCGACATAATTATGAGTGGACGGAACCGGAGGCCTCCCAAAGATCCCGTCAACGCTATGTTGTCATTCGCGTACAGTTTGTTAGTGCGCGATGTATCCACGGCGATTGCCGCGGTGGGGCTTGATCCGATGTTTGGGTTCTATCATGCGGCTGAACCGGGCCGTCCAGCTCTTGCACTTGATCTCATGGAACCTTTCCGCGCATTAATTGCGGATTCTGTAGTTATTCGTTCGCTGAACACTAACGAAATCCAATTGCATGATTTCTACATAGGCGCAGATTCGTGCAATCTCAAAACGGCCGCGCGCAAGCGATTTTTGCAGGCATATGAACGGAGGATGCACGACACTGTGACGCATCCAATATTCGGTTACAAACTGTCGTATCGCCGGATGCTTGAATTGGAGGCTCGCATTTTGTCCCGTTATCTTATGGGTGATATCGCGTTGTATTCACCGATTGTGACGAGGTGACAGGCTTGCGGCGGCACGTACTGGTGAGCTATGACATCACTGATGCGAAACGTTGGCGTCGGGCATACAAAATCATACGAGGATACGGGAAACATGTGCAGTATTCGGTTTTCTTATGCCAGTTGACGGATATGGAAGAGGTGCAACTCCGGGAAGCACTTTATGATGTGATTCACAAGGAATTGGATCAGGTTCTGTTTGTCCGGATAGGCCATGTAGAGTCTAATGCTTTGCAACGCAACATCACCATAATTGGTAGAGAGTTTGTCCCTCTAGATTTGAAGAGACTGATTTTCTGACAGATAGGTTGCGATGTTGCATAGCTCGCTGTAAAATGAAACTAGCCGTTAGGCGAGCCACGACCTACAGGGTTGTAGGCTGAGCGGGACCTTGTGCCGACGCCTCAGAGACGGGGCATGTCCCGCGCTTCGATCCCTTGTTCAGCGTTCTGAAAATCGAGCGCCGACTCAGGGCAAGATCCTGGGGCGGCGCTCGAAACCTTGTTACGACGGCAATAAGTTGTCTCATTTCTTGGTTGCGGGCGGGTGAGTAGAGGATGTCAGACGGGTCGAGAAACCTGGTTCTCGATCTGGGGACGGAAGTCCCACGCTAGGCCTTGCCTGC
>NZ_FNOJ01000040.1 GCF_900107035.1 Alicyclobacillus hesperidum | reverse complement strand
GTTGCAAGCTGTAGAAGCATTACGGGCTTGTGGAAGTGAATTGGCCAATCACGTATTACGCGAACTTCAACGACTCCCAAGAGAGTAGCAACAAATCCGGTCCCCACTGAAAGGAGGTGAGATGAAGTGAAGAAGCTTGTGTTGTGTGGGTGTCTGGTTGTTGCAACCATATTGGGATTGACCACACTAAAACCAGCGGATGGCGTAATTCCGCCAGTTTTAAATTTCTTATCAGCCCATATCTAAACTAGGGTGTAAATTCGACTCCTTTTGTAATAAACTTGCTCGGTCTACCTACGCAGAAAGGTAAATTTGGTCGTAGATGTGCATGACGAGCTTTCGATGGTAGACGCGTGAAGCAAAAGTAAGATAACGACTGCGAAGATTGTAATCCCGTGCATGGTAACGTCCTCGATCAGTGCACTTTCTCACTATGGATTTAATGTTCAATAAATGCAGATTCATCACAATGTTAAGGAGGCGCTCGGAGGGAAGTTCACCGAACAGGTGACTACAGGAGTTATCCAGAACTGCCCGGCCACTAGGCTCAAGACCATTGTCTCTGAGGATATCCCAGCAACTCAACCACGGAGTTTGGCGTGTGCGTTCACGGAAAACTGGCTCTAAACCATTTCATACGAGGAGGTATTCTAGATGCGACAAATGTTAATAAATATTTTTCGAATGGTACCGATAGTCTGCTTATCCGTTGTTCAAATTCCTTCTACGATTCTGGCTGCACCGACCCAGGATACAGATGTCCCAGGAATCGTAATCGATAACGTCCCGCGCGAAGCAGCTAACGTGAATTATACAACGAATGCAAGTGCTAATGTTGAGTTCTCGTCCATCTCTCTTCATGGATCATCAGTAAGCCTTATCGGAGAAGTGGTTGATGAAGGAAGCTATACCCCTTTTCAACTAACGGGCAATCTGTATCGCGGTATAACGTCAGGACGAATAGATGGTGTGTTGACAGATCAATTGAACAACTACAAGGTGGTGAGGTTCGAACTTCTACAGGACCCTACCCACTCAATTTTAATAAACAAAACACTAAAGGGTCCTGTAATGGCTCTTTATCTACAAAAAATGGGTACCAACAATTTGATCTGTGTCGAGACAATCGCGTCGAACTTGTTCAATCCGAACGATATAAATGACCTATTCACTAACGAGTCCAATCTTCCCGAAGCACCCCTCAGTGCGTCGCTTTGGGAAGAAGCATTATTCGCTCCAGATAAAGAAATAAAAACACCTGGTACTTGGAAAGAAATAGACTCATTTACCAGTCCGTCTGCAGTTAATTCACCTCAACCCAACGTAGTGTTCCACACGTACAGCTACACCACTTCATATACCGATTACTATTATGTGTTTGGGTACAATGTGTACGATACGATTACTATCGAAGATATTGCTTCTGAGCCAACGACATCAGCAGGAGATCCAACTGGTACACTTAAAGTTCTCAGCACTGACTTTAATGAAAGCAATGGGACAGATATAAAGAATAGAGTTACTGGTTTTCGAATAGGGCTCCTCGACGGGGGAGCGGGCATAAAACTTACTACAACCTCTCCTGGAGGAATAAATCAACAGTTTGCAGATGCAGGAGTCATAATGGGAGGCAAAACAACGTTTACAATTGATCTTAGTTATAATATGCCTTATACACCCGTCAATGGTTCTCTGGTCTTTAGTGCTCCTCAGCAATATACACTCAGCACCGGAACTTCAGGGAACCCGCAGTTGTATCAAAACCTAAATGGAGCTGCTGTTGGTAGTTATTTTATACCAGGCAATAACAATGAATATATGTGCTTGCCGGGTGATGAATTAGAAGTAGGATGGCAAGTTGGAGCATTTCATGGTTCGGACGCATATGCTACATGTGCAATCAGTTTTATCTATGATGTTTATAATTCTGCCAATCCATATGCCGAGTCCACCAACGCGGGTGACGATTCAGGTATGCAAGTAGATCCTCCAGCTGAGTGGACCATATATTATTAACTCAAGTTTCGCCTCCGATGAGGTTGTAATATTAGGGATGCCCATGGGTGAAATCTCAATTAGTAGTGTGAAATCTAATGATCCCAATTAACGAGAAAGCTACCGTGCGTGTCTACTAGAACTGTGGCCCAACGCCAAAAATAGGAGGCACGTACGATAGCTTCTCATTCTTGAAATGAATTCGCAAGATGTAAAATGAAGATTACATCGACCTGTTACGTGAACTTATGTGACGAATCGCCTAATTCATGGCCGATACGGAGTCGAAGAAAAAATCGGCGCGGAGCGTTATGAACTGAGAGGGAGGTATGTCATGCTACGAAACGGCTCGCGCACGTGGGATACGCACCTTGGAACCGTGGAGCTGAAGAGCTCGAAACTCCGCCAAGGTAGCTTCTTACCTTCCCTGCTCGTGCCCAGGACACGAGCGGAGCAAGCACTTGCAGCTGTCATCCAGGAGGCTTACGTGAAGGGCGTCAGCACCCGCAAGGTGGACGATCTCGTCCGAGCGCTTGGGAAGGTTATGTAAAGAACTGAATTTCACGCGCTTGCCGCAACTTTGTTTCTCATAAAAGAGAAGGAGGTAATGAGGTGTGAAAATAAAGCGAATTTTAGTTGTAACTATCATGGTTTCTTTATTATTTATAATATTGTTAGTTTGCTATCTATATACGGCTAGAGAACAAGATATCTTTGTATCAAATGTACTTAAGAAATATATGTATAGCGCGGAAACACTAAGCTTCAAACAGCTTCCTATCGCAACGGTGGATGACTTAGATACTGGGGCGCGTTATTTGGCTCCGGATTTAACTAATCCTCGTTTAACCCAGAAAGTCTTCAAGCACAATTTAGCTCTATTAGTAACAAGATCGGCCCAAAGCTATAAGATAATAATTATTAACGCATGGCTTACTAGCCCTGATTTTACACAGGGAACTGCTATTGTCGTCGCTAAATACAGAAATAATTTTGGGCAGTTCAGACAAATCGATCTTCGCGAATCTTTTTCGGTCCCTCATTATAAAATCAAACATGTCAAGCGTCAGTGAAAATGTCACCTTGAAACGCGTCATTTGCGTCTTTGAATGTGTCACGTTGAGAGCGCTCGGACGTGCGCGCCGTACCCTTGCACGGGTGCAGGCCGTTTGACTTGAGCCTGAAGGGACCCAGGAGCAAGAGGACTCATGACGGACACTCCAGACCTCCTTCAGGCGACGCAAAAGTTTACCGCACCCGTGCATGGGAGAAACCCTTGTGCGGCACGTGATAACTGTCCGAGTTGATGTCGCTCACGTCGATCCCGTTCGCCCATCGGTGGATAACCTCACTCCACACACCGAATTCGGCCTTGAGCACCCCGACGGGCAGGCGCGCGACGTCGCCAATCGTTTCGCACTTGAACTTGCGCCGCAGGACTTCCGCCCGCCGTTTCAGGCCCCACATCTCCTCCACGGGCAAGGGATGCAATACGTTCGGAATGTCCTC
>NZ_FNOJ01000038.1 GCF_900107035.1 Alicyclobacillus hesperidum | reverse complement strand
TGACCGCGGGAAACGCGATGGCGAGGGTCCGCAATCCATCGTCTACGAACCCAAGTTGGTGGTCAGGCAGTCAACGGCGAGAATAGGGTGATGAGGTTATGGTTTGAGCGTATACCTGTAAGGTTTGGGCACGTTGTACGTCCGTGTTCATGATGAGATGAAATACCTCCAAGGTTTTCTGAGGGCTCTGTTCAAAGTTATTCCTCTTTTTACGATACCTAAAGATTAGATCTTGTATGGATGTACGTATATGTGCTAGTATCACTGTGAATCCGGTTTCACACACCGGCGGCTGTCTCAGACTAGAAATGATTCTTAATCACCATAGGTGAGATTGGAGACAGGTTGGAAAGGCTATGTATTCCGAAGGGTAGTCCCATTGTGGATTTACTTGTACGGACATACGTACAACTGGGGGTGATGATGTGGAGCAGAAGATCCTGCTAGAAGCTCGGGGCATTCGCAAGGTGTTTCCGGGGACAATCGCGCTAGACGGGGTCAATTTAGAGATCAGGGCTGGCGAAATTCATGCTTTGATGGGCGAAAATGGCGCTGGGAAGTCGACATTTCTAAACGTTATAACAGGTTCCCTGCATCCTGATAGTGGGACAATTCGTGTGAAGGGCGTTGATGTTACCTTTACCTCTCCCATGGATGCTAGACGTAACGGGATCGCAATCGTGCATCAGGAATTGAGTTTGTTTCCTGAGATTTCTGTTATGGAAAATATCTTGGTGGGCATGACCCCGAGTCGCTACGGTCTGATGAACCGGCGAGAAATGGCAGAAATCTGTGACAAATACCTTCGTAGATTTGAAGTTCAGTTCAGCTTACAAACACTAGTACGCGACCTCAGCGTGTCACAACAGCAGATTGTAGAGATTGTGAAGGCGCTTGTTACAGGGGCGGAAGTGTACATTTTTGATGAGCCGACCTCAGCTTTGAGCGTTGACGATGCATCCCGTTTGTTCGTCGTGCTACGGGAGCTAAAGGCGATGGGCAAGGGAATTGTCTATGTGAGCCATAAGTTCGATGAAATCTTCCAACTGTCAGACCGGATATCGGTATTGCGTGATGGAAGAATGATTGGAACAGCTCCTACAAACGAACTGTCTTCTGACGATGTAATCCGTATGATGGTCGGACGTTCATTGGAAAGGATTTATCCGGCGAAGGGATCACCAGGAGAACAGCTGCTTCTGCAGGTAAAGGAACTAAACGCTGGCTCAAAGTGCAGGAATGTTACGTTTGATCTTCGCCAAGGTGAAATCTTGGGCGTGTTTGGCTTGGTCGGGTCTGGACGGACTGAAATTATGCGAGCACTGGTGGGGATCGACGCAAGAGTCTCAGGTAGCGTAGAGCTGGATGGTAAGGAAGTTCGTATACATTCAGTCCAAGACTCCATTCGACATGGGCTTTATTACTTAACTGAAGACCGCAAACAGCAGGGATTATTTCTTTCCATGTCAATCAGGGACAATGTAAGCGTTACACACCTAACGAACCTTTCAAAAGGTGGGTTTTTGAACCGGACACAGGCAGCTGAGATCTCTGCAAGTGTTATTCGTGACTTACGCGTAAAGTCCAGTTCCGATCAGCAACTCGTGGGAAGTCTAAGTGGTGGCAACCAGCAAAAAGTGATGATTGGCAAGTGGCTGTCTCTTCAACCGAAGGTAGTCATATTAGATGAACCTACACGAGGTATCGATGTTGGAGCTAAATCGGAGATTCACCAGTTGCTTCGCGAATTGGCCACGAGTGGAATAGGAATCATCGTCATATCATCTGAGTTGCCAGAAATTGTTGGTTTAAGCGACAGGGTATTGGTTGTCCACAATGGTACTGTCGCGGGTGAGTTACAGGGTGATCAGATTCGTGACGAGATTATTATGGAATATGCATCTGGACTTCATTCGTCAGCAGCGGGGTGAAAAGTTTGGAGAATCATCAGTTACAAACGGCTAGCGGAGATATACAGGCACGGGAGTTTAGGACGTCCTGGTTTCGCAAGCTTACGAAAATACGGGAGTTTACTATCCTTTTAGTAATTGTTGTTTTAGTGGTTGTCATGGCAATCATGACTCCATCATTTTTAAGTGTAGATAACATTGTGACAACCATCTTGAGTATTGTCATGACGGCAATTGTATCCGTGGGCATGACCGTGGCCCTGGTTTCCGGTGGTTTTGATTTGTCGGTTGGATCTGTCATGTCGATGGCAGGAGTCGTAACTGGAAGTCTCGCCTTAAATGGCATGAACATTTGGTTGGCGGCTATCTTCGGTCTTGTTGCCAGCGTTTGTTCAGGTATCGTTACAGGCTTATTTATCGGAAAGGTCAAAATCAACCCGTTCATTATGACTCTTGGTATGCAGGGCGTAATCCAGGGTGTTGCCTATGTTGTAACCCAAGGGGCTCCTTTGTCCGTAACCGGAGTTTCCAATTCGTTTCTCTTCTTAGGGCAGGGCAATATTCTAGGCATCCCTGTGTTGATATGGATTCTCGCCGTAATTGTCGTTGTATCAGATATTATACTGCGCAGAGCGGTGTCCGCTCGCAAAGTGTATTACATCGGAAGTAATGAGTCAGCTGCATTTTTGTCGGGTATTCGAGTTTCACGCGTGAAAGTATGGATTTATATCTTCACTGCACTTCTGGCAGGTATTTCTGGCATTTTAACGCTATCCCGCTTTAGTGTTGCAGCGCCGACGGCTGGACAAGGCATGGAATTACAGGCAATTGCCGCTTGTATTATCGGCGGAGCAAGTCTGAGTGGAGGTGAGGGCACAGTACTTGGAGCGCTTCTTGGTAGTGTTTTGGTTGGAATAGTAAATGACGCGCTTGTTCTGCTCAATGTTTCTGTTTACTGGCAAAGCCTGGTCACCGGCTTTGTGTTGATTGCTGCCGTGACGTTGGACGTGCTCGCACACCGTAAAAAAGCATCCTGAGGTATTTAGGAAAAGGGGGATATAACAATGAACATTCGTAAAAACAAGAAGAGATATGCTTCTATCGCCGCAGCTGCTGCCGCAGTGGTCTTGGGGCTAACTGGTTGTTCTACATCTTCGACTGGGACCAGTACGGCTTCCAGTGGATCGTCTGGTGCCTTTCATGGTTCAGCCAACGAGACCTACTATATGGTCACGTTTCTTTCTGGTATTGAGTATTGGAAAGGTGTTTATGCCGGCATGCAGGCTGCGGCAAAGGACCTCGGTGTGAAGACTGTTTTCACCGGGGCTCCACAGTACGATATTAATCAAGAGGTTACAACTATGCAGCAGGTCATCGCAAAGAAACCGGCGGGCATTATGGTGACATCCATCAATGCGCAAGCGCTCACTCCGGTTATTAATCAAGCAATTGCTGCAGGCATTCCAGTGATTAGTTTCGACTCCGACGCGCCTCAGAGTGAGCGCTATGCATATTTGGGAACCAGTAATGTCGAAGCTGGGCAAAAAGCTGCAGACTATCTGGGACAGCAGTTGAACGGGAAGGGTGAAGTGGCTGTCATAAGCACACCTGGGGAGTTGAATCTCGACCAACGCGTCCAGGGTTTTCGTCAAGAGATGTCACAGAAGTATCCTGGCATTAAAATTGTGGCTGTTCAGAACGGAAACTCCGATCAAATTAAGACGGCGCAAGTTACCTCGGCGCTATTGCAGTCCTATCCGGGTTTGGGCGGAATCTTTGCAACTGAGGCAGATGAAGGCACCGGTGCAGCAACTGCCGTTAAGGAAGCAAATAAAACGGGTAGCGTGAAGATTGTCTCTTTTGATACGGATAAAGCGACTCTTGACGCAATTAAAAGTGGTGAAATTACCGCAACGGTCGCGCAGGGTACGTGGAATATGGGGTTTTGGGGTTTAATGGACTTGTTCACTATTCACCATAATCTACTTACGCCTGTTGCAAACTGGAAACAATCTGGGGTTGATCCAGTTCCCCCGCAAGTTGATACAGGGGTAACCATCGTTACGAGCAAGAATGTAAACGCATATCTCAGCAAGTAACTTCACATGGTTATCACATGGGCGGAAGTGCTGTTGCATTTCCGTCCATTTCTTTAAGGCGATCAATCGCGGTGAGGAGATATTCTGTGTACAGTACTGTGCCCGCAAAGTACGTGGTGGTCAAAGAACAAATTAAAGAGTGGATCCGGAGTGGGAAAGTAAAACCGGGGGAGAAAATTTATTCGGAGAACGAGC
>NZ_FNOJ01000043.1 GCF_900107035.1 Alicyclobacillus hesperidum | reverse complement strand
TACAACATTCGACAGAGATTGTGCGGATCTTTTTTATCGCCTCCCTGACGGAATCTCGTGGCCACTAATGTCGATTCTATCGTGGCCATCTACAACGATGTGTAACCCGTCCGCGCGCATTTGTGCCTTGACGCGCGAAAGTTCGCGGGTGATGTGCGCTTGGATGCGTTCGAGGATAAGGAGTTGGCGGAGTAAGGCGGTAGGACAGTTCATACGGGCACTCCTATATGCGAACATATGTTCTGTTTGAGAGTATACGCTGCTTGCCTTCTCCACGCAACGTGGCTTTTCGCCTCTGTAACATGTGCTACTCGTGGTAGCGCATGTTTTTCTTGCCAATTCTGTGTAAAGTGAGTTACAAAGAAGGTAAGGGAAGGAACTTCTGCATCCGACCTACGAGACGCTTGCTTATCTAGCGGAACATCTACACCAATTTACCTAGATTCGAAAAGACGTAGGGATGGCATTGAACTAGTTGGGAATACGATGTAAGGGAGAGATTATCGTGTTTAAGTCTCGAATTACCAAGGTTCTTGCTCCACTCTCAATGATGACTGTAGTAGCGTCTCCTCTTGTTGTTTTGGCGGCGACAAGTACACCACAAAATCTCTCAATTGCTCAGACCAGTAGTAACTATGTAATTGTCTATCGAGGCAATGTTTCCGGTCCTAATCAGATCGTAAATCCTTCAAAAGGGAATGCAGGATACGCAGACCCAAATGCTTTGAATGCGATGACTCAAAGTACAGAATTTTCATCTTTGGTTAGTGACTTTAGCCATGGGAAAATGATTATTATCTTCGGCAACGGCGACGGAAAACTTTCGGATCAACTCGTCCGCGATGCCTTCAATGCTCCAGGTCCCGTATCGACTCCGATTAATAAAACGATTAGTTCAACGACGAATGGAACCACGACAACCAGTCAATTGGAAACGATAGCAGTGGGTATTGCAAAGATCCCAGGGGAAGCTTCAGCTTCCGTGTTTACGGTTCGGTCTAATGGTACTCCATCGCAAACAGAAGTTGTAAATCAACTATTTCAAATGTACCAAGATGCGCTCAATGTAGCGCAAAAACAAAATGCAGTCTCAGCATCACCTAGCTCCATTTCGTCCCAGGTGAGCAATGCGGTCATTTCCACCAATTCCACACCAGGAGGGGGAGGTAACAACTGGAATTACACAGCCTCTGCTGATTATATCTATAATGGAAGCGAAATTGCTGGAAAGGTTGTTTATGGGTATACAGCAACTCGTGTTAGCACAAATGGGTCTAATAACTCCGAATGGGATGTCATAATGTCAGACCAGATTGAACCAGGGATGACTTATAGCCCAAGTGAAAATCCACCTTGGCAAGATTATGCTTTATATATGGCCGTCGGTATGACACTAGGAACCACGTATGGTGGTGAAGCCTTGAGCGCTTTCGAGCCTAATGTTGCCACTGGCTCCACTCAAACTTCGTGGACATACACGCTTGCCAAGGAGCCTAGTATTTCATTCTCTACTGGATCTTCTAGTAACAATGTCTCCTACCAAAATACTTCTAACCCTGGTGTTTACGGGGCGTGGCAATGGGATTGGAAGCCCGGAACGACCGACGCCACCTCATCTTATGATATTCAACCCGGCATTACCATGACGAATTCGTTCGGCAATTTTGTGTTTGATGACAACTACAAAGCAACATTTAGTGATAGACAAGCATCGTCTCTAACCCAAACGTCTGGGGATATTGCTGATACAGTTTCAATTCCAGACCTTCCATGACGTCTAATGGCAGCAGAAATTAGGCTGTCACCTTGTCAAAATTCTTTATTTATATCCCCCTGCCGCAGAGGTCAGGGGGTATGCTATTTCGAAGCCATGATGAAACAAAACACCAGATCATCAGCGTCTAATTGATGAATGGTGAGAGGAGGCGATGTGCCACGAACACCCCTAAACGTTTTTCTAACCATGACGAGGACGTACTTGAGTCATTAATGGGCATTGTACAACGCCAAGAAGCCAGTTTGATTCGTTTAGCATACGTGATTGTTAAAGATGCTCATATTGCTGAAGATTGTGTACAAGAAGCGCTGATAAAAGCGATAAAGAAATGTCATACATTTAAGGGTAAGAGCAGTTTATTTACGTGGCTAATATCAATACTGATTAACGAGTGCAAATCCCATAATCGAAGTCGCTGGAAGCGTGTATTGAAAATGTATGACATCGATCGGGATCACATTGAGGATCATTCAGAAAGTTTTGTCCAAAGAACATATATGAGTGATTGTCTGATGAAATTAGACAACAGGTATCGAACTGTGTTGTACCTTTTTTATTATGAGGATATGGATATAGCTACAATTTCGGA
>NZ_FNOJ01000034.1 GCF_900107035.1 Alicyclobacillus hesperidum | reverse complement strand
CATCGAGAGGCAGCGTGAGGCTTGACACGTCGACGCGAAAGGTACGAGATAAGACTTGCGAGCCGGCCGCAGGTCTATAGCAGATTAATAATCGGGATTGCCTTAAGAATCATCGTCACGATACCCATTAAAATGGACACCATTGCTGCCAAACGGGCAATGGGCGGTGTCGTTCCTCGGAGTAGGGCGATAATGCCACAAAGGATAGTGACGATGCCGAATACATGACCGATAAAGATACCAATCAACGGTATCCAGCTCAGGATGAATCCAACAACTGCAAGGAGCAACGCAAACCACGCGAATCGCGCTGATGTCTCAACTGGCGTTTCTGGCCACCATGGATCTCTCATGGGCTTCCTCCTCGTTTATACCTGTTTCGGTTCTACGCCCTTCGGAAATTGTCCAGAGAAGGATTTATACAATTCGGTATACATGACAAAAATGTGTCTGGCAAGGCAGTTTGAAAAGAGGGGCTTCCGCGGGTGCATTGACACCCCCATATGCGGTTGTTATACTGCTCACAATATTTTGGGGGCACGGGACAAACTGTGCAAGACTAGGGGAGGAACCATAGTGACAAATGCTTGGGAAAACAAGTTTGCGTATGAGGGATTGACGTTTGATGACGTTCTCCTATTGCCAGCACACTCCACAGTGTTGCCTCGTGACGTCGATGTATCCACGTATTTGACGACTGATATTCGTTTGAACATCCCGATTCTCAGTGCCGCTATGGATACCGTAACCACGTCCACCATGGCGATTGCGATGGCACGAGAGGGTGGGATTGGTATTATTCACAAAAACATGTCCATTGAGGCGCAGGCGGAAGAGGTCGATCGCGTTAAACGTTCGGAAAGCGGGGTTATCACGAATCCCATCTTTTTGACGCCGGATCGGCCTTTGCGCGATGCTGAGGCTTTGATGTCCAAGTATCGCATTTCAGGTGTACCGATTGTGGAAGCTGGTTCATTGAAATTGGTTGGCATCATCACGAACCGCGATCTCCGCTTTGAGCGAGACGATACAAGGCCAATTGGGGAAGTCATGACAAGTGGAAACTTGGTTACGGCCCCGGTCGGCACGACGCTTGAAGATGCGAAAGAACTGTTGCAGCGCCACAAGATTGAAAAACTCCCGTTGGTTGACGCAGAAGGCAACTTACGTGGTTTGATCACGATTAAGGACATCGAGAATGCCCGCCGTTTTCCGAATGCTGCGAAGGACGCCCAGGGACGTCTGCTCGTCGGCGCGGCAGTTACCGTTTCGCCGGATATGTTGGATCGGGTTGATGCATTGGTCAGTTCGCAGGCGGACGTCATCGTGATCGATACGGCTCACGGGCATTCGGAGGGCGTATTGCAGGCGATTCGCAACGTTCGTAAGCAGTATCCTGGCGTGCAACTCATCGCTGGCAACGTGGCAACGGCGAGTGGTACAGAGGCGTTGATTGAGGCGGGTGTAAATGCCGTGAAGGTTGGTATTGGCCCCGGCTCGATTTGCACCACGCGGGTGGTTGCCGGCGTCGGCGTGCCACAGGTGACCGCTATTTATGAATGCGCGAAGGTTGCCCGCAAGGCTGGCATTCCTGTCATTGCCGATGGGGGCATCAAATATTCCGGCGACATCGTCAAAGCCATCTCTGCTGGGGCAAGTTCAGTGATGATCGGAAGCTTGTTGGCTGGCACGACCGAAAGCCCAGGAGAAATTGAGATTTATCAAGGTAGGCAGTTTAAGGTGTATCGCGGTATGGGGTCCATCGGTGCCATGAAGGCAGGATCGGGCGATCGCTATTTCCAAGGGGACAAGCAGGCTGGTGATGCGAAGAAGCTCGTACCCGAAGGCATCGAAGGCCGCGTAGCATATCGGGGACCTGTCAGTGAGATTCTCTATCAAATGGTCGGTGGTCTGCGCAGCGGCATGGGATACACCGGATCGGCTACGATTCAAGCACTTCAGGATAACAGCCAGATGGTACGGATCACATCTGCAGGCTTGCGTGAGAGTCATCCACACGATGTCCAAATCACCAAGGAAGCGCCCAACTATTCAATTTGATTGGGTTCGATCGCGCGCATTGTGGAAACATCGCATCCTCTGTAATACAATGAACGTTGGATTGATACATGAAATATCCGACATCTGTTCGGTTCTGCTTATGTAGAAGGGGGAAATCGGCATGTCAAAAGTCGGTACAGATTTGGTCAAGCGTGGCATGGCGGAAATGCAAAAGGGCGGCGTCATTATGGACGTTGTGAATGCAGAACAGGCGAAGATTGCCGAAGCTGCAGGTGCGGTTGCTGTCATGGCGCTTGAACGCGTGCCTTCAGATATTCGCAAAGCTGGTGGCGTGGCACGCATGGCTGACCCGACCATCATTGAGGAAGTGATGAAGGCTGTATCTATTCCGGTGATGGCAAAGTGTCGTATTGGTCACATCGTAGAGGCGCGTATTCTCGAAGCTATGGGTGTCGATTACATCGATGAGAGTGAAGTGCTGACGCCGGCGGATGACAAGTTCCATGTGGACAAGTCGAAGTTTACGGTGCCGTTTGTTTGCGGTGCGAAGGATCTGGGTGAGGCACTGCGCCGCATTGGTGAAGGTGCATCCATGATTCGGACCAAGGGTGAGCCAGGAACGGGGAATATCATTGAGGCTGTGACGCATCAACGCATGATGCAGGCACAAATTCGCCGCGTGCAGGGCATGTCGGAAGATGAGTTGTACGCTGAGGCGAAAAACATGGGTGCACCCTTGCATTTGTTGAAAGAGGTACATGATACGGGGCGTTTGCCGGTCGTCAACTTCGCGGCTGGCGGTGTTGCGACGCCAGCGGATGCTGCGCTGATGATGGAACTGGGATCGGACGGCGTGTTCGTCGGCTCGGGTATCTTTAAGTCGGAGAATCCAGAGAAGTTTGCCCGTGCGATTGTACAGGCGACGACCCATTACCAGGATTACGAGTTGCTCGCCGAGTTGTCGAAAAACCTGGGTAGCGCTATGGAAGGCATTGATATTGCAACCCTGCGTGCGGAAGAGCGCATGGCAACACGTGGTTGGTAACGACGACTGAAGTGACTTTAAGCTTACGTGAGTAGGCAATGATATGAGAGCCGGAGGCGCATAGCCGTCCGGCTTTCGTTCGAGAAGTGAGAGTGGGGGGATGGCGATGAAAATCGCCGTGATCGCAGTCCAGGGTGCGTTTCGTGAACATATTCAGGCTTTGCGGCAATTAGGCGCAGATGCCGTGGAGGCGCGGCGTGCTGGTGAATTAGAGAACGTCGATGGGGTGGTTATCCCAGGCGGGGAAAGTACCGCGATTGGGAAGCTGATGCGGGAATACGACATGATTGACCCAGTGCGCAAGATGGCCGCTGACGGCAAACCGATCTTCGGTACGTGTGCGGGAATGATTGTATTGGCAAAGCGGATCGAAGGTGAAGAAACGGTACACCTGGGGCTTATGGACGTGACGGTGAACCGCAATTCGTTTGGCAGACAGCGAGAATCATTTGAGGCGGATTTAGAAATTCCCGCGCTTGGAGAGGCCACGTTCCCTGCCGTATTCATTCGGGCGCCGCACATTGCCGCGGTTGGCGATGAAGTTGAGGTGCTTGCACGGTATCGTGATCGCATTGTCGCGGTCCGGCAAGGCAATCTGCTTGCAACGTCATTTCACCCAGAGTTGACAGGTGACCTGCGATTGCATCAATACTTTTTAAACCTAGCTAAGGAATCGGTCGCGAACTGACCAATTGCCCATACGAGGTGTCTTATGCTGGATATTCGATCCATACGTCAAGAACCGGATCTTGTTAAAGCCAAATTGGGGCGCAAAGGTGTGAGTCCCACGGCCATTGATGAATTGCTGGCCGTCGATGAAGCGTGGCGTGCGGCTCTGGCCGAGGTCGAGCGGCTCAAAGCGCTACGTAATTCGACATCGGAAGCGATCGCGCAAAAAAAGCGCAACAAAGAGGATGCGTCGGACGATATTGCACGCATGCGGGAAGTTGGGGATCAGATTCAAACGCTTGATGAAAAGGTTCGGCAACATGAAGTAACTGTGCGGGACATGCTCCTTGCGTTACCGAATCTTCCCCATGACTCCGTGCCGGATGGGGAATCCGAAGCGGATAATCCGGTATTGAAAACGTGGGGCGACGTCCCTCAATTTAGCTTTACGCCACGCCCACACTTTGAGATAGCAGAGGAATTGGGCATCGTCGATACGGAACGGGCGGTCAAAATTACGGGTAGCCGATTTGTGCTGTATAAGGGTCTCGGTGCGCGTTTAGAACGAGCCTTGGCAGCGTTTATGCTCGATCTCCACGTCGACAAGCATGGCTATACAGAGATGTTCCCGGCCTTTATTGCGAATGAGGATAGTCTGATTGGCACCGGCAATCTGCCCAAGTTTGGCGATGAAATGTTTAAGCTTGAGGGTCTACCCTATTATTTGATCCCAACTGCGGAAGTGCCCCTGACGAACTATTATCGCGATGAAATTCTGTCCCTAAACGATCTGCCGGTGAAGTTTGCTGGTTATTCGTCTTGTTTCCGATCCGAAGCAGGATCAGCCGGTAAGGACACGCGTGGTTTGATTCGCTTGCACCAATTCCAAAAGGTTGAGCTAGTCAATCTCTGTCTTCCAGAGCATTCTTATGAGGTGTTGGAGACCTTGACACGCGAATGTGAAGAGGTGCTCGAAGCCCTTGAATTGCCATACAGGCGGATCGAAATTTGCACGGGCGATCTCGGTGCAAAGGATGCGAAAAAATACGATATCGAGGTGTGGCTGCCAGCGGCCAATACCTATCGTGAGATATCCTCATGCACCAATTTCGAAGATTTTCAGGCACGCCGTGCAAACTTGCGTTTCCGCCGTTCCGATACATCAAGGCCGGAGTTCGTGCATACGCTGAATGGGTCTGGTCTTGCAGTGGGCCGTACGGTTGCTGCTATTCTCGAGAACAACCAAGAGGCAGACGGCTCCGTTCGCATTCCAAAGGCATTGGTGCCTTATATGGGCGGGATCGAACGTATTACGAGGTAGTGCGCGGTGGCGCAGCAGGGGGATGTTTATGCGCATTTCGAATATCAGCTTTCGGCTTACGAAGGACGATTTAAATGAGATGATTGCTGAACTTGCCCCGGATGTGCGGCTGCGCATCGTCGATATCAAGAGTGATGGCGTGCATGGGCAGTTTCGATTTCTGATGTGGAATATCGACTTCTGTGCACGCCCCTACTGCAACCGAGACAAGGGCGAGATCGCAGTGGAGATCACGGCGCGCAAGCTGGTGAATATTCCGCCGGCTCTGGTGCAGATGAGCCTCCAGGAAGCCATGAAGGATGCGCCAAGTGGAATTGAGGTACTGCGGCAGAGCCTGAAGCTCAATGTGCCGAGCATTTTGGAACCACTGCAGATTGCGCTGAATGTAGAAGACTTCTCTTGTGTGGACGGATCGCTCGTGATTCGGGTTTCAGATTGCGACCTCGCTTTGCTGAAAGGCAAGCTACCAAGTTTGGGGCGGCAAATGCAGTGATTGACCATCAAGAGTATATGCGGTTTGGGAAATACAGGTTCAGGCTTGATTCAATGTTTGCGCTGGTTTAAAATAAAAAGTCGTTAATCAACATGTGCACCCGTAGCTCAGTCGGATAGAGCGGTGGTTTCCTAAACCGCGTCTTGCGGGGGTTCGAGTCCCTCCGGGTGCGCCAGAAAACTTTGATATAGCGCGGTTTCTCTCTTGCTTAGGGAACCGCGTTTTTGATTTGCTTGACTTATTTTCATAACTTCTTCTAAAGTTCCTCTGGTTACCATGGTTTTATAGTTGAGTCCATATAATTGGTGTAAATTCAGTGGAAGCGCTGGGTGACATCATGTAGACGTGCCACCCCGTCCCTCTTTGGTAGAATCAGTGTGA
>NZ_FNOJ01000030.1 GCF_900107035.1 Alicyclobacillus hesperidum | reverse complement strand
AACGGTAAGATGGGGTGTAAACGGTAAGATGGGGTGTACGCAAAGAGCCGCGCCCCTTACGCATGCCCCCTAGTATCCTCCTTGTCGACGATGTACAATATGATTAAACACAATCGATCAGATAACCAGTCGGCAAACACATCGAAAGGTGTGGGCGCAAAGCTACGGGTCTACAGGCAGATGCTGCCCATGATGGCCGAGTTGCACCCAAATCCCTGCGGCACCGTTGCTAGGGATTTTTTATTTTTTAGGATGGGATGGGGAAGTTGTGTGAACCAAAGTCCAAGGCGATCATCCAATGTGCATTCAAGTGGCCTTTCCTCTCGCGATCCCTTTGCCTGGCTGTCTAGGCAGGCTCCCATCGCCGTTTACGGTGTCGATCCACAGGGCAGAGTCACCGTGTGGTCGCCGCCTGCCGAACGCATATTCGGGTGGCTTGAGGACGAAGTCATCGGCCGCGAGGTACCCTTTGTGCCTGACGATGAGCGGGAACAGGCTAGACAACTCGTTCACCACGTACGCCGGCATGGATCCGTCAATGGAAGACTCGTGAAACGCCAGACCAAATCAGGCCAGACCATCGATGTTGTCGTTTGGGCTTATGCGCAATATGACGAAGCCGGTCAATACCAAGGTGTGCTCGCGTTTGCAACGGAGGACTTTCGAACAACCGAGCTCTCTGCTCAACTGGAGCAAGCCAAAACCACGATTGAGCGAATCTTGGACACGGTCGATGTTTGTCTGTTTGCGCACGACATTCAAAACCATAGGGTCGTTTATGGATCCAAGGGCGGCGAAAAGATTTATGGGTACACTCATGAAGAATTCCGCCAAAACCCGATGCTTTGGCTAGAGGTGGTTCATCCAGACGACACCGAACTCGCCTATGTACCGTTGAACGGGCCGGGCCCCATCCGCACGGAGTACCGCATTATTCGCAAGGATGGCGAGGTGCGCTGGGTTGCCAACAGTTTATATCCGCGCTATGACGATTGCGGAAGGCCCGTCTTCGTCGAGGGGTTAACCATTGACATCACAGAGCGCAAAGAACACCAACGTGAGTTATTCAAGATGGCGTATACCGACTTGTTGACCGGTCTGCCAAATCGACAGCGGTTTGAGCTGGACCTTGCAGATAGCGTCACGAAGGCGTTGGAAGGACAGACCAAGCTCGCTGTGATGTTGCTTGACTTCGACGGGTTTAAAAATGTGAATGACACGTTTGGCCATCACTTTGGTGACGAGACACTAAAGGCCATCGCGGCCCGCTTGCGGGAAGCTACGGCGGATGGGGCCACCGTATACCGCATGGGTGGCGACGAATTTACCATCGTGATCGATCCGGTGACAGGGGAGTGCGACGTACGAGAGCAGGCGGAACGCTGTCTAGCTCGATTCCAAGAGCCACTATGCGTCGGCGGCGAGTTTTTGACCATTGGTTGTAGCATTGGCGCGGCCATTTGCCCGGACCACAGCTCGGACGTCGACACGTTACAGAGGTACGCGGACATGGCCATGTATTCCGCAAAAGAGCATGGGGGACAGCAGTATCGAATCCATCTTGCGCAGAGGCAGACGTGAGTGCATTGGCGCTTGTACCTAATCTTCTCGCCGTGGCGCGTGCGGTGTCGAATCTTGCGGAGATTGGCGTTGCCGTTGTGATCAAACAGTGGGGGCAGTGAGATGCCTTGCGGCGCGAATAGGCTGCGACCATTTGCAGGGCTTTGTGGCCTATCCGCCGCAGCCGCCTTCCGCAGTATGAACTCAATCATCCGCCGCGGGTGCGAACGGACTTGACGGGTGACCCGCTTAAAACTCTGGATTTCGCTTGCGGAAACCCAGCCACATTTGTCGTGCCGCCTCTGCCAAATCCTCGCGCGAGGCGTGCAATCGCCGTTCGGAATCACCATAGCCGATTTCGATCTCGCCGCGTCGGAGTGACGCAAAGACGCCATCGGCGAACTCGTTGAGGGGCGCGCCAAATGTGTGGAGTCCGGGACCACCGAGATCGGTATTGACGGCTGGAGGCAAGATTTCAATAACGTCCACCTTGGTGCCTTCCAGTTGCAACCGCAGGCTCTGTGTGAACGAGTGGAGTGCCGCCTTAGTCGCACTATAGATGGGAGCCCACGTTGCAGGCGCCAAGGCCAAACCGGACGACACATTGATGATAGCTGCATGTGGTTGTTTGAGTAAGTGTGGGAGCAGGCGCAGGGTAAGATGAATGGGTGCATCGAAGTTAATGGCGATTTCTTGATGGAAGTGCGCCCATTCCTCCTCCGTGCGCTGCACGTTGACCCACTGCTGAATGCCGGCGTTGTTGACGAGGACATTCAGGTTCGGGAATTCGCGGACAAGTAAGTCGCACAGCTCGACGCGGTCGTGTTCGTTGCCGACGTCGCAGACACGCGTGTGGAGTGCAGGGAATTTCGCCTTTGCTTCCTCTAGCTTGTCAGCGCGGCGTCCACAAATGATAATTTGATTTCCGGCTTCCAAAAAGCGCTCGGCAAACGCTAGGCCGATGCCCGAGGCGCCGCCAGTGATCAGGATGGTATTGCCGCTTTCTCGCATGAGGGATGCTCCCTTCCGGTCGGTGTGAAGAGCCAGGTTAGGCTTCGGAATCGACACCAAGCTTCGTCAACAGATAGAGAAGTTGAAGTGCCCCAACCATGGCGAGTCCCAATAGTATCACGAGCGCCAATTTCGATCCAAACAAGCCTGTAAATATCGCGCCACTAATGGTCAATGTCGTAAACGCACCGACTCCGGCAAGCGCATAGCCAAGCCAATTCCGCTGTGTCGGCGATGGCATCTGCGCGGTGCCCCAGTTATAGCGTCGCCAGATGGGGCCATGTGGCTTAGCGCTATCGCTCGCCTGCGTTTTGCCCTCGGTTCGCGTCTGCTTGCGGTGCTCTTTGGGTTTGTGGGTCGTCGATCTCGCCTTTGTATCTTTAACTCTGCTGCCGTCAGACGGAGCGTTTGTTGCACCCGTGGATGCGGTCAGTGACAGGTCATATTGTTCGCGCATGCGTGGATCACTCAATATGGAGAATGCCTGCGCAATCTTTCGAAATTGGCGTTCAGCAAATGCGCGATCCGGGTGTACATCGGGATGCCAAGTCTTCGCTGCGCGTCGATAAGCAGCTTTAATCTCACTTGCCGACGCGGAGGACGGGATACCGAGCACCTCGTAGTGCGTCAGCGCAATTGGCGATCCGCATTTGCCGCAGCGACAGCTGAGGCCACTTTCGACACGAATTCGATTTGTGGTTCGACAGGATGCGCATTGCTTAAACACAACCGTATCGCCCACTCCAGACACGCCCCTCATCCATAGCGATGGCATTCATATACATTGTAACATGGCACGGACAAACAACTGAAACAATTTCCACAACAGCCCCTTGACTCATACACCTAAATATATTAAATATACATAGTGGTTAAATAGTACACTCTCTAAAAAGATAGCGATCAAAAAAGCCGCAAAGGCAATATCGGGATCGCGAATACGAGGAGGAAGCGTATGAACCCAGCAAACAGTTTTCGTAAGGTCATCGTCTTTAACATCATTCTATTCGTCGTTTTGGTTGCGGCGGCCATCACGGGCTACTACTTCTACAACCAGTCGACATTGTATTTGAAGACGGACGATGCGCAAATCAGTGGGACACAAATTACCGTGGCAGCGCCTGCTACCGGCAAATTGATCAATTGGCAAGGCAATGTCGGGACGAATTTCACCAGTGGACAACAGGTAGCTGAAGTACAGACGCAAGAGGGGAACAAGGTGGTCGACATTCCAGTCACAATGCCCGCAGCCGGGACGATTGCGCAGGACGACGCGGTCAATAACCAGATTGTTGCTGCGGGCACGCCGCTTGCCTACGCATATGACATGAGTCACTTGTACGTCGTGGCGAACGTCAAAGAAACGCTGATCGACAAGGTCAAAGTCGGCCAGCAAGTCGACGTGTACGTCGCTGGCAAAGCAGGTTCCATCAACGGTACAGTAACCCAAATTGGCGATGCGACAGCGGGCACGTTCTCGCTTCTGCCAACGCAAAGCACGACGGCTGACTACACACCAGTGACGCAGGTCGTACCGGTGACCATCTCGCTCGGGACGACGGCCGGCAGTGGATTGGTCCCGGGGATGAGCGCGACGGTTCGCATCCATAAGTAAGAGGTGAGCTCAATGTCGAACGACACGCTGCAACCGACCGCGAACCAGGCGGTCATCGCCGCCTCGCCCGGTGCAGCTGGCGCCCCGCCGCAGGAAGCGGCGCATGGCCATCCGCATCGGGGTTCGATTCTTGCAACACTCATATTTGGCGCTTTTGTCGCCATTTTGAACCAAACCCTGTTAAACGTAGCTTTGCCGCATTTGATGTCGGCGTTTAACGTCAATGCCACCACAGCGCAGTGGCTGTCGACGGCCTACATGCTGACCAACGGCGTTCTGATTCCCATCACGGCTTTTCTGATGGGAACGTTTACGACGAGGCAGCTGTTTATTTCTGCGATGTCATTGTTCGTCGCCGGATCGTTTTTATGCTCCATTGCACCAGTGTTTTCTATGATGATCATTGGACGTATTGTTCAAGCATCCGGGTCAGCAGTCATGATGCCACTGCTCATGACGGTCATTTTGGAACTCTATCCGGCCGAGCAACGCGGCAAAGCCATGGGGACGATGGCTATTGCGATGTTTTTTGCCCCGGCCATTGGTCCGACCCTGTCCGGGTGGATGATCATGCACTGGTCGTGGCGCCTGTTGTTCTGGGTCATCATCCCGCTCGGCTTACTCGACATGATCATCGCCATCTTCGTGCTTAAGAACGTCTCGAAACCCGTTCGTCCGAAGTTTGAAGGCATTGGTTTGATTACGTCGTTGATCGCATTTGTGAGTTTGCTCTATGGCTTAAGTGAAGCGGGTAATAAGGGTTGGGGCAATTCAACTGTAGATGTCTCGCTCATCATTGGCGGTGTTTTCCTTGTCATCTTCGTGATTCGCGAGCTGACCTGTAAGGACCCGATGCTCGATTTGCGCGTCTTTAGGTACGGAACGTTTTCCTTGACCACCATCGTCGGTTGTGTCATCAACATGGCCATGTTTGGTGGTATGATCCTGACGCCGATTTATTTGCAAAACATCCGTGGTTTTACGGCGTTGCAGTCCGGCCTTCTGATGTTGCCAGGAGCCATCTTAATGGGTGTGATGGCACCTGTTTCCGGTGCTGTGTTCGACCGCATCGGCGCTCGTCCGCTCGCCGTACTTGGGCTAGCGATCACGACGGTCGCAACGTACGAGTTCACAAAACTCAACGCGCAGACCACTTACGGCCACGTCATGCTGCTATACACCTTGCGCATGTTTGGCATGTCGATGCTCGCGATGACCGTACAAACGGCAGGTATGAACCAGTTGCCAAGACACCTCTACCGGCACGGAACGTCGGCATCGAACACCGCGCGAACCGTTGCGTCGTCCATTGGTACGGCGGTGTTGGTGACGGTGATGACGGATCGCACGAAAGTGCATTACGCAGAATATCAGAACGTCATGACGAACAACAATCCGTCGGTGAGTGGGTTTTTCCACGAGCTTGTGCAATACTTTACGCTGCAGTTACACGATTCGACCGTCGCAGCGACGCAGTTGGCACACGAGGTGTTGTACGAGCTTGCAATGCAGCAGTCGACCATCCAAGGCATCAACGATGCGTTCTGGTGGGCGACGATGGGCTCTTTGCTCGCATTTGTGCTTGCCTTTTTCATTCGCCGCGTGAAGGCTCCGGAAGCGGCGCAAGCTGTGGCTGGCGCGGGTGGAGGATCTACCGAGGCTGGGGCCAAGGGTGCGCAGTCCCTGCCTGACGCGGTGCGACAACAGGAAGCTGAGGCGGTCGACGCGGTAGGTGAAAACAACTTGTCCGTAGAGGATACAGAGGTATCCACGCAAGAAGAGGACGGGTCGACTCCGCATGAAGAGGGAGATTTGACCGAAGGGGATCCGGCTTCTCCGCTCGACGGCGACATTCCTGAGGATGAATTTGACGATATCGATTCGCATCCGGATGTTGAACGAGAGCCAGAACCGGTACAATAAAATATGCTGTGGCACAGCGCTGCAAACGCCTTATGCGTTTTGCAGCGTTGTTTTCGTGGAAAGAGGGATGCATGCATGGGATCACTGAACTTTCGATTAGATGGGAAAATTGCGCTCGTCACGGGGGCGTCGCGGGGCATTGGGCGTGGGTTGGCACAACATCTTGCGGCAGCTGGTGCCACGGTCATCGCCGCTGGCCGCGATGCAAGTGCACTCGAATCGCTTGCGCGCGAAGGGGGTGACGGGACGGGTGTAATTGAGCCGCTGTTGTTGGATGTCAAATCCGTCGCCAACATCCGCCGAGCGTTCAGCGTGATCGACGGTAAGTACGGGCGGCTCGATGTGCTTGTCAACAATGCAGGCCTCGGTTATAACCACGATGCCCTCGACGTTACCGAGGAAGACTGGGACGAGATGATGTCTGTCAATCTGAAGGGCGTCTTTTTCTGTAGCCAAGAGGCTGCGAAGTTGATGATGCGGCAGGGTAAGGGGCGTATCATTCAGATGAGTTCACAGGCAGGCATCGTCGGGATTGAACGGCATGCGGCCTACTCGGCATCAAAGGGCGGCGTCAACATGCTGACGAAGGTCTTGGCACTTGAGTGGGCACCTTATGGCATCACGGTCAACGCCATCGCGCCGACATTCATTTATACGCCGGGCACGGCGGAGAGACTTGATCAACCGGAATTTCGTGAATCGGTGGTTTCACGCATTCCGGTGGCAAGGGTCGGGACCATTGAGGATGTGGCCGCTGCGGTCTTGTACCTGGCTTCCGATGCCGCAGGTTTAGTCAATGGTACCGTTTTGGTTGTTGATGGCGGCTGGACGGCGAGATAAGGTCGGCTCTGGCCCAGTTGCCATTACGGTTTGTCCAGCTCTTGTAGCAATCGCCAATCTTCTTGCCGGTGGATTTCCAAGTTGGGACGTCGGCGAACTGCGAGCGGGTAGTACGTCGCAATCAGGATTCGATCGCGCCACGTATCCCCCGTCCGCGCATATCTTTGACATGCGTCTCCGCTTCCTTCTCCCCAGACAATTCGCGATCCGGTTGTCGCAAGTGGATATGACAGACATTTAGTTCATTGAATGCCCAATAGAAAGGGGAATGATGTGGACCGCGCCCCGGCCAGGCCGTTGTTTAGGGCTGTACCGGGGCTGCATGCGTGGCTTTGCGAGTGGCCATCGAATTGGCTTTCGGAATGCGCACAAGAAACGTCGTGCCATGGTCGACTTGGCTCGTAACCTCCACGTTGCCACCGAGTTCGTGCACAGTCTTATAGACGAAGGTCAATCCTAAGCCGGTTCCATTCGAATGCGTCGTGTAATGCGGTTGGCCAAGCCATTTTAAAGTCTGGGCGTCCATGCCGCGCCCGTCGTCCGCGATACGCCAAACGACCCATTTGCCTTCAATCTGCACGGATACGTTGACGATTCCTGCGCGATCGTGAGATTCGATCGCGTTTTTGATGAGGTGTATGGCTGACTGCAACAAGCAATCTCGATCCGCGAACACCATGGCGTTTTCATCGCACTCGCTATAGAGCGTAACGGCGTGTGATTGAGCGTAAGGCATCAAGAGATGCAAGGCATTGTCGACGACGGCCTTGACGGAGATCTGCGATTTCTCCTCGTCAGTACCCATTTGGGCAAGTTGTAGATAACTGGCGATCATGGCGTCTGCCTGATCCAGTTCCGCAATGATGGTATCCAAATACGTTCGATGTGTCGCAGAGGTATCCGGGTGATGTGCCATCAGCTGTGCAAAGCCACGCACGACCGTGATTGGATTGCGGATTTCGTGTGCCATTGAGGCTGCCAGTTGGCCGATGAGTTCATACTGTTCCCGCGTTCTGGCGGCGGATTTGGTAGCGTCAACGGCTTGCACCGCATGGACAAGACGAACGCAGATCAACCACAGCGCGATGAAGCCAAGTACGTACGTGACAAACAGCTGAATGGGAAAGCCAATCAATTGGTGCTCGCGCTGCACAATGACGAAATCTAGGCTGGCGTAGAAAAAGAGCGCGAGAGCGAACCAATAGCTGCGCCGATACGGGTTCTCCGATTTTGTCGCATAGGAACATAGCATCATGAGACTGATGTACACCATCACCACAGCAAGTGACTTCGGGAGTATGTGCATTGTGTGCATTACCGAATGCCATGAAAGGTGTCCGTGGCTCATGAGGTACACGCTAAGGGCAATTTGCACGACAATGTACACGAACATCCAGAATAGTGACCACAGTGGGGTCAAGAGGAAGAAATTCAACGTGAGTGACACGATACTGAAGTTGACGGCGACCGATGAACCGATATGGAACGCAAAAAAGTTGCTGGCGATGGCCGACGCGACAAATAGGGTCCCTGCCACATACGGCGATTGATAGGTACGCGTTGGAGGCAGGGTGCTGCGCAGGTGCCAGGCGTCCAACACCAGTAGAGGCAGTACGACACAGGCCAAGTCAATCCAAAAGTGAAACGAATCCAAGTAACAACACTTCCTCGGCGATGGTCGGCATGTGCACATGCACATCGGATATAATAACGTTGGCCTATGGCCGTTGGATAGTCCTTTTTGGCGTCGATTTGGACAGGATGGGGGAATGATAACATGACGACGTTGACCGCCAATAAAGACTTTTTAACGGTATTGCGGGAGAGGCGATCCATTTACGGTATCAGCAACGCTTCACCCATTCCGGATGCGAAGCTGGAGCAGATTGTGGCCGACATTGTCAGGCATATGCCGTCTGCGTACAACTCGCAAAGCACACGACTGGTATTGTTGCTTAGTAAGCACCACAAAAAATTCTGGGAGATTGTCGAAGAAGTGATGCAGGCCGTCATGCCTGCCGAGTCGTTTCGCAGTGCCCAAGAGCGGTTGCAAGGTTTTCGCAACGGGTATGGAACCGTTCTGTTTTTTGAAGATCAAGCCGTGGTGGAAGGGTTTCAGCAGAAGTTTCCAAGAAACCAAGAACTTTTCCCGGTCTGGTCCGAGCAGACCAATGGCATGCATCAGTATGCCGTCTGGGTGGCGCTTGAGGCAGAAGGATTAGGCGCAAGCCTTCAGCACTATAACATGGTGGAAGAACGCATCAAGGCCGAGTGGGGGCTTCCCGAGACTTGGCGGATGATCGCGCAAATGCCGTTTGGCTCGCCAACGCAAGACCCACGCACAAAAGAGGTACAGCCGGTGGAAGAACGTATGCGCGTGTTCCGCTAACCTCGAAATAGTAACGCCTTCCGTGAGCCATTCGCGGAAGGCGTTTAGCATAGAGGTGGGAAAATGATTGCTACGCACAATGGAGCCTGTATTACCACGTTAGAGCACGTGCATATGGTTACCCATCGTTTCCCAGACCCGTATGGTAACTATTTGCGATTTCAGATGTTTGTCTGCGATTGGCCATCCATACGAGTATGATGCTAATGACAAAAGTCACCATCACCAAATCCATGGGGATTTGCGGGTTGATGCTATACGTGTAACCGCCGATCACGCCTGCGGGCGATGTGCAAGCAAGGATCATCACGTTGAGCACGGAAAGCATGGTTGCACGTTGTTCGTCGTCCATGGCATTGGCTACCACAGACTCGACGAACGGGTTTGCAATGATGGTGCCAATGGCTGCGAGTACGGTGCTTACGACAGCCCAGGCAAAGTTGCCTTCGGGCATGATGACAAGGACAAGATTGGCAAGCCCAATGAGCACGAAACCGGCATTCATCCACCGCGCTGCGTGTTCCTCGCGGAATCGAGGAACCGCGGTAAACAACAGGGCCATCATGGAAAGCGACGAGATGGCCGGAAAAAGCGAAATCAGTGAAGCTGGAATGTGGAGATAGTCAATTTGGTAGACTGAAACGAATGTGGTGCGAATGGTGGTTTGAATGTTCCACAATACGTAGACCGCAAATAGAAGCAACAGCCTGCGGTTTTTCACGATTTGCTGCACGACGGCCACATAACTGTGCCATTCGCTTCGGGCATCAAAGGTGCGGCGCTCCGTCATCTTGCGTAAGCCAATGTCGGTTTCCCGCAGACCGAGATGGCGCACATAAATCATCACGGACATGCTCAGACAGGCGAACAAGTACATGACTCTCGTTGCCGGCACGAGAGAGAGATGGTTGACCAGGATGCCCCCGATAGGTGCAAACAGACCGCCGACAACGCTGACAATCTGAAGACCTGTGAATACCCAGGTCCGCTTGTCGACAGGCGTGTCTTCGACCAATAAGCAATACCAAGCAGTCGCAGGTATTCGTTGAAACCCGTTGAGCACAGCCGCGAGCAAGAACCACCAGACGTTTTGCGAGACAGCCCATACCAATGTCGCGAGTGACCAACTCACAATATCATACAGCCAAAGGGCTTTTCGTCTGCCCATGCGATCCGTGAGATACCCGCTGACAAAAGCGGACAACATTTGCAAGATGAGATTGATGGTGGTAACGATACCGAGCCCAGCATCGGACACGTGCAGGTCGAGCATGTAGACGGATGCATAGGTGGTGTACATGTTATATGGGATGACGAATAACGGCTCCGCCAACACACAGCTGCGGGCGTTTCCTTGAACTTGGGTGAAAGCCATCATGGCACCTCTATAAAGAAAGTCTAGTCATCATCATACATGAAGTGGTTGGCTGTCGGGAATGCGCTTTCGCTATCGTGATCTTACCGGTTCGAGCGCGAGATGTTTGAAGCAAGCCTGTTTTTCGGTAGACTTTTCGTAGCGAAATGTGAAGGAGACAGACGAGTTGGAGCAAGTGCTGGAGACACCAAACTATGCGCGAATCGTATCGGACAAGACTGGTATTGCGGAAGCCCGGGTCAAAGCGGCTCTTCGCCTGTTGGATGAGGGCAATACCATTCCATTTATAGCTCGTTATCGGAAGGAAATGACTCGCGAGCTCGACGAAAATGAATTGCGCTCGATTGCACGGGAGTACGAACAGGCGAAAAACTTGGAGGCGCGTCGTCAGGACGTGTTGCGGCTGCTTGCGGAGCAAGGTGCCCTTGCCACAGAGCCGCAGGCGAGTCAACTGCGCCAAGCCATTCAGGTGGCACAGACGCTCACCGAGATCGACGACATCTATCGCCCATTCCGTCCCAAGCGGCGAACACGCGCTTCCATTGCCCGCGAGCGTGGACTAGGCCCGCTTGCAGAATGGCTTCAGACGGTGGAGCGGGCAACGCCTTTGGCGAGGGTCATGCAGGAAGCTGAGAAGTATGTGAACGTCGAAGCAGGCGTCGAGTCGGCCGGAACAGCCCTACAGGGTGCATTGGACATCTTGGCGGAAGCGATTTCGGATGATGCCAACAACCGCCGTTTCATTCGCACGATGACCATGCGGCATGGCAAAATGGTGAGCTCGGCGGTCGACGAAAGCGCAGAGACAGTCTATGAGCAGTATTACCGCTACGAAGAATCTCTTTTGAGTGTGCCGCCGCATCGAGTGCTGGCGATGGATCGGGGTGAACGCGAAGGAGCCTTACACGTTTCCATCGCCGCTCCAGAGGTTGACATCGTCGCTCGCTTGTATCGCCGTTATGCCGGATCGGACAAGCCGGATACCGATACAGTTGCAGGCTTGCAGGCGCGGGCGGCACTAGATGCCTATAAGCGGCTGATTCAGCCAGCCGTGGAACGCGAGGTGCGGGCCGAGTTGCAGGCGCGGGCGGAAGAGCATGCCATCGGGATATTCGGGGCGAATTTGCGTAGTCTCCTTTTGCAACCACCTCTGCGCGGGAAGCGCGTCCTGGGGGTTGATCCCGCTTATCGAACGGGTTGTAAGCTAGCTGCCGTCGACGATACGGGTAAGCTTTTAGAGGTGTCCGTAATTTATCCGACACCACCGCAAAATCGCGTTGCAGAGGCTGAGGAAGTCCTCCTGTCCTTTGTCGAGAGGCATCATATCGACGTGATCGCCATCGGCAATGGAACCGCGTCACGCGAGACGGAGGCGTTTGTCGCAGATTGCATTCGCACCTGGCACGCACAGTCGGGTCGCTGGCGGATCGCGTATGTCATGGTGTCGGAGGCGGGGGCAAGCGTGTATTCTGCATCGGAATTGGCGGGCGAGGAGTTTCCTAATCTTGATGTCGCTGAGCGAAGTGCGATTTCCATCGCGCGCCGTCTGCAAGATCCTCTTGCGGAGTTGGTCAAGATCGATCCGAAGTCGATTGGTGTCGGTCAGTATCAACACGATGTTTCACAGGCGAGGCTCGGAGAACAGCTCGGCGCGGTCGTCGAGACAGCGGTCAATGAGGTCGGTGTCGATGTCAATACGGCCTCGGCCAGTCTGTTGTCGTACGTTGCTGGGTTGAACCGTACAACGGCACGCAACATTGTACAGTTCCGTGAGGCAAATGGGCGAATCCGCACGCGCAAGCAGTTGGCCAAAGTTCCACGCTTAGGGCCGAAGACGCTCGAACAGTGCGTTGGCTTTCTGCGCGTCATGGATGGCGATGAAGTTTTGGATGCAACGCCCATTCACCCGGAGTCATACGGTGTCGTCGAGCGTTTGTTAGCCAGGTTGGAAGCCAATCCGACTGACCTGCGCGAGACTGCTAAGCGTCGAGCCCTTATCGCCGCCGCTCGCCGCCTGCCACTTGCCGAGTTGGCACAGGAGCTTGGCACCGGTGTGCCGACGTTGCGCGACATCCTGGATGCTCTCGAACGTCCAGGCCGCGATCCGCGTGAAGATGTGCCGCCCCCGATTCTGCGGACAGATGTGATGCGTATGGAGGATTTGTCGGTGGGTATGGAACTAAACGGAACAGTGCGCAATGTGGTGGACTTTGGCGCGTTTGTCGACATTGGGCTGAAAAACGACGGGCTTGTGCATATTTCCGAGCTTGCCGATACATTTGTCAAACATCCACTCGACGTTGTGACGGTTGGTGACGTCGTTCGTGTCCGCGTGGTTCACATCGACGCGGAACGAGGGCGGATTGGGCTTTCGATGAAGGGGTTGCAAAGCAAGCAATAAGCCTTATAGATGCTCGTGGGGCGTCCACTTGTGCTGGTGGACGTCCCATTTGCCGTGCTTCTACACACAGGATACAATGAACCAACGGACTTGTACGGATTTTATATAGGAATCGGTGATACGTGATGAGCACGCCCGCAAAGTACGTGGTGGTCAAAGAACAAATTAAAGAGTGGATCCGGAGTGGGAAAGTAAAACCGGGGGAGAAAATTTATTCGGAGAACGAGC
>NZ_FNOJ01000031.1 GCF_900107035.1 Alicyclobacillus hesperidum | reverse complement strand
TTTCCCGCTCGAGATCCCGCAAGGCCTTCGCCTCAGGCTTGAGGTTTCCGCTACCAACGAACGGGGTAGCAGGATCCTCCTTATACTTCGCCATCCAGCCATACAACGTCTTTTGCGATACGCCCAGTTCCCGAGCTACCTGGCTCGCCGGCTTCCCACTCTCCAAATCCAATTGAACTGCATGAAGTTTGAATTCTTTATCGTATTTCTGTGTCATGTAGCTCACCCCGAATCTCCTTATTCTTACATTCTCGATTCGTTGTGTCCACTATTTCAGCCTAACACCAATCCTTACATTAAGACGTCGGCAAATGGCACGCTAAGCATCGCTTCATCAACTCTCTCTCAGTTGAATCTGACGAGCCAAGAACAATCCTTCGTCTTGAACGGTATCAGCAACTACAACAGTCTAGTTCTGAATCACGAGGTCAATCCACTTACGCATTTAGCCGGCCTAGTCTCATCAATGTCGCAAGCGGCATCGTTAAGTTCTGCGATGGCTGCTTCCACAGATGGCTTACCAGCTAGCTGGTTCACTAGTTCGTCGCCTCAAACCGCCGAGTTTGACTATTGGTGGGGGGATCAACAAGTGTACAATGAAAAAACGACAAGAAATCTCATTAAGGACGCCACACTGGTTGCCTCTGGCGCGAGCCTTGATGGTGCCGCTTTAGCTCCTGTTCCGGGAGTTGATGTTCTTTCAGTTGTCGCAGGTCTTTATGCGGGGATTTACGGATTTAGCACAGCGATGTTAGATAGCTACGATAATGGCTATGGCGATTGGATAAACTGGGCGGGTGGTGTACCATTCAACATGGGAGGTAATGTAGCATAGATTTTCTACTCCTCAACATTGTAGGAATCGTTTGTTTTAACGTAATCGGCCTTCTTCGTCTTCGCGGCAAAGTCCGGAAACGCATTGGACTGTTTTTTCTAACGTTCATGGCTGTGGTCATCGTATCTTCATGGATAGGGCTCGCAATGGAGATTACACGATAGTTTTCGGCCAGATTCGAAACACATTCGGATGAGCGTGTTTACACGCGTCGGTCCGGGTGTGTTTGTGTGTCTATCTATCTCGGAGAACGAACGGTCATCGCCGTTTGAGGTAGCGAGCGTGACAGAATAAGACCCCCAGACGTCTGATAAACCAATTGAAGGTGACAAGGCATGGTAAAGGTTTACTGTTCCTCATGCGCTAAACAGTAGTGTCCGATATCATGTGTAAACCGCCATACCCGGTTGGGCACAAGAGGAACATGAAAATATCGATTCTCGTGTTTACTTCGCGGCGTTCAAGGTGCACGATCCCATTAAGCAGGACAGAAAGGCTATTGATTTTTTGGGGGATCGACCCCGCTGTGTAAACTAGTCACAGCCGCCTTTGAGCACAGAAGTATTGGCGGAAGCTCACGATGCACTTCTCCGCAACCTGTTTCCCGTGCCCGCACAAGAAACCACAAGACTCAAGACGGGCACGAACCCGCGCAAACCATAGGTGAGCACTTTTCGCGCGACAGAGCGCGGTGGACGCCTGACATTTGGATCGGCCGACAAGCTCGTGCGGACCGAGATTCCATGACTCATCCAGTCCGTTAAACGCCGGCGGGAGTAGCGCGAGCTCAGCCGCCGGAGACAACAAGATCGAGTAGCAGAGCTCTTTTCCACCTATCGACGGATGGACACTTTGGAACTCGTACATTTGGTGGAGCGAATGGAACGTTCCATTTTGATGGGCGATCGCACAGGTTGGACGGTGCGCTTGGAGGAGTTGGACGAACACGTGGAAGTCATCCGTCAGGTGCTTCAGGAATGCGGCATTGATCCTACGCATGGCGGAAAGGGAATCTTGGCGCATTGTGGGTTTTGTGCAGGTGTGTTATGCTTATAATATCAAAGTGGAAGGGTGCGGCTGGAGAACCAGCCCTTCCGCCGGGACTCAGGTTCGGGGCTTCTCTTCGCTGGAAGCCCCGTTTTTATTTGGCTATATGCGCTACAATCTCGAGTTTACGATAAAGCCATAATACTCCCATTCTTAAATTCAACAGACCAGTTGGAGTGTGATACCAGGTTCTGTTGTAGTGGTAAAACCATATACCAAAATCCATTGTTGTGAACATGGGTTAGGTAGACTTGACCGCCATGGCGATATGTGATGTTTCTTATTTGGGGGGTGGAAGCTATCCCCCAAGCAAATGTACCTTTAGACAATTGAATAAAAGATACACTATATTCTTTTGTACCAACTGAATTTTGAATTGGATTGAGTGATATTTCCTGAAGGCGCCACCCCAACAATTTAATATATCGCCAATACTCTGCCACATAGCCTGTTATGTCGGTTTTGCGTGGATCTGTTGAAGTAATTATCACGACAGCATCTTTTGAGACAGGCGCCACTACCAAAGGCAATACATTTGCATCGTAGCTTTGTTGGGCCCTTTGAGGCGTAGAGTGTGACACATATTCGTATCCCCACAACGAACCTATAAGTACCAAAATAACGATAGGAGAGGCTACATACCATGTTTTCAATGTAGTCGAACTTCTTAAATGTTGCAGGCGAAATACAAGTCGTAAAAAAAAGTAGCCTAAAATCACACCGAATGTATTGAGTATTAGGTCATCAACATCAAAATCCCTATATGTAAACCCTAAAATACACGAAATTATGAACTTGCCAGATTCGGATAATAAAGATAAAAAGAATCCATATAATAAAACTTTAAGGAATTTACTTTTGTTCCTAAATACGAGAGGCCATAAAAAACCAAATGGGATGAATAAGGCTATGTTCCCGCCTATATTGTATAAATCATACGATAACGAATGTGCCGCTATGATAGTTGTAATAGTCTTGAAAGGTATTAAATTGTTTTCTGGAGGATTACCTAAATTATGAAACGATATGGGGAACAAAGTGATTTTAATGACTATGAGTAAATAGACAAAAAAGACAAATGGTATAGCTTGATGCAAAAGTGAGACTCTTTTTTTAATACCAATGAATATAGATAAAGGAATGTATAACAACATTGAAACAATAGCGATAGGTAATATAGTTAACAAATCAAGCCCTCCTGTATCCTAGAAAATTCGGCTACGGAAGTAGTGTTAATGGGATAATTTATAAAAATCATTTGAGGCACTGTAGAATTCTACAATGCCTCAATCGTAACCATCTTGCTCGGTTCAGTAATGTACTGAGAACGTTCCTCCAATATAGTTGTAGTTTCCATTTGCCTTCCATTCTATATAATAGAAGTCGTTTGGATTAAGACCTGTCCACTCGAAACTATTACTACCGAGGGGAATTGTTGCCCCGTATATTTCTTGACCAGTTGTGTAATCCCATAGATACAAATTATAGTTTGTAGGTGAACCTCCATCACTTATAACATCATCATTCATTGAAATCTCACCGGCGGCATTCGGCGAGAAATAATAGTTAGTGTATATACCTGTCGCATTGGAGACGTCTTGAAAAGAGCCATTGTAAGGGTCTGCGCTCAAATTCCAATACATGTCGGGCGGTGTTGTTGCAAATGGAGTTATTGCGATAGGCATCGAACTAGTTTCTCCTGGAGGAGTAGTAGAAACTCCATTCAAAACGGGAGCAGTCGAGGGACCTGACGTTGTAGCTGCAAAGACCGTTG
The DNA here is from genome assembly GCF_900107035.1 of Alicyclobacillus hesperidum. Classification (GTDB taxonomy): domain Bacteria; phylum Bacillota; class Bacilli; order Alicyclobacillales; family Alicyclobacillaceae; genus Alicyclobacillus; species Alicyclobacillus hesperidum. The sequence goes on along the minus strand of NZ_FNOJ01000031.1, from coordinate 8,296 downwards.
AATAACCAGCCAACAACATGGTAGTCATAGTGTAGGCACCTAAAAACGACCTTTTCATTGTGATGCCTCCCAAATAAGGATGATTTATGGGTACAATTCTATTGTAAATCTTGATTTTTATGTGTCAATGTCTATTTTAAGTTCTATTAAGGAAATAGAAGATTTAGTTTCCTGGGAAAGAACCATGGAGGATAGAAGTTCTCCATTTAACGAGATCGTCATTTCCTCGACGTAGACGTTCACTGTAGACAACTTTAGCGTCGTGCGCTCTTGGTTCTTATGCTCCGCTGAGAGATGTATCTTGTATTAACCGCTCCAGCTTAGGATGGTTTGTATCTACCATTTTATTCTCTAGAGATAGAAAGAAGTTCTTCTTTATCCTCAATGACAGCCTGCTGACTCATGGCTTGTGCTCCTGCAAAGGCTCCATTTTGGATGTTCTTAACTCGTCTGTGCCACCCGTGCCCGTGCCTGCGCGTGCACGCGCAAGGCCATGAGCCTCTGTTCCAGCCATGCCCTTCCATGCGGTTCAGCCAATGCAGACCGCCATTTTTGCGCGTTGAAGTTCTTTTGCAGCACCTTAACACGTTTGGCCGCGAACTTTTGCCCAAGTGCGTCCGCCGCCATCCCGCGTGTCCACGTATCGTCGTACTTGATTCGGTACTTATCGAGCACGTATTTCTGGCGTGGCGACATGGGCGCTTGGCGCCAGTCGGCCTCTTTGTCGATAACTTTCGACTCAATCAGCGCAAGAAAACCCTCCACAATTCCTTGTGCATATTCGAGCGGCAGTGCACGTTCATGCAAGGGTATAAACTTCTCGTTACGCAGTTCGAGCACTGGCCAAAACTCGTCCCCGTCGCGGAACAGGTATGCCCATCCGTTGTCACCATAGGAAATTGCGAAGGTCTCTTTGATCTGCTGCCAACGATACCGACTCCGGTTGGCGAACAGGTTGATCGCTTGCGCCACTTGCGCGGCTTTTTCTCGTTTTTGGGCCATCCGTGTAAGCCATTCGCCAACGGATTCGCCTTCCTCTATCGGAATGTCGTCCGCTATGTCCTGCTCTTCCACCACCTGTACTCCCACAGCCTTTTTTCTCTGTGTTCGCATCAGACGGGCGAATGTCTGCAACGATTTATCGTCGCTCGCGCCCGAGAGGTCGAGCACCAGCGCGTCGGATTTGGCAGGATGCAGGCGCAATGCACGCCCGACCATCTGCACATAGAGCGCTTGGGAACGTGTTGGCCGCGCAATCACCACACAGTCTACGTCTGGTTGATCGTAGCCTTCGGTGAGAATCTGGCAGTTGACAAGCACGCGCAGGCGTTCTTCCGAGAACGCTTGGAGGATTGCAGCTCGTTCTTCCGCTTTCATAGCCCCGTCTACGGCGGCGCAGGCGATGCCACGCTTCTGAAACCGCTCGGCCAGGGCGCGAGCATGCTTGACATCCACGGCGAATACAAGTGTCTTGCGGTCTGGTGCGTGCGTGAGAACCGCGTCCACCACGGCGTCCAACGCCTCTTCAATGTTCATGACGTAGGACAAGTCCTTGGCGTTGTAGTCGCCGCCGACCGTGCGAATCGCGCCAAGATTCAGACCTGGGACCTCGACCTTGACGCCGCGCACATCCGACAGGTATCCGTCCATGATCATGTCGAGAATCGTGCGCTCGTACGTCAGGTGTTCGAAGATGTCGCCCAACTCCGTTCGATCTGAACGTGAAGGTGTCGCGGTTACGCCAAGCAACGGCGGGCCATCCGACTCAAACACACCCAAGCGCTCCAATACACCAAGCGCGCCCTCTGCGCGGCTGTGATGGCACTCGTCATAGATGATGAGACCCGGCTGAGGTATTCGTCGCCCCGCGACAAGCGTTTGCGTGGAGGCCAGCAACACATCACCAAGCTGTTCATTGCGCGCACCCTGGATACGACCAATGAACGCCTCCGGCCACACATAGCGGATTTTCTGCTCCGCTTGGTCGAGTAGTTCCGTGCGATGCGCGATGACGAGAATCGGCTTGTCTCTCGACACCTCCTCGTGAAAGCGTCTCGCAACGCTGCCAAAGACAATGGTCTTACCCGCGCCCGTCGGAAGGACGACGAGTTGACGTTTGCGCCCATCGGCAAGCGCCTGAAAAAACGCGTCGACGGCTGTTTGCTGATACGGACGAAGTTGAATCGCCATGGCTCTATCCTCCCCATCGCTCGGCGTCCCTCTGCTGACGACACGAAACCACTGTGTCGCGCGGTCAGCACAGGGACGCCCCTGTGCGGTGATTACGCCTGCACGACGGCCTGTTTCAGGTCTGCGCCCGGTTTGAAGGCTGGCATGCGACGTGCTGGTACGGTGACCATCTCACCTGTTCTTGGATTGCGCGCGGTACGAGCGGCACGTTCACGTGACTCGAACGTGCCAAAGCCGATGATTTGCACTTTCTCACCGGATTCGATGGTTTCTGTGATGGTCTCAAACAGTGCGTTCAAGACGGCTTCGCATTCCTTTTTGGTGAATCCGGTCTTATCAGCGGTTTTTTGAATTAAATCACGTTTATTCATCTGTGTATCCTCCTCAGTGATAGATTCGTGTGTTGACTTGAGCATAGCACGGCGAATGCATCCTCGTTGGCCAAGTTTACGCCAACTTATCGGTGAAACCGTTGTTCCAATACCTTCGTTTTCTCGCGAAACACGATATTCAGTGCGACAATGCCCAAGATTGCACCTCCAACGACGAGCCATGTCCACATATCCGTTCTCCCCTTTCATGAACCTTGTAATGTCGTGATGAACCTCGACAACTCCCGTTCTTTGTCGCCATACCATTTGGCCGACAGGAGATATAGATTCTCGCGTGCACGCGTGATCGCGACGTAACACAGGCGTGTTTCCTCGCGCAATTCCTCGCCCTTGAGCGATTTTTTGTGCGGTAGAAGACCCTCTGCAAGGCCGGCGACGAACACTGTCGTCCATTCCAAGCCCTTGGCTTTGTGGATGGTCATGAGTTGCACAGCCTCGTCCTTCGGCTCTTTCGACTTCTCGATGATCCAATCCACGAAACGCAAAAACGACGAGACGGTCTTGTACCTGGACGCCGAAGCGATGAGCGAATCCACCCACTTGATGGGCTCATCCTCGTCTTGTTGGCGTACTAGGCCGGGATGCTTGTCTACCAACCATTGTATCGCTTTGGCAGGTTCCTCTATACAGCGAAGCGTGTCGATGGTTGTCACAAAGGCACGACATTTGGGGTGCGCGACCACCGCCTCCCATCCTCCGTGTTGAACCTCGTGCACGACGTCGATAGGGATATAGCGCTTGGGACGATTGAGCAAGTGCCCCCATACGGTCGGATCGGACGTGTCCTGTGTCGTCCGCAGGTAGTCCAGAATGATTTTTACGTCCGGCGACTCGTAGAAGTGCTTGTCCCCGACGACGTGGTATGGGATGTCCTGGTCGGCGAGGGCTTCTTCAAACAGTCGGGACTGGATATTGGTGCGATACAACACCGCAAAGTCGTTCCACGTCATACCCAACTCGTTACGCAAGCGCGTCAGTTCGCTTGCAACAAAGCGCGCCTCCTCTGTATCACTATGCACTGTCACGATTTGCGTGATAGCGTCCTGGGACATGTCTCGATGGGCGGTAACACGTTTCGGAATTTGGTGGCCAGCGTTTAGGTTGATAATGCGACTGCCTAAATCGACGATAAGATCATGTGAGCGATAGTTGCATTCCAGAAAGACTTTTTTCGCTTCGGGAAACCGACGCAAAAACTCGTTCATGAGACCGGGTTGTGCTCCGCGAAAGCCATAAATCGATTGCCAATCATCTCCCACGACGAATAGGTTATTGTGCGCCTTGACGAGTTCCAACAAGAACAGCCACTGCGCCGTGTTCGTGTCCTGAAATTCGTCCACCATGACGTATCGCCAACGCTGACGCCATCGCTTAGCGAACGCTTTGTCGGTACGAAATCGGCGAATCGCGTGGAGGATCATGTCCTCGAAGTCCAGGGACTTGCGCTCGGCCTTAAGCGTCTCATACGCCGCGTAGACTTTGGCCAAAGGGTCCGACACCTGGTGCGATCCAAGCGCGTCTGCCTTGGCCTTGGCGATGGCGGAGACGGCCTCACCTAGCTTCATCGCGGGCCCGACGCCGTGCGGATTCTTGCCACTTGGCTCCTCCAGCACGCGCTCGATCATCCACGTGGGGTCCGACAGCACGCGCCAGTCCTCCCCGAGTTCCGGTGTGACCATGCGATATGCGACCGAATGAATCGTCCCGATGGTCACGGCCTTTCCCCGCTCGCCCACAGCGGCAAGCAGACGGTCGGTCATCTCCTGCGCGGCCTTGCGAGTAAACGTGCACGCGAGGATGTCCCCAGGTCTTACGCCCTGGTTGATGAGGTACTGGATGCGCGCGATGAGCATGGCAGTCTTTCCTGAACCGGCCGCAGCGACGACCATGCAAGGACCGTTTTTGTGTGTTGCAGCTTCCCGTTGTGCGTCGTTCAGTTGCTCTAAGGTGGGCACAAATATCCTCCTATGCGAAAACCGTTCTGGTGGGCCCGCTCGCAACGCGGGTTCTATGGTGGGTCGGGTTTCAGGTTCGTCATGATACGCGCTTGGATGACGAGATAAGCGAAACCGCGGACAGTCCGGGTGATGGGCGCCATAAGGATTGGTCACAAGGGTGTACGTCGGAGGGCGGATGCGGACACGGCGCAGGTGCATGGGGACGGGGTGTTCAGGGTTGCAGAGACAAAGCACTTCGACTCCGAGTGCGTAGCATTCGTCGAGTAGTGATTGAACGTCGGACGAGCACAAATCCTCATACGTCAGGCGATGCCAAGCACCACCACAGCGAATTTCGATGCACCGCGTATTCATCCATCACGCGCCTCCTATTGCAGAAAGGATAGCGCGTGATGGATGAAAAAACGTGCCATGTTTAGGCCATAAACATGATCGATATACATGTGCATATTAGTAAAAATCAATAGCCTCTATATGCTTTATAAGTGTTTGTGGTTCCGAACAAGCTCCTCAAAAGGGACAGCAATTCCACCAACGAAATCGCGTCGCAACGCAGAGTATGGTTCATCATAGAGAATGAGCAAGGTTAACGATTCATTGTTCGAGTTGTATTTCAGACGAATTTCATCAAGAAATGGCGTGATGGCTAAATCGTACGCAGTTCGGGCATAGCTCCACCATTCGAAGAAGAATTTCCACGAAGTGTAAAACGCCTGATCACCCTCCGTACCTGGCATAAAGAGAGCTCGAAAGTGATGTGCTGGATTTTCCAAACAATGACCTTCATGTATTGATACCCCTGTTTGTCCTATCTCATTTACTTGCGAGTTCCAGACCTCCTCCAACTTAATGAACCGCTCTTCTAATGGCCATATACCTGAAACTTGCGACTCGATAGGTGGTTGATTTTTGTTCGTGTCATAATATACGGACCATGCGTAAACAATAAAGTTGAGACTAGCAGGAAAGAGAATTGTGGTCGTAGATAGATCCATGTAACTCACCATACTTAGTTATCAATTGGTGAAATACCATGATACTTGACATCCGGGCAAAACAGTATCCGTGTCTCCGATAATATCGGTTGCAGTCCCATTGAGTGTAGCTGTATAGCTAAGTCCAGTTGGATAATTGGCGATACTCACATTGCCACCAGTGCTACCTCCAGGAACTCCTGAACCTGAAACATAGATTGTATCGTCATAGACATACTGGCGTGTCTGGGGATCAAGAACATCTATAGTAATCGTTCCTTGAAAATCCCACGATGAAATCATACCATATGGAGTGACACTCCATGCTAGCTCCTTCGCGGACGTTAGAACATTTAACTTAGCTACGCCCCCTGGACCTGTAACCGTTGTTAAAGGACTTTCCGCTTTAGGTGCTGGTTGATATGCCATGCCCGATTGGGCTTGTAACGGATATGGCAGAGTTGGCATTGACACAATGTCTGTGACTTTCGAAGCTGAATTTACATAGTGGTAATTCTGTTCCATAGAATTTGACGCTGCCAATGATGTTTCTGCAAAACCGCCAGTCAAACCAAAAACACAAGCACTAGCGATGAGAAACCGTGTTGATTTCATTGTAATACCTCGCTTTCTATTTTGAGCCTTTTGCAGAATGACTGATTCCATCGCAGGTGAAAACGACAAACACTTCTCTTGCGAGATAACGCATTCCACAAAAATCCTTTTCTCTTGTGTGGATAGATCACGCCCCTTCAGTGGTGTTCGTTCGAAGCATCAGGTTAAGCCACCTGCTCGAGACGATTCGTCCGGTGCATCGCCAGAGCAGATGCCAACAGTACACTGGCGTTGATGTACGCATGCGCTGTGACCTTCTCGATACCCCGCACATGCAGGTCGTCAAGCATGAGCTGCTCTTTCAGCCGTGAAAAGCAGCGTTCCACCGCGGTCCGTTCATCGTAAAGCATCTTCCATGTCCGAGAGCCGCGATGTGGATTCGCGTATCGACGGACGTCCTCATCGATGTGCTTCTTCACGACCATACCGTAATTCGACGCGGAACAGGCAGCCATGCCAAGCGGGCAATCGACATGTCCTGTCGCATGGGGACAGCGAAACTTGAGCCAGGCGTTATGGACGCCCCAATACGTCATTCGGTACCCCATCGTGCCCCACGCTTGTCGAACATACACGTTGGACTTCGCCCCCTTGAAAGTGGTTTGCTGGATACCATTTTCTTTCTCTCAACAAAAGGCTCAAATATGAGATGATGCGGAATTTAAAATTGGTGGAATGACGCCATCCGCTGGTTTCAGCGTGGTCAATCCCAACATGGTTGCAACAATTAGGCATCCACACAACACGAGCGTCTTCACTTCATCTCACCTCCTCTCAGTGAAGACCGGATACGGTACTACTACTCTCTAGGAAGCCGTTGAAGCTCGCGTAATACGTGATTGGCCAATTCACTTCCGCAAGCCCGTAATGCTTCTACAGCTTGCAACCAGTATGTCTCGGCTTGAACCCATTTCCCACGTTGCTTGTAGAGTTCACCTCCCAACATGAAGAGTTCGGCTCGAATCGGAGTCGTCACGGGAAGCTCTAAGGCCTCGTGCAAACAAGTTTCTGCGTCATCCCAGTTCTGATCAGCTAGGGACCACTTGATTTTCTCTTCGAGCAATCGAGCTTTCCATTCATCGCTGGACACTTCGTTGAATAGAACTGCGTAATCACGAAGGAATGCATCGGCATCCCGTTGAATTCGCTTGAGCACCAATCTGTTATGCCTAACTGCGTACAACAGGTATTCATCCCGCTGAGAATCGGCTAGATCATGAGCCCTGTCTAACAACAGCGACACGTGCTCTGTCACTCCCGAACTCATCTCCGCGGTTGTCCACCCGATGAGCGCCCACGCTTCAAGCTCCGCATTCCCCATGCGTCGCGCGGTCTCTGCCGCAGTGACATAATGTCGAATCGCCTGGTCGTGTTCACCCAAGAGTTCATAGATGCTTGCCAAGTTGATGTGGGTCCGAATCCAACGCTTATCTGAAGGCCCGAGTAGATGCAGAATGAGCCTGAAAAACGTCTCCGACATCTTTAACTGGCCCAACTGCCGGGTGCTCAACGCCAAACCACGCAAAATGTCATAAGCCACGTCTCGGTTGTCATGCAGTCGTGGGTCCACTACAAGAGGGAGAAGCGTTTCGACAGCGCACTGGTAACGTTCCAAGTTCACCAAGGTGATACCCCGGTGGGCGTTAATATGGAAATCCCATGTGGTGAAGTGGTATGCCTCACACAAATTGTGCGCTGACTCCCACATCTCCAGGGCGTCTTCCCATCGCGCTTGCCGTTCTGCCTGTTCTGCCTGATGGATGAGGGTCATCATCGCCTTTTGGATCACTTCATTGTGTGTTTAACGTAGAGTAAAAATACCCCGAATCGTCAACGTCACTTCCCCGGAAAAATCGTGTGAAATTCCCCATGATTATCGTCGGGGGATGGATTTGTGGAGAACCTCTCTCTACCCTGTTACTTGGGACGAGAGGGGGCCGGGGAGATGTTGAAGATGGAGCGAGTTGAGATGATCAAGGATCTGCAAACCAGGGGGCTCGGCCCGGTGGCGATTGCGGAACGATTGGGGATTGACCGTAAGACCGTCAGTAAGTACATGGCTATGGAAACATTCGGGGAGAGGAGGCCATCGCACAGCGTGGACAAGCCATCCAAGTTGGATCCGTTCAAGCCGCTCATTCGGGAATGGCTTGAGGAGGACCGCAAG
>NZ_FNOJ01000027.1 GCF_900107035.1 Alicyclobacillus hesperidum | reverse complement strand
TGCTGACCCCTGCCTGTTCAGCGTCACCTCTCGATGACGGTTACTAGCCTTGCTAGCGCGCAGACAGGTCTCCCCAGATAAGAACGGACTCTTTCCCCTCACGTACCTGCCGCAGTTTACTGCCGTAGCTCTTGGCGACTTAGGACTTCGTTGTGTGTAGGCAACTCGTCCAACTATGACAGCCTCAAATGCGATTCGTGTACCTCAGGTCGAGGGTTTGCCTCCAGCTTCCTTCAGATTCCACCTCACGGTGGACACCCTTGCTCTTGGCTAACGGTAGGTATGTCGCCAACCCCCGTTCGGGACTTACACCCTAAAGATTCCGCCCATGCTGGGCGTACTACTGAAAAACATGGCCCGGGTGAATGTCGGGCCATGTTTTCATTCGAGCTTATAACGCCCTTTAGGCAACGTCGTAGCCAGCGTCTTCAATGGCTTCCTTCAATTGCTCCACCGTTACCTTCGTATTGTCAAAGGTGACGGTCGCCTGATGTTGTTCCAGACTGACGTCGACGTTTTGCACACCTGCAATCGCGTGCAACGCCTTGCTGACGGACTGAACGCAGCCCGAGCAAGTCATGCCTTGGATGGCGATGGTTGTTGTTGTATCCATGTAATATCCTCCCTTTCCCGCCTTCCTTATGTTCGATGAAAGGTATGCTCGCGAAGCTCTCGGCTTCAATAACCATCCCCCTTCATCGCGCGATGGGCGCGCTTGAGCAGAAGACTGTTGGATACGACCGATACGGAGCTGAGTGCCATCGCAGCGCCAGCAATCATAGGACTCAACAGACCGATAGCGGCAAGCGGGACACCAAGGATGTTGTAGAAAAATGCCCAGAACAGGTTTTGGCGAATCTTTCTCATCGTCAGGCGCGAGAGCAAGATGGCACGAACAACGCCGTACATCTCGGATCGCACGAGTGCGATATCTGCAGCTTCGATGGCGACATCTGCCCCCGTACCCATGGCGATGCCGATATCCGCCGCCGCCAACGCTGGCGCATCGTTAATCCCGTCGCCCACCATGGCCACGATTCGACCTTGCTCCTTGAGTTCCTTGACTTTCGTCGCTTTGTCCGCAGGCAGGACACCCGCGATGACCCGCTGGATCCCAACCTGACTCGCCACCGCATGTGCGGTGCGCGCATGGTCTCCCGTGATCATCCACACGTCGATGCCCATACGAGCGAGTGCCTGCACAGTCCTCTTGGCATCCGATTTAACTCGATCCGCGATACCCAGGACACCCGCGAATGAACCGTCGATGGCAACGCAAACCACGGTCTTCGCCTGTTCCTCTAAATTGGCAACCATCGTCGGGTTAAGCCCTGCGATACCCTGTTCCTCAAGCCAACTGATCTGACCAATCAAAACTTGATGTGCCTCGACGGTACCGACAATGCCATGCCCTGGGATGGCCTCAACGCCAGTCGCAGTCGTATTCTCAATACCTCGCAGTTTGGCATACTCGGTCACTGCTCTCGCGAGGGGATGTTCGCTTTGCGCTTCCAAGGCCGCCGCAAATCGGATCAATTGCTCGCTATCTGTTCCTTCTGTAGGAAGGACATCCGTTACACTAGGTTTGCCTTCCGTGATCGTCCCCGTTTTGTCAAGAATCACCGCATTCACCTTGTGTGCAAGCTCCAAGTGTTCGCCGCCCTTGATCAAGATCCCGAACTCTGCCCCAAGGCCCGTTCCCACCATGATCGCGGTCGGAGTCGCTAAGCCTAGTGAACACGGACAAGCGATAACCAGTACCGCAACGGCCGCCAGGAGTGCGTGGCTCCACGTGCCAAACACACCCCAGAGAAGAAACGTCACGACTGCAACACCCAACACCGTTGGCACGAAAATACCTGAAATCTTGTCGGCCAACCTTTGCACGGGCGCCTTCGATCCCTGTGCCTGATTGACGAGTCGGATGACTTGTGCCAGTGCCGTGTCGGAGCCCACGCGGGTTACCTGCATTGTGAATGCATTTAGTTGATTTACGGAGGCACCGTAGACTGGGTGGCCAACTGTTTTGTTTACGGGTACGGACTCACCAGTCAGGAAGGATTCATCAATACTAGGAGAGCCTTCGACAATAAGGCCGTCGGCGGGTACTTTTTCCCCCGGACGGACGCGCAACACGTCGCCAACACGCAGTTGCTCAACAGCTACGTCCACTTCCTGACCGTCGCGAATCACATGTGCCTCTTTTGCAGCAAGACCAGCGATTGACTCCACAGCAGACGCCGATTGTTGTTTAGCCCGCGCCTCCAACAACTTTCCCATGAAAATAAGTGTGATAACCGTTGCCGAGCTATCGAAGTACGTATCCGAATGACCCAAGGCAGCCAGGATTGTGCTGTACACGTAAGCGACAGATGTCCCCAAGGCCACCAGGACATCCATGTTGGCGGCACCACCGCGCAGTGAATGATATGCGCCTTGATAAAACCTCCAGCCTACGTAGAACTGCACAGGCGTCGCGAGGGCAAAACTCAACCATATTGGCAAAAAGGCATGCCCGCCAGCCAGCATCACAAACATCTGGATGACAAGCGGCAGCGTCAACACGACCGAGCCCAAGAACGTATATAAATCGCGGCGATACCTTGCTTGTCGGCGACGGCGTTCGTCAACTTCATCGACGTTTTTCATCGCAACAGCGCCATACCCAGCCCTTTCAATGCGTGCAATAATGCCTTGCTCGTCGATCAGGCCAGGAACAAACTCTACTGTGCCCTTTTCGGACGCAAGGTTCACCTGTACAGACGCCACGCCGTCAGCCCGGCCCACAACCTTTTCAATGCGCGCCGCACAGGAAGCACAGGTCATACCATCAATTTTGAATTCTGCTGTCCTCAAAGGAACGGCATACCCGGTTTTTTCAATTCGTTCTTTGACGGTACGCCAATCCATCCCTGGACCAACCACAACCGTCGCTTTTTCCGAGGCGAGATTGACATGACATGACCGTACACCGTCTAAACGTGAAACCGTCTTTTCTATGCGTGCTGCACACGCGGCACACGTCATCCCTTCGACAGGCAAGACCAGTTCTTTTGCCTCTTGTTCCGCCATCATCAAGCACCCCCTTCAGTAAAGTCTTCTCGTGGAGATGGGCTTGTTGAGCTTGTATAGAAAAGCAAAATCACTTGATAAACTGCCGAATGACGTCCATCAACTCGTCAATCTTTTCATCTTCCGATGTGTGGTGATGGATGGCATCTGCAACGCAACCGCGCGTATGGGCTTCCAGAATTGACAATGCAACTTTGTGCGTCGCATTTTTAATGGCCGCCAACTGCGTGAGTAGGTCGACACAATACCGATCTTCTTCAATCATCTTCTGAACACCACGCACCTGTCCTTCAATCCGGCGCAGGCGTGTCAGCAAATCCGCTTTTTCCTTCGCGTAGGGATGGCCCATTCGATTCACCTCGTTCTGATATTTACTATACCCCCGTATGGTACATGAGTCAAATAAACTTATTCATCCGCACGTCCCAAAGGTATCACAGTAAAAGAACACCAAAAGGCCGTACCGCCAGCGACGTTCGGTACGGCCGATTTGCACTTTGTCTCAGCAACGAGTTGGACCAATTACTTGGCCGAAAGGTACTGCATTTGATAAAAGCCACCCCAGGACCAAGGATTGGGTTGTGCCCCGGTGACACCCGTGCGCTCCAAATAATACGTCTCCCCGTAGAACAGCGGGATCGTATAACCCTGTTGAATGAGCTGTGTCATCAATTTGGCCGCTGTGGAAGCGGAGGCAAACATGCTCGGGCTGTTTTGGTACTCTGCTTGCCACATGCGCCAGTTCTTCACATCAGCAGACTCGTTTTGATCCCAATACACTTGCACGTCGAGGCTGGATGTATTGATGCCACCACCACCAGATCCTTCGGTGTAAGGTGCGACGAACTTCCACGCTTGGACGTACGCCGCGTGCTTTGCCGTGGCAGATTTCGCCTGGTTCCAACTATTCACAATTTGATCCCACTGTTGCGTCAAGCTTAACGATCCCGGCGGATCCATGATGGCGCGCCACTGTGCCGGCTGTTGTGACGTCCACTTGTTAAGGTAGGCAATATCCGCCTTCGCGGCTTTCACCAGCGCCGACCACTGGCTCCACTTCACACCCTCATTCGGGTTATTAGGATCGCCGTACTTTTTAATCGAAGCTGGATCATACGGCGTGTTATACCACGGCAGGACGTGCTGTACAAATTGATTCGAGTAGCCGTACGTACCTGGCCAGTAGACCCCTTGGTCACCGCCAAGGTTGAGAGACGCCGGATCGAGATCGTTTGTGCCACCAACGGCCACGTTGTAACCAGGCTGAATATTCTGCTGTGGCCCTCCGTACGTCAAATTGCCCCAATCGGTTGCATTCAATTGCACAATCTTTGTCTGAATTCCGAGGTTTTGCTGTAACTCTTCCTGTACCGCTTCGGCAACAGGCACAGACTGCGGGCTCGAGCTCGGAACCTCAGCGTACAGGTAAATAGTGGGCAAGCCTTTGCCATTTGGATATCCTGCTTTTGCTAGCAACTGCTTAGCTTGAGCAATATTAGTCGGTATACCCTTCTCATATTTCGCCGTTGGCCAGCCAGGTACCGAGAACGTGTTCGTAATGCCACCCATGCCGCCGAGCACGTCGTTCACGATTGGTTGACGATCAATGGCCATCGCAATCGCCTGACGCACGGCGAGCTTATTCAGTGGCGATGGCACGGCAGAGTTGTCGTATTGCAAATAGGTAACCCCGTAATCAGGTGCCTTGTGCATCTCCGACTGCAGCTGACCGTGAGTCTTGACATATTGCAGATCCGAGGTCGAACCAATGGTCGTGACATCGATTTTGTTCGCCATAAAGTCCTCGACCGAAACGCTCGTCCCTGGCAGGACATCGATCTCTTTGGCGCTACCGAAATTCACCTCACCCGGATGGCCCACATACTTCGGATTGCGCACGAGGATGAGCGGACCGTTTGCTTGGAACGACTTCACCGTGTACGGCGCATCGCTGACGAAGTACTGTGGCAAAAACCAGTTGGTTGGATGCGCCTTGGCCACCTGCTCATTGATAGGCATCGATCCCGCCTCGGCGAGATCGCCCAAGATATAGTGCGGCGCGGAGGTGGTGATTTGCAGCGTATAGTTGTTGATCACCTTGAGTCCGACGGCGCTTGCCGGAACCGTCCCGGCGTGATAGGCATATGAATTTTTCACGACGTTAAGCACGCTGAGCCATAACTGGCCGTTGGGATTAGACGGGGACATCTGGCGCATATACGCGTAATAGAAGTCCTGCGCCGTCACCGGCTGACCATTTGACCAGCGCGCGTCTTTTCGCAATGTAAAGGTCCATGTTAAGCCGTTGTTCGACAACTTGTAACCAGCGGCGATTTTGGGTACGATTTCATTTTTTTGATTGTAGCCATAGAGTCCTTCCATGATGGTGCCCTGATCCACGAGAATCTGTGCACCCCATTGGGATGGATCGAGCGATGTGAGCGATGTGCCCGTTGGAGCTGAAATGCGGACGACCCCGTCGCTTACGCTTGGGCCAGCAGATACACTCGCCGCAGGTGCTGCTTGCGCTGTCATCGGAACGCCGCCATCGCCGTCCCCCCTCGTTACCAAGATAACCACCCCGGCTGCAATGACGCCTGCCGATACCAACAATCCTGCCGCTTTCTTGCGCGATCTCGGCACAAAGACCACCCTTTCTTCTGCGATTCGCTGCGTACGCAACACCGCCTAACCCGATAGCGCTTTCACCAAAGAGCAATTCTTTACGAAAACCGAATGTCGCCTGTCGCTCTCCAGATGCACAGTTCAGGTGGGACGCGGGCTGTTGAATGGAATTATAATCACGTCCTTACAACCCGCGCCTAACGATTCTGATGCAAAATGGTATCTTTTTGACATTTTCGCACTGTCTCTCGATACGTCTTCCTACTTGACAGAGAAGGCCTTCTCGACCATTCTGAAGAACGGATACGTTGAAATTTTCTGGTCATTGACTTGTATCCTGAAAGCGCTTGCGAATGGAGTGATGCGCCTTGGACGTTCGCGATCTGCTTGAGATGCGCACACACGGGGATACGATGTTTCACCTGCAGGTATACGAAGTCGTTCTCACGCGAGGGCCTTATCAGCAGACCGTCAACTTACATTGGCATGCGGAAACTGAATTTGTGTTAGTCACCGAAGGTACCGTGCGCTTTCGCGTCGGCCACCAGACGTTTGACGTCCCGGCAGGCCAGGCGGTGCTCGTCAACAGTGAAGAACTGCACAGCATGATTGCACCAAACAATGCCCCTAGCGTGTGCCAAGCTATTGTCTTTGACCTTGAGCTCCTCTGTAGTTGCGGATACGACCGCATCCAGCATCAGTTCATACAACCGCTGTTCGACAAACGACGCCGTTTCCCCACCCGAATTGAAGTGAAATGGCCTTTCGAACAACGGATTGTCGAACAACTATATGAAATCGTGCGGCTGTATGGCACCAAGGTTACCGGCTATGAACTTTTCATAAAGGCGTGTCTTTATCAAGTCATCGCCGAACTTGTCACGCATGACATGCTTTTGGGGGATTGTAGCAGCCAACACCTCGACGATGAGCGATCCGCCCGGCTCAAAAGGGTACTCACGTATATCGAAGAGCATCTTGGTGAACGCCTGCGGCTCGAAGACTTGTCCGCGCAGGCTCACATGAGCGAAGGACACTTTTGCCGCTTTTTTAAAGAGATGACACAGCAAAAACCTATGCAGTATATCAATGAACGCCGAGTCGATCTGGCCGCCAGACTCTTACAGGATCCCCGCCGCAGCATCACATCGGTTGCCATGGAACTCGGTTTTCATGACGTCAGCTACTTTATCAAGGTGTTCCGAGCACACAAAAACTGTACACCGCTCGCCTACCGAAAGCGGCTGCTCCAACACACCAGCAACGACAGCACATAAGTAAAGAAATCTGACATACCTATTCTATTAGTTCATTTTTCACATAGGGAGTGAAAGCAATGGCTCGCTACCCACTGATCAATCCTAAAGTAAAAGGCTTCTTACACGGGGGTGACTATAATCCAGAGCAATGGCTGGATCGCCCAGATATTCTCGCGGAAGACATTCGGCTGATGAAGCAAGCGCAGTGTAACGTGGTCTCGATTGGCATTTTTGCATGGGCTGCCTTAGAACCTGAAGAGGGCGTCTATCGGTTCGAGTGGTTGGATGACGTGCTTAATCGCCTTGCTGCAAATGGTATTTTCGCACTCTTGGCTACCCCCAGCGGCGCACGTCCTGCTTGGATGTCGGCAAAATATCCAGAAGTGCTGCGCGTTGAAGCAAATCGTCAGCGCAACTTGCATGGTCAGCGCCACAACCACTGTCCAACGTCACCCATCTACCGCAACAAGGTGCGCGAGATGAACCACCGCTTGGCCGAGCGCTATGCTCACCATCCGGCGGTCATTGGCTGGCATGTGTCCAACGAGTACGGCGGTGAATGTCATTGCCCACTTTGTCAAGACGCGTTTCGGGCGTGGCTGAAACAGCGCTATGGATCCCTCGAACGACTGAACCAGGCTTGGTGGACCGCGTTTTGGAGCCATACCTACACCGCTTGGTCACAAATTGAGTCACCTGCACCTCATGGAGAGAACCACATTCACGGGATGAACCTCGACTGGAAGCGTTTTGTCACGGCCCAGACGGTCGATTTTTGCCGCAACGAGATCGAACCACTTAAACAAATCAATCCCGACTTACCGGTGACGACGAATTTCATGGGCACCTACCCAGGTCTTGATTATTGGCAGTTTCGCGACGTGCTCGATGTCATTTCGTGGGATAGTTATCCCCTTTGGCATCGCGAATCGACGCTCATCGGCGAAGCGGTGCGCACGGCGATGATTCACG
Organism: Alicyclobacillus hesperidum; assembly: GCF_900107035.1. GTDB lineage: Bacteria > Bacillota > Bacilli > Alicyclobacillales > Alicyclobacillaceae > Alicyclobacillus > Alicyclobacillus hesperidum. Next base: position 14,136 of record NZ_FNOJ01000027.1, on the reverse strand, counting down.
ATCTCAATCGCTCTCTCGGCGGCGGGCAGCCCTTCCTGCTGATGGAGAGTACACCGAGCGTCACCAATTGGCAGCCCATCAGCAAGTTGAAACGGCCAGGCGTTCACTTGCTCACATCCCTGCAAGCCATTGCCCACGGTGCCGACTCGGTTCAATACTTTCAGTGGCGAAAAAGTCGCGGTTCCTGCGAGAAGCTGCATGGTGCTGTGGTCGATCACGCAGGTCATGCCAACACCCGCACGTTCCGTGACGTATCAGAGGTAGGCGACATGCTGCAAAAGATCAGCGAGATCGCAGGCACGAGTCCAGAGGTTCAGGCGGCCGTGATTCTCGATTGGGAGAACCGATGGGCCATTGAAGATGCAAAAGGTCCACGAAACACAGGAATGCATTACGAGCGCACGGTCATCTCTCATTATCGGGCATTGTGGGAACTTGGCATTCCGACCGATGTCATCAACATGGACTGCGACTTTTCTCGCTATAAGCTGGTGATCGCACCCATGCTGTACATGGTACGCCCAGGCGTGGCGGATCGGCTACGCGCGTTTGTGCAGGGCGGTGGTACCTTCGTTGCGACCTATTGGTCTGGTGTTGCCGATGAGAACGACTTGTGCTTTCTGGGCGGATTTCCCGGGCCACTACGAGACATCCTGGGCATCTGGTCAGAAGAAATCGATGCTTTATACGACGGAGAATCGAATCGAGTCGAATGTTGCCCGGGCAATATCCTACATCTCTCTGGTTCGTACAAGGCGTTTGAGTTGTGTGAATTGATACACGCGGAGACAGCAGACGTCTTGGCCACCTATCAAGAAGATTTTTATGCGAGTCGACCGGCTGTGACGGTGAACCAGTACGGCGAGGGCGTAGCCTATTACGTGGCGGCGCGATTGGAAGATGCATTTCAGCATGCCTTCTTCCAAGCCGTCGTGCAGGCAAGTGGGATCGAGCCTGTCGTTCGCTCGCAACTGCCCGCTGGCGTTAGCGCACAGGTGCGAACGGACGGGGCCCTAGATTACGTATTTCTGATGAACTTTACGCCCGTCAAAGCGAGCGTGCAGCTGGATAACAGAGTGTACGAACCGCTGTTTGGGACGGTACCGGAGAACGGCCATGTGGTTTTGCCCGGATATGGGGTCTCCGTGCTCAAGCGGCCACACATAGCGAGTGCATCGTATTCCTCATGATGTAACACTCAGATGTCTGTGAACCGTTCCAACTCGTTGTACGCCGGAATGCCGTGCGCGACAATGTCCAGGCCTTCTTCTTCTGTGTCGATCGCGACACGCAGGCCGATGGTGCGCTTCAATGCGAGGCCAATGACGAGCGACGTCAACAGCCCCCAACCGGCGTACACGAGACAACCGAGCAACTGTACCAACAACAAATGAACGGATCCTGTCGTGAAGAGACCATGCCCCGTATCAAACAGACCAACGCAAAACGTCCCCAACACGCCGCCGGCACCATGGACTGCGAAGGCGCCAACGGGATCGTCCACCTTCCACGTGTCCAGCCAGCCCGTTGCAAACACGACTAGCACGCCGGCGGCCAAGCCAATCACAATGGCAGCCCAATGGCCGACGTACGCACAGCCCGCTGTAATCGCGACCAATCCGGCTAAAACGCCGTTGATGGTCATACTCGGATCTGCGACCTTGAACTTGGTCATCGTCAGCAGGACGGCAGAGACGCCACCCGCGGCCGCGGCCAGAACGGTGTTTAATGCAATGCTCGGAAGGAGTACATTAAACGCACTGAGGGTACTCCCTGCATTGAAACCAATCCAGCCAAAACAAAGAATAAAGGCTCCGGCAGACGCAAGCGGGATGTTGCTTGGCGCAAACACGTTGACGCTACCATCGGCGTTGAATCGCTGACTGCGCGGCCCAACCGTATAGGCGAACCCCAGGGCCATAAAGCCACCCATAGCATGAATGGCTGCCGAACCCGCGAAATCCTCCATGCCCAGATTGGCCAGCCAGCCACTCTGCCCCCATACCCAGTGCGCTGAGATGGGATAGATGAGTGCACAGACCAGTACGACGATCACGACATATGCCGAAAATTTCATTCGCTCCGCAACAGCCCCGGAAATGATGGACGCAGTGGCGATGGCAAAGCCTATTTCAAACAGAACGAACGCCGCTTGCGGCAGGTGGCCCGGCGCAATCAAGCTACCCAAACCAATGAGATGAGCGTGATCGCGCCCGAATAGGAAATGGACGCCTACTAGATAAAACGCAAGTACTCCGAATGTGAGATCGACAAACACTTTCATCGTGACGTTGACCGCATTCTTGGTGCGTACGAAACCCGCCTCGAGCAGGCTGAAGCCGCCCTCCATGAAGAGGACCAGTCCGGCGGCCAGCACGACCCAGATAGCGTTGAGCGCGGTTTGTACAGACAACAACTATTTGTCCTCCCTCTTCTGGTTCAACTCGTCGATGGTCTCGTCCACGTCCCCCGTGCGAATGTTATATGCCTCGAGGATGTCATAGACAAAAATCTTCCCATCGCCTGTTTTGCCCGTTTGTGCCGCATTGATAATGGCGCGGATGGTTGGCTGAATATAGTTGTCCGACACCACAATCTCCAGCTTGATCTTCGGGTGCAGATTGATATCGTACACGTGGCCGCGGTAGACACCGACAGCATCCTTTTGTTGGCCGCGTCCCTGCACCGGAATCACCGTGAATCCAGACACGCCAACCTGACGCAGCGCCTTGATGGTGGGCTGCAACTTTTCCGGGCGAATAATGGCATCAATGCGTTTCAAACAAACTTCCTCCTCAATCGTACAACCGGCATCAGGACTATCCCATTCCCTGCCCGCTGTAACTGTTTAGCAGTGTACTTGTCTAATTTGGGTTTGTCCACGGCTCATGTGAGATTTCCTAACAAGCCTGCAATATAAATTGCGAAATCGTCTGAATTGGACTACCCATGCGCTAGCATATAGCATATTCGCCAGACAACAAAAGGGCCCTGGACAGGCAGGGCCCTTGCAAAAAGCCATCTTTCGGTTAGGGTTACACGCGCAATCGAATGACGTTCCAAGACAGTTTGGGTAATGGAGCGAAGAGCAAGCCCCCATCGACCTTTGCGCCTTGTGCATGCTGCGGAATCACTTCCTGTGGCTCTTCTTTCGTGTTCGCCGCTTTCAAATCCGAATGCACAAGCACCGTATGCTCGATCACGCTGGCTTGAGCAAACCCGCGGATGTCACATTCCAACTCGATGCCGCCATCTTGCGAACGGTTGACCGCAAAAATGGTCAACTCTCCGATATCCTGATTCCACACTGCAACGCTCTCGACCAGCGGCACGTCGGTAAATTCCTTACAATCGTACTTCGGCGATTGTAGCGAGCAGTGCATCACTTTCCCTCTACCGTACCGCGAAGCGTGCAAAAAGGGATAGTAAATGGTCTGTTTCCAGGACACCCCGCCGTTCTCCGTCATGATGGGCGCAATCACATTGACCAACTGAGCAAGACACGCCATCTTCACCCGATCCGCATGGCGCAAAAGCGTGATCAACAAACACCCGACAACAAGCGCATCTTCGACCGTATATACGTCCTCAAGCAACGGCGGGCCAACCTGCCACGGTGCAACTTGTTTGTCCGCTTCGTTTGAGTGAAACCACACATTCCACTCGTCAAACGAGATGTTGATGGTTTTCTTGCTGCGTTTTTTCGCTTTGACATAGTCACATGTCGCAATCACCGAACGGATGAAATGGTCCATATCGAGCGATTGAGCAAGGTACGTCGCGAGGTCATTCTCGCGATTTCCGTAGTAGCTGTGCATGGAAATGTACTCGACGTGATCGTATGTGTGTTCGAGGACAATTCGTTCCCAATCGGGAAACGTAGGCATCTTCGAGCCGGAGCTACCGCATGCGACAAGCTCTATCGACGGATCGACCCATTTCATGACCTTAGCCGCTTCTTCAGCGATTCGGCCGTATTCTTCGGCCGTTTTGTGCCCAATTTGCCACGGGCCATCCATCTCGTTGCCCAGGCACCACACCTTGATGCCGTGCGGCTGTTCATGGCCATGCGATTTTCGTAGATCGCTCCAATAACTGCCGCCAGGATGATTGCAGTACTCGACAATCTGCTTCGCTTCGTCGATACCACGGGTGCCGAGATTGACAGCCATCATGACTTCGGAGTTTGCCCGCTTGGCCCACTCGACAAATTCGTTGACACCTACACGATTGGGTTCCAAGCTTCGCCAAGCGAGATCGAGTTGGGCGGGCCTGGACGCAAGCGGCCCCACCCCGTCTTCCCAACGATAACCTGACACAAAGTTGCCTCCCGGGTAGCGCACGATGGGCACCTGGAGTTCGCGCACCAGGTCGAGGACGTCCTGACGGAAACCCATTTCGTCGGCGGACGGGTGGTCAGGCTCGTAAATACCCCCATATACGGCGCGCCCGAGATGCTCGATGAACGACCCGAACAACCTTGGATCGACATCGGCGAGCTGGTACTGCGGATCAATCGTCATACGTGCAATCGACTTGGACATTATGCATTCTCCTTGTGGAAAGACATAGGTTCATTCAAAAACCGGAGCATGGTATATCGATTTCGCAACCTGTGCGCACGTGTAAGACTCGCGGCCACCAAAGCAGCGTCAATCCCGAGTTCTGCTGGCTCCTCGACCCCGCCAGCAAGCCGAATCCACGCGCGGATATCGTCAGCCGAAGGCAGACCTGCGAGCAAGTGAGATACGGCTTCGACCCGCTCGGCATATCCTTCTTGTCCCGACCTGCCTTCTAAGCTTTGCATGACCGCCAGCACATTCTTTTTGTACGTTTCCGCGATCACGACGCTCGCCGCCCCCACCTTCAAGCCATGAAGCACCTGTGGTTTGCCTGTTCGCAACAACTCCATCTCCCAATCATGAGACAGATGATGTTCACCCCCCGAGGCGGGGTAAGACTGTCCAAACAATAGCATGGCAAGGCCCGATAGAATCAAAGCACGCATCAGGATGGAGATCCCTTCCGGGCCACCAGCTTGGATCTCATGCACGTGATCGACACATGTTTCTAAGGCCTTGGCCGTCAGTGTCGCAATCCACGGACAATAAGGTTCATCAGCAACCAGATGTCCAAAATTCCAATCCGCAAGCGATGTGAACTTCCCAATCATGTCGCCAAATCCAGACGCAGCCAACCGCCTTGGAGCCTGAACCAATACGTTCACGTCTGAAAACACCGCGATGGGTGCTTGCGTTTGGAATGTCTGCTTCACCCCCCGTACAATCAACGGCGCCCCCGCCGATGTGAATCCATCGACCGACGCGGCGGTTGGAATTGAAATAAACGGTATCCTCATCTTAAAACTGCAGAAGCGTGCGATATCATGAACCGTACCGGCGCCGACCGCCAGTATCGCTTCGGTTTGAGGCGAGCATGCGAGAAAGCCTTGCACGAGTGTCCTCTCATCAGCCACCACGTCGCCATTCACATCCGGCTCCATGATGCAGACACTCAAGGTCACAGCGAGCTCTTTCAACCTATTAGCCAATTCCTGTCCCGCCGCGCGAAACGTGTTTGCATCGGCAAAGATGCATACATGTTGAAACGAAGATTTTACAAATGCCGCAGCCCGTCGCAAAGCATCCGGCTCCACGACAATTTCGCGAATCTCGATAGGATGATGCGTCAGCCCACATGAACACTCGGCTGCGAGGTGATTCAATTCCTCAATCGTCCAATCCATAGCGCGCCCCACCCTCCCGTGAACACAAACAGGGCTGCACCACGCAGCCCTTATCTATCCGTCTGAAACGCATCACCGATAACACACTTCATTCCAGCGCAGCTCATTTTGAATGGAGACCGGATTCGTCGTCTGGTCGATCACGATGCATTCCACGCCTGCCATTTGCGCAAAATCCCGAAGTTGCTCGACGTGTACGCGATACGAAAAACAAGTGTGGTGCGCGCCCCCAGCCAAAATCCAACTCTCCGCGGCCGTGGATAGCGAAGGCAGCGGCCGCCACAACACGCGTGCAACTGGCAATTTGGGCATGTCCCTATCGGGTTGTACCGCATCCACTTCGTTGACCACAAGGCGAAAACGATGCCCGAGGTCGACGAGAGTCGCCTGCACGGCGCGGCCACTCGCCCCGTCGAACACAAGGCGCGCCGGATCTTCCTTACCACCAATCGACAGTGGGTGCACCTCGATACGTGGGCGCGTCGCTGCAATTGTCGGACAAACCTCCAACATATGTGCACCGAGCACCAATTCATTCCCCGGTTCGAAGTGGTAAGTGTAATCCTCCATGAAAGACGTGCCTTCGCCGCGCGCCATAACCTTCATCAGGCGGACGAGTGCCGCCGTCTTCCAATCCCCTTCGCCACCGAACCCATACCCGTCTGCCATCAAGCGCTGTACAGCCAAACCAGGCAATTGCCGCAACCCATGCAAATCTTCAAAGGTTGTCGTGAATGCGTGAAATCCGCCCTCTTCCAAAAACGCACGCAACCCTAGTTCGATACGCGCCTGTTCGCGAACCGCATCGCGCAGTGCCCCTTCCGATCGCACCGCCGGATCGAAGTCGTACAACGTCTCATACTCGTCCATCAATTGGTCGACCTGTTGCTCGGAGATAGCCTGAACACGTTCAACAAGATCGCCAACGCCATAGCCGTTGACCGACCAGCCTAGTTGCAACTCCGCCTCCACCTTATCTCCTTCGGTGACGGCCACCTGTCGCATGTTATCGCCAAAGCGAGCGACGCGGATCTGCCTGCTCTCCGCAAAGGCCGCCGCCGTCTGCGCCCAATCGCGAATACGCGCCTGAACAGCCTCGTTCTGCCAGTGCCCAACCACGACTTTGCGCGCAATGTTCATGCGGCTGACCATGAAGCCAAACTCGCGATCGCCATGCGCAGACTGGTTCAGGTTCATAAAGTCCATGTCGATGCTGTCCCACGGGATGTCGCGATTAAACTGCGTATGCAAGTGCAACATGGGTTTGTGTAGCACCGACAAACCATGAATCCACATCTTTGCCGGAGAGAACGTATGCATCCAGACGATCACCCCCGCACAGCGATCGTCCGCATTGGCCTCGAGACAAAAGCGTCGAATTTCCTCCGAGTCTTTGAGTACGGCCTTAAAGGTAATCGCATGAGCCGGCTGGACGACTTGGGTCAGGGTCTGCGCGACCTCGCGGGCGTGTCGTTCAACTTCTTCCACGACTTCCGGCCCGTAGAGAAACTGACTGCCTACAGCAAACCAAAACTCATAAGACTTCAACTGCATATTTGCATCCTCCATTTTGACGACTTGTTTGACACACACAGCCACCGTTGTCCGGACAAGTCAGTGTGTGCTCACGCGATTCGTTTGCCCGTAATACGCATGGGCACCGTGTTTCCGGTAATAGTGCTTATCAAGGAGAAATTGATCAATGGCGGCCCAGTTCTCGTTCAAGCGAACCGTATTGAGCGCCATCTTTGCGACAATTTCAAGGACAACCGCGTGATAGACCGCATCCTGGGGATCTTTCCCCCAGCAAAACGGCGCGTGATTGGCGACGAGAATGCCTGGCATGGCTTTCGGATCGAGTCCCAACTCTGCAAACGTTTCGACGATCACGTTGCCTGTCTCTAACTCGTAAGCCTGCTCCACTTCGGTTTGCGTCAACTTGCGAGTGCACGGGATATCCCCGTAAAAGTAATCCGCATGCGTCGTGCCTAAAGCCGGGATCGGCATGGCGGCCTGTGCCCACATCGTGGCCCACGGTGAATGGGTATGAACGATCCCGCCAATTTCGGGGAATGCCTTATAGAGTACGAGATGTGTTGGCGTGTCGGAGGATGGACGCAGATCGCCCTCGATGACGTTGCCGTCAAAGTCGACCACCACCATATCCTCCGCCGTCAGCTCTTCATAAGGCACGCCGCTAGGCTTGATGACCACAAGGGAGTCCGCCCGTGAAATACCGCTCACGTTGCCCCACGTAAAGGTGACGAGTTCATGTTTAGGCAATGCGAGGTTGGCTGCCAACACCGCTTGTTTCAATTCCTCTAACATACCGGCACCCCATCCTTTGTCGTTGCACTTTTCAGTTGCTTCAAAGTCTTCATCACGTTGTTCTCGCCGCGCCCGAAATAGTCATACAAGCGTGCATACTCGGCGTACAGCACGTCATAGACCTTCACGGCATCTTCTTGCGGCAGATAGGCATCCGGCTTCACGCCCCCCATTTCACGGGCGGCATCCTGGATGGAGTCGTAGCCACCGTTGGTCTTGCCCGCCGCAACCGCCCCAAACATGGCCGAGCCCAACGCAGGTGTCTGCGACGATGCGCCAATGCGAATTGGCATGTTTAACACATCGGCGTAAATCTGCATCATCAAGTCGTTCTTTTCAGCAATCCCGCCGCAGGCATAAACCTCATCAACTGGCACGCCATATTCGCGGAACGTCTCGACAATCATCCGCGTTCCAAACGCCGTCGCCTCAATCAACGCCCGATAGATTTCCTCCGGCTTCGTGGCAAGTGTCGCGCCAAGCAACATCCCAGTTAAATCGGCATCCACTAGCGTCGAACGATTGCCGTTCCACCAATCGAGCGCCAAAAGCCCACTTTCACCGGGCCGCAAAGCTTTGGCCTTTTGGGTAAGCAACTGGTGAATACCTACCCCCTGTCGATTCGCTTCTTCCACATAATTAACGGGTACACACTGTTCGATGAACCATTCAAAGTGGTCCCCGACGCACGACTGTCCAGCCTCGTATCCCATATACCCAGGGATAATCCCGTCCTCGACAACGCCACACATACCTGGCACCATGCGCTCTTCCGTCCCAAGCAAGACATGGCACGTCGAAGTACCCATGATCATCAGGAGTTTGCCTGGTTCCGTAATCCCTACAGCGGGCATCGAGACGTGCGCGTCGACGTTAGCAACGGCCACCGGAGTACCAGGTCGAAGCCCTATGAGGTTGGCTGCCACCTCGGTCAACTCACCGGCGCGCGTGCCAATAGGCCGAATCTCTCCCCGCAACTTGTCGTCGATGACGTTTTCCAACCGCGGATCGAGCGCACGAAAGAAGTCTTGACTGGGATACCCGTCGCGTTTGTGCCAAATGGCCTTGTACCCCGCAGTACACGAGTTACGAACCAGCTTTCCTGTCAACTGCATAACGACCCAGTCTGCGGCTTCCACCATGACGTCCGCTGCATCATAAATCTCTGGCGCCTCATTGAGGATTTGCCATAGCTTTGGGAGCATCCACTCGGACGATATTTTGCCTCCGTATCGCGCCAAAAAGGTCTCGCCGCGAGAAGTTGCGGTGTCGTTCAGGCGATTCGCTTCGTCTTGTGCTGCATGATGTTTCCAAAGCTTCACATAGCTGTGCGGGTGACTTGCAAACTCAGCACGCATACAAAGCGGCGTGCCGTCCGCTGCGATAGGCAACATTGTGCAAGCCGTAAAGTCAATGCCTATACCGATAACGTCAGCGGGTTCCACGCCAGCGGCTTGGAGCAGTTGCGGAATCGTCTCATGCAATACCTCTAAGTAGTCGCCAGGGTGTTGTAAGGCCCAGTCGTCTGCTAAGCGAGTCACGCCATCCGGCAAATACGCGTCCATGACGCCGTGCGTATATGCCTTCACAGCCGTCGCCACTTCACGACCCGTTCCGATTTCCACCAAAACGGCTCGCCCTGACTGTGTACCGAAGTCGACCCCGATGCTGTACTTCGCCATATTCATCACCATAACCCATCGTTTAGTGGAACCGCTCTCACTAACAAATTGTACTTACAACTACGAACGATAACAACGACTCATTCGTACAAGTTAGCGCGAAAAATTGGCCTTTTGCACTGAATTCGGGTCTTGTGCGGAAGATCCCTTGCGCATCGAAGCCTTGCCACGCATCCAAAACTGTTCAATTTCCTCAAGCGACTTGTTTTTTGTCTCCGGGACGAGCATGCTCACAAACACAAAGCAAACTACATTGATGGCTGCAAAGATCCAGAATGTATCGGCACCGCCAAGTCCATTGAGCAACATGGGTGTAAATTGACCAATGGCCCAGTTTGCGCCCCATAGGAAGATGGTCGCAACGCCTGCAGCTCGTGCCCGCAGGTGATTCGGGAAGATCTCCGGAATCATGATCCACGGGATAGGACCCATCGAAACGCTGAAGGCGGCGGTAAAGCCCATGATAAAGAGAATTAACCAGAACCCGTTGGAAATGTGGAAAAAGAACGTCGCCCCCATTAGAGCCATGAATATCGCCATCAGCGCGGAACCAATTTGCATGAGCCGGCGGCGTCCAACGCGATCGATCAAAAACACCGCAACGACTGTGAACACGACCCACATCGCACCGAAAAAGGCTTGGATAGAAAAGTCGGAGTTCAAACCGAAGCCAACCATTTTAAAGATTTCAGGCCCATAATATGTGACCGCATTCATGCCAATGACTTGATTGAACAAAGCAAGCAGAATCCCAACCACGAGCGCCTTGCGCAGACCTGGTTTCAGCAAATCGCCTACGCTACTACTTGCTTCATTGCGCAGTGAGTCCTCAATGGTCTGCAACTCGGTTTTCGCGACGGACTCCCCGTTGATTTTCGTCAAGATAGCGAGGGACTGTTCACTGCGCCCGGCCTTAACCAACCAGCGCGGGCTTTCTGGAGCAAACAATAACACGAAAAAGAAAATCGCGGCTGGCACCGCACCGAGCCCAAGCATCCACCGCCACCCGGTGTGTGTGTCCCATGCGACGGTACCTGACCTTTGGATGAGAAAATTGGTTACATACGTTGCGGATATGCCGATGATAGTAAGCAACTGGTAGAGCGACGAGAGTGCACCGCGAATACGAGGGGGCGCACATTCGGAGATGTACGTGACGGACAGCGATGATCCCATGCCAATGCCCAAACCACCAATGATACGTGCAACAATGAGTACGGTTACATCAGACGAAAACGCTGACACGATGGCTGCGATTGCAAACAGGAAAGCCGCTGTCATCAGAACCTTGCGTCGACCGATGCGATCACTCATGAAGCCGGATACACCAACACCTATGACACCGCCAATCATAATGCTGGAAATGACAAGCCCTTGCATGAAGGCACTCAGGTTATAGAGCGTTTTCAAGAACCCAATCGCACCAGAAATTACGGCCGTATCGTAACCGTACAGTAAACCTCCAAGAGCAGCTGCGCAAGAAATCATGACGACATATAGAGCCGAGCCAGTCTGCTGAGGCCTTCCTTGTGATATGGAGCGACTCATCGATAATTCCTCCTTCCGGGTACATCAAACTTCTCGCGAAACACGAGTAACCATAGGTACCATGGGCAATAAACGAACCAACTAGCCCCCCTCGTAGAATCCGTTTACAAATGTGCGGATGAATATTAGTTATACTATATTTGTACGTACAACTTGTAGGATAATGCGCTTTATTGGCTTTGTCAATCCAAACTGATTTTGTGATGGTCCAGGGGCTTGGTCGAGGCAGCACCATACGCAAAGTTTTCCTTCGGCAGACGTCGCGACAATATAAGGGAGTGTATAGCGGAGGCTGGCGCTAAGAACATGCCCCAGACAGGATTCGAAAGCCCTGCCTGGAGGCATACCCACAAAATCCTCAGAACGAGTTCACCTTCATGTTTGGGCCCTTAACCAGACCGCCATTTCGCCCGAACCGCGATTCCCCCATAAGAAATACGGAATCGCTCGTATCTGTGACGACAGTTCCGACTCTGTCTCCGCATTCAATGGTCGATATAAAACATCGCTTGGCCACGCCGAGTCGTCGCGGCGAGTGGCATCGACATCGATCACGACAGCCGGCACACCTGCGACGTCGCACCGTTTTCTCTAAGTTTTGCATGTGTGTCGATGGCTACTGACGCGAGATTGGCTCCGTTGTCGGCCTCCTCCACGCAATAAACAATTGGCCCTCGCTCAATGGCAACCATTCCATTTGTGGCACGTACCTGTGGGTGGCTCACGACGAATGTAGCCTTCATAGGCAGGTCAAGTTCCAGTACATCTCCATCAGTCCACGTACGTTCAATTTCGATGTAACCATCCTTTGTGGTCACGGAGGCAATGGATAGCAAATTACCATTCACGCGTACCGAAGGCGTATTAGCACACCAACTGGGAATCCGTAAAGCCAGAGATAAATTCACGGGGCCTTCGCCCAGTGCTACACGAAACTTCACCCGGCCCTGCCACGGCATTTCCGAATCCTGAATCAGTACAATTTCTCGCCCACCGACCGAAAAGCTCGCTTCACTACCAATGTAAAGATGTACATATACCTTGCCTTTTTCCTCGTCGATGGTGTAAATGTAGTCACCCAGCGACATCATAAGTCTTGCAACATTGGGCGGGCAACAGGCACATCCGAACCACGCCTGACGTACGGGCTTTACATGCTTGCGGTCCGGATTTTGAATATTTGCTGGCGGCCACAAAGCCAGGGGATTCACATAGCAGTAGTGCTTCCCGTCCAATGCCACGCTACCTATGACGACGTTATATAGCGCACGCTCCATTACGTCAGCATACTTACGTTTCGGGGCGATTCTTATCATCCTGTTTGCAAAAAAGATGAGCCCAATAGATGCACACGTTTCCGCGTAGGCAGTCTCGTTCGGTAAATCATAATCAAAGGTGAAAGCCTCACCGTGCCGCGTGGACCCAATTCCACCAACGATATACATTTGCCGTCCTGTGACGTCATGCCACAGGCGCTCGCAAACTTTATGCAAGTCTGCATCACCCGTCAGGCGCGCAATGTCCGCCATCGCGGTATACATGTATACCGCACGCACCGCATGGCCGACGGCCTCGTCCTGTTCGCGAACCGGTTTGTGTGCTTGGTGATACGCCAAGTCAGGTTTACTTTGCTTGTTTGTCCGCCAAAACGACTCTCCCCCACGCCTTTCCCATTCTTCACGCAGAAAGTTTGGCTCCGTGCCACGCGCTTCAAGAAAGTAGCACGCTAGGTCAAGATGACGCCGGTTATGCGTTACACCGTATAACTTGATGAGCGCGAGTTCAATCTCTTGATGACCATCGTAACCGTGAATCTTTCCCTCCTCAGGCCCAAATGTATCTGCGATATAGTCAACAAACTTGCACATGGCATCAAGCAGCTTGCGCTTACCTGTCGCTACAAAATAAGCCACAGCAGCCTCCAGCATGTGACCAGCGCAATACAATTCATGACATTCCATAAGATTTGTCCATCGCTTCTCTGGCGCTGCAATGGTGAAATAAGTGTTCAAGTAGCCATCTGGTTGTTGCGCGGCCACGATGATATCAATGACCTCATCAGCCACTCGCTCAAGCTCAGGATCCCGATGAGACCGCAATGCATATCCGACAGCCTCCAACCACTTGGCCACATCACTGTCCTGGAACACCATCCCGGTGAAACCGCCTTCATCCATGCCTGCTGCAATCCGGAAATTGCGAACAACACCACTTGGTTCCACCCCAACAATCCGGTCATTCAAAATGTCGTACTGATAAGGAATCACAACTGTCCGAACGAGTTCCTGATACGCAGACCAAAATGGCGATGCCAGTTGTACGGATAAGTGATCGCGAATCACAATTCTTCCCTCCTGCGCCTTAAGTCCTACTGGTACAATCGAATTCCATGTGCACGCTTTTCATTTGAACCTAGGCGAGCAATTCGAAGTTTCCTTTCCGACTCTGTGTGTCATACACTACGGGTGATGCTCATCACCCTATTCTCGCCGTTGACTGCCTGACCACCAACTTGGGTTCGTAGACGATGGATTGCGGACCCTCGCCATCGCGTTTCCCGCGGTCAATGGCACGCATCACCCATTTCGCCGCATCCAAACCCATCTGCATCTTGGGATGCTCCACGGTTGTCAACTTGATCTCCGTCGCCTCAGCTAAGTACGAATCATCGTAGCCTACCAGCGATACGTCATCCGGCACACTCAACTCCAACTCCCGCATGACGTCCAACACTCTTATGGCCAACTGGTCGTTATAGCACACCACGCCCGTCGGGCGCTCGTTGCTATCCTGACTCAGTACCTCCCGTACACGACGAAGTACGTCGCTACT
>NZ_FNOJ01000044.1 GCF_900107035.1 Alicyclobacillus hesperidum | reverse complement strand
CGCCTTCGTCACGATGATCCCTCCATGGTCGGATTCTGGGGGGATCATCTCGCACCAGGCACGCTGGCGCTAGGTGTGCACTATTTGACGCTCACGTAGAAAAAATCGCTTCAAGTGTAAAGAGCGAAGTTGAGCAAGGAGTTCATCAATTAGCTGCGAGGGGAGAAACACTCCTAAATGCTATATCGGAAAAGAGCCAAAAGGAATTTAGTGGGATGGAGAAGAAAGCAATAGAAGCATATCACAGGGTACAAATGACGGTGGATCGAGATGCGACCGAAGCCAAGCACGTACTAGGCAATCTAGCTAAACACCCAGAAAAGACGTTGGAAGCAACGGCTGAAGTAGCGGGTGGAGCAGCAGAGACCGTAGCAGGAGCTGTTGGAGGCACTTTGTTCTCTGAAACGGTGATTGGTACTGCATTAGGGGCTGCAGCCACAATAGATGGTGTAAACAATGTACGAAGTGGAGTGTTAGATTTTAAAAGTCTTGCAGAAGGTAAACTAGAACAAGTCGGGACACATAATAGTATAGAAAACGCTTTAAGGAACAAATTTGGGGAAAAAGGGGGACAAATTTATCAAATTTCATCTGCCGTTTTAGGAATCGTTTCGGGCAACGGTGACTCTTATATTCTCGACGCTATATCAGATGAAATTGATGGAATAAAAAATCAAATAATAGGAGTTGGTTATGTCTTATCTCCTGTGGGATCAGATTCAAACTTTAAGGTGTATTTTGATACCAAGGAGTTCATGCCATCGGAATTTGTGAAAGAAGATAGTTCGAGTGAGGGTGAAATTACCCACGGTTTGGATGAAGCGCAAATAGAGGCTATTAAGAGCATCAAGAAGGGAGAAAGACCTGACCCTTCGACATATTTATCACCAGAATATATTGAATCTCATTTGAACTTATTTAAAAATGGAGTTGCGAAAATTGCAGCCCAAGATCCCAATGGGAAAATCGTGGGAGGTCCTACCGGAACCTTTGTTATGCCCAAGGATATTGCAGATAAATTGATAGCTCAGTCTGATGGTGATGTATCAAAATTGGAGTCTTTACTTGGGTTGGATAAGGGGACATTAGGAAAAGAACCCGTTCGAATAGATATTGACCATCCAGATGGACTCAGAATGCCTTCAGGAAATGAGTTAGGAGCGAATCATCAATGGATACCTGGAGGGTACACTTCTGGAGGCATACCTGAGGCGGTTATAGACCCGGTTGGGCCTGATAAATATACCGTTAGTAGAATATATAAAAAATAAGGTGGCGATTTTTATGGAGGGAAAAGAAACGGTACTTTTCAGTGACTATGGAATAGAAATTATTAGAAAACGGGATGCAATCTATATCAGATACGATGCAGGGGAGATCGTTCCTAGATTTGTTGAGTCTAGGATTACAGAAGAAGAATTTTATAAAGCAATCAAAAGCCCTCAAGACGCATATGAAGTTATTCTTAGCATACAGGAGAGGGAAAGTAATCCATAAACGTACAGAGTACGACCGGGTACGCTTGGCGTTCGTGTTCCATATGCGGTTTGAGCGCCGGACGCGGGATGAGGCGTTTGAGGAAATCGTCGAGGTTGTGCAGCGCGTGCCCGATGTGCATGAGCAGAACTATTTGGCGGCGCTGATTCTCGGCTTCAGCGGACGTGTGATGGCGGATGAGCAAAAGGAGCAGCTAAGGAGGGTGTTGGAGATGACGGATCTGTTGCGTGAGTTGGAGCGGGAGTTTGAGGAGAAGGGGATTCACAAAGGCGAGCTCTTGAAAGCGCGCGAAATTGCCCATAACTTGCTCGCGGAAGGCGTTCCGACAGAGGTTATCGAAAAGGCAACGGGGCTTTCGCGTGAAGAGCTGGAAGAGCTTAAGAAGCATCTGCATTGAAGGTGCTGGAGATGACGGATCTGCTGCGTGAGTTGGAACGGGAGTTTGAGGAGAAGGGAATTCAGAAGGGATTGCAACAGGGACTGCAGCAGGGGTTGCAACAGGGTCTGCTCGAAGGCAAACGGGAAGTCGCGCACCGCATGCTGGCCAAAGGCGCTAGTGTGCAAGATGTCGCGGACGTGACAGGTTTGGACATCAAGGAGATCGAGGAAATCCGTCAAAACCTGCACTGAGCATTGCGTCCAATCTCCAAGGGACTCGGCGTTTATGGCCGGGTCTCTTTTTGTGTCCGCTCAATCTGGCCTAAAGTTGGCGCAAAGTTGCACGTTCGCCGTGCTACGGTGGTGACAATAGAACGGTCGCACACTTTGGCGCGAAAGTGGCGCGTTCTGCACGTTTGGACGCGCTAAAGTCAGGTTGGAAACGGGCAAGGAGGCGATCCAGCG
>NZ_FNOJ01000015.1 GCF_900107035.1 Alicyclobacillus hesperidum | reverse complement strand
TGGAACCACCACTGGAACCACCACTGGAACCACCACTGGAACCACCACTGGAACCACCACTGGAACCACCACTGGAACCACCACTGGAACCACCAGTTGAGCCGCCATTGCCACCCGTTCCGTTACTGGACCCGCCAGTCGAAATCGATCCCTTCGAAGATGTAACAGTTCCGGAACCTGTAAGGGTGACGGCTATAGATGCATCATTTTCCAACGTGTCGATACTGCCATTGTTCACAATGGAAATGCCTGTCGCGGTCTTGGCTACCTGCAATGTTCCGACGGACGCATTCGCATCTACTATAACTTTTGCCCCAGGCTTAACAACCGTCAATGTCGCAACCTTCCCTGCGACCTCAACAGTTCCTGCAGATTCAATATTCACCGTCTTGTATCCCTGTCCAGCCAAGGTTAACGGCGCATTGTCCAAGGCATTCACATTTGTCACCGATCCGCTCGTGACGTTGAGCGTAACGGCGTTTTGAGCTTCCGTCGAAAGGATGTTGACCGTACCAAGCGCACTGTTACCGCTCACGTCGACATCGATGGGCGACGATGTGTGCACGTCCACCGTGTTTGCAGTGACACCATCCAGGTGGATGGAATGATTTGCACCCGACAGCACAACAATCTTACCGGTCACCGTCACATTGCTCAGCGTAGCGGTTCCATTTGCACCGGGATCGACATATACATTTCCGTCAACTTCAACATTTTGCAATGTGACACCATTGCCGGACAAGAAAATATCCTGCGACACTTTCTCCGTGCCGCCACTCAATACTCCATATGTTCCCTTTTTCACGACGAGTGGTGTTGTGGCACCCCAGTAATGGAGTTGGCCATCCCAGTTGTTCTCAATGCCCAGCGCCCCAATAATCTGCTGCAAATAATAGATAGGTGCATAGGTTGTAGGTACGGCATGGGCGCCGCCTGCAGGATCTTTGCGGACAATGGTGTTCAGCTTCTTGATGACTTGTCCATTCAATGTAATGGTTGTATTACCGGAGCCTACGGGAATGCCCGAAAAGTCAAAGTTTGTTTGTGAGGTAGTTAGTGCCCAGGTACGTGTTTTGCCATCCCAAGCGGAGTTGATACCCTCTTTTTTCAGAGCTGCCTCCACATAATAGAGCGGCATATACGTGGTGGTATATTGGCCATCTTTCGCCGTTACACCATACGGCATGGAGAGGATGGAGCCGTTCACTGCAATCGATGAACGAAACTCTCCTGCGGCATTCGAGTGAGATTCATTCGCAAATACCGCAGGTGCAAAACTACCGACCGCAATCAAAGCCATTACCGAACTTGCCAACTTACGTGTCACGCTCACAGACTACTCCCCCATTACTCTTGTGAAACCGACATGCATGAGCCGTCACAATAAAGTTTTTCACGACCTTCGCAAGCTATGCGCTCCTACAAGAACATATTACCACAAGGTTAGATTAAAATAGCATTTGAAGAAAGAAAAAGTAGCGACATGATCCAAAGTTAGCACCGTAAGCGTCAATTCACCCCACATGGCGTTCGCCCTCCCGCTGCTTGAAAATGTCTTCATCAAGCCACGGGAGGGTTCTTGTATGCGAGAGTACATGTCTCAGCAGGAGCGCCGTGAACTTTGGCATGAGCGCATCGCCACCTTCTACGACAGCGGTCTTTCCGCTGTCCGATTATGCACCAAACACGGCCTGAAACCCCACCAACTCTGGTACTGGGCTAGGCGCTTCCGGGATGAGGCGTCGCATGGCGTAATCCCCACCTTTGTCTCGGTCGTGACAGAGGACGCTCAAACGACCACAGCACCCATCACCCTTCGCGTCGGAAAGATCGAAATCGACGTGAGACCCGGCTATGACTCGCGCGTACTGGCGGAGCTTGTCCACATACTCGTGACGCGCCCGTGCTAAACGCCGACTGCATCCAGGAATATCGTGTACCTTGCCTGTGGGTCCACGGATATGCGCAAGTCCATCGACGGACTCGTGACCCTGGTCCAGGCGTCGTTCCAGCTCGATCCGTTTTCGCCATGCTTGTTTGTCTTCTGTAACCGGCAGCGAGACAAGCTCTAAACCCTGCACTGGTCTCACAACGGCTTTTGGCTCTACTACCGACGCTTAGAGCGCGGCCGGTTCGCCTGGCCGGAGGCTAAGGACGCAAAAACGCTCGTCATCACACTCCAGGAGTTAAGCTGGTTATTGGGTGGCCTGCCTCGCGAACAACCGAAAGCACATCAAGCGGTTCACGCGCGCTCCGCCTGCCAGTGTTTCGCTAGGTTATAACGCACCTTAAATGATAAATATGAAGAAGCATCTGGTATTCCGTCATAATCCATTGCTAGAACGGTAATGTTAATATGGATGTCAATTCATAAAGCATGGAATAGGATTCAATATGGCACTTTTCATAGGGCAAGCAAAATGTAGAGCAAGAGTTGATACTTCTGGGAGAATTAATAGCCAGAGCTATAGGATTCCCAGACTTATACGGTATCCACCTGCATGAGTGGAGTATCCGCCCTTACAAATATTCGTTGTCATCGACAACCACTCATCTTCGCCTCATTTACGATCTCTTTCAACAAGCTATAAAAGTTGGATTCAGTTCCAACATCCCCGCAACCACTGAAATCCGAAAACCATTTTGACTAGATGTACAACCACGGAATGAAGTTTGCTTCCGATCCCTCCCGTCATATCAAGTTTCATGACGTGGTGGCTAATTTGGCACGTATCCTCTTGTGACTGCTTCTTCGAAGTCATAAATGCTTCACTCGTCTCATAAGACGGAGCTTGGGCACCCTTCGCCAATAGAAACCTCACAGGAGGAACCTATTCCAACATAATGCGCATTTTCAGAACCACAGTTCACCTAAATCGTTGTTGTGGACAAAGCCGTCTATGCCCCCGTTTGACATCTCTCCGTCTATCTTGATTGATGCTAGAGCCAGCTTAGTGTTCGGCCGCAGGCCGAAGATGCATCGAGGCAATCATCCCAAGCAATACCCAACCAATACTACAAGCGGTATCGGTCAACATTTCTTCCGAGATAAATCCACTTACCACCAATGCAACAAGTATACCTGCTCCAACATAAGAGTACGGAGTTGGAGATCTCTTAACAAAAACGTATACATTGTACATAAATATCATGAATAATATTAACGGTAGTATCCCATACTGATACCATATCTGAAGATATGCGCCTTCAGGCCCTCCCAGAGTGCCAGCCCCGGTTCCTAATGGATGAGATAGTAAGTAAGGTAGAAATGACATTGCTTGTAGATGAAGTAGGACTGAACCATTCGCCGTTAGAACCTTGTCCGCCAACAAAATGATTATGAGCGGTACACTAAGCAATAGCAACCTAGGGATGCGCTTATTAGCAGACCGCCAATATATGGCAAGCGAAAGAGTTTCAATAGCTACGATTATGTAGGCTGCGCGCGTATAGGTTACCGAAATACCTGCCAGGACCACAAAGATCGAAGCAAGATACAGATTTTTAAATCGTTTCGAGCGCTCATAGAGAAACAAGAGAGCTGCATATCCAAGAGCCATACTATAACCCGCGGCCAACGGATCCCCATAAAAGGAAATAGCCCGGCTTAGGATCACACCGTCGTAGTTTTCATACAAGTTTCCCGGCAAGCCGTTGACCACTTCATACGCTGGAGTGTGCTTAACCTGAATCCAATACTGTCCTAAATCTATATTTGACCAAAATCGAGTTCCCAAGAATATTGCATCAACAAGAGCGAACACCGCACCGACTACAGTTAGCCCAGCAATAGTACGCAGTAGACCCACCCTGCTGGACTCTGATTTTGAAATCATGAAACCAAGAGAAAGATATAACGCGGGAACCATGGCCTCGCGGGCACTATTGAATGAACTGAACAGGTTGGTTCCCCTGTGCAAAACAGCAATAAGCACCAAAACGATGCTGTAAAGGATTGCCGATGAGATGAACGCAGGGGATCGGCGACGACCAGCCCACGTATTAAAAAAGAAATGGGTTATAACCACTAAAATCACTGTAACCTGCGATGCGGCTAAGACCTCGGTCCAGAACGTTGGCGATTCTTGTGAGCGAAAGAACAAGAAAGGAACGATGGCATTCTGCGTCGCAATCCAAACCAAGATTATATTAACAGATTTAGCATCGTCAACAAAGGAAAACACGGTCACCAATACCATCAGAAACAGGACAGCCAGCGTGATTGCTGAAAGCCTTACTGAAGCAACCGCGATGAAAATAGCTATCACTGTTAAGGTGGCAATAGTCACGACCCGCGGTTTTGCTAAATTCCATGAACCCACCAAAAAATCATCCCATTTCCAACAATGTTGATGCGGCTAATATTTGTTTAACAAAACGATTGGCTAGCCTAGCCTTCTATATTCTGATTCTAACTTGAGCTCAACTCCATTTGGTTTACATTAGAATAACATCTAGCCACCACCAATCACGATGTTATAAATTCCAGTAGAACCCACCTCTGTATTGAATCATGTTTTGCAACATACAGACGCTAGGTTTCTTCGTTGATATGCCGAGTAAAACTCCTCAATGAAGTAAATTACCTCTTCAGCGTTTCTGTCCCATGTAAACTCACGCAAAATCCGCTCCCTACCGGACATTGCACGAGACTTCACGAGCTCGCTGTCCCGTGTGACTTGCAACATCGCTCGGGCTAGATCAGAGTGGTCATTGCTCCTAAAGAAGATACAACCATCATTTGCAATCTCCCTAAACGGTGGTATATCTGATGCAATAACAGGAGTTCCTAGCGCGAGTGCCTCAATTAGCGGAAGACCAGCTCCTTCATACATCGATGGAAAAATTAATGCCAAAGCATTCCTATAGTAAGAGGCCAGTTCGGAGTCTGCTACGAAACCAGTTACTTTTATTCTTTCCTTGAGTTCGTCGCCTATTTGCATATTCTCCCCCCACCCTCTCCTACCAACAATAATCATATTTATGTCGGTCAACCCAGCGATTTCAGAAAAAGCCCGTATTGCTAACTGGACGTTTTTTCTTGGTTCGAGAGTGCCGACAATGAGAAAGTAGGACGGTAATCTCTCAACTTGATTTCCAAGCGCCCCCTCCCGTAAAAATGCGTCGGAAACTCCAGAATGCACTACTTTGATGAGGTCGTGATCGACGCTCAGATAGTTCATTAATTCACTTGCAGAGAACTTCGAAACAGTCAGAATGCCACCGAGGCAAGGATTTCTCACCGTCGACTTCAGGATCGGGCGGTAATACCATTTATTGCCTTTGGATATGGTGTCCGGGAATACGAACGGGACAGCGTCATGCACCACCATCGAGAAGGGATACTTCAATCCTATAGGTATGCCCATGGTATTTAGGTGAACCCAATCAGGCGAAATCGTTTTAATAACATGCGGAATCCACAACTGATCCATTAGCAATCGATTTTTAAAGGGAGAAATTTTCACATTCCATTCAGGTGGCACATTTATGAATTTCTCTTTGCCATTCGGATGAATAAGCAGAGTCATCTCGTGCGAAAGTTTTATTTTAAACATAGCATTCACACTCTCAATGATGTGCCTTTCAATGCCAGTGACATTATGGTTTCGAACGAATGTCGCATCCAGGACTATTCGCATAAGCTCCCCCCACAAATGTATCGATTATCGAGACGCGAACAACTCTCTGAGGGCAATAATGACAAAGCGGCTATCCCTTATCAAATATCTACGCCACATCCTACGTGGCTCGCGACTGAGACGATAGAGCCATTCGATTCCCATCCGTTGAACCCACCTTGGGGCTCTTGCTACCTTACCTGCTAAAAAATCAAGGCTAGCTCCGACTCCGATGTTAACTACCGTATCTAAATGAGCCTCCCATCGGTATATAAGTATTTCCTGCTTAGGAGCTCCAAGTGCAACCAATAGTACGTTTGCGCCTGACTCATTGATCTGCGCCTGAAGACTCGTTATGACTTCAGGATCTCTGAGTTCTCCTGGCGTCGGGCTTGCGAAGCCTACAATTTGAACCGACGGATTCGCATCCATCGCAACCTCACGCGCCTTCGCACAAACCTCAGTCGTTGTGCCAAGAAAGAAGAATCGTAGTCCTTGTTCCGCAGGAAGCAGAAGTAACTTATGTACCAGATCGGCACCGGCTACCCTTTCTGGTAGCGCTCTGCCAACCAACCGTGAAAACCAAACGATGGGCATCCCGTCCGCCGTGATCAAGTCCGCCGAATCTGATGCTTTCCTGTAATGTTCGTCCTGCTCCCGTAGCACCAAGTGATCAACGTTTACGGTGTGGACAGTCTGCTTCACGTTTTTTCTTACACATTCGACAATGTAATTCGCAGTCTGTTCCAGCGTCATGTCTGCAAACCACATCCCGAAAAGCCTTCGCCGTTGCTGATTTAAATCGTTCTCACGCACACATGAGCCCCCGAACAATTGTTGTTACCGCCATTTGTGAATAGATGTATTCGAAGCGTGTCACTAGCCAAATGTTCACGCTGAACCAATCTCATGCCACTATCCTAACTAAAGGGGACGGCAATCTCCCTATCGCCCTATATGAGTAAGTATAAATCGTCGCATTTTACACTTTAATGCAACTTCAGTATACTCATTTCCTTGGCATCTATCTTTATTCCATAATATCCAATGATAACACACGATCCAAATGCTAATCCGAATGCTTCTTTATGCAAATTATGGACGCGCATTACTTGAAAATTTGCCATCTCGCATAACGAACCCCCTGGTTCGCCTGTACAAATTAATGTCTGGCGATCAACCTATATTCACTGTATCGACTTCTAAACAACCATTTGCAAGACACCACAGTACCTCTCTTACCTACGTTGTCCGTCTCATCTCCTCTAGCAGATATGCCATTAAAAGCCCCAGCGTTCCTCAGGGTAACCGGCTCAGTGCAAGCTTTCATACACAGACATCATGATGATTTATATAAGATATGTAACCTTCTAACCTGCGCCTAAAATACTTACTGCAAAATTGTTCATCGTGTGCAACAACGTTCTATCGCGATTTTGCCGATTGTGCTCTGCCCTTCATGTAGTCAGATTGTTTCACTCTCACTAAGAGCCGTACAAAGGCAGCCGCCGACGCTCACATATTGCGAACAAATCCTCCGTGTACATGTTTCCAAGCATGCATGAGGGAATACTTGATCCGCCTAACACCGAAACACACTACAACACCAACGCAAGCGGAAGTCAAGGCATAGACGTACTCCAATCGTGGGACCTGGGTCGAAAATAATAACCAACCAACACATAAGCAAGTATATATCAGGACATTCTTAATGATCTGCAAACGCCATGGGATTAGTCTCGGATGTATCCACACACTCACGGATGGTATTATTTGGGAAAATGAAGTCACAAATGCAACACCCACCATGTTATGCCAAACCGTTAGCGCAACTACTACCCCAACGATATCTATAATCCCTGCGCAAGCCGCTAGCCCAAGAAGAAAATCCGCATCATTTTCGCCATACAACAGGAACGTAGCGGGGATAGCCACCACACCCATAACGGACCCCAAAAATAAGATTTCACTAATGAGCGTTGCGGACATATATCTAAGGCCGTATACCAAATGAATAGCCCAAGGGGCGCAGGCTACCCAGCCAAATAGAAATATTAGCCCAGCTCCTGCTGAGAATCTAACCATTCTCCCCATCAATTCATGAACAGCATTACTATCTTTCAGTCCGAGCACCTTATTCAAGCGCGGACGAAGGGAGTTCAGAATGGCAGTTATCGGAAGAACCCCTGCAACAGATAGTTTATATGCCACCGAGTACAGCGCAACATCACGAGGACTACCAAAATACTTTATGAAAATTAGCTCAAATTGATTCCACACAACCGTATCAATAACAGTAACAAGAAACAATTTATTCGTAAAACCCGACATCTTCTCTCGCACGCGGAAGTTAAAAACCGCCCGGATGTTCACTAGACTGCGCGTAACGATGAACGATAGGATAGCGACGAGTCCATAGGAGAGAACTGAGACTAGTAGGATGTTGGCGACATTTTTCGCTAGAAAGAAACCGGTTACCAATCCACTTTCTAGTAGAATCGTTGATATCAAATAGAAAGCAAAGCGTTCCGTACCTTGAATTAAAGCGCCTGCTATTGACTGAAGAGCCAGGATGATCGCTAAGATAAGCGAGATAGAGATCTGTTTGTTAAAAGCAAATACACCTGCGGCAATTGATATTAACGCACTCGATTTCGCCAAGATCTTTCGCAGTGTGACGGGAAACGTAACGTTTACCCAATGATCATTGCTCGCATTCAGTACTTTTGCGGAATCTTGAACAATAGCCACATTCGTGCCTTGAAGGATGATAAGACTCAATGTAGATGCAATAAACGTGATATACTGATAGGTGCCAAACTGTATAACTCCCAATCTTCGAGACACAACAACCGACGCGACAAATCCCCCAGCTGAGAGAATTGCTGACGCAAGGATATTGTATATCGAATTTAACCTCAGACTGTCCCGTTTCACCACGCACCCACCTTGTCACTCTCGATGAATAATTGCATTCTTCTACCAAGCTAGAAACTTATTAAAGTCGGCGCAACAATTATTAGAATTCGCCTCGCCCATAAACGCAACGAAACGCTCGACACTCTACACTTTGGCAGAAGCCTATCTTGCATCTATTTTTATTTCTCGCGGATCTGACCCCCGCCAGGCACGTTAGCCTCGCAACTTTAAAACCCGAGCCGGAACTCCGCCCACAACGGTGAACGGCTCAACCGGTCGGTTAACCAACGACTGCGCCCCAACTACAGCCCCATCCCCTATGCTAGCGCCGCCCAGCACACACACATGGGCGCCTAGCCAGCAGTCCCTCCCAATCACAAGCGGTTTCCCAACGTTATCTTGAAGTCGTATCAGCTTCCCGCGGTTAATCCCATGATTATTGTTTTGCACAACACAATAGGCACCAACCAGCGTATTGTCACCTATTTCCAACATCATCCCAGCAGACGAGTTAATGATTGTTCCAATACCAATGTAACAGTTTCGACCGATATGAATAGGGCTCTGGCCGCCCTGCCAGATGAGTACATCCTCATCTATCTCAGTTCCTTCGCCTATCGTCAGTAGAGGAAAATCAGTTAGGCGTAGTCTAGGAAACCCACGAAACCTGACACCTTCACCTATAGTAGCTCCCTTTTTTTTAAGGTATGTAATTATTACCCACGATAAAATACTCTCGAAATAATACCTGACTCGTAATCCCACAGGCGTCGTTTCTCCTTTAGAGTGCTAGGGGCATGCTCCATCAAATAATCCATAATCCTCCATCTAAAGCGATACACGCTAAATAAAACTGATTAACTCAATTATATGTTAATGTCTCTGCAGCCTGTAAACGGTGAAGAGATTGCTTCTGCAGTGGTTGGCATGAACTCAACGCATGCCCTTAATGGAATCGAGCTTTTTCCGCTTTGTCCCAGCGAGAGCCCTCCTCCAACGGCTCGGTAAAATAAGGAGGATGATTTTCAAAAGACTCTTAAGTGCGTACCGACTGGTCAGTAGCGAAACCAACAACGGAAATGAGCCCTTTGCCGTCAAGCAAAAAAGCTTCGACGCCAGATCCCAGGCGTTTTTTTCACCAACGTATTTTTTCAATTGTAGTGCCTTGTAGGAAGATAACCAGTTTTGCATAGCAGTTAACTCAGCAGACTCGTCTTGCCCCAGTTGCCTTGCGTTATGCATTCTGCGAACTCCGGTGGCGATAATCGACTGACGGATTGCTCCGTGCATCGAAATGCCAGTGACCCGAGATTCTCGAAAATACAGCACGTCGCGTATCAGTGCCACGGGCGAAAGACTTGAAAACCGCAACCACAATTCGTAGTCCTCGGCACCATTAAAAATGGGGTTATAACCCCCTGCCATTAAATACAATTCTTTCGTAAACATCACTGCTCCATGATACAGAGCATTGTTAGTTTTATACATATAATCAAGTAACTCTTCCGAGGATTTTGACCTAAAATCATATCCTTGCAAATGCAACAACTTCCCAGTCGAGTCCACTTCGCCTGCCATTGTAGCACTCCACCTGCATTCGGGTTGACGCAACATGGTGGAAACTTGGATCTCTATTTTCCGCGGCCCGTAATAATCGTCGGCATCAATACGAGTAATAAATTGTCCCCTAGCACGTTCGACACCCTTGATGAGAGACCGCGTAAGCCCAAGATTTAATTCGTTCTTTATAAAAACTATTCGAGGATCGCGTTCACAAAAGTCTGCGATGATCCGGGCGGTCGAGTCAACTGATGCGTCGTCAACAATAATTAACTCGAAGTCCCCGTACGTTTGAGTTAGAACGCTTTTGATTGCTCTAGATATCACTTTTTCCTCATTGTAGGCACTCATCACAATCGATACTGTCGGCAACGTATCACCACTTCTCCTTACGTGAGTCCTTAGCTAGTACCGAGTAGAGCTCGTTGAACCTCTCGACTTTCTTATCTATAGAAAACACATCCAGTATTCTTTCCCTAGCTGCTTTACCGACGGAATACGAACTGTTGATTTGAGACACAACTCGCTCAATCAATTTTGCTAGTTCTTGTGGATTATCGGGGGGAACTGTGTACCCACTCACTCCATCCTCTATTATCTCAGGCACTCCTCCAACTCGACTTGCGATGACAACTTTCCCCTTGGCCATGGCCTCCAATACGACAGTCGGTAATGGGTCCGGATTCACAGCAGAATGGATTACAACATCTGCCGAATCTAATAATTCAGGAACATCTTCTCTTGCCACCGAAGGCCCAAATCGAACAATTTCATGTAGTCCAAGATCACGCACCAACTCAACCAGTTCCGCATAGTAAACGGGATCGGAACAATCTCCGACGACGGAGCATGTAAGCCGACTACGTACGTTAACACTAATCATAGATAGTGCATTTATAGCGATGTCATAGCCTTTCCAGCGAATGATTCTACCATATAGCAATATGGAAATCTTTTCACCCCCTCGAATCCCGGATGATGGAGAGTACACACTGACATCAAGGCCATTATAGACTAGAGCCTTTCTGGAGGGAGAAACATGACTTAGAACTCGAGAATTAAGCACGCACTCTGACACACCCACTACCTTTATGTTAGACTTGCAACGGGTTAAGCAGGACATTAGCACACTCCAAACTCTGCTTTCGGATGCATCGTGAACGTGCCATAAAAGAGGGATACGCGCCACAATGCTCGGAATCATACAATATATCCCTGACCTAAGCGAATTCGCATACAGAATATCTATTCGCCGCGCACGAGCTATGCGCACAATCTCATAGCCACCGCCAAAAATCCCCGAAAACAAATTGATAAACGCATTTATTATTCCCGAATGGCGATTTAGGGTCCGTATGTATCTACTACCGATAAAGTCGATTCTAAGCCTGCACAAGAGCTCAGTAAACTTGCCTATTGGTGCGAGCACCAGGTACGAATTCCGCTGGTCGCGCACGGCCAAATCTGCTAGAACAGTCTCCGCACCGCCTACGTAATCAACATTGCTGACAACTAGAACATTCACAGTAACCCAACCTCTTCCAACCTATCTTAGCATTCTGAAGCCACATTCCCTGCATCCGCACCGGCGATTGAGGCCTTATAGTTCCACCAAACACATAAGAAAGATAGAATCAATTTACGACATTCCCCGGATACCCCCCTTAAGTCCCAATCAACCCCAGCAAAACCGGAGCAAATATTATGCTACGTGATCACGGGATCCCTAATTACGACTATGCCCGACTCAACAATTGACTAGCGAATGCCTCCAAATCAATTTGTATCGAATTATCCTCACGAGTCTATGTAAACTGTTCCACCCACAATCTTACCGCCACCGTGCTGTTGTCTTCCCCTGCCGAAAATCTTTGCCCAGATCAAAGCATCACGCTATAGAACGGTCATGGAACGAAACGCAAGTGGATAGAGTCAAGAAACCACTTGAAACGTTTCCGGATAAAAGAAAACCTCTACATAAAGCTCGTCCGAATATCAGCGTCGTCAAGACTAGCCCACAATCGCCCTCTTTCGACGATGGAAGTGTAAATAGGAGCTTCGTGAAATATCCGGTGCAATGCTCCCACTACTTTTTCCGCGCCACCACGTTGATTTAGGTAATCGTGTACGATAACAACCCGAATACCCGTGCCCCTCACGCCATCCTGACGATTGCTCGTGCTCACATTAGGACGCCAACCTTTTCCCCAAGTTGCTGCAGAAGCTTCTCAACGTCATCTCGCAGCACGGCACTCTCCAAAGCAATTTCCAGTGTAGCACGAATAAATCCTAACTTTTCGCCCACGTCATATCGCTTGCCCTCAAACTGATAAGCTGCAACACCCTCTGTATCATTTAAGCGACTTAGTGCGTCTGTGAGCTGTATCTCACCTCCGACACCGACTTGCGCCGATTCGAGAAACTCGAAAATTCCAGGCGTAAGAATGTAGCGTCCGGAGATGGCTAACGTAGACGGTGCCTTATCTTGGCTTGGTTTTTCCACTAAGCCTCGAATCATCGAAAGTCTATCGCGAACAGGAAGCGGATCGATGATGCCGTATCGGGACACCGCCTCCATCGGGACATTCTCCACAGCAACCACGGATTTTCCCACTTCGTCATAGATATCAATCAATTGTCGAAGGCAAGGTATTTCGTGACGAACAATGTCATCTCCGAGCAAAACCGCAAAGGGCTCATTGCCAATAAATCGACGAGCGCACCAAACCGCATGTCCTAACCCTAAGGGCTTCGTTTGTCTTATGTAGTGAATATTAGCCATATTCGTGATGGCCTCTACTTCCTCAAGTTGCTCAAACTTCCCCTTCTCCATGAGAAGCTCCTCAAGCTCGACAGAGCGGTCAAAATGATCCTCGATGGCACGCTTGCCTTTTCCCGTAACGATAATAATGTCTTCAATCCCCGACGCCACTGCTTCTTCCACAATGTATTGAATCGTCGGTTTATCAACAATCGGAAGCATTTCTTTTGGCATCGCCTTTGTCGCGGGAAGAAATCTTGTTCCCATTCCCGCGGCAGGTATCACAGCTTTGCGAATCATCGTTTATCCTCCATTCACACCATACCTTTGTGTATCCAGGCTACATCACGTTAACTTGCACCATCCTTGCGTAGAACGGCTGGAATCGTGCGAATGAGGATCTTCAAATCATTCACGTATGACCAGTTATCGATATAGTCCATATCCAAGTGCATCCATTCATCAAAGTCCACGTTGTTTCTGCCGCTGATTTGCCACAGACATGTCAGTCCAGGTTTAACGCTGAGCCTCTTACGATGCGCATAGTCGTAACGATCCACCTCATCAGGAAGAGGTGGCCGTGGCCCCACCAAACTCATCTCACCCTTCAAAACATTCCACAACTGCGGCAATTCGTCCAAACTTGTTTTGCGCAAGAAGCGTCCTACCCGGGTGATACGCGGATCGTTTTTCAGTTTGAATACAGGACCTGACATTTCGTTCAATTCAAGCAATTCCTGTTTCCTTTTCTCCGCGTCTATTACCATGCTCCGAAATTTATACATCCGAAACATTCTCCCGCGCAAGCCAACACGCTGTTGCGAAAATAGCACCGGTCCACGATCATCCAATTTAATCGCAATAGCAACAAGAACAAATAAGGGTGAAAGTAGCGCTAGGGCAATCGCGCTTACCACCACGTCCGTCGCCCGTTTCCAAATGATAGCCACTGACGAGTGTGGGATTCCCGGAACGTACAACCGCGGCACATTCATACTGTAGACCAAGCCGCCCTTGTCCAACAGCGATGTAAACTCGTCCAACATCAGCTCGACCGCAATCCCCTGCTCTTGGCACTCTTGTACAACCCTGCGCGTTTCCGGGTGCGATAACGGCAACGCAACGATTACTCCATCCACAGAAATGCGAGCAATGATCTCTCGAAAACTAGATACATCCCCCAAATATGGAGCGGATGGGCCGTGTCGGTTTCCATCCACACCCACAAACCCCAACACACGGATCCCAGTTCCAGGCGCATCTTCGACAGCAAGAATGTATCTCTCGGCGAGTTCTCTCGTACCAACAATAATTCTCGTCCGAAGATCCCATCCAGATTTGCGGAGCTCAGACAATACCAAGCGAATGATAATACGGTTGATGCTCATGCCAACAACCGTCACGGCGAAATCCAGGATGACGAATAAACGGCTCATCCCATGAACCTTCAGAGCAAACATGGCAAACGCAAATAGCAAAACAGAAATAACATTCACGCGTAATACAATCTTCAGCTCATCTCGATACGCTGTAATTCTTCGAATTGGATATTCAGCAGTAAAGACAAGCGACACAAACCAAGACACAAGCATGATGGTTTCGAAGTACAGGCAGGTGCCTCGAGGAAAAATCGGATGACCGCGAATGAACCAGCAGAGGTAATAAACAATCACGAACGCTAGTATACATGTTAAAACATCTGTTAGAATCCCCAGGGCTCTTGCATTCGTTCTCATATAACCCATAGTCCCGACCCCATATCTAATCTTTCTCTTTGGTTGCAAAGTGTTTGCATGAAAGCATGTAGAATCAAATTAATCGACATCCAACCGCTTGGAATCTAACCTATAATCATCTTGAGCATTTAAATTATAGCATCGATTTGATACAACTGGAAAGTATATTTTATCTAATAGATACCAAAATAGGCGCCAAATCCTGTGGGATCGGCGCCCCTACATTTTTCATGATGATCAAGGTCTGTAATGTCATGCTAGGGATTTACGACGGATTTATCGCAAACGTAACATAGAGTTGCGTCATGACCTCCCCAGCCTGGGTCCCGTTGTTATACACAAGCTGGAGTCCCGGAACGGATGGACTTGTCGGATAAGGACCGGACAGAGGCTGCAGAACTCCGCTTGGTTGAACGGTCGAAATGGCCTCAACCTGCCCCAGTTGCACGCCTGCCTCAGTGGCTAAAGTCTCTGCCTGGGATTTCGCATTGTTCAAAGCTTCCTGATATAGTTGTGGCCACATGGCACTTGGGTTTAACGGCACTACTTGTTCATTCATGAAGTTATTTTGTACAAAATTCGGATCATAACTTCCCAAACTCGTCAGCACATTGCTCAATTGCGATGCTTTTGGAACGATCACGTTGATCTGTAAGTTGACCTGTGTTCCTGAGTTTCCCGATGTGAAGGATGGTGTAGAAAACCAGATGTTCCCGTTCACAATACCATCCTTCTTCAATGTGCTTCGCATATGCTGTTCAAGCGTGCCAATGTCCTTGAACTCGGCCTGAACCGAGGAATCGGTGATAGTCATGGATTCATTGATTTCCGTGACAGGGTTGAGAATCGGTTCTGTGGCCACCCCTTCGACCGTGATCGTGTTTGCCGCAAGCACATTCAGCGTCCCGGTATTGTTCTGTGCCGCTCCCATAGCCCACGTGGTCTCTGCAAGCGTGAACATCAGAGTCATCGCGGTACCAACGGTCACCAGCGACCGAAATCGCCACCCGCCACGGGTTCTGTCACGCAATGAACGTACCCATTTCTCCATGTGTACAACGCCCCTTCGCCAAAACAGTTTGAATTTACACTCGTTTGACGAAGTTGGCTGGTTTCATGTGACACTCGCCTTTTAACTCAGATGTTGATCGATCCATCTGCAGACATCGGCATAAACTTGTTCGCGGTTCAATTCGTTCAACAATTCATGACGGGCGTCGGGGTACAGTTTGCACTCGATGTCCACCACGCCCGCTTGCTCCAAGGCCAACTGTAGCCTCTGCACACCGCGACCAAAGTTGCCAACGGGATCACGCGTGCCGGAAATCAAGAGAACAGGAAGGTTTTTTGGGATGCGAACCATCTGATCAGAACGCTCTAAAACTTGCAACCCGTTGAAATAATCATGGAAGAAGCCTGCCGTGTGCACATGCCCACACAGCGGATCGCCCAAATATTCGTCTACTTGCGCCGTATCCCGGCTCAGCCAATCCATCTCCGTTCGATTGGGACGAAACGCCTTATTGAAACCGCCAAAGGTCAGGCGGTGCAGAAGGGCACTTGGAGCTCTGCGACCTCGCTTCCTTACCTCACGGGCAGCAAGCAAGGAAGCAAACATAAGCGTGTGGGACGAAAACCATCCTGATCCGCATAGGATGACGCCGGCCAGTCGGCGACCGTGATGCTGAATATACCGCAGCGACAGCGACGAACCCATACTGTGCCCGAACAAAACGATAGGCACCCCGGGATGGTCGTGTTCGATCCGCCTGGTCACCGCCTCGATATCGCATACAACCGTTTCGAAGCCGTCGTGATCGGCAAAATAACCAAGCAGCCCGTCGGCGATGCCTGTCTGGCCATGGCCGCGGTGATCGTGCCCGTAAACCACGATGCCTTGGCGCGCCAGGAACTGCGCGAATTCGTGATACCGCGCAATATGTTCGGCCATCCCGTGGGCAATTTGCACGACCGCCCGCGGTGCAGTGCGATTTTCCGGTGTCCAGGTGCGTACGTGAATCTGGGTTCCATCTTGGGATTCGATGACAAACTCAGACGACATGGGTATCTCCCCCTTGTCGCAACGATATGTCCGTCAGCGTGCGCTATGTTTGCATGAAGCGTTCCGAGAAACAGGCGAACGCTTCAAACCTCCGACAATACGCGTTCAAGTTGCTGTTCCATCCCCTGCCAGCCATAGGTGGCGCCATGAAATGCTTGTTCCGAGCTAATGCCGGTTTGCTCAAGATGGACATGAGTACCCCCATTCTCATCTTCCCGCAAGGTCCAAGTGACCGTATTTTCTTCACCGAGACTCGTCCACGTATAGGAGAGACGATACGGTTCCTCGACGATGAGCACTTCCCCTTCCACGACGCCATTCCAGCCTGCTGCCGGCTCCATGCGCAGTGTAAACTTGTGTCCAACGACGGGTTGAAAATCGTTTTCCTTGAAAAACATCCACTTGGAGAGCGTTGCGGAATCAGTTAATGCAAACCATACCTTCTGAATGGGGCTATGAAAATGGAAATCTAGCGAAAGGGATTTCACGGCTCGTCCTCCTGTAAAAGTTGATCTAAAGCCATCATTCGATCTTGCCAAAATTTTTGGTAATAGGATATCCAATCCTGTACTTCCTTGAGCGGCTCGGCATGGAGCCGATACAGCGTTTCGCGTCCGACCTTTCGTTCGGCGACGAGATCGGCCTCTTTGAGAACCGCTAAATGCTTGGAAACTGCGGTGCGCCCCATCGGGAAATGCACCGTTAACGCATGCAGAGGCATTTCCTGAGAATCCGCGAGTATGCGCAGCAACTTTCTGCGCGTTGGATCCGCAATCGCATGGTACACATCTCGCAATTGTGCTTGACTTGCCAAAACCACCGCCCTCCCACGTTGCCCCATAAGGACACCGTTTAGTGTCGGGATGATTATAGGACACCTTTTGGTGTCCGGTCAAATGTGGATAGGGTCATCTGCATCACGCGCATTGATTTTAAAAGCGCCTTTCATGGCCGCCCACATGACGAGTTGCACATAGGCACACAACCCGAACCCTACCCAACTGAGCAATGAGACACCGGAGAACAGCACACCAAACGCCACGGCTACCATTATGCCAACGCGCAAAAACGCTTTGCGGCTCATCCAACCATTTGCCTTTCCGCCCACACCCCAATGGGACACAACCTTTTCAGGCAAGCGATCGCGATACGCGCGTGCAAGGCGAATTTGGAGATACACAAAGAGACAGGAGAGCAAAAGTGCTGCCACAGTAGCGGGCCAGTGGATGGGGATGCTGCTTGCATTCGGCGCCGGAGCAAGCGCTGCGCCAACATGTGCAATGCGATGGGCAAGCATGTAAACATGCTTCGACGAAACGAGTACAAGGTGGTGCCCGTCCGAGATCGCGAGTTCTGGATAATGACCAACATGGTAGACAACCGCCGTTTCACCATTGTTGAGGCGAAATAGACCTGTCTGATAGTTCCCCGCACTAGTGCCATACATACGCGAAGCCGGTGCATAGGAGCCGTCAGGCAGCACCCAGTCCGCTGATGCACGATCGAGATCGACCATGGTCACCCCCACATCGGTGCGCACCTCAAGGGTGGTACCGCGCACTTGCCAGCCTCCTGCGAGCGTGCTGACTAGCATCCAAACGCACAAAAACAGCGGGGCAAGCGGCAGGATGCGAAATAACAGACGGAACTGCCTGGTATGGAAATTGGCGAACAATCGCAATAACACAACTGACAGGATCACGAAGGCCAACGTGAGGCCAAACGTGATCCAAATTCCAGTGTTGATGCTGAGCGCTTGCGCGAGGGAAAGGTGATCCGACATCCTCCCACTCCTTCCGTGCCTACCTCGACCGCTTCGCAAAAGTGCAAGTACGGGTGGATCCCAAGGATCCAGTTCCTCATATACGTCTGAAAATTCGATGAGCGGCATGAACTAAGCGGGAATGCCCAGGCACTCGCACGGGTGGTGCGAGGGTCTTTTGAGTTTTCCATACGGTTCTCGCTCACTCCACACGTCGATACGCGTGGATCACATCCGAAGTTCCCACCACGCCGATGCCGATGTCCCCGCGACAAACAAGAAGATATGTTACCCCGTGATCGTTCATCAACGCTAGCGCTTCAGCCAAAGAAGCGCGTTCATCGATTCGAATCATTTGAAGAGGTAGCAGGCTTGTAAGAGGTTCATCCCCTCTATTCTCCCGCAATGCTTCTACGACCTGTGCCCTAGCAACGGATCCGACGATGCCAAGCTTGGCATCCCGAATCAGCGCGAACCACTCGTTTGTCTTTGCGAAAGATCCCCAAGCGGTCTCGATACTCGTTTTCGTTCCAAATACCAGCCGATTTTCCTGGATAACGTCGCCGACTGTCAAGGCTTTCATTCGATCCGGCTCGCGCAGGCGGACAATGTCAAGTCCGCGCCGGAACAGCTTCATTGTGTAAATAGTTTGCGGAGAAATGATGCCAGCCACTGTAGCCGCCAAAACACTCGTAATCATGAGCGGGAGAATCATGTTATAATCGCCCGTCATTTCAAAAAGCATCGTGATGGCCGTTACAGGTGCCTGTGCGCTTCCTGCAAAAACGCCAGCCATGCCGATAGCAGCCACAGCCCCGGGACTCACGTCGACATTCCAATGCGAAAGCACAACGCCGAGAAGTCCCCCCAACATCGCTCCTTGATAGAGTCCGGGCGAGAAGACACCCCCTGACCCTCCAGCTCCGATGGTGATGGATGTCGCCAACAACTTGAGGACGAGGAGTATGACAAGAAGGTATAACGGCAGATGAGCTAAAAGTGCGCGATCAATCGTCACGTACCCCACACCGAAGATTTGGGGGAACCAAATCCCCATAAGCCCGACCGCCAAGCCACCAGCCGCCGCCTTTGCCCAGAATGGCCAGCGGCGCACATCAAACCATTCCTCGAACCGGTACAGCACTTTGATGTACAAGATTCCCCAAAGTCCGGAAACCAGCCCCAAAAACACATAGACCCAGTAGACACGAAAGGGGCCGACATAGTGGATTGGGATATTGAACGAAGGGTGATTCCCCAAGTAAATGCGCCCGATTGCAGCACTTACTACGCTCGACATCATGATGGCCGTGAAATTCTCCAAGGCAAAGCTGCCCAGAATCACTTCCGCGGCGAACATCACGCCGCCAATGGGTGCATTAAATGTAGCCGCAATGCCGGCTCCAGCTCCGCAGGCCACCATCAAGCGCAAATATTTCTTCGGAACCCCCAAAAATTGACCAAAAACTGAACCGAAGGCCGATCCGATTTGGACAATCGGTCCTTCCCGCCCTACGGAGCCTCCCGAACCGATGGTAAGAGCCGAAGCCAACG
Source organism: Alicyclobacillus hesperidum (assembly GCF_900107035.1). GTDB lineage: Bacteria > Bacillota > Bacilli > Alicyclobacillales > Alicyclobacillaceae > Alicyclobacillus > Alicyclobacillus hesperidum. The sequence goes on along the minus strand of NZ_FNOJ01000015.1, from coordinate 46,385 downwards.
CTTTTACGACGACTACACGCAATCGGATGATGCCTCCGCGCTCCGCGATCGCGGCCATGACTTCGGGGACGCCATGCCCCTTCGCTTCCGGTGCAAATCGGCGAACTATCGTACTGACGATGACAAGCCCCACGACAGGAAAAAGAATCACATTTGCATGACCTAAGACCTGGAGATGCGACGCACCGGCATGAAAGAACAGCCACTCAAAGAAGTCGATCAATTTCCGAAAGCCCACTGCACCATAACCCGCCACGATACCTATGGCCACCGCATAAAGCAGGAGCACAATGCGTTCAGGTAACCTTGCTATCAGACGTGTATGAGCGGATCTTGGAAAGTGAATTTTTGATTCGTTCCCAGCAGGAATGCCAGAATGAACATTTGCTGAAAGCCGCAATGACCTCGCCCCCCACGAACCATCATAGATCCGTGATGAATCTGGGTGCAAACGGAGGTTCCATAGCCCCTTCGGCCTTCGTTGTCGTCTTTGCGAGGCTTCAAAATGGCCCGCAAGGATTTGCGGGTCATGGACGCTTTCACTGCGAAGACTTCATCGCTTTCGTGCTTCGGAATCAAGCGGTAACGATGCACAACAAAAGCCGCCGCCCCCATTCCGGGGACAGCGGCTCTGTATTGTTTGGAGCGGGTGATGGGAATCGAACCCACGCTACCAGCTTGGAAGGCTGGAGTTCTACCATTGAACTACACCCGCACATTTTGGTTGCGCACATTTCACTGGTGGGCCCACTAGGACTCGAACCTAGGACCAACCGGTTATGAGCCGGCCGCTCTAACCAACTGAGCTATGGGCCCGGTGCGACGATAAACATTATAACACAATCGTCTTTGCTTGTCACTCTCTGAATCAAAATTCTTGGCACCACCGTTCGCCCACACCCAGAGTCAGCGTTGGCCGGTCAGGCAGCCCACATGGCTAGCCTGACCACGTCGCGATGAGCCACCCGTGCCTTATGCCAATGTGATGTCTGGCACACCTTCGAGTAGGACAACGCGCGCCGGTGCTGCGTCAATCCCGGTGAGTTTGAGCGGCAAGGCAACCATGAAATAGGTGCCTGCCGGAACATCTTTCAAACGCAGACCTTCCAGAATGACGATATCCTTAGACAACAGCGATACGTGCGTCTCGTGATTCGGCTGCGCACGTTCAACGCCGAGACCATCGATGCCCACGCCGGAAATCCCGATGTTCGCAAGATACTCTGCACCGTCAGCCGCGAGGTAAATGAATTCGAAGTTAAAAGTCTCCTCGAACGAATTGCGCGTCTTAAACAGCAAGAATTCGCCAGCCTGCGGGTTGTGCGGTTCGAGATCCGCCTTGGTGATGCCTCCTGTGACTGCGGTGAGGTCGATCACGCGGCAGGATCGAACCAATTTCTCCAGGCCGACGGCCTCAATCGTCCGTCCGTTTGGAATCATGTGCAGTTCGGCATCAATGTGCGTACCGGTGTGCGCATCGAGATGCAAACGCGTCTCGTGCGCACTGCCCGTGGTGAAGTCAGAGGTTGTTTCGAACTGCGGACGCTTTTCGTCCTTGTTCTTGTACACCTGCATATCAGCATGAATCAACATGCTGATATCGTACAACTTCGCCATTTAACGCTTCACCTCCACCGGATGTCCGGTTGCATGCTCGAGGTTATCCATCGGCGATTCATTTCCGTAAAGTGGCCACCAGAGACCAGGCTGTTCCTTGACGAGATCATGAGCAGCCTTCGGTCCCCACTCGCCAGCTTTGTACGTGTGTAGGGGCACCGTGTTGTTTGCGAAAGCATGCGCAATCGGATCGACAAACTTCCACGCCAAGGATACTTCGTCCCAGCGCGTGAAGAACGTCGAATCACCATGCATCGCATCATGCAAGAGGCGCTCGTAAGCTTCCGGCGACTTGTCTGCAGATTGGCTGAACTCCATCGCGATGGGCACAACGACGTTGTCGGTACCGGGGCGCTTGACGTTCATCTGCATGTACATACCTTCGACCGGATTGATGCGAATGACGAGCAGATTGGGCCCGAGGTTGCCGTCCTGGTTGAAGTACAGGTGCTTCGGCATGTTGCGGAACTGGATGACGATCTCGGTGGACTTCACCGGCATCCGCTTGCCCGTACGAATGTAGAACGGCACGCCCGCCCAGCGGAAATTGTCGATGAACAGCTTTGCCGCAACAAACGTCTCGGTCTTGGAATCGGGTGCAACGCCTGGTTCCTCAAGGTAACCCGGAACTGCCTTACCGCCGATCTCGCCCGCCGTATATTGTCCGCGGACGACGTACTGACCGACTTCCTCTTCCTTGTACGCACGCAGGGAGCGCAGCACCTTCACCTTTTCGTCGCGGATGGCTTCCGTATGCAGGCGGCTAGGCGGCTCCATGGCGGTCATCATGACCATTTGCAACATGTGGTTCTGCACCATATCGCGCAGTGCGCCGGACGTCTCGTAGTACGATGCGCGATCTTCGACACCCACGGTTTCGCTCGAGGTGATCTGCACCGAAGCAATGGAGCGGTTGTCCCAAAGTGGCTCGAACATCGAGTTGGCAAAACGAATGACCTCGATGTTTTGCACCATTTCTTTGCCAAGGTAGTGATCGATACGATAGATTTCCTCTTCTGCGAACGCGCTCGAAAGCTGATCGTTCAATTCGGCGGCCGACTTGTAGTCGTGGCCGAACGGCTTTTCAATAATCAGGCGACGCCAGCCTTTCGTATCAGCGAGGCCGACCTTCTTTAAGTACAGGGCTGTTTCACCAAAGAATCGCGGTGCCATCGACAGATAGAAAAGGCGATTGCCTTCGTGATCCTTCTTGCTTTCGACATCCAGGACAAACTGATGCAACTTGCGGAAGTCGTCCTCGTTGTCGACGTTGCCCGGGACGTAGAAAATGCGTGGTGCAAAACGAGCCCAAACATCGTCTTCCACGCCTTCCTTGACAAACGACAGAAGCGCCTTATGTACTTCGTCGCGAAAAGCCTCCGTCGTGTAATCGCGGCGTGCGGTACCAACGATGCTCAGGCCTTCGGGCATGAGGCCCTTCTTCTCAAGTTGATATAAGGCCGGAAACAGTTTGCGATGGGCGAGATCGCCCGTGGCGCCGAAAAGGACAAAGACATGCGGCGGCAATTGACGAGTGTTGTTCTCCATCTCCACTCCAACCACTTCCCCAATCTCTTGTATATATTCCGGGACTCATTGTACATCAAGCGATCGCGATTATACCAATGCCAAGCGGCAAATGATGCCCACTTGGCATTAGTTTTCGATGCGTAGCCAGCAATTATGAGTTATTGCGTCGCTTTATCCGCTTCACGCGCCTGCTCACGAGCCAATTGCCAGCGCAGATACGCGTGAATAAACGGATCGAGCAAGCCATCGACCACAGCCTGAACGTTGCCCACTTCCTGATTGGTGCGGTGATCCTTGACTAGCGAATACGGATGGAAGACGTAGGAGCGAATCTGGCTGCCCCACGCGATCTCCTTTTGCTCGCCGCGCAGTTCCGCCAGTTCGGCCTCGCGCTCCTCCTGGCGTTTGGCGGCCAAACGGGCTTTCAACAATTCCATCGCCACGGCGCGGTTCTGAATCTGTGACCGTTCACTCTGACAACTCACGACAATGCCTGTCGGCAGGTGCGTGATCCGCACAGCGGAGTCGGTCGTGTTGACGTGCTGTCCGCCGGCACCGGTCGACCGATAGGTATCGATCCGCAATTCTTCCGGTCGAATTTCAATGCTCGTATCGTCCTCGGCAATTTCCGGAATCACGTCAACGGATGCAAACGACGTATGACGGCGCCCAGACGCGTCAAACGGTGAGATGCGAACAAGCCGATGCACGCCCTTTTCGGCCTTCAGATATCCATACGCGTTGTGCCCTTTGATCCGCAGGGTCACGCTCTTGATGCCCGCTTCATCGCCCGGAAGGTAATCGAGAACCTCGACTTTATATCCGTGATCTTCCGCCCATCGCGTGTACATGCGAAGCAGGATGGAGGCCCAGTCCTGCGACTCAGTGCCACCTGCCCCTGGGTGCAGTTCGACGATGGCATTGTTGGCGTCGTAATCCCCTGAAAGCATCAATTGCAACTCGAACGAATCGATCCCGTCCTTGAGTTTCGTCGCCATTTCGTTCGCCTCGGCGAACAGATCCATATCGTTCTCTTCTTGTGCAAGTTGCAAGGCGACTTCTGCATCAGCATGCAAGCTGGTCAGCTCGTTCATCTTGTCGACAACCGACTTGAGGGCATTCATCTCGCCAATGATTTTTTGCGCCTTTTCTTGATCATCCCAAAAATTTGGCTCCGCCATGAGCGACTCGAGTGTCGCAATGCGGTTTTGCTTGTTAGGGACGTCAAAGAGACCTCCCGAAGTCCGCCAACCGAGTGGCCATCGTTTTTAAGTCCTGGCGAAGCTCGCCAAACGTCTCTGCCATAAATCCATCACTCCTCGTGTCATTTCCCACGGTATTGTATCAAACGAGCCAACCTATCTGTGTCAGATAGCAGCATTTGTCCCGATCACGCCAACAAGGCGCAGCAACTCGCTGCGCCTGTCTCCCTTCTTCGTTCAACCACCCTGCACAGGCACTGCGCCATGCACCTGGACAGGCTGTGGCGCCTGTTGCAGCGTCGCCTTGAAGACGTACAGCACAACTTCTTCTTCGATGGAATGGATCATCGCCTCGAACATCTCGAAGCCTTCCTTTTGGTAAATCACAAGCGGATCGGCTTGGCCATAAGAGCGCAAGTGCACACCTTGGCGGAACTGATCCATGGCATCGATGTGATCCATCCATTTTGAATCGACAGCACGTAGCAACACGACGCGCTCGAGTTCGCGCAAGAAGCCCTGAAGCTCCTCCTCGCGGGCATCGTAGTTCGCCTTGGCAAGTTCGAGCAAACGGGCTTTGATTTCATCGCGATCGAGCTTGCGCAGGGAGGCTTCATCGACTTGCCCTGGCAGCAGGAAGTGATGTTCCGCATATTGCAGCAGCGCCGGAATGTCCCAGTCCTCCGGAATTTGCTCCTCGGAGCAGTAGACCTCAAGCATGTGATCGACAAGATCATCGAGCATGCCTTCGACGACTTCGCGCAGGTTCTCGCGTTCAAGGATCTGTCGGCGCTGGCGATAAATTACCTCGCGCTGCTTGTTCAATACGTCGTCATAGCGCAGAACGTGTTTGCGGAGATCGTAGTTGTTGCCTTCGACCTTCTTCTGCGCGCGTTCCATGGCACCGGTCAGCATTTTGTGTTCAATCGGCTGATCTTCTTCGAGACCCAGGCGATCCATGAGCCTGCGGATGTTCTCGGAGCCGAACAGGCGAAGCAAATCGTCCTCAAGCGACAGGAAGAATTGCGACGATCCTGGATCGCCTTGACGGCCGGAGCGCCCACGCAACTGATTGTCGATGCGGCGGCTTTCATGCCGCTCGGTGCCGATGATGTGCAGGCCGCCAAGTTCGGGAACGCCTTCGCCAAGCAGGATATCGGTACCGCGACCGGCCATGTTGGTGGCGATGGTGACCATCCCACGCTGGCCGGCGAGTGCGACGATCTCCGCTTCACGCGCGTGATGCTTCGCGTTCAACACCTGGTGTGGCACGCCACGCTGGTGTAGCAAATGCGAGACGAGTTCCGATTTCTCGATAGAAGTCGTGCCAACCAGCACCGGTTGCCCGATGCGATGGCGTTCCACGACGTCGTTGACCACCGCATTGAACTTTGCGCGCTCGGTCTTGTAGATGACATCGCCAAGGTCTTTGCGAGCAAGCGGGCGGTTCGTCGGGATGACGACGACATCCATGCCGTAAATCTCGACAAACTCCTTCTCTTCCGTCTTCGCCGTACCGGTCATCCCAGATAACTTCTCGTACATGCGGAAGTAGTTTTGCAACGTGATGGTCGCTAAGGTCTTCGACTCGTTTTGGACGCGCACGCCCTCCTTGGCCTCGATGGCTTGGTGCAAGCCCTCGCTGTAGCGCCGCCCCTCCATCAAACGCCCGGTAAACTCGTCGACGATGCAAATTTCGTCACCCATGACGACATAATCTTTGTCGCGGTGCATAAGACCGTGCGCCTTCAAGGCCTGCGTGATGTGGTGCATGAGCGTGACATTGTCCGGATCGAACAAATTGCTCACGCCGAAAAAAGCCTCCGCCTTGCGAATGCCAGAGTCGGTGAGATTGGCGGTGCGCATCTTTTCGTCGACTTCATAGTCTTCTTCCGGCTTCAAGCGGCGCACCAATAAATCTGCACGGAAGTAGAGATCTGCCGACTTCTCCGCCGGACCAGAAATAATCAGCGGCGTCCGCGCCTCGTCGATGAGGATGGAGTCCACTTCGTCGACAATCGCGAAGTGCAAACGGCGCTGCACCATGTCATCCAACGTCATGACCATATTGTCGCGCAGATAGTCAAAGCCAAACTCGTTGTTTGTGCCGTACGTGATATCGGCCATATAAGCTTCGCGCTTCTGCGCAGGCGTCATGTCGTGGCCGTTATAGCCAACCGTCAGGCCGAGGAAACGATGCACCTGTCCCGTATACTCGGCGTCGCGCTTTGCGAGATAGTCGTTGACCGTAACGACGTGCACGCCGTGCCCGGTAAGACCATTCAGATACGACGGCAAGGTGGCAACAAGTGTCTTACCTTCACCGGTCTTCATCTCGGCCACCCGGCCTTCATGAAGCACCATACCACCCATCAACTGCACATCGTAATGGCGCTGGCCAAAGACGCGCTTGGCCGCTTCGCGCACAACAGCAAACGCCTCAGGCAATAGGTTGTCCAGCTTTTCGCCGTTGGCCAACCGTTCCCGAAACGCAGGTGTCATCGCTTTCAGTTCTTCATCTGTCATTGCCTCGAATTGCGGTTCGAGCGCATTAATCCGATCCACCTTGCGGCGCAATCGGGCAATATCTCGTTCGTTCGAATTAAAGACCTGTTTGAGGAGTCCCACCGAACGGTTACACCCCCATATCGCGATCGACTTCTATCTAGAGATTGTACCGTAGCCATGCACGATATCACAACAGAAAGAAATCGAACACCATTTTCGTCAAATTTCTTCTATACAAGAAAGGGCTTCCGACACCACTGCCAAATGCAGGCGGTGTGGAAGCCCTTGGGTACCAGCGTGATCGATAAAGGGCGATCACGCACTCTTATGCATGTAAGGTCGCACTGCGGTTGCTCATGCGCCTAGTTATCACTCGACGACGAGGATTAACCTTGTGGCTCAATCAGGCCGTAGTCACCCCGCTTGCGGCGATATACGACGTTGACCTCCTCGGTCTCGGCGTTGGTAAAGACGAAAAAGTCGTGACCGAGTAAATCCATCTGCATGATGGCTTCTTCAACATCCATCGGTTTGATGGGAAAGCGCTTGACACGGACGACGCGCAAATCCTCTTCCGCATCCAAGGCGTCCTGCGCAAAGCCACGTTGCCGGATTTGTGTGCGCAATCCCCGCGCACGGAAGCGTCGATTCAATTTTTCCTTATATCTATGAACCTGTTCTTCCAGTTTATCTGTGACCAAATCAATGGAGGCGTACATGTCTTGCGACTTCTCTTCTGCACGGAAGATGACACCATGTACGTGAACTGTCATTTCAACGCGGTGATACGTTCCTTCAACCGCCATTGTCACGTGGATCTGCTTGTCCGCCACACCCTCAAAGTAGCGGGTCAAGCGCCCAATCTTTTTGTCCACGTATTCCTGAAGAGCCGAAGTGACAGATATGTTGTCGCCATGAACCTGAATCTTCATTGACAACTCCTCCTTCGTGGTGGGTATATTATAAACCCAAACGAAGTGAAGAGAAATGGTGAATTCGCGTTTCGAGCAGCGTTTCTACATTGTATACTTGAAACACTGAATCAACGAATTCACCGACATTTAGCCGAGAAAACCGAGCTATGAAACTAGAGGAGACATGCACCTTTGAAGCCGCTAGCGGAACGATTTCAAGCCATTGATGCCACTTGGTCTTCCTACGCACATCAAAACAACATTCCTCACCGCTGGCTTTTGGAACAAACGTTGCACACGGCTCCCATCCGGCGGGCGCTACTCCCCGCTTTAGGTATCCAGGAAAATATGACGGTGCTTGATTTAGGAACTGGGTTTGGAGCATTGGCGTTCGAGATCGCCGCATCGTGGAAAATTGCCCTGAACGCACTCGATCACGACGAAGCGTCAATTCACTCAGCCAAGAAGATGCTCTCCGATATCGAAGATATGCAAGGACTACATCCCCAGTCCAGAATCATCTTTCAGGTCGGTGACGCGTATCAACTTCCTTACGAAGACAGGTCGTTTGACTACGTGATAAGTCGCTTCGTGTTTCAACATCTGCGCAACCCTCAGCTCGTTATGCAAGAGATTCACCGGGTTCTGAAACCGGGAGGTCTCGTATGTATCATCGACATTGACGATCAGCTATCGCTGTCCTATCCGGAACACCCAACTGCATTTAGCCGACTCAGAGAGGCATTTTGTAAATTGCAGGTTTTGAACGGAGGAGATCGTCACATCGGTCGTAAAATCCCTTTGATTATGCACGAGTGCGGGCTCGAGGTTATCAGGACGCTTATACTGCCGCAAGCTCAATTTTCCTTGGTGTCTGGCGAAGGGCCGGCCACCAAATTGGCAATTCAACAGTTTCGTGACCACCAAGAAGCGATAATTAAGCATGGACTACTGACCGCTAGCGAATTTGAAAATTATCTATTGTCACTACAAGAGTCGCGTGAGAACTGGGTATATGCCTTGAACGAAGAACTGATTACAATTGCAAGGCGCCGATAACGATTCAAAACTTGTTGAGGGTCACCTACCACGCGAATCTGACCCATAAGTCTTGTGGATACCAAGGATGCCAAGGATGCTAACCCCCGATGCGATGCCTTGAATCAAAACTTTTTTTGCCAGCTACTCAATCGCATTTCATATGGAGGTAGATACTCATTATGAATTCTGTCTATGTTGGAAATGGTAAAGTCCTGTCATCCACCGTTTGGGGCGGGCGACTTCTGGCTCCAGGATTCGACTTATCTATTATGCCAGTTCTCGCTACTCACGGTGTTTTTGAAATTCAACTGACAAAATATCTGATTAACACTGTAAAACCTGGTAATGTCGTCTTTGATATAGGTGCAAATATCGGATACTTCACGGTTTTGATGGGTCTATTAGTCCAAAGGCCTGGACGAGTAGTTGCTTACGAGCCCTCGCCCGGAATTTTTAATTTTCTTTGGGATAACATTTTTATTAACTATACCAACGAGCACACTACCGTAGTTAATGCGGCAGTTCATGATCATGTCGGGGAAGTGTCGCTATTCCAAACTAATAAGTTTACGGGAAATTCATCAGTGCTTGAACCGGATGAACAATATTTTTCGTATTTCAGACACGATGAAGAAGTGACGCAAATCAAAATCCCATGCGAGCCCCTAGATAACTATTTACATTCCTTCGAGAAAATAGACCTGATAAAAATAGACGTTGAGGGTGCAGAACTCCACGTGCTTAACGGCATGACAAATCTACTGCATAACAGAAAGGTGACTCAAGTTGTTTTTGAATTTAATAAGATGCGCATGGGTGATCAGTGGCGTGCGTTGTTAGATAAACTCTTGTACTATCGAGACGTATACAAGGTTACCTTTCATATTTTAAACAATGAAGGCCAACCCATCATCTGTGATATCGTCGATTTACTGCAACAAAATAGTATTGTCGAAAATATCGTGATGATGTTTCCTTATGCTTGAACTATTTGAGATTATATTTTCTACTTTATAACGTCTTACTTGAGAAGGTTGACAATTATATGCGGTCTTTAAACATCTTGCTTGATGGCCTTTTCACTAACGGGTCAGGTTTCGCTGAAGATAACCTACGAATTTTATCCGCTATACGCAACGGTGAGCATAAAGTGCAAATCCGAAATCGCCTTTCTGGACATAACCCTAATCCTACACTTAGGTTATTTGAATCAACACATTTAGAAACAAATGACGTTTATATATGCAACCTCATGTGTAGCGCAATTGAAGCAAGAGATGACTTTCGAATCAATATAGCACGCACCACATTTGAAACCGATCGATTACCCAAAGAATGGGTTACGCGATTAAATGCATTCGACGAAATTTGGGTTCCTAGCACCTTTAATGCGGGTGTATTTAGGGATGCAGGTGTCACTGCCCCGATTTATGTCATACCCGAAACGATTGATTTTCACATTTTCGACCCGGAGGGTGACGCGTGGCCCCTCCCAACCGGCGGCAGGTTTGTCTTCCTCTCCATCTTTGACTGGCAGGTTCGTAAAGGTTTTCGCGAACTTTTGCAAGCTTACATGGAGGAATTTACAGCCAGGGATAACGTGGCACTTGTAGTGAAGACGTACGATTTAACCAGGCATCGCGATCCCGTCAGCGAGTTGACAAAATGTATGGAGCTGTTCCAGAGGGACGATCCACCTCCTGTGTATGTTTTGAATCGTTCCTTACAAATTCACGAAATTGCGGCTTTGTATCGCGCCGCAAACGCCTTCGTCCTTCCAACACATGGGGAGGGATGGGGTCGGCCTCTTTTTGAAGCCATGGCGATGGGCTTGCCCACAGTTGCAACTGACTGGGGAGGTCAAAAAGATTTTATGAATGAGACAAACTCTTATCTGATCCCATCCGCACTTGGACCTGCGAAAAGTGAGTTCTCCGTGTTTAATGGACACTTATGGGCTTATCCATCCATATCGGTTCTCAAACAACGTTTACGACAAATTTATGAGCTTCCAACGGAAGCTATGATACGCGGTCAAAGGGCTCGACACGACTTATTAGTACATTTCAATGAATCCGTAATTGAAGCAAGGATCCATGACCGACTAGATGCATTGAGTGCTCGTATCGAGAAAGGAGTCACCGAACAATGACATTATTGAAGGTCGAATGGGAAGGCCCTCAACTGGTTAATAGTAGCTTGGCACTGGTCAATCGATACTTGTGCCGAGAACTGCTTCGGCATGGAGTTCATCTTAAAATTACCCCCACAGAAAAGGACTCAATACCAGATTATTGGTTCTCCGATGCAGCTAACATTCGTAATTGCTATGACGCGGGTGTTGAACGCCCTCTAGTTCATATTCGCCAGCAATGGCCTCCAACGCTTCGCCCCTCTGACGTGCCAATTCAAATTCTATTCCAACCATGGGAATACGGACCTGTACCTGCAAAATGGGTACCGTTCATTCAGACATCAGTTGATGAAGTCTGGGTAAACAGCAATTACACCAGACAGGGCTACATCAAATCCGGGATCGACGAGGATAAAATTTTTACATTTCCTCTCGGTATCGATACGAGTGTGTATCAAGTGAACGGACCTCGCTATGCACTGAAAACGACAAAGTCATTTGTGTTTCTGTTTGTAGGAGGTACTATTCACCGCAAAGGGATAGACAAAGTGCTTGAAGCATATCGCAGAGCATTCAGGCGATCCGACGATGTGTGCCTGGTTGTTAAGGATTTTGGACGAACAAGCTATTACGCAGGCCAAACGTACCACGAGCAGATTTTAGCAGCATCACTTGACCCAGAATCTCCAGAAATACTTTATATGGATTGGGATTTAACCCCCGCTGAAATGGGGGCCCTGTACCGCGCGAGCAACTGTCTTGTTCACCCGTATCGAGCTGAGGGATTTGGATTACCTATCCTCGAAGCCATGGCGTGCGGAGTACCAGCGATAATTCCTTCTATGGGCCCTGCCACGGAATTTACGACAGAGGAAAATAGCTATCGTGTGAAATCTCAGTTAAGTACCATGGACATGCCATCTGATATGCAACTCGCACTACCCGCAGAAATGATTGATGTTGATATGGATCACCTTGTGGACACCATGATAAAAGCCTTTTCGGAACGAAAGAATCACACTGCTGTGTGCGATAAAGCTGCGCGGCATGCGCAACAATATTCATGGGAGGCGATTGGAGAGATTGTTGTAAACCGAATTAAAATATTGCAAGAAAAAGCTATTCAAAAACCGATTACTCACACACCCGTTGAGCTCAAAGCTTTCTCTATCCTGCGAGGAGTGAATGAGCGTACCAATGCCCATGTGACGTCCAGCGAAGCCTACGCGGCCATCCTCTCTCACGGCTTGCACGAAGGCGACGCGATATTGGATATCGGACCGAAAACTATAGATGGGATGAAATATATGCAAATGAAAGGAGCATGTGTAACTCATTTTGAGCTATCTCGCGTCCAAGACAGGGACGGTGATGTGTTTAACCTGCTGGCAGACGAGCGGCTATACCATAAAACCTACGACACGGTGTTCATTAGGCATGCGATAGAGATGTTCCAGCCTAGTGACGCCGCTAAACTCCTTCTGGCCCTTTTTGAAATCATGAGCTATAGAGGGCGAATTTTTATCGTAACGCCAGATTGCGATAACACGCAGGTCATCACAAAGCAATTTTGGACAAAGCCGTTTAATTCTCGTCCCTATCCCACAGAGCTTTTGCAATTGCTTCTTTCCGAAGTGGGATTCCGGACAATAACGAGCGGTAAGATGCCCGGAGGGATTGATGCATTGGTATTTGCCTCACGTCTCGCTAATGACAATCCCTTTGTGTAATTTCAGTAAGCAGAAGCACTCTCCTGAAGTAACCTCGCCCTCCTGCCGCACAGTGGTCGTGTAAGCAGGAGGGCGTAAGGTCTAGATATACAGGCCTTCAACTGACGATATCAAAGCTTCTTCCATGTTTCCGTCCATGAAGTCCAAAATTCCTTCATGGTTTGGTATTGTTCTACAATCAAGTTGGGTTGTAAAAACCATTTTACCAACATGCTGTAATAAAACGCGTACGAGGCGTCAGCCGCTTTTCCTGCCTCTGTCGAGGTATCTGTGCTACTTCTGAGAAACGTAATAATGTCTTGTACATATTGAATATATTTACGAGCCTCCATAATCTCCCCTTGCTCATGGAGAATACGGATCTGCTCGACGCACTCAAGGGCTCGTTCATGAAGTTTCACAATCTTGACCTGCAAAGGCATGGTCAGTGCAGACGACTGATATGCACGATGTGGATTCATGCCTTCATCCCCTTTATTCCATTCCAACAATTCATCTGCTAATCTGACACGACGTTGGCTGATTCCTAAATTGTTTGCAACGCGTTTGAGTAGTTCGGATGCCGAGAAGATGGCTTGACCTTGCTCTACCACAGCACGTGCAAGCTCCACATTCCCGTGTGCCAGCGCAATGTCAGCTTCGATCACGACACGGCGTACACTGGGTGAATACTGCATGGCTTTCTCCAACCAAGCTATACTTTCCTTTATATTTCCGCGCTGAAAGGCGCGATGAGAACGAAACTCGCACTCCCAGCCGCTGTCTCCTATCCATTCCGCCTCCACAAGCAGATCTTGCAATGGGCTGGCAAGTACGATAGGCAGCAGAGTGTGCCTGTCGGCTGCATGCGGCAACCAGGTAACTAGCAGCCTCCGTGCTTGGAGAAGCATGAGCTCACTGGCAATGCCAGAGAGTTGAATGTCCCGATCTTTACTATCCAACCAAGCAAGAACTGATTCCCCACGTGCCCCCGCTTCAGCAAGAGCTTGTCTTGCACCTTCGACGTCACCATACTCTAAGCGATGCAAGCCGAACAATAACTGGTTTTGAGCACTGCCATGTGCATGCGTATAACCCTCAAGCTCATCAGGGAAATCCTGCATGACTTGAATCCAATTCAGTCTTTCAATTGTGGCTTCTGTCAACGGGCCGCACGGAATCTGTGAAATCCATTGTTGCCAACCTTCGACCCGAGACACAGCACATGCCTCCACAAAATGCGCAAAAACCAACGGGTCATGCTTGGACACCTCATAGAGTTGTTGTCTGATAGCTTCGTGTTGAATTGGCAGCAGATAAACCAAGTATCCAACAACATTCTCTTGACGCGGATTTTCTTGAAAACTCGTCAAGTACCATTCAGCAGCCTTCTGCAAGCCCCCCAAAAAAAGCCAGATTTTTCCCAATTCCGCTGCAGCAAGAAAACTACCTAAGCCAGGCACTGTATCAATCAAAGGATTTTTCACGTCACCCAATTTTCTACACTGAAGCAAAACAGGTATAGCTTCATCAAACCGCCCTTGTTGAATGAGTGCATGTGCGTGATCCATGCGAATATCGGGGAGATTGGGAAATATATTTTCACCCCGCTCAGCATACTTGATGGCCTCATCCGATTCACCAATCATCGCGAGCGCAACCACCAGCATTCTCAGCAATCGCGCCAACAAGTGCGTCGCTTGATGTGGATTTTTTTTGAAAACGTCAAATCCTCGTTTTCCAAGGTCAGCAGCTTTGGCATACATCTGCACACGCATGTATTCAGCCATCATATTGGAGATATGAAACAAGTTATCCGGGTCTTCGTCCAGTTCTTTTTGCAAAAGCTCCATATTCCGCGCTGGTTTCGCTTTGTATGTAACAAATTCATAGAGATATCCCAAATGGTGTACCCGCAAGTCTAGTGTTTCGATACGCCCGCCACTCTCGATCACTGCGGGTAATACCTGTTCATGAATGGAACCCGAGTATCGATACCCATTTTTGAAAACTCGGAGTACCTGAACAGGAGAAGAGGTGTGATACCTTGCCAAATTACCCATGTAATTCACAATACCAACCAAGTAACCATCGGCTCGCGACTGCAGAAGTTTCGAGCGAATGTGTCGCCTGTCATTAGGATCTAAATATTCATCAGCATCAATTACCAGTATGTACTCACCAGATGCACGATCCAGCGAGGCATTGCGAGCCTTAGCAAAATCGCCATCCCAGTCGTGGTGGTATACCCTTGCCCCCTGACTGCGTGCAATTTCAACCGTTTTATCCTTCGATCCGGTATCCACGACAATGATTTCGTCAACAACGCCTTTAAGCGATTCCAGGCATCTAGGTAAAGTCAATTCCTCATCCTTGGTGATGAGGCACGCTGATAGTAACATGCTTATCTCCTATCCTCTTCATCTTTCCAATGTGTAGACGACATGCACCGTGACTTTGCGTATGCCTTCAACGCAGGACTGGCGTCGAGCAGGGCGAACACCGCCTTCGAAACTTCCGCGTGATGCTCCGTCGCTAGCGCAACAATTTGATTTGTTTGGTCTTTGATCTTTTGGAACACTGCTTCAGTTCTGTCCCGCGATTCGGCACTCAACCATCCCACAAGCGCATTTCCTCGATTCATCATGACTGCCGCAGCTTCTTGAAACCGGTGCTCCTCCAATAGTTGAATTGCCAGTTGTCCCAATGTGCATATCCGCTGCTCCAATTCGTCACCAGGCAGTTGCAGAGATGCGGACATTAGAGTATCCCACCTGAGGAGGACGATGCTGACGATCCGAACATCGCAGAAATTTGTTTCATTTGGGCTTGCGCTTGTTCCATCACAGAGTTTAACTGGTTCAATTGATTAGTGTAGTTAGTCACCTGATTCGTAATCTGTTGTTGAACGAGACTCAGGTAGTTTTGTATGCTCGACTGCTGCGCAGAGATGGCGTTGAGTTCACCTTCGATTGGACTTGTCCCCGTACCACTGGTATTTCCAATCAACAGGTTATTCATCAAGTTGTATACATTCCCAAGCACACCCGACTGCGGAATCGCCGTGGTTGCTGTGGTGGAGACAATACCAAAGAGTTGTTGCACCGCACTCGGATTCGATGATAGAGCTGACTCGAACATGGCTTGCCCATCAGGTAGTGTTCCCGCTGCACTTGAAAAGCCTGACGTGGATTGGAACTCCAAATGTCCATTCGATGGATCAATAACAATACCGATGGACGCCAAAGAATTGATTGCTGAGCTAGATGTCGTTATGGACGCGCTCACAGCCGCCGGTAATTGGCGTAGCAAATCCATGGCTAGCGGATCGCCAAACAATGGCCCTGCGGTTCCCTGCGTCGACGAACTCCCTGACGAAGGCGGGGTGTACGCAGTGTCTTTGTTAATCGTGTCTATCAATGTGTTATACGCTGTCATCCATGTCTGTACTGCCTTTTCTGCCCCGCTTGTATCCGTAGATAATGTTAAGGTTCCAGCACTCGCCATGGTCTGTGATACTTGTATCGTCACGTTCGGAATGTAATTTTGGAACGTATTTGTTGACGAAGTCATCGTCTGCCCATCAAGCGTGATAGAAGCATCGGTGGCATTTGTGGTCGCGAACTGGATTTGTCCAGTTCCGCTGCCGATTATGCTTCCACTGATGGTAAATCCGTTTGCCGTTCCCGTATTGACCGATGAAAGCGACAAAAAGTATTGATTTTGCCCGTTCGTTAATACAGAAGCCTGTACACCTGTGTTCGCCGTCTGTTGGTTGACGGCCGCTGCAATATCGTTCAAAGATTCCCCTGCCGACACATTAATCGTGGCCGTCTTATTGCTGTCCGCAGTGTTTGTGAGAATAATGGTACCCGAAGAAAGGTTGGAACTCCCGTCAGCACTCGTCTGGAATTGTGAAGAAAGATTTTGAATGGATGTTTGACTACTAGCCAAAGATGTCACTTGCAAAGAATACATGGCCGGTTGCGCACCCGGTTGAACCGTGACTGTAAACGAACCGGGATCACTCGATGTCCCAGTGACCGTACTCCAGCTTTGCAAGCTGGATAACGTCTCCGTAGCCTGTTCAAAGGTCTGCAAAGCTGTCTGCAACCCAGTTAATGCCGTCTGTTGTGAACTTAATTGCGACAATTCGTTATTGGATGGCGTTTCAAGTTCTTGAGTCAAAATTTGTTGTAAATCTTGAGCATATTGTGATACAGGCAAGCCAGTACCACTTGGGTTTGATAAGGTATTCAACTGCTGAAGCAAGTTGGCCATGGAACTTGAACTGGTTGATGAAATGGACACGAGGATACCACCTTTCGAAAATTCCTCGGCCGACACGTGCGTCGACCGAGGAACATCTTAATCTTATTGCAACAGCTTGAGAATTGCATCGGGCTGCTGATCCGCTTGCGAGAGCATCGCCAAACCGACCTGCTGAAGCACTTGCTGTTGGCTGAATTGCGTATATGCCTGCGCCATATCGGTGTTGGTGATGGTGGACTGAGCGTTTTGCAGGTTTTCTGCCGTGTTTTGCAAATTCGACACGGTGTAATTCAATTGGTCTTCCACAGCACCGACATTCGCCTGATAAGCGGACAAGCTGGTAATCGCATTTTGAATCGAAGTGATGGCCTGTTGAGCCAGTGATTGCGACGTAATATTGATGGTTCCCCCGAACAATGCACCAACAGAGACGGAGGCAATGGTAATGCTCAGTTCCGAATTGCTTGTACCGTCAGTGTTAATCTGGAATGTCACACCGTTAGTTGCCAGTGAACCATCGAGCAAAGTCATCGTATTAAACTTCGTCTGCGACGTGATGTTGTTAATCTGATTTTGGAGAGCTTGCATCTCCTGGTTCAAATTCGAGAGGTCCGTGCTATTTTCGGTACCGTTCGCAGCTTCAACAGCCAACGTGTTCATCGTCTGCAGGATGTTGTTGATTTGGTTCATCGCACCGGATGCCGTCTGCAACATGCTGATGCCATTTTGTGCGTTCTGCACCGATTGGTTCAGAGCGTTGACCTGAGCCGTCATCTGTTGCGCAATGGCGTATCCAGCCGGATCATCAGCAGCGCTGTTGATCTTATTGCCAGTGGACAGTTGGGTATACGATGTGTTCAAAGCGTTGTTCACAGCAGACAGGTTGGAAAGAATGCTGGATGCAGATGCATTGTTGTTTACACTGAAATCAAGAGCCATGATAAGACCTCCTCAAAGGATGAAAAGTTATTTTACCCAAAATTATGAGTTGGGCAAATAGTTTACGAGAGAGGGGAGCAGGATTTGCGCGCCCATTTGCAAAGCCGCCGTGTAGACGGTCTGGTCGGTGGTGAATTGGGTGATCACCTGCGCCATATCCGCCCCTTCAATCCCCCCCTTCTCGTTTGTAAGATTGGTGCTGTATTGTTGCAATTGATTTTGCGCGGTCGTCAACCGCTGAATGCGTGAACCCAAATCGGCATTCAAGTTAATCACTTGCGTCAGATTGGCGTTCAAATCGTTCAAGTCTTGTTGCAAGCCACTTTCATTTCCTGCCGACAAGTCAGCCTGAATGTTGTTCAGGGTGTCCTGTAGATTCGAAACACCGGAGGAAGGAGCGCTTAGGAAAATATCCGACGCCGTCACCGTGATGGAAACACTGACGCCCGACGCGATTTGATAGTTGATCTCAGCGTTTGCTCCGCTCGGTACCGGTGCAGGGCTGTCAGACGGACTTTTTTTCAGATATGTGCTAGGCTGCGTCTGAGAGGCTTGTCCGCCAAAGATGTAGTTGTTTCCCTGACGTTGATCCGCCGTTTGATATATGCCTTGGATCAACTGCGAAACGGTATCCGCAAGCCCTTGCTGCCCACCTGCACTCATATTGGTTGAGTTCAGCGCCTGCACAACGTCCGATTGCACCTCTTGGAGTTGCGAGATCATGCTCTGAAGCGCCGTGGACGTATTGTTCATCCAAGTAAGCCCTGTCGAGATGGTCGACAGATACCCTGATGTCTCCTGCACCTCGGAAGCCAAATCCATATCCTCAGACACCGCCAAAGGATTGTCCGAAGCTTTATTCAACGTCTTACCGGTCGACAACTGTTCTTGGGTATTCTGCATGGCGTTGTCGATGTTTGTGATGTTATATAAGAACTGCTGTTGCTCCATCCAAGGTGTCACACGCATCTACTGTCACCTCCTTACGGCTGCACCATGTTCAATAGGCTCTGCATCATTGATTGAAAGGTCGTGATGTATTTCGCCGCAGCGGCGTAGGCGTTCTGAAACTCGACCATATAGGAAGCCTGTTCGTCCAGCGATACGCCAGAGACAGATTGGCGCAGTTGCGAGCTTTGCTCCTGCAAGGCAT
Source organism: Alicyclobacillus hesperidum (assembly GCF_900107035.1). GTDB lineage: Bacteria > Bacillota > Bacilli > Alicyclobacillales > Alicyclobacillaceae > Alicyclobacillus > Alicyclobacillus hesperidum. The sequence continues at coordinate 27,366 of NZ_FNOJ01000015.1, read as the reverse complement.
TCGCCGTATTCTCACTAAACGTAACACCTGAAGCTTCCGTACCAACACCAGAAACCATCGCCGCCAGTTGTTGATCCGGAGTACCTGTTACACTCTGGGATACGGACGAGCCCCCATTGGCCTGCTGGCTGTAATTCCAATTGATAGTCCACGAGGTCGTCTGCAGATTCACCATCGCAACGGCGTAGGTGTTATCGCCAGCATTGCCGGAAGGACCCGTTTGCAATGCTGATGGCGACGTAATACCCACGGAAAGAACACCACCACTGTAGGAGAAAAACGACTGTCCGCCAAGCGCACCGTTCACCTGGCTTGCAAAATTGCTCAAAAAAGAGCCAATATTGCTGAGCAAGTTGCTCGCATCGTCGTACCCTTGCACATTGCCTGCAATCTGGCCCGATGTGATGCTAGACAGTTGCGGTTGCAATGACGAAAGTGAAACTGGCGTACTAGTTGACAGCGACGAAGCTGTTGTAGCATTCGGGAACGGCGAATACGTATCATCCTTGACCACCTGAACCGCATTCGATCCGCTGCCTACTGTAACATCCACACCGCCATCGCCAGCTGAATCGGGCGTATAGGTGATGTCAGCCAGCTGCGACATCTTGTCCAGAATGTTGCTTTGTTCATCAAGTAGTTGGTTTGGATTTTCACCCGACTGCTTGACCTGTGTAATCTGTTTGTTTAGACCCGCCAATTGCTGCGCGTATTGGTTCAACTGTGCCAGTTGGCCATTGACGACTCCAGTGAGGTTGCTTTGCAACTGTTGCAGTTGTTGTGTAACAACCTGAAACGTTTGACCCACGACCTGCCCCTGTGTAATAACCGCTTGCTTCGCAGCATCATCGGACGGATTGTTCGAAAGTTCTTGCCAAGCGCTGAAAAACTGATCCACCGCGTTTTGAACACTGGTAGAGCTCGGCTCGTTCAATATGCCTTGAATTTGCGTCAGCACGGAACTGTGCGTCGAGTACATTTGATATGTCCCTTGGTTTTGACGATCCTGCTCGTCGTAGTAGGGATCGTCCTGACGAGTCACCGAACCCACAGCGACGCCTTGGCCGAATTGTCCAGCAACAGCCGGACCTGACCCGGGCACAGCTGGAAATGGCTCATTTTCCACAAAATTAACCTGTTCTTGCGCGTAGCCAGGTGTACTGGCGTTGTCAATATTGTTACCTACTACACTTTCCGCTTGTTGCATACTTTCCAACCCGGACAACCCGACATAAAGCGGCATAAACGTTGAGACACCCATCTTTAATCACCTCCTCACCAAGAATCTCAGGCCAACTGACTATAAGAACGACCTTGATAAAGCTTTTTTAAAAAATGCTCAGAGATACTTAACCCTTGTTCAATCAACATCTGCTGAATCTGAACCTTTTGCGCAATCCGACGCATCACTTCCGAACACCGTTCCACACCGACAGATTCCACTTGTTGTAATCGAACACATTGATCTGTAAGAAGCTCCAACAACCCATCTGTCCGGCCCGACTTCAGAGCCGCAAGCACACGATCTGTCGCTGCTTCTAATTGCGCAACTGCATCTATGACATCAGCCATCCGAATTAAGAACTCCTTGTTGAACTATGGCCTTAGCAATATGATTGACATTCACTGTATACGTGCCGTTGCGAATTGCTTCTTGCAGTTGTCTAATCTTGTCCGATCGACTCGCATCTGCAATTTGCGAACTCGCTGTCTGAGATATTTGCCGACTCCCAGTGACATCAAACGAGTTGGACGGAGACCACATCGAGCTTCCCTCCTTGCCCCTTCACCCATAACAACGTCACGTTTTGTCGTATCGTTCGAGCAGAGTCAAAAATTTTTTTGTTTTTGTCGAACAACATGCGAATGGTAGAAATGAAAAAGGAGCGATGAGAACCGCTCCTACTTACGTAACGTTTCCGATGGAATTTACATTACAAATGCTTGGCGCTACCGAACTGATCTACGTCCAATTTTGTGCGAACCTCTGCGATTAGCTCCCGATATCTATGATATACGACTGACTTCGTGCTCCCCAGCACCTCCGCAACCTCGCGAAAGCTGAGTCCCTGCTCAAACACCAACGACAGCAGCAATTGGTCTTCGTAAAGGAATGAGCCGATGACTCCCCCGACTTCACGAATGAGTTCCTCCTGTTCCCATTCTTCAATCGGATCGCTTGTGGCCAGGTGTTCTGCCTCCGATTGCTCCACAGACCGCTGATAGGCTTGAATCGCTTGTCGCATCGGTACCGATCTCGGCGTCTTTAAAAGGTTGGAGTTTCGCAAGACTTCCAGCATCGCATACTTGATAATTTGCTTAGCATAGGTAATATCCACAAGCCCACGCTCCATCTGCTTCTGCCATAAAGCCGTGAGCGCAGCCGAGGCTAGATCTGACTCATCAATCATGGCACTCCGTCGGTACCGAATCAGACGTTTCGCAAGCCGATTCACATACTGGGTATAATCTTCGAAGTTCATTCCGGCTTCCACCGCTGACACCTAACTCTCCACCCGCCGGCAACGGTTTACCGGCTCAAAAATCCCTTTCCCCGTTTGCCTTGTGACTCTTCTTTCTGTATCGCAGCCGCCGCCTGCCCCAACTCCTTGGCCAGCGCTTGCGTGCAATTGGCGCACAAGCGCCCTGACTGCGTCAACGTGCCGCAACGCTCGCACGGGTATGCCATATTCGGATTGTCGCGCAGAATAAGGCGCCCATCGCGTAAAAACGCGACAATCTCCTCGTACGTCGCAGCCGTGCCGTCCGCAACTTCATAGATGTTCGCCTGCGGGTGTTTTTTTAGATATTGCCGAATCTCAAGCAAGACGTCATCTTCTTCGCGGATACAATCCTTGCAAATATCGCGTCCTATCCTGTTATACAAACGCCCGCACCGTTTACAATTGGCGATAGCCATGCCAATGACCTCCCTATTCCCCCACTTTTCGCGCTTTCTCGACAAATTCCTGCCATGCTATCGCACACGCGCCGCGACGATGGCGATCACACTGTTGGCGCCGCTGGCAAACAGCGCATTGGCACAGGCGGCAAGCGTCGCACCTGTTGTGGCCACATCGTCAAGCAGCAGCGCACGGCGTCCGACAATCGGTCTGCGCGAATTCGGGACAAAGACACCCGCTAATTCCCGGCGCCGTAACTCTGCATTTTTCGCCGTCTGCGACTGCGTAAACGCACCCCCGCGCGGCACGCGAAGCAATGCCGGACGGACGGGTAATTGTACATGACCGGCAAGTCGTTCTGCCAGAAGACGAACGTGATCATACCCTCGTTTGCGGATCCGATCCGCCGCTGTCGGCACGGGTACGATGCAATCGCAAGCAAACTCGTCAAGCGCCTGCCAACAGGCGAACAAGACATGCGCAAAAAACGGCGCAAGTTCAATGACGCCGTCGTACTTAAAAGATCGAAACAACGTCCGCACAAAGGCGTCGTAGTCAATGCCACTGTACACATCAATCCGCCTGTCGGGCGCGTTCTCCACCTGCAACGCATGTTGTTCCACCGCAACCTGGCACCGCTCCAAATCCTGCACACAAAAGGCGCACAGGCGCGAGTTTTCCGATTGCGATGGCCAGTGAGAAGAAGCTCCGACAGTAAAAGCAGGGCGGCCGCAAATAGCACATGTCGTTGCATCCGACGGGAAGATCCAGTTCAACACTCCGTTCAGGCGGCGTTTCCACGCAAAGCGAGAAGTCAGACTTCGATTCACAGGCGCGCCCCCTGTCTCTCAGCGCGATCGCGCCGATACCGGCCGATCAAGCCGCGATAGCGTAAACCAAAAATCGCTCCCTTTCCCTTCCTCGCTCTCCACGCCAACCTCGCCGCCAAGCGACGAGATGATGTGCTTGACGATGGCGAGGCCAAGACCGGTCCCTCCGGAAGCACGGCTGCGATCCTTATGTACGCGGTAAAAACGTTCAAAGACGCGATCCAACGACTCTTGCGGAATCCCGATGCCGTTATCCTGCACGTGTACCTTAATGCGATCCACCAACACGTCCCAGGTGACGCGGATGGTACTTTGCGGCGGCGAATAGTGGATGGCGTTGGCCAACAGGTTTAAGAAAACCTGTAATAACATGTCTGGTTCGGCCCAGACCTGAACCGGATCACGCGGTGGTATGACGATGCGAATGCCGCGCTCACTGGCAGTCGGCCCGATGCGATCCACCGCCCGTTCGAGAACCTCGTAGAGATCGACGGCGACCGGATCGACACGGCTGTCGGTTGCCTCTAACTTGGACAATTCAAGCAAGTCAGACACCAGATTACCCATGCGCATCGATTCGTCGTAGATGGTCTGCAGAAACTTTTGTTGGGCTTCCTCGTCGACGCCGCCGTCGAGCAAAGTCTCTGCGAAACCGCGAATAGCGGCGATGGGCGTCTTTAATTCGTGCGAGACGTTGGCGACAAATTCACTGCGCATGCGTTCGAGCCGACGCCACTCCGAGACGTCGTTGACGAGCATGAGCACGTCGTGAGCGCCGTCCGCCTTGGCACGCAAGCGCGGATCGGCAGAGATGGGCACCAACCGAACGGTCAGCGTGACACCCTCGCGGATGACGAGTTCACCCGACCACGGCGCGCCAAAAAGCAATGCGTGATCAATGGCGCTGCCAAGATTGTAGTTGCGAAAGACCATCCAATGGTCTCTGTCTTGCCACTGTTCACTGGGGCGCCGAAAAAGGCGTTCAGCCGCATGGTTGACCATCTGCACCTGCCCGTCGCTGCGCAGGTAAATGACACCTGTGGTCATGTTCTGCAGAATATGCCGCAAGATATCGCGCTCCTGCGACATATCGGCGAGCGTCTCTTCAATCCGCTCCGCCATCCGGTTAAACTGGCGAAACAATACGACTTCAGAAGGCCTGTTGCGATAGTCATACATGCGCACGTCGTAGCGCCCCTCGACAATGGCATCCATCGCATCGCGCAGATAGCTTCGCAATTTTCGAAACGCCGCCGCCTGCACCAACATTCCCGCTGCCAACAGAGCCAAGCCAATGGCCAGTCCAAGCAGAAAGCTGGTCATTTCGCAGACACGCCTTCCGTGAACTTGTAGCCGATGCCGCGGACCGTTCGGATGTAAACGGGATTCTTCGAATCCTCCTCGATTTTCTCCCGCAGGTGTGAAACGTGTACGTCGACAATGCGTGTATCGGTGGCACTGCTGTAGCCCCAAACGCGATCCAGCAGTTGGTCCCGCGATAAGACATGTTCCGGATTCTCCATAAAGTATTGGAGCAAATCGAACTCCTTCGGCGTGAAGTCCATGAGCACGCCGTCGACGCGAACCTCGTGGCGCGCGACGTCAAGCACAATCCGCCCGGCGCGCAAGACCTTCCCGGCGGCGCTGGGCTTGGCTTCCGACTCCTTTGCTTCACTGCGGCGCAGGACAGCTCGTGCACGCGCCACCAACTCGCGCGGGCTGAATGGCTTGGTGACATAGTCGTCAGCACCGAGTTCGAGGCCAAGCACTAAGTCCACTTCTTCATCGCGCGCTGTCAAAAGGATGATGGGAATCTTGACACCCTCCTGGCGGAGCCGTCGGCACACCTCCATGCCATCCATGCCGGGGAGCATCAAATCCAATACGACGAGATCATACTTGCGTGCATCCGTGCTCAGGATGTCGTAGGCTGTCTTACCGTCTTCGACGCCCTCCACGAGAAACCCAGAGCGGCTAAAATTGTATTCCACCAATGTCCGTATGGACGCTTCATCGTCGACAACCAGTACTGTCGGCACAAGGTTCCCCCCGCTCATTGACCTATCCACATTGTAGCAAGTTTCGCCAAACAACAGCCAGATCTGTTTTGTAGAACCCTATCACTTCTTGTCAAAACAATGCCAATATGTGAAACTCTACTCATATGTTAGGGGAAGCGGGTGTCTGTGTGTCAATCGGTGAGAAAATTCGCGATCTTCGCATTCAGCGCGGCATGAGCCAGGTCGATCTCGCTGATGATCTGGTAAAGCCAAGCATGATCAGTCAAATCGAGTCTGGCAAGGTGAAACCATCTTACACGTTGCTTATCGAGCTCGCAAAGCGACTGGGTGAGCCCGTGGAAACGTTTCTCTCAGAGCTCGATCCGCATTTTCTTTTGCAAGCGAATATTCGCCTTGCGCAGTATGAGTTGGCGACAGGACGGCCGCAAGTCGCCCGCCAGTTGATCGAAAACTTGCCGCGTGCATCCTTGCAAACTCGCAACCTGGCCGAGTACAGGCTCACTTTAGCGCGCGTGCACCGCGCGTGTGGAGAGTACCCAGAGGCCGTGCGGGAACTGGAGCAACTGCGCGAACACGCCTACAGCGCGCAGGATTGGCGTCTATTGTTTTATGTATTGCGCGAAACCGGGCAAGCCGAGTACGATCGCGGCAATCTCGAGGGAGCCTTGGGCGAATGGCGGGAAGCGGTCGCATTGGCGGATCGTATGGAAGGAAAGAGTGGTATCTCGCCGCTCGAATGGACGCAAAGCTTAATTGAACTTCATCTGCATCTGGACGCGTTGGATCCTGGTGGAAAAGGTTTTAGCGTTCCGTGGCAGCGCCCAACGTCGGCTTTGCTTCCCGCACTCGCCACGCCACCAGAAGTGGCAGGGCCTCCGGAAATTTCACTTGAAGAGAATGATGTCATCGGCGATTTCACTGCCGAGAAGCGGCCTTATCTTGCAAAGGCACAAGCTTTTGCACAGCGCATGCCGACGCTCTGGGCGGTGTCTGAGCGGCTTGCGCAAGAAGCATTGGCGCTGATGCCAATTGATCCAGCGACGGCACGCCGTTGGGCGGAACAAGCGAACGCATTGGTGACGTACGCACAGTTGATCGAATCGAGCCTTGCGGTGCGCACACGAACGCAGGAAGCGGCGGAACCCAACCACGAGCATAACAACTTCTCGACGAACGATTTGCAGACAATTGAGCAGACTGCGTTCGCCATGACTGCGCTACATCCGCGATCGCGCTTGCATGAAGCCTGCAAGCAAATTCGGGAGTGCCTGCAACGCGAGGAGGTGGCAAAGGCGGCGGAGTTGATCGAGGAGGTCAAGGCGTTGCTTGCGCTGACGGAAGAACCCGACTCGCCTAGCAACCGGGACATCGCGTTAGAATTAAATTTATTAGAAATCGAACTCGCGGCGCTGAGTGGACAGCGGGAAGCGAGTCTGCAAAGGCTCGTGCAATATGAAGCCGAGTATCCAAACTGGGGCAACCCGGAGCATCGGCGTCGCGCATGCGCCTTGCTGACGATGTGGTATGGCGACGTGGGCGACGTCGACCGCGTCCTCGCGTACTGCCGCAAAATGGAGGAGCTTACCGAAGGGGCGCGGCCGTCGTTGCCGTTCTGGAGTTGATGAGTGTATGGGCAACAGCCCTCACATCACCTGGCGGAAGGAAGGCCTGCCGGATCGCAATTCGAGTGTCCGAACGTCGCAATCGGCTGGCGCTTGGTCTGCGATACGGCCCGCCTCTGCCCGTGCATGCGGCCAGTCTGCCACGTATACATAGGCGATAGTCAAAGCCGGATCGGAAAAGCGATGGGCGATGGCCGCCGTTTGATCAGTCGAGGCGACGTCGATCACGACGACAGAAAGCGGTTGCACACGCCGTCGCGCGACTCTTTGCAAACGCCGCAGCACGGCCTCCATGTGTTGTTCTGCATTGTCGGCTAAAAGCACGTACAGCGACGCGCGTTTGTCGTTTGGATTCCGCCTGGCCAGTCCAGCGAGCCCGCTCCCAGCGACAGACAAAGCCAAGTAAATGAGGACTGCCGCCAACAGCACCAACTTCGGCCACATGCTGGCCCACCTCCTTTGCCACAAGATATGTGGTAGCCAAGGAGGCGGACACTGTGGCTATGACCATTCAGGCTGCAACCATCGCTGTTTATACGCGTACAGGACTGCTTGACCCCGATCGGCCACCTGCAATTTTGCAAGGATATGAGACACGTGGTTCTTCGCCGTCTTCACGGTGATATGTAAGCTTTCCGCGATTTGCTCGTTGCTCTTTCCCGCTGCCAGTTGACACAGCACATCGAATTCGCGCGCGGTCAAGAGAGACTTCCAACCATCACTCAACTGATGCTGACGTTCGATCTCGCCGAGCACCGCTGGCATGACCTGCGGATGGATCAGGGCGTGGCCGGCGAACGCCTCGCGGATGGCGCGCACGACATCCTCAAGAGGCGCGTCTTTGACGACATAGCCGCTGATACCCGAGCGTACGGCGGAAAGTACCACAGAGGACTGATCATGCATCGTGAGCACGACAACGCGCACGCGCGAATGCCGCTCGTGCAATGCCGTCAGCACTGTAAGACCGTCGACGTGCGGCATGGTGATATCTAACAATAGCACGTCGGGCCGGACCCGCTCGATTTCACTTAGGACCTCAACGCCGCTCGGCCAAAGAGCGACCACTTCAATCCCCGATTCATACAAAAGCACGTCGCGCATAGTGAGGCGATATGCCTCATTATCGTCCGCGATGGCGACGCGAATGACTTGTTCACTCATGTTGTTCCCCCGAGCGTACTCCCCGCAAGCACCTGAGCTACCTTAAGCTCCGGTGTTTCGTCTTTTTCTCATCATATCAAAATCCGCCGCATAAGCGTCAGAAAAAAGCACCTCTTACCAGAACGGATCTGGTAAAGAGGTGCAAATCATGGGGTGTAAGGGTGATGCTATATCATACGGTCTGCCCTATTCGTTTATGAGGGTCAGAACCCCTTTAGCGTAGCGCGAGCTTCTGCAACTCGGCTACTTTGTCGGTCCGTTCCCATGGTAGATCGAGATCCGCACGGCCGAAGTGCCCATAAGCCGCCGTCTGCCGGTAGATGGGGCGACGCAAATCGAGATCGCGAATAATGGCCGCTGGGCGCAAATCAAATACTTGCCCGATGATCTCGACAATCTTCTCGTCACTGATCTGACCTGTTCCATACGTATCGACCGAAATCGACACTGGGCGGGCAACGCCAATCGCATAGGCGACCTGTACTTCACACTTGCGCGCAAGCCCTGCGGCGACGACGTTCTTTGCAACATAGCGTGCCGCATATGCGCCACTGCGGTCGACCTTTGTCGGATCTTTGCCAGAGAACGCTCCACCTCCGTGTCGGGCGTAACCGCCGTAGGTGTCGACGATGATCTTGCGACCCGTCAACCCTGCATCGCCCTGCGGCCCACCGATGACGAAGCGACCGGTCGGATTGATGAGGTACTTTGTCTCGTCATCAAGCAGTTGCGCCGGAACGATGGGACGGATGACGCGTTCAATCATATCTCGTTCCACTGTGGCAAGATCCGTCTGCTCGTCGTGTTGCGTCGAAATGACGATGGTATCGACGCGAACCGGAACGTCGCCATCGTATTCGACGGTGACTTGTGTCTTTCCGTCTGGCCGCAGATACGATAGTTCGCCGCTCTTCCGCAACGCCGTCAACTGGCGCGACAGGCGGTGTGCCAACGAAATCGGCAAAGGCATCAATTCCGGCGTCTCGTCGCATGCAAAGCCAAACATCAAACCTTGGTCGCCGGCGCCGATTTCTTCGATGGCGGCATCGCTCAACTGACCACGGACCTCAAGTGCCTGGTTGACACCCTGCGCAATATCAGGAGACTGTTCGTCGATGGACGTGATGACGGCGCAGGTCTCCGCGTCAAAGCCAAACTTTGCACGCGTGTAGCCGATATCGGCAATGGTCCGGCGTACGACCTTCGGAATGTCAACATAGCAACTCGTCGTAATTTCACCTGCGACGAGTACCAACCCGGTCGTCACCGTCGTCTCGCACGCCACGCGCGCGTTCGGATCATATGTCAAAATCTCATCCAACACGGCGTCAGAGATTTGGTCACAAATCTTATCTGGATGCCCCTCTGTCACAGATTCTGAGGTAAACAGGCGTCGTTGTCCCAATCTGGAACCTCCTTTAGTTCCAAGCGGCGGCATCTGCGGCCAGCTTGTCCGAGTGCAAAACAAATCATATCGTAGTATATGAAAAAATCAGAGTCAACCGCTAGTCACTGCCAACACCAGGGAGCGCCGTTTCTTATTTGGATTCCACTGTTTCCGCCTTGCCGCCCGTCATCAACACGCGCAGTGCGAACTTTGGCAGAGCGAGTTGGCGGCGCCAGCGCTTCGGCTCAGACAAAAGACGATATAGCCACTCCAAGTTCAGGCGTTGAAACACATCGGGCGCACGTGTGACCGTGCCGCCCCACACGTCAATCGAGCCCCCCACGCCTACTCCCACACATGCGGGCAAGCGCCCAAGTACATCTCGCAAAAACTGTTCTTGGCGCGGTTGTCCCATACCAACGAGAAACAGATGCGGTGCAAACGCCCGTACCTCGTGCAAAATGGACTCGACTTCCGATGGGGAGAAATAGCCATGATGACCTGCAAACGCAAGCGTCGGATAGGCACTTTGCAACTGTGCAAGACAAGCCGCAAGCGAGGTCTCGCTGGCGCCCAGCAGGTAGACGCGCAGGCTTTGGCGACGCTCCTCCGCCGCCCGAAAGACGGCAGGCAAAAGCTCCACGCCAGTCACGCGCTCGGGCACGGGTCGGCCGCGTTTTGCCGCCGCCCAGACGACTCCAATGCCGTCGGCCGTGACTAAATCCGCGGAATTGACAAGGCGCAATAGAGACTCGCTCAATTGACACTGCATAACAAACTCAGGGCCGGCCGTGACGACCAAGTGATGGTTGCCATCGCCCGTCCAGTACAGGATTTTCTCGACCGCTTCCGCTGTCGTTACGCGATGGAAGCGCACGCCCAGCACGTCGACGACATCTTTCGCGAAACCTTGTACAGCCACGTCGCCAGCCTCCACTTTCCGAATCTATCTCATCCATCATACCACGCGCAAAGAGGCCGCGCGCTAGGACAAGAGACGAGCGACAGACAATTCCAAAGCAATGGAGGCGACAGAGACGGCCGTGACCATGAGTGCTACGACCGAGATCACAATGTGGAAAATTCGGCTGCGCGGCGCCTTCATTCGGATCGCATCCCCATATGAGAATAGGCAGGGCTACACAACCCTGCCTTCTCCAGTTTTGCCCCGCACGGACGAGCGCTAAACCGCCAGACGACAAGTGACGATTAAACAGCCATCTCCTCCGTGCGCGGCGAGAGCGCTTTGCGATTGAATGCGATCACGATGGCGTTTGCGACAAGCAGCGACATCGTCACGTAAAACACAGAACGAATGCCATAACTCGCGGCGACACTGCCACCGATGAGTGGTCCGACAAGATTGCCAAAGAACGTCGCACTCGAATTCATGCCAAACGCGGTAGCCTGCTTTTCAAGAGGGGCGAGCTTGCGCACCAACACCTGCAAAGACGGCAACATACCGCCGATGAACAATCCAAGCAAAAATCGGCCGCAAAGCAACAACGCCAAATTGTGAGCGAGCGACTGTGGAATAAACGCGATGGCCGCACCGAGAAACGCGACCAAGAGAATGCGGTACTGCCCAATCCTATCGCCGATCCGCCCGAGCGTTGGCGTGCCAATGAGGTTGGCGATACCGGAAGTCGCAATGACCAAGCCGGCAACCAGCGACAAATGCGGGCCGTGATAGATGTGGCGCGTGAAGATGGTGACAATCGGTTCAATGCTCATCATCGCCAACTGCGTCATGAACGAACCCAGGAATACCGGCCATAGGCCGACCAGGCTACGCCACGATCCGCGTTGTTTGGCCTTAACCTCTCGCTTGACCTTTGGTTCATGCACAAAGATGAGGACGATGAGACTCGCAACCACCAAAAGGGCGCCGGTGAAAAAGAAGCAACCTTGGAAGCCCAACCACTCGGAAAGAACACCACCGATAAGCGGTCCGATGAGCGATCCGGCGATGTTCCCGGTCTGCAAGGTGCCAAGCGCCTTGCCCGACTGTTCGGCGGGCGTCACGGACGCTTGCAAGGAAATCGCCATGGAGATGAATCCAGAGAAAATACCGTTGATGAAACGCAGCAAGAGCAATTGCCATGGCGCGTTGACCAAGCCCATACACGCGGTCATCGCGCCCATGCCAAAGCCAGCGCGCAACAACATCAACTTGCGCCCACGGCGATCGGCAAATGCCCCCCAAATGGGCTGAAAGATGAAGGACGTCACAAACTGGATAGAAAACACCCAGCTCGACCAACGGTCAATGCTTTGTTCCGTGTGCACGCCCAGTTGCGCCAAATATAGCGGAATGAACGGGATGATGAGGCTCGTACCCATCGTCACGCAAAAATTGGCGAACCACAAAATGACGAGCGTGCGTTTCCATGCAGCCATGTCAATCGGCGACCCTTCGCCGCAACGTCTCGACCATTCGGTTCAGCACGTCATCCCGTTCACTGGCGCTGTTACCGCGTACACCGACGTACATTTTCATCTTGGGTTCGGTGCCCGATGGCCGAATGGCAGCCCAATGTCCCCCGGCAAACAGGAATTTTTGTACATCGGAGGTCGGCAAGGTCAGCCGTTCCGTCTTGCCATCCGCGACATAGCGGCGCTCTCCCGACAAATAGTCTTCAACCGCCATCAACTGCAATCCGTCGACCTGCAGCGGCTGTTCGCGCAAAGCCTGTAAGGCTCGCTTCATCCGCTCCACCCCGTCACTTCCAGACAGTTCGACATTGACCAGCTTTTCGCCATACCAACCAAACTGTCCGTACAGGCGTTCTAACACGTCGAACAAATTTTCGCCCCGCGCCTTGTGGTACGCAGTCATTTCGGCAATCGCCAAACACCCCTGCACCGCATCCTTGTCGCGGACTATGGGCGCTAACAAGTAGCCGTAGCTCTCTTCGTAGCCGACGAGGAGACGGTATGATCCACTCGCCTCATAGGCCGTAATCCTGTCCCCGATGTACTTAAAGCCCGTGAGCGTCTCTTCGACGGTGACACCATGTGATTGTGCAATGGCACGACCAAAGTCCGAAGTGACGATGGTCTTAAAGACGATGGGTGGCTGTCCTTTCTGGTCCCCTGTCTGCAAGCGCCCACACATATAGTCGACGAGCAGTGCACCAACTTGATTGCCTGTGAGCAACTTCAACTGACCAGTCTTGTCGCGGGCAGCAATACCGACGCGATCCGCATCCGGATCGGTCCCCATGACGAGATCGGCACCCACTTCGTCGGCCAGCTGACAACCGAGCGACAGGGCCTCGCCTTCTTCTGGATTGGGACTTTTTACGGTCGGGAAATCGCCGTTTGGCTCAACCTGGGATGCGACTAGGGCAACCCGCTCATACCCGGCAAGCCGCAACGCTTCGCGGACAGGGACGTTGCCCGTGCCGTGCAGTGGCGTATAGACGACAGCGAGTTGCTTGCGCTCGTCGCCGAGACGTGGATCACGCAGTTCGCGGACGACCGTTTCGACGTACCTGGCGCGAACGTTCGCCGAAACCGTCTGCAAAAGCCCCTTTGCTTCCGCCTCGTCGCGCGTCAGGCTCGGCACCTGAAAGATGTCGGAAAAGGACGCCATACGAGCTTTAATGTCGTCTGCATCCGCTTCAAGCAACTGCCCACCATGCCGATTGTAGACCTTGTAACCGTTATATTTTGGCGGATTGTGGCTGGCCGTGATCATAATGCCTGCGGCCGCCTGCAGATGGCGAACCGTCCACGACAGCTCAGGAGTCGGACAGAGCAACGGCGCAACATACGCGCGAATGCCGTAAGCAGCCAACGTACACGCTGCGATCTCGGCAAACCGTTGCGAATGATGGCGACAGTCGTAACCAATGGCTACCCCTGCCTTGACCGCATCCTCGCCTTGCGCCTGCAGATGGAGTGCGAGTCCAGCCGTCGCACGGCGCACCGTGTAGATGTTCATCCGATTGAGACCCGCACCCATGACACCGCGCAAGCCCCCAGTGCCAAAATCGAGATCTGCGCCAAAGCGATCGCGGATCTCCGCCTCGTCCGTCAGGCTCTTGAGTTCATCGCGCATCTGGGCAGGTAAGTGCGGTTGATCGAGCCAATGTTGATACTCCTTCGCTGCGTCAAACGCGGTCATCTTCGATCACGCCTCCTTCGATTGGATGTTTCGCCGTCTGCCCCGGCTAACTCGCCGTCATACGCCGCCTGTCACCTGGTTGAAGAACGTCAGCACTTCAGCAAACGCAGAACGAGCGGCCTTGGGGTGATACGACGCGCGCGAATCGTTGAAAAACGCGTGATGCGCCCCTTCGTAAATGCGGTACGCAAAATCCTTGCCCGCGCGCTGCATCTGCTCTGCAAAAGCCGGAACCGCGTCGGTAATACGTGGATCAAGCGATGCGTAAAAGCCGCGAATTGGGCACTGAATGCTTGCAATGCGGTCTTCACCAGGGGCTTGGCCGTAGAAGATGACGGCACCTGCCAGCTTCGGATCGAGCGTCGCAAGGCGCGCCGATAAGCCGCCGCCCATGCAGAACCCGATGGATACGACGGGTTGGCCCTGGCTGCCTGGATATGTATCGCGCAGGAACGAGGATGCCGCAAGCAACTGCTCGTTGTACGCATCGAGATTAAGGCCGCCGAACAAAGCACCAAATGTGCGACGAACCTGTGTCCGTTGCGGTTCGGGGAGCGTTTCCATAGCGCGGTCACGCGCTTCATGATCGTTCCAAACCTGTGGTGGCACGGTCTCAAGGAACTTCTTGACGGCGTCGATCGCGTCGGCTTCAAAGCCTTCCTTGCGCTTGCCATCGACGGCGTACAAATCCGGTGCGAGTGCGACATAGCCTGCCTCTGCAAAGCGGTTGGCGACGTTTTGGATGTGATCGTCCACGCCCCAGATCTCCTGTAGCACGATCACGGCTGGCTGCCCGTTGGGCAGACGCTCCGGCTTTGCCAAGTAGCCCAGTTGTTCACCGTTTTTGCCGTAGCGAATCCATTCAGTATGTAATGACATATTTGCCACCTCCATGGATATTGTGTCACAGTGACATCAGCGGCTCAACTAACCCGCATCGGCTGTAAGAAGCGTTGAGAAAGGAAGAATGTGATGAACCCCTATCGAGCGGCCGTCCTGACGGTGAGTGATTCGTCCGCAGAAGGGCGACGTCAGGACACAAGTGGCCCACTGCTCGCTGGGCTTTTGTCAGAGCTTGGGTTTGTGGTCACATCGCAAACTGTCGTCCCCGACGAACGATCGCAAATTGCCGACGTTCTACGCCAACACGTGGAAGCAGGCGTGGCCGTCGTTGCGACGACTGGCGGTACCGGGCTTGGCCCGCGCGATGTGACGCCGGAAGCAACGCGCGACGTAATCGAACGGGAAATTCCCGGTATCGCCGAGGCGATGCGCGCCGAGACGTTGCAGAAGACACCATTTGCCATGACGTCGCGCCAAGTCGCGGGTAGCGCCGGTCGCACGCTCATCGTCAATTTCCCTGGCAGCGCCAAAGCCGTCGAAGAGTGTTTTGCGGTCGTGCGCCCAGTGCTCAAACACGTGGTGGACCTGCTGATGGGTCACACCGAACATCGGCATTAAGGTGCACTCCATATTTATTATTCTTGCCGGGTGTATTCCAGTCCCATTTCCTCGGCCCGCATCGCTGCCTGGCGCATCGCATCGACAATCGCTTGCTGCACGCCGCGCCCTGCCAATACCGCGAGCCCGGCGTGCGTCGTGCCATTGGGCGACGTCACACGTTTGCGCAGTTCGGCCGGGCTTAGCTCCCACTCGCGCAACACATGAGCTGTGCCAATCACGGTTTGAATGATAAGACGCCGCGCCAATTCGGGCGTAAATCCGAGTTCGACAGCGGCCTGTTCCATTGCCTCAAGCAAGTAACTGAGAAAACCCGGGCCGCTCCCTGATACGGCGGTCGCCGCATCGATCATCGCTTCCTCCATGACGACAACCTCACCCAATTGTGACAACAGGTGCACCGCTTCATCGAGCCGCTTTGCACTGACGTCAGGGGCAGCAGCAAGCGCAATCGCGCCAGCCATTACGGCGACCGGCACGTTTGGCATGGTGCGCACCACCTGCGCCTTGCCACCAGAGGCGCTTTGGATGGCCGCGATCGAGATGCCCGCGGCAAACGAGATGAGCGTCTGCCCAGACAGGTAGTCAGCCATATTCTTGCAGGCAGCCAGCACATCATAAGGCTTGATCGAGAGAATGACGACGCTGGCCCGGCGCACTTCGGCGAGCGAACCGGCAGGCGAAACGCCATACATTTCCTGCAACTGTACAAGCCGATCGCGGTTTGTTCGGTTGAGCACGCGGATGCGCGCCGGATCGACCGCCTGTTGAGCCACAACACCCTTGATAAACGATTCGGCCATCGCACCGGCGCCCAGTATGAAGATGTCGTCCACGCGTTCTCCTCCTATCTCCTAGCTTTTTGTCTTTTTGGGCGAATGTTCTGTCAACGTTCCACGTCGGTTAGGAAGGCCACCGTTTCGCGGATCACTTCGCTCTCCCAATGTTGATTGTTGAATGTATGGTCCGCCTCTTCAAGCAGGTGCAAGCGCGCCCGCTCGCCATACACGTCCTCTTGATATTTCAGTGCGACCTCGTATGGCACCGTAGCGTCCTCCATGCCATGCAAGATGAGTACACGGCCCTGGAATGGACGAGCCCGTTCGTATGGATCGATCGCGAGCACGTCCTCGTATAGCGCGCGCCCCACGAGGTTTCCCCCGAGATCAAACACGTCGTCATCGCGACCCACGCGTTGTTCCTCTGCCGCACTTTGCATCGCTTCGCGCAAACTGCCGGCTGGAGCCCAAAGGACGAGTCGATCCACCGCGTCAGGCATGTCCCCGGCGACGATGGAAGCGACGTAGCCGCCCATGCTCAGGCCAACGAGGCTGATTCGGTCAGAGAGGATCCGCGGATCGGCTTTTACCCATTCGAGAATGGCCTTGGCGTCGCGAATTTCGGAAGTGGCGGTCATGTTCTGGAAATCACCGTCACTGTCGCCGCTTCCGGCGAAGTCGAAACGAAACGCGGCAATCCCTTTTGCTTCAAGCGCACGGCTAAGCTTGACAAATATTTGATGAGCTTCAATGTGCGTACCGGTAAACCCGTGAAACAAAATGGCCGCCGGCACCGGCCTTGTCGCCGCCTGATCCGGCACATGTTCCATCCCGCGCAACACGAGTCCGTCAACTGCCAATTCAATGGCCTTCTGCATGCGGAACTCCCCTCTTTTCTTGCACACTTTTTCCTCCTCCATGTTACCACTTGACTTTCGTCCAAACCACATGGTAATGTACTCATTGCGCGTTGCGAGAACGCAATTTCCCAACGCGGAGGGGTACCAAAGTGGCCAAATGGGGCGGACTGTAAATCCGTTGCGGAATGCTTCGTAGGTTCGAATCCTACCCCCTCCACCAACGTCTGAATTTCAGACGTTTGGGAAAAGCTGAATACGCGTATGGTGAGTGTGGCGAAGGGGTTAACGCACCGGATTGTGGTTCCGGCATTCGTGGGTTCGAATCCCATCACTCACCCCATGCTGGGGAATAGCCAAGCGGTAAGGCAACGGTTTTTGGTACCGTCATGCGAAGGTTCGAATCCTTCTTCCCCAGCCATATGTGCCCTTAGCTCAGCCGGATAGAGCGTTTGACTACGAATCAAAAGGTCGGGAGTTCGAATCTCTCAGGGCACGCCATTGTGGGGGTATAGCTCAGCTGGGAGAGCACCTGCCTTGCAAGCAGGGGGTCGTCGGTTCGAATCCGTCTACCTCCACCACTTTCCTCGATAGCTCAGCGGTAGAGCATCCGGCTGTTAACCGGAGGGTCGTAGGTTCGAATCCTACTCGGGGAGCCAAATCACGGCCCCATGGTCAAGTGGTTAAGACACCGCCCTTTCACGGCGGTAACGCGGGTTCGAATCCCGCTGGGGTCACCATTCTTCACCTTAATTCCTGGACGTTTAGCTCAGTTGGGAGAGCATCTGCCTTACAAGCAGAGGGTCGGCGGTTCGAGCCCGTCAACGTCCACCATTTATGCCGCGGGGTGGAGCAGTTGGCAGCTCGTCGGGCTCATAACCCGAAGGTCGCAGGTTCAAGTCCTGCCCCCGCAACCATTTGGCTCGGTAGCTCAGTCGGTAGAGCAGAGGACTGAAAATCCTCGTGTCGGCGGTTCGATTCCGTCCCGAGCCACCATTCCTGTGTTGCCGGTCTCCATCGAAGCGAGTAGTTTCAATAAAGGGCTTCTCCCCTTTCGCTGTTCAAATGTGACTTCGATGGTCGGTAATGCTCAACTCTTCTATGGCGGCGTAGCTCAGCTGGTTAGAGCACACGGTTCATACCCGTGGTGTCGGTGGTTCGAGTCCACTCGCCGCTACCAATTCGTTTGCACTGCGGAATCAACTGTTTTCCCTATCGTGTGAAGAAGACACATAAAGCTTTCCTTCTGTTGCGCGCGGCTTAAGCGCGCGTTCCTATGTTTCATGGCCAACAACAAAAACGAGCCCACCTCGTGGACTCGTTTGTACATACATCGAATAAACTGCTTGCTTATTCGTAGTACGTCAGATTACAGTTTGTACACGTTGGCTGCTTGCGGACCCTTCGGGCCTTCCACGATGTCAAACTCGACAGCTTGCCCTTCGTCAAGCGTCTTGAAGCCGTTGCCTTGGATGGCGCTGAAGTGAACAAATACGTCTTCGCCGCCTTCGACTTGAATGAAACCGTAACCCTTTTCTGCGTTGAACCACTTCACTGTACCGTGCTGCAAAATCAATTCCTCCATGGTGCTCAATGCACGCTTTCAAATTCCACACAGGCGGTCGATCCCGCTGTTCATATAACGGCTTCGGGCCCGTGCTGTCGACCGAGACATCGGTGACACCTATAGTGTAACCTAAGTGGGTCAATTTAACCACAACTTTCTGGAGGCATACAAAATATGAATTTTGAGAGCGCGCCAATAGCCCCGATTCTCGACCGAATAGAGGCCATTTCCGATATAATTTGCACATTTGACCACCGACTCGCATATACACGCAACGAGCGCACCATCGAGGTGGTCTTTCGCAGCCACACCGGCGCTGTCACCGCCGTGGTCCTGGCTGCCGAGGTGAGAGCCGATGCGACCGTCGAGGTTTCCGCTTCTTTTGCTTCACCGAGCATAACCGAAGACCGTGTCACACCCGCCGTACAGTCTATATATGCTAATCCTCTCCCTTTACGCGGACTCGAAGAAGCCCTCACGGCATGGCTCGCCAGATGGTACGGAGATTGTATTCGTCGCCTTTCATCTTCTATGTAGGGGTAGGTCCCCTGTGAGCGCTATCTGGTCAGCCGCATCTCACCGCGCAACACAGTGACCGCTTCCCCACCAACCCAAACCGACGAAAGATCCGTGGAATTGATTTCAGCCCATATGTGGCCAGGTCGCTTGACACTCCATCCCTGTTCGAAGACGTGCCGACCTGGCTCAGTGATTCCGCGATGCACCAACAAGGCCGCCAGTGCCCCGGTCGCCGTACCTGTATGCGGATCCTCTGCGACACCGACGGCTGGCGCGAAGTCACGTGTGTGAGCCGCGGACTCCGGCGCCACAGGATCGCGTGCATACAGGTGCACACAAACGGCACCAAGCTGGCGCGATACGACCCCCAACTGATCTATGCGCGGCTCAAGAGCCAAAAGCGTACGTCGGCTTGCGACAGGCACCATGACTTGCCACAAACCGGTCGATGCCATGGCGAAAGGCAATTCTCGAGCGACGTCGTTAGCTGACATACCTAGCGCCTCAAGAATTTGCGCCTTCTCCACTTGCTCCAAATCGCGAAACTGTGGCTTGGCTTGCTCCATCCACACCATTCCGGAGTCTTCGATCCGCATGCGCAATCGGCCCACATTCGTCTCGACAAGGAGATCCCCAATGACCTCTGACCATTCCCGCAAAAGATGCAAAGCGGCAATGGTGGCATGCCCACAAAGATCCACCTCGGTCGCCGGCGTATAGTAACGAAAATCGTAGTGATGTTCCCCTAAGTGCACGACAAAAACGGTCTCCGAACAGTTCATCTCACGCGCAATGCACTGCCGCATTTCCGATGTCAGGTCGTCCGCATCGAGTACGACACCGGCTGGATTGCCCAAGAATGGCTCCTTCGTAAACGCGTCCACCTGAAAAATTTCGACTTCCCGCATCCTTTTCGCCTCCTTGTCGCCTATTTACTCGATCGCCAGATGGATACAATCAATATGAACACCATAAATAGACCTACAGCGACACCCACCTCAGTGGTCGGAAATGACCAAAGTGCCGAAGAGGAGCGCTTGAGTACCGTCGCAATCAAAAGGCCGGCCATGAAGATGCTGAACGCGAGCAACGTGATGCTGAACGACAAGCGATTGCCAATCCGGACAAGTTGGCGCATCAACTGATCCACTTCTGCCATTTCGAGTTGTACGCGCACTTTGCCTCGTCGCCATTCTCGCAAAATGCCTCGGATTTGCCTGGGGACGTCCGTCAAGAGCTCGGCCGTGTCGACGGCCCCTTTGAACGCCTTGCCGATAAAGTGGCTCGGATTCATGCGATCGCGCAACAACGCACGTCCGAACGGCTCGGCGATATTCAGGATGCGAAACGATGAGTCTAGGCCCTCGACCACGCCTTCGACCGTGACGAGCGTCTTGCCGACCAGCGCGAGATCGGAAGGAATTTTGATGCGATGGCGGTACGCGACGGAGAACAATTCGCTGACCGCGTCGCCAAGACTGATTTGTGTGAACGGCAGATCGTAATACTTTTCGCGGAGGTTGTCGACGTCGCGGTGCAAACGCCTGTCGTCGACGTCACTGGGGACCACGCCCATGCGGTAAAGCACGCGGACGATGGCGTCTGAGTCGCGGCGCATGAGCGCGATGATCAAAGCGGACAGATGCCGCTTCATTTCCGGCGTCAACCGCCCAACCATACCAAAGTCCATAAACAGCACGCTGTGGTCTGGCAGTACGGCAAGATTCCCTGGGTGGGGATCCGCGTGAAAGAAACCGTGCATCAGCATCTGCGTGAACTCGGCATTGGCCACACGTTGGGCGATTTCACCGGTGCGATAGCCCGATTCGCGCAGAAACGCTCCATTGGTCAGTTTGATCCCGCGCACATATTCCATCGTCAACACGCGCGACGTGGTCCAGTCCCAGAAGATCCTCGGAATGCGTACAGTCGCATCACCCTCATGAATGTTCCGCAGGCGATCGGCATTGCGACCCTCGATCGTATAGTTCAACTCGTTGAGCAGAGTATAACGAAACTCTTCCACCACTTGGCTAAGTTCATAGTGTGCCGCCCATTCGAAATGACGTTCGGCCAAGCGCGCCAAATCCATCAAAATGTCGAGATCGATCTCGATTTTTTGTTGAATGTCAGGGCGCTGTACCTTGACGGCCACCTCTTCACCGGAATGCAATTCGGCGCGGTGTACCTGGCCGATGGAAGCGGCGCCTACCGGAAGCTCGTCAAACGCACGAAACACATCCAAAAGGGGTTGCCCCAGCTCGGTCTCGACGATGGTGCGAATCTGATCAAACGGCACGGGGGGCACTTCGTCCTGCAGCTTCGTCAATTGCTCGATGAACTCGGGAGGAAACACATCAGCGCGCAGGCTAGCGATTTGCCCAAGCTTAATAAACGTCGGCCCGAGCTGCTCAATGACCAAACGCATCCGCTCATACGTCGAAATGGTCTCGCGCTCGCGCCGCTCCGAAAAAATGCGCCGCGGCAAGGATAAAATGTCGAACAGTCCGATCTCGTCAATAAACCAGCCAAAGCCGTTGGCGACCAGAATCTGTGCAATGTCCTTATACCGCGACAAATGGCGAACCCGCTTGCCGAGAATCTGTCCTCCAACCATGCCAATCTCCTTTGCCTGCCGACGTCAACCTGGGTCAATCGACCTGTTCGAGCTTGTCTGCCGCGCTCGCGGTGTCGGCAACGCCATTCCCGGACAATTTCGCCTCAAGCTGCTGTACGCGGTTATCCAATCGCTCCAGCAATTGGCGAAGGCTCGCCAATTCGGCGCGAATGCCTTCCTGATCTTCACGCACACCAAGCTTTGTTAAGGCCTTTTGCACATTGTCCTGTACCGCATTCTGCAGTTCGATCCGGCCTTGTTCGCCACGCTCGATCATCTCATGCACAAAATCCCGCGTCTGTTGCGGCGTCATCCGCTTTTCTTCAGCCCACTGCTTGGCAGCCTCGGACAATCGCTCGCGGCTATAAGACATCAAACCTACGCCGAGATCTAGAACTTTTTTGAAGGAGTCTTCCAACATCGTGCACCTCGCTTCGCAATTCCGCTGTGTGACTACCTTATGATGTGCGGCTCACACGCGCACGGCTTGTTGCCAATAGTGTACCACGTTCCCAGTCTACGCACGCAATTTCAACAGTGGCTCAAGCTCTACCGCCGACAACGGCCTGTATGCGCCAGGGGTCAAGCCCGGATCGAGAACAAGCGGCCCCATCGTCACCCGCTTCAAAAAGGTCACTTGTTTACCTAATGCCTGAAACATCCGTTTCACTTGATGAAATTTGCCCTCATAGATTTCGATGGATGCCTCCGATTCATCGCCGGCTACATGAATTTCGAGGCGCCCTGGCAAGCAGGCGTAACCATCTTCAAGAATGACACCTGCTGCGATAGCATCGCGATCGCGCTCATCGAGACAACCCTCGACGCGCACGAAGTACCGCTTTGGCACGTGGCGTTTGGGCGAGAGCAGGCTGTGCGCCAGTTGGCCGTCGTTCGTCAGAAGAAGCAGCCCCTCCGCATCTTTGTCGAGGCGTCCGACAGGAAACACGCCATACGAACGATCCCTAGCAGCCAGCAACTCTGTGACGACCGGCTGACGCACGTCCTCCGTGGCGCTTAACACGCCCTGCGGCTTGTACATCATGAAATAAACAAATTGCTCGTATGGAATAGGCTCACCATCGCACTCAACCACGTCCCGGCCGATGACGGCGTGCACTGCGGGATCTTTCACAACCTCGCCATTCACGCGTACGCGGCCAGCTTTGCACAGTTTCTTGACCTCACTGCGCGTGCCAATGCCTGCAGTGGCCAGCCACTTGTCCAATCTCACGTTTTCCACGACCATCCCCCTCACAAGAACTCAGATACCGCCCCTGAAAGTTCCACTTTGTCTTTCCCTGACCATGCCGTACAATGATTTTAGGGCTTTCGTTGCCTACCGCAGCGAGACTATCAATGTAGAAACGAGGTGCTGTGATGCATTTGCTCACCATCGCACTTGTCGTCCTGCTCGGACTTGCCGTCATCTGTCTCGCCATCATTGCGTTTGTCGCATTGACCATTTACTGGACCTTGGAGCCGATTTTGAATGTACTCGGTAAAATCTCGACAGGGCTCGAGATTGGCCGATTTCTGTATCATCGCCTCGAGTGGCTGCGCCGTCGTCGCTACAAAAACTGGTACCAGGATCGCTGACAGCGGCCCTGCTATGCTTTGCTGTAGGAGTATCTGAAAAAAGACGGGGCGGGCGCCTTACAGAAATGCGTCCGTCACCCGTCGCTGCCGTTTGCTCGTTACGATTCAGGTTCGTCTAGCAACCACGCCTGTTCTTCTGCAATGCGCTGCCGCAATCGTTCGTAGCACGTTTTCGCATCCTTTGCGAAAACCAGTTTGCCATTGACGTATGCATACGCGTTATGCTGACAGAGCCCACACAAACTCAGGCACTCGCTTTCCAAGACGGAAACTCCCGGGAATTCTTCCTCCAGTGCTGCGAGCGGGTAGGCGCTCAGCGGATTGCTCACACATACCTCGACCACGATCACGCCGTACACCACACCGCACTCCCTTCCTAAGGCACTTTACTTATACCGACAGTACACAAACTGGCTTTTTTACGTGATAGCGCAGCCTTGTGTCCACAGGTTTGCCCCTTTCGTCGATGGCAAACACGCCAATCGCGTCATCGTCCTGGTAGGCGATGAGGAGATAACGCTCATCCGGCAACAAGCAGAAGTGACGCGGTGTCTTGCCGCCTGCCGGCACCTCGAACATGGGTTGCAATTGCCCATCAGATTGGATCTCAAAGACACTTAAGGTGTCCGCACCACGATTCGTGACGTACAAGCATGTCTCCCGTGCATTGAGTTGAAGATGGGCTGCCCACCGCACACTTGCTGGATCGCCATAAAGCGGCAATACTTGTGCAAGTTTGAACGTTTGCGCGACACGCGTAAACACATTGACTGTGGCATTCAACTCACCGACGACGTATAACACCTCTCCGGTCGCAGAGAACGCCATATGGCGCGGCCCGGTTCCAGGTGGCAGGACGATCTCGTCGCAATAGGAAAGATATCGCCCGCTCTGCTCGTAGACATGAATGCGGTCGGTGCCGAGATCCGCAGCAAAGGCGCGTTTGGTCAACGGATCGATGGCAACAGAGTGCGCATGTGGGCCTTCTTGGCGCTCGCTATTGGGCCCGTTTCCGAAAAAACGCACCACCTGTGCAGCTGGTTCGAGCCACCCGCTATCGTGAATGGGCAGCAAGGAGATGCTACCAGACATGTAGTTAGATACATAAACGACATCTGTTTCGCCAAAGGCGAGATGGCAAGGCGAATCACCATGGGCCAGTTGGCGATTGAGCGGCGTTAAAACGAGCGCCGACGGCTCATAGCGGTATGCTGCGACGTGGCCATTCGCCGTTTCGCTGACAGCATACAAACAGCGCCTCGCTTGGTTATACAAGAGATAGGAAGGCGCTCTGATTCCCGATATACCGCCCGTTGGCCTGAGCGTAGCCGTGTGTGGATCAAATTGAAGAATCTGAATGGACTGCTCGTCTTCTCCCCCATATGTACCGATAAATACAGTTGTCACATCATCGCTCTCCCATCCGTTCTGCTACACATCTCCATCATGTTTCGTTGATCATACCTCGCCCACGCCTCCATGCCAAACGCTTGGCATCGCGAGCGCGGTCAATCAAATTCAAATTCAAGGTTGCGATGCGATGCTTGGAGGCAGAGCCCACCCGCTACACACATGTGAGGAGGATTAGGCATGACACCTGAGGAGCGAAAACTGGCCAACCAAGAACGCGAAAGGCGCCTTCGCCGGTGGCTGGCGGGACTGTCGTGGACGCTGCCAGCCGTGTCGTTTGGTGGTTTTTTTGCGATTTGGCACGCCATTGCAGGAGGTGCGTCGACACGAGCCACGACGACTTCCACAAACAGCGCGGCCCATGCGCAATCCCGATCGACAACAAGCACGGTTCACACAATCAGTAGTCATGTCTCAAACGACACTGTGTTACAGGTCGGCGATACCGGTAGCAAAGTCAAAGCACTCCAACAGGAACTCACCACTTTGGGATTTTTCTCGTATGCCGTGACGGGCGACTATGGCCCCATTACGGAGCAAGCCGTTTCAGCCTTTCAATCGTCTGTGGGCTTGCCTGAAACAGGTACCGTGGATCGCAAGACCTTACAAGCGCTACAAAAGGCCCTACGCACTCAACGTACACAGGCAGTGACAAGCCAACAACCAACCCAACAGCAATCTACACAAACGACTCAGACACCGTCGGCACCAACTGTCCAGCAGCCGGCTGCACAAAGCTCACAAAGCTCACAAAGCGGCGGATCGAACAGTTCCAACACATCTAGTACCTACGTGCCGCCGGCAAGTTCTGTGCAAACTCCACCAAGTGCCATCACCTCGGCATCTTGAGGTGGGCAAGATGGACATTGTGCGGTTTCGGGCCATGGGCACGGACGTCACGGTGCATGTACCCGACGTGTACCATGTGCCGGATGACGTCGGTGAGCTGTTGGCAGACGGCGTACAACGACTCATCTCCGAATGGGAGTCGATTCTGTCTCGCTTTCACCCAGACAGTGCACTATCCCGGTTCAATCGCACGAACGGCCATTGGGTGGATGTCGATCCTCGTCTCGCCGCAGTGCTCCGACTTGCCGATCAAGCGTTCGCCGAAACGCACGGCTGGTTTGATCCATATCTCGGGGAAGACATTCGCCGTATAGGCTACGATTTGTCGTTCGAGCAATTAACCGTCACCTATCGTCCGCTGGAGGTGAGCGAACGCATCGCCCCCAGCAAGTCGCCCCTTACCCTCCATGCCACGGCCTCGCGCGCCCGTCTTGAGCCGGGGTACGAAGTCGATCTGGGAGGTATCGGGAAAGGATGGATTGTCAGGCAAGCCGCACAGTGGCTCGAACAAGCGGGACTGACTGCATTCATTTGCAACGCGGGTGGTGACATGGTTTGCCGCGGCATGAACGGGGACGAGCCCTGGACCATTGGGGTGCTGGATCCGTTTGCCCCCCAGGCAACCTCGCTGACCCTTTCTGTGCGCGATCGCGCCGTGGCGACAAGTGGAACATACCGCCGCCGCTGGATGACGACAAATGGGCCTGCACACCATCTGCTCGATCCATTTACAGGTCTGCCCACCGAGAGCGATGTCGTCTCCTGTACGATTGTACATCGCGACTTGGTTCGCGCTGAGGTACAGGCAAAGGTAGCCCTTTTACTAGGTTTTGAGCTGGGCCAAAATTGGCTGTCCCAGCAGGATTGCGATGAGTGGGTGCTCATCACGAGTTCGCGGGAGGTCCTACATCAATGCAACTCATTGTAAAGCCACAGCGATTGCCTTTTATTTATACATGGGTGGTTGTCGCTGCCGTCATCGCGGGATCGTATGCACTGGTTTTTCTCACAGACCCGGCGCCGGCATCGGCCAACCGGATGCACTGGTACGTTGCGAGGGCGTCTGGCATGACGGCGTATATCTTGCTGGCGATTGCAGTATTGCTTGGGGCGTCGAGTTCAACCGGACTTTTTGACCGGTGGAAGTTGCGCAAACTGACGACGCAGCTACACCAGTTTTCTGCCCTGCTTGTGTTTCCGTTTCTTTTCTTTCACTTATGGGGTCTACATGCCGACACCATGGTGCCGTTTCCGCTGCCATCGCTGTTCATCCCGTTTGATGCAGGATATCGCGCACTCGCCGTTGGCTTGGGTATTCTCGTCATGTATGGATGGATTTTGCTCATCGTCACATCCTATTTCCGGGAGAAGCTAAACGCCAAGGTCTGGCGAACGATACACGTCCTCGCGTTCCCCATGTTCATCGCCGTCACACTGCATGGGCTCTTCTCAGGCACGGATACAGGAAAACCATGGGCGGTTTTGATCTATGCAGTGCCGAGCGCCTTGTTTTTGCTGGTGTTCGGGCGTCGACTCTTCGCGGCGCGATCTCGCCGGCAGACTCCGAAATCGAAAGAGCACGCACGCCCAGTGTGATGCACGTCGCAGATGAACCGCGCGTAGCCACAGGACCGAATGTAATCGAGTAG
>NZ_FNOJ01000026.1 GCF_900107035.1 Alicyclobacillus hesperidum | reverse complement strand
TAAGCATCATACCACATCGAGGCTTGTGAGATGCCCAGTAACTTGTGTTTGCATGCGTGAGACTTCGAATTTGCGAGCGATCCCCGCGCCGTTAACCTACCATTCATGGATTTTCGCACATACGAGCGTGCGTTTTTCATTACCGGAAGAACCGCGTGACCAATTCAACATTCGCCCCGGAGATACATTGCGTGTACATCTAGATGGGGACAGCTTTCGCGTGGTCAAGGCATGCGACCCGTTGAGGTTCTTGCACGGAACGCCCTTGAACAGCATCGGAAGGGCGAACTGGTCAATCATGAACAACCCCTAAAAGATCTAGCTCTCGATTGAACATGAACAACATGCAAGAGCAGTGTCGTACTGCATATAACGCACCAGCCCAGAGAATTGTCCTATTCCCCGTATGTCCGACATAGATTCGTGTGGAGGATACTCTGTTTTTGGGGGAGACATGATGGGACTCGTAACTACGGCGTTTCTCGCAGGGCACGGTAAACTTCCAGTCGGTTCGGCGGCCAAGACAGCATTTGATACACTCGCGGTTGTCGTCGAGATCGAAACGCGCCGTGGCGTCATTTTGAAAGCGGAGTGTACGTTAGCGACGCAACTTGGCCGGGACTTTGTTTGCGGCTTGTTACGCGGGTGGTCGTTGGACGATGGAGTGGAACCGATGATCCAACAGGTCAAATTGCATTATCACGGTGCTGCGAAAGCGGCTATCATTGCTGCCTTAAAGGATCTGGAGGCTGAATACGCACGCCAGGTTGATGCGTGAGGTCATATTTGTGCAAGACGAGCGTAGTATGGAAGTATCCATTTCAAAAGCGATGCGAGACTGTCATGTTTGAGTTGCTCAATTCTCCGTTGGGCAAGGAATCAAAGATGCACCAGTCGGTCTGAAGGCCGGGGTGCATCTTTTTGTTTTGCGCGCACTGGTTACTGGGAGGTGACCGATCTATGACAGCTTCTGTTGCCTGTGATGTGCTCGTTGTCGGCGGTGGCAATGCCGCCATGGCGGCTGCCTTGTCCGCGTGCGATCACTGTGCAAGCGTGATCGTCATTGAGCGAGCACCTAAATTCTACCGGGGTGGCAACAGCAGGCACACGCGAGATTTCCGCATCATGCATGAGAAACCTACTGAGCACATGCTGGCTACCTATTCTCCAGACGAGTTTCTCGACGACTTGCGACGCGTGGCGGGCGGTGAGATGGACGAAGGATTAGCGCGCTTGGTGGTCGAGCGTTCGGAGGCTTTGCCAGCATGGCTGTCTCAGCAAGGCGTGCGCTGGCAGGAACCTCTGGCTGGCACACTCCATCTGGCGCGTACCAACATGTTCATGCTGGGCGGTGGTCGGGCCATGATGAATGCCTACTATCGTACAGCGGAAAAAAAGCGCATTGCGATTTGGTATGACGCAATGCTTGAGGACATCGATATAGCTGGGAACGTGTTTGGCTCAGCGCAGGTGCGAAAAAATGGCGAAGTTGTACGGATCCGCGCTTGCGCTGTCGTATTTGCGGCAGGCGGATACGAGGCGAACATCTCGTGGTTGCGGCAGCATTGGGGGGATGCGGCCGATAACTTCATTATCCGCGGAACAGCTTACAACCAAGGCAACACGATCGATTTGTTGCTGTCCGCTGGCGCAGAGCCGGTTGGGCATCCACAGGCGTTTCACGCGGTTGCGGTCGACGGGCGGGCGCCCAAATTTGATGGCGGTATCGTAACCAGATTGGACAGTGTGCCATTTGGTATTGTCGTCAACCAGCGTGGCGAGCGGTTTTATGACGAGGGCGAGGACTTTTGGCCAAAGCGGTATGCCATCTGGGGAGGGCTCATCGCGCGACAGCCGGGTCAAGTGGCCTACTCCATCATCGACAGCAAGGTCGTCGACAAGTTTATGCCGTCTGTCTTTCCACCTATCGTGGCCTCTTCGGTGGCGGATCTCGCCATACGGCTGGGATTGGATGCATCGCGCGTGCAGCAGACGGTCGACACATACAATGCGGCGGTGCAGCCAGGCACGTTTCGTCCGGGCGATCTCGATGACTGTCGTACGGTGGGCGTGGAGCCGTGCAAATCTCATTGGGCGCAGCGGATCGATACGCCGCCGTTTTATGCCTATCCGTTACGGGCGGGCATCACGTTCACGTATCGCGGCGTGCGCATAGGACCCGACGCGCGTGTGCAGCTTGCCGGTGGAGGGGCCATGGAAAACGCGTTTGCGGCGGGAGAGATGGTGGCAGGCAACGTTTTGCGCCGCGGTTACTTGGCGGGCTTTGGTCTGACGATGGGTGCGGTTGTAGGGCGGATCGCAGGGGAGGGAGCAGCACGTGTCGCAAGGTGAACTGATGGAGGAAGGTAAGCGGCAAATGCGCGTGTGCAACGCTTGTCGCTATTGCGAAGGATTTTGCGCGGTATGGCGCGCCATTGAGTGGCGCCGCGACTATCGGGACGCCGATCTCGCTTACTTTGCAAACCTTTGTCACGATTGTAAGGAATGTGTCTTTGCCTGCCCTTTCGCGCCGCCGCATGAATTTGGCATCAATCCGCCGCGCTTGTTCGCCGCACTGCGCCAGGCGTCCTATCGCAAATATGTGTGGCCGGGACCGTTCGCCCGGGTATTCCAAGGTGGCTGGGGCTTTATGTGGGCTGTCATTGGGGCCTGTATCCTGTTTTCTGTGATTTCCCTTGTGACACAAGGAAGGGTCTTTGGCGCTGAGGGCGGATTGTTTTACACAGTTTTGTCGGAAGCGGTGCTCGAAGCAGTATTTGGAGCCTTGGCTTTATGGCTGGTCTGCGGCTGGGGACTTGGGGCATGGCGATTCTGGCGCGACATACGCACGCTCGACTCGAGCGCCGTACAGGTGCGCGATATTCTGCAGGCCGTGCGGTATGCGCTGTCCTTGCGCCATCTTGGTGGCACTAAGGACGAACCTCTATCGCGATGGCGAAAGTGGTTTCATCATGGTGTCTTTTATGGATTCCTGCTCGATTTCGCATCGACGTGCCTAGCGGCATACGAATCGCATATCCTGCACAAGCAAGCCCCTTATCCTGTCGCGAGTCCCGTCGTTTTGCTAGGCATTATCGGTGGCGTGGGCTTGCTTGTTGGATGCGCCGGATTGCTGTATGTCAAGCTAGGTGTGAATCGGGATACGGTTGACGAGGGAGCGTATCAGTCTGGGCGAGCCTTTCTGTGGTCCATGCTACTCGTGGCTGCCAGTGGACTTTTGTTGCTCCTCTTGCGCAAAACTTCGGTCATGGGCCCGGTACTGGTCATCCATCTCAGTTTCGTGGCGGCTCTCTTTTTTACCGCGCCATATTCGAAGTTTGGTCACTTCATTTATCGCTGTCTGGCGCTGGTGCGGTACGCAGAAGAAGAGCGGATGCACCGCTTGTCTGGCCATTGACACAGTGACATCGCCGCATTATGGTAAGGGTAATCAAATAACAGACTGCTGTTTCGTGTCGAGTCGCCAGACATCCTCTGGCGAAGTATCGCGTGAAGCCCAGCATGGTCCGACATTCGGATTGTGCTGGGCTTTTTGTGCGCAAAGGGGGCGATGATCATGGCGTTGTGTACGATTCCGTGTGCCATTTACCGCGGGGGTACGAGCAAAGGGATCATGGTGCGCGGGCGCGATTTGCCTGCCGATCCGACTGAGCGTGACCGCATTCTGCTCCGTCTGTTTGGCAGTCCCGATCCGAGGCAGATCGACGGGTTGGGTGGGGCGACGCCGACCACAAGCAAGTTGGCTATCGTCGAAGCTTCTTCGCGATTGGACGCGGACGTCGACTACACCTTTGGCCAGGTCAGTATCGACGAGCCGTACATCGATTATCGTCCTAATTGCGGCAACATCTCCTCTGCTGTGGGGCCGTTTGCGGTCAACAGTGGGCTGGTAGACGTCCAGCGCGACGGCATTGCCACGGTGCGCATTTACAACACGAATACCGATGCCCTTATTGTGGCGCATTTTGCCGTGAAGGACGGACGTTTTGCTCCGGGGGGCGATACCAGCATCGCAGGGGTGCCGGGAACGGGCTCGCCCATTTATCTCGACTTCTTCCGCATTGGGGGCGGGGTCAGTGGCAGCCTGTTGCCGACGGGGCGGCGAGTCGACGAGGTGGTGATTAAGGATGGGCGCCGGTTTCGCGTGACCGTCATCGACGCTGGCAATTTGACTGTGCTAATGGATGCAGAGGAACTGGGGCTGCTTGGCAGCGAAGTGAGGGAGGTCGACATGAAGCACGCTTGGCCGACCATCGAATGGGTTCGGCAGCAGGTAGGGCGGATGTTGGGGCTCTACGACGAGCACGAGATCGTCAATCCGACAACCCATGCGTTACCTAAGATTGCGCTCGTGCACACACCGGTTGCCTACCAAACAACCAGTGGCTCGGCAGTGGAAGCCTGTGCATACGACATTTCGGCGCGTGTCCTCACCATGGGGCGGCTGCATCCCACATATGCTGTAACAGGCGCCATTGCGCTGGCTGTCGCGTGCAAACTGCCAGGCACGGTGGCACATGACCATGTGAGCGAACTTGGGAAAGCGCCTGGGATGATCCGCATTGGCCATCCGGCAGGCATCTTGGAAGTGGGTGCCGAGGTTGAAGATGACACCGTTCCAAGGGTGACAAAGGTGACACTTATGCGCACTGCGCGTCCGCTGATCGCGGGTATGGCGTGGATCTGAAGGGTGGTGAGGCGCAGGCAAAACGGTTATGACGGTATTGGTGTATGCGCTTTCAATAATCAGGGCTGGGAGGGAAGACGATGTCATCGACGGCTTCCATTGGCGCGCGCCTCGAGAGGTTGCCTATTTCGTCGTTTCACCGGTATGTGATCTGGGTGCTCGCGTTTGCCTTTTTCTTTGAATTGGGCGACATCAACACATTGTCGTATACGGCACCTGCCATCGAAAAAGCGTGGAATTTGCAGCTTTCCGCGATTGGAAACGTGACCTCTGCGACGTTTCTTGGCATGTTTCTAGGCGCGTCGGTCATCGGGTATGTGTCGGATCGGATTGGGCGCAAGCGCAGTCTGATTTTTACAATCCTGATTTATTCCATCTTTTCGCTGTTGAATGCGTTTGCCATGAGTATGACCATGTTGTTTGTCACGAGGCTGGTCACAGGATTCGGACTTTCGGCTATGACGGTGGTGGGCATCACCTATATCAGCGAAGTCTTTCCAGCCAAGAAGCGCGGTACGTATCAAGGTCTCATCATGACGATTGGCCTGTGCGGAATTCCCATTACGGCCTACGTCGCGCGTTTTTTGGTACCCGTCGCACCATGGGGTTGGCGGTTTGTGTACATTTGGGGAGCGCTCGGATTCATCTTCGCCATTCTCGCTGGCCGGATGTATGAATCTCCGCGTTGGTACGAGAACAGAGGCCGTCTCGCCGACGCCAACAGCGTGATGACCGCCATTGAACGTCAAGTCGAGATCGAAAAAGGTCCGTTGCCTAATCCTGTCGAACGAGTGGAGCCGGCGGTCAGTCAGCGCGGCTATGGCGAGTTGTTCAGCGGAAAATACCTTGGTCGCACCTTGGTTCTGCTCGTCGTCTGGATTTTGCAGACGCTCGGTTTTTACGGATTCATGTCTTGGGTGCCGACGCTGCTCGTGGCTCACGGCTTTTCTCTGGTTCATTCGCTTGCTTGGTCTTCGGCAATGTCCATTGGCGCCGTACCGGGCGCATTTATCGCATATCTGCTTTCGGATCGGCTGGACCGGAAATGGCTCGTCGTGATTTTTGCGATCGCGATTTCCATCTGTGGCCTGTTGTACGGCCTGACGTTTAAGACTGCCATCATCATTGTCTTTGGTTTCTTAGTTGCAATGTTTCTGCAGACATTTGCGCCACTGTTGTACGCATATACGCCTGAATTGTATCCAACCGAAGTTCGCAACTCCGGTGCTGGCTTGGTTTATGGCGTTGGCCGCCTGGCCAACGTGTTTGGGCCGATGATTGTGGTCGCCATTTACAACCACTACGGGTACCAGAGTGTGTTCATCTACATCGCGGCGGCATGGATTTTATTGGCCATTATCACGGCTTGGTTCGGGCCGCGGACAAAAGGACGGATGCTCGAAATTCTCAACTCGGCCGAAGCGTCAGAAGTAGGGAACCAGATGTGATAGGTGCAGCAGAACGATGGGGACACAGGGTCGGGAGCGACCCTGTGTCTTGTATCCCCATCAGTAGCCGGCGCCAGTTGCTCCATAGGCTGGGACAAGGAGGAAGAACAAGACGAAAATAATGAGGAACACCACTGCCCAGCGCGTGTAGCCACCGAATGTTCCACCGTCGTACATGGATTTCACCCCCTGGTTGCAAAGATGTGACAGTGTATTCGACTCGTCTGTGAACCCGCAATGACAGATTGGCATGGCGTGTCCGCCTTGTGGGCGGATGGTATCACGTGTTGCGCCAGCAACGGACGCCGTTTTGGGGCGGTTGCCGACAACCCACGCCCGGGTCATACATACCTTAAGGCAACCAGACCTACTGCCGGTAACAGAAAAGCAGGAAGCAGGGGGAGACACGCATATGGAATCCAAGGCGCTGAAAATTTTTCGGCGAAAAATGGCCAATCCGCTTCATTGGCGCAAGGCGAATCAGGTATTTCTTCGTTATTCAGAAACCGATCTCCAAAGTCTTGAACGTACGAAACACCTCATTTCGACACTGGCCGCCGAATTGGATGTTCCTCTTTCACCGGAAGAAAAAACAGAGGCAGCCAAATGGCTGCGCGCGCAAGGCATCAATCCCCAAAGTCGCATGGATAGAATGATGATTTGGAAGAGGGCAAAGTGAGCTTTGCCGTTTTCTTATGTTTAAGCGTCTTGGACCGTCGAACCATCGCCAATGGTTGGTTGCCACCAAGGCAAGCTGAATGTGCGCTGGCGATGTTGTTCCTCCTGTAGGTAACGTTCTCGCAGTTTCAGGAGCTGCTGCACAGAGACAAAGCCTATCGGTTGCTGCTCATCGTTGATGCGAACCCACTCCAGATCCTCTTGAATCATAAAGTCTAGGACGCGCTTTACGGGTAAGTCGGCAGCCATTTCGACGACGCGTCCCATACACGCGCCAATCGTGCGGCTGGGGTCGCGTTTGGCACTGTGCAAGATGGCCGTACTTTGCATCGCCCCAACGAAATGATTGGACGTGTCGACAAGCTCAATCCAAGTTGGCATCTCTGTTTGGCTTTCGAGAATGAGCTTGGCGACATGTCTGACGGGAGCCTGAACAGACACTTTGACGTCCGATCTCGACACGATCTCGCGAACCAAGTGCATCTCCAGCGGATCGACACTGTATTCGCGTGTCAGATGTAGCCCACGGCGAGCAATCCGTTCGGTCAAAATTGAGCGGCGCAAAACGAAGGCGGATGTGCCAGTGGCGATGCACGATGTGATTAAAAGGGGCAATAGAGCGCCGAAATCGTGCGTTAATTCGATGGGAAAGATCACGCTCGTAAACGGCGTGCGCGTAACGCCCGAAAAAACGGCCGACATGCCAAGTAGGGCCCATAATCCAGGGTGTGGCGCGTGCATGACAACGCCCAATGCTTCCCCTAAGCACCCACCAATCAGCAAGATGGGTGCCAGAATGCCACCGGAAGTGCCGGAGCCAAGCGCAATGACCCAAATGAGAGCCTTGACGACAAGGAGGATGAGTACGGTATGAAGCGATAACTGCGTGTTGAGTACTGCCGCGATGGTATCGTAGCCAACTCCGAGTGCGCGTGGAGAGACAATGCCGCCTAAGCCAATGGCCATTGCGCCGAGCGCGGGCCACCACATCCAGTGCACTGGCAACTTGCGAAACAAGTCTTCCATACCGTAAATGGACCGCGTTAAGACGATAGCGGCGAGACTTCCCACAAACCCGAGTCCTACAGACGCGCCATAGCCGATATACGGTATGGTATGTAGGGAGGGAACAGGGAAGATTGGACCGGGCCCAATCCAGGCGATGCGAATGACGTCGGCAACCGAACTGGCCAGTGCAATCGGGACAAGACTGCGTGGCTTAAATTCAAACACAAGCAGTTCGACGGCGAAGAGGACGGCCGAAACGGGGGCGGAAAACGTTGCAGACATGCCACCCGCAGCACCGGCAACAAGCAGAATGCGACGTTCAATAGACGACGTGTGCAGCCATTGACCCAGCAGGGAGCCAAACGATCCACCAGTCATGATAATCGGACCTTCCGCACCAAACGGTCCGCCTGAACCGATGGAAATAGCGGCGGATATCGGCTTCCAAAAGGCTACTTTTGGCTGCACTTTGCTACCGTTGACCAGCATCGCTTCAATGGCTTCCGGAATGCCGTGACCCCGAATTTTTTCGCTGCCAAAGCGAGCGATGAAGCCGATGGCAAGAGCCCCGATAATGGGTGGCAGCAGCGTGAAGACGCCTAAGTGATTGTCTGTGGGCGTTACATATTGAAACGACAGGCGATGAAAGAATGCTATATTGGTGACAAGGTAGATGGCTTTCAACAGCGCGATCGCAATAACTGCGCAGGCGGCACCGACGAGCACCGCAGCGCCAGACAGTCGGACAATCTGTCCGTTGGTCGTGAAGTCGCCGGCTCGCGTGGTGTGACCTTGCATGACGGACAGGGCTCCTTTCAAAGTTTGTGATAGACACGGGATAGCTCATGGTGTGCGTAGGCACAGGTACATTTTATATCGTGCTACGATGAAAAATGCAACGGATGGGGGGATAGTATGAACCGAGTTCCATCTAAACAGGAGTACGTGCAATTGGCGGAATTCCGTTATCGGCTGCGCAAATTTATGCATTTCAGCGAGGAAGCGGCGCGATCGGTAGGCATCACGCCGCAACAGCATCAGTTACTTCTGGCGGTGGCTGGGTTTCCTGAACGGGACTTTGCGACGCCGACCGAGTTGGCGGAAAGGTTACAACTGCGCCACCACAGTTGCCTCGGGTTGATCCAGAGGTGCGAACAACTGGGCTTGGTGGAACGGGAAAGGAATCCGGCGGATAAGCGCAGCGTTCTGATACACCTTACGCCTGCCGGCAAGCAGTTGCTTGATAAACTGACAGTCTTGCACCTTAGCGAACTAGGGCGTTTGGGCTTGTCTCACCGCAACTTTTTAGAGAAAGATCCGACACAGTTCGACCAAAGCCACACTTCGCGAGGCCATCGGTCGTAAGGTTGCTTATGCTTCGGGGCTATGGACGTGCTTGCGTACGAACAGATACGCGATGGCGATCACGGCCGCTATCCCTAGGCAGGCGAAGAACCCTAACCGCTGGCTCTTTTCGACGAGCGCATAGCCTGCCATGACCACGATCAAAGCCATGGTCACGTAGGTGCCGACCGGCTGTCCGAAGGCCAATTTCGAAATCGGCTTATCTTTGTTTTTACGTTTCCATGCAAGTAAGGTCAACAACATGATGAACCAGTTGAAAAACGTGAGAAAGCTGGAGGCGCTAATGAGAAACGTGTAGACGGTGGATGGTAAAACGTAAGACAAGGCGATGCAGATGGCGACGCCCACTGTCGTGAAAGCAAGTGCGCCATAGGCGACCGCGCGCTTGCCAAAGGTGCGTTTGACAAAGGCTGGGGCTTCGCGGTACCGTCCTAGGCTCACAAGTATCTGGTTTGCCGAAAAGACAGATCCAGCCATGACGCTGAACGATGCGATTAGGATGACGGCGTTGAGGATACTGGCCAGTGTATGCAAATGTGCGGCCATCAGCGCTTGGACGAACGGGCTGGCCGTCGTACTCACGGTACGATAGGGAAGCGTCAACAACAGCGCCGCGATCGACAGTATGTACAGGCCCGTCAGGATGGTCACGACAGCGATGCCGCCGCGATCGAGATGCTTGGGCTCTTTCAATTCGATGGCCGCCGTTCCAAAGACGCCGATTCCAGCAAAGCAGAAGATGACAATCAACATGGACTGGGCCAGTCCGGTGAAGCCGTTTGGAAAAAGTGACGCAGATGGTCCAGAGATCATACGGCCCATAGTTGCCGGATGGGCGCCGAACAGGACGATGGTGATGGTGACGATGAAGCCCACAAGCGCGGCGATCTTCACAACACTCATCACAGACTCGACAAGGCCAAAGTTTTGCACCCCAAACGCGTTGATGGCGAGGACGATAAGCGCAAAAGCCGCCGCCAACATCCAGACCGGCACGCCAGGCAACCAAAGGCGGGCGAAAACTGCGGATGCCACCGCTTCGCTGGCAATGGTCAAAATGCTTGTGATGTAGTAGGTCCACCCTTGCATATAGCCGGTGAATTTGCCAAGGTACGCGTCCGCATACGTTTTGAACGCGCCAGGCGAAGGATGATCCAAAGCGAGTGTGTTTAAGGCGCCGACCGTTTGCGCCGTGATCGCTCCTCCTATCGCAAATGCCAAAAGCACCGCGGGTCCTGCCATGCGGATGGGCTGTCCGGAGCCGAGAAAGTATCCTGCGCCAATAATGCCGCCGACCCCCACCAAAATTAACTCAAATAGAGACATGCTGTGCTTGATCTGCACCCGCGTGCCAACTCTTTGATCCCGCCCTATTCTCCCGACGGTTCTTGACTTCATCAAAATTCCATCCACCTCCTGTTGATATTCGATGGTAGTGTCTGAAGGATCATGTATTCCTATCCGCATGATCTCCGGAGGTCACAGCCTGAATTTCCCCGATCTGAACAGGTGCCGACAAGCCGCCAGTCCCGCTATGAATACGAATATGTATCGCAATACTGCATAAGGTCGGGGGCATGGCCATGAAGATGGCGTATCCAAGAATAGGGTGCGAAGACGTCGATGCAGCGGTGAAAGCCGCGTGCGTCCAACTTTTGCAGCATCAAGGTGCGGATGGGGCGTGGACCGACTGCTTTGATACAGGCATGATGCCCAATGCACAAACGGTGATTTCCCTTTACCTGATTGGTTATCGCGATGTCACATGGACTGCGCCGCTCGTTGGGGCCATTCGTAAGCATCAGCGAGAGGACGGATCATGGGGATTGTTTCCTGGCGATGCTGGCGATCTGTCGACGACGGTCGAATGCTTCTATGCCCTTGAACTCATGAAGGCTTGGGCGCTCGACGATGCGCCGCGGGTCCGTGCCAAAGCGTGGATTGCCCGCCATGGCGGTGTGCGCAGGTGTCGCAACCTCACGAAAAT
Source organism: Alicyclobacillus hesperidum (assembly GCF_900107035.1). Classification (GTDB taxonomy): domain Bacteria; phylum Bacillota; class Bacilli; order Alicyclobacillales; family Alicyclobacillaceae; genus Alicyclobacillus; species Alicyclobacillus hesperidum. The sequence goes on along the minus strand of NZ_FNOJ01000026.1, from coordinate 14,902 downwards.
GTTTCTCGCCGTTGGCGGAGAGATTCCGTGGTCCTGGCTGCCCAGTCCTTGGTTGTACACCCTCATGTTCATGAAAGGCTCGCCTTTTTCCATCGAAGACATCGCTACTTTCACACGCGTGCACGTTCCAGCGATGTTGGTCCTGTCGTTGTATCGCTATCGATCGCGCTATGCTGCATGTGTTTTGCGGGAACTCGTGAATTGCGACGAACGGGAATGGGGCGATGAGCGCCCGAGCCCAATGCGCACAAAGCTTGCCTCGTGGTGCGCAGAACGCTGTCTTGAATTCTTGCGCACGCATATGGGCCAAGATGGAACCTTGGCCGGTTATCACTCGTCGACATGGCTTAGTCTATTTGCTCTGCACGCACTCGGCATAGACTTTGATGCGCCCATCATCCGCTGCGCGATCGCATCCATGCGACAAAATCTCGTGGTCGAGGAACATAGCGGATATGTACACCAACAAACGACAAACGCTCATATTTGGAATACAGCCTTGGCATGTCGCGTGTTGCTCGATGCAGGCATACCGGAATCCCATCCGCAATTGCAAAAGGCCAAGTCGTACTTGCTGGCGAAACAGCAGGTGGAACGAACAACGGGTAGGCCAGATGGCGGCTGGGGGTTTTCGAGTAACAACGAAAACCATCCAGATTGCGACGATACGGTCGCATGCTTAGACGCTCTACGTGGGTTTATGCAGTCATCTTCCACCCCCATCAACAAAGGTGTGTCCTTTCTTTTATCCATGCAAAATCGCGACGGTGGGTGGTCGGCTTTTGAACACAACTGCGACAAACGTTGGCTTGAGCGACTGCCGGCAAACGATATGCACCGCGCCATGTGCGATCCCTCCACAGCGGACATCACGGGGCGGGTCGTCGCCTTTCTCCTGCGTCGGCGCGTGTTAAATTCGACGGATTCCTCTATAAAGAGGGCGATTTCTTGGTTGCAAGCCAATCAACTTCGCGACGGCAGTTGGTATGGAAGATGGGGAACGACCTATCTGTATGGCACTTGGTGCGCGGTGCAAGCGCTCGTTGCAGCAAACCTGCCAGCGTCAAGTCCCAGCCTCATGCGTGCACTGCGCTGGCTATTGTCCGTGCAGAGAGCAGACGGGAGCTTTGGCGAACTCTGCGAAAGTGACATGCTCGGGCGATATAGCTCGGCCTTTACAGGTCAACCCACACAAACGGCCTGGGGATTGGATACGTTGCTTCACCTTTACGATTGCACAGCCGACACAGCCGTCAAATCCGCCATTTACAGATCCGCGTCCATGGCGGTGGATTGGTTGCTCGATCACCGAACGGCGGACGGATGGTTTGATACCTGTCCGAACGGATCCGCATTTCCAGGGGCGCTGTATATCACCTATCACATTTATCCGAAGGTGTGGCCCACGTCGGCGCTGTTGCATTTTCAGCGTTCTATAGAGGGCAAAAACTTCCGAGAAGGGGGGTGAACATCATGGGGTTGCACCCAAGGTTATTACCAATCTTCCGCTCCAAAATTGCCAATCCACTCAACTGGCGGCGCGTACATCGCGTGCTGATGTCGTATCGTCGAGAAGACCTTGCGAATCCAGCAGGAGCAGGCGCTTTGGTCGACCATTTGGCGACCGTTCTCGCTGTGCCGATCACGCCGGCGGAACGCGCCGGTGCTGTCAACTGGCTGATGGCGCAACGCATCGATCCGCGCAATCCACTGCATCAGATGCGCATGTGGAACGTCGTTTATGGTATGTAAACAAAACGAGCAGGCGGAACTTTTCGTTCCACTCTAGATCTCCGTCGATCCGCTTCTCGTAATGGCTCTTGTACGGTTTTAGCAGTGCCACGTCGACAAGCACGATCAGAAAGACGATGGCCCAGACCTCTGTGGCAAGTTTCCCAATTTGGCTCTCAGAGTCTGCTGTTGCGCTCATGTATCGCAATTTAGACTGATTCCCACAGTTCCGCTTAGCAAAACTCGATCCCCATCAGGAGCACGACGACACGTGAAATCGGTGCAGAAGCGGCGGCTTAGGTCGCCGCTTCTTGTGCGATTGCTTGTAGCCAAAGGTGGCGGTAACGAATAGCCGGCGCATCAGACGGTACATGTGCTTCTTCTTTTAATTTTGGCGGCAGCACAGGCCGCAGGCTCTCTACAATCATTTGATCCTGATGCATGACAAACTGTGTGTGCTCCAGATGAAACACGTCCAGAAAGTCGGAGTCGCTGTCAAAGTTGCGTCCAATTTGTCCCCAAATGACGGTCGTTTCAGCATCTATTGGAGTAAACGTCAAATAGGTGGACATCCGTCGCTCAAGGCCAATAGGCGTCCGAATGATCCACTGGTTTGGAAACCACATTTCGATTTCCGTCCGGAGGTCGTTGTCGTCTGCCAAGCGATCGGGATTTGGCGGTTCCATCGGATGAGTGAAGGGGCGTGGGTAAATTCGAATATTCTTTTCATGCATGACATATTCTGGTCCGTCGACAATGGGCGACACGTCTTCACCTGTCGTTTCAGGATGTACGAACGGCAAGTGGGAGATGTCTAACACGCTCTCTGCAACGCGGCACATGTTGGCTTTCCACACGGTGTGAAACGATAGCCAATGCCAGGTTGGATCAGACAATTCGGGTGCGGCGGCTGGGCCTGGTATAGATGCGGCGCAATCCGGCGCAGCCAGCGAGACCCAAACCAAACCGGCTGCCTTGCGGGCAGTAAATGTTTGCAAGCGGGCGGAACGCGGGATGGACCCGCCCTTATGGTTTGCTGGTATGTGCCTACACACGCCATCTTTGTCAAATTTCCACCCGTGATACGGGCACGTAAGGAGATTGTCCACGATAGAGCCGAGAGATAAATCACACCCACGATGTGGGCAGTATGCGTGTACGGCCCGAAGATGGCCCGTTTGGTCCATGAACACGACGAGATCGCGATTGAGGAGCCGCACTTTCGTCGGCCTCGCGCTGACTTCGTCCACGGTCAGCACGGCATACCAGGCGTTGCGGATCAAGAGATGTCACCTCCAACGGATTTATTTCACTGTATGTCGATTGATTGCAAGGCTATAGGTGACAAACACCCGGGAAGATGGAGAAAAAGCGGATTTTTCGCCCGATTCAGGGACAACCAAATGTATCCATGCTATACTGACCGTGAACCCGTCGCACTCTCTAGACTCTCGCTCGAATTGGAGATGATGTGTATGGATCAGCAGGTATTCGTGTCAAACACAGGAACGCAGGCAGGCAGCCACTTTGTCCCGTTACCTGGGCATGTCCGGCCGCTCGCGGCTGGCGCGACGGATGTCGGGCCAGCGGATCCCGACGAGCGCGTATCCGTTACACTCGTATTGCGGCGGCGTTCGCCTGAGCAACTGGAAGCGACGATTGAGTCATTGCAATCGTTGCCGCCCAGCCAACGCAGGCATCTCACACACGACGAGTTTGCTGTCCGCCACGGCGCCGATGCGCAGGATATCGAGAAGGTGCGGGCATTCGCCGATGCGCACGGGCTGGTGCTGGAGAAGGTGCACCTCGCAGCTGGCACGGCATTGCTTACGGGCCGAGTAGCCGATGTGAATCAAGCGTTTCGGATCGATCTTCGCACGTATCAACACCCCGGGTTCTCGTATCGGGGGCACAGCGGCGATGTACATGTGCCGATGGACATCGCTGACGTGGTGACGGCGGTACTTGGTCTCGATACACGGCCGCAAGCGGTTCCGCACTTCCGAATTCGGCGACAACCTGAGGGGGCGGCGGCGATGCGCGCCACAGCAACTGAACAGGTTGCCTACACGCCGCCACAGGTTGCAGCGGCCTATGCCTTTCCGGAAAACGTCGATTGTACGGGGCAGTGTATCGGCATCATTGAGCTTGGAGGTGGGTATTCAGATCAAAGTATTGGCGAGTATTTCGCGTCACTTGGTATGGCGCCGCCACCTCTTGTTGCGGTAGGAGTCGATGGAGCCGTCAACCAACCGACCGGAGATCCGAATGGCCCGGACGGCGAAGTCGAGCTCGATATCGAGGTTGCCGGCGCCGTCGCTCCAGGTGCAAAGCTCGCTGTTTATTTTGCGCCAAATACGGACGCTGGGTTTTTGAACGCGATCACGACGGCTATTCACGATACGACGAACAAACCTACGGTGATTTCTATCAGTTGGGGCGGTCCTGAGAACGGTTGGGCGGCGGCCTCTATCCAGGCGATGAATCGGGCCTTGCAGGACGCGGCCGCGCTTGGTGTGACCGTGTGTGTCGCGGCCGGGGACAGCGGATCCACAGATGGCGAGAACGACGGTTTGTACCATGTTGATTTTCCCGCATCGTCACCCTATGCCTTGGCTTGCGGGGGGACGCGTTTGGTAGTGGAAAACGGTCAGATTGCGAGTGAGACCGTCTGGAACGACGGCGCACAAGGTGGCAGTACTGGGGGCGGCGTGAGTAGCGTATTTGCGCTTCCTAGCTGGCAGAAAAACGCACAGGTGCCACCGTCTGCAAACCCTGGAGGCACGGTTGGACGCGGTGTGCCCGACGTCGCGGGGGATGCTGACCCTGCGACAGGCTACGAGGTATTGGTAGACGGCGAAACTGCGGCCATTGGTGGGACGAGTGCCGTGGCACCCTTGTGGGCGGGGCTGGTCACCATTGCAAACAAGACCATCGGTCAGCCTGTGGGTTATCTCAACCCAGTGCTATATAGCTTGCCAAAAGCGGCGCAGGCATTTCGCGATATTACGCAGGGCAACAACGATATTGCCGGCACAGGGGATGTCTATGCGGCGGGGCCCGGTTGGGATCCGTGCACGGGCCTTGGCAGTCCGATTGCCAATCGACTCATTGCAGCATTGCAGCAGCAAGGTGGAGGTCAGGCGTGATCGCAGAGGCTTCTGTCTAGCTGTGCAATTGCGAAAATAATAAGGCAGTGATATAGTAGCCCCACAACTTGATATGCTCGCTTGGTTTCACTACGACGGTGAATGAAAAGGGAATCCGGTGCGAATCCGGAACGGTCCCGCCGCGGTGAGGAACGACGCTGTTGACGTTGCGGCTAATCGGCCGCAAGCCACTCGCTTGGTTGCGGGGAAGGCGGTGCGACAGCGGATGACATCCGAGTCCGAAGACCTGCCAGGCGAAGCAGCTCTGTGTATCCCACGTGGGTTTGGGATTGGGGCAGGAACGAAGCAGGATGGATTGCTTGGCCGGTGTGTTGACGTCGGCTGCAACGCTTGCCTATATATCCAGTCTCCATGCACCCCCGCTTCCCGTGTGGAAGCGGGGGGTTTTTGATTCCGCTCGCGCTCGGGAGTTTGGCACCAAATCATCTGGGGAGGCGACACGACTTTGGCGATTGCAGCAACACTAGGATTTCCGCGCATGGGCCCGCGCCGCGAACTCAAGCGGGCACTCGAATCGTTTTGGCAAGGCAAGTCGACGGAGGCAGAACTGGGCACAGTGGCTGCCGACATCAGGCGCCTGCGCTGGCGACTGCAGAAGGAGGCGGGCATCGACTGGATCCCATCCAACGATTTTTCGCTTTACGATCACGTTCTCGACATGGCTGTTTTATTCGATGCGGTGCCTGACCGCTTTCGTGGGCTACCAGACGGCTCGCTCGCGCAGTATTTTGCTATGGCGCGCGGTGCTGAGGGCGTGGCAGCGCTTGAGATGACCAAGTGGTTTGACACGAATTATCATTACCTCGTGCCTGAATTCTCAGCGCAACAACACTTTAGCCTGCGAGCCAATAAACCGTTGGCCGAGTATTTGGAAGCGCGGCAATTGGGCATCGAGACCGTGCCGGTGCTCTTAGGCCCTGTCTCGTTTTTGCGCCTTGGCAAGGTGCGCGGACAAAATGTGGATCCCTTGTCTCTGATTACCCAACTATTACCTGCTTATGGCGAGCTTCTGAACGCTCTACACGATGCCGGGGTACAGTGGGTGCAAATCGACGAGCCCTGTCTGGTTCTGGATCTGACGGATACCGAGCGGTCAAGCTTGCACGAGGCGTATACGTACCTTGCGGCGCAGTCGGTGCCCAAGATGATGCTCACCACGTATTTTGGTTCCATCGCTGACAATCTGGAGACGGCTTTGGCACTACCGGTACAGGGTCTGCACCTGGATCTCGTTCGTGCACCGCAGCAGTTGGCAGACCTGGCGCGCCATGGCTGGCCAGAAGAGAAACGGCTGTCTGTCGGCGTGATCGACGGTCGCAATATATGGCGGGCCGATCTGCACGAGTCTCTGGTGCTCGTTGAGCAGGCCGTTTCTATCGCCGGGCTGGAGCAGGTTCACGTCGCGCCGTCGTGTTCCCTGTTACACGCGCCGTGGGATGTGGAATTGGAAAGCGACATGGAACCAGAGGTGAGGTCGTGGCTGGCATTTGCCGTGCAAAAGTTGTCTGAGTTGCGTGTGCTTAAGCGCGGGGCGAACGACGGTAAGGATGCGGTTGCGGAGCATTTGGCTCTGAGTCGTGAGGCGCGCAGGGCACGGACGACGTCTCCACGCTTCTACAATCCGGCTGTCGCCACACGTATGGCGCAGTTGAGCGGTTTGCGATTGGCACGCGCATCGTCGTTTGCACAGCGCAAGTCCAAACAACAGGAGCGCCTGCAGTTGCCACCATTTCCGACGACGACCATCGGCTCGTTCCCGCAAACGCAATCTGTGCGCGACACGCGGGCGAAGTGGCGCAAGGGGCAAATTTCAGATGCGGAATACGAGTTGTTCTTGCAAGGCGAGATTATGCGTTGGATGGTCATTCAAGAAAAACTTGGCGTAGATGTGCTTGTGCACGGCGAGTTTGAGCGTACCGATATGGTGGAGTACTTTGGTGAAAAGCTGGACGGGTTTTTGTTTACGCGGCACGGTTGGGTGCAGAGTTATGGATCGCGCTGTGTGAAACCTCCTATTATCGTCGGCGACGTGGCGCGCCCCGAGCCGATGACCGTCCGTTGGACGAGTTATGCGCAATCGCTGACGGAGCGGCCTGTCAAGGGGATGTTGACCGGTCCTGTCACGATCCTGCAGTGGTCGTTCGTCCGCGACGATTTGCCGCGCCATGAGGTATGTCGCCAGATTGCACTCGCCATTCGCGATGAAGTGCTGGATCTGGAGGCGGCAGGGATTCGTGTCATTCAGATTGACGAACCAGCTTTGCGTGAAGGCTTGCCCTTGCGGCGGGCAGACTGGGACGCCTACCTGGAGTGGGCAGTCGAATGTTTTCGCATCGCGGCAAGTGGTGTGAAAGACGAGACGCAAATCCATACCCATATGTGTTACGCCGAGTTTCATGACATCATGCCTGCCATTCAAGCCATGGATGCCGATGTCATTTCGATTGAAACGTCGAGATCGCACATGGAATTGTTACAGGCGTTTGAAGCCTTTCAGTACACAAACGACATCGGGCCCGGCGTCTATGACATTCACAGCCCGCGCGTTCCCGATGTTCAGGACATGGTCGGATTGTTGCGCAAGGCGGCCAGCGTGATCGATCCGGCGCAGCTCTGGGTCAATCCGGATTGTGGCTTGAAGACCCGTGGCGAGGCAGAGACGCTGGCGGCTTTGCAGGCGATGGTTATGGCGGCGCGACAATTGCGTCAAGAGCCTGTGACGTGCGCTACGAGCATCTCTTGAAAATGTGTTGCGGCCGTGGTCAAGGCGCGTTGTTTTGACCAGATCACGGCCGTGTCGGTCTCGATGGTCGGTTCGATCACGCCGTAGCGCAAAGCACCTTCTGGCCGCAGACGCACGGCCAGTGCAGGGACGATGGCGACGCCGATGCCTGCTTCGGTTAAGGTCAAGAGCGTCGCCACATCCGGGCTCTCGCAGATGACGTTCGGGTGGACTCCCTGTGCCTGACACATCTCGATGAACATCTCATAAATGCCCCTGCCGCCATGGCTGTGTAAAATGAGCAGCGGTTTGTCGGCGAACTCTGACAATCCGATGCGGCGCTCGTGCCAGGCTCCCCAGCCTGGTGGGTGCACAGCGACCAAGGGTTCCGTATGCAAGTGTATGATCTCAACGTCGGAGAGCACTGGCAGGCGCGTGATGCCAAGTTCAATAACCCCTGTTCGCAGCCATTCTTCCACTTGATATGAATCGCCTTCCCACAATTCAAACGTCACCTGCGGATAGCGAGCTTGAAACTTACGCATGGTGTCAGGCAGATACGACACACAGGACATCACCGTGCCAACTGTAAGTTTGCCACGCACGCCAGCGCCAAGTTCCTTGACTTCGTTGACCATGCTGTCTACCGAGCGCAAAATCTCCTGCGCGCGCCGATACAGGGCCCAACCTGCTTGAGTCGGTTCAACCTTGCCGCGATTTCGCGCAAGCAGTTGAATCCCAAGTTCTCGCTCCAACGCCTGTAGCTGCAGGCTAAGTGGAGGCTGTGCCATATGGAGTCGCTGGGCCGCTCTTGTAATCTGTCCTTCTTCGACAATCGCGACAAAGTACTGGAGCTTTTTCAGATCCACCACATCGCCACCATACATAAAATATATGTGTTTTATTTGTAATGTATATTTTACATATACGCAAACCTCGATGTAAGTTGATTCTTGGTCTCCTGTTGAGAGCAGAACTGCTGACAGACGAGGTGAGGTTGTTTGTTTCGCAATGTCATAGGGTTGCCAGAGGCTTTGTCGCTAGGGAGTTTTACGAATGGCCTGATCGCTTGGCTATTTGGGGCCACGGGTCCGTTATTGATTGTGCTCCAGGCCGCAGCACAAGGTCATTTACAGGAAACAGAAACGACTTCCTGGATTTTTGGCATTTACGTGATTCCGGGTTGTTTGACGCTTTTACAGGCGTTGTTGTTTCGTCAACCGATCGGCTTTGCGTTTTCGATCCCGGGAGCGGTGCTCGTCGGGCAGACGCTTGCACATCACTCCTTTTCCGAGGTCATTGGCGCTTATTTGATCACGGGCGCCGTCATTTTCATCCTTGGCATCACAGGTGTGGTCGATCGGCTTATGCGCGTATTGCCTATGCCGGTCATGATGGGGATGGTGTCTGGCGTTTTACTTCCGTTTGGGGTTGGTTTATTTCAAGCGGTTCGCACAGAGCCGTTGGTCAACGGCGTGCCACTTCTGGTGTTCATGGTCTTTCACTTAACGCCGCGCTTGGCAAAGAAATTCCCACCTATATTGGCAGCCATCCTCGCTACCGCGCTGACACTTGTCGTTGCGCGTCAGGTGCATTTTGCGGGAGCCCCCGTTTCGCTGGCGAAGCCGCATCTTTACCTGCCCGCGTGGAACGGAGGAGCCATCTCTCAACTCGTGCTGCCGCTTGTGCTTACAGTGGTTGCTATTCAAAATGCACAAGGCATTGCCGTGCTACAAAGCGAGGGTTATCAGCCGCCGGTCAATAGCATGACGCGTTGGAGTGGCATTGGTTCCATCATCAATGGATTGTTTGGCGCACATACCGCGTGCGTCGCGGGGCCCATGACCGCGTTGTTGACGGGGGAAGAATCGGGGGATCCGGATCAGAAATACAGTGCCGCCGTTGTTCTGGGCATCCTATCCATTGTGTTTGGCCTGTTTGCGCCGATTGCGGCCTCGATACCGCACGCCGTCCCGCAGTCGACGATCTCAATGCTCGGCGGGATCGCCATGATCAGTGTCCTGACGGACGCACTCAAAATGAGCTTTGGCGGTGGTTTCAAGAAGAGTGCATTGTTTTCATTCTTAATCACGGTTTCCGGCGTGAGCGTTTTGCATATCGGTTCTCCATTCTGGGGGCTGGTAGGCGGCGTGTGCGCCTCCTATGTGCTAGACCGGGACGATCACGCTACATTAGCACAGCGTGCGCCCGTGGATGTTTCTCAGTGACGTTTCAGTTTTACCCTGTGAGCGCGCTATAATGAGACGATTGTCGTCTTACGTGGTTTCGTTCCCGCAGGGAGGGTCATGGCATTGAATCACGATATGGGACTGGCGCGAGACGGGCTTGCGCTCTCCGTACTCGATCTCGCGCCTATCGTCGAAGGGGCTTCAGCCGCCGATGCGCTTCGCAACAGTCTCGATCTCGCTCGCCGTGCAGAAGACCTTGGCTACCGCCGTTATTGGGTGGCCGAACATCACAGCATGCCGGGGATTGCGAGTTCGGCGACCTCCGTCGTCATCGCTCACATCGCGGGTGGAACGAAGCACATACGCGTCGGATCGGGCGGCATCATGCTACCGAATCACGCACCGCTCGTCGTGGCCGAGCAATTCGGCACGCTGGCGTCATTGTATCCAGGCCGGATCGATCTTGGCCTTGGTCGTGCGCCAGGCACCGATACGCCGACGATTCGCGCGTTGCGGCGCACACCGGATCGGCACGGGGCGGATTTCCCAGATTTGTTGGCTGAGCTGAGGGCGTTCTTCCATCCGCCCGCTGGTGAACCGCGGTCCGTGCACGCCGTGCCTGGGGAAGGCATCGACATACCAATTTGGCTCCTTGGCTCGAGCGATTTCAGTGCGCGACTGGCCGCTGAATTGGGACTGCCATTCGCCTATGCGAGTCATTTTGCACCGGACTACCTGTTTGTTGCCCTTGACGTCTACCGAACGCACTTTCAGCCGTCAGAATGGCTATCCGAACCTTATGCAATGGTTGGGGCTGCGGTTGTCGCGGCTTTGACCGACGAAGAAGCTGAATATCTGGCAACCTCGTCGCAGTTGCAACAATTAAGTCTCTTGCGCGGGCGTCCGGGACAATTGAAGCCGCCGGTGGACAACATCGAGGACTGGTGCACGCCAATGGAATGGCAGGCCATCCAAACGCGAAGTCGCCTTGCGGTAGTAGGGGGACCGGATACGGTTCGGCGCAAGCTTGAGGCTTTTCGCGATGCGACTAAGGCTGATGAAATCATCATCACAACGCAAATTTACGATCACGCCGCGCGTGTTCGCTCGTACGAGATTGTGGCGGAAGTGATGCGAAAGTAAGACCCAGGAGGCGGATCCATGACGGATTCCGCCTTTTTCTTTTCAGTTATAGAAGGTGCGTATATGGACACGGTTGGCGGACGTAATTCGGAAGTTGAAAGTCGTTGTGATAGTGGCTGTGAAAAATGTGTGTGGTAGCTGGCGACAAGGGAGGAATCAGCCAACTCCAGTCACCTGTAACTCGTCGACCCGCATCGACTTCTGTCCGTTCAAAGTACGCAAATTGCCGTGCTGCTGTGTGGTGATCGACAATTGTAACTCCTGTTTCGCGGAACGAGTGAATGACGGCAAGATTTAATTCTACAAGTGCCTTGTCTTTCCACAAAGTGGCGTCTGAGGTTCGTGATAGTCCCATAACATCAGCCACTGCAGGAAGCATGTTGTAGCGTTTCGCATCCGCTAAATTCCGCGCTCCGATTTCCGTTCCCATGTACCAGCCGTTAAACGGTGCCGCGCTATACCGTATTCCGCCAATCAGGAGGGCCATATCGCTGATGATAGGCACCGCATACCACCGCATGCCTAATTTTGAAATGTCGCGAATCGATGGGTGATGAATTGGAACTTCCAAAATGGATGACGGCGGGATGCTAAACCACTGAACGCGGTTTCCAACTTGGACAACGATGGGCAGGACATCGTAGGCGCCCTGGCTGCCGGTCCATCCTAATCTTTGGCAGACGCGAGTGAACGGTACCGAATGTGGATCGCCAACAATACCATTCGAGCCTGTTTCATATCCGGCGTATCGAATCAATTGATGATTCCAAATGCGCACATCGTCGTTGGCGGTAGATGCCCGGAAAACCGTTATGGTCGGTTTAATTTTTCCATTGTTTGTGGCGTACTCAATATGTTTGAGCAAGGAACGATACACAGTTTCAGGTGTATCGGCTGTTCTTGCATCGATAACCGTTAGCGATTTCCAGAATAGACGACCAATACACCGATTGCTATTGCGCCATGCCATGCGTGCGCCATGTTCCAATTCTTCAAACGTGTGGCGATAGGTTCCGGTAAAACGGAGTTCAGATGCAATTTGTTCAAGGCGCAATGCCTGATCCGCCTTGGATTTGCCCAATTCAGTGTAACATTGTTCGATAAAGGTGCGAGCTTCTGCAAAAAGATTGTACGGAGAGTGCATGGCGAACCTCTTTGAATTGATTTTTACGTTAACCGTACCATATCGGCACCGCTACGAAAAATCGCCATGACAACACAAGAGCGAATGACTAGGTCATTCGCTCGTAGCGAAATACCTTATTTTTTCTTAGAGGCCTTGCTGTTTAACGACTTCGCCTTGGTTGTTTTGCTTACCGCCTTTTTATGGACGGTTGTTTTCTTGCTCGTTGTGCTTTTCTTGCTCACCGTGACTTTTTTCTTCGAGCTCACTTTGCCAGGCTTCACCTTGCTAGCTGCTGTCGTCTTCTTCTTAGCCGCATGCGTAGCTACATGCGTTGTGGTAGCATGCGCATCTTTCGATGTACCAGCGAACGCGATGGATGGCGCTGCAAATAAAGTGATGGTTGCCAAGGTTGTTAAAAGTATCTTCTTCACCCGAATCCCACCCTTGATACTAGATTTGGCTAACTACTGGCCATATGAGGAATATAGGGCAAGGTTCTTAAAAAAGCTTCAAACACCTCATTGTGTTCGTAGGAATGGAATTTTGCGCACAGTGCTAAAAACGTGGAACGTCTCATTCCTTTGGCATGTCATGACGGTGCTTGGGCACCCTAAACGAGGAAATTGCCATCAAGGGGGTTGATCCGCATGACCAAGCGTCCACGTAGTCAAAATGTCCAAACGGCGTTAACGGATGCTTCGAATTCGCTCAACAAAGCAGAAAACGCCGTTAAACAAGCAGTTTCATATCCAAACGATACCTTGGTGGACCAGGCCGAAAACGCCTTGGATAGAGCGCAGAACGCTATCGATGTCACGTTGGAATCCGAGAACCAAATTGCGGTGAAGCGGTTGACTGACCATTATCAGGTGGCTGCGCAAAAGCTTGATGAAGTGAAAGAAGAACTTGAAAGGTAAGGGTAAGGTCGGCGACGAACCCATGGGGTCCGGTTCCTGTCGCCTGACCTCTGTCAAACTTCGGATGGGTAGGCAGGATCCGGTTCATGTGCAGGCGTGGCACGCGTGTATGAATCGATCCGCCTGTATTCACGAGAGCCGTACAGCAGTGAAAATACGACCGACATCCCGATACCACATCCAAACAACAACGCTGGTGCCGGCACGCGTTGTTGAAGGATCCATGAGGATAAGCTGTAGCTGATGGGGGTAAATCCATTTGCAACAAGCATAAACACGGACATTGTTCGCCCAAGTTTATCGCCTGGTACGAATTCTTGTAAAAATGCGAGAAACGGTATATTCACCATGCTAATGGCGGCACCGATGCCGCCCATATCGAGCACTCCACCAACCCGGGCAGGGATGTAGCCGAGCAAGGCGATAAGCAATCCCATGACCACGCCACAGGCGCCAATCCACAAAAGTCTGCCACGAAATCCTTTTAAAGCGGACACCCATACCCCACCCAGAACAGCACCGATGCCAAGTGCGGCTTCGTACACGCCAAAGGTGGTGCCGGTCCAACCGCGAGATCGAATGAGCACGGGAATACCGATGTTAAGTGGACCTGTGCACAACAGGTTGATACATAGGCTCAAGGACATGACGATGAGTAGCAGCCGAATACTCACGACATAGCGCAAGCCTTCGCGAATATCTCGAAGCATGGACGAGGTTCTTGTATTTTCGCGTTTTTTCTGCGCGTCGCCTTGTGGCAGTACCGCTCGCAAGCGCAACGCCGTCACGACCAACGAGGCACAGGCGAAAAAAGCACCAATCGTGACGAAAATCAGCCCATAGCGGTGCATGGACAGCAATGCGGCGGCAAGCAGGGGGCCAAGCACGGTACAAGACTGCTGAACAGTTTGTAGAATGCTCGTCGCACGGGGCACGAACGGCTCGGCTACTGCAGCTTGGATCACCGAACCACTTGCAGGATAGTAAAACGAGTCGATCACGCCAAACAGGGTTGCCATCGTCTCAATCATCCACAGACTTGGATGGGCATTGCCTGTGACAAGGCGAAGGGCAAAGAGGAACAAGACGACTGCGCGCAACGACAGCGAGATCGACATGATGAGTTTGCGGCTGACGCGATCCGCAATGGCACCGCCGACCAGCATGAACACGATTCTAGGTATCGCAGCGAAGGTCATGGTGGTACCCAGGGCTAATTGCGAGCCAGTGACACTTAAGACAAACCAGCCGAGAATCGTGAAATAGGCATTGTCTCCCATCACGGAGAACAACGAACCAATCAGCAGTATCCAGAAATTTCGCAAACGGAAGACACCAGGTTTGCCCTGCGGCATAAATGCCCACCCTCGCCCCATAGAGTATTTTGGCTATATCATAGGCACCTACGCTGGGTCAGTCAATGATTTCCTTTGTAACCTTGTTGCGATTCTTTTACCAAAGGCTTGTGCGACTTATGCCGTTGGGTTGGATCAGGGTGTGGAGGGCATGCAGCGGAATCACGAATGAGGAAAGCCGGGCGCAACGGCCCGGCATGCGTTTGTAGTACGCCCAGCATGGGCGGAATCTTTAGGGTGTAAGTCCCGAACGGGGGTTGGCGACATACCTACCGTTAGCCAAGAGCAAGGGTGTCCACCGTGAGGTGGAATCTGAAGGAAGCTGGAGGCAAACCCTCGACCTGAGGTACACGAATCGCATTTGAGGCTGTCATAGTTGGACGAGTTGCCTACACACAACGAAGTCCTAAGTCGCCAAGAGCTACGGCAGTAAACTGCGGCAGGTACGTGAGGGGAAAGAGTCCGTTCTTATCTGGGGAGACCTGTCTGCGCGCTAGCAAGGCTAGTAACCGTCATCGAGAGGTGACGCTGAACAGGCAGGGGTCAGCA
>NZ_FNOJ01000025.1 GCF_900107035.1 Alicyclobacillus hesperidum | reverse complement strand
GGGCGAGTCAGTCGGAACGCTGATCAAGGGGTCGGAGTGAAACAAAGGTACACTATATACGTATACCAAAGTAAATGTGGAACACATATATACTAAACAACCATCATAACCCAATCCTTGCCGCCGCATTTGATCGAAACAAGTTGCTATCTCGGATATATCTCCGCACCATCATCGGGCTTTTATGTCCCGTCTGTGCCATGATGTCTCGCTCCGATACGCCTACCATCGCCGCTGATGTGGCGAGGCCGGCGCGCAGGCTGTGTCCAGCATAATGGCGCTGATCGAGTCCTATCAGTCGAACATATCTCTTCACAATGCGCGCCACAGTCTTGTCAGACAGGCGCGCGTCGCGGACATCGTGGGCTTTGCTCACTGGGCGAAAGAGTGGCCCGGATTCAATGCCCGTCGCGGTCAGCCACGCTTGCAGTGCACGCACCGGGCAGGTCTCGATGAACGATCCGTAGGGGATGCCCACTTTCCGGCCTTCGCCCTCCTGGTCAGTCTTGCTCCTGCGCAAGGTGATCACAAGCCCCTCACGCACGAACTCGACGTCCTCGACATTCAGAGCCACGATCTCCGAGCGTCGGAATGCACCGGCGAACCCGATCAGCAGGAGTGCACGGTCGCGCAGACCCATGAGGTCGTTCGGCACGTGTTGAAGCATTCTGCGCAAATCCTCCACTAAAATAGGACGTTTCCCGTGAGGTGCTACGCCAAGCGTATTGCGAATGCCGCGCCATACGGCCCGAACCGTTTCGTCAGCAGTCGGGGAGGGGAAGCCTTTCGTTCGATGGGCGAGCCCAATCGAAATCATATGCCGCCCGATCGTACTGGTTCGATAGCCTCGATCAGCCATGTCGGTCAAGTAGAGCGCAACTGTCTGCGGCTCGGCGGGCAGGGAAGAGAAGTGGCGTTCGTCGCACCAGGTGCAGAACGAGCGCCAGTCGGATTGGTAGGCCTTGATCGTGTTTTTTGCCTTCGATTGACGTATGTATGTATTCGCGCTGGCCGAAAGAGACGTCAGGCTTGCATGCGCAAATGCGGGTTCATCCTGAATCAGCACTTCCATGTCCTCGCTTTCAGGTCCTAGACTCTGGAACATGCACTTGAACCCCGAGTTTTAAAAAGTCTCGATCAAAAGAGGCCACGCCGGCGCCCATGGCTCGGCTCCGACATGCGAGATACGCGTCTGTAAAATCGACATTGCGCTCAGAAAACAAGGTCAAACTTTCAGTCAATAAGTCTTGGTTTTCGCAAGTCACACCATCGAGTAGCAAAATTTCGGCTAAGGTTTGAGAAACATCCGACCGGTTTCGCTGGTACAACGATCCTGTCAAGACGTAAATGCATTCAGCAATCACCATGGGGTCGATATGAAGCGTGAACTCACCTTGTTCCGCTTGGTCAAACAGTTTTATCGCGGATTGATACATTCCTTCGTGATCGCGCAAAAGATACCGAAGGATGACATTCGTATCAAGAACCAGAGTTCTCATCGAAGTATTTTCCCTCCTCATCAATACGACGTGCCAACTCTTCTTGTGTAATCCGACGCGCCTCTTCAATGGGGATATAGGGCGTGTCTTCGCGATACAATGAGCCTGCCAGCTCCCTCGCGGTTTTCTTTCTGATAGGACGAATGAGGATATCTCCGTCTTCCGTGTACTGAAAGATGACCTTGTCCCCTACTTTTAGCCCTTTCTTCTGACGAATCTCTAACGGAATGGTGACTTGATACTTCGATGTAACGGTACTGATATGTATCACAATCGTCGCCTCGTTTCTTACATGAGGTATTGGTATGAATATTATACTCTAATGCGCATGCGTATGAGGGTGTCATACATCGTTCGGAATGTAAGTTTACGTCCAATAACGTTTCATTATCGGACATAAAAAATGGCGCAAAGTTGGCCTAGAAACCCATCCGTTGATCCGATACACTCAAGATGCACTTGTCACGAGGAGTTGGCTATATGAACCCTGATAACCCTGTATTCGAAATTTTTACACAAGTATGGGAAGAAAAACGCCGACTCCCAAAGGTGTCGGATTATCGTCGGATCTATCGCAAAGAGAAAAGCGTGTCGCCGGAACAAGTGATTCAAACGCATGGCACATGGTCGCGGGTGCTGGAGGTGTTCTTCCAAGCGTACTTTACAATCCACGGGTATCCGACTATCCCGGACTATCCCTTCGGCGCGTTGGTGTCCCGTGCGAAGGTCGTGCGCGATAGACGGGGACGATGGTATCTTCGCTTTGTGTCGGATGATACCACACAAATCGAGATCTTGCGCTCGTTTATGCGCCGATCCTCCGTCACGCTCGTCAGTCGCGGCAAGCCGAGCCTTTATTTGCGCTGCTACGACGTGGATCTCATGTGCGCATTGGAGCATGCTTGTGAGTCACAGTCGGTCTTTCGCCCAACCGCTGATTTTGTACGCGGTTACATCGACACGCACAGCCACTTTCGCATCGACCCGGCAGGCCGATACCGCCTGACACTCACAGGGCCACTCGTACCAGAATGTCACGACTTTCTCGTGGCGCTTGGCGCGAGGAATACGCGCGTTACGAAAATCAAGGAGTCCTATCGGATGAACCTTCAAGCCGGAAGTCTGCGGCGCATTCGGGAGGCGCTGTATCCGCCTGGTTGCGTGTGCAATCCAGAAATACGGCAGAAGATGTTTTCCGTCTAGAAAGAACGTCGGCCTGCCGAAGCGTGAATGCTTCTGACAGGCCGACTCGTTAATGCGATTGTTTCCGCATGAGATCTTCGATCTCTTGCTTAGATAGCCCCGTGGTATCTGCGATGTCCTCGATCGCCACACCTTTACGGAGCATATTTCTGGCAATTTCAATTCGACCCTTCATGATGCCTTCTTGAAGCCCCTCATGACGCCCTTCTTCATAAAGTTCCTCTGCCAACTTCGACACCTTCCTCAGCTCCTTTCGAAGTTGTACCCGTTGTTCCTCTGTGAGCCCTTGATCTCCAAGCACCAGAATTGCACTGACTACCAAATCTCGTTCGGTCTCATCCGGTACTTGCGGAATGAGTTCCCGCACGCGCTCAAAGGCTTCTTCCTGGTTCTCCAAGCGCATGTTGAGCGCGAGGCCCAGCCGTATGCGGTCGCTTGGTTCCCATTGTCCCGCCCGCAGGTGACGCTCAACCTCATTCAGCGCCTGTTCGCCGTCGAGCCGCGATAGAAACACATTCTCGACGCGGTAGAGCGCTGTGCCGATGTCGAGTTCAGCCGGCGCGTTCGTGACACTTGCGTGGTAGAGTACGACCGTGCGAATGCTCACGCGATGCTCGTTTGCCAGGCGGGCGTCGTATTCCAAAAACCGATGCAACGTCGATTCGCGCTTCGTCTGAAATTCGAGATGAAACAAATCTTGGTTTGTCATACGCCACACGCGATCCATGCGCAGTGTGTTGGCGGGAAGCTCCGTCGGAAAAGGCTCCGCCAGTTCCACACCGTGCACGCCCAAGACATCCAGGGCGCCGCCGGATAGGGAACGGGTGAGCACCTTCATCAAGGTATCTTGACCCGGCATGTAAACACTCCTTGTTTTCAGTATATGGGATTGCTGAGGGCTCGACAATCCCATGGTTTTTTAACTCGCTTTGGGTTGACGACGATGACGCTTGCGACCATGTGTCACATGGCGGACGAATTGTTCCACGAAGGTTTGTTCGTCCTCGTGAAGGGGTCGGTTTCGCTCGCCGCGCGCCTGGCGCAAGACGTGGCCTTGCATTTCGATGGTACAAAGCGGCGTATCCGGGGCGGATACAAGCCGCATCACAAATAGGTCGGTTTCGCCGCAAGCATATCGGGCTGCGTAGCTGCCTACACAATGATGCAGTGCCCTCCCTTCGTCGAAGAGCTCCTGCACGCTGCGAGCGGGTCGAATCAAGAAAGGTCCGTCTGTGTAGCTGAACGGCTCCAACTCGGCCAGACGAGCTTGGATTTTTTCGTTGAGCCCCTCGTCACGTTTGATTTGCACGCGTCGCATCATCTTATCGTGCACATCACGAAGGTTCGACGGGAACACAACGCGCTTGGATGTGAGCGGAATGCCAAGTTCCTCGCAGTGTCGCAAATAGTCGTGCCATTCGATAAGCGCATAGGTGACAGAATGATACGTCGAGGCACGCACCTGCTTGAACAGGTACTTTGCGATCTCCACCTCGGATGCGAGCGTTGTTCGTGCCTCTATCTGCCGCCAATAGTGCGGCTGGCAGAGTTGCCTAAGAAAATGCGCCTCATCCGGTGAAACGTTCCAGCTGAGCCGACGCCACAAGTGATAGCTGTATAGCGACAGCGGCTCGATGGTAGCCGCCAGCTTGCGGAAGGCGTTTACGTCCCCACGTCGCATGCGAAACACTTGCTCCATCGTTTTGCCGCGCCAGTGGATCGCCCCATACGTGCGCTGGCGCTCCAATTTCGCAATGACCAGATTCCCAAAGCCGAGCTTTGTCAGATACTCGACGCACGGGTATCGGCAGGCCAGGTCGAAGAAGGTGAGGAGTGTGTTGTACTGATCGCAATACGTCTCCCACCCGCTGTATTGAAGAGGCGTGCCGGCCACCGCGGTTTGGATGCTCTCATGCGAGCACCAGACATCGATGGCGTGCCAACCCATGGCCCCGACGGGCAACGGATGGACGTTCCGACGCGGTTGCCACTCGCCGGACCAGTCCAAGCGCATCATGCTGCCACCACGAACCGGCACGAAAACGTACCGGGCGCGTGGTTCAAACTGGGTCTCGACGTTGTGGTAGTCGCCTGAGTAATCTCGCCAAGCGTAGTACCACGTGGCGACTACAACATGCGGGTCTATCACGGACTTTTCGTACCACACGATGTAGGCGACGTCGATCAGGTGTTTGCGCCCGCGGCCGCGATGTTTGACCACGCATGTCGATCCACATTGGCGGCACGTCGCTTGGTCGTTATGCCGAAAGGTGTCTTTGCCGACGCCGAGCGGATATGTTTCGCGGCAATGCGTGCAGTACGCCATTTGCACCTTCCCGTCGCGCCAAACAAAGAGGTACCGACTTTGGAGGAACGCGACGTCACGTGCATAGTCGGTAAGCGCTTGACTAGGTTGTGTCGGAAAATGCGCGAAGAAGTCGTGGCTCACAGCGCCTCGCCCCCTTCCGCATCGTCGAAGAGCGAAAGTTGCGTCACAGCCGGAGCATGCGAATGTTTGGCTGTTGTCGTGGATTTCGCGGTTGCCGTGCGTGGAGGTGTCGTGGGTCGTGCAGGTGGTTGTGGCTCGGGTGGAATGTCAAACGGCTCGCCGTCCCAACACTCGAAGTATTGGAGGACGATGCCGAATCCGTCTGCGTCCGAGATCACAGCCACATTGCCCACGCGCTTCGTTTCCGCGTATCGACGCATCGCATCGAGGCTCTTGAGGATGGTCTTGCCTTCGGCAAGTATCCTTTCTGCGTGTTCCGGGTGCTGTTCGAGGTGCGCCAACAAAAAGCGTCCTATCACTTGGACATACGGATGGTGCTCGTTGGCGTTCATCTCCAGCGTGATTTTCTCTACAGCCTTTTCGTACATATTGTTTCGCTCCTTTTCCCATCCCCGACGTCACGGGGGATGGGTGAGTGTATCCCCGCGTGACTCGGGTTGAGTAAAGGATTACAGCGCGAACAACATAATCTGCTCGTCCGTGATTTTTTGGAATGAGAGGCGTTCCCTCCATCTCAAACATGCAAGACGGTGGGGTCACCTCCTTTTTAGATGGCCTTGCACAGATCCTGAGGTTCTTCCAACGCCATCAAGATACTGTCCGCCGCTTGCTGTATCCTCGTGCCGCACGCCTTGAGAGTAGACAGTGCGTCTTTTCCACTCCAACCGGCGATGTAGCCGAACGAGTAGTCCGAGGTGTTCAGCCCAAGCGCGTGGGCAACCACGAATGCTGTCGATTCCGCTTCAAGCTCCATCCACGGTTTGTTCGCGGAAGTGAGCAGGCCGGTCGTGTGTAGCAGACCGTGAGCCCACTCGTGAATGAGCGTCTTCGCTTTGTGCGTCTTGGGTAACGAGTGGACGATCTCAATCTGGTGTGTACGCAAGTTGAACTCTCCGTTCGCACCGCCTAGTGACCTCACTTCATCCACGGGGAACGGGCATGCCTGTTGCAGCTTAGCATACAGGTCGCTCTCCCCAACGAGAATCTTTGGCCTCTCTACGCTTGGCAAAGGCTCGCCGTCCGTCTGCGATACGTCAAACACGTACACGACGCGGTAGCCGTACAAGGCGCGTTTTTTGTCCGTATTGTGCTTCTCGACGGTTTCTTCGCTTTCCTGATCATGTTCCTCCGTATTAGCCTTCCGCGCCTTGCGGAACAACGGCGCGAAGATCTCAATGCCGCGTTCGCCCTTTTTGACGTAGCGACCGAGTTCCTTCCACCGGTTGTAGCCCGCAACAAAGGTCGCGTCGTGATTCTGGTTCATGATCAGCAGTGTGTTGGCAAAGCTGTATCGGTGAAACATCGCCTGGAATTGCAGAAACTTGCGCCACTCGTCGGAGTTGAGCAGCGTTTCAAGCCCTTGCTCCAAGCGTTCCATGGCTGCTTTCACCTTTTCATTCATGGGTCACGTCCCGCTCGATCACCGAAGGGGGAGCCCCTGGTGGTGACGATGGGGCTTCCTCCCTTCGCACGTTGCTTCCATTACCTCATTTTCGTTTCATAGGCTTCAGATCTCAGAGCAATTCTCTTGCCTTGAGACTCACAAACCTGTCTTTGTCTCCAATGACAATGTGGTCCAAAACATCAATGCCTAGGATTTTCCCCGCATCAACAAGTCGGCGTGTCACTGCTACGTCTTCTGGGCTTGGCTCGGGATCCCCGCTTGGATGATTGTGTCCCACGATCACCGATGAGGCATTGCTCAGAATCGCGGGTTTAAAGACTTCCCGTGGATGCACGATGGATGCGTCAAGGATCCCGAGACTAACGGTATTGATCGCATTGATGATGTGCTTGGCCGATAGGATGATCGTCACGAACATTTCACGGTCCGCGTTGCCGATGTACTCCCGAAAGATGTACGCCGCGTCTTCGGCGCATCGGATTCGCCGCGAACCTACATATTTCAGTGATCGTTCCTTTACAAGTTCTACTCGGACGACGGTGATGGACGACATGTTGTAATCCCTCCGACCCCCACCCGGACGCACCGGGTGGAGAAGGTTGATACCCGGTGCGACGGGTTTATGCGAGAAGTTCAGCTTGCTTGGCAATAGTTTTCTATCGTCGCAGAAGATCGGGCTACCGTGGCGATCAGGCTTGCACCGGGTTCATCCACGGGGCGCAAGATGCACGGTTGCATAGGCCCGTTGAGACCAATCTCTACCTGTTGCACGCCTTCCAACGCCTTGAGCGCCGCGATCCAATAGTTCACGTTGCACAGGAGCTCCACATCGTCCTTCGTGCCTTGGATCGTCTCCAGAGTTTCCTCGGCGTGACCGTATTGCGTCGACGTGGCGGACATGGTGAGGCCGGACGGGGTAAACCGAAACTCGGCTCGTTGATGGCCCGCTTCGGACAGAATCGCCACACGTTCGCACGCTGAGAGCAGCGATTGGCGTGCGACCACCACGCGATGGGACGTGCGCTCTGGAATCAGTCGTGCGGTATTGGGGTACATACCCTCCAGACCTCGAATGGCCATGTTGAAGGCATCATCTCCCCACGACACCGTGCACGATGAGATGCCAAGCGTGAACGTGATTTCTTCATCATCGTCCGATGCAGGCAGCGCGCCGGCCAGGGTATCGAGTACGGTCGCCGGGAGGACTAGCTGCCGGTCTCCGCCGAACACATCTTCGCAAGGCACGGTGTATTGCGCCAAACGCAGTGCGTCGGTGGCGACCGCCGACAAGTATCCGCCCGCCAAAGCGAGTTGCACGCCCATGAGAATGGGGCGCGCAAGGCTCTTGGCTGCGGCGTAGCTCGTGCGCCGAATTAGTCGATACAGATGCGGCGCAAGCACCGTGGCCGTTGTCACCTGTTCATCGGCATCGCCGTATGGTGTAAAGAGATGCGGATTCAGTCCGGCAAGATCGTATTTGGTCTTGCCAAACATGATGACCGTACGGTCGTTTTGGGTCTCCATCGTGATCGGCCCATTTGCACGTTTTACCATTTCATGCAACTCTTTTGCAGGCAACAAGCACGCGCCGGATTGCGCAATTTCCACACTTGATTCCGCGGCTTGAGCGAATAGTGTACGCCGAAGTGACATGTCCTCGCTGGACGCGTAGAAGTCGACGCGATCTTCCTCTCGCTTGGCGTCAATCAGCACATGCTTGAGGACAACCTTGTTCGTCGAGTTCGGCACCACGCGAAGCAGCTGGCGCAGGATTTTCTCCAGGTCAGTATTCGTAAACGTCGCTTTCATGCGTGATTCCCTCCTTCAAATGAAAAAACCAGCCGAGTCCAGAAGGGTGACGCTTTCGTCGGTACTTCCAAGACTTCGCCTGGTTGTAGGGTTTCGTCCGCGGAAATGTGGTTGTGTGCCGCAATGGCATTCACCACATCCCACGGATTGGCCGGACACTTCTCGGCAAGCGACCACAGCGTTTGCCCAGGTGCCACGATGACCTCGGTCCAGCCCGATAAGACGGGTGGCACGAAGCGCAGCATGAGCAAACTGAGGACGCAAGCGAAACACGCCATCCAGCCGGCGTATGGTTTGATTTTCACGAAACATCCCTCCGTGGATGAACTTCACCCACGGGCCCCGCCGCCCGAGGGTAATGAAACCCACGGTTGGCGGGTGGGGTTGATTTGTTAATGTGCCAAGGCCGGCCGACGGGAGCGTTGCACCGTGATGGTGCTTTCCCACTCGTCCGCGACGTACACCGTCAGGATCGTGTTCGGCTTGACCACGACCACATGCACGGGCTTCCCGTACACGTCGCCGCGTTTCATGAGCCGCTTTCTGCTTTCTTGCACCGTCACGCCGAACGTCGCGATTTGCACGACGGCTTCGACTGGCAACCGTCGCTGGATGATGCGTTTCACGGCGTGTTGATCAAACACGTAGAGGCTTTTCATGTTGCTCACGCTCCCATCGCTCGATGTCGTCCCTGTGTGCGGTCAGTACGCTCGGCAGAGTGCCATCGAGGTAATGTCTGAGAATCTGTCGGAGGACGAGTTCATCATCCTCGGATGCAAAGAACGTAGGAATCTGGCGCATGACTTACGCCCCCTGCGCCTCTGGCATCTTGGACACGGTGAGTGGCCCATCGGCGACGTACGCCGCGATCACTTGACCACTGAACGTCTCTTCCATGAGACGTTGCACGGATTCGGCGTTATCGACGTACACGGGCATCGTTTCGCCCTTCGCTTGTGCCAGCGCACGTCCGATCTCGATGTCGCAACGGATCTTTTCGGAGTAGGACAGCAGTCGGTATGGCCGGCCCTTCCACTCAATCCGAAACGTCTCGCGAACCTCGCCCGTCTCCTTGTTCGCATCCATCAGGTGGATGGATACATGCCGGAACAGGCCGTTCAGCTGATCGTGCTGGGCGCGCAGGTACTCGAAGCGGAACTCCTGCAAAGCTTGGAGTCGCTTTTTGAGTCCTTGCAGATGCTCGCGGGTAACTTCGATGTCTTTTTGCACCTGCGCCAGATGCTCCCGCGCTTGCTCGTAGGCGCGAAGCTGTGCGTCATAGGCCACTTTGCGGTAGTGTTCTTCTTTGAGGCGATCTTCCATCGCCTGTACAAATTGAACGAGTTCAGGATTCGGGGATGCGTCGTCAGGCAGGGATTCGAGTTTGTCAATCTCGGCCTTGACCGCGTTTCCCTCTTCCAACATCTCCTTCATCTTCGTGAGAGAGGCCTTGCGCTTGCGCTCGACCTCTTGAAGGATGCGATCCGCCTTATCCTGCGGAAGCGGCTGGCCACACGTGTGGCAGTGCGTATCCGCTTGGGGCAAGCTGTCGCGCAGTGCCCGATACGCCCGTCCAAGCGATTCACGCCTTGCGTACAGGTCGCGCAGACGTTCCTTTCGGTGCCCGTGCGCGGCTTCGCGCTCGATGAGTTCTCGCTTGGCGGCTTCGTAACGCCCGCGTTCATCCTCAGTGATGCTCGGCACAAACGGCGCAGGTTTTCCCCTCTTCACGACGCCTTGATACGCCTGACATTGACCTTCCAAGCGCAGCAGTTCTTCTTCGGTCTCTTTCATCTCCTGTCGCACCTTTTGGGCTGCGAAATCGACTGAATCGAGACCCATGACGAACTGATCGTGCTGGATCACCGCTGCGCTCTCGGGATTCATGCGTGCAAGCACATTGTCTTTGGGGATATCGGGTACACACCGAGACAGAACGGCCTTGGCCTCTTTGGGTTCGAGCGAGCTAAAGTAGCCCGGTACGAACACCGACAGGAATTCTTGCACCGTACCGAACCAGCCTTCGATTTGGCCCGTCTGCGCGCGTTTTCCATTCACGAGCACCGTGGAACCCTGTCGGGATCCACGCGTGCGTGAGATAGCCACGGGCGTCCCACGGATGAGCCAGGTCACCGTGACCGCCATGTGCTTCGCACCCAAGCGCATGAGCTTTTCATCTTGTTTCTGCCGGCCGGCGATATCTGTGCCAAAGAGGCACCAAACGACGGCTTCTGCAAGTGTGGATTTTCCGGCGCCATTGTGGCCGGAGATGATGGTCGTGTCGTGGAACTGGAACGAGGCCTCCGTGAACGAACGGAAGTTCTCCAGTTGAATCGAGAGGATTTTCATCCATCATCATCCTTTCCGTGAGTTGTGTTGGATCAACACAAGCCCACGGACGGTGCCGGGGCTTGTGTGAGTAAGCCCCGCACACCGTGCAGGATGAATTCAGGCCTTCGTGAGGGTTATCTTTGTGGATGTTCTACATCAGTTATGATGTTTCATCCAGCTATCAAGTTCGTTCAGAATACGCCGTTCCTCTTCCGACGGCTCGTCATTTTCGTCCTGGAATTCCGCAATCAGGTTGCAGTCAAAACGTACAGCTTTTCGCCATGCTTGCGGAATGCAAGACGCGATTTCTTCGGCCAATTCCTCGTGTTTCATGAGATAGGAATCACCGTAGGCTTCGCTCACATAGACTGGGTAGTTTTCAAAAGTTACACCGTTGCGAATTACGGTTTTCAACACTTTCTTATCCTCCATGTATGTGGCCCTCCGCGTACCAAGTGATTCATTTGAATCACATTATAGTACAGCGTCGAATGCCTCAGGGTTGCTTTCGATGGCGACTGTGCGGGCTGGGTTCTAGTACCGTTACAATCGTGAAGGAGATTTTCCCATTCCGATTTTGTACAGCGACGGCCACGGTGACCCAACGTCCAGAAACGTCTTTCCCGGTGATGGAGAACACCGGATCTGGATTCGCATATGGATGTGGGCCGTGCGGGTACTCATATGCACCGTACATCTCGTTTGCCACATTTCGAGTAACTACATACTGCACGCTTTGCTTCGAAATGTTTCGGTCACACATCTGTTCTTTAGCGTGATCCGACCATCTCACTCGTTTCTGAATGAGTTGGCGAGCCAGGATGTCAGATAGTTCATCCCATAGATGTTGCCAGCGCTGAGACAACACGATGCCCATCGTCCAACACGGCCAAGAGGTTCCCCTCTCGCCAGTTGAACGAGAGGGGCGCCCCTCCTTCCGATGAACGATTAGAACGGCAATTCTTCGTCAAACTCAGGCGGCAAATCGTCCGCGAACGGATCGTCGTATGGATCAAAGTCTTGTCGCTTGGACGGAGCCGATGGAGGGCTGTTTTTCGCGGATGGAGCGGTAGGCGCGGATTTCGCGCTGTTTCCACCCTCTCCACGATCCAAAAATCGAACGCCCTCGGCTACGACCTCTGCCACGCGTACCTTTTGTCCATCACGATTTTCATACGTGCGAATCTGGAGGCGACCGTCCACCGCGGCCATTCTGCCCTTTTGCAGATATTGAGCCACGACTTCGGCCTGCTTTTGCCAGACCACGATGTTAATGAAGTCGGTCTGTCGTTCGCCGTTTGCGTTCGAGCGCATCCGATCCACTGCGAGCGTGAACGATGTCACGGCGGTGCCGTTGTTCGTATAGCGCAGTTCAGGATCAGCCGTGAGACGGCCGATTAAAATCACGCGATTGAGCACGATTCATTCGTCCCTTCACTTGGGCTTAGGCGTTAACGAGTCTTAGCAGGGGCAAGGAGGTCGATGAGCTTACTCGCTTCTTGCTTCGTCAACATGTCGAGTTCACTCTTCCCTGTCGCCTGATACACGAACGCGTTCAACTCCTCCGTATCCATGCCGCGTTCCTGGGCTTTACGGAGGATGAGATTCTTTTGAGCCTGGGAGATGTCCGGGCTTCCATTCGACCGGTCGGGTTGCGTTCGTTGCCGGCGGTCAACAGATTCCGGCTGACGAACTGTCATCTCTTCCAGGTCTTCAATGTCTTGCGTGAACAGTGCGCTCGATCGTGTTGCCGACAACACAGCATCAATGAGCGCCCGTTTTTTGGCCATTTTCAGGAGTGTATTATCGAGGTCGTCGATTTCGTCGTTGGGGATACGGTACTTGATGTACGAACCGTATCGACCATCGAAGGTGGCTTGTTTGAGGTTGTCCTTGGATAAGTCCGGAGGCAAATCACGCTCAGTGACCCAGCGCCAACGATACTTCTTCTCCCATGAATTCGCTGACCCCACACCCACCATGATAATCTTGCCGTCGGTGCGGCTGATGAGGGGCAGGGATACGCGATAGCTGATATAGATGGGATTTTTCGTATCGTCGCGCGTGAATTCGATGTGGGCTTCTCCAGCACTTAATCCATAGACATCGCACAACTTTTCGGCGCCGGGCTTGAACAAGGTGGGCTTGCTATCGCCGATGATCCCGTAGTCTTCACCGGGCACCATGTACTCTTTGACGAATTGGCGCAACTCTTCCAAGCGTTGTCGGAGTGCACCAAAGTCCATGACCATGTTGACTCCGCCGCCGACTGCACGGGGGAGTTGGCGTTCTGGCAGCGCCATAAGAATGCCCTCCTTATGTCACGCTATCAAGCGCTCGTCCATATGCTTTGTGTAAACACATGGATAGCTGGCTTTTTGGCGGTTTAGGAAAGTGAATGATACGATCTTGCAGCTGCCATGACAGCTTGAAAATCGAAGTCCGAAAGGGTTCCGAGTTGTTTGAGGAATCGTCCTGGGTGGACGGTGAGGAATTTTGAGGCGCGTGCGGTCGAAGGCTTGAGCAGTCCAGCCAATGACCACTCTGCGACACGCACATCGAAACGGATTCGTGGCGGTGATGATGTCACAAAGACGACGGTCACATCATCATCTTGGTCATCTGTTCCGATGACGACCACAGGGCGAATCTTCTCGCCGCTCAGATCACTGAACTGAACCTTCATCAGGAAAATCTGACCTCGACTCACGCTCGTTCGGTCTGAATAGGTGTCCGAATGTCTCATCGTAGATGTCATCATCCTCGTTCAGTAAAAAGCGAAATTCATCGCCGAGAATGATCGGTTGCTTGTTAAATTCCTTCTTTTCCACGACGAGCACCTCCGTGTTTGCATTGTAACACGGGGCGCATTTGGGAAGCTGGGTTAATTGCTTCACGTCGTCACGCTCCTGTCGATTGTTCGAGAGGCGACTGGCTTGCGTTCGTGAGCAGTTGCATCAACCGCTCGGTCTGCTCGCGCTCGAAACGTTGATGTGCTTGCCATTCTTCCCACACCCAATCGAGCATGACCTTGCGTTGGCGACGCCATTCGAGGGGATTTACGCCTTTTGGCATGCGCCATGGCTTGTGCGTCGTGAAGCCAAGCTCCGCGAGTTGGGCGGCGGTGAGCCGTTCTGCGGGGTGCCGGTGTCGCTTGTGCGTGCCTTGCGGGTACAGATCCGCTTTGGCTTCGTTGAAGCTGATGCCGAGAAGCCAAGCGTGAAATGCTACGGCGCCGCCTTTGGCACCGCACTTGTGGCAGTAAAACGTGTCCTTGACACTGGACACGTACAGATGGAAGTCGCGGCCCTTGTCCCCGCATACCGGGCAATGGGCCTTCCATTGGCCAGGTCGGGACGTCGGGTACAACACGAGGCCGTTACGCTCGGCAACTTCTTCGATGCTCACCATAACGCCCACCTCCTTGTTGGTTTTCGCTTGGCGTATTCTCACGCGGCGCGCGCGCTCCCATTGAGGGGTTCATTGCCTCCTTTCGTGCCCCGTGCCCATGAAAAAAACCACCGAAACACGAATAAAAGCTCGCCTGCTCATGCTTTCGCATGGCACAAACCAGCTTGTCACGTGTCTCCGTGGCTTGCACGGTGCGCACAGGGTGCGCGTATATGTGGTTACACGTCCGACGGCATACAAATCCCGTCGACCTTTGGCGCTACTCCACGACTTCTTCCCGATTTCTTCGCATAGCTACTCCATCGGTACTCCATCGCTTCTTCGCGCTACACACACTTCGGCCCTTCGGCCTGCGTGAGGACTTTCCCCCACGTTCATGGACGCGCTCCATGCGCTGTTGCATGCATGGTCGGTACGCATCCTAAATCATTCGCCGGACATTGTTGACGCTTGCCCCTACGCGTCTCACCGGACTCACCCTGCCGTACAAGCTCTGTCACGTCGTCTACCCGGTGCAGTCAGGTTGTATGGGGACATCCAAAACGGACGTCAGCGGGCTCACCCATTCGTTAGGCACGGCGCTTTCTCAGGGGTGCGCTGGAGGGGTTCCGCTACTCCATGACTTCTTCCCTTTTTCGGTACTTCGTCATTTCTTCGCGGACTCCGAACAGCAAGGCGGGCGATACTATTTAAACCCTGCTGCCTCCACCCACGTGCCCCACTCGTCATCCTTGTACGAGCGGAACTCACTTTCGTGAGCTTTTCCATGGGGAATTGACTACACCACCATTCTGAATATACGGAGTTTCGTTGTCAAGCTTGGAAAAGGCCCCGCCGAAGCAGGGCTCAGATGAAAGTGCCGAAGAATTCGCGTTCATCGTGTCCTCGGATTTCCACCATCACTTCTTGGCCGATTTGCAGGAGCCGATACATCGTCGGAGTGTAAATCCGAACGCGGATACCCGGTCGAACTTCACCCTTGAACATGTTGCGATAAACGTTCGTGATTTTCACCCGCACACGGCTGCCCTTTGTGAGCCTGTCTTTAAACTCGTTAAACGGGTTCTCCACGAGATTTCGGCGAGACACCACAAGCCCGGCCGGACGGGTGTCCACGATTTCCACATCAAAGCCTTCACCGACTGAACCCACTTTCATTGAATCCCAGTCGTACCATACACGTGGCATCAGTGCAAAATATCCTGCAACGTTCAGCCGATACCCACCGCGCGTCATGCCTTGAATCACGCCGTACGCTCGTTGCCCACGCGCTGTGCGACGAGCGTTGATCTCTTGCAAGCGCTCTAAGGCCTTCTTGCGGTTGAGCACGAGCACTGGGTTAGCCTCGTCCTGAAAGTCGTACGATTCGATGACCGCCGCGATGCGGTGATCCAGCAGACGTTCCGGGTTCTCGCGTTCCCCAAGGCCGGAGAAGTCGGGTTCCGTCGGCAGCATGACCTTGGCACTCCCGATGTCACCAATCAGGAACGTCTTTTTCTCGCCCTGCCACGTCAGTGTCTGCACACCGAAGAGCTTGTAGTGTGCCACGGCCCCGCTTCGTTGCCAGGTACGAGCGATGAGCGGCAGTTGGTCACGTGCGATGAATTGTGGTTCTCCCACTTCCGCGCCTTCGGCAAAGGTGTTCACATACACTGCGCTATCCATGTCGATCACTCCCATTCGGACGTTTACTGGAAACGTAACACGCCTAGTCGGATAATTTGCGCCAACTTTACGCCATCAACGATTCTTGCGTTCAAAGCCGCACTTCGGACACCGCCATTTGCGCTCATCCGGTGTCAAGGCGAGCTCGGCTTCGTCGCATTGCGGGCACCGCCTTGGTTGTCTCTGCGTTCTCAAGTCAATGCGGACAACCTCTGGATGTTCATCTGGAACGCTCGTTTGCGGTGTATCCGCTTCAGGTTTCGCCGTCTCCTGAGAAGGCGTCGTATCGCTCGTCACGAGCTTCAGATTCGCGTCGATGTCTGTGCGTTTGTTGTCTTGTGTGCGCTCTTGTGTGACGTTCTGCGGTTTACCCTCCGGCGTGTTCGTCTGAACATCCTGCCTTATCGCGCTACGCAATGTGTCAACCGCAATCGTCGCGTACCGATCCGCTGTGGGGCGTACCACAGACGAAGGGGTTGCGACGGTAGCTACGGGAACCTCGGCACGAGATTCGAATTCGGCTTGTGCAGTCGATTCGTTGCGAACTGATTCTTCAACAGACGCCTGTTTCCGCTTGGGCCAGTTCAACTTCGTGCGTGATGCTTTGTCTGCCACATCGAAGAAACCGCTACGTTGTTTCACCCACTCATCCGCATAGGACGTGATTCCCACGCACGGAGGCTGCACCTGGTTGTCCACGGTCATGGCGAAGATGGCCTCGTCCTTGCTTAGCCCAAACGCGATATCCTCCAAGCGATACCGTGGGTCAATGGTCTCCTGCGTACTGACCCTGCGGTCGAGGTTGCGATTGTCGAACCAGAACCAACTGAGCTTATTTTCCGAGTAGGTCTCCCGAATGTTTTTGACGGAGCCCAGCGCGTGTTCCAGAAAGCGTGCGTCGTCTGGAGATGGCGCAGGGAAGTAGACTTTGTTGCGACAACTCCCCTCCACGACGTCCATGAACTTCTTGCTGACATCGAGCAGCTGTGCACGCGCTTGGATGGCGAGCATCATGCCCACACGATATTTGCGCGCTTGGGAAAACATCTCGGTGAATGACTCCGTGCCGTAGACGGCAAATTCGTCGACGTAGAGATACACAGGCCGACGCGTGTCCTCGGTTCCTCCACGTTCGAGCGCGTACATCTTGAGTGTGACGAGGAACAGCTTGCCGAACAGTTTTCCTGCCGGCCGGTTGCCCGTCACGACGACAACCAGGCGTCCCGGCTTGTCCTTGCCCGCCGCGAGAAAGCCTTGAAAGTCAAACGGCGGTAGTTCGTCCGTTTTGAACACTTCCCGTAGGCGCGGGTTCGTCGCCAACTCGTTGACGACGATCTTGAGGCCCTTCGTGATGGTCTCCAACTTCTCCAGCTTTTGCTCAGTCGCGGTGTCCATGAGGAATGACCGCGCCGCAGATAACACCATGCTCTTTTCGTGTGGCGTCAGGCGATGAAACCGGGCTTCGACATCCGGTCGCTCGTGCTCCCACATACCCATGGCCTCGTCCATCTCGCTCTTGCGCTTTTTCTTCGCTGTCCCCGCTTCTTGTGCCGCACAGTCTTGCACCATGCTACAAATGGCGCGGAAGTGAAGCGGGTCGGTGACGAGATCGGCAAACTGCAAGAAGTCCGATTCAGGCCACAGCGGCACCTGAACCTGGATCACGGTGCGAATCAAGTCATCCTGTGCGTTCTGAAAGAATCCATCCTGCTTGCCCATCTTCTCTTGGAGCGCGGCACGCACGTTGTCGATAATATCCGCAATTTCGCCGCCAAACGGGCTAAATGACACGGTACTTGTCATGGCACCGCGTAAATCCATGATGTCGGTCTGCACACCCAGGCGCTTGGCCATGTTCACGGCACCTTGCGCGAACCCGCCGTCTGGATCGACGACCATGACGTCCACGGGCACGCCGGCTGAGATAGAAAGAATGTCTTGGTATACGCCTTTGAGCAGAAGCCGGCTTGTTTTTCCCGTCCCTGTGCTCCCGAGCACGAGCGTGTTGATGAAGCGGTCTTTGCCCTCAATCGTGATGGAACGACCGTTATCCTTGCGCACGCCCACTTCAATGCCGACGAGTTCAAACTTGTTCGGATCGTCTTCGCGCTGTTTCCGCACACGATACCCACCGGAGGTCTGCATGCGTTGCAACCACTGTGCACGCGTCCTCGGTGACATCCCGCGATACACGAGATACGCGAGTGTACCCAACACAGCGATGACCAGCACCAATGCAATGACCCACGCATTTTCGTGCACGAGCGGGTTTGTGGCGTTCAGTTCGGACATCGGGAGACTCGGCCCTGTGCCGGATGTGAGCGGATTGATGATCTGGTTGCTGTTTGTACCCGCGCTCGGCGTACTCTGTGTCGCATGTACGCTTGGATGGAGCATGCGGTACTGCCACGTCGAGATGACATGATGCAACCCTACAGCGCCGTAGGCAGCGCCGGCGAGCACGGCCAGCATACCAAGCTGCGCCATACGTCCAAGCGTGCGAAAGATGAGACGGTACAGTGCAAACGCAGCGATGGCTCCCACCACAATAAGGAACAGCGACGAATGCGCGATACTCGCGCGAATGACATTGGGTACACCAGGCATACATCCGCGCCCCTTTGCGAGCTTACAAGCTAGCCATTTGGCTAGTCTTCTTGCGAGTAAATGAGCTGTCTTTTATGCGAGTTTGAAAGTTAGCGTATTCGAGCGCGCTTCATAACTAGCTCGATGGCTCGCATTCGTGCTAGTCACACGATTGCGAGCCCAACGAACGTGAAAATCGCGATCCCACCGATGAGGTAATCGACACCTCCACGTGTTTGAATCAGGTGCACGCCTTGCCGCTTCCCCCACGGCCAGAAAAGCGGCACACCACCTGCGATGATGTCCGCCGCCATGTGGAGGGCGTAGCCGACGATGAGCCCGTACGCCACAACCCCCAAGTGCAAGTGATTCAGCGCCGGCTCGCTCAAATAGCACCCGGCGCCAAACACGGCGAGGCCAAGCAGGCTGTGCGTGAATGTCCGGTGCTTAGCTGGCATCGTCGCGACCATCCAAACGGCGAGCAACACGGCGGCTTCCATCGGCATGCAATGGTGGTACGCCAAATCGAGCAAAATGGCCGCGAGTGCGCCTAAGCCGAGCACGCGCGTAATGTTGTGCGCTGCCCCAAAGATGAACATGAGAAGGAGCGCAATCCCCCACGCCGTGAGCGACGTCGCCCAGTGCATGAGTACCATCACGATGACGGCCAAGGCCAAGACAGGTAAGCCAAACACGATTTCAAGCGTGTACGTCAGTTTGGCGTCTTGTTGGTCTAAATCCGGCACCAGTGCACCGATCACTGTTGCCGCAACAAACGCGGCTTGCATGATGACGATGTGTGGCATTGAGGCCCACGGATGCGTGATGAGGTCACGCAACGACTCCCAGTGCTCATGCAACACCAACGGTGTGGCTGCGACCGCCCCGACCGCGCCAATCGCCATATGGGAACGACCCATCATAAGACCATCTCTCCTCTCCTGGCTCAGGTTATCACAGGCTCAGTCGTGACATTAGGCGATCTCGAAGCGAATGTATCACGAGGGTTTGTAGATTTTGCGCCAAGTTTAGGCCACAGTCTGCGACGCTCCTGATGATACATGTGTTCTCGCATACAAGAACCCTCACGTTGCTTGATGAGAACATTTTCAAGCAGCGGGAGGGCGGATGCCATGTGGGTTCCATTTGACATTTACCTCGCCAAGGTGGTTCGTATATCAACGGTGGAGTCACAACGTTTGGTGACCAGGAGGATGTAAACACAAATGATCAGACTCACTCAGCCGAAATGTATACAACTAATGGAGTTTACTTGAATGCACCAAACCAACAATTCAATTGGAATATTGTAGGCGTTAATGTAACAGGCGCTGGGACTGGGAATTCATCAGTAGAAGTTGACATCGGATTTAATGTCTTTAATCAAGCAGATCCAACTGGACCCAGTAATGGACTAGGTGGTACAGAAGTCGCGCAAAATCAGGTGATGACTTTTCCTTGGACAGTCAATCAATAATCATTTAAAAATAGGAGAGGGGAAGCCCTCTCCTTATCGTATATCTAACGCTTATTGATACACTGTATTCCAACCTGGAACATCCGAATATGATTTATATTGAGCAATTGCTTTATTTACTATATTCGGCATATTCCTGGCAAAATCAGGGCGGCTTGACTGAAAATCTTGCGTGAGTTGATTAATCCACTGAATTGAGGCTTTTGTTTCTGGTGATGTGTTTTTGTAAGATGATGTAGTATCGATTTGGAAGAACACTTGGCCAACAAACGAAAGTGCAGAACTTAATATGTCAAGACGGGATTGAGGAACCGTTGTACACCTCTGCACTTCCCAGGATACCCCATCTATCAATCCTGCTGCATTTGCAATATACTCTTTAATGTGAATTACCGATTGAGAATTAGGTACTTTGAAATCAGTTTTGTTTGCTAAACTAGACGCCATTTGCAAACTAACAAAGGCATTCTGAAACGCCGAATTTACATCGTTTTGTTCATTGTTTGTTGACACTCTTTTAACAGATAAATAGCCAATAAAACCGCCAATTACTAGACTAATAACGCTAGACACGACAACCGTTCGGAGTTTCATTCCGTACCTCCTAGTTTTGGTATCTGCCATCCTTGTGATGAATATATGGGGTTGTCTAGACTTTTATCACAGCTTATCTATTTCGGAATAGAAGTATATATCATGGTTTGAATTTTGTGTACCTATTGGACACGTGGATCAAATCAGTTCCTTGTGCGTAACATTGATGTTGTATGCTACCACACGTAGGACGGGCACCGTCGCCTGTTCTTCATGATGTCATACAGAAAATCAAAATACTCATTGAGCTCAAATAACCTTCTGAATTTAACTCGTTTGCGCCACTCGCGATCGCGCTTGGGCATGCGCGCGCAAGGTCATCAGCCGCTGTTCCAGCCATACTTGCCCGTGCGGTTGCTCTAAGACATCACGCCACTTCTGCACGTCGAAGTTCTTTTGGAGCACTCGAACCCGCTTAGCCGCAAACCGTTGTCCAAGCGCATCTGCGGCCATCCCGCGCGTCCACGTGTCGTCGTACCGGATGCGGTACTTATCCAGCACATACTTTTGCCTGTCCGACATCGGCGCGTTGCGCCAGTCGGCCTCTTTGTCGATGACTTTCGACTCCATCAGCGCCAGAAATCCCTCGACAACGCCTTGCGCGTATTCGAGCGGTAACGCACGTTCGTGCAACGGGATGAACTTCTCGTTGCGCAGCTCCAACACAGGCCAAAACTCGTCACCGTCACGGTACAGATACGCCCATCCGTCGTTGCCGTAGGAAATCGCGAAGGTCTCTTTGACCTGTTGCCAACGGTAGCGGCTTCGGTTGGCGAACAAGTTGATCGCCTGCGCCACTTGCGCGGCCTTCTCGCGTTTCTGAGCGACCCGAGTGAGCCACTCGCTGACGCTTTCGCCGTCCTTCATCGGTAGCTCGTCCACGTCGTTGCTTGCCAGATCTATCGCTTGGTTTGCGACCGTCTTCCGCTGTGTGCGCATCAGACGCGCGAACGTCTGGAGCGATTTGTCGTCGCTTGCTCCGGTGAGGTCGAGCACAAGCGCGTCGGTTTTTGCGGGATGCAGGCGCAATGCGCGTCCGACCATCTGCACGTAGAGCGATTGGGAGCGCGTGGGGCGTGCGATGACGACGGCATCCACGTCCGGCTGGTCGTATCCTTCAGTGAGGATTTGACAATTGACCAGGACGCGCAGCTTATTATCGGAAAACGCTTGGAGAATCGCACCGCGCTCTTCTGGCTTCATCGAGCCGTCCACGGCGGCACAGGCGATCCCGCGCTGTTGAAACCACTCGGCCAGGGTGTGGGCGTGCTTGACGTCCACGGCGAACACGAGCGTCTTGCGGCCCGGCGCGTGCGTGACGACCGCGTCCACCACGGCATCCAAGGCTTCTTCGATGTTCATGACGTACGACAAGTCCTTGGCGTTGTAGTCGCCGCCGACCGTGCGAATCGCGCCAAGATTCAGACCTGGAACCTCGACCTTCACACCGCGCACGTCCGACAGGTATCCGTCCATGATCATGTCGAGAATCGTGCGCTCGTACGTCAGGTGCTCGAAGATGTCGCCGAGCTCCGTCCGATCTGAACGCGAAGGTGTCGCGGTTACGCCAAGCAACGGCGGGCCATCCGACTCAAACACACCCAAGCGTTCCAGCACACCCAGTGCGCCCTCTGCCCGGCTGTGGTGACACTCGTCATAGATGATGAGGCCGGGTTGCGGAATCTTGCGGCCAGCCACAAGCGTTTGCGTGGAGGCCAGCAGCACATCACCAAGCTGTTCATTGCGCGCGCCTTGAATACGGCCGATGAACGCATCCGGCCAGACGAAATGGATCTTCTGTTCTGCCTGATCCAGCAATTCGGTGCGGTGTGCGATGACGAGAATCGGCTTGTCCCGCGCCACCTCTTCATAGAAACGACGTGCTGTTGCGCCGAACACAATCGTCTTGCCCGCGCCTGTCGGCAACGCGATGAGTTGTCTACGATGCTCAGGTAATGCTGCAAAGAAAGCATCCACCGCCGCTTGCTGGTACGGACGAAGTTGGATAGCCATCTTGAACCACCTCGCTTGTTTTGATGTTCCTCTGCTGACAGCGCACCTAACCCCTGTTTTCCGAGTTTTTCTCTTCTTTTTTGCTCTACACTTGCGCTGTCAGCACAGGGACATCGCCCCTGTGCACTCAGGATTGCACGGCTTGCTTGAGATCCGCGCCTGCTTTGAACGTCGTCGCACGCCGTTGCGGAACGACGATGGTCTCGCCCGTGCGCGGGTTGCGCGCCGTACGCTCAGCCCGGTCTTTCACTTCAAACGTGCCGAAACCAAGGATTTGCACCTTCTCGCCGGATTCCAGTGCCTCAGCGATCGTATCGAAAATCGCGTTGACAACCTCTTCGCCCTGTTTGAGCGTCAGGCCTGATTTTTGTGCCGCATGACGTGCTAACTCCGATTTGTTCATAACTAGCTTGTCCTCCTCATGGAAATGTTCAGTGCACACCTAGATTATCAGGTTTGCAGTTGCGACGTTGACGATTTTGGATGCGAATTTAGTGGTGTATACGCTGTTCCAGCTCCTTCGTCTTGGCTTTGAACACCCGGTTGATTTGAACGATGCCAAGCGCAACACATCCGATGATGAGCCATGTCCACCACATGACGAACTTGCCTCCTTCTTATGATTGCAGAGCGGTCACAAACCGTGACAACTCCCGTTCCTTGTCGCCGTACCACTTGGCGGCAAGTAGATACAGGTTCTCGCGTGCTCGAGTGATGGCGACGTAGCACAAACGCGTTTCTTCCCGCAACGCCTCGCCTGTGAGTGACTTTTTGTGCGGCAGAATCCCCTCCGCAAGCCCTGCCACGAACACCGTTGTCCATTCGAGGCCCTTGCTCTTATGGATGGTCATCAGCTGCACGGCATCGTCTTTGGGTTCTTTCGACTTCTCGATGATCCAATCGACGAAACGCAAAAACGACGACACCGTTTTGTACCTGGACGCCGACGCGATGAGCGAATCCACCCACTTGATGGGCTCGTCCTCGTCTTGTTGGCGGATGAGACCCGGATGCTTGTCTACCAACCATTGTATCGCCTTTGCCGGTTCCTCTATACGCCGCAGTGTGTCGATGGTTTCCACGAACGAGCGACACTTCGGATGACTCACGACAGCCTCCCATCCGCCCTGTTGCACTTCGTGTACCACGTCGATTGGGATGAATCGCTTGGGGCGATTGAGCAACTGGCTCCAAACCATAGGATCGGATGTGTCCTGTGTCGTCCGAAGGTAGTCCAGAATGACCTTCACGTCTTTGCTCTCGTAAAAATGCGTGTCGCCCACCACGTGGTATGGGATACCCCGGTCTGCGAGCGCTTCTTCGTAGAGTCGAGACTGGATGTTCGTCCGATATAAGACGGCGTATTCGTTCCACGGTGCCCCCGATTGTCGCAATCGCAGGAGCTCGTCGGCTACAAATTGCGCCTCTTCCGTTTCAGTCTTCACCGTGACCACTTGTGTGACTGCATGTTCCGACATCTCACGATGCGCGACAACGCGTTTCGGTATCTGGTGACCCTGATTGAGTGAAATCACACGGTTGCCCAGGTCGACGATGACATCGTGCGAACGGTAATTCACCGTGAGAAACACCTTCTTGGCCTGCGGAAAGCGGCGCATAAATTCGGCCGTCAGACCAGGCCGCGCCCCTCGGAAGCCGTAAATCGATTGCCAATCGTCACCCACGACAAACAGGTTTTGCGTTCGCTGCACCAATTCCAGCAAAAACAGCCACTGTGCCGTGTTGGTGTCCTGAAACTCGTCCACCATGACGTATCGCCAACGCTGACGCCACCGCTTGGCGAACGCTTCGTCGGAACGGAACAGGCGAATCGCGTGCAGGATCATGTCCTCGAAGTCCAGGACCTTACGCTCGGCTTTCAAAGCTTCGTACGCCGCGTAGACTTTGGCTAAAGGGTCCGACACTTGACGTGGGCTGAGCGCGTCCGCCTTGGCCTTGGCGATGGCGGAGATGGCCTCGCCTAGCTTCATCACGGGCCCGACGCCGTGCGGATTCTTGCCACTTGGCTCATCAAGCACGCGTTCGATCATCCACGTGGGGTCCGACAACACGCGCCAGTCTTCCCCGAGTTCCGGCGTGACCATGCGATATGCGACCGAATGAATCGTCCCGATGGTCACGGCCTTCCCCCGTTCGCCCACGGCGGCAAGCAGACGGTCGGTCATCTCCTGTGCGGCCTTGCGCGTGAAGGTGCACGCGAGGATGTCCCCTGGCTTGACACCCTGGTCAATGAGGTACTGAATACGCGCGATGAGCATGGCGGTCTTTCCGGATCCGGCCGCGGCGACAACCATGCAAGGGCCGCTTTTGTGCGTTGCAGCTTCTCGTTGTGCGTCGTTCAGCTGATCTAGGGTGGGCACAAATATCCTCCTATGCGGAAGCCATTCTTCGATGTGATTTGGCGTAGTTTCGACGGCTTGTGCGTCACGCGTTTTGTGAGACGTGCTTGGATGACGTGATTGGCGAAACCGCGGACAGTCAGGGTGATGAATCCCATAGGGATTGGTCACGAGGGTGTACGTCGGAGGGCGGATGCGAACGCGGCGCAGATGCATGGGGACTGGACGGTCGAGGTTGCAGAGACAGCGCACGTTCGCGCCGAGCTCGTAACATTCGGCGAGC
This sequence comes from Alicyclobacillus hesperidum, assembly GCF_900107035.1. GTDB lineage: Bacteria > Bacillota > Bacilli > Alicyclobacillales > Alicyclobacillaceae > Alicyclobacillus > Alicyclobacillus hesperidum. The sequence continues at coordinate 1,768 of NZ_FNOJ01000025.1, read as the reverse complement.
AAGTCTTGAACTTCGGAAGAAAACAAGTCCTCATAGGACAGGTGATGACGAGCACTGCCACAGCGAACTTCGATGCACTGCGTATCCATGTCCCACGCGCCTCCTCACGCGCCTCCTTTAGGGAAAGGATAGCGCGTGAGAGACGAAGAGTTGCGCCAAGTTTAGGCCAATATACACACAAAACAACCTTCTACGGGCTAGATTATGGTTTTAATTTTCTTTCAATCATTAACCAAGAAATAATCCTGGCCAATGGGGCTATACATCCGACTAAGATAAAAACAAAATCAAATTGTTTTGACACAAAAAGGATAAAACACGCAAGGTCAGAAAGAACAATAATCCAAATCATTCCAATAGAATTGAGTGGTAATCTCGGTCCAGTTCTCTTCATTGAAAGTTCTCCATAACACCGCGTATGGACTGCATCTACTATTTGAGGAAAAGAAAGCAATGTGACGAGATCTCCTCTTGAGGAGATCTCGTCACCACAATAAGAACAAATCACTTTATGATGATGAAGTTTGTTCATATACTTTTACTTCCTCCTATGTCCATGAATAGACTCGATATATACCTTCTTGATAATCCTGTTCTGCTATCTGATCCATTTCGGATTGATCGTTCCAATAATAAGAGTAATCAACATGAAAGGGCCCATACCCGTTAGAGGGAACATAATTGTAGACAGTACCGAATGCTGCGGTAGAACCTTGAGGTACATATGATACTACAGCATGTCTGTACCACTCACGGTCTTCTAACGTCAGTGCCAACCACCATGATCCTCCAGTGTATACATAAACATTTTTGTATCCATAACTATATGTGTGATACAACTGAGACGATACAGGTTGACTTGCGGTCAGTGGAACCATAACTAAATTAGCGACGTTGTTAACAATCCCCCCTACAGTCCCCATCCAATAACTCGCTATATCATCTGCGATGGTATAGGCAATTGACAAGTCTGCTGCCCATTTGGAGGTTGTATCATCCCAATAGATATTGGTTCCTGCACTGTAGGTTGTTACTACATTTATGGAGCCAACCGGGATCGAAATTCCATTTGGGTTACTTGTATTCAATGCTTCTGTACTATATCCGTGGCTACTTAACCAACTTTGCGTAAGTTGTTTTTGGAACTGAGGAGATTGAGATTCTTCTTGAAGGGACAACAAATAATTTTGTTGATTCGCTAAATCCGATGTAGCATTTTGTTTCTCAAGCTGGCTATCTATGGATCTAATAATTCCGAGTTCTTCATTAACTACAGAAGCTTGATTTGGGGTTGGGGTTTGAATCGTGCTCAATAACGGTATAACACTGGATGCAACACCCATAACTAGTGCGTACACATTTATCCTCTCCTTCTGCGTTTGATAGGTCGATGCATTTAATAGTTTTTCTCTTATCAGCGCATCTCTTTTACAAGATAAATCTGGATGTTAGAGTGGAGTGCTTTGTATAGTAAGGCTTAAGACAGGGGGAATCACTCCATCAGCTGGTTTCAGCGTAGTCAACCCCAACATGGTTGCAACAACCAGGCATCCGCTCAGCACAAGCTTCTTCATGTCACTTCACCTCCTCTCGGTGAAGACCGGATACGGTACTACTACTCTCTAGGAAGCCGTTGAAGTTCGCGTAATACGTGATTGGCCAATTCACTTCCGCAAGCCCGTAATGCTTCTACAGCTTGCAACAAGTACGTCTCGGCTTGTCCCCATTTCCCACGTTGCTTGTAGAGTTCACCTCCCAACATGAGGAG
>NZ_FNOJ01000024.1 GCF_900107035.1 Alicyclobacillus hesperidum | reverse complement strand
TCTGCCGCGGGCGCAGGATACGTGAGAGGGTTCGTCCTTAGTACGAGAGGACCGGGATGAACCGACCGCTGGTGTACCAGTTGTTCCGCCAGGAGCACCGCTGGGTAGCCAAGTCGGGAAGGGATAAGCGCTGAAAGCATCTAAGCGCGAAGCCCGCCTCAAGATAACGTATCCCATCTGGACAACAGAGTAAGACCCCTTGAAGAAGACAAGGTAGATCGGTCTGGCGTGGAAGCGTAGTGATACGTGGAGCGGACAGATACGAATCGGTCGAGGGCTTCACCCGCAAGCAAGGTCATTTCATAGCAGAAGCAAAGGTACATAGCAGTAGACAACCCGAAGCGCAGTTTGGTCTGAGCGAACACATCTGCAGGCGAAAGCCAAAGCCACGTGAGCGCCAGAACAAACGAACACCGCACAAGGGTTGCGTGAAACATCATCTGAAGCGCAGTTTGGTTCGAGCAAGCACACCGGCAGGCGAGAGCCAAAGCCACGTGAGCGCCAGGACAAACGAACACAGCGCAAGGGTTGCGTGAAACACCATCTGAAGCGAAGTTGGGTCCGAGCGAACACATCTGCAGGCCGAAGGCCGAAGCCGTGTGAGCGAGGAGCGAACGAAGCGCACTAGTCTGGTGACCATAGCGGAGGGGAAACACCCGTACCCATCCCGAACACGGACGTGAAGACCTCCAGCGCCGAGAATACTTGTCTCGAGAGGGACTGGGAAGGTAGGTCGTTGCCAGGCAAGAGATATTTGCGGGTGTGGCGGAATTGGCAGACGCACCAGATTTAGGTTCTGGCGGGAAACCGTGGGGGTTCGAGTCCCTTCACCCGCACCATACGCACTATAATATGTAGTTAAAGGGCTTGGGTATACCGAGCTCCTTTTTTGTGTTCTCTAAATCAGTCTGGTATATAAGGAATGTCTCCTCGAGTTAAGAAAGTGATGATTTGGTGAAGAATGAGGCTTTGCTGGCACGTTTTTGATTATAATAGGGATACACGTCCACGTTCGCTGTTTTGTGCGTCGTGGAGCTCAACGGAGGTGGCAGAGTGCCCGTAACAATATATGATGTAGCAAGAGAAGCGAAAGTGTCGATGGCGACCGTGTCGCGTGTGATCAATGGTACTGCTGTTGTCAAAGAGGACACAAAGAAGCGGGTCTTAGATGCCATTGCGCGACTGGGTTATCGTCCAAATGCTGTGGCTCGCGGACTAGCTAGTAAACGTACTCGGACAATTGGCGTCATTGTACCTGACGTCTCGGCAGCTTTCGTCGCAGAGATGGTGCGCGGAATTGAGGACATTGCCAACATGTACGATTATCACATCATCCTTGTGAACTCCGACGCACAGGTGGATCGCGAAGTTAGTTTGATTGGGACAATGTGGGAAAAGCAGGTTGATGGTATTATCTATATGACTAATGTATTAAGTTCCCGTGAAATTGATGCGTTTGAAGAAGCTCAAATCCCAGTTGTTCTATGCGCAACGGAAGACCCGGAGCGTCGCATTCCGTCTGTCAATATCGATAACTATAGGTCAGGCCGAGATGCTGTTCACTATTTGCTCGAGAGGGGATGCAAAAGGATCGGGTTTATTACGACTGATGAAGGTGTTTCAGTCGTGGCGGATCGCCGCTTGCAAGGCGCAGAAAACCGTATGCGGGATCATGAGTTACACGTGATACGTACGGGAAAAGGTCGTTACGAGGTTGCATTGCCCGTAATTCGGGCGTATTTTGAAGCACATGACTTGGACGGTGTCGTTGCCGCTTCGGATGAGTTGGGGCTGGCGACTATTCATGCTGTACAGGACATGGGGCGCCGTGTGCCGGAGGATGTGAAGGTCATCGCTTTCGATAATACGAGGTTGGCAGTGATGGTTCGTCCAGAAATGACTGTGATTGCACAGCCGATGTACGATTTTGGGGCTGTATCGATGCGTCTATTAACCAAACTGCTTCAGGACGAGCCTGTGGACAATTATACGGTAACCTTGTTACACAACATCGTGGAACGCGCTTCAACCTAAATAGGGTGTTGTGTGATCTGGTGAATTCAATTGAGGGAATGATCTTGTGATCGGCAACTTTGTAACACAGCACGAACCGGAGATCATTGCATCGTTTCAGCGGCTTTTGGCGATTGAGAGCGTCAAGTCGCATCCTGTCCCCGGGGGCCCATTTGGAGCGGGGCCTGCTGAGGCATTGTCCTACATGTTGCAATTGGCTGAAAGTCGGCATCTGGCCACAAAAAATGTAAATGGATACGCAGGACATGTCGAATATGGCACCGGGGATGAATACATAGCTGTTTTAGCGCATCTGGATGTGGTTCCTGCCGGCGAAGGCTGGACATATCCGCCTTTTGGCGGCGTCATTGACCAGGGGCGTATTTACGGACGGGGAGCTATTGACGATAAAGGACCAGCCATGAGTGCGCTTTGGGCCTTATTCGCGCTGCAAGAAGCAGGAGTCGTACCGAGGCGCAAAATACGGCTCATTTTCGGGCTCGACGAGGAGTCGGACTGGCAATGTGTCGAACACTATTTTCGGTATGAGTCAAAGCCGATTGGCGGTTTCACGCCAGATGCCCAGTTTCCTTTGATATATGCCGAAAAAGGTATGGCGACTTTGTGTATTGAAGTTCCGGCCGAAGCAGATTCATTGGCTGCCCAGATCCAAATGTTCTCCGGAGGGACGCGATATAACATGGTCCCTGAGGTGGCTCGTGCAACTGTTGATTGTCACTCGGAGACCGCAGCGCGTGAACTCGGGATCAAGTTCCGCAAGGTAGCAAAGGACTTACAGGTCTCGTTGCATTCGGAAGTACGCAGTTGTTTCGTCGACTTGACTGTCGAGGGAAGGTCTGCGCACGCCTCCAGACCTGAAGTTGGGATTAATGCAATCGTTCAACTTGCTCAACTATTGGGAACGGCGACCGTTTCTAACTGCTCGATGTGGAGAAGTGTTGGATCGTGGGACTACTTCGGAAGGGCTTTAGGAATCGATCACGACGATGGAGAAACAGGTCCTCTAACCATGAACGTCGGGACTGGCGAATTACGAGATGGAGTGTATCGATTTCACCTCAACATTCGTTATCCTGCCGATCAATCGATTGATGAACTACTGAAGTCGATGTCCAATTATTTGCCTGACCGGTGGCGGATAACGTTAGTCGAGCACATGGATCCTCTGAGGGTCGATCCAAATTCTACACTCGTACAGACACTCATGGAAGTATACAAGCAATTTTTTAAAGAGGACATTTCGCCCCTGACGACAGGAGGCGTGACCTACGCGCGGGCTATTCCAAATGCGGTGGCTTTTGGTGCGCGGTTTCCGGAAAAACCAAGCTTGGCGCACCAGGCTGACGAGTATTGGGAAATTGACGACTTTTTAAGATCGATTGAAATCTATGCAGAAGCCATGACACGGCTCGCAAATGCGTTATAATATACAGTACACGTCGTTACCCCAACACCACCATCGCAACAAAGGAGGGAACGCCGAATGAGAGTGGAACGGATTGCCCGAGATAAAGTACGAATCTTCATCAGTTACGATGACCTTGAAGAGCGAGGTATTGATCGCGACGAGATCTGGCACAACGGGAAAAAAGTCCAGGATCTGTTTTGGGATATGATGGAGACGGCATATATGGAAGTCGGTTTTGAAATTGCCGGCCCCATTTCCGTTGAGGCGTTCACGATGCCAACTGAAGGCGTGGTGGTCATTGTCACTCGTATCCCGAGCATACCGGGGGCGACTTCGGATGAGAGCGATATGGAAGACGACGATGATAATGCGACGACTTTATTTAGCCGCGAGCCTGGGTTTCAATCCCGAGCGGATTCATATATGGTCTTTTCGTTCAGCGATTTTGATGATCTCGTTTTCGTGTGCCATACTTTACTACCTTACCAGATCAATACATCGTTGTTTTACTATAAAGACCGCTATGAGCTTTTAATTGCTGATGCATTGGATTCGGAACGCTGGCAATTGGTTGCTTCCATCTTGTCCGAGTATGGAAGTGTAAGCAGCTCAACGGAAGCTGTGTTGAAGGAATATGGCAAGACCGTGATCGCGGAAAATGCCCTTGAAGCAATTGTTCAACGTTTTCCACTCTAAATGACGTGAAAGAGTAACTAGACCATTGTCTAGTTACTCTGTTTTTGTGTAAAGCCCAGTTCTTTTATGATCGTGGGTACGGGTGTATACTAGGGCTGTCCTAATGTATTGATTTTCGCAAAGGTGGTTAGTGTTTGTGACACAGTCAGAATCCGCTTCGTTTGAGGACAAGCGCACCGACGGTACATATATACTTGAGGATACACAGAGTATCATCGAGCAGGCTCTTCAGGTTCTGGGCTACGGCCGTGAGGTGTATGATCTACTCAAATTACCGCTCCGTGTTTTGACGGTGCGGTTCCCGGTTAAGATGGACGATGGGACCGTGAAGGTCTTTACTGGGTATCGAGCTCAACACAACGATTCGGTTGGGCCTACGAAGGGCGGTATTCGACTGCACCCAGATCTCTCTCAAGCGGAAATTGAGGCTTCGGCGATATGGATGTCCATCCGCTGTGGCATTGCAGACTTACCTTTTGGCGGTGGTAAAGGCGGCATTGTGTGCGATCCGCGCGATATGTCGTTTGCTGAGATCGAACGTGTCAGCCGGGCGTATGTCCGAGCTATCAGCCAAATCGTCGGTCCAGCAAAGGACATCCCGGCTCCCGATGTGTTTAGCAACTCTCAGAATATAGCTTGGATGTTTGACGAATATTCTCACTTGCGGGAATCTGACAGCCCTGGATTTATTACGGGAAAGCCAGTTATATTAGGCGGCACACGTGGTCGCGATGGCGCTGCGGCCCGAGGAGTGGCCATCACCATTGAAGAATCAGCTAAACATCGCGATATACGGTTAGAAGGAGCTCGCGTCATTGTCCAAGGATTCGGCGGCATCGGTAGCTATATTGCTAAGTATTTGCACGATCGCGGTGCGAAAGTTGTTGGCGTTGCGGACGCATATGGTGCGCTGTACCGCGAAGACGGTCTCGACGTCGACGAACTGTTGGAGCGCAGAGATTCCTTTGGCACGGTAACACGGTTGTATAGAAATGTATTGTCGAACAAAGAACTCTTGGAGATGCCTTGTGACGTCTTAATTCCAGCGGCTACAGGTAGCCAAATTACAGAAGAGAACGCCAGCCGCATTCAGGCTTCGATCATTGTCGAAGCGACCAACGCGCCGACAACTCACGATGCACTCGACATCCTAACTGAGCGCGAAATTCTGGTTGTTCCGGATGTTGTATCGTTTTCGGGGGATGTTATCGTGTCGTACTTCGAGTGGGTGCAGAATAATCAAGGATATTACTGGGAGGAGCCCGAGGTACATTCTAGGCTCGATTCGCGCGTGCGAACAAGTTTTCACCGCGTATATCAAACCGCGGTTAAATATCAAGTCAATATGCGAGTGGCTGCTTACATTGTTGGGGTGCAACGTCTGGCCGAGGCCAGTCGCTGGCGTGGTTGGATTTCCTAACCATCATATAGATAGACTGTTGTTTGTCGAGGAGGAACGACGATGGGATCTGAAACGTTTATGGCGGTTCCGGAGCCTGTGGCGCCGGCCATTCATCGAATAAAGGTACACATTCGTTGCCGCGTGTGCGGTGAGACCTTTATTTTACGCGGAGTGCGCGATGGAAAAGGTCATATTGAGACGGGGTTCAAGCGTTGCCTTTGCGATAACGATCGGGATTTTGATATCGAACCATTGGCATAAGAAAGTTTTATTTTTGTTGTGTGTGCCCGGGCTGGAAGCCCGGGCATATTTTTTTTCGCGCGATGGGACACTAGACGTGCATTTGGATTCTCGATAGGAAAGGGGAACGTCTGGTGCGAAGCGGATTTCGCTCTGTCCACTTGGGTAAATGGATTGCCTTTACAGTCCTGACGTGTGCCTTGACCATAACATCCCTGCCTTCGCAGGTTAAGGCGTTCACTGCTCGCAATTTGATTTATGGCAGCGAGGGTTACGACGTCAATGAGTTACAAGGGCGGCTGCATTTGCTTGGATACTACTGGGGAAAGAACGACGGCATTTTTGGGTGGAAAACATACTGGGCAGTTCGTACGTTTCAGTACAATTTTGGGTTGCCTGTCACAGGAGACGTAGATATGGCAACCAAGCAGGCGCTCGTCAAAGCTACGCCAAATTGGAATTATCACATGGACTCCAATGGTGGAACCAACTCGGGGAGCAACGCAGGTGGGGCGAGCGGGCTATCTCCCGCAACTGTAGTGGCCGGTGATGGGTTTTCTCACGGTTCGGCTGGTTTGAGTGCAAGCGATTTAAACCTTATGGCCCATGTCGTTTATGGTGAGGCCAGGGGTGAGCCGTTTGAAGGTCAAGTCGCGATTGCAGCCGTGATTTTAAATCGTCTACATGATCCGAAGTTTCCCAAAACCATTCCTGCCATTGTCTATGCACCCGGGGCTTTTGATTGTGTAAATGACGGTCAAATCAACCTTCAGCCAAATGCAGAAGCTCGGCGTGCTGTGGCAGATGCTGTCGCAGGATGGGATCCCACACATGGGGCGTTGTTTTATTTTAATCCAGCAAAAACAAACAACGCATGGATGTGGGCGCGCCCTGAAATTATGACAATTGGACACCATATATTCACGGATTGAAATCGGGCTGATTGGGGGAATTGATGTGAGACGGGCCATTTGGTGGATGACCACCGCTTTGGCGGTGGTCGCGGTTGGTGGTTCTGCTTACGCATGGGGACGTCAGCAACAGTTAAACGGACAGGCGATGGCGACGATGGTCAATGCTCAATTTGATGGAGCATTGCATAATGCGTTAGCCGACATGGAATCGTTGCGAGGCGCCTTGGCAAGTGCCATGTTGGTTGCCGATCCGGTATCGTTTGACCGTCATTTAAGCGATGTGGCGAAGTTCGCGTACGCTGGGGAAAACGATTTAAGTCGCTTACCGAGCAATATTTCTGCGGATCACAATATGAACGAATTCTTACACACGGTCGATAGTCAAGTCGAGCACTGGATGATTTCGAATCAAAATCCGGGTGCAGCATCTGTTCAACAGGCTTTGACCTCATACTATAATCGTGCCGGCAACGTCATCAGTGGACTGGAGCGGATTGTCAACGCGCCCCGTACCACAGCGTCGTTTTGGACGGATGGTCGTCAATTAGCCCCGGCGGCCCGTGACGGTTTGGCACGCCTTGAACAATCTCTCGGTACGATGGTGTCCGATGCTTCTATCCATTCCTCCGCGACGAGCGGAAAATCAAAAGTTGCTTCGCCAATCTTGGTACAATCGACAGACGCGGTCAAACGAGTTGAGGCGGCCGCGGGTGTGGACAAGACGGCGGAATGGAAAGCACAACTGCACACAACTGGTGAAAATGCGCCCTATTATGTGGTTTCTGGTGATACCAAACGCGGCTCCGTGCGTGCAGAAGTATCAGCGACGACAGGGAAATTAATCAGTTATCATCTCACGCGACCGATAGGGGTAGCCAAGTACGACTTTGCCCAAGCTGCAACTGACGCACAGGCATGGCTAGCGCACCAGGGATACCATCAGGTCGTCCGTGCGGACGCAGGCAACACAGACGGCATTGCACGGTTCGCCTACCAACCGATGATCAGCGGTTTACCCGTGCTTGATTCATCGTTTAATGTCGTCGTAGCCCTCGACAACGGGCAAGTCATAGGCTTTTACGAACAAGGCAAGCTACCTCCAACAAGTTTGCCAAAAGTGACGAAAGCATTGTCGGCAAACGCCCTGCGTGCCAAATTAGGGCCTAAGTTTCACATGCAATCGGAGCGAAAAGTCATTGTCGAGAATCCAAATGGAAATTGGGTTCAGGCGATGGCCTATGAAGGCGTCTTGGGAGATGAGCCATATCGGGTTATTATCGATCTACAAACTGGGCATGAGCTCAGAGTGGATCGATTGGGTTAAACAGTTTTGCGAACCAGAAACATCCCCGCAAAGTTACTTCTGCTGTGTATAATAGGGCAGAGATAATAGAGGGGGATTTGCATGGCGATCTCACCAAGTATAGGCGGCGGCGTTCGTATTCGTACCAATAGTCAGGATTCCAAATATTATAAATCACGTGTTGCTGATATCGACGAGCAGTGCTTGTATGTCGATGTACCGGTCGACCCAATTACAGGCAAGGAATTCGAGGTCCACGTCGATGAATCAGTGGTTGTGGAATATACGGTATCGGAGACCGAGGTGTACCGATACACCGCACACATACAAGGGTTATCGTACATTCCGACACCAGCCATCCGCTTGGATCACCCGGCTCACGCAACGGATCTCGAACGCATCCAAAGGCGTGAATTCTTTCGTATTTCGCTTGACGTTCCCGTTACGGTTGCGTGCGAGCGGCTGGGCAAGGAAGTGACTGTGCAATCCATCGATATCAGCGGCGGTGGCATTGCTGTCATGGCCAAGTCTGTAATTGACTTAAGGGTCAACGATGCCGTGAAAATTTCTTTGGTTCTTCCGTATATCCAATACAATTTGCGCACAACTTGTCAAGTTGTCCGCGTTCAAACAGAGACAAATGGCATGACGACTTTGTCCATGCGGTTTATTGATATTTCGGAACGAGAGCGAGATCAAGTCATACGATATACGTTTATGCGCCAGCGCGCATTACGCCGTTGAACACGTGCATACGCTGCACGAATGTGCATAGGTTAGCCATGGAGGGATGTCCATGGCGAATAAACGGTCTGATCGACCTTTTATGCAGTGGTTTGACGACTTATTGATACCTGTAACAATGGGTGTCTTGTCAGTGCTTGTCCTTGTGCAGGTCGTAGGCATGGCTCCATCTATGCGCAAGGCAATGGATCGCATGGAAGGTCGCTTTGTCAGCGCGACGGTCGCGGAACCAGCTTCGGTGCGATCTGCTTCCGGCTCCATCGTGTTGACAGCCAGTTCTGTCGCAGATGCTTCGCACGTCGTTGTCTTTCGCAATGGGGTCTCTCTTGGTACGTTCACTACCAACCAAATGGATATCTTGGTGCATGAAGGCGACCACATTACGTTTCGCGATGAGACCCCCAATGGTCCAGAAGTGTTCATTTACGTCACGGATCAAGCGCCGAATCTGCTTTTGCCAGCCACTGGTGAAACGGTCGAATTAGGAAGTGGAACAGCAACAGCAGATCTTGATCAGGTTTCGTTTATGTGATGGAGAAGTCTGCTTCGTTGAATGGAAAACGGTTCGTATGATACCATCAAGCCAACAGATGTCCTGCAGAGGAGGGCACGATTGCTCCGTTAGGCGATGCGCCCTGCGAACGTGGGACAAACTGCGATGAACAGAAGGGAGGGCGGCTCTATGGTTCCCGTCAGCATCGCGATCGACGGACCGGCTGGAGCAGGCAAAAGCACGGTTGCCAAGCTCGTTGCTAAACGGCTGAATCTGATGTACGTCGATACGGGTGCCATGTATCGCGCTGTCGCGTATCTTTGCGTCAAAGACGGCGTGGATGGCCGGGTTGAGCGAGCCGTTCGCGAACTTCTCGATACGCACAAAATCACCTTCGAACAGGGAGCAGACAACGGTTTGCGCGTTTTTGTTGACGGTGTCGAGGTGACCGCCAGGTTGCGGGATCCCGAAGTGAGCGCATTGGTTTCCACCGTGGCGACTCACCCGGCTGTGCGTAGCCAATTGACGGACTGGCAACGCGATTTTGCGGCACGCCATTCGGTCGTGATGGATGGGCGCGACATTGGTACGGTTGTCTTGCCAAACGCGACGGTTAAGGTGTTTCTGACGGCGGCGCCGGAGGAACGCGCACGCCGCAGGCAACAAGAGTATCATCAGATGGGCTATGAGGTTGCGTTTGACGATATTGTCAGAAGCGTGATCGAGCGGGATAAAAAAGACTCTGAACGCGCGCTTGCGCCGTTGCGGGAAGCGGAGGATGCTGTGCGCATTGACTCGACCGACAAGCCGATCGAGTATGTGGTGGACGAGATTGTCCAACTGGTGGAGAATGCACATGTCCGGTAACGCGACAGACTTGCCGCGGACATTTTTGTATCGACTGGCACGCACCGTCGTGACAGCATTCTTTCGACTCTGTTACAGGATTCGGGTAGAGGGGCTGGAACATGTACCTCGATCCGGTGGGATCATTATCGCTAGTAATCATCTGAGCAACTTGGATCCGCCATTGTTAGGTGTCATGGTTCCGCGATACATACGGTTCATGGGCAAGGCTGAACTCTTTCAAATTGCGATGCTAAGCGCGTTGTTTTCGGCTCTGGGTGGCTTTCCTATTCAACGCGGACGCATTGACAAACAGGGAATCCGCAAAGCCATCTCCATTGTCGAAGAGGGTGGCTGTCTTGTGATGTTTCCAGAGGGGCACCGCTCGAAAACAGGCCAACTCGGGACTTTAATGCCGGGGATTGCAAGCATTGCCAGAAAGTCCAACGCCACCGTCGTTCCGACGGCAATTGTGGGTCCGTACCGATTGTTTGGCCGGGTGACGATCCGCTTTGGAGAACCATTCGCAGCTGGCGAGTTACCGTCGGAAGATCTTTTGTCCCACCTATCCTCGGAACTCGAGAGATTGCTTGCAGTCAAGCATTAGAGTCAGCGCTGAGCACGAGTTTGGATGGATGGTTTTCCAAGTCGCGCATGTCTATGTTAAAGTAATGTTGTTGGTTCGTGGTGTAGGTGGTCGCGAAAATGACGGTTTGCGGTTTGTTCATTTTGGTATTCTAAGGGTACATCGAATGGACGGGCCGGCAGGTCCGCCGCCATGGCAGAACTTGAATGAACGCCGACCCTGTCGCGCGTTGCCACTATACAACTGACCATGGAACAGGAGGCCAATCAAATGTCAGAGGATTTGCGTGAAATGTTAACCGACGCTGCGGTGCGCGAGGGAGATGTGGTGACCGGAGAGGTAACCGCCGTCGATGAAAATGGGGTAACGGTTGCATTGTCGCATGGCTTTGAAGGTCATATTGCCCCTCAAGAACTGTCTGCTGTGCCCGGTACGAATCCGACTGAGGTGACCTCAGTAGGTAGTCAAATTACGGCTGTCGTTGTCAAGGTAGACATGGAGTCAGGTCAGGTGACGTTGTCCAAGCGTCGCGCTGAACAAGCATCGGCATGGAATCGCATGCAGGAGTTGCTGGCAAGCGGTGAACCGATTGAAGTGGAAATTCGGGACGTCGTTAAGGGCGGCTTGGTTGCCGATGTTGGCGTCCGCGCGTTTATTCCGGCTTCATTGGTTGATAGGCGATTTGTCGAAAATCTCGACGAGTTCAAGGGCAAAACGCTTCGTGCCAAGGTTGTTGAGGTCGATCCCGAAAAGAACAAATTGATTCTGTCTCGCCGTGCGTTGCTCGAAGAAGAGACCGAAGCCAAGGCAAAGGCCTTGATGGAAGAGTTGAAGCCGGGCGACGTGATCGAAGGCACGGTGCAACGATTGACCGATTTCGGTGCTTTTGTTGATATTGGTGGCGCAGATGGACTCGTGCATATTTCTGAACTGTCGTTTTCCCATGTGAATCATCCGTCAGAAGTGGTTCACGAGGGAGATCGCGTGAAAGTACGCGTTTTACGCGTGGACCCGGAAGCTGGTCGCATTTCGTTGTCCATCAAGGCTGCATTGCCTGAGCCTTGGGAAGAGCATGCGAACGATTACCAACCGGGCGATGTCGTACAAGGTGTCGTCAAGCGCGTAGTCGACTTTGGCGCGTTTGTGGAATTGCAACCTGGCCTGGAAGGCCTTGTCCACGTCTCGCAAATCTCGAACGAGCACGTCGCTCATGCGTCTGATGTGCTGCAGCCTGGTCAGGAAGTTACTGTTCGCGTTTTGAGCGTCGACCCAGAGCGTCGCCGGATTTCACTTTCCATGCGCGAGCCAGGGCCAAGCCGCAGCGAAAATACGGGGTCGAATCGCCGTCGCGAGCGCCGTCCAGTGGAGCGCCAAGACGACTCTGGCACGGGTGCCACACTTGGCGACTTGTTCGGCGACTTGTTCAAGTGATTTGAAGAAATATATCCACCCGTCCCACCAAGTGGGGCGGTTTTTTTTATGAAGAATAGGGGAATGTGGGAAAGAAACATACTGAGGATGAAAACGTTGAAGGGAGTTTCCTGTGTGACTACCCCGCTGTCCTTGTACTATCTCATGCCTCTCATCACCGCCTTGGGCTTGTGGCCATCGATAGAGCCTGGTACAACGCGTGTGCTATACCGCACAGCCGCCATCGCGACACTGGCGGAAGCTACCCTTTTCCGAGGGTGTATTCCCCAAATTGCCGTCTATTCACTCGTACTGATCACGGTCATCCTTCGTGGTATTCAAGAACTGCATATTTGTCGACATATCTCTTGGTACAGCCTCGTCCTTGGCGTCATTACCGCTACCTTAGCTTGGGAATGGCCACGATTCGCACCATTCGCGAGGCCTTTCGGTCTGTCCGCTAACTGGTTTGCGGCCATCTGTACGACGATCCTAATTGGGTTTCTGGCGGACCGCGGCGAGGTGATGCGGACGTGGTTTATTTCGTTCATTGTCATAAATCTGCTGTGCTTGATTTTTGGACAGGGGGCTGACCTGCTCTTTACCTTTTGGGCTATCGAAGCAGGCGTTCAGGGATCCCTATTCATCCGTAGACATATACTTGTTACTTGGGGACAAAAGTTCGATGACGGTGGATGAATTGACGCTTTCGTGACCATATTGCATAATGAACTATCGTATGTAAACGAGCTTAGGAGGGGAATCATGCCAATCATTAAAGAAGTCAAGCCTGGATCGTTGGCAGAGGAACTCGAGCTCGAACCTGGAGACGAAATTTTGCGGATCAATGATACGCAAATTACGGATATTGTGGATCTTCAATTCGCGCTCGCGGACGAACTTATCGAGATCGAAGTACGCCGCAAAAACGGTGAGCTTTGGGAGCTTGAAGTCGAGAAAGATTACGATGAAGGGCTTGGCGTCGAGTGGGAACACCCTACGGTCGACCGCGTTCATCTTTGCCACAATAAATGTGTATTCTGTTTTGTCGATCAAATTCCTGGTCAGATGCGAAAAACGTTGAACGTGCGGGATGACGACTATCGTTTGTCTTTTTTGCATGGAAACTTTGTTACGCTCACGAACCTCAAAGAAGGTGAGTTAGAGCGGATTGTTCGATTGAAGATGTCGCCTTTAAACATTTCGGTTCACACGACGAATCCTCAATTGCGCGTGCGCATGTTGGCCAACAAGAAATCTGGCGAGATCATGAACCAAATTCGCTATCTAGCCGAGCATGGCATCGAAATGAATACGCAGATTGTGCTCTGTCCGGAGTGGAATGACGGGGAGGAATTAGATCGAACGATTCGCGACCTTTACCCGTTCTACCCAGCGGTGAGGACTCTTTCCGTGGTTCCGGTCGGGCTCACGAAGCACCGCCGAGGATTGCATAAGTTGCGTGGATGCACACCGGAGGAAGCGGCAAGGGTTGTCGAACAGGTTGCGCGTTGGCACGAATTTCTGCGGCCGCGACTGGGAACGTCTTTTGTCCAAGCTGCAGACGAGTTTTACGTGATGGCCAACCTCGAGGTTCCGCCGAGCGAATACTACGATGATTTCTCGCAGATCGAAAATGGCGTCGGCGTCATACGAACGTTTTTGGACGAAGTGGCGGAGGCGAAAGTGCGTTTACCGCATAGGACCATCAATGGCCAACGTCGGAAGGTCGGCATTATTACAAGTGTCTCGGCAGAACGTACGATCCGCTCGTCGTTGCGATACCTGGATGACATTCGCGACTTGTATTACGAAGTGTTTCCTGTCGTCAACCACTTTTACGGAAACAACGTCTCGGTGGCAGGGTTGCTGACCGGTACGGACATCACGCAGCAACTGGCGGGGAAGGTGGCTCATCTCGATACGCTCCTGTTGCCGGACATTATGCTGAAGGACGACGAGGATATTTGCCTCGATGATTACCGCGTGCAAGATATCGAACGCATGCTCAACGTCAAGATCACCGTTGTTCCTGCCACCGGTATGGGGCTTTTGTACGGTGCGCTCGGTTACACGCAGGCCTTGCCGCCGCGCCGTCGCTACGAGGCCACTCTGCGCAGTGCCGTGGGTCTTGACTGAGAACATTCGTTTGTCGAAAGGGTTGTATCCATGCCACTACCTGTCGTTGCAATTGTCGGAAGAGCAAATGTCGGGAAATCGACGTTGTTTAATCGGCTCATCGGGGAGCGACTCTCTATAGTCGAAGACGTACCGGGCGTCACTCGTGATCGTATTTATGCGAAGGCGGAGTGGAACGGCGTTTCGTTTCACTTAATCGACACGGGCGGCATCGAGATGGACGAGGAAGATGAAATGGGCAATCTCATTCGCATTCAGGCACAGCTTGCGATTGACGAAGCGGATGCCATCATCTTTCTCGTCGATGGCCGTACTGGCCTGTCGGTGCAGGATGAGTACGTTGCAGAATTTTTGCGTCGATCGAAAAAACCGGTGGTTCTCGGTGTGAACAAGCTCGATCACGTCAGTCACCACGCTGCGAGCTATGAGTTCTACCAACTCGGTTTTGGCGATCCCATCCCACTGTCCGCCGAACACGGTACGGGGACCGGTGATTTGTTGGATGCTGTGGTTGATGTGTTGCCGAAAGAGGAAGACGAGCCCGTTGACGACGAGGCCATTCGTGTCGCATTTATCGGCCGCCCGAACGTCGGCAAATCGAGCCTCGTCAACCGCCTGCTCGGAGAAGAGCGGGTGATGGTCAGTGACACCGCTGGCACGACCCGCGATGCCATCGACACGCCTCTTGTGCACGACGGTCAAAAGTTCGTATTGGTCGATACGGCTGGTGTCCGCCGAAGAGGAAAAGTGTACGAAAACATCGAAAAGTATAGCGTGCTCAGAGCCTTACGGGCTATCGAGCGTACTGATGTCGCGTTTATCGTTCTCGATGCTGAGCGCGGGATCGCCGAGCAAGATAAGCGGGTGGCGGGATACGCACTAGATGCCGGTTGTGCAATTGCGTTTTTGGTCAACAAGTGGGACGCCATCGAAAAGGACGACAAGACGGCACATCGCTTCGAGGAGGAGATCCGCAGTCACTTCCCGTTTATGCGCTGGGCTCCCGTGCTGTTTGTATCGGCGTTGACGGGACAGCGGGTGACGCGGGCGCTGGATCTCGCCCGTGACATCGCAGAACAGCATGCGATGCGGGTGCAGACGTCGGCTCTTAACCGGGTACTTGCCGACGCTCAAATCTCGGTATCGCCTCCGTCGAGCAAGGGGCGGAAGTTAAAGTTGTATTACGCGACGCAGGCATCGGTTCGCCCGCCCACCTTTATCATCTTCGTCAATGACCAGGAACTGTCGCACTTCTCGTATGAGCGCTATTTGGAGAATCAACTTCGGGAAGCGTTTGGCTTTCAGGGCACGCCAATTCGCATCCGAATGCGTACGCGTGGGCAGGACGCGGATGACTGACGGCGGTCATTTCAACTCAGGGAGAGAATCGGCATGTCGTTCTGGATGGGTTGTTTAAGCGTGGTCATCGCCTATATCATTGGCTCTATCTCGACGAGCACTTTGGTGGTTAGGCTGGTGTCTGGGCGGGATATCCGCGAAGAAGGCAGTGGCAATGCTGGCGCCACCAACACGATGCGAGCCATTGGTACGAAGTGGGGCGTGGTTGTGCTGTTGGCAGACGCGTTGAAGGGCATGATTGCCCTTTGGATAGCGTTGGCGTTGACTAGGGGCTCCGTCATCGCAGCGGCTGTATCGGCCATTGCGGTGGTTGTCGGGCACAACTGGCCGATTTTTTTCGGTTTTCGCGGTGGTAAGGGGATTGCAACGACGATTGGCGTTTTGCTGTGGCTGGCGCCTATTCCGACCGTGATCGCGGGTGTGATTTGTCTCATTGCCATTGCATTAACGAGGTACGTGTCGCTCGGATCGCTCATCCTGACGGTGCTCGTGCCAATCATCGTCGCCGTTTGGTTTATGCACACGGCCGTTCTTGTCGCGAGTATCGTTCTGGCGTTGTTGTCGATTTATCGGCATCGTTCCAACATCGCGCGGCTGGTTCGTGGTCAGGAGCGCAGAATTTTCGATAAGTCGGGCGAAAGCCTATGACAAAGGCAACGGTGTTAGGGGCAGGCAGTTGGGGTAGCGCACTGGCGGTGGTACTTGCAAACAACGGTTATGAAACCGTGGTATGGGCACGAAGTGAGCAACTTGCAGAGGATATCAATCTACGCCATGTCAATGAGCGCTATCTGCCGGGCGCAACTCTGCCAGAAGGGATTAGGGCAGTGACCCGTGTGGAAGAGGCTCTAGCTGGGGCGAGGCTCGTCGTCTTGGCACTTCCATCGTCGGCGCTGGCGGACAGTGTGGAATGCTTGCGCTTTGTCGCTGATGGCGCCGTTGTGGCTCATGCCGTGAAGGGCTTTATCCGGCCGCAAAACCTACGAATTACATCATACATACAAGATCGCGTACCGGCTGTACGCGATCGGCTTGCCGTGATTTCAGGACCGTCTCATGCCGAGGAAGTTGTGCGTCTGCTTCCGACGACGGTTGTTGTGGCTAGCGAGAGTCGGATGGTCGCCGAATTCGTTCAAGATGCTCTGATGAACGATCGGTTTCGCGTGTATACACAGGCTGACGTCGTCGGGGTGGAGTTGGGCGGTGCTCTCAAAAATATCATTGCGCTTGGTGTTGGGTTGGTCGATGGGCTTGCCCTTGGCGACAACACGAAGGCCGCGCTCATGACGCGGGGACTGGCTGAGATGACCCGTTTGGGAGTGGCTTTGGGCGCTTCCCCGCTCACGTTTTCCGGATTGGCTGGGGTGGGCGACCTGATTGTGACGTGTACAAGTGAACATAGTCGCAACCACCGAGCTGGATGTCTGCTGGCACAGGGATTGTCGTTAGACGCCACGTTGAAGCGCATTGGCATGGCGGTGGAAGGTGTCGGTACGACCTTTGCAGCATCGGAACTCGCGCGCTCGCATGGGATTGAAATGCCGATCACGCGCGCGATCGAAAAAGTTCTGCTTGGGGAATTGTCGCCTGCTGATGGCGTCGGGTTGCTCATGCGGCGCGGCAAGAATCACGAGATGGAGGATGTCGGCGCACAGCCACTCACGGCCTTATGGACGCGTCCATAGTCGTTGCAAATGCTTGCACGGTGGCCTTGTCCTACCACTTTTGCTACACTACAATCGCGATCACAACTCGCTTGTGAACAGGAGGTACCCTGATGAGTCATGTGCCCGAGCAGTTAAAGTACTCCCGCGAGCACGAATGGGTTCGCGCCGAGGGAAATCGCGCCTATATTGGAATTACGCATTTCGCGCAAGACGAATTGGGCGATATTGTGTACGTCGAATTGCCGGAAGTTGGGGCGACGGTCACAGCTGGTGAAACGTTTGGTACGGTCGAGTCGGTGAAGACGGTTTCGGATCTCTATGCGCCCGTGAGTGGCCAAGTTATCGAGGTAAACAAGGCGCTTGCAGATGCGCCGGAAAAGGTCAATGAATCGCCGTACGATGAGGCTTGGATGATTGTCGTCGAAATGAGCGACGCAGGCGAGTTGGATGCACTACTTTCTGCAGATGCGTACGCGAAACATATTGAATCCTGAAGTATAACGGCATATGAGCCGCGGTGAGGAGATCCCATCCTCGCCGCGGCTCTTTGTTTTTCTGGGCGTTGGCGTTCTACTTTGTCTCGTTCATCCGTATACATAGTTGCGTCAGGGACGAGGTTTTGCGTATGGCGAAGCATACCCTGTAGTGCGACGCATATATTTTCTACTGTCCACCGACACCGGGACAGTCTACGGGGGATTGTCAGTGGGCCGGGGCAAGGCATGCGTTTGGTGCAGTCTACGCCGGTCATCTTGAGGAGGGAGAAGCGTGGAAAAATTCGACGTCTTTAAGGACATTGCTGAGCGGACGGGGGGAGATATCTACCTCGGCGTGGTCGGCCCCGTGCGCACTGGCAAGTCGACCTTTATCAAAAAGTTTATGGAGCTTATCGTCATTCCTAATATTAAGGACGAGAGCGAACGGGTTCGCGCTACCGACGAGCTCCCGCAAAGTGCGGCGGGTCGAACCATTATGACGACCGAGCCCAAATTTATACCCAACCAAGCGGTTGAAGTGAGCGTTGCAGAAGGCTTAGATGTCAATATACGAATTGTCGACTGCGTTGGCTATGCTGTTGACGGTGCGCGTGGCTATGAAGACGAAAATGGACCGCGCATGGTGACAACGCCATGGTTTGACGAACCGGTGGCTTTTCAAGAGGCTGCTGAAATTGGCACGCGCAAGGTTATTGCGGATCATTCCACAATCGGTATCGTGGTGACCACTGACGGATCTGTAGCTGAGATCCCGCGCGAAGGTTACGTCGAGGCCGAAGAGAGAGTTGTTGCCGAACTCAAAGAACTCGGTAAGCCCTTCGTGATCCTGGTCAACTCCGTGAACCCGGATCATCCTCGTGCACAAGACCTGCGCGACGAACTGGCTGCGAAATACGACGTCCCTGTCATTGCACTTTCCTGCGCAACGCTTACGACGCACGAAATTCACTATGTCCTGCGAGAGGCTTTGTACGAGTTCCCGGTTAAGGAAGTGAACGTGAATCTGCCGAACTGGGTCATGGTTCTCGACGAGGAACATTGGTTGCGCCGGCAGTTCCACGAGTCGGTGCGCGAAACCATTCAGGACATCCGCCGTATTCGCGACATCGATCGGGTTGTCGCACAGTTTGGGCAGTACAGCTTCGTGTCGGCGGCAGGGCTGTCGCATATGGATATGGGGCAAGGGATTGCTGTCATCGAACTGGATGCGCCAGACGAACTGTACGATCAGGTGTTGACCGAAGTTGTCGGCGTGCAGATTACAGGGCGCGATCAATTGCTGCGAATGATGAAGGAGTTTACCTACGCAAAGAAAGAATATGACAAAGTTGCAGATGCCCTCCGTATGGTTCGCCTGACTGGATACGGGATTGCACCGCCAGCTCTCGAGGAAATGACGCTAGACGAACCAGAATTGATTAAGCAAGGTTCTCGTTTTGGGGTTCGGCTCAAGGCGACAGCACCGTCGATTCACATGATTCGCGTCGATGTCGAGAGCGAATTCGCACCCATCGTCGGCACGGAGAAGCAGTCGGAAGAGCTAGTTCGTTACTTAATGCAGGATTTCGAGAAGGATCCGCTAAAGATTTGGGAAAGTGATATCTTTGGCAAGTCGTTGGCGGCTATTGTCCGCGAAGGTATCTCTGCAAAACTTTCCCTGATGCCCGAAAATGCGCAGTTCAAGTTAAAGGAGACGCTACAGCGCATCATCAATGAAGGCAGCGGGGGTTTAATAGCTATTATTCTATGATGATGGCCTGGGGTGACTTCACCCCAGGCTCATTTGTGCCTTGCGTTCGGCGTAGGGACGTGCTACAATAATTGAGGCTCGAGGGAGATTTGAGCCAACAATTCATCATGATGTCCACAGCGGGATGTGGCGCAGCCTGGTAGCGCGCTACCTTGGGGAGGTAGAGGTCACGGGTTCGAATCCCGTCATTCCGACCACAAACCAGCGTGATATACGCTGGTTTTCGTTATTTTCTCAGCCCATTTTGGTAAAAGGGGGCCTCCGTGTGTCAGACTCGTCCGTATCAGGAGATTATTTTGTGATACGCGCCTTGGAGAATGGTGTTCAGGTCATCGGCATGACGCGCGGTGCACAAACTCGCTTTCACCATTCCGAAAAACTGGATAAAAACGAAGTGATGATCGCACAATTTACAGAGCATACCTCCGCGATGAAAATACGGGGAAAAGCAGTGTTGTACACCAGCTATGGCCAAATTCGCACCGATGGTGGGGACGAAACGTGAGGACCACGACTTTATGGTATACTAACCGCAGTATACATCGGGCGGCCTGGTCTGGGTGCTAAGGAGATGAAATCGGCTTGACGGACAGTAAGGAAGCGATGTTCAGACGCGTTGAGCGGAAGGCTTTGACGCATATGCACCACGGCTACTTGACAATCCGAAACGTCCGCCAAGCGGTTAGTCGATTTCACTTCGACGCCGGTTACGCGATACTATCCGCCGCAGCCGTAAAGGATGACGAGGTCGAACAGGTACTAACCGCGTTGCTTCTGCTTGAACAAGGATTGTCGATTCATGACGACGTCGATCGCTGCCAATCGTCCGATCAAGGTCTCATCGTGCTGGCTGGCGATTATGACAGCAGTAAATATTATTACATTTTGGCCGGTGTTGGCGACAGTGCGTTGATGTTCAGCCTATGCGAAGCGGTTGTCCAGATCAACGAAGCAAAAATGGCTCTGTTATTGAGCACTGCGCCGCTATCCACCAATGAATACATGCGGTTGATGAAAGTCGTGGAGGGACAGTTGCTGAAAGCATTGGCCTGTCACTACTTGGGTGAAGACGGCCAGTGGATGTTACATATTGATTCCCTGGTGCAGGCTTACATTGTACAGGACGAGTTGCGTGCACATCGTTTCTCGAAGCGATTGACGACCCGGCAGGCTTCGGAATGGCTGTCGCACTCGCTCGAGCAGTTAGAGATGGTTGCAGGAGGTGCCTTGACAAACCCTTTATACAGTTTCCTGGTTGAATATTTCGGGCCGATCCGGGAGACGGTTCGGGATTTGCAGTTGGCGGAAGGGAAAGGTTGACATGCAAGGCGACAAGGCTACATATGTGCACGATGTCTTTTCCAAGATTGCGCGACAGTACGATACCATGAATTCAGTGCTTAGCTTTCAGCAACATCGTCTGTGGCGGAATTTTGCGATGCGGCAACTCCCTATTCAGTCGAACTCGCATATTCTCGACGTCGCCGCAGGAACGGGAGCTTGGACGTTTGCCATGGCTCGCCGCGTTGGATCAGAGGGGCGAGTCGTCGGTCTCGACTTTACAGAAGCGATGTTGGATGTCGCTAAGGAGCGCCTTGCCACATCGCCCGACAAGGACAAAATTCAATTCATCCATGGCAATGCGATGGACTTGCCCTTCGCTGACGATACGTTCGACATTGCGACCATCGGCTTTGCGTTGCGCAACGTACCCAATGTAGAAGGTTGTTTGCGTGAGATGATGAGGGTGGTCAGGCCTGGCGGTGTCGTCGTCTCGCTTGAACTATCGAAACCGGATAGGGTCTGGTTTCGAAAGCTTTACTATTTTTATTTTTACAATATCCTTCCGCGCATCGGTCAACTTGTAGTGGGAGATAGGGCTCCGTACGCCTGGTTACCTGAGTCGTTGACAGATTTTCCTGATAGACATCAGCTGGAGGACATATTCCGCAGCGTTGGCTTGTCTCATGTGCGTAGCTACCCATTGACGTTCGGGATTGCCGCACTTCATATCGGCTGGAAATGAGAGACGAACACGTGGATTTTCAACAAATTTATGAAGAGTATCGTCCGCGCCTGGAGCAGGTCGAGCAGATTTTAAAGGAACGGGCGAGATCGAATCAGGCGGAACTGACATCTGCCGGTGAGCAGCTTTTAGAAGCTGGAGGAAAACGTATCCGTCCGCTGTTTGCGCTGATTTGTGGGACCGTTGGCGAGAATGTTTCCGATGATGTGGCCAAAATTGCCGCTGCTCTTGAAATGACACATATGGCCACGCTTGTGCACGATGACGTGATCGACCAAGCGGCGTTGCGGCGCGGTCGACCTACTGTGCGCAGTGCCTTTGGCAATCTTGCGGCTATGTATACCGGGGACTATCTCTTTGCCAGGGCGATTCAATTGCTTGCTGAAGTGGATAACCAAGAGGTTCATCGCGCCATGGCGAACGGCATCGTCAAAATGTGCCAAGGAGAAATTGAGCAGATTCAAGACTTTTATAATTGGTCGCAAGGTTTTAAGACGTATTTCCGGCGTATCCAGCGCAAAACTGCGTTGCTGATTGCGTTGAGTTGCGGACTTGGGGCACTTGTCGGTGGTGGGCGCAACGAAGAGGTGCACGCCCTGCGCCGTTTCGGCTATTACACAGGTATGGCGTTTCAAGTTATCGATGATGTGCTCGATTTTACCGGTTCTGCAGAAGTTGTCGGCAAGCCCGTGGGTGGGGATTTGCGACAAGGCAACATTACGTTGCCAGCCCTTCTCGCCTTGCGCAATCCGGGCTTGGCGAAGCGCTTGCAAGAACTGGTGCATCCAGCGATGTCGGCACGCGAGGCGACGGAAGCTATTGATTTAATTGTTGGATCGGGTGCACTTGGCGAGGCTAAACGGGTGGCTGATTGGTACATTGCCAAGGCTTTATTGGCACTACAAGCTGTCTCGCGTGTATCGGTTCGCCAACAACTGACCACTCTGACATTGTTCTTGGCGGATCGGACATTTTAATGCTCACTTGAACTTCCGGGTCGATTTCCGTACAATAACGCCGTCTACATAGCCGCCGATACGTTCGGCGGATTCGATTTCTAGAGTCCAGATGAGGAGTTGTCCGTATGGCAGTGGAAAAGACGTTTGTCATGGTCAAGCCCGACGGCGTTCAGCGTGGCTTGATTGGAGAGGTACTGGGTCGCTTCGAGCGAAAGGGCCTGAAGCTGGTCGCAGCGAAGCTGATGAGCGTACCGCAATCACTTGCTGAACAGCACTATGCAGAACATCGCGAGCGCCCGTTCTTTGGAGAGTTGGTGTCGTTCATCACCTCATCCCCTGTATTCGCCATGGTTTTGGAAGGGGAGAATGCGATTTCTGTAGCCCGTACGTTGATGGGGAAGACGAACCCTGCTGAGTCTGCGCCGGGCACCATTCGCGGCGATTATGGTCTGACCATTGGCATGAATATTGTGCATGGTTCCGATTCGCCGGAAAGCGCAGCTCGTGAAATTGAGCTTTGGTTCAGCGAAGGTACCGTCTCGTACGACAAAGCAGTCGATGTGTGGCTCGCGTAATCGTCGACATGGTGTCGTTCAGCCCGCGCTAGGCGCGGGCTTTTTTCATCCTAACTGCGGTTATTCGTTCTGCAGAAATGCTCGAATTTGGTCCGCTTGTTCGTAAACTGCTTGTTCGCCTAACTTTACGCATTCCGACATCTGCCGAAATGTGCGCCAACGGACGCGACTCATATCTGGTTCGACGACGAATAACCGCGAACTCGGTGCCATGTCGTTGTCGATAGACTCGCGCAATAGAATATCGAACGATCGCGCGAGCACGTCGACGAATGTCCTAGGCTCATAACGGCTTGGCAAACGGTACAGGTTGACCGCAATGATTTTGTCGCAACCGATTCGTTCCAAAACCGAGACAGGTACATAATGTCGCATGGCACCGTCCACAAGCAGGTACCCATCGAGCGGGACAGGGGAGAAGACGCCAGGAAGTGCGCAACTTCCTGCGATGGCGCGCGCTAAGTCAGATGTCGTAGCAAACGTATCGGCGCGTTGTTGCAAGGCGGAAAAGACGACAGGGTGACCAGATAGTAAATCTGTTGCCACAACGTATAAAGGGATTTGCAGTCGGCGCCCTGAAAGTAAACGTTGAATGTACATCGTAAATTTTTTGCCCTGAATAAGCCCGGCAGGTACGGTGGGAAGCGGGGATTTAAACCCGATTTGCGCTTTGGCAAGGGTCCAAAGTGAAGACCAAACAGGAAAGCCATAGTCAATCAGCTTGAATCCAGGAAACGCGAGAAGCAATTTGTGAAATGCCTCGGTGCGATAGCCGTGCGCGTATAAGGCACTGACAAGGGAGCCAGCACTTGTACCAGCAATGGCATCCGGTTGTACTCCAATTCGCTCAAGTGCAGCGAGGACGCCTGCATGGGCTGCAGCTTTGAGCGTTCCACCGCTTAGAGCTATGCCCAAAAACGGCTTCGATCCCGGCATTCCCAACCACCTCGCGCAAATCAAATGGGAGTGGAGGATGTTCATGGATGAGTTCGAATGGTTTGTAAACGCGTTTCGAGCGTTAACAGGCATCGACTTGTCGCATTACAAGCGGCCGCAAATGGAACGTCGCTTGACTAGTCTGCGCGATCGGCGCGGCTATTCCGATTTTCCTAGCTATGTACAAGCTATGCGTGGGAAGCCGGAGTTACTTGACGAACTCTTGGATCGAATGACCATTAACGTATCGGAATTCTTTCGCAACCCGGAACGCTGGAAGGATTTGCAGGCCGTTGTGCAGGGCATGGGACAGTCGATTCAGGCTTGGAGTGCGGCTTGTTCAACAGGTGAAGAACCTTACTCTTTGGCCATTTTACTCGCGGAAATGAACGTACGGGCGACTATCCTAGCTACGGATATCGACCTGCGCGTGTTAGATAAGGCTCGCCGCGGCGAATATGTGCAGACGCAACTGCGCGAAGTCGACGATCGGCTACGACACCGATATTTTCATCAGCAGGGTAGTGGCTATCGAGTCCGCGATGAGATTCGTCAGGTGGTTCAATTTCGTCAACACAATCTGTTGTCCGATCCTTATCCCACCGATCTCGACTTGATCATATGCCGCAATGTGTTGATTTATTTTACCGAGGAGACAAAACAGCAGTTGGTTCGTCGCTTTGCTGCGTCCCTACGACCAGGTGGCGTCTTATTTGTCGGCAGTACCGAACAATTGCTCGGACTATCGCTAAGCGGTCTGCGGCCAAGCAAGCCTTTTATTTACGTCAAAGCGGAAGCTGGCGAATGAACTTTGTATTCTCATGGTACGTCAGTTCGTATAACGGAAGCCGTCTCCGGTCACGCTAACAAGCGGGATCGCAATGGAGGAGGCGAGACGTCGCGATGACGGACACAAACCGCGCGCACGGCACGCCCGTGCCTGATGGAAATCAAGCGCATGGCAGCGAGCTGTTCCTGGATTCTGTATTCGACGGGATTGACCGCCTACAACAGGACGGCGGTGTCGCGCCGGAGATTGCACATCGCCCACAGGATGAAGTTGAAGTGCCACCTCCCGCTATCGCTCGTCGTCGGATTGGACCAGATGTATAAGGGTTCGCGATTGACGTCGCCATATCGGCGGCGTCTGATTTCTGGTAAAATACAATCCGACACCATGAGGCCGCCGACGAGCGGCTGAAGGGAGATTAGTTCATCTATGGCGTCTATGCAAGAGTTCACTCTACAGCACGAGGACATCGCACGCTTGATCATCGATGCAGAAGACGTTGCGTGTGTACATCCTGCACACAGTGCCGAGCATGCTCTACTCGTCCTGATCAAATCAGGTTACTCGGCGATTCCGGTGGTCGACAGCGCTGGTCGTGTAGTAGGCATCATCAGCAAGACGCTGATCCTGGATCGAATTCTCGGCCTGGAACGAATCGAGTTTGAGGCTTTGTCACAGTTCACTGTCGCGGACGTTATGCGGACAGATTTTCATAGAATTCATCACGACGACACATTTTTGCGGGCACTGCAAATGAGCATTGATGCCCCATTCCTCTGCGTCGAGGACGATGATGAGCGGTTTGTGGGATTGCTTACGCGACATGGAATCCTCGCCTACTTGAACGGCATCATCCGAAAAAACTTGCGGCGCCCGTAGGGTGCCCCTGGCGGTGGGGTCTTGAGACGGTGGGTGATTCGTATCATTTTGGTCATCGTCGTGTGCTTGGGCGGAGCGAATTTGTACTTTCATTATGGCTTCCGCGTTGCGGATCGCGTGCGCGCGGCGGCAACGCTGCGGATGCAAGCACACGGTGTTCATGCTCTGACATACGAGCAGATTCCCGTTGCCTTTCGCGAGGCTATGATTGCCACAGAAGATAGGCGCTTTGCGACCGATCCCGGGATTGACCCAATCGGCATCGCTCGCAGTTTGGTGGTCGATATTGAACAAGACGGCTATGTTGAGGGTGGTTCGACGATCACGCAACAGCTTGTCGACAATACAATTCTCACCAAGCAAAAGACACTGCGACGCAAACTTTTGCAGGCCTTCTACGCGATTGGACTATACGACACCATGTCAAAACACGAAGTGTTTTCCCTTTACAGCAACGTGATTTATTTTGGACACGGTGCGTACGGGTTGTATAATGCCTGTGAAACCTACTTTGGACGGACGCCAGGCGAGTGCAACGAAGGCGAGCTGACGATGCTTGCAGGGCTTCCGAACGCCCCTTCCGCGTATGATCCGTTCACAAACTTTACACTCGCGCGCGAACGCCAGCGGATCGTCCTTGAAAACATGGTAGACGATCACCAGCTGACCGAAGCACAGGCAATGCATATTTTCGCCGAGCCCATCCGGCTCCGTCATTTGTAACGAGGAGGTCCATCCCATGCTAGACGTTCGACTGCCGCAACTTGGCGATTCGGTGACGAAGGCTCTCGTTACCACTTGGCTCAAGTCTGTCGGCGATCGCGTGGAGCGCGACGAACCGTTGCTCGAGGTAACGACAGACAAGGTCACGGTCGAAGTACCGTCAGAGGTCAGCGGAACCCTGCGCGAAATTGTCATCGAAGCGGGCCAATATGCAACGATGGACACCGTCTTGTGCCGAATCGAAGAAGACGAGTGAAACTTATTTGCTGCGCCGGCGTCCTCGTGTGATAAGGATGATGGCTGCAGCGGCACAGAAGATGGTGATAATCCAAATGGTAAAAACCAAGGCAAAAGCCCCCCTTAACGTCTTGGCGATCACGCTTTAACGTGTGTAGCCTGGCCGTTTTCATACCCTGAGGCGCCGTCGTGGCGCCTCAGGCAGTGGGGGGCTTTCGCGGTCAAAGTTGCGGTGTAGATGGCGTTTCAGCGTGTTCGCTGAGCCAGAGGTCCTGTTGAACTTTTTGTACCACAAGATGCTCGTCGCCCGGCATCAAGCGTTTTCCGCGCATGAGGATCATCCGGAGCCACGTTCCAGCCATCCATGACGTGATCAGCGCCAGCATCACCAAAATGGCGTAAAAGGTCTGGTTGATAATTCCGAGCGAAAATGCCGTGGACGAGAGAACGATGCCGGGACCTCCGCGGGCGTTCATGGCGGCCGCAAAATTGGCGCTCGTCAGTCGATCGCTGCGGATGATGCGACAGGTCAGGTATACCACGACACTTTGCACAACCGTTGCAAATATCAGGTACAACACAAAGAATCCGAGGTTAAAGTCTTTCACGAGATTGAGCTGGAGACCGACAATCGCAAAATAAAGTGGAATGAATAGAGAGAACGATATGCCTTGTACGCTTTCTTCGAGGCGCGCGAACCAACGGTCGGGCAAGCTGAATTTCGTCGCCACCCCTGCCAACAGGGCTCCATACATAACGTCCACGCCAAGATACCCTGCGATATCCGACAATGCGAACAGGATAATCAAAAAGTAGCCGAGGAACGAAGCGCGGAACAAAATGTTTGCCCGATTGGATGTCACTTTTCGCAACAGCCATGGCATGACGCCGATACAGACGGCCAGGAAGGCAAATGTGACAACGAGACTCTTCGATACCACCCAAGCGTTAATGCTTGTGCCGTGGCCGGATACCAATCCGGCGGCGATGGCCAGGGCTACCCAGAGGATGATGTCGTGGACGCCTGCGATTGTGACAATGATTTTTGCAAATCGTGAGTGCATAATTCCGAGATCGGAAAAGATTTTCGAGATCACCGGAATGGATGTGACAGCGATTGATATCGCGACGACGATTTTCAACGCCAGCAAGTTGTGATCAGGGCCAAGGAACTGTGCTGGATTGAACAGGCGAGTGGCGAACCAACCGACGAGAAACGGGATCACGGTCGAGCCAATAATGATGGCAATGCCCGTTTTCACGTCCGATCGCGCAAATCGCGCTTGGAACTTGAGTCCTGCTGTATAGAGAAGCAGGAGTTCGCCGATGTAATACACGAAACCGAATAGATTCCCTTCCGACGAAAAGCCGAGGAACAACCAGTGAAAGAAACTCGGGAACAGCGTTCCGATACACGTCGGGCCAAGCAATACACCTCCGGCTACTTCGCCAATCACGCGCGGGATTGCCAGCTTCTCGGCAAGAAAGCCGAGCAGGTGAGCGGCGGCGAGCAAAATGACCGTGGCCAGTAGGAAGCGCGCCAGGTCTGCGCCTGCCAATGTAAACATAACTTCCCCTCCTCAACGATGTGGTGGATGCGGTTGTACGACAGCTTATGTACAAGTGGAATGGATGTCCATGATACGAACCTATGGGTTCTCAATCATAGCAGGACGCCTGTTGGCGCCCTGCCATACGCGAAGTTCTACCAAAGAAATGCGAGCCAGAAAATCCAAGCGAACACGTGATACCCTGAGTGACCACATGTATTTTTGGCCTGATAATGCGGTTTTTAAGGGGGATTAGTGGATGAAAGTGACTTGAATCTGTCCGTCTGGTTGTACATCAATGCGCTGCACAATGTATCGTAGAAGGTCTCGACGTTCATCGGGCGATGCATATTCCCACATATCTCGAAAGCGGGCGAGAACAGGCAGCATCTCATCGAAGTGTACTTCTGCCTCCTGTGGACGAGCGGAATCGAGCTTTTTTCGCAGCGCCGACTCCTGGTCGTTGAGTTTCTGCAACCG
>NZ_FNOJ01000013.1 GCF_900107035.1 Alicyclobacillus hesperidum | reverse complement strand
CACGAAACACCATCTGAAGCGAAGTTGGGTCCGAGCGAACACATCTGCAGGCCGAAGGCCGAAGCCGTGTGAGCGAGGAGCAAACGAAGCATGATAGTCTGGTGACCATAGCGGAGGGGAAACACCCGTACCCATCCCGAACACGGACGTGAAGACCTCCAGCGCCGAGAATACTTGTCTCGAGAGGGACTGGGAAGGTAGGTCGTTGCCAGGCAAGAGAGAACAGAGTCAGGCGAAGTTGCCTGGCTCTGTTTTGCTATATGCACCATTCTCCGCCCACATCCCCGAAAATAAAAGGCTCCTCCCGGCCGAGTGCATCTGTACGCAAGGCTGAAGGCTGATACGTATATCCTCTCCAGAAACGCTCACGATAAGTTGGTACAGGATGAGGAGGGGTCGTGTGGAAGACGAGTTGGATTATGTTGAACTTGCTGTCGCGGAGTTCAAAGACGGTTTAGGCTGGTTTGCCGAGCGGCTTCCAGAGGTGGGCAGGCAGTTCATCTCATATGCAAATGCCTGCTTTCAAGATGGTGAGTTATCCGAGTTGACGAAACACCTGATTGCCCTCGGAATTGCCGTGCAAATTCAGGATGAGTATTGTATTCTATTTCACGGTCAAAACGCACTCAGATTGGGAGCTACTGAAAAGCAAATCCTCGAAACACTTGGTGTATGCGGAGCGTTCGGTGGTGGCGCTGCTTTGTCACAAGCGGTTACCTTGGTGCGAGACTTGCTCGATTCTCAGAGTCGGGTGGAAGCCCATTAACATGCGCTTAGGTGTAAGCCTGAACCCTTGCGGCGGGACGAATCCCGCCGTTATGGTTTAGCCGCGTTTGACGAAGAACGGAAGCGGCTCCGCACCACAGAGGCGTGCGTAAACAAAGAGCTGTCCCTTGTGGTGAATTTCATGGTCGAGATTGGTTTGCAACAGCGCAGTTGCCGGTAACTTCGCACCAAACAACTGCGTCATGTCCACGAGATTGGCGAACTGGTCGTCCGTCATCGAAGAGATTCGATCGTGTGTCTTTTGTGTCCACTCAGAAATGGACGATTCAAGTGCGCTCATGCTGGATAGGTCGGCCTTTTCAGGGCGTGTGCCAAGATGGCCCAAGGCTGCCGAATCGGCAAAGAAGTAGCCCGTGGAGACGATGTGCCAAACGAGATCAGCAAAACTCATCGCGCCCGCCCATGGTTGGAAACTTAGGTGTTCCTCACCAACCGATTTGACGAGGTCGGTCAGTACATCGCGGTGCGCGTGCCAGTGTCCTAAATAGGTTTCAGCTTTCGTCATTTATGAAGCTCCTTTCACATTGTAATTCGCTTTCAGTCTAACACGATCCGCTATTCTTACAAAAAACAAGTTGTCAACGATTTGGCTTCCTGTACAATTGTGAAGGGTGTCAACTTTCCTCGAAAGGCAGGACTTTGGATGCATCTTTTACAGGTCATTATCTACGGTATCGTACAAGGTATTACCGAGTTGTTCCCGATCTCAAGCGTCGGACATGCCGTCATTCTCCCGTACCTGTTCCATTGGACGCAATTCTCGGATTCAAAGGTATTTCTTCCGTTCGTCGTGATGTTGCATCTTGGCACAGGTCTCGCACTCCTGATTTATTTTCTCCCGGAGTGGATTCGCTTGATTGCTTCCTTGTTCATTCGCGATCGACGTGAAGAGCGAAAGACGTTCCTATTACTGGTTGTGGCAACCATTCCAGCCGCCATCTTGGGAAAGCTGTTTGAGCACAAGTTACAGGCACTGTTTCCGTCTGCGTTGTCAGCATCCATTTTTCTTATCGTCAATGGCGTTATCCTATTTTGGGCCGATGCGATGCGTAAACGTCGCCGACGTACGAGTGAGATCGCCGATATGTCGTACAGACGCAGTTTTTTGATTGGCGTCGTGCAGGCCTTCGCGCTCATTCCGGGATTCTCGCGCAGCGGTATTACCATGACGGCCGGTCTTGGCAGCGGTCTTTCCTATGATGAGGCAGCCCGATTCAGCTTCTTGCTTGCGACGCCGGTCATTTTGGGGGCTGGCGTCTTGGAAGTGCCGAAGATGTTGCACGATCACAATCATCAAATGTTGCACTATGGTCTACTCGGGGGGTTATTTGCTGGTATTCTCGCTTTGCTCAGTACAGCCTTTCTTATGCGTTATTTTCAGAGTAGCGAAGTGCGTGCACTACGGCCGTTTGGCTGGTATTGTATTGTTGTAGGAATTGTCGTTGCTGTCATGTCCATGGCAAATCTCCATTTTTAATTGACTACGATGAGGGCGGGTACAAGGTTGCCCACCTGCCTCGTGTAGGGTGGTTCGAGACACGAAATACACTGGTTCAGTGGCCGGAATGGGGTGGTTTTGTGGCAGTGGTGCAAGGGGTGCGCGAGCAAGGCAGAATGAACCGGGATGCGGTATGGAGCGTCTGCGGTACGCACGTTCTGAATGACGTATCTACGACAGGACTTGTCCCGGCACTGACACAGATGTATAAACCTATCTACCATCTCAATTATACGCAGATAAGTCTTATCGTACTCGTCTCCTATCTGGCATCCTCCATTTCCCAGCCTCTGTTTGGGGCGTGGGCGGATCGACATCCGCGTGCCTGGATGTTGCCGCTCGGTCTTTTTCTTTCAACGATAGGCATTACACTCACCGGTATTGCGCCGAGCTACACGATTTTGCTGATCTTCGTGGCCATAAGTGGTCTTGGATCGGGAGCGTTCCACCCTGAGGCATCGCGCGTGACACACCTTGCAGCGGGGCGTGTCAAGGGCCTTGCGCAAGCTATCTTTCAGGTTGGTGGCAACGGGGGGCAGGCCATTGGGCCTTTGATTGTATCCCTCTTTTTGTTGTCCACCGGCATTCATGGCGTCCTATGGATGTTTGTAGCGGTGGCCTTGGGACTCGTCCTGACCTTGCGCCTGTATCCTTGGTACCGGGATGGGCTACGGGACTATGGTAAAAAGATGCGCGAAGTGGATGGGGAGAATCAGATTGGGGCGGTCGTTTTGCTCGTGATCGTCATTGTCCTGCGATCCTGGTGCCAAATCGGCATTGCGCAGTTTATGCCGTTCTACTATGCACACAAGTATGGGATGGGCTATCATCTGTCGGATACGTTCACGTTCGTCTTTTTAGGTGCAGGTGCCATCGGCACGTTCATTGGTGGCGCATTGGCCGATCGCATGCCAAAACAGCGCATCTTGTTGTACTCCATGTTATGTTCAATTCCATTCGGGCTTGGCCTGCCGTTTTTCAGTGGACTTTGGGCGCTTGTCGTGTTGATTCCGTTTGGCTTTTTCATCCTCTCTTCGTTTGCTGTTACCGTCGTGTATATGCAACACCTGCTACCCCGGAACATTTCACTCGCTTCGGGACTAACCATTGGTTTCGGCGTCGGTGCAGGCGGTATTGGAGCGACGTTTTTCGGCATTTTGGCCGATCACGTCGGATTGTCTACGGTGTTCTACATTCTTATGTTTGTTCCGGTTGCAGGCGCGCTCTTGTCTCTGTTTTTACCGAACGACCACAAACCCAGGGCGACGGTCGCCTAGTGTAGATACGGTATCTTCGCGAGTAAAGTCAAATCAGGAGCAGTATCAGCCAGGGCTGCGTCTACCGCCGAAAGCAAACGGTGGAGATGCAGCCCTGGTGCCCTTAGGTGCGCGGTTTCAGTTGGGAGAGGACGATGGAAGCCGGCAAGGGGCTATCCGGCGAAGGATAAATCCAGAGATTTTGCTTCGTCGGAAAACCTGTAAATTGTGAGTCGTTATACTCGTACCACAAGGCGCCGTCCAGTAGACAGATGACGGAGAGCTGTTGTGCCACGATGTGCTCTACCTTGTACAAGTCCTTCTTTTGTTGGGCGAGATTTGTGGTCGCCGAATAGTTACTCAGCGCGGCATCGACTGCCGCATTGTGAAATCCTTCAAGATTAAAGTTGCCGTTTGTATCCAACATGTCGTAGTAGGTCGTGTATGGTGTCGGACCCGTATTTGTCCACGAGATGGCGAGCGCATATTTGGGGATTTGTCCTTTGCCTGGGTCAATCAAGTTATAATAGGCTGCGTAATCCTTCTGGTCCACCTGTACAGCAATACCGATTTGCTGTAATTGTTGCTTGATTAGCAGCGCATCCTCGTCCCAATCGCTCCAACCGGAAACGGTAAGCAAGTCGAAGGAAAGTTTCTGACCGTTCTTTTCAAAGATACCATCTGAGCCTCGATGAAATCCTGCCTTCTCCAAGGTTTGGACGGCCAGTTTATCATTGACGGTAAAAGCTTTTTCGGATGGCGTGAGATCAGGTGCTTCCCAAGCTTGGTCATTGGGCAGAACTAGGCTCGTTGGCGTGCCAGGCTTTTCGTAGCCCGTCTCACCCTTTGTCGACAGGACATTGCGATTAATAGCGTCGTTGATGGCTTCGCGGACGGGTAATTGGGCAAGCAGGGGATTGTGTAGATTTGGATACAACTCGACCGGCTCACTCGGCGGGAAGTAGTAGTGATTGTGCGCTGGATCTGCTTTTACAAAAGTCGTTTCGATATTGGGAATATCGATGCCGCCGTATTGAATCTGACCGCTAGCGAGTGCCAGATCCGCGCCTTGGTTGCCACCATACGCCGGATAGCTCAGTGTCTGAACCTTAGGTTTTCCGCCGTAGTACAATGGGTTTGCGGTGAATTTATAATCTTGCGGCGAGAAGTAGGACACCTTGAATGGGCCGGTGCCGATTGCATTTTGGGACGTGATTTTTGCTTTTGTCGGATCCCCAAGAGATTTCCATTGCGCCTCGGGAACGATATATGTGGATCCTAGCACGTACGTTTCGGCGAACGGAATATTGGCTGTTTTAAATTGAAAGACGACGGTGTGTGGGCCAGCAGCCTTCACGCTCGTCAACTGTTGCCATATGCCATTCGTGTCCGCGTCGGGATACCGTTTCAGTTCCATAAACGTAAAGACGACGTCTGTCGACGAGAATGTTTTCCCGTCTTGCCATTTCGCGTTTGGGCGGAGTTGAACAGTCAGCGTCTTGTTGTCGTCACTGAATTTAAAGCTTGTGCCAAGCAGGTTAAATTGCTTACCAGTGACAGAGTCGAAATAAAACAGCGGCTGATACACGTTGCCTATGGTTCCGCCCAGTGCTGATGAGTCAAACGGATTGAAATTGTCTTGCCAGGACGGCGTCGGGTTGCTACAGACTGTGAGGGTGGTGCCTGAGGAGATGCTCGCTTGACCCGGCAATGACGTCGTTGTTTTTGAAGCTCCGGCGCTTGCTACGCCAGCGTATGTTCCGCCTGCGACGACGACCGCAGCTGCCACGGCGATGCCGGCGACGTACTTTCTCTTCATCTGCATGTAGCCCCCTTTTCGACAATTGCGAGCATTTGCCATACCAAGCTGTGTGTCGGTTTCGTTTCGCTTGCGGCACACATGGTTTTGGCGTTTTGCTCTTATCGTGTCGAACTTCCTTCGTGAATGAGTTGGTTGTCAGACCTACAATCCTTATGGGAACAACCAGCTCACGGAACTGATCTTACGCTTAGTAGTAAGCGCTTTCAATATCCTTATGCAATTTTCTATATAGGATACGTAGACCCTATTGTTCGTTCGCTTCAAACCACTTTTGCGTCCGCACATACTCTCATCTTATACCTTTCCTTTATCTCTCTCACGCGCTTCCGTTACACTAAAAGTGTGGCGTCACGAGCGTGACTGCCGTTCAGGCGATGTGCGACAGGAAGGAAGGATGTTGGGCATGGATCTGGGTATTCGCGGAAAAGTGGCAATTGTGACCGGAGCAAGCAAGGGAATCGGACTGCGTACCGCTCGTCTGCTCGCCCTGGAAGGCGCGCAAGTAGCGATTTGCGCGCGTACAGAATCGGACCTGCAGACAGCCGCAGCGTCTATAGAACAGGAGTCGGGCGGCAAAGTGCTGGCCATACCGACCGACGTGCGCGATCCTTCTCTATGCAGGAACTTTGTCGAACAGGTACATAGCCATTTTGGACGGATCGACATTCTCATTAACAACGCAGGTACGGCAAACGCTCACGCCTTTCTGGAGGTCGACGAAGAAAATTGGCGCGGAGATTTGGACTTAAAGCTGTTTGCCGCCATTCATTGTTCGCGTGTCGCAGTGCCGTATATGGAACGGCAAGGGGGCGGCGCCATTGTCAATGTGGCAGCCGTCGGCGGCAAGACGCCTGGGGCCTCTTCATTGCCGTCTTCTGTAAGTCGAGCTGCTGGTCTTGCGTTGACGAAAGCTATGAGTAAAGATTTAGGGTCAATGGGTATTCGCGTCAATGCCGTTTGTATCGGCCAAATTCGTAGTGCTCAAATCGAAAACATGTGGCAGCAAGCGTACCCTGACCTCGCGTGGGAAGATTTTGCCCGCCTGCCGCAGCACGGGATTCCACTCGGCCGTATCGGCGACACGGATGAAGCTGCCCGGGTCATCGCGTTCCTGGCATCGGATGCAGCTTCATATATCACGGGTACAGCGCTGAACATCGACGGGGGCTTGGCGGCGGCGCTTTAACAAATTGTCCGGAGGGCCCATAAGGGCCCGTTCGGACGAGTGGACTTAACCCGCGATGGCCAAGGCATGGCCAGAGTCGGTGGCCTCTCACCTATCCGTTTAACGCCGCTTCAGCCATTCTCCGATGCGTCGGGCCGCCTCTTGCAAGACGTCGATGTCGCGGACAAACGCCATCCGCACGTAACCTTCGCCGCGCGGTCCGAAGGCAATGCCTGGCGTCACCGCGACGCCCGTCGCACGTAACAAATCCAGTGCAAATGGGTAAGAGTCTTCTCCATTCGGCGTCTTGGCCCATACGAACATGGTCGCAGCAGGCTTCCTGACCTCCCATCCGGTTTCGATAAGTGCACCGCAGAACGCGTCCCGTCGCTCCATATAGGCGATCCGCTGGCGATCATAGCCGTCCCAGGGCTCGCGCAAGGCCGCGATCGCCGCGCGTTGAATGGGTAGGAACACGCCAAAGTCCATATGCGACTTTAGTTTGCGCAGGCAGTCCAATGCGGTTGGGTTGCCGACCGCATAGGCTATGCGAGCGCCAGCGAGATTGTAGGTCTTCGACAACGAGTTAAACTCAATTGCCACGTCCTTTGCGCCGGGAATGGAAAGAATGCTGATGGCCTCATTGTCGTCAAATACGAGTTCTGAATAGGCGAAATCGTGGACGATGAAGATATCATGTTGGTGTGCTAAGCGAACCACGTGCTCGAACATCTGGCGCGTGGCGAGACCCGCCGTGGGATTGCTTGGATAATTGAGAATCATCATCTTCGCCCGTTGTAAATCCCGACCCGACAGATCGTCAAGACGCGGATGAAGCGTATTAGGATCGACCGGAATGGGCATCACCTCGCCGCCGGCTAGACGAACTCCCGCCTCGTAAATCGGGTAGCCGGGGTCCGGGATGAGGACGAGATCGCCCGGGTTGATGAACGTCAACGCGAGGTGGCTCAGTCCTTCTTGCGATCCCGCGAGTTGCAGTACTTCGTGCACAGGGTCGAGCGTGACGCCATAGCGCTCGTAGAATGCTGCCACAGCTTCTTGAAACGCGGGCAGCGCAGTGATGGCATATCCGTATTGGTTTGTTTCGGCTGCGTGCTTTGTCAGCTCCGCGATGGCGTGCGCAGGCGGTGGAAAGTCCGGACTGCCGACGCTGAGATCGATGACATCGTCGCTAGCTGCCAGCCGTTGACCTTTGGCTAAGGCGAGGTCTTGAAATACGCCTTCGGGCAAACTTTGCAGGCGTTTGGATGGGGTGATCATAGGCCTTACTCCTCGCTCGCGATATTGTGACCTCGGGGCTGATAAACTTCGCCCCCTCTTTTCAGCATACAAAGATCTTGAGGAGTGTCATAGACTTGACGTTGCGAATTGGATTTTTAGCATCCTATAACGGCTCTGGTATGCGTGCGGTGGTACAGGCCATAGAGGCTGGGCATCTCGACGCCACGCCCGCCGTGATTATCAGTAACAATCCTGGCAGCCAAGCTTTGGTGTTTGCGCGAGATCGGCAACTGCCACACGTCTGCATCAACGCGCACCGCGCGGGTGGTGAGGATGCCGCGGACGCGGACATTGCGCGAACGCTCATGGAGGCACAGGTAGATCTCGTCGTTCTGTCTGGCTACATGAAACGCATTGGGCCTAAAACACTCGCGGCTTTTGCCAATCGCATTCTCAATATTCACCCCAGCTTACTGCCCAACTTCGGAGGGCAAGGTATGTACGGCATGCGTGTGCACGAAGCCGTGATCGCGGCAGGTGTACAGGAATCTGGGGCTACCGTACACGTCGTCGACGACGAATACGATCACGGCCGCATCCTAGCGCAAGCCCGCGTGCCTGTGCTGCCAGGCGATTCTGCGCAATCCTTGCGCCAACGTGTGGCAGAGCAAGAAGGGCCTCTTTATGTGCAGGTTCTACAGCGGATCGCGCGAGGTGAGTTGCACCTGGTTTGATTTGGATAGTCCGTGCGAGTGTGATACCCTGTTTGGGTGAACAGTCAACCTGGGGGTGTGCGTGGTGCTGGCAGTCACCATGTCGTCATTTGGAGAGCCGGACGTTTTGCAAATCTCTGAAGTGGAAACGCCGCGGCCCGGTCCCGGAGAGGTTCTGGTGCGCGTGCGTGCGACGGCCTTGAACCGAGCCGATTTGTTGCAACGACGCGGTCTTTATCCGCCGCCGCCGGGCGCTTCAGAGATTCTAGGGCTCGAAATGGCCGGGGAAGTGGCAGAGCTCGGCGAGGGTGTGACGTCCGTCAGCGTTGGGGATCGCGTCTGCGCATTGTTGCCCGGTGGTGGTTACGCGCAGTACGCATGTGTCCCCGCAGGCATGCTGATGCGTTTGCCGACCAACTTGACATTTGCGCAAGGCGCGGCGATTCCCGAAACCTTTCTCACCGCTTACCTCAATCTGTTTGTGCTGGGGCGTTTATCGCCTCGGGAAACGGTGCTTGTGCATGCTGGGGCAAGTGGCGTGGGGACGTCCGCCATTCAACTGATCCGGTTGGCTGGCGCCAACTCCATCGTCACAGCGGGGACAGAGGCGAAAATTGAGCGCTGTCTGAGTCTTGGCGCGCAAGCGGGATGGAATTATCACGATGGCTCGTTTGTTGATTTTGTCCAGAAATATACAGACGGGCGCGGTGCGAATATCATCTTGGACTTTATCGGCGCGCCGTATTTCGCAGATAATATCGCTTCCCTCGCTATCGATGGGCGGCTTATCGTCATCGGTACGATGGGTGGCACGAAGGTCGAGGCGCTGGATCTCGGTCAATTGTTGGGGCGTCGCCTACAAATCATTGGTACGGCGCTACGTTCGCGCTCACTCGCCGATAAAATCGAACTGACGGCCGCATTTCAAGTGTTTGCCGGGGACGCCTTGGCGAATGGAGAGGTCGTCCCGGTGATCGACTCGGTTTTCGATTGGCGAGATGTGCAGGAAGCTCATCGGTATATGGAGTCGAATCGGAACACGGGTAAGATTGTGTTGAACGTCAACTGAGACCTATGGATTGGAGCAGAGTTAGGCTGAGGTAAAAGACGCCACAGCCACAGAGCAGGAGCAGCATGTTGCGCGGTTGCTCCTGTGCGCGCACGAACGGGACGAGATCGGACGTTGAGATAAACAAGAACGTGCCAGTGGCAAGCGCCATGATGATGTTGACGCTGGGGCCGCCAACGCTACCGAGCACCACCGCCGTGATGGCACCGACGATGGTGGAACACGTGAGAAGGAAGGCCCAAAGAAACGCCCGTCGGCGTGAATTCGATGAATTCAGGCTGATGGCGCTAATCGTAAGGCCTTCCGGCACTTTATGTAGCGTGATCGCGACAAACATGAGGATGCCCTCGGCGCGATTCGCAGCGAGTGCCCCTGCGATCACGACGCCGTCCATGAACGTATGAACCATCATGCTGACCAGTGCAATCGTGCCACCTTGCATGGCGGCCGTGTGTACGTGACCTGTAGCGTGGCTGTGTGTGTTTTCGTGGTTGCGACTGTGGCGTATGATCTCGAGTGTGAGCACGAGCAGATACCCAATCAGCATATAGGTAACGCCGAGTTTTGGCATCGTGTGCAACGTGTCGGGAAGTCTATCGAGCAGCGTTGCGCCGAGCAAAAATCCGGCGCCAATAGAAGTAAACGAAGCCAGCGTACGCCCCTCGAATTGCCGGACGACGGTGAGCGCCCCGCCCACTGTGTCCGCCATTGCGGCCAGTGCCGATAAAAACAATGCGAGCCAAACGCTCGTCAATCGAAATTCCTCCCCATACAGCTAAACCATCTTATCTCCTGCAGGGTTACAAATATGACAGGCACAACAGGATCACAGTATCGCCAAAAGGGGGCGCTGTCAATTTAGACCGTTGCCACCCGCCACCTGTCCTCCCACGCTGCTGTGTGGATCGAATACGATCTAGCATCAGCGGGAGGAGGTGCAATCGCGATGTACGGTGAATGCTTTGGAGCATACACCCGCTGGGCAGTTGTGTTCCTCATCATCTTTGTCCTGTTCATCCTGCTGGTTCCCTACGCTGGAACGGCCGCTGCGTATTGAGGGGAAGGCCACACTTTTGTGTGGCCTTTGGAACGTGGACAAGCCCATGGATATGGATAAATGAAGTCGGCGCGTTTCGACAAATTTCTGCATGGCCTGCTTCGAAACTTCCCCGAAACAAAGGCGATATTAACATTTGTCACAGAGCGGCGTGTCATCATTGAATTTCTTTTGATTGCCCGCGCGCTCAGAGGCTCGTATAGTTCTAACCGGAAAGCGATTTCAGCTAAAGGAGGGTCACACATGGCAAGTCAGGCAGTGGTTCAGAACGTCGCTCAAGCTGGCAAGGCCCGTGCGGGCATGCAGAAGTTTGGCGGCTTTCTCGCCGGCATGGTCATGCCAAACATTCCGGCGTTTATTGCATGGGGCTTGATCACGGCATTTTTTATTCCTACCGGATGGACGCCAAACGCGAAGCTTGATGAACTCGTATCTCCGTTTGTATCGTTCCTGATTCCAGTTTTAATTGGCTTTACGGGTGGTCGCCTCGTGCATGGCAACCGCGGCGCGGTCGTCGGTGCCATTGCGACGGCGGGCGTGGCGGTCGGCGCCACGCAACCGATGTTTATCGGTGCTATGATCATGGGGCCGCTTGGTGGCTATTTGATTAAGCAGTTTGACCGTATGCTCGGAGATCGGATCAAAGCTGGCTTTGAGATGTTGGTCAACACGTTCTCCGCTGGTATTATCGGTGGCGGTCTCGCCATTCTTGGCTTTTTGGTCGTACAGCCGGTTATGGATGCTGTCTCGACCGCGTTGGGGGCTGCCGCACTTTGGATTACGCATATTCACCTATTGCCGTTGATTGCGCTCTTTATTGAGCCCGGCAAGGTTCTCTTTCTGAACAACGCCATTAATCACGGCATTCTTGAGCCGATTGGTGTGCAACAG
Source organism: Alicyclobacillus hesperidum (assembly GCF_900107035.1). Classification (GTDB taxonomy): domain Bacteria; phylum Bacillota; class Bacilli; order Alicyclobacillales; family Alicyclobacillaceae; genus Alicyclobacillus; species Alicyclobacillus hesperidum. The sequence goes on along the minus strand of NZ_FNOJ01000013.1, from coordinate 59,587 downwards.
GCGAAAGAAACGGGTAAGTCGATCTTCTTCCTGCTCGAAACAGATCCAGGCCCGGGACTTGGCGTTCTGCTTGCGTACTGGATTTTCGGCAAAGGCACCATTAAGCAATCTGCACCTGGCGCCATTTTGATTCAGTTCTTTGGCGGCATTCACGAAGTGTACTTCCCGTACATCCTGATGAAGCCGGTACTCGTTCTGGCGGTCATTCTTGGTGGGATGGGTGCAGATGCGACATTCATGTTGTTGCACGCTGGTCTGGTTGCAACCCCATCGCCAGGCAGCATTTTGGCCGAAATTGCAATGACGCCAAAAGGCGGCTATTTCCCAGTGCTTGCAGGCATTTTCGTCGGTGCCGCGATTTCGCTTATCGTCGCGTCGTTTTTCCTCAGCCGCTCGCAGGACGAGTTCAGCGATGACGCTTTGGCGATGGCCCAAGACATCGTTCGCGACATGAAGTCGCAAAGCAAAGGACAGGCCGCAACTGCGACCCAGACGGTGGCAACCGCAGCTCCAGTTGGCGCGTCAACAACGCTCACAGGCATTCCGAGCCGGGTTATTTTTGCCTGCGAAGCCGGTATGGGTTCGAGTGCGATGGGTGCTTCCATCCTCAAGAAGCGACTCAAGGAAGCCGGTTACGACATTCCGGTCGATCACGTGCCAGTCAACCAGCTTCCTGTCGACGCGAACGTGGTCTTTACGCAAAGCAGTCTCGCGACGCGGGCCAGCCAAGTGGCGCCGAACGCGAAGATCTACATCGTGAACAACTTTTTAGACAAGAATACGTACGATGCGTTTGTAACCGAACTTGACCAACTCAAGAAGTGATGCGAGGTGCTAATGGCCAGCACACTGACGGACCGACAAAAACACATACTCTATCTGATCCTTGACAGCGAACAAGGCATGGATGTAGATGGACTGGCGCGCCGACTCGACGTGAGTCGGCGCACCGTGCATCGCGACCTCCAAGCCATCCAAAGTTGGATTGACACGTTTGGGCTGCACCTCGAAACTGCGGACGGCAAAATTGCATTGACCGGAGCAACTGGGGGAATGGAGCGCATGCGTGCGGCGGTTGGGGAACTACCGATTGCGCTTGCGATCACGCCCAAAAGCCGCGAAGTCTTTGTCGCCCTCGATTTACTCATGGAAGAAGGGCCGATGAAGCTCGCTTATCTGGGCAAGCAATTGCGGGTAACGCCAGCGAGCCTCAGCCATCAGCTAAACGATGTTGCTGCATGGTTGCGCGATCGCGGACTGCACATGATCCGCCGCCAAGGCTATGGCGTTGAGGTGACAGGGGACGAAGAGCGCCGTCGGGAAGCACTCGCCGAACTCGTGCACGCACAAATCTCACCCATTGATTTGATGAAGCTCATGCATGCGGATGCGTCAAAACGCATGCGACATCCGTTTTATCCTTGGCTTGAACGTTGGTTTACACCGGAACGGCTGGCCGATGTGGAGTCGGCGCTGCAGGAAGAACTACGAGTTGTTTCGCCGCCGCTCGATGAAGCGGCGTTTTACAGTTTCTTGTTGCACGTGTTGCTTGCATGCGCACGCATCGAGCAAGGAGGCGCTTTGTCGGAGCAGCCTGGCGAGAATGTAGATGAATCGCAAGACGAGGTCGTCTGTCGAGCCATTTTGCGCCGCGTATTGCCGCAACTGCCACCGGAATCGGCCGAGGTATACTACTTGGCGAAGCATTTGCGTGGTGCCAAGGTGCGGATCGCTGAAGATGTCCGGCTTCTGCCGATGAACTTGACGGCTATGGATCTGGCGTATCAGTTGACGCGTGAATTGGAAGCGAAATTGCAGATTTCACTGAGCGGAGATCGCGAACTTCTCGCCGGTGTTGCGCAACATCTCGAGCCTGCCATTCAGCGCATGACGTCGGGACTTGGTATTCGCAATCCGCTGTTGTCCGAGGTCAAGCGCCAATACCCTGGGTTTTTCGAGGCGGTAAGGGGAGCCTGTGGGGCGGTGCTTGGCCGCTACGGCGTCGTCGCGCCGGATGAGGAAATTGGTTATTTAACCATGCATTTGGCTGCGGCGTACGAACGTCAATTGGCCGAGCGCGTGTGGCACGTGCGCATTGTCTGTCCCAATGGCATCAGTTCGGCGCAGTTGCTTGCCAGTCGTTTGAAAAAGGAGTTCCCGAATGTCCTGGTTGTCGGTATCGAATCGCTACATTCACTGCAGGAGACGGGGTGTGACTTCGTCGTTGCGACGACAGCTATCGAGGGCGTGGATTTGCCCGTCGTGGTCGTCTCTCCGTTTCTGCCGCCAACCGATGTCAAGCAAATCGAGCAGTTGATTTCGCGTCTTGAACGCGCGACGGACGGTCCGCGCCGGACCGAGGCGAGTGAGTTGGACGCACGGCAGTTGCATCGCGCGCTTTCCGTGGCCGAGCGAATTTGCAGTCAAATCCTCTTGCGCGAGATAACAGGTGGCAAACTCGCGGACGTCATTGAACAAGCAGCCCAGGATGCCGTGCAAGTCGGCCATGCAGTCGATGCCGCTGGCGTCAAACAGGCCATTTTGCAACGCGAGCGCTTGGGGAGCATTGTCTTGCCCGGTAAGGGACTCGCCGTCTTGCACGCTCGCTCAAACGCACTGACAGATTGTCATATTGCTGTGTATCGGTTAAGGCAGGCGATTGCCGTCAAGGGGGTGGGTGTGCAGAAAGAGCAGGTTGATACTGTGCTTGTCCTGTTGGCAAAGATAGACGAAGAGTTAGAAGTGATAGAACTGCTGGGGAGATTGAGCGCAGCGTTGGTTACGGACGACGACCTCGTCGACGCGCTGCGAACTTTCGACATCGACGGCTTGCAAAGAGAAATGTTGACGTCGATGTACAACCATGAGGAGTGAACAGATACATGCAAGTCCTTCAAGTTTCGAATGTATTGCTCAATGTTCCGTCTGAAAGTAAAGAGGACGCCATCGCGCGGGTTGGCAACAAGTTGGTGGAGAACGGTTATGTTGCAGCGCCATATGTGGAAGGCATGCTTCTGCGCGAGCAGTCGATGACGACGTACATTGGCAACCAGGTGGCAATTCCACACAGCATGCCTGAATACGTTCAGTATATTCAACAGTCTGGTATCGTCGTAGCTCAATATCCCGATGGTGTCGATTTTGGCGGCGGGAATGTTGCCAAGCTGGTCATCGGTATTGCTGGCCGCGGCGAAGAACATATGGAAGTGTTGTCGCAAATTGCGACTGTTTGTATGGAAGAGGAAAACGTCGAAAAGTTGGTACGGGCGCAGACAGTCGAAGACGTGATGGCCGTGCTTGGTGGTACGTTATGAAAAAGGCATTGCATTTTGGTGCAGGCAATATAGGCCGAGGATTCATCGGCATGGTGTTGTGTGACAATGGATACCACGTGGTCTTCGCGGACGTCGTTCCGTCGCTGGTAGAACAGTTGGCGGCTGCGGGATCGTATCGCGTGATCACATTAGATACAGAGATTGAAACAAAGGAAGTTGCGGGTGTACGTGCCGTTTTGCTCGGCTCACAAGCGTGTCGGGAAGAACTGGTGGACGCTGATCTGGTCACCACCGCTGTCGGCCTGGGCAACTTGGTGCATGTAGCTGACGTGCTCGCCGACGGATTACAGCGTCGGATGCAGCGCAATCCTGAGCCGATGCTCAACGTGATCGCATGTGAAAACGCGATTCGAGCGACATCGACGTTGCGCGATCTCGTCTACGAGCGCGTCGATCATGAAGTTCGGACGTGGTTGGACGGACACGTCGGCTTCCCTGATGCGGCGGTTGATCGCATCGCGCCCAATCGCGATGGTTATGCAGTTGAGCCACTCGATGCTGTCGTCGAGCGCTATTTCGAGTGGGACATCGAGCAGCCGGCGGTGCGCGGCGAGTTGGCACTGTCAGGGGCAACGTTTGTTCGCGATTTGGGACCATACTTAGAGCGCAAGTTGTATTTGGTCAACGGCGCTCACGCCGCGGCGGCCTATGCAGGCTATCGCCGTGGACACCAGACCGTGCGAGAGGCGATGCAAGATCCAGCCATTGCGCAACTGGTTGCGGACGTTCAGGAGGAGGCGGCACAGGGACTGACGAGCGCCTACCCCGATTTGACGCTTTCAGGCTTGCGTCAGTATGCCAATACGGTGCGCACGCGTTTCCTGAATCCACATGTGGTCGATCACGTCGATCGCGTCGGGCGCGATCCGTTGCGTAAACTTGCGGCTTCGGACCGGTTATTTGGGCCACTGCGATTGACGATGGCGGCTGGGCGGAAGGCGCCAGCGCTCACGAGCGCGATCGCATTTGCGCTCAGCTACGACAACGAGCAAGATGAATCGGCGCAGAAGGTTCAGCAAATGATTCAGGAGCATGGGGTCAGTCAGGCCATCGCGCAAATTGCTGGCTGCACCGATGAAACTGTGGTAGCCTCAATAGTTAGGGAATATGAACGAATTCAAGGAGGCATCTGGAATGGAACGGCAAGTTGAACTGAAAAATCCGTCAGGGTTGCACGCGCGGCCCGCGTCGTTGTTTGTCGCGGAAGCGAACAAGTTCGCATCTGAGATCTTTGTCGAAGCGAAGGGCAAGCGCGTCAATGCAAAGAGCATTTTAGGGTTGCTCACGCTCGCTATCAGCCAGGGGACGACCATCAAGATCATCGCTGAAGGGTCCGACGCCGAACAGGCTGTCGAAGCGCTGGTCAACTTGGTTGCCAGCGGCTTTGGCGAATAAGGCGGGTGTCAGACGTGGGAACGCGTTTTACCGGTATTGCCGCGTCGGACGGCGTCGCCATTGCGCCTGCCTTTGTTCTCTCGACTTCGGCACAGGCAGTTGAGGAGCGGCGGGGCGTCCCTATCGGCCCAGAGATTGAACGCTTGGAAGTCGCTTTGCGGGCTGCCAAAGGTGAACTCGAGTCGTTGCGCGAAACGGCCGATGTGAAACTCGGCGCCGAGCATGCGCAGATTTTTACGGCGCACATTCAGATCCTTGAGGATCCTGAGTTTGCAGGTGCCATCCGCGGCATGATCGAAGGGGAAGAGGTTAACGCCGAATTTGCACTCAATCAAGTTGCCAAGCAGTTGATTGCGCTGTTTGAACAAATGGACAACGAATATATGCGCCAGCGCGCGGCCGACATCAAGGACGTCAGCCAGCGCTTACTGGCGAAGTTACAAGGCAGTTCGCAAAGTTCGTTGGCCGATATTCAAGAGCCGGTTGTGCTGGTTGCCAACGATTTGGCGCCATCGGACACGATTCAGCTCGATGCGTCGCTGGTGCGCGCGTTTGTCACGGACATTGGCGGGCGGACATCGCATTCTGCGATTATGGCGAGATCGCTTGGTATCCCCGCTGTAGTGGGGTTGGGCGAGATCACAGCCAATGTGCAGGCGGGGCAGCTCATCGCCGTCGATGGTGCGGCGGGGCTGGTCGTTGTCGACCCAGATCCGGAAGAGCAGGCTTCGTTCAGCAGCCGCGCGGCGGGGGAAGCGGAAGCGAAAGCCCGTCTGTTGGCACTGAAGGACGAGCCATCGCAGACTCTTGATGGCCGCCGCGTCGAGTTGGCTGGCAACATTGGGACCCCGGCGGACGTTGCGGCAGTGCTTGCCAATGGGGGCGAGGGCGTTGGCTTGTTCCGCTCCGAATTCCTGTATATGAATCGCCAGGACGCGCCTTCCGAGGAAGAGCAATTTGCGGCGTATCGCGAAGTTGCCGAACGGATGGGCGGCAAGCCTGTCATTGTACGCACGCTCGATGTCGGCGGGGACAAAGAGATACCGTACCTCGATCTGCCAAAGGAGGCAAATCCATTCCTTGGCTACCGCGCAATCCGCGTGTGCTTGGACCGCACAGAGCTGTTTAATACGCAATTGCGGGCCATCTTGCGGGCTTCGCATTATGGCAAGTTGCGCATCATGTTCCCGATGATCTCGACCGTTACAGAGATTCGGCAGGCAAAGGCGCGCGTTGAAGCAGTGAAAGCCGAGTTGCGAGCGGCGGGCACACCTTTCGACGAGAATATCGAGATTGGGATCATGATTGAGATTCCTGCGGCGGCTGTCGCGGCGGATTTGCTTGCCAAAGAAGTCGACTTTTTCTCGATTGGCACGAACGATCTCGTTCAGTATACGATGGCTTGCGATCGCATGAACGAACGTATTTCTCATCTGTATCAGCCTCTGCATCCAAGTGTTTTACGGCTGATCAAGATGGTTATCGACGGGGCACATCGGCATGGCAAGTGGGTTGGCATGTGCGGCGAGCTGGCCGGAGAATTGAGCGCCGTACCTGTGCTTTTGGGCCTTGGCCTCGATGAGTTCAGCATGAGCGCCGGTTCCATTCTTAAAGTCCGTGAACGGATCCGGGGCTTGCGTATGGATGAGGCGCAGACGTTGGCCGCTGAGGTCTTGCAGCTCGATAGTCAGGAAGACGTGTTGAAAAAAGTGCAAACCTGGGCGTGATTGCCGAAAAAACGATATTAAAAGGCTGGGCCTCGCCCAGCCTTTTAATATCGCACCTGCGCCATTATTCTAGGCAGTTGTCCAACCCTCTTTGCCTTCATTCCCGTTACACGATGCCCCCTATCGGCCAAGAACAATTGCGCTAGCCAAGGCAAGCCCTGTAATCAGCGTCAAGGCATCTCGTCTATCCATGCGGGAAGGCCGGTAACTGTCGGCAGGGAACCCGATATGAAATACACTTCGCGCCGCCATCGCGTCTGCGGTGGTTTCGCCAACGCGCAGTAAACGAATCAGAAACGGTGCTAGCACATTGGCAACTTGCAGCCCGGCGAACTCCAGACGACGAATATTCCGTTTGTCCCAAGTGAGCGTGCGAGCTTGATAGGCTCGGAGTTGCAAGCGGTACATCTGCTCGATGGCTGGAATGAAGCGACAGACTAAGGTTGCCGTCCAGCCGCACACGCGGCACCAATGAGCAGGTAAACCAAGGCGCCTTGGGATATCGTGAATGGCTGCGCCAAACGCCAAAGGCGTGAGATCGCTGACAAACAATTGTCCGAGTTGAAGAAAGCACCAATAGGGTACGACGTAGCGCAGTGTGCGCAAAAACGCAACGAAGTGAAACGCCCATTGCACATGAAATGGCGGCCCAAGTTCAATCCCGGCGATGGCGCTTGCGAGGAGCGCAAAGGTTACCCAAACTCTACTCAGCCGTAGCGTCATGCGCCAAGATGCTCGGAGCATAACCAGCATGATAGCTGTAGCTACAACCGCTATGGCGTCCCCGAGAAGCGTATGAACAAGTGCGATGGCCACTGTCATCGCAGTCAACGCCAGCCATCGACTCATCGGATGCCCGAGATCACTTTTTTCCGTTGTAACATTCGCAGGCAGGCAAACAGGTTCTTGCCGTTCAGATCCTATGCCCGAAGCCTCCAACCCGCGTGCCCTTATACTTGAGCATGCGGCTTCGGCATTTTTGCCAACTTGGCACACGGCTGTTGCCATCTCGTCGGCATCGTACAGCCCCATGTCCGCGATGAGGCCTGCCGCGTGTAGGTGGGCCGCCACGCGCAGCATCGGGGGCAGACCGATACCAGCTTCCAGCAGCAGCTCCGGGTGGCGAGCCAGATCGCGCCCCTGTCCGTCAAACTGGATACTTCCACTGGCGAGCACGATCACGCGCGTTGCAAAGGTAAGCATCTCGTCGAGATCGTGTGTCGCCGCAATGACAGACCCGCCGGCTTCGACGTGGTGCACCAGTGCGTCGAGCAATGCACGCCGCGCGTCTGCGTCAAGGCCTGCTGTCGGCTCATCGAGCAGTAAAAGCGGCGGATGGCTGGCCTTAGCCAAGGCATACGCAAACTTGCGTTGCATGCCTGTGCTCCAGCGCAAAGGCACATCCGTCGGCTGAACGTGCCCGAGTCCGAGCGGTTTTAGATGGTCATTGCGGATGTCGGCCCACGATTGTTCGACTTCGCCCCGCCGCCGCTGTATGCTAAATGCAAACTCCTCCACCGCGGTTGCGGCGAAGAGCCCTGTCTCTGGCGATTGATAAAGATAGCTTGCGCGAACCGTACCGCCTGATTGCGGCATTTCGCCATAGATCACTTGTCCACTGGTTGGCTCCGTCATCCCGGCCAGCACGTCGAGCAGGGTGGATTTACCCGCGCCATTGGCACCTGCGAGCACAATCCATTCTCCCGGTCCAACCGTCAACGAGATGTCGCGAAGTATCTGCTTGCCTTCGCGATCAACGCCAATCTTAGCGGCATGCAGATACATGTTGCAGTCCCTCCGTCCACTCCATCTCGGTAACCGGCGAGAGACGCAAGCCTAGGCGATGATTCGTCGATCGCGCGGCGCGCACGAGAAATGGTTCCTCAAAGCCATGTTGTTGACAAGGCGTCGCGCCGCCTCGTTCCGAATAGAAGAACGATCTCACTGGTAAGTCGTCAACCAATCTCCCGGCCTCCAGTACGAGCACCCGGTCGGCGGCTAACACGTCTTCCATGTCGTGGGTTATGAGCAGGATCGTCCTGCCTTGTTCAGCGAGATCGCGAAAGAGCTGACGCATCGCTTGTCGAGCAGCGGGATCGAGCTCGGCTTGCGTTTCGTCCATCACGAGAATGTAAGCCCCTGACGCTATGGCACTGGCGATGCAAAGCCGAGCCACTTGGCCGCCGGACAAGTGATGGACTGGGGTGGTCAGTGGCATGTTGAGGCCGAAGCGTCGGCATAGTGCGTGCATCTCCGCTTGCATGCGTCGAGCATCGCTTTCCACTTCCCCTGTTTCACAAGGACGTGCTGCCAGGGCAATGGCCAGTTCTTCTGCGATCGTGGTGCCGAGGAGCTGGGCACTAGGTGGCTGAAATCCCATTTGCACGAGTCTGCGCTGTGTCGGAAGCGGTTGCCCGAAGACTTTCACGGCTCCGGCTGCAATCGGGATGAGGCCCGTCATTACGCGCGCCAACGTCGTCTTGCCGGCGCCGTTGTGACCGACGACGGCGACCATTTGGCCTGCCCGAATCGCAAACGAGATGTCACAAAGGACGGCGTGCGTTGCACCAACGCGTCTGACAACGACGCGTTCCCATTCGATAGAGATCGCTACAGATTTCATCGTTCATGTTCCTCGTCAGCAGGAATATTGGATCTAGCGCCAATTGTTAACCTGTGATATATACTAGGTTAACAATCAGATTTTTGCAAAGGGGAGCGATGCATGAAGTTTCGTGGATTGATTTTCTGTGCCCTGTTTGTTGCATTGTTTGCCGTTCTAAGTCTAGTTCAGTTGCCGATTGGTTCTGTTCCTATCACCTTGGAGACACTTGTGATCATGGTGTGTGGTGCCTTACTTGGCCCGTGGTATGGCGGACTCACGTTTGTTTTGCTGATTGTGCTCGATCTCGCCGGGCTTCCGTTGATCGGCGGCCACGCCGGGCCAAGCCTGTTGCTCGGACCAACAGCCGGATACATATGGGGATGGCCGTTTTGCGCGTTTTTCGCGGGCTTCGTGGTGCAGCGGATTCCAGCGGGATCGCGCGGGGAGTGGTGGAAACTTGTCCTCGTGTTATTCTTTCTAGGCGACTGCATCTGTTATATTCCGGGTGTCCTTTGGCTACGACATGCGGTGCCGTCGCTTAAGCCATGGGGGTCTGCGCTCGCAGGCGGTATGTGGCCCTTTTTGCCAGGGGACTTTGTGAAGGCCGTGATAGGTGCCATCATCGTGCAACGCGTGCGTCGTGTCTATCCGACAGAGCGCATTGTCGGCGGCGAGCGTTTTGTCGAGGCAACCGAATCGTGATTGGGGCTGGCGATATGCCCGCCCCTTTGTTCATTGCATCGATGCTTTTTCTTTCACTGCTGGTGCGGGACGGTTCACCAAGTAGATGCTCACGAGCACGAGCACGAGGCCTCCGACGAGCGATAGTGTGAGCGGCTCGCGCATCAGCAACGCACTTGCAAAGGCGGAAATGAGTGGAATGAGAAACGTGTACGAGGCAACCTTCGTGGCTTCGCCGGAGCCAATAAGCGTAAAGTAGACAAGCCAGCCGAGAGCGATGACGATCACGGAAATGATGGCGAACAGCGCGATGAATTCACCGGTCCAGCGAATGGACTGCAGTGGTTCGATGGCGCTGCCTATGCCGCTCATCAGCATGCCGCCGATAACCAGTTGGATGGCGACGAGCCATACCGGATCGACTAGGCTGGACGTCTTTTTGACGTAGACTGTGCCAATGGCCCAGGAGACGGAAGTCGCCACGGCCAATACGATGCCGATGTTGGAACTGTGCACGCCGCTAAGACTACCGAGGCTGATGACGCCGACACCTACGAAACCGAGCACGAGGCCGGCTACTTTCCATGCGTGCATCGGATCGCCAAGCCATAACCAGGACAGGATGCCAACGAGCATGGGTTGTAAGAAGACGATGGCGGAAAAAAGGCCTGATGGCAGATAAGCTAACCCAATCGTCTGAAGTGCGTAATACAGGATGATATTAAACAAGCTGGAAATGAGATAGATATACCAGGTTTTCCGAAGGTTTAACTGCCCAGGGCGGGTGATCCTGGCCACGATAAGAAGGATGATGCCTCCGGCAAGCGTACGCATGCCCGAGAACAAAATGGGTGGCGTGAACGCCAGGGCCATTTTCGATAACGGCCAATTAAAGCCCCAAGCGGTCACAAGAAACGTGACCATCCATGCTGTGCGAGCGCCGTTGGTTCGCATGGGTTACCACTCCTCCCGCGTGACATACCCATCTATGATAGCGCTGGCCGCACAGGAAGCCAAATGGCACATATCGGTCCAAGTGAAATGGTAATCGTTCGGGTAAGTGTATATAGATGCCGACTTGGATTTTCGATACCATGTGGTTTTCGTCGAATCCAAAAAGGCGACGGAGAACCATCCCGCCGCCTTTGCAACCATCCATCTTAATATGCTACGGCTCCGCCAGCACAGGAACCGCCGCCGCCCCAATAGGGAACCAGCAGAATGAACAGGACAAAGATAATCAGGAACACAACAGCCCAGCGGGTATATCCCCCAAAGGCGCCTCCATCGTACACGCAGATTTCCCCCTTTTCATCAATAGCCGACTGCACCGCCAGCGCAGGATCCGCCGCCAACATAACCTGGTACGAGCAGGAAGAACAACACGAAGATAATCAGAAATACAACAGCCCACCGTGTGTATCCGCCAAAGGTTCCGTACATCGCAATCCCTCCCTTGAAGCCGACATGGTGCAGGTTATGTCATGAAACAAATGACAGAGCAGGGCGGATGGAGGGGGTAAGGCGCACATTTCCACGAGCAAAAAGATACGCGCAGCATTGACACTTTCTATTGGGTAATGGCATAGAGTGCATCCTGACTCGCACATCAATCGTTATTTTCAGAGAAACATTGTTGCCGATGATGGGTTCGGATGAGGGAGATATGATGTGTATTGTGTTATTTCATAACGGCCCTATATTAGGTCCGCAGTTGCTTGCGACTTGGCAGCAGCTAGCCAGTCAATCGACTGAGATTGGCATTCTGAATGACTGCTCACTCGACGAATTGGAACAGGTTGACGTACAACTCGTGATCCTTGCGTCCGATATGCTTTCGGAATTTGAACAGTCGGTGTTGGACAAGTGCAGGTCGTTGCAGATTCCCGTCCTGCCTGTGCTTGGGCGAGGAACGACTGCCTTCTTGGGTCCATTCGAAACACCGGGGGTACCAGGCTGTGCGACGTGCTTACAGTTGCGGTGGGAAAACAGCTTTGAGCGTAGTGTTCTACAACATTTCTTTGGCCAACAAAGTGGCACGCTGATCGAGGAATTGGCAGAGCCTTTCGAGATGTCGGCAATGGCAATGGAAAAGCTGTTCAATTTGGTTGTGCAAGAAATACAGTCTATCCTGCAACCTGAGGGAATGCCTCATGCACGGGGACACGTTTGTGTATATAGCGACGAACATGCCGAGTGGGTTCCCGTCCTTCCGAATCACGATTGCCCACGTTGCGGGCTCATACCGGATGATCATCCCGCGCTTGCACAGCTTGAGTTTGCGTCATGTGCGCTCGCCGACGAAGAGGCGTTACGGGTGAAGAACATCGATTTCGAACAGCTAAAGCGCATGTTCTTTCACTCCGACGTGGGCTACATCTCGGTTATTCATAAGCATAGCGACGATACAGCGTTTGCTCAGGCCGCGGCGTTCATATATACGCCTGCCGGTGCGGAGATTGCCGGCTATGGTTCTGGTCCGACATCCACTGCCGCAAGGCAATCTGCCATGCTGGAAGTGCTGGAGCGCAGTTGCGGATTTCAGGCGGTAAATCGAAAGCCTATCGTCTTTGGCAGGTATGCGGAGTTCGCGGAAAATGCCATACATCCTTCGCGTTTCGGTTTACATTGCTACGAGTTGCTACCATCTACGTATTCGTTGTTAGAACCCTTTGATGAAGAAAAGAGGTATTCGTGGGTCTGGGCCTATTCGACGAGACAGAACATACCAGTCCTCATCCCTGAGCAAATGGCCTATTATGGGCCAACCGCCGATGAAAGGCGATTTGTCACTGAGTCGTCGAATGGATGTGCAATTGGAGGAAGTGTAGAAGAGGCCGTACTCCACGGAATTTTTGAAGTCCTTGAGCGCGACGGATTCTTGAACATGTGGTACGCGAAACAGCCAGTTCCCGAATTGACCATAGGCGCCCATTGTCCCGCGCAAACGGCACATATGCTCCACACGCTGGATGACATGGGCTACGAAGTACGGCTGTTTCAATTATCACCCGATCTCGATATACCAGTCGTGTGTGCCGTGGGTATCCATCGCTTGCACCAATACCCGAAAGTGGTCAGCGGATCGGCGTGCCACATCAACCCTTATCAAGCCGTTCATGGCGCACTGCGTGAACTGACAGTACAAGTGTTCAATCTGCGCCGTTCACCAGAGGCAAGGCGCAATCAAGCCCGGGCGATGTTCAAGGATCCGCGTACTATAAGGGACATTCTCGACCACAATGCCGTGGCAGCGTTGCCTGAGGCGTACCCGCGTTGGGCGTTTCTGTTGGAGTGTACTAGGCAAAGACCTGTGCAATCCGTCGAGGAAACGTATATGACTGCAGCCGCTCGATATCAACTGGCTTCCAGAGACATTCGGCTTATCCTCGACGCCGTTGTTCGAGATTTACATCACCGGGGGTTCGACGTCGTCGTAGTTCAACAAACGAGCGCGGAATTATCATATGCCGGACTCTCTGCGGTCAAGGTTCTGGTTCCGGGCATGACGCCGATCACATGGGGATATGGACTGCAACGAGTGCGAGGGTTGTCAAGGCTGTTTGAACTGCCTTATCGTCTGGGTTATGCTGCGCGCATATTGACAGAAGACGATTTGAATCCGGACAGTCATCCGTTTTCGTAATGCGGTTGTTGGTCGCCTCGTCCATTGGCCCCCGGGGCGTTGTTTGACACGCGGCCATCACGCGCCAAGAGAAACAATAGGGCTTCGCAAAATGCGCCTAGCCGCATACGATATATCAGTACCGCGTAAGCGAAATGGCCTCTGCATATCGAACATGGCGCAGCATCATGCGCCATGACAATCTTGGCAGACAAGACAGTTCCCCAGTATAATGAGCCTAATCAAGTGGTGATGGGGCTCACCAAAACCGCCCGCGAGGGATGATGGCTCCTGCAACGTACCGATTGCACTGCAATCGGTACGTTGCAGGGGCCTTTTTCGCGTGCGGAAGAACTTTGGGGGGAGATTCGCATGCAGGAATGGAAGCGGATGGCCGCGGTCTTTCTGGGCGGTGCCATCGGGGGTCTACTACGCGCGCTGATCAGTGAAGGTATGGGGGGCTGGGGGAAGTTCCCTATTGATGTATTGCTCATTAATATCACCGGCTCGTTTTTGCTAGGCGTCATTCAGCACACAGCGTTCAGACGCATAAGGCCTGATTGGCTAGTCGTGGGACTTGGTACAGGCGTCATGGGCGGATTCACCACATTTTCCACCTTTGCCAAAGGTAGTTTACCTTTGTTCAGTCAAGCACCCGTCCTTGCGTTCACCTATATACTGGCAACCGGGCTTTGCGGCCCAGCTGCGGCCTTTGGTGGACAGTGGCTGATGGCTACTCTGACGCAAGCGACGAAACGGCCGACCGAGGAGGTATCCGCGTGATTGGCACGACGCTCTGGTTGACCACCTGCGGGTCGGCATTCGGTGCTCTTGCACGGTATGAAGTGGGTAGGCTGGTTGGGGGTTACGCCCGATCCGCCTTCCCGTGGGGGACTTGGCTGATCAATATGTTGGGAACTGCGCTGTTTGGCATTTTCGCCGGTCTCTTTGCGGTGACTGCACCTTCCTTGTTTATCGTGCTTGGCGCAGGCTTCTGTGGAGGGTTCACAACGTTTTCCGCACTCTCAGTGGACACCATCGCATTGTTTCGCACAAATCGCATGCTTTCCCTCGTCTATCTCGTCAGTTCACTCGGGCTGGGTCTCGTCGTTGCCTGGCTCGTGCAACTTTGGCTGTAGCCTGGTGGGGCGCCTGTCCCTCGCCATCACATGGTTCCTGCCGTAATGTAACCATGTGAGGAACGGAGGGGCAGCGATGCAATGGGGCATGTGGCTCGCAAGTGCGTTGATTGGAGCCGGATCCAATGCAGAGACGGCATTCGGGTGGCCACGGCGCAGTTGGGTGGACATGGTGTTTGCCGTGAGTTCCGCGGGCTGTCTCTGGCTTGGCGGCATCAGTGCGCTGCATGCCGGGGTGTCCTTGCCCTCCGCTCTCGCGCACGCGATCGGAATCTGCACACTTAGTATCGTAGGTGGTTGGTTGTTTGGGCACCGTCTCTTGGTTTCGGCATCAGACATGCGAGCCGTAGCGAACACTGCATTTGCGGGCCGCATGGCTGCTTGGCTCGCGCAGTGTCTAGCCAGCCTTTGCATGGGTCTTGGGGCCGGATTGAGCCATCTTCCTATCGATGTCGCGGCCATTGTCGCCGCACTTGCTGGGATATGCACATTAATGCGCCCGCGACTTTCCCTTTCCCGCAATCGCTCGCAGCAACAAACCCATTCCCAAAATGACGAGCGTGACGATACATTGTAGCGTCGTTGGTGGTATGTCTTCCAGGCTGTCGATCGCGCTTTTCACGACCGGCAATTGGACAATGAGCGAGGCAGCCGCCCACGCCATCATCGCGGCCCCCAGAGGTAGGATCCAAGTCTGGCGCTCCATTTGTTTGGCCAGGAAGAGCGAGACGGCTACAAACACCGGAATGCTTGCCAAGGACCAGGCGATGAGCCACAGGCGATTGCCTTGCAACGTTGATCCCAACCAGATGATGTTGTCCAAATTGCCGATAAAAGTTAAACTGAACAACCGACAGATGGGCCAGATGAGGAGATGGGGTGAGCGCCCGGCACCGCCATTTGGAGCCGTCGTGAGGAGTCGCACCGCCATCCAGGCGAGAAGTAGCGACGATAGAACTTGGAACTCGATATGGTGCATCAATTTATCGACACTGGCGGCGGCTAGGATTTGCGCGATCGCGAGGAGACAACCGACGGCACCAATCACTCGCTTTCTTGCTCGATTCAGGGACGATGGCATGAGGATCCCTGCGAGTAAGGCATTGTCGACAGCCGTAATAATGACCACTAGCAAAATCTTAAAGAAAGGCGCCATAATGTCTCTCCCGTCCCAATCGGTTGATGAGCAAGAAGCCCCTACCCGCATGCCGAAACACGGGTAGGGGCTATCAGTCCACGTCAGGTGGACGGTTCTGGTGAGCTCCATCACCAACAAATTGTAGTACTAGCTTATGCGCCGAGGGCTTAATCATTCCTTGTGGGTTTGACAGGCAGCGGACGGTGGCGACGGAAGACAAACATGTGCATAAGGAAATAGGAAAGTGACGATGAAATAAACATCGCACCTCCTTTAGCCATGTTGCTGCTCACGATATACGGAAGGTTGCGGTGTGTCACCAAGTAGTCGTTGGCGAATACCAAAATGCCATCGTTCATGCCGATATTCAGTATGGACTGTAAGATAAACTTCAACTTTTCCCGAAAGTTCCCCTTCGCGACGTCCGCAAACGTCCAAAAGCGGTTCCAAATGTAACTGTTGACGATGGCCGCGACAACGCCAACGGTATTATACACGGTGAGCCACCATGACGATCGCGTCGGGAAAAAGATCAACAAGACGTTCAACGCGCCGAGATCGACAGCCGCGTTCATCAAGCCGACCAGCAGAAATTTGCAGTAACGCCGTACGTAGCGGCGAAAAACACGCAGTTTGTGCACAGACTCTGACCCCTATCATCCGCGACCTTCGCGGTCTGTCTGTGTACAGTATATATGGATCGCACGGCGTCGGCATGTCGGTTTGTGAAGGTAAGCGTTCACAAAGCATCCTGCCCTGGCGTTTCTTGCAGTCCTACCCGGGCCAGAGCAAAGGCGCCGTGTGACCAAAGAATTTGTTCAACCTGTCGGGCTACATCCTCCTCACACTCGATAACGACCACGATTTCCGTTGGTAGCGAAGGCGTGCGGCGCTTTCGGCGATTGAATATCCATTTGACGAAAAGGCCAATCGCGAAGCCGATGGCGAACCCGCCGAGCCCCCATATGACCGGGCCGAGAGGCAAGATAAAACCGTAGACAGTACCAAGAAAGCACCCGGAGGCGGCGGCGAGCGACGCCAAGTCAAAATATGCCCGCTGGTCTGCGTGATTTGCCGTGTCGGCACGCGGTCCGTCGGAACGGCGGACAAGTGGCACAGCCAATACGGATTCTGGACCCAGGTGGAGCTGCTGCAGCTTGGAAAGGGCTACTTCAAGTTGCAGGGAATGATCAAACGAAGCGACAAATCGCATAGGCTTCGCATCACCTTTGTTGTGAAGTGGAAACGCCCAATTCTTTTGGTAATGTGAAGTGAGAAACACGGATTGCTCGCGGTCAAA
This sequence comes from Alicyclobacillus hesperidum, assembly GCF_900107035.1. Lineage (GTDB taxonomy): Bacteria > Bacillota > Bacilli > Alicyclobacillales > Alicyclobacillaceae > Alicyclobacillus > Alicyclobacillus hesperidum. The sequence continues at coordinate 42,642 of NZ_FNOJ01000013.1, read as the reverse complement.
CAGTTTGTTGCGCTCGACTGTGATGACGTACGCGTAGTATGCCGGAAAACTGAACATCGAGGGTATAAAAAGCGTCCACTCCGGATTGAGAACCCGAACGGCCATCTGTTGTTGCCCTGTTGTCAGATACGCAATGCTGGTGAGAATATTCGACTTGACGATAATGGTCGTCCACCAAGCGATTTCAAAAAATGCAGTCAAGACGCGATGTGTGTAAATGGCTCCCACACCGGGGGCCAAAAGCGACCACAGCCAGCCGACAACGGGGTTTTTCTTGGCTAAGTAGTTCCACTCAATTTGGCGGATCGACATGGCGAGCGGAGGGGCGGCACCTTGTCCGATGTCAGTCAGGAGATTGGCATCTTTGGCAATTAGATAGCTGTGATGCGCAGCAAATGAGAAAATGGGTCCATATGTAAATAGAAGAAAGCCGATTTGTTCATGGCTTAACACCTGTTTGGCTGCGGTAAAGTGTCCTGTGAATGTGTCGAGAATGGCGACGTTGAAGTGTGTTTCGACGTTGACGGCCACTTCCCACGCAAACAAGATCCAACCCAGTAAGTATTGGCCGAGTAACAAATGGCCAAACCCCGGCATGAACCAAGACCAGGCGACGGCCACCCAAGGCCGAGTCCGGTGAATGAGATTAAGGTGTAATGCACCAAGAAAAGCGATACGTCTGCGCCCGAGATCGTGTACATGCATGTAACTAGAATACTCATGGATTGGAAAAATATACATGATGCGCAACCGCCGGGTTGAACGGTTGCGCACACCGTTGACACTTTGATGCCGTGATCTGGGTCTCGCTTGTGTTAACCCCAGACTTCCCGCGAAATCTCGACCACGTGTGCCAGCTTTGCCCACTGTTCATCTTCGGTAAGCAAGTTGCCTTCTTCTGTGGAAGCGAAGCCGCACTGTGGACTTAAACACAATTGTTCAAGAGGGACAAATTTACTCGCTTCTTCAATGCGCCGTTTGACCTCGTCTTTGCTTTCCAATTGCCCAGTTTTACTCGTGATGAGACCTAATACGATTTGCAAAGACTTGCGCTCGACAAAGCGGAGCGGTTCAAAGCCGCCGGCGCGATCGCTGTCGTACTCAAGGAAAAAGCCGTCGATGTCGAGCCGTTGGAACAGCGTCTCAGCCACCGGTTCATAACCGCCGGAGGAAATCCAGGTGGAACGAAAGTTACCACGGCAAATATGCATCGTGATCGCCAAGTCGGATGGCCGGCCTTGTACTGCGGCGTTGATGGTCTGTGCGTACTTGTCCTCCAAACGCTGAGGGTCCCACCCTTTGGCGACGATTTGCGCGCGTTGCTCGTCGGAACACAGGTACGCCCATGCGGTGTCATCGAGTTGCAGGTAACGGCAACCGGCGTCGTAAAACGCCTGAATCGCTTGTTTGTACGCAAGGCCGAGATCGGCAAAAAATTGGTCCTCATCCGGATATGCCTGCGGATCGATCTCGCCCCGGAAGTGAAGCATGCTCGGGCTCGGAATCGTCATTTTGGCAGGATGGTCGCCGGCGACCGACTGCAAAAATCGGAAGTGATCCAGCATAGGATGTTGGCTAAAGCCGAGCTTGCCGACGACGCGGATTGCACGCGGGCGGGTGGTGACTGTGTGAAACTGAATGCCGCCCACCTGCGGCTCATATCCTTGCACGCCATCGAGGTGCTCCAAAAAGTCGAAGTGCCACCAGGAGCGGCGTAGTTCGCCATCGGTCACGGCAGTTAGGCCAATTTCTTTTTGCTTGGCTACGAGGCGCGTGATTTCTTCGTCCTCAATTGCACGCAATGCCACTTCGTCAAGCTGGCCCTGCAAGCGCTTTTGTCGTGCTTCTTTCACGCGCTCTGGGCGCAGCAGGCTGCCGACTTGATCAGCACGGAAAGGCGGGCGTACACGCCCTTGTAGATTCGTCTCTTGCACACTCATCATCCTCTAACTCGACCTGGCTCGTCCGGCCGTAATCGGGAGCATTCGCCGTAAGGCGCTCCGCTATGAGCATCGTAACACAATCCAATATAAAAAGGGCCGACGAGCCATTTGTGCAAGCGGCCCGTGCAGCCCTGATCCCGATCGGTCCTAGTTTGATCAACGGTGGATGCGCACACGCACGTTCATGCCTGGTGCCAGGCCCTGCGTGCCCGACTGCAGCTGAATTTCCACCGGAATTACCTGTGTCACCTTGGTATAGTCTGCATTGGTGTTGGATGATGGCAGTGGCGACAAGGTGGCTGCAGTGGTGTAGTCAATTTGTTTGATGACGCCGTTGTAAGTCGTCCCCGGATAGGCGTCGACATAGACATCGACATTTTGGCCGACTTCGACATGCCGGATGTCTGTCTCTTTAATATTGGCAATCACATACAGATCGTTCAGGTTATAGGCGTACGCAAGAGGTTCACCAGCCGAGACGTACTCGTTTTTGACCGCCAAATTGTCGACAATTGTCGACGAACTCGGATCTGGAATATTCATGTTGACCTCGCCTTTACCTGTGGGAACGGCCAGCGTGCCAACGGTCGATCCGCTGCTGAACGTGGAGCCGACACTGCCATTCCACGCCGTCAGCTGGCCCGCCGCCGGTGCGGCAATCACGATTTGTTGCCCACTCACTTGGGCATCGTCCGTTTTAATATACGTCGAGGACTGATTATAGAAGTAATATCCGACAAAACCTGCGATTACAAGAACAAGTAGGATGACAACTTGCAAAGCGACCATCCGTCGCATGTTCATGCGTGTGTACCTCCTTCATTGGAAATTACGGCGTGGTGACGCGTCGGTGCCGGCAAGGATTCGCCCATATGTTGCGGTGCGGTGAGCGGTTTCTGGCGTTGTACAAGGGCGCGGCCTTTGCCCGTTGCGGCCATTCCGATGGAAGAGGCCAGCATCATACAGCCGACGATGAACATGATGGTAAATAAGCCGTGCAGTGCACTGAGTAGCGACGCCTGCTGCGCATTGGTTAACACCGAGGTCATTGCAAGTTGCTGTGCCTGCGCCTGTGGTGTGCCGCCTGCCATAAGACGCTGCGTGATGGAGGCCAACTGTGCGCTGACAAGCGGATCGGCCAGACTGATGTGAGAACGCAGTTGCTCGTATTGAATCGCGCTGTCTTTGGTCAGGAACCATGCAATGAACGGGGCGATGAGCGCGCCAAGCAGATTGCGGTGAAAGTGTAGAAACCCGGAACGCCAACGCGCTTCGTGAATATCGCCCGCGAGTGCTGTACCGAGTGCCCCTGCGATGAGAACGAGGCCGATACAGGTCGCTGCAGCTGCAAACTCAAAAGCAAGCATGGTATACGACACATGACCCGATGCGTTGTGCCACTTCCAGGCCACTAACATGACGACGAACGAGCCAGCGATACCGAGTGCGCCTGCGTCGACGCGATCGTACAGAAACACCGAGATGAGGGCGACGATCACGACACCGCAGACAAACCAGACGGCAAAATGAACGATGTCTGTAAAGGAGGCTCCTTTGATGGCGCGCAAAAACTCGATGCCACCGATGAGGGCAAGGATTAGGCCGACGTGACTAATGACCGCCATCAGGAAGCCAAAAATCTGTTTGGGCATGCGCACCGACCGGTAGTGGACGAGTGGCGCCTTCGAGTGCAACTCGATGAAAACGAAAGTTGCAAACAGCGCCGCTGCCAAAACAAAGAGTGGCCATACCCACAGCGATCCGATGCCCATGTTTTTGAGATGAATCAGCGGGAACAGGGTCACCGTGACGGTTGCCGCAAGGACGATGGCACCCCAGATATCGAATGGCTGATGATGTTCATGCACGTGTTCGCTAGGCAGAGCGATGAGCCCAACGATCAAGCAGAAAATCGGTGCGATGCCACATAGCACGAAAAGCCAGCGCCATGCGTCCGCGCTGATGGTCAACGCCCCAAAGAGCGTACCGAATGCAGAAGCCCCGAAAAGGCCGCCTATAGCGAGCAATAGGAACCAATTGCGAATGGCATTCGGGAACGACATAAGGCTTACTGGCAGAATGGTTAAGAACAAGGATCCGGCGCTCAAACCCTGTAACAGGCGGCCGATGACCAGCGTCCACATCGTGGGTGAAATGGCGGCAATGATGCTGCCAAGTAAGAACATGAGCACCAGGGATATATACGCGTGCCGTAGACCGAACTTCCTGGTCAACACGGGACCCACCGGAACGCATGCAGCAAAGGCCAAATTGGACAAGGTCGACGGCACGGTCAGCGCATTTGCGCCAGAGGCAAACGTATTTTGGATAAGGCCCTGGTTTACAATAAACGACACGTTTAATACGTACTGTGGGCCAAAGGCGAACATAGTCAGTAAACAAATCGCCACAAGCCGCCAACCATGAATTCCGCCGGAACCCGTTGCTGGGGATTGGTTCATACCAAACCTCCTCTCGATGCAATCAAATTGTTGGCTTTGAAAAAGTGGGGAAATCGAGTAGTACCCATGAGGCATCAAGTGCAGGGATTATTGTATCTTTTTGTTTATATAGTGTAAAATATATGCTGGACTATTTAAGTATAGATTTTGATAAATGATTGGGGAACAGAGGGATTTGGGTGGAACTTTTGCAATTAGAGTATTTCCAAACGGTAGCTCGTTTACAGCACATGACAAAGGCCGCCGAGGAGCTTCAAATCGCACAACCATCACTGAGCAAGACGATATCCCGGCTCGAGGAGGATTTGGGGGTTCCGCTGTTTGACCGCACCGGGCGTCAGATCCGCTTGAATGCATATGGCGAGGCCTTTTTGGCGCGCGTTCAACGCGCGTTTGTGGAACTGAATGAAGGCAAGCGCGAAATTCGCGATCTCGCTCGGCTCAACGAAGACATTGTCACACTTGCCGTCTCGACGCCAAGAATTCTGCCAGGGTTGCTCGGTGCGTTTCTGGCTAGCCATCCAGACGTCCGTTTTCGCCAGTTTTTTGAATCGGCACCCGAGATGAAGCGCCAGATTGAAAATGGAGAAGTCGACTTTTGTATTTCTTCCGCGGCCATTGAGGGCATCGATATCGAGTGGAGGCCATTACTAACGGAGGAGATATTCCTTATCGTTCCTTCCAATCACCCGTTGGCGGTACGTGAATCCATCCGTCTTGCGGAGGTCAAGGATGAACCTTTCATCAGTATGAATGCAGGCTATGAATTTCGCGAATTGACGGATCGGCTCTGTCGCGAGGCTGGATTTGTCCCGCATATTCACTTTGCTGGTGACGAACCCGACGTGATTGCAGGACTCGTGCAACAAGGTCTTGGCGTCGCATTCGTTCCGGCGCTCACTTGGCTAGAGTGGCCGCGACGCGCCTCGCACCGGTTGCGCATCGAAGAACCTGCTTGCCAGCGCCAGTTAGGTATTGCTTGGTCGGAGCGACGCTACTTCTCGACAGCAGCCGAGCGATTCCGTGTCTTCGCATTTGCATACTTCCGAGATGTTGCCAAACGACTAGTTCGCGAGTTTGGGTGAATAAGCGCGATAGAAGAGTTGAGATTAGACAAGATTTTACAAGGTCTGGTACAACCATCCATGGTTAGGGCGGAAACCCCGCCCTGCGTCGCCATGGGCAACCGCCAACTCCAGTGTCGGCTTTTACATCCGCATATTGTTCCTATCTAACTGTGAAACCCCCTCCTATACTTCGTTGTATAGAAGTTGACATAAGATTGGGGGCGGGGGCAGTATGCAGATTTCTGTTCGGGTGCTGGCAGCGACAACAGCATGCTTGCTGACCGGCGGGGTTCCGCTTGTCGCCATGGCGGCGACAGCGCCGATGGCGAAGCGCGCTGTCGTGGCAAATGTGGAGCCACAGGCGAAGCACGGTGCCAGGAACGTCGGGGAACTCGCAGGAAACGCGCCCATGCATGTGGCGATTGGCCTGAAGTTGCGAAATCAAGCGGCCTTGCAACAATTGATTGGCGAACTTTATAATCCATCATCCAAGCAGTACGGCCATTATTTGACGCCGCAACAATTTCGGCAGGAATTTGCGCCTTCTGCAAGCGAAGTGGAAGCTGTCAGTACCTACTTGCGCCAGTACGGGCTTAAGGTGCAATCTGACTCCCACAATAACTTGGTGCTCGATGTTAAAGGAACGGCTATGCAGATGGAACACGCCTTTTCGATTCGCGAGCATCAGTACCAAGAAGGAAGCCTCGACTTTTATGCACCCTCGCAGGTGGGGACGCTCCCAGCTTCGATTGCACAATATGTGTCTGGCGTTGTTGGACTGGGCGAGGAGCCTATGACCGGGCATCTGACCATGACGAAGCGGTCAGCGTCGGCAACAGGCGGGTACACGCCGGCGCAGATTCAAACAGCTTACGATTACAAGCCACTCTATTCGTCGTGGGCTGGAAGAGGACAAACCATCGCCATCGTGACCTCTGGGTCTGTCAATGTGTCAGATGTCGACGCGTTTGACAGCGCCTTTGGGTTGCCCAATCCGCTCATTCGCCAGCGTGTGATTGACGGGACAAGCACGGCGCCAGGTGATGAGACGACGCTTGACTGCGAGTGGTCGCATGCCATCGCACCCACGGCCTCGCTCGCGGTTTACGAAGCCGCGACGCCCGATGCGGCAGCATTCATTGATGCGTTTAATCAGGTGGCAAGCGACGATGGAGCCCATGTTGTGACGACGAGTTGGGGGGCGCCTGAGTCGCAGACGCCGAGCTCCACCATCGACGCGGAGCACAGTATATTTGAAGAGATGGCCGCACAAGGACAAAGTGTGTTTGCAGCGGCGGGCGACAGCGGTAGCAGTGACGGTCTTGCGGGTAACCATGTCGATTATCCATCGTCTGACCCCTACGTGACGGCGTGCGGAGGGACGACACTGGATGCCGCAAGCGATGGTGAACGATTGAGTGAGAGCGCGTGGACGGATGGTGGCGGTGGACAAAGCGCCATCTTTGGTCAACCGTCGTGGCAGTATGGCCCGGGCGTTCCCGTAACAGGGGCGCGGCAGACTGCCGATATTGCACTCAACGCGAATCCCGCGACGGGTTACGATTTTTATTATGAAGGCACTTGGGAAATCGCAGGCGGCACCAGTTTTGTCGCTCCCGAAATGGCTGCGACGTTTGCGCTTATTGACCAATCCCGTGCGCTGAAAGGCAAACCGCCTGTTGGTCTCGCGGATATAGGTATCTATGCCATGGCGCGCAATGCATCGTATAGGAACTTTGCTTTCCACGATGTTACGTCCGGCAACAATGGCGCATATGCGGCTGGTGTAGGATATGATCATCCAACAGGCTGGGGATCGATTGACGCGTATTACTTTGTTCATGGCTTAAACGGGTGAGTGCTATCGCTTCAAGCTGATTTTGAGTTAGTCTGCATAGTATCATAACAAAATCAAGCAGGGAGGCGAGTTCATGAGTTTGCATAAACATTGGGAAGTGGAGTCGATTTGCCCACGCTGTGAAAAGGTCAATGTTGTTCAAGTGCCAGAAGGTGAACATGTGGTTCGCGTTCATTGTACGCACTGCGAACACGGGTATGATTATACTCATATTGTAAAGGAATTTACCGAGGTTGAAGACGACTAAGATAAAGTAGCCGACTGATTGTGGTGATGATCCGGAAATCAGTGATGATGCAGAACAAGTGAACCGCCGTTAAAGAAATCGCCCCGGATTAGAGGATTCTCCCGGGGCTTTTTAGCATGGCGTGTCTGATCATGCGGCGGCATCTTCAGTCCGGAAGGCCCGGCCATTGGCCGACGGCAGCGAGCAGTTCTCTTTCGAAGAAATAAGCATCCGGCCGGAATTCGGCCCCGCCCTGAAAGTGAATTGCACCACACGGGTTGTCTTCGGTGGAGGGGTACGGCAGCCTTCCATGTTTGAGAAACTCGATCCATGTTCCGTGCATAGCATCCGCGAGTGGTTGTGAGGGATTGGGACCCAGTACTTTGGCGACGTTTGGTGCGTCGAGCTGGTTAAAGAAATAGGGCAGGTCGAGACAATGGAACGATCCCTGGGCATTCGCGGCCAGCTCGGCGAAATCGTACAGCCAAGTCCGCGTTCCTGCTCCTGCACGATTGCGCAACTCTGCAAAGCGAGCAATCTCATTGCGGAACATGAAACTGGTCATGAACTGTCCTAATGCACGTTCCTCGCCAATCCGCCATGTATCGTGGGCAAAGCGCTCGATGGCAGCATCGGCCACGCCGTGGCGAGCGAGTATCTCGCAAATTTCATCAAGGCCAGGAGCATCCGCTGGCGAAGGGAATGAAAACTCATTGCGCGTACTGCCGATGATGATAGGAATGTGAGCGATCCGCTGTTGAGTTGTTGGATGATCGAGAGAATGCACCAGTACGTCTCCGTCTAGCACCGGACGGAACGCCAGGCCTGTCGCCCGATCTAATCCCGTCCGCATGGCTGTCAAGAGTTCATCGACAGAAGACGCTGTGGGACTGCCCGGCAGGTGATTCCATTCTCGTTCGACATCCAGGATACGCTCGTGAGGAATGGTGCGCCACGCGTCAATGGTCGGTGCGATGCCAAGATGTGCCGAAAGGCCTCGTCCGACTTCGGCCACGTCGTTGGCCGTTGGCCAGCCAAAGGCACTAGAAACGGCTATCGCCGATTGGAACAGTCCTTCCGCCTTCGGTGAGGCCAGAAGCGACAACACGGAACCTCCCCCAGCCGATTGGCCAGCAATCGTGACGCGATCAGGATCGCCCCCGAATTCGCGAATGTTGTCTTTGACCCAACGGAGCGCGGCGATTTGATCCAACAACCCGCGGTTCAATGGTGCGCCTTCCATCCAGCCGAATCCATCAAAGCCGAGGCGGTACGACAGCGTGACAAAAACGACCCCATGATGATTAAAAGAGCGGCCGTTATACCATGGCGAAGCGGGTGATCCAGCGAAGTAGCCGCCGCCGTGAATCCACACCAAGACAGGGAGTTTTGCGAGACGATCACGCGGGGCAGGTGTGAACACATTCAGATTCAAGATGTCATCTCCGGGTATGGACGGCTCGGGGATCGTCGTGACATCGCCAAATGGCCGCCGCTGAGGTGTCGGCCCATATTCGGCGGTTGTTCGGATGCCCTCCCATGGCTCGGGGGGATGCGGTGGCAAAAAACGTAGCTGACCAACGGGCGGAGCCGCGTAAGGGATGCCAAGGTACGCGGCAGAACCGCCGTCCTGCCATATACCTTGAATTTTTCCATAGCGTGTCGAGACGACGGGTGCGTCAGCCACGCGGTTCAAGTTAACGTTCATCGGAGAAATCTCCTTTCGCAGTCATACAGGCGGCTTGCCCGCGAAATTGCCCTTCCTGCGCTTGTCGCAGACGCTCAATCACTTGTTGGATCGCGCGTGTTATACCGCCCAACGGTTAAAAGCCATTTGTGCTCACAACAGTACGTACCGTTGATGCGGTTGACTTGCCAGTGCGGATGCAGTTGGAAAGCAAGTTGCCGACTTGCTTTCCAACTGCGTTGCTCCCCCTTCTTGCATCCTTACGCCGTGTGGACCGTCTGTCAGGGTCAGCGAAGGTATGTCGTGCTTTGCGATATCCTGCATGCGCCAGAAGTCTTGGCCCGACAACAACGAGGTCTTTTCTTTAAGCGTCATGCGGTTAATCAGGTCCTGGTGTTTCACAGTTTCCCGCTTATTCTTGAGAGGTTAGTCACGATTTCGACATAAAAGGGACCCAGTCGTAACCCATCGCGACAGCCACCTCGATGATATACGGCAACGCCGCAGGCGTGCCTTCCGCGTGCTCGCCCGCATGCTGGAGCACAATGGCACCCGGCTTTAGGTGCGGAAGCACATTGGCTGCCACCGTCGGTCCAGGAATGCCCGACCAGTCGACGGAATCGACGTCCCACAGGACGGGTTGATAGCCTAGCTCGCGCGCGATCCGCTCGACGCGCTCGTCCATATCGCCGTATGGCGGACGGAACAAGTGCGGTCGCTTGCCAATTGTGGCTTCAATTTGATTGGCTGCGTCGGTCAGTTGTTTACGAATTTCGTCATTAGGCAACTCGGTCAGATGCGGATGTGTCATCGTGTGGTTGCCAATGGCATGCCCGGCAGCATCAATGGCGCGCAGTACGTCGGGGTAGCGCGCCACTTGTTCACCGATGCAAAAAAAGACGGCGGGAACGCCATAATGTCGAAGGGTTTCGAGAATTTGCGGCGTATATTCGGCGTCTGGCCCGTCGTCAAACGTGATCGTCAAGGTACCAACACGGGCCGGTGTTTGTTGGCGTGTACGGCTGTTGTCCATATGCCATTTCCCCTTTACGGATAGTCGACATCCACAACTCTGCAAATGTTTCCTTGTCAGCACTCCATGTCACATGGTCGCCACTCGCTTCGTCAACTGAGATGACAACATGGTAGAGTGAGGAGAATGACCAATGACCAGACGGACATGGATGTGGGCTGCCGCAGTGACGACCGCATTTGCCTTGGTTGGCTGTGATACTCATGTTAACGGCAATGCCACGGCCGTGGCGAGCGTCACTCCTTTCAAGCATACCGCGCAGACTACGAAACAGGAAGCGGTTTCAGTCATCAACGATCGTCCACTGGCTTTTGTCGGCAAGCCGGGCATCACGAGTACGTCGGCAACGAGCATTGCCGTTCCCGTGTTTACGGGGGCTGGCGTCGGGCATGCGGCGGTCAACGGGCAAATCATCGTCACGCGAAACGGCGGATCGACTTGGGCAAAGGCTGGAACTATCGATGGACAAGTGCAGTCCTTGGCATTCACAAATGCGAGCGACGGCGTTGCGCTGACCCGGAGTGCTCAGCCCGTCGCGCCGGCGGTTGACGCACGTCAGCGCGTGACAGATGCCATCTATCGAACCACGGATGGTGGGCGGCATTGGGCGCGTACATGGACGGTGACACGAGTGATGGGAGAGTCCATGCTTGCGCAGGACTGGCAAGTCAAACTGTTTGCGCAAAGCGGTTACGCGTTGGTCGATGGATACCTTTTGCACACGGTAGACGGAGGAGCGACGTGGAGGCAGATGGAGACGCCTGGCCAACCCATTGCTTTCAGCGCACCGAAAGCCAGTGAGTTGTGGTTGTCCACCACGACGGCACCGGTAACGGCGGACGGCGAAGTCAACAAAGGCGTGATCGAACTGTTGCACTCGACTGATGGCGGTGCGCATTGGAGTGTGGCCGTGCGGACGGCACCCATGCGCGCGTGGGAAGCGGCCGTGCAATTTGATCCGAACGCGGAAAACTACGGCTTATTTCTCGTCAAAGATCTCGATTCGTGGACGACCACCGCGTACTGGACGCTTAATGGCGGTAAGGCGTGGAAACATGCACAGCCAAATGCGTATATGGGACGCATTTTACAATCGGAACCGACGTTTACAAAATCCGCTGGCGAACTTGCTTTCGTGGCTCTCGATCCGGGGGCGGCGCCGTTTCCAGGTGGTTTGACAGCGTTCAATATGCACTCAGGTGTGATTTCACAGGTGGCACAGCTCCCTGACTGGCGTGAGGCGAGGTTGACGAGCGGACCCAAGGGTTCCATGTTTGCAGCCGTGTCGCTGACGAACGGTGGCATGGATTTGTACCGTAGTAGCGATGGCGGGAAGACGTGGAACGTTGTATATCCAGCCGACGAGCCGAACGTCGCTGTGCAGTTTGTCACACCTAATGAGGGCATAGGTATCGGCTCAGACGATCTCGCTGGCTATATCTATACGACAGACGATGGCGGTCATTCCTGGCGTACCGTTCGTATCATGAATGGCATGTTCCCGACCGCAATTGCGTACGCAAATGCCAGTACGGTCTACGTGGCTGCGGTAGAACAAGTGAATAACGGGCAAGGACAGTTGCACCTCTTGGTGAGCCATGATGGCGGGAAGACGTGGACGGATTTAGGGGCTTCGCAATTGCCGGCGAGCGCGTCGAAACAACTTTCTGTCGCGAACGTACAAACTGCCCTCGCGGTGTCCGGTGATCACTTCGCATTGACGCTTGTGACTGCATATCCATCTGTGACGTTGCAATCGCCCAACGGCATCGATTGGACGCAAATCGCAACAGAGAGCAGTCCGTTAGGGATCGCTACGGCGGCATATGAAAACCCCGGGACGTTGTGGAGTTCCTCGGTCGAACAGCTGCAGCGCCCCACGAAATTACAGCCTGGGGTTTACCAAACGACGCTTACATGGACGTCTGAATCGCACGTCGAACGGCATGTTTCACTGCCGAAGGGGTATGCCGCCCTTGGTATGGATTGGTCCGGGGAGAACGGTTGGGTGTTGGCGGCGAGATCGCCATTTGAGGTGAATCAAGGGATGGCGTTGTTTGTCACGCACGACGGCGGGCGTACGTGGAGCCATTGGCAAACGCGGAGCGAGGATGAATCTGTCCCGCAACCGCTCAACTTGTACCCGTCCGGAGCCGTCTATGGCTTGTCATTTGTTAACTTGGCGGACGGGTACTTGCTGACAGCAAACGGACTGCTTGCGACCACCGACGGCGGTCACACCTGGCGGTATGTCAATTGATCAGATCGCGAGGATCGTGCGATGGCATGAGGGCCTTCGGTGCGACGGCGAGAAAACCCAGGATGCCAAGGATAAGCAAGATGCTACTGGCTGCGCAGACACCGCCCCAGTGCCAATTGTCAAAGACGAACGATCCAATGAACGATCCGAGCGCACCACCCAGAAAGTATGTGACCATGTACACCGTGTTGAGGCGGTTGCGTGCCGCGTCTGAGAGGCTATAGATGCGCGCTTGATTTGAAACCTGTGTCGCTTGAACACCAAGATCCATGATGATCACACCGATCATTAAGCCGATGAGATGTTGGCGAAACAACCAGAGAATCAGGAACGACAGCAGTGTGACACAAGTAGCCAAGCGCGCAGTGTACTTCGCAGGAATGCGCGCCGTGATCGATCCAGCGGCAGGGGCGATGAACGCTCCTGCTGCGCCCGCGAGGCCAAACAAGCCGGCTACATCAGCCCCCAGGTGAAACTGCGGGCCTGCCAAATAGAGTGACAGGACGGTCCAGAACACGCTGAAGCCGCCGAATGACATTGCGCCCAGGAGCGACGCGTCGCGTAAATCGGGCAATTCCCTAATCAACGTGAACAGCGATTTCAGGAGTGTCCCGTAAGGTGTTTGCGTCGCCGCCGGGAGGCCAGGTAGAAGCCAGCGCAGGGTGACCGTGAGAAGTACCATGATGACGGCGGCGATCAAATACATCGCCCGCCAGCCGAATTCCGATCCGATAAAACCTGATAGTGTCCGCGCCAGCAAGATGCCAATGAGCAGACCGCTCATGACGGTGCCGACCACTTTGCCACGTTCCGCTGGAGCTGCTAAGTGGGCTGCGAACGGTACAATCATCTGGGGCACCACGGTCGTGATACCTACAGCAAGGCTGGCCGCGTATAGCCACCATAGATCCTGTGCTACTGCTAGAAACACGAGGGCAATAGCCGCCGCGATCGACATACGAACGATGAGCCGCCGCCGTTCGTGGCTGTCGCCCAGTGGGACAAAGAAGAACAAGCCGCACGCATAGCCCACCTGTGTCAAAGTGGCAGATATCCCCACCTGCCACGATGTGGCATGAAACGACACGCGCATGTCATTGAGGAGAGGCTGGCCGTAATATAAATTTGCGACGGCAAGGCCAGCGGCAATTGCCATGACGAGGATTAAACGCTTCGACAAAACGGGTTTGCTCTGCTCGACTGCTTGCTCCGGCTGCATATGTGACTCCTCTCTCACTCGTAAATCTCCACATGCACAACAGATTCCATCATACATGGGAAGCGTCGCGATGCCAAAAGGCATGGGCGTCCGCCCAGCCCAACGATATGTGCAAGGAATAGGCTGGTGTCGAGGAATGAGAACAGGAGGCCTGTATGATGTTGATTCACGTCGTGGAGCGGGGGGATACCCTCTGGCAGCTGGGGCGTATGTATGGCGTCTCGCCAGAAGCGATTGCCGCTAGCAACGGCATTGCCAATCCGAATGAACTCGTTGTCGGCCAATCTCTCGTCATCCCCACAAATGTGGGAAATGCTACACCTGCGATAAGGCGCAGTCTGGAAACGAATGCGTATTTTGTTCAGTCTGGGACAGCCGCTGTGCAGGAGGTCTCAAGCTTGGCACCTGTGTTAACGTACTTGTCGCCTTTTAGCTACCAGGCACAACAGGACGGCTCTATCTCGATGCAACTGGACGACACCAGTCTGTTGCAAGCGGCGCGATCGCAAGGTGTAACGCCATTGCTGGTTTTGACCAATTGGCAGGGCAATATGTTTAGCTCTGACGTTGCACATACCATCCTCACCTCCGATGTCTTGCAAAACACGTTAATTGAAAACGTGCTACAAACCATGGGGGCGAAGGGGTACCGGGGACTGAATATCGATTTTGAGTACGTGTACCCACAGGATCGGACGCTATACAACCAATTTTTGCAGATGGTGGTTGACCGCTTGCATCGCGAGGGCCTTCTTGTGTCGAGCGCTTTGGCGCCTAAAATATCTGCGACACAGCAGGGCCTTTTGTACGAAGCACACGATTACCCTGTGCACGGACGGCTGTGTGACTTTGTCGTGCTGATGACGTATGAGTGGGGCTGGATTGGCGGTCCGCCAATGGCGGTTTCGCCCATCGATCAAATTCGGCAAGTGCTCAACTACGCGATCACGGCTATTCCACCGGCCAAAATCCTAATGGGCGTTTCGGTGTACGGGTACGATTGGAAACTACCTTACGTCAGTGGAACGCGCGCGGAGACCTTGACGCCTTTGCAAGCGGTCGAACGCGCGGCAGCTCATCAAGTTTCGATTCTGTATGATGCCAACGCCCAGGCACCGTATTATATGTACAAAGCGCAGGACCAAGCAGAGCACATCGTTTGGTTTGAGGACGCACGCAGTTTTCAAGCGAAACTCGACTTGGTTGGTGAATACAACTTGAGAGGGATTAGCTTCTGGCCATACCCAACTGATTTCCCGCAGGTCCCCATGCTTTTGGCCAACCGCTTCAGGGTGGTCAAGCGCTGATTCAACCGTTCTGTGAAATCATGTAAAGGCCCGGTCCGATGCTTTGGAGCGGGCTTTTTGAATGTCGATAGAAGGCGGGTGGCAAGTGTGATAGAGAACGTGTGCTCCTGAGTGCATATTCAGAAGACGGTTTAGCATAAAAAATATGGCTTATCAAATCAGTGCGCTTAGTTTTTCTCGTTGACAAACAATTCGGTATTTGGTAAGCATATCTCAAGACCTCATAGATTCGGCAACATGGTGAATTTTCTGGATGACAGGGGGGAGCTGGTTACGGCACGCGTTGTGACCGAGGACGCGTATTTTTGGCAGGGCTCAGGAAAGCGCTTTCCTTAGTGCTTATGACTCGTTTTGAATCTTATGAGGGGGATATCAAGAATGGGAAAAAAAACGTGGGGTATTCGTGCGAGTATCGCGAGCGCTGTCCTGGCAGCCAGTAGCTGCGGCGTCGGGCTCGCTTGGTCGACGTCGGCACAAGCGGCGAGCAGCGCTGCACCGAAAGTGAAAATTGCATTTCTGATGCCGGAAACGACAAGTTCACCACGTTGGGAGTACGATGATAGGCCCGACTTTATCGCAGAAATGAAAAAACTAGACCCGAATGCACAAATCATATACAACAACGCCCAAGGGTCTGAGTCCACACAGTTGCAACAGGTGGAGAGCGCTATCACAAACGGGGCGCAATTGCTTGTTGTGGCGCCTGTGAATGGCTATGCCGCATCGACCATCGTGACGGAAGCGAGTCGGGCGAAGGTTCCAGTGATTTCGTATGACCGCCTGATTATGAATGCGAAAGTTCAATATTACGTATCGTTCAACAATGTCGAAGTCGGTCGGTTGCAAGGCGAGTATATTGCCCAGCACACGAAAAAAGGCGGCACGGTTGTCATGCTCGATGGTGCGCCGACAGACCCGAACGCAAAGCAGTTTGCAGAGGGAGCTCACCAAGTGCTCGATCCGCTATTTAAATCAGGGAAACTGAAATTGGGCTATGAGCAATATACGCAAAACTGGGATTCGGCAACCGCACAGACCGAGATGGAGCAGGCTTTAACAAAGCTGAACAACAAAGTCAACGGCGTTCTGGCGGCCAACGACAACCTCGCGGGTGCGGCGATTCAGGCTCTGACCCAACAGCACATCAAAGGGATTCCTGTGACGGGGCAAGATGCGACAGACGCTGGGCTGCATCGCATTTACTACGACGGTACGCAGTCGATGACCGTTTATAAACCAATTAAGGAAGAGGCAAAAGCGGCCGCTGATCTCGCTTACGACATCCTTACCGGCAAGAAGGCGACTGGCCTTGTGAATGGTTCGACCGCGAACGGGGCTGCGAAAATTCCTTCCGTTTTGTTGACGCCGATCATGGTCACGAAGGCGAACGTGGCCAGCACGGTCATCAAAGACGGTTATACCACTTGGGCTCATATTAAAAATCCAGCACAACAATAATTGGTGTTTGCCCATTGTATAGACTTGGGGAGCGGTGGCTCCCCGGTCGTCTTGGCGAGATGAAGTGGGGGATATTTGTGACCGAGCTAGGTCATGCAAACCATTGCGTCCTCGAGGTTCGGGGGCTGCGCAAGCGATTCGGTGCCGTGCAAGCACTGGACGGCGTCACGTTCTCTGTTGCGGCTGGCGAAATCGTCGCCCTTGTCGGGGATAACGGGGCAGGAAAGTCGACGACCATCAAGATGATTGCTGGCGTCGAGCAGCCTGACGAAGGTGACATTCTATTTGAGGGCGAGCCCGTACGTTTAAACAGCCCGGCCATTGCGGAGAAACTGGGCATTCAGACGGTTTATCAGGACTTGGCGCTTTGCGATAACTTGGATATTGTGTCCAACCTGTTTCTTGGGCGTGAATTGCGTCGCACGTTGATTCCAGGGTTGGTGCGCGTTTTGGATCGGAACGAGATGGAACGTCGAGCTATGCCGGTTCTGAATGAGTTAGGGATTCGCCTGCCTCCCCTTGACACACAGGTGGCTTCTCTCTCGGGAGGGCAGCGGCAGACGGTTGCTGTCGCAAGATCGGTACTGTGGGGATCCAAACTGGTCATGCTCGATGAACCGACGGCAGCACTTGGCGTCGTTCAGCAGCGCGCAGTGTTGGAGCTAATTCAGCGCCTCGCGCAAAGTGGAAAGGCCGTGATGGTCATCTCCCACAATATGAACGACGTGTTTAAAATTGCGGATCGGATCGTTGTACTGCGCTTGGGGCGTACAGTGGCTGCGTTTGAACGTGGAAACGTGACGCCTGAACAGGTGGTTGCCGCCATTACAGGCGCATCGGCAGTGGAGGAGGTGACTTCCTGATATGACGGCGAATATTGGCCAGGCAGGAAATCCGAGGGTACCGACTGTACGCGAGCGTTCTCTGATGAGCCGCCTGCTGGGTGGAGAATTTCAGCAATTACCCGTGTTCCTATCGCTCGTTCTTATTTGGATTGTCTTTGAAATTTTAAATCCCCAGTTTATAACCAGTCGTAATCTTTCCAACCTAGTCCTACAAATGGCAGAATACGGACTACTTGCGATTGGTGAAACGTTGATTTTGCTACTTGGCGAGATCGATTTGTCGATCGCGGCGGTGAGCGCCGTCGGTGGAGCCATTCTAGCTGAGTTGGCGGCGAACAACGTCAACCCGTACGTAGCTATTCTTGCTGGCGCCGCAAGTGGTGCCATCATCGGTTTGTTTCAGGGATTTTGGGTCACCATTTTGCGCGTGCCTTCATTTATCGTGACCTTGGCCGGATCGCTTGGGTATCTGGGACTACTCTTCGTGCTGATTGGCCAGGAAGGCACAGTTCCCATCATGAGCAACACCATCAATGCCATTGCAGGCAATTACTTGCCCGCTTGGTTGAGTTGGTTGCTTGTTGCGATTTCCATCGCACTTGTCATATGGAGCGTTTGGCGAGATAAAGCGGCCAGACGAAGCATGGGGTTGCCCGTCAAGTCGTCATCGGCCATGTGGGTGCGCGTGGTGGCGAGCGTGATCGTCATGATTGTGGTGACGGTGGTGCTCAACGCGTATCAAGGAGTGCCCATCGCCGGATTGATCTTGATCGTCTTCGTCGCTGGATTTGCTTGGATGTCGCAAAGTACGACGTTTGGTAGGCACATTTATGCTTTAGGTGGCAATGAAGAAGCGGCACGTCGCGCGGGCATCAACGTGAAAGGCGTGAAGATTGCTGTCTTCACTTTAGCCGGATTGCTTGCAGCGGTCGGAGGTATCGTTGGCGCATCGCGCTTGGGGGCGGCGTCAACAGCGGCTGGTGGCAGCGATTTGCTGATGGACTCCATCGCTGCGGCGGTCATTGGCGGTACGAGTTTGTTCGGCGGCCGCGGGAGCATTTGGAATGCGTTGGCTGGTGCTTTGGTCATCGGGAGTATCGAAAACGGAATGGCCCTGCTGGATGCAGGAACGAGCACAAAGTACCTCGTGGAAGGTGCCATTCTGCTGTTGGCCGTCACCTTTGACACATTCACGCGGATGCGGAGGCAAAAGCTAGGCAAGTGAACATTAGGCAATGCACGGTGGCCACCTCTTTGCAGGTTGGCCACATTTTTTGATCAGGTATTGGATTCCGAGCCGAGCGGTGGTGGACCCGACGAGCGACCGATAGACAGCTGACCAGGAAATTCGATGGCGACAGGAACGTCCCGAGGGCCGCACTGAATCAGCTGTAGCAGCAGTTCGACCGACGTTCTGCCGATACGCTCCTCCTGCTGTGCGATGTGGGTGAATTTTTGTTTTTCAATCCATGACGCAGGGCTATCGAAGCATGCGATCGTCAAGTCGTTTGGCACGCGAATTGCGTGCTTGGCACAAATGTCGTCCAGCATCGTGGCAAAGACGTGTTCCGTCGCAATCAGGGCCGTCATATTCTGGTGTGTCAAGATGAACTGCTCAATTTTTTCGTAAACCACTTTGCCGTCTGGCTTGTCGATCGCGCCTCCGGTCGGCAGATTACACATTCGCAAATCGGGATCAAATGGGATGTGCTCTGTCGCTAATGCCGACAAATAACCTGCAAACCGATCCTGTAGCGACGTAGTCACTTCGTCGGGGGGAGACAGGAAGCCAATCTGCTTATGACCTAGAGAAACAAGGTGTTTGGTTAATTCATAAGCTGCTGCACGGTTGTTTGTCGTGACAAAGGGAACAGGGATTTTATCCAGGCGTTTATCGACAAGTACCATTGGAAAGTGGTCAAGATGTAGCCGAAGGATCAGGTCGTTGTAGTACTCTCCGTTCACCGGAGTTACAAGGATTCCCTTTACTCCCTCTCGTAGGACCCTCTGAATGGCCGCACGTTCCGCCTCCTGTGAGTTATCTGTGAAGCTGATCACGACATTGAACCCCGCCCCTTCGGCCGTGGATATAACCGTTTTTAGGAGTTGAGTACCGAAAGCGGCAGATATTCCGGGCAGAATAAATGCGATTGAGCTCGTATTCGCAGAGCTGTTGTGTTCGTATCGCTCCATGTCCTCTTTGACGGCTGGGGGTGAGCTGGCAACAAACGTACCTTTCCCAGGGTAACGATGGATCAACCCCTCGTCTGCCAGACGCTTCAACGCCCGGTGGACGGTGATCCGGCTAACACGAAGTTGCTCTGATAACTGCTTTTCTGTAGGAAGCTGATCGCCGGGTGTCAACTCGTGACCCATGATGCGCTCGCGCAACCATTGCACAATTTCATCTTGAAGTGGGCTACCTGCGTTCATCCTCGCATCACATACCTTATCTTGCGACTTTGCGTAATCAGGAGCAAAAACACCGTTATGCTTGACATAGCTAAAGGACCACACAGGGACCCAAGTGACAATCGCTGTCACATTTGTATGCGGTTCAGATACATTTTTATGTTTATCGCTTTCGTCGCACACATTTGTGCAAAGTTCATCATAGACCTGGTATGAACATTGCATCGCCGTAATACATTCGTAACACAGAAGTGGATTACACCCAGAGATGCTGGCATGTAAACGGTTTCTATCGGTTGGCTGAGTAAATCGAATCTGTGTGCAGAAGCAACAAAGTAAACATTTGCAACACATTTTACAAAGGGAGGAACGGAAGATGAAAAAACGAACGGTTTGCATCGGTTCGTCTATAGTGCTCGCTTGCGCCGGCCTTTCTGGGTGTGCCACAAACAGCTCACATACTTCGCCCGCACAGACATCGCATCAGCAAGCCGCAGCAAGCACGACAAAACCACGAGTGATCACGGTGGCGTACCAACAGTTTGGAAATCCACCATATTTTAATCAGGAATGGCTGCAGCAAGCAGCACAACAGTTTGAGAAACAGTATCACGGTGTAACGGTCAAGTTGGAGCCGATAGAAGCCTCAGAAAATGACTTCTATACAAAGATTGATTTAATGATGAAATCGGCCAGCACAGCTCCCGACGTGGTGACGGAAGACACGTTTCTGATTAATGCCGATGGGTCCGCGGGATATTTGCAACCGTTAAATGCCGACGTGAAAAGCTGGCCCGACTGGTCTGAGTTCAGTGCGGCGATGAAGACCGGATCGACATCTAATAGCGGAGAGGTGTATGGAGTTCCATATAGTACTGACACTCGGGGGCTATATTACGACGTAAAGATTTTTAAGGAGGCGGGTCTTCCAGTACCATGGCATCCGAAGAACTGGAATGACGTGCTTAATGCAGCGAAAAAGATTAAAGAGAAAGTTCCTGGGGTCGTACCTCTGTGGATGCAAGTTGGCAAGGCCACTGGGGAAGCGACCACGATGCAGACGTTCGAGATGCTCTTATACGGGACGCACGATACGCTGTACGACGCCGCCAAGCATAAGTGGATTGTACAGAGTCCCGGCTTCTTAAATTCATTGAAGTGGATTCAAACTGTCTACGCGGATGGCCTCGGACCAAGTTTCTCACAAATTTTAAATGCCCAAGCTGGAAATATCGAGTCACAACAGCTCATGCCACAGCAAAAGATTGGCATAGCTTTAGACGGGAATTGGCTACCAGGATCTTGGCAGAAAAATGGACCGGCACCTTGGCCGGACGGGACAAAGGCATATCAGTTGACGGCGATGCCAACTGAATTTGGGCAGGCACCTGGATATACCTCAATGTCGGGGGGATGGGCACTCTCCATCTCGCATCTATCACAAAATAAGCAATTGGCGTGGGACTTTATTAAGATTGCCACAGATAAGAAGAACATGGAGTGGTATGACGTACATCAGGGAAATCTGGCACCGAGGAAGGACATTGCGAACGATCCAGCTTACGAAAATGCGCCTGGCCAGTTCTTTAAAGTAGCCACAAGTTTTGAGAAATTCACACACTTCCGTCCAGCCAACTCACAATATCCGAGTGTTTCTACACAAATTCAGGCGGCCGTTGAAGCTGTTGCGACTGGTGCACTTACGCCAGAACAGGCGATGCAACAATACGCGAACAACGTCCAACGAATTGTTGGCGCGAGTAACACGGAAACCGTGTCTAAATGACGTCACGACTGCAGTGGGCGCGGCAAAAGCCACGCCCTGACTGCGTCGCATAGGAGGTTGCATCATGGCTGTGCACGCCTTCGCCAAGTCTACGGGACGTCGAAATAGAGTCCCAGGCGGTGTGGGTCATCACAACGGGTGGCGAGCTATCATGTTCCTACTTCCATCTTGGCTTTTACTCGCAGTGTTTTTTTTCGTACCCATACTGCTCACCTTCTATTTTGCCTTCACAAATTTATCACTGACAGGTACTTCAAGTCTCGCAACTAAGTTTGTCGGTTTTCAAAATTTCGTTTCCATGTTTCAGGATCCGACATTTCGCATCAGCGTCATCAAGACCATTGTGTTCCTCCTATTTTCTGCGGTTATTGGTCAACAGGTGCTAGGATTGTTGCTCGCCGTTCTCATGAATGAACGTCATCGACTGTTTCGTAGTGCCATTGGTGTCTTGGTTATTGCCGGGTGGGTCACTCCAGAGATTGTAGTAGCATTCATCTTCTACGCCTTTTTTAGCGATGGTGGAACGCTTGATACCTTCCTTTCTGTGTTTCATGTCCAACCCATCGCTTGGCTGTACGCGTTTCCCATGGTATCTGTGATTATCGCAAACATATGGCACGGCACTGCCTTTTCCATGATGGTCTATCAGGCTGCACTGGGCGACGTCCCGAAGGAGATTCTTGAATCCGCAGCCATCGACGGTGCTGGTCGATTTCAGCGTTTCGTTCGAGTGACACTCCCCATGATCAAGGGTTCGATCGCGACCAATATGATGCTGATTACGCTACAAACGCTTGGCGTGTTCACACTCATCTATTCGCTGACTGGCGGCGGGCCGGGCAATCGCACCACGACATTGCCCATCTACATGTATCAGCAGGCGTTCAGTGACTATCAATTGGGTTATGGTACCGCGATTTCTCTCATCTTACTTATGATCGGCATTGTGGCGAGCTTCGTGTACCTGCGCATGTTGAAAGTGAAATTGTAAGGATTGCAGCGATACGACTAGACGAGGGAGGCGAGAGGATGAAGAAGTGGAATCGTGCCAAGGCAGATGCGGTCACCGTTCATGTGGTATTAGTGCTTATCGGCATTGCCTTTGTGGTCCCGCTATTGTGGATGATCTTCGCTGCGTTTGATGGCGACGCCACTCTAGCATTGCAGGTGCCACAGCATTGGACACTCGGCAACTTTTGGGCCATTTTGTCCGATCCCGCGAATCAGAGGGCATTTGTCAATGGTGTCATCATATCGCTTGGGCAGTCCATTCTGGTTGTCATTGTAGCCGGATTCGCAGCTTATCCGCTGTCTCGTTATCACTTAAAGTATAAGCGGCCATTTATGTATACAATCCTTTTTTCCACCAGCCTTCCTATCACGGCTGTCATGGTGCCTGTGTACGAATTGTTCGTGTTTCTTCACATCACGGATTCAATCTTTTGGACCACGTTGTTTTTGGCTGCTTCCGGATTGCCTTATGCAATATGGATAATGAAAAACTTTATGGACTCCGTACCTATTGAGCTTGAAGAAGCTGCATGGACAGACGGTGCGTCAGCGTTTTCTAGTCTGCGCAAGATTGTCGCGCCCCTGATGTTACCTGGCATATCAACGGTGGGTATTTTCACGTTTGCAGGAAGCTGGGGCAACTTTTTCGTGCCGTTTATCCTGATCCAAACGCCATCGAAATTACCGGCCTCAGTGACCATTTTCCAATTTTTTGGCCAGTACGGCAGCGTGGAGTACGGGAAATTGGCTGCATTTTCAATCCTGTATACAATACCAGCCGTTGTTTTGTACGTCCTAGGCCAACGCTACATGTCGACAGGTTTTCAGTTCGGCGGAGCAACCAAAGGATGACGTGCTGACGATGTGAAGGAGGTGACAAAGGTAACGTGATCGGGTTATGCCGAACCCAACACCATCGATTGTGCTAAGGAGGAGAAAAGGCATGCGAAATTTGATTGGGGCAAGGTTGTCACCTCAACTACAGGCGCAGGGTATCAAATTCGTGGCTAATCAATTTCGCGAAATGGGCCTAACCGCAATCGATCTACCTTCGTTGCAATCTATGCAAACCGCCGAGGAAGGAGATTTGTCGGGGCTCGAAATAGGGACTGTTGATCTCGCTGGCGTGTCCGGACTTCTATCGCCTCATGCCGAGGAGCGGGAACAGGCCACGGCAAGCATTTGTAGGCAGATCGAAGAACTGGCGACGTTTGGTGCAAAGACGGCTTTTGTATGCCTTGTTCCCCAAGCGGCTCACCAACCAATCTCTGAGTCTCTCGATTACTTCACAGAAACATTTCCCGTTGTTGCTGAGGCCTGTGAACGACATGAAGTACGCATCGCCATTGAAGGTTGGCCCGGGCCAGCACCCTATTACCCGACGCTCGGGTATACGCCAGAAGTATGGCGCGAGATGTTCCACAGGGTCCGTTCTCCATATATCGGTTTGTGCTACGATCCATCGCACCTTGTGCGCTTAGGAATTGATTATTTACGGGTGCTCGACGAGTTTCAGGACCGAATTTTTCACTGTCACGGGAAAGATACCGAAATTCTTAAGGATGGGCAGTATTTGTACGGCGGATTGCCAGCGCGACTTTCTATTCCAGAGCGCTTTTCGGAAGGATCTTGGCGCTATTGTATCCCGGGAACAGGTGAAGTGAATTGGGGGAAAATTGCGTCGAAACTGAGCCGGATTGGATACGGCGCGTGTGTCAGTATCGAACTAGAGGACATTCGGTTTTGGGGTAGCGCCGAAGATGAATTACGTGGTATTCAATGCGCTTTTCGACATCTTGCTCAGTATTTTGCGTAACCGGGGGAGATGGACATGGCAGCTGTCCGCGTACTATTGGTTGGAGCTGGTGGGATGGGAAGAGCCCATCTGCGCAACTTGCTCGCTTTACGTGACGTAGAAATCGCGGGAATCGTCGATCCCTCGTCGGCGGCGATTGCTACGACGAAACACATATCTGGGGCGGTGGAATCAACCCCTGAATTTTCCTCGTTAAAAGCCGCGCTGGAGGCGGTTCAGGCCGATGCGGCCGTGATTGTTACACCGCATGCAGAACATTTTGAGCAAGGTCAGATGTGTCTGCAACGGGGGTTGCATGTCTTGATGGAGAAACCGTTTGTGGCGGGTTCCGTCAATGCGAGGGCACTTATCGAGATGGCTCAACAGGCGGGACGTCATCTTGCTGTGAGCTACCAACGACGGTTACAGGGGCCATACGTATATCTTAAGACATTAATTGAAAGTGGAGAACTCGGCGAGATTCGCTATGCCACGGCATATCAGGCGCAGTCCTGGTTGGAATCCCAACGCGGCACGTGGAGGCAGAATCGAGAACTTTCTTGCGGCGGACAGTTGAATGATTCTGGATCGCATCTTGTTGACGTCATGTTGTGGCTCATCGGAAGGCAACCGAAATCTGTTTTTGCACATACCGACAATCGCGGCACCGAAGTTGATATCGACTCCGCATTAACCATTCGTTTCGAGCATGACGTCATTTGTACTCTTAACGTAGTTGGCAGTGCCTCTATCCAGTGGTGGGAAGACGTCGCAATCCACGGGTCTAAGGGAACCGCATTGTATCGCAATGGCGAACTTCTCGTGGCAAAAGGCGTACATTCGGAGCTACGTCCAGTCGCTGCCGAAGATTTGCCAGTCACAACAAATCCAGACGAGAATTTCATCGACCTTATCCTCGGACGAATCAGTGCACCTGCAGCGACGGCGGAAAGTGGTTATCAGGTTGCACGGCTCACGGAAGCTGCTTGGGAAAGCAGCGAGCAACAACGATGGATTGCTTTTTGACCACGCAGTTCGATGTGAGAGCAGTGTTGGCCAATTCGTCCCTTGACAATCCAAGCTTCATCACGCTACAGTTAATTCAACAGAATTGTGCGAAAAGTGAAGATTGGGAGTAGTAGAAACGTGGCCGGATGACAGAGAGCCGATGGGTGGTGCGAATCGGCAGAAGGCGCATTTTGAACTCGCCCATGAACTGCAGCCCGACATGTAGGGTGTGCCGTGATTCTCACGTTACAGGGATAGATGGTGTTTGCCATCAAGCAAAGTGGACTTTCTTCGTTGGAAAGTCAATTAGAGTGGTACCGCGAGCCAACTATGCCTCGTCTCTAACCGGAGACGGGGTTTTTTATTTAGTTGTTGGGACAAAGAGATGAAAAGGGAGTGGAACATCGTGAAAAATGTGAACAAGTATACCCGGCAGTACAGTGTGCCACCGGAATCGAGCTGGAATTGGGTGCAGAAGGAGTACATCGATAAGGCGCCTATTTGGTGCAGTGTGGATCTACGCGATGGCAATCAGGCGCTTGTCGTTCCGATGAATCTTGAAGAAAAGCTCGAGTATTTTCAGCTACTCGTGGATATCGGGTTCAAGGAGATTGAGGTTGGTTTTCCGGCTGCGTCTGATACCGAGTTTGTCTTTTTGCGGACCTTGATTGAACGCGATTTGATTCCCGATGACGTCACCATTCAAGTGCTCACACAGTCGCGTGAGCACATTATTCGCCGGACCTTTGAAGCGCTGACTGGTGCCAAACGAGCCATTGTCCATCTGTATAATTCGACGTCAATTGCGCAGCGCGAACAGGTATTTCGCAAGCCAAAGTCTGAAATCGTCGAGATTGCTGTTTCAGGTGCGGAGCTTTGTCAACAGCTGGCGGCCGAGACACCGGGTCATTTCCTATTTCAATACTCCCCAGAAAGCTTCACCGGCACGGAGGTCGAATTTGCACTGGACGTCTGCAATGCAGTCCTGGACGTTTGGAGGCCGACTGCAGAGCGTCCGGTTATCATCAATTTACCATCGACGGTCCAACTCTCCTTGCCGCACGTCTACGCGAGCCAAATTGAGTATATGAGCGCCCACCTTCGCGATCGTCAGCACGTCATTGTATCCGTACATCCACACAATGATCGTGGCACTGGTGTGGCCGAGGCAGAACTGGCGATGCTGGCGGGGGCGGATCGCGTGGAAGGCACCTTATTTGGCAACGGCGAGCGCACAGGCAATGTCGATATCGTCACGCTCGCACTCAATATGTTTTCACATGGTGTCGATCCGGGACTCCATTTTGAGAGTTTGCCGGAAATTCAGTCGGTGGTCGAACGCTTGACCAAGATGCAGGTGGGCAAGCGCCATCCATACGCGGGAGAGCTTGTCTTCACGGCATTTTCAGGCTCCCATCAGGATGCGATCGCAAAGGGAATGAAATGGCGTGAGGAAGAAGAGCGCGAATATTGGACCGTGCCATATCTCCCTATCGATCCGAAGGACATTGGGCGCGAGTATGAGGGGGACATCATTCGCATCAACAGTCAATCCGGCAAAGGTGGCATAGGTTACTTACTCGAGCAAAAATACGGTTTTGATCTGCCGCCGCGCATGCGTGAAGATTTGGGTTATACCGTGAAGGGAGTATCTGATCGCTTGCAAAAGGAGCTGTCGGTCGACGAGATCGCAGATATCTTTACTGAGCAGTTTGTCAACCTGGCGGAGCCTATTGCATTTTCGGATGTAAAAGCCGATGAGGGGCCGGGGCATCCCACCACACTGACCATACACACGAATGGGCAGACGCGTACCATCAGGGGATCCGGAAACGGGCGCCTGGATGCTGTGAGCAACGCTTTGCAGGCGAGCCTCGGCTTGCAGTACACCAATCTAACATATAAGGAGCATGCGTTGGAGGTCGGCTCAGGCTCCAGAGCCGTAGCTTACATTAGCATTGAGGATCCCGAGGGCACGACACACTGGGGATGCGGAATTGATACAGATATTATGAATGCTTCCATCAAGGCGTTATTCAGTGCGGTCAATCGCATGGTTGTGGCCATGCCAACTTTTGTTTTGCAGCATTGACAAATAGGGATAGACAGCCCGGTTGGCGGTGTGCCTGCCGGGCTGTCTCACATCGGATCTTCTCAATTTACCATCGAATCTATCGCATGAACTCTCGTACCTGCACATATGGTGTGAGTGAAGGTCTGTAGACGAGACAGCGAAAGTCTGCGAGGGCCAGTACACCAGTGGAGGAGTGGAGTCTACGAACACCGTGGAACGACAATTGTACAACGAAGATTGGATCGTCTCGTATCAACGAAGCCACATGTTTTGCCTTCCCATCCATCCTACCTGTTTGTTTGCGTATTGGTTTGTGACAGATGACTGGCGTCGGCTATGTGAGGAGCACTGGCTGTGCGACTGGTCGAACATGCCTCTTGCCATTTGTGTTTACGACGTCACGGGTGTCTGGTTCGATGGACACAACGCGCCGCTTATCCGCCAAGAGAACATTGGCGATACGTCCACCACGAATTGGTATATCCATAATCTCGTCCCCGGTCGCCATTATATCGTCGATCTCGCCGTTGACCGCCAAGGAGAGCTGTTCAGCCTCTTGCGCTCCAACATGGTTCCATTGCCGTCACGCGCCGAGTACGGAGTGCAGCCATCTGTGACATTCGCCGCGCCCTTATCGGTTTCTGCGAACAAGGAAACCGCCACAGATCTCAATGTCGTGAATGGTCAGGCTGTCATCAGTGGGCATCCTGGCTTGCGGTATGCAGATCAATTTGACGGTTATCATCTGACGCGCTGATCGAGAAAGGGACGAAGAAAGCTATGTCAAAGGGTTATCTCAACCTGGTTTTGCACGCTCATTTACCGTTTGTACGACATGTCGATCGCGATGATAGGCTCGAGGAACGTTGGCTTTTTGAAGCCATGACCGAGTGTTACATCCCGTTGCTTCAAGTCTTTCAGCAACTAGTCCGCGACAAAGTCGATTTTCGGGTCACGATCTCGCTCTCACCGACTCTTTTGTCCATGCTGCGCGATGCGCTCCTGCAAGATCGCTACAAGGAGCACCTAGATAAGTCGTTGAGGCTTGCTGAACTCGAGGTAGAGCGCACGCGAGGGGATGCGAAGTTTCATGCGCTTGCCAGGGCCTATCGACAGAAATTGCGCGACATTCAACAATTCTACGACGACTACCATGGCGACTTGGTGAGCGCATTTAGAGACCTGCATGCTACCGGTTGTATTGAACTCATGACGAGCGCTGCCACGCACGCGTTTCTGCCTTATATCCAGACTGAAGCGGCCATCCGCGCTCAAATTGCCACTGCAGTGACGACCTTTGAATCTTGTTTTGGCTTTCGACCCCCGGGCATTTGGCTGCCCGAGTGCGCGTACACGCCACGCGTTCTCGCGTATCTGCAGGAGTATTCCATTCGGTATTTCTTTGTCGACACCCATGCGTTCACCTCGGCCGAGCCACGTCCTGCGTTTGGTACGTTCTCCCCAGTTCTCGTTGGCAACAGTGGGATTGCCGCGTTCGCTCGCGATGAGGAATGCTCGCGCCAGGTTTGGAGTTCTGAACATGGCTATCCAGGGGATTATGAGTATCGAGAGTATTATCGCGACATCGGCTTCGATTTAGATGAAGCATACATCCAGCCATTTATTCATCCTGATGGGATTCGCGTCAATACCGGCTTTAAGTATTACCGGATCACAGGTCGAGGCGTCGACAAAGAGCCGTACGATCTCGCGCGTGCCCGCGAAAAGGCGTGCGAACATGCGGGCAATTTCATGTTCAACAGGCAACAGCAGTTGGCGTACATGCATGGCCAGATGGGGAGACTGCCTGTCGTGACGGCTCCCTACGATGCAGAATTGTTCGGACACTGGTGGTACGAGGGACCTATTTTTCTCGACGTGTTACTACGCAAACTTCATTTTGATCAAAGCGAAATCAGAACGATTACCCCTTCCGAGTACCTCGCGCTATACCCGGATTATCCTTGCGTCGACCTCGGCTTTTCTTCATGGGGGCGCAACGGCTACGGCGAGGTCTGGCTAAATGGGACCAACGATTGGATGTATCCAGCATTGCATGAGTGTGAAAGGCGGCTTACGAGGAGTGCCAATCGCTCGGAACAAGAGTCGCCTCTGGTGCAGAGGGCGCTCAATCAAGCTGCGCGCGAGTTAATGCTCGCCCAAAGCAGTGACTGGTCGTTCATCATGGATCAGCGCACAAGCGTGAATTATGCGGTTTCTCGTTTCAAACAACACATCAACCGATGCTTGGCTCTTTTGGACATGGTAGAGGCAAAGCATGTCGACATGGACTTCCTGCAACAAGTGGAGTCCATCGACAACCTTTTTCCGGAGATCGACTATCGACTCTATCAATCATCTAGCCATATCGGGGTTCAAGCCATTGAAAAGAATCATCCAACTGACCCACCGAGATCAATATTGATGCTGTCCTGGGAATTCCCTCCCATCTCGGTTGGGGGCCTGTCGCGTCATGTTTACGATCTCGCCCGTGCCATGGCAGCACAGGGAGTCGATGTCCATGTCATCACGCTTGGTGGTGGCGACAGTCCACTGGAGGATACGGTTGATGGAGTGCACGTCCATCGCGTCAGCGTGCGTCAACCCGATGGCAGATCGTTCATCGATTTTGCGTTTCAGATGAATCTTGCGATGCTCGATCGTGCGTTGGAGCTCGCCGAGAATGGACTGGTCGTCGACGTTATTCACGCGCACGATTGGCTCGTCGCCGATGCGGCGAAGACATTGAAACAACGCTGGCGACTGCCACTCATTGCGACGATTCACGCCACCGAGCACGGCCGCAACCATGGT
This sequence comes from Alicyclobacillus hesperidum, assembly GCF_900107035.1. GTDB lineage: Bacteria > Bacillota > Bacilli > Alicyclobacillales > Alicyclobacillaceae > Alicyclobacillus > Alicyclobacillus hesperidum. The sequence goes on along the minus strand of NZ_FNOJ01000013.1, from coordinate 12,377 downwards.
ATCTATACGGATACACAGGCTTACATTCATCATCGCGAATGGGTGCTCACCTATGAGGCAGCGCGCGTGATCGTCTGCAGTTCGTATATGCAAAGCGAGGTGCAGCGGCTGTTTGCGCTCCCATCTGACAAGGTACGGCTTCTGCCAAACGGAATCCAGGTTTCGTTGCCTGCAGCGGGTTGGATGCCTGGTGTGCATGAAGAAAAGGACGGAAAAAGCGCCACGGTGGTCTTTGTGGGGCGTCTTGTGCGCGAAAAGGGCGTCCAGCATTTACTCGACGCTGCGCCAGCCATTTTACGGGCATTCCCCAACACCCGATTCGTCATCGTCGGGCAAGGGCCGATGCTCAGCGAATTGGAGCAACAGTGCCACAAGCTAGGGATCGATCCGTACGTCGAGTTTGCTGGGTATGTGGATGACGAGTACCGGAATGATTTGCTGCAAACGGCTTCCGCGGTCGTTGTGCCAAGTTTGTATGAGCCATTTGGCATCGTCGCATTGGAGGCTATGGCTGCCGGCACACCGCTCGTCGCGTCGGACGTCGGTGGGCTGTCCGACATCGTCGATCACGATCGCAACGGGTTAAAAGTCTACCCAGGCGATGCCCAATCCATCGCGCAACAGGTGTGCCGCTTGCTTGGCGATCCGGCACTGCGCCGTCGTTTGCGTGAAACAGCAAGTGCAGACCTCGCCCGTTTTGACTGGCAAAGCATCGCAAAGGCCACGCAGCAAATCTATGAAGAAGTCGCAACCAAACGCGAGAGGCAAGCCATTGGTGTGGAGTGACAAAAAATTTTGGTTTGTCCAAAAATGCAACCGGATACGTGAGTCATAGCAGGAATTCTGCATGTGTATATTGCCACATCACGAGATTTTGAGTTGAACAGCAAAGGGGTATGACCATGCGCGCAGTGATTATGGCAGGCGGCCAGGGGACGAGATTACAGCCTTTAACGAAGCGATTGCCAAAACCGATGTTACAGCTACTGGATCGGCCTATGATGGAGTATGTCGTCGAACTGCTGGCAGCTCACGAGATCCGAGACATCACGATCACTGTGTGTTACTTGGCGGCACACATTCGTTCCCACTTTGGTGATGGATCAAAATGGGGCGTGCGGATCGATTACCATGAGGAGATCCATCCACTCGGAACGGCGGGTGGCATTAAGCCATTGCGGCCGAAACTTGACGACACATTCATCGTGATGAGTGGAGACGGACTCACTGACTTTGATTTATCGAAGGCTATCGCCGCCCACCGAAAGCGGCGTGTTCCTGTGACCATACTCTTAAAACAAGTCGCTTGCCCGCTTGGCTACGGCGTCGTGTCGACGGACGATAGTGGATGCATCACGCAGTTTATAGAAAAACCCAAAACGTTTATACAAGGGAAGAACTATTGGATCAATACCGGAATTTACATTCTTGAGCCAGAAGTTTTGGATTATGTTCCTGAGAATCGCTCATTTGATTTTGGAAAAGAACTGTTTCCCATGTTGCTGAAGTCTGGTGTCCCGTTGTATGGATATGCAGCAGATGGTTACTGGTCAGACGTCGGAACGCTGCAGCAGTACTACCAGTCGCAAATCGACATGCTGCAAGGCAAAGTCCGTATCCATTTGCCCGTTGAAGTACAAGTGCCTGTTGAACTCGCGTAATGCCTTAAGAGTGTTGTTGTATAACAACGAGACCTGTAACAAGTGCCCAAATATTGCACGCCCTCCTTTCCAAGTGCTTAGTGTAATGGGGAAGGGAGGGCGTTCTTTATGCGAGAACGTGTACAGCAAGGCCTGGACAGTTTGCGTAGACAGAACGGTCTTTACCTAGCCAGCCCATCCGACACCTATCACTTCATTTGGATTCGCGATAACTGTTATGTTTCTTTATCGAAATTGGATCAAGATGACGATGAGTACGAGCAGATGTACCACAGTATATTCGACATATGGAAAAAATACGCTTGGAAAATTGCGTTTCATGCCGACCGGCGTCCGGAGGCAGTCTATCAATATATTCACCCGAGATATACGGCAGATACTTTGGAAGAAATTCATGAACCATGGGGCAATGCACAGAATGATGCCATCGGCCTCTTCTTGTATGGTATTGGCACCGGCCTGCAGCGAAATCGATCCATGTTGCGTGACACAGAGGACGCAAACCTGGTGCGGCTATTGATCCGCTACCTGAAAACGCTTGCCTACTGGAGCGACAAGGACAATGGAATGTGGGAGGAAACCGTCGAATTACACGCGAGCAGCGTAGGCGCATGCGTGGCCGGGTTACTTGCCGTCAAACCGTTCTTTGATGTCGATTTCCCTACGATTCGTGAGGGTATGGTGTCCCTTTGGCGACTTCTCCCCCAGGAAAGCGCGACGCATGACGTCGATTTGGCTCAACTAAGCCTCGTGTATCCGTACCGCCTGCTACCTAAACAGATCGCCCGCGCGATCGTTCAGCGTGTGGAAAACCACTTGTTGCGCGAGTATGGAGTCATTCGGTACGCGGGTGATCGTTATTATGCCGATAACGGGCGGGAAGCGGAATGGTGTATGGGATTACCTTGGTTGGGTTTGTGTCACGCGACGCTTGGCAATGGCGATGCGGCCCGTAGGTACTGGGAGTGGACGCAAAGGGTCATGACACCAGAAGGTTTGATACCAGAGTTGTATCTCCCAGTTCAGCGGATGCCGAATGAGAATACACCGCTTGGTTGGGCGCATTCTCTGTATGTAATTTTGGATAGGCTGGTAAACCAGTTGCCATAAACGGCCGTTGCGTCCATGGGTACAAATTGTGGATAGGTTGTTGGGGCTCGATGATTACATCAGGTGGCCTGGATGAAACCAGGTTGCCTGATGTTTTTTTGTAGGATGTTGTAGTAACTGGTGTAAAGCGCTGGGGTCGAGGTTTGACACTTTGGCAATTGTGTATTTTGCATGGCAAATATACACATTCTATGGCAAGTCAGATGTCGGGAGGGGATATCGTGTTTGCACGATTTCGCCGAGTGAAGAGTGTTCAACCTACAAGCTCTGCGATGACGGCTATGGGTTGGAGTGAAACCATTGCAGACGGCGATGTGCAGATACCGGATCGTTCAGATGTCATGCGAGCATGGCTTGATGCGGAATGGGGCCACTGTAGTGACTTGCAGACGCGTGAACTGGAGGTGGCCGGGGAAAACATCACGTTAGTCTGGTTGCGTGGATTGGTCGATTTGGTGCGTTTGGAAAGTGGGATTCTTCAACCACTCGCGCAAGTGTCGCGCCGTCGTATCCAAATGAACGAACTTGTGTCCATTCTGCACACAGTGAATGTACGCGAAATTTCAACGAAATCCCAGTTCAATGCGGCTGTTGCCGATGGTCAGGTCGTGCTCTGGATGCGGGGGAAATCTCAGTCACTGGTACTTGACGTGAGTGATGCCCCAGGGCGTTCGATTAACAAGGCTGAGAATGAACCAACGCTGGAGGGTCCTCAAGAGGCATTTATCGAACAGCTTGACAAGAATCTTGCGTTGTTGCGCAAACGCATACGAAGTCCGCGGCTTAAAGCGGTATCTGTAAGAGTCGGGGAATATTCCAACTCAACAGTCTGTGTGGTGTATATCGAGGGAATAGCTAAACCCACATTGGTGCAAGAGGCCATACATCGGATTCACAACATTTCGGTCGATGGCCTTAATGATATTAATAAATTGCGTGAACTGATAGGGGATGCGCCATTTACACTATTTCCGACTACAGAAGAAACAGAACGGCCGGATCGAGTGTGCGGAAACCTGTTACAAGGCAGGATTGCAATTATGGTCGATGGTTCGCCGAATTGTTTGCTTGTTCCTGCCCAATTCATTCACTTCCTAGTGGCGGTCGATGATTATTACTTTCATTACACATTGACACTTTTTATCCGGATGCTCAGACACGTTGCCTACTGGACATCGCTGTTGCTGCCAGCGTTGTATGTCGCACTTTTGTCCTACAATCAAGACCTGCTTCCCACGCCACTGCTTGTCACTGTGGCAGCGCAACACCGAGGTATTCCATTCCCGACAATTATTGAGGCGTTGCTTATGTTGATGGTTTTTGAGGTTTTACGTGAAGCGGGCACGCGGTTACCAAGAGCCGTAGGTCAATCTGTAAGTATTGTGGGCACGCTCATTGTCGGAGATTCAGCCGTGCGTGCAGGTCTCGTGTCTCCTGGAATGGTTATCGTCATTGCGGGCACGGGGGTAGCCTCATTTGCCTTGCCAGCATACGGATTCGTAAATTCCAGTCGGCTGATACAATTTGCATTTGTCGTTGCAGCTGGGATATGTGGTCTGGTTGGGATCCTAATCCTTTCACTTATTCTTGTCACACATCTGGTATCGCTTCGATCGTTTGGTGTGCCTTATATGGCGCCAATCGCACCTTTCAGCTGGTCGGACATGAAAGACATGTTTATTCGGGCTCCTTGGTTTGCTATGAAACGCCGTCCTACACACTTAGAGACCGTGAACGAAGTGAGTAACCGAACGCCAGTGCCGAAACAGAAAAAAGCGTCCGGTTGGGATTTGAGCGAGTCATGATGCGGGAAGCGCGTTGGGCGCCGAGGCGTGCAGTTGTCATTGTCAAGGTTGTTCTCTCTGCCTTTCTCTTACCTGGGTGCTACGACATTCGTGAAGTAGATGACATGAACCTAGTACTTGCGTTAGGTATCGATGAGACAAGGGATCACCATGTCAGTGTGACAGCCGAGTTCGTCAATCCCGCGAGTACACCTTCGTCCAGTGATGGGGGATCAAGCTCGAGCGGTAGTCGACAGCCGGTGATTGTACGACAAGAAACGGGAATTTCCATCGAAGATGCAATAGGTAAATTCGAAAGGGAAATTCCGCATTCTGTATATCTTGCGCAAAATATGTTGGTTTTGTTTGGCGAGACCTATGCGAGAAACGGCATTGACCGGGCGTTGGACTACTTTGAGCGCGATCGAGCTTTTCGCCGCAATCAACTGTTCCTCGTGACACCGGATTCGGTTACCGACGTGCTTTCAGCTTCAGTCGATCCTGAGCCACTTAATGCATTAGGCATACGTGAGCTTGTGGAACAGTCCTCTACAGAGTTGCGTTTCGTGCAGTCGGAACAACAGCACGTGATGGAAGAATACCTATCGCCTTCGCAAGCGCCTGTGATGGCCTTAATAGGACTGAATCAATCGGGGCATCCAGTTCTTCAAGGTGTAGCTATCTTCCGTGCTGATCACATGGTGGACACCTTGTCCGTTGACGAAATGCAAGGGTTGGGTTGGCTGCTCGGGAGAACACGTCAAGTTGCGTTGCGGATGCCTTGTACCGGGGCGGGAGATGGGACTGGCACAACCATTCGGATTCTTGGGTCAAAGACCCGTTTTTACGCAAGACCCGATCGCGGCAATTTAAGCGTACATCTGCACGTGGACGCGCGGGCAGAGATTGAGCAGTTATGTCCGCATGAGAAACTGGACGATGTAAAGCTAAAACAACTCAATATCATGGCTTCGTCAGAGATTGAGCGCAGCATGCGAAACGCGCTTCTAAAGCTCCAAGAAGACGATGTAGATGTGTGCCAATTTGGTAAACGAATATTCTTACAAAGTCCAGACTATTGGCGAAAAGTGAGCCCCACTTGGCTGTCTTCTTTTCCGAAAATATCTGTGGAGTGTAGAGCGAACGTCCAGATTGTTCGCGCCAACTTGTCATTGAATACTCCGGAGTCGACCGTTTCACGCAGCGGAAAAACAACGGCGGAGGTGGCACAGTGATCTGGTTATCGCTTGTGGCGTCTCTATCGATGGTCGTGATCGATTGGTCGTCGTTACGAACGGCGAAACGCCGTGAAGTCGTGCTTTATATAGGGCTTATAGGTATATCGTTTGGCATGGCGGTGGGTTATGAGATGCATCTATTCTCAAAAGTTCACTTACTGGCTCCGATCGATGCATTATTTCGTCCACCAACGAAGTGGTTATATCACATTTTGTAGAAGGTGGGTGGTTAGTTGTCCGATATCCGAATATCAAGAACACAACTGATTACAGCTCTGATATGGTGCGTAGTTGGTACAGGGATCGTCGCCATTCCAACAGCCATAGCCCAGTTTACTGTTCGTGACGCTTGGATAAGTACCATGCTTTTCTCTATTGGAGGGGGCTTGGTGGCCTTGGTCACGGCCGTCTTCACGAGATTCTTTCCGAAACGCTCCTTGACACACGCTCTGGTCGATGCTTTGGGCCCGTGGGTAGGGCGTGCGTTTGCCATCTGGTTCTTGGCAGGGCTATACATTACAAATTGCACCGTCGTTCGCGAGGCTGAGGTGTTTATTGGGACGACGATTCTACCAAAAACGCCGGAGTATGTATTAGGAGCTTTCGCTTTGGTTGCTGTTGTATATGCGGTCTACATGGGTATAGAAGTGGTTATGCGTGATGCGGAGTTCATTACACCATTGGTCATGTTGATAGCACCCATCCTTTTTGTTTTATCCATGCAACACATGGACATTCACGAGGTGCTCCCTGTGTTAGCCGATGGGTGGACACCCGTTCTACGCGGGGGCGTTGTTTCGATCCTTGTATATGCATTGGAAATGATCATTGTCCTCCAATTTAACCCATTTGTATATCGTAGCCAATCAGTGGCAAGGGATATTTGCATTGCAACCGTAATAATTACTGTTGTCTTAACGACGTTTACGATTCTGACGATAGGTGTAGTGGGTTCTTCGACACAATACTTAAGTTACCCGGTGCTAGAGGCTATCCGAACCATTCGCGTGGGCCGTTTTCTTGAACGAATGGACACTCTATATGTGATTGCGGTGATTACAACCATATTCATTAAAATGGCAGTCTGCCACTATGCATGGTGTACTGGCATGAAGGACGTATTTCGATTGTCGTCTCATCGTGTGACTGTCTTTCCGGGAGCTTTATTGGTATGGGGCGGTGCAAACGTATTGTTTGCGGATGCCGATGACGTGCAACAATTCATTTTTTATACAGGTCCAGCTTACGCTGTATGCACGCTCCTATTGATGCCCATGCTTGCTGTGTTCGTGCACAAGGTGAGGAGAAATTCGTAGCGACAAGGTCAACCTACGTATTCAGGAATTCATTTGAGGGCGGTGGACCATGACTAAGGCTCAAATTTCACGAAATCAATTTATTATCGCTTTAATTTGGTGCATTCTTGGCACTGGAATAGTCACCGTTCCCGCGGCGGTTGCACAATTTACCGTACGCGATGCATGGATCAGTAGCTTGTTATTCTTGATTGGTGTGTGCGCTGTTGTAATTGTCACATGGATGTTCGCCCGCTCTTTTGCAAATCGGTCATTCACCAGCGCCGTTGTGAGAGCTTGCGGTCCATGGGTTGGACGCATTCTTGGAGTTTGGTTTTTGATCTGTTTGTACGTTACAAATTGCACCGTTGTTCGAGAAGCGGAAATTTTCGTTGGAACCACCATTCTGCCCAAGACACCTGAATATATGGTCGGCGCGTTCGCCATGTTGGCAGTCGTCTATGCAGTTTATATGGGCGTGGAAGTCGTGATGCGCGATGCTGAGTTCATCACGCCATTAGTGATGCTTATCGCACCCATCTTGTTCTTTTTATCAATGCAGCATATGGACGTTCATGAATTGCTGCCAGTGCTTGCTGATGGCTGGACGCCAGTGTTACGAGGGGGCATCGTATCGAACTTCGATTATGCGCTGGAACTGGTCATTGGCCTTCAATTCATTGTATTTTTGCGAAATACGCGGTATGCAGCACGCGATGTTGCGGTTGCCGGTGGATTGGCTACAGTTATCTTAACGCTTGTGACGGTTCTCACTATTGGCGTCGTCGGACCATCGACTCATTACTTGAGCTATCCGGTATTGGAGGCCGTCCGTAATATTCGAGTCGGGAGGTTTCTTGAGCGTCTCGATACGTTGTATGTGATCGCCGTAATTTCGACCATCTTTGTAAAGGTTGCTGTCTTCCACTACGCATGGTGTATCGGAATGAAAGATTTATTTCGCCTGTCCTCGCACCGTGTTACGACACTGGCAGGAGGGATGTTGGTATGGTGTGGGGCGACGGTTCTGTTCAGCAGTTCGAGCGATGTTCAATACTTTATCTCATATACGGTTCCTGTTTATTTCTTCGTCACGTTTCTCGCCATCCCGCTACTGTCAATCGTCGCAATGGCCATTAAATCGAAGCGAAAGCGCCTGACGACAGTTCAAGACGAATGAGGGTGAGGGGACGGTTTCCCTCACCCATAGGCTAACAAACACATTCGGATGCACAGCGTGATCGCCCTCTTAACCGGCATTGCGAGTCGGTTGTTGATCCCTATCATGCCCGCTCGACTTGGCCTGTGTACGGCGACTGATTCCGTATAGCACCATCCCAATGGCCAGGGCTGCCAGTGCAAGCAAAAGCTGACCCGCGGTTTCTTGACTCAGCAGCCAAATGCACAACCCGGCTGCAATAGCCGGAATGGCGACGCCAAAAGGGAGTCGGAAGGAACGCAACTCGTTTTTCGCGCGAAAACGAAGGACAATGACGGAAACACAGACGGCGAGATACTCGTACAGGCGCGCAGCGACATTAAGCATAAGCAAATGCTCAAACGTGCCCGTGACGCTAAGTATAATGACAATCACGCCCGTCACCCAAATCGATACGATAGGCGTTTGAAAGTGGGGCGAGATCTTCGCCAGGATCCCCGGCAGTCCTCGACGCAGGGATAGCGCGTAAAGGATGCGTGGAGCCGTTAGAGCGACACCACTCTTGGTACCCAGAATGGACAAAACAGCTCCAATGGTCATCACGGTTGCTCCACCCAGAAACATGTTGCGTCCAGCGTCCGCAAGCGGCGTAGCCGACGTAGCGAGGGACGGATCGAGTTTCACAGCGGCTTCTTGAATGAGCAAATAGAACAGCGTGACGCCTACTAATGTACCAATTACGCCGATCACGGCCGACTTGCGTGGGTGAACCATTTCACCTTGTTGTACCGTCGCCATTTCGAAGCCACCATACGCATAAATCAAGACAAGCACCGCCTTGCTAATCTGCGGAGCGCTGTGGGCCAAAGCAGATGCAGCAGGCGTGTGATGCTCATATATAAATAGCCCAACGATCACGAGCAATGCCAGTGGTATCAGCTTGACGATAGAGAAGAAAATGACTGCCCAAGAGCCTTTGCGAACACCCAGCGAATTCAGCAAGCACAATGCCACGATAACTCCTGCAGCAATCCAGTCTTTCGCCGGGGCTAAGCTTGGAACAAGTGAAGTCACATAGCCCATAAGCCCATTTGAGAGTGCGGCCCAACCGACGATTAACGTTAGCCAACTCATCCATCCTACACTCGCCGCGATCGTTTGACCCATCGCTCGTTCGGCATACATGTATGAACCACCAGTTTCATTGAACATGCTGCTAGCCTCAGCAAACGAAAGGCCAATCATAATTGCGACAAGTCCTGCGATTAAATATGACCACGGCGCTTGGTGGCCTGCTAGTGCAGACACTTGACCGGGCAGCAGGAATATACCTCCACCGATCACGCCATTCATGCCGATGAATAGCACTTCGGGCGTACGTAAAGCACGCTTTAACCCCTCTTGCACGTCACTCACCTCATATGCATAAATTCTTAGAAGAGTACAAGGGATTATCCTACAACGGATTTGTTGCCTTGGCAACACGCAAGCTTAAAGTAGTCGCTTTCAAGACGTCAAACAGCAGGGGGATGTAGTTGAGTAGAGCTGCGTGGTGAAATGCAAGTAAATCGAGCCCGGAGCACAGGGGAAAAATCAACTCTAATTTCGTTTGGGGAAGGGGGACATATATCGCTTACTCTGTATTTATATCTTTAAATGAAAAAGGCTGTCATACTGATTCGTATGACAGCCTTAGATTTGGTGCGCCCAGGTGGATTCGAACCACCGACCTCACGATTATCAGTCGTGCGCTCTAGCCGACTGAGCTATGGGCGCAAGTGGCGGAACTGACGGGATTCGAACCCGCGATCTCCTGCGTGACAGGCAGGCATGTTAGGCCTCTACACCACAGTTCCATGGCGGAGTGAGAGGGATTCGAACCCTCGATACGGCTTTTGACCGTATACTCGCTTAGCAGGCGAGCGCCTTCGACCTACTCGGCCATCACTCCATCTGATGGTGACCCTAAGGGGATTCGAACCCCTATTACCGCCGTGAGAGGGCGGCGTCCTAAACCGTTAGACGATAGGGCCTTACTGTCAGAACCAATTGACGGTCCCAATTACAGTTGGTGCGGCTGACAGGAATCGAACCTGTGGCCCCCACCGTGTCAAGGTGGTGCTCTCCCTCTGAGCTACAGCCGCATGGAGCGGGTGAAGGGAATCGAACCCTCGCTCTCAGCTTGGGAAGCTGATGTTCTACCATTAAACTACACCCGCAGGCATGTGAAAATTTCTCTCCGTACCCGCCGCACATAAGCTCGGCGGGGCAGAGTAAGAAATCATGGAGCGGAAGACGGGATTCGAACCCGCGACCCTCGCCTTGGCAAGGCGATGCTCTACCCCTGAGCCACTTCCGCGCAAGCACTTATCAATTCTACACATAACCTACGAGTTTCGTCAAGTGGTAATTTTCATGGTGACCCCAGCGGGATTCGAACCCGCGTTACCGCCGTGAAAGGGCGGTGTCTTAACCACTTGACCATGGGGCCACGTGGAGCTCCCAACCAGGCTTGAACTGGTGACCTCATCCTTACCATGGATGCGCTCTGCCAACTGAGCTATGGGAGCATGTTTGGCTCCCCGAGTAGGATTCGAACCTACGACCCTCCGGTTAACAGCCGGATGCTCTACCGCTGAGCTATCGAGGAAAGTGGTGGAGGTAGACGGATTCGAACCGACGACCCCCTGCTTGCAAGGCAGGTGCTCTCCCAGCTGAGCTATACCCCCACGAATCCCGGAGGCCGGACTCGAACCGGCACGGTTTCCCGCACGATTTTGAGTCGTGTGCGTCTGCCAATTCCGCCACTCCGGGTAATCTGAATATTGACTTTTCAGCTTGTACAACCACTGAAACTGGTCGGAGCAGCGGGATTCGAACCCACGACCTCCTGCTCCCAAGGCAGGCGCGCTACCAAGCTGCGCTATGCTCCGATGATGGCGTGCCCTGAGAGATTCGAACTCCCGACCTTTTGATTCGTAGTCAAACGCTCTATCCGGCTGAGCTAAGGGCACGTGTGGCTGGGGAAGAAGGATTCGAACCTTCGCATGACGGTACCAAAAACCGTTGCCTTACCGCTTGGCTATTCCCCAACAACGATTATTCAAGGTTAGAGGGCAACACATTAAAATTGCCCCCTAATTATGGAGCCACCTGTCGGATTCGAACCGACGACCTGCTCATTACGAGTGAGCCGCTCTACCCCTGAGCCAAGGTGGCATGGTGAGCCATGCTGGATTCGAACCAGCGACACCCTGATTAAAAGTCAGGTGCTCTGCCAACTGAGCTAATGGCTCGCATCAACTTGTTATCGTTGCGCACTGGGTAATCTAACACGTATCTTGCACCAAGTCAAGCATTCAAAACAAATTTCTTTAAAAACCGGCGTTCGGCACGTCTTGTTCTATAGTCAGTCGTCACCATCCTTACATCTAAGTATCGCATTCACCTACCGAATAACGTCCACTTAGAATGCACATCGGGGGAAAGGTTATACATGATGGTTTGGAATTAATCTACAGTCACCTGTGTTGCCGAAAACAAGAACCATCTCGGTGGCATTTGAGGTGCGTTGCGAGCTTGTTGCTGCATGAAGTGTAATGTTCACGTCTGATCAACCATCTTGGACGTAGGCAGCGTTCCTTTGCTGAAAAGGAATCAAGGCGTTTCGCCAACATGGCTTTACCCGTCACCTTGGCTTTTATGTGTTTGAGCGTTTGATATAACGATTAGGCCTATAGCGTTGCATCGAAGTAAAAGTACTCATTGCTATGAATTGTAGAACGGAAGTGGACAATTCCTCTCGCTGTCAGAGAGTCTTTGGGGTCTTTAAGGCGCAAGCCCAGGGCGAATTGTGGTCTGGGTTTTCCACATGATAAGTTGCGGGCTTCCCGACTGAAGAAAATGCGGTGAAAACTTCCGGGCACTTAATTACAAAGGGCACCTCATTGGACGGCTGGGTGAATAGCCGTGCAACATTTAATAGGAGGTGCCGAATCCGTTCGTGGGGTGGTTCATAGCTTCCGGATCTATTTGCTAAGAAAATCGCACTAGACAATCTCCTTCCTGCGTAGTATAGTAGTCGATGCCGCTGCGGACGGCGCAGTTTGCGACGCCCGGTGGCCAGTCGG
>NZ_FNOJ01000008.1:70254-118910 GCF_900107035.1 Alicyclobacillus hesperidum | reverse complement strand
GCCCTATTTGCGCAGGGCAATCTGGTTGGCTGCGAGCGTCGCAAAAACACACAACCCAATTCTAAAAGCCTTTTACGAACAGAAGCGGGCGGAAGGAAAGCATCCCCTAGCCGCCACTGGAGCCGTTGCACGCAAGTTAACGTATGTGATTCATGCGGTATTGCGAGATCGCAAACCGTATGAACCGATAGCTTGAAAAAGTGCAAATGAATATTCGGATCACCGTCTGTTTCCCTGAAACAGGCTTGGTTCCGTGCAACCTAAAACTCATCCCCTTCATTGCTCTAAGACTCGATAAAGGACTTGACATTACATAGCTGGTCTACTCGATTGGAAACGAACGTGAGAGCAGCGCGGCAGAAGGTGTTTACAAAAATAAAACAACCAATAATAACCTCATCCAAACATATTATGGTACACTGCCGCTATCATGTATAGAGAATACATTGTGGGTTGGGGAGGGTTTCTATTTATGGTGGTCGCGCTTTCTGTCTTTTATATGATTGCTGCCTATCTCATTCACAGTGCGACAAGTTTTCTGTTGTATCGTAAGGCGGGGACGGCTTTACGGTGGTTTGCCTGGATTCCCTTGTTAGGTGCGATTCCGTACATGTGGACCATCCGAAAGTCGGCATGGAATCTGTTGTTTCTCTTAATCCCGATTGCCAATATCGTGTTTGCAATCATCTGGTATGTCAAATTCCTGAACGCCTTCGGGAAGAGTGGTCATTGGCTGTGGTTCATCCTGTTGCCGTATGCGGGTGAAATCGTTCTGTTCATCTTGTGGATCTACATGGCCGTTTCCGATAAAGTGAAATACGTGCTTGGTGAACCAAGGCATAAGGGTGGCAAAGGGAACATTTCCATTTCGATTACCATCAACTGAATGCTGGCACACAGTGGCAAGCGATGATGACCCCAGCCGGTGACGGGTGGGGCTTTGTGATGTTGAAGCAATGTAGGAGAAAGGACGCGTGAGCGCGATGGCGTTATTGGACGCGGCACGGAACATGTTGGTGCATGCGATGGACTTGAAGGCGGGGGAAAGCCTGCTGGTTGTATCGGATGGGACGCGTGATCACATTTGCCGGAGCCTGTGGCAGGCTGGTAAGGAAATCGGCGCCGAGGCGATGATCATAGAAATGGTGCCGCGTGACAAGAACGGAGCAGAGCCACCTGTGGCCGTTGCCGTTGCGATGGCCGCGGCGGACGTCGTCGTTTGTCCGACCCTGCGCTCCCTCACGCACACACAGGCGCGCAGGCGCGCATCGGAATGTGGTGCGCGGGTCGCGACAATGCCTGGCGTGACGGAGGATATGTTTGAGCACGGCCCGATGACGGCGGACTTCGATAAGGTGGCCCAATTGACCGAGTGCGTGGCGAAACGGCTGACGGCAGCGAGGGATGTGCGGATCGAGAAGGATGGGGCGGTATTTACATGTTCGCTGGCGGGGAGGCGTGGAATTGCGAGCACGGGTGTCTATCTCAATCCAGGCGAGGCTGGCAATGCGCCGTCGGGGGAAGCGTTTATCGCGCCAATGGAGGGATCGGCACAAGGTGAACTCGTGGTGGACGGATCGCTCGCTGGTCTGGGGCTGGTCAAAAGTCCGCTTCGCCTGGTGGTGCGAGATGGACTGCTCGTCACGGCGGAGGGCGATGGGGCAGACAAGTGGCTGGAGATGCTTGGAGATACGCCTGCAGCCAGGAATGTGGCGGAGCTGGGGATTGGCACGAACGATAAAGCCAGGCTGACAGGTGTCATTTTGGAGGACGAGAAGGCACTTGGCACCGTACATGTGGCGTTTGGCAGCAATGCGACATTTGGCGGTACGGTCAGCGCGGGGGTGCACTTGGATGTGGTCATGCTGGCGCCGACGCTGTACCTGGATGGGGAGATGATTATGCAGGAGGGGAAACTGTTGGTGTGACAGGGAAAGACGCCGCTAGAGGATGTGGTCTGTGCGTGATGGTGCAAAGATGAACGCGTCATTCACACTCTGGCTAGTGGATGGCGCGTTTCGTTACAGGCTGCTCATTTCGTCTGCTTTCCCAGAAGCGGCATGTGACACGTTACCATCCTGCCGTTGCTGTACGATAAAGGCGATCACGGCACCAGCGCATGCGCCGACAGCGATCCATAGAATCGGTGGTAGACCAGCGTGATCGAATAACGTTCCAAACAAAACTGGGCCAATCAGGCGGCCAATGCTGCCGATGCCTCCGGAAACACCCAAATAAAAGGCGGCGTTGTTGCGTGCGGTGTCGGTGATGAGTGCAGGAATGGCGGGTGCCATTAGCATTTCGCCAAATGTGGCCACCACCATACCAACGACGAGCAACGCATAGGTGGCATGGGTTGCCCAAATCATCACGTACGCGCATCCATACAAGACAGCGCTTGCAGTGAGCCGGGATGCAAGGGACTGCGTAAGGCGCCGGTTGAGAAAACCAATGACCGGTTGGCCCACGAGAATGAGTATGCCGTTGACCGTCCATAACAGGCTGTACACAGCAGGTGGCTGCCCCGCCTGATTCAGATACGGCGCGACGCCGGAGTTCCAGGTGGATGTCGCCAAATTCACCAGCATCGAGCCAATACCAATCCAGGCGTACAGGTGGTATCGCGAGAGCAAACGCGCGGGGCTGTCCTGTCGCGTGGCGCCAAAGCCCCCTCGCCACTCCTCCAACTCATCGTTTGCGAAACGGCGCATGAATATCGTGAGAAATGCGGCAAACAACAACGTTGAAACGCCATTGATGAAAAACGTTAATGAAAATGAGATGGACGCTAGAATCCCCGCAAGTGTGGTGCCGATGGCCACGCCTACGTTGTTACTGACATACATCACATTAAATAGCCGCGTGCTCACCGTTTTCCACCTTTGTCCAACAAACCCGTTCACTGCGGGCATCGTGATCGCAATCAGAAAGGCATTGGCGGTCATGGCGCAGACATAGGTCGGCCACGTGTGGGCCAAGATGAGCGTCCACTGCGCGCAACCAGTCAATACGAGCGAACCGATGATCAGTTTGCGGGGACCAAGGCTGGCATATAGCGATCCGCCGATCACCTGGCCGACGATGGAAGCGAGTGATTGGAAGAAGAGCGCAACCCCAGCATCCGCATAGTTGCGGTGGAGAACATTGTGCACATAAATGGTCGTAAGCGGCCAGATGAGGGCACTGCCCACTGAATTGACCAGACTTGCGAGAACAAACGCATACGACTCTTTCGGAAGTGGTTGTGCATGGTTTTGGCGGCGTAATCCATTCATACGTGTGGGCTCCCACATCCCAAATTGACACCACGACCTTTCCGTGAGTGCCAGCTTCCAACTTAGCGTTTGCTGACGCCAAGCGCAACGGGGTACCGCAAATCACCTTGGTTTCCTGTTCAAAAACAAACGTGTCGATTCGCCGTCAACATGCGTCCAGAGGGTGGTTGACACCCTTCAATCGCAAGCTTATATTGGGTCTATGGAACCGGTTTCATGCATTCGCTTGCAACGCAGATTGACATAGTCCAACGAGAATGCAGCCATCCACACCGAGGTGATTGTCCTGTGCGGGAGAGCCAGCGGCGACCTACCATTGCCGACGTAGCAAGAAAAGCGGGCGTGTCTAAGACGACCGTGTCGCGTTTTCTGAGCGATCAGGCCGAATATATTTCTGAAGAAACATATCGTAAGATTGAGCAGGCCATTCAAGCTTTGCATTACGAGCCGAGTCAAATGGCGCGCGGGTTGAAGGCAAAGCAAAGCAGGCTGATTGGCATCCTCGTCGCGGACATTGCCAATCCGTTTACAACCGCCATTCTTCGTGGTGCAGAGGATGTTTGCCACAGGCACCATTACAGCCTGCTCGTTTGCAATTCTGACAACGATCCCATCAAAGAGCAAAACTATATTCGCACCCTCCGGTCGCATCACATAGACGGTCTGATTCTTCATACAACAGGCGCCAATCAGAGCGTGTTGCTTGCTTTGCAAAAGGAAAAAACGCCAGTCGTATTGCTCGATCGCGAGGTTGCCGGCATGCATGTCGATCTCGTCGGCATGGACAATGCGCAAGCGACATATGATGCTCTCAACTACTTGGTTTGCCAAGGTTACAACAGCATAGCCTATGTGACAGCGCCGACTGCCGATATCAGCACGAGAATGGAACGCGTTCAAGCATTCCAATCTTTTATGGCGGACCGCAAATTGCAGCATACAAGCATTGTCTTCCAAATCGAAGGCAAGGCATCTGCATTACCTGATTTCCTAACAACATTTATGGAACGCGAGGATGCTCACGCAAAGGCGATATTTACGGGTAACGCGGTGATATTGCTGCAAGTGGCATTGGCGATGCAACAACTTGGCTATCGTGTTCCGGACGACGTGGCGCTCATCAGTTTTGATGACCCGGATTGGGCTCAAATTGTGGGCATCACCACGGTATCTCAATCCGCGTATGAAATGGGCGTCCTGGCGGCGGAGCGGCTTGTTGCACGGTTGGGTGGTGATGCGGGTGATCCACAGCGCTTGTATGTCACCTCCACACTGCAAGAAAGAGACTCAACCCCAAAGGTTGCCAAAGGATAATCACTTTCCCTTAGCAAGGTGAAGGAGTGGAACAGGCCTTTTCCTCTATGGAACCGATTCCACAAAAATTGCGGAACATCGTCTGAAGGGAGGTGAGCAAGTATTTGCTGAACCATGCGCCAGTTGGTGTGTGATGGTACTTCATCAGGGGTTCCTGGTGTGGCTCTGAAACATTGGTCAAAGGGGCGAGAACCATATGGAGCATCAATCGTTGCCAAGCTCAAGATGGTCAAGACTAATTCCCGTGATATTCATTACGTACAGCTTGGCATACCTCGATAGGTCCAACTACGGGTTGGGTGCGGCGGCTGGACTGAAGCAAGCTCTACACATGAGTGCGGCATCATCATCGCTATTGGCCTCCTTATTTTTCTTAGGATACTTTTTCTTCCAAGTGCCCGGCGCTCACTACGCAAAGAAACACAGCGCCAAAAAGCTGGTCTTCTGGGCACTCATTCTATGGGGGATCTTTGCATCGTTGCAAGGCGTGATCACCAACTTGCCCTTGCTCTACGTGGATAGGTTTTTGCTCGGTGTGGTTGAAAGCGTTGTCATGCCTGCGATGCTCATCTTTATCAGCCACTGGTTTACCAATGGCGAGCGATCGCGCGCGAACACGTTTCTGATTCTTGGCAACCCCATCACGGTTTTATGGATGTCGGTCATATCCGGATATTTGATTCAATGGTTTCATTGGCAAGGCATGTTCATCATTGAAGGCGTACCCTCCATCATTTGGGCGGTGATTTGGTGGGCGGTGGTCAAAGATAAACCAGAGCAAGCGAGGTGGCTAAATCAAGCAGAACAACAGGCGATTATCACTACTCTCGCTGCCGAGCAAGAGGGTATGGCACAGGTAAAAAACTATCGGGAAGCGTTCTGTTCCCGACCGGTTATTCTGCTCAGTTTGCAATACTTCTTTTGGAGCATTGGTGTCTATGGCTTTGTTCTGTGGTTGCCCTCGATGATTAAGGCGGCGTCACACGTGGGCATTGTGAGCACAGGCTGGCTGTCGTCCGTGCCGTACTTATTGGCCGCGATTCTCATGTTGATGACCTCGTTTCTGTCCGACCGGCGGCCACATACGCGAAAGGCTTACGTTTGGATCTCGTTGCTTATCGGTGCGGTGGCATTCTATCTCTCGTATTTGCTTGGATCTGGGCATTTTGCGATGTCATTTATTCTTCTCGTTATCGCAGGTGGTGCGATGTATGCACCTTACGGACCGTTTTTCGCGATTGTCCCAAGCATTTTGCCGAGCAATGTCGCTGGTGTGGCGATGGCGCTCATCAATTGCATGGGAGCTTTGGGTTCGTTCGTTGGTTCATACTTCGTTGGTTATCTGAATAACGTAACCGGTGGCCCGAATGCTTCCTACATCTTCATGGCCCTTTCTCTGGTATTGGCTGTTTTGCTAACGATGGCGGTCCGCGTTCGCAAATCAGGCTCGGGATTGAACCAAGTGATGTCCGAGCGGCAGATGTTTCGGTGAGGGTGGGGTTCCTCACAAACGACCTATGCGGCAAGGGATGAAATCTATGAAAGGGCTACCTCGAGGCCGATACAGGCAAAAGAGGTAGCCTTTTCGCTGGCACTCGGTAGACAAGGGCGACGTGTTTCGGTTGTGCCAGCGACTATGCAAGAAACACTTTTTCGCGCAGGCGACCAATCTCTGCCGCATGCCAGTCGAGGCGCTTTTCCGTAAGGGCGAAGGTCTCGTCCATTCGTTTCATGGTTGTTTGCACGGAACCTATAACATCTGCCGAGTTGGTCACCTTGTTATCCAAGTTGTAGACCTGTTGGCTTAGGTTCGTGACTACGTTTGTCAGAGCGTCCGAGCAACCGTTCAGACCATCGACGCGCTCAGTGAGTTGGTCAACGCGGACTGTCAGCTCATCGACGCGCTCGGTGAGTTGGTCAACGCGCACAGTCAGACCATCGACGCGCTCAGTGAGTTGGTCAACGCGCACGGTCAGATCATCGACGCGCTCGGTGAGTTGGTCAACGCGGACTGTCAGATCATCGACGCGCTCGGTGAGTTGGTCAACGCGCACGGTCAGACCGTCGACGCGCTCAGTGAGTTGGTCAACGCGGACGGTCAGACCATCGACGCGCTCAGTGAGTTGGTCAACGCGGCCTGTCAGGTCATCCACGCGCACTGTCAAGTGATCCACTTTTGCGGATAGTTGATTCAATTGAACCGTCATGTCTGCCTTGGTCTTTCCGACAAAGTGGATAAGTCCTTCAATCATCTCCTCTAGACGGTCAAAACGCTGTTGTATCATGCATCATCACTTCCCGTTTCACGACGTTCTCGTCTTGTGGCCATAGTAGCCAATGCCGCAATCATTGACCAGTAGATATTGTGTGATTTGATTAGATCTTGTAGAGCATACATGGCTCTGCATTTGGCATGGATGTCTGATTGTCGACCGCTGGTGAGATTACCGTCTCTTCTGACTTGTCATAGGGCGTAGATGGGAGTAAGATGGCCTGAGGAAAACGCCGCGAAATGCGGTTTTCAGCCTTGACGACAGCACAGAATGGGAAACGGAGGGGTTGGCGTGTTTCGCACGATGATGAAGTCGAAGATCCATCGCGCGACGGTGACGCAGACAAACCTCAATTATGTCGGTAGTATCACCATCGACACGCAGCTCATGGAAGCTGCTGATTTATTGGAAAATGAGCGTGTGCAAGTGGTCAATATTAACACGGGCGCGCGCTTTGACACATATGTCATTCCAGGCGATGCGGGGACGGGCGTCATTGGCTTAAACGGCGCGGCGGCACGTTTGGCAGAGCCAGGGGATTTGGTCATCATCATTTCGTATGCGATGTACGAAAATGCGGATGCTCTGCAGCATGAGCCAACTGTGGTACTGGTCGATGAAAACAATCGCATACAATTGCATTTGGACAGCGAGGCAGAGGAAAATCGGCGCTTGGCCGAAGCTCGGACGTAACAGGTGCAAACGGGCCAGTGACTGGGTGAAGTGGAAGGGCATCCCGAAGGGGTGCCCTTTTTTTAATAGAGCATTGACCAGGTATGGTCTTACATAATGGAGAGAGGCGGCGAGAGGCGGTTGGCAAATCAGGTGCGATTGGGGATTGTTGGATGTGGTGTCATAGGAAGCGGCGTGTTGCGAGTGCTGGCGGATCGGAAAGGGGCGTGGGAAGGCGTACAACTAGCGGCCACGCACATCGCCGTAAGGCATCTAGAGCGCCCGCGACCAGAGTATGTACCGCGCCACCTGTTGACAGATGACTGGCGGATCGTCTGCGAGGCAGACGACGTCGATATCGTGATCGAGGTCATGGGCGGGATTGACGTGGCGCATGATGTCGTGCGACACGCGCTCGAAAATGGCAAATCCGTCGTGACGGCGAACAAGGCCCTGATGGCCCTCTACGGCGAGGAATTGCGCGATCTCGCGAGCAAGCGCGGTCTGTTCTTGCGCCATGAAGCGAGTGTGCTTGGCGGCATTCCGGTCTTGCACACTTTGCATACATACTTCGAACTCAATCGCGTGCAATCCTTGCGGGGGATTGTCAACGGCACCTGCAACTACATCCTGACGCGCATGTGGGAGACGGGGGCGCCGTTTGCCGAGGCGTTGCAGGAAGCGCAGGCCTTGGGCTATGCGGAACCGGACCCGGCGGCGGACGTCGAGGGCTTCGACGCCTACTACAAGTTGCAAATTCTCCTGCAGGCACTGCGTGTGGATACGCATTTGTTGCAAACCGAATTCGTCGCGGACGGTCAGCCTTTCGTTGGGGCGGCAAACAGCGGAAAACCTTTGGCGACATTGACCAAGCCGCGGCGTGGCATCGATAGCGTCGATGCGGCACAAATCGAAGCGGCAAGACGGGCTGGTGCCAAGGTCAAGCACGTTGCGTCGGCGGTCTGGGGAGAGGATGGCATCGTCCATTGCACGGTTGGCCCGCAGGTGCTGCAGCCGGACGATCCGCTCTATTTCGTCGATGGCGTGAACAACGCGATTGCCATCACTGGGGACGTGGTGGGCACCATCACCTTGATTGGCCCTGGGGCTGGAGCCTTGCCAACGGCGAGTGCCGTGTTGGAAGACGTGCTGCAAATCGTGCGCGAATCCGCAGACAAGGGCTGAAAGGCGATAGGAGTCGGTAAATCCCAGTGGCAGTCGTGCAGGAAATGACCAGTTTGACACAGAATTACCCTACCAATCAAATTACGTAGCAGATTGCGTCTGAAGGTTATGTCCTTTGGACCATCTCGAGAAGGTAGGCATTCTTTGTGAAGACAGCTCGTTCTTTTTGGACTTCCCTGGTGGTTTCAGGACTTCTTGTGGCAACACCCATGGCTGCGACCGTCTCGGCCAAAACGGTATCTCCGCACACGGTGCAACATCGCGTAGCAGGTACACACGCGGCGAAGCCGTCAGCGAAGCGCGCGGCCGGCAAGGCGGTGCAGAAGGCTCCGACCAAGGCCGCTCTCGTAAAAACCAACGCGCTCGCGCACGGACATGTGCGCGCGCTCATTGGTGGCAAGCAGTACGACGCCATTGCGGTTGGCGATACGACGTATGTCGCGCTAAGCGGCATGGCGGCCATGAAAACGCCCTATGAAGACCTGGGCGGTGGCAAAATTGCGGTGACCGGCGGCTACGTGCAGGGCGTCGTCTACGGGGGCACCACGTATGTCCCTTGGCAAAAGCTTGCCGCGAAGGTGAAGGCTACGCCTCTTAAGGGCGGCGGGTTCACATTTAGCAGCTTGCCCGTCAACCATCATTATCAAATCGAGATCGATACCCAGAATACGACAGTGGGAAGCCCTGCTCCGCTGCAAATTGCGACCTTGGACGGGATGAACACTGTACCTAACCAGAACATCACCATCACGACGACTGGTTTTAGCACATTGACGCCTTCCAGCGGCAGCGCGACCTTGCATACAGCGACCGATTATTCGGGCATGTGGTTCAACGGCGTCGAAGATAACACGGCGGAAACGGCGTATGTCACGGTATCCTGGGTTGATCCGGCGGGGAAGACGGTGCAGCAGACGGCGGCGGTGAAGTTTGCACTGGCTGCATCGAGTCAAACGGCTGCGCCACAGGCCGCAGGTGAGACGTTGCTCGCCTCGGTGCCCATCACGACTTTCCAAAACGGCGTCTTTTTTAACGCTAGTAGTGGCAAGGACAATCTGACCCTGCAACTGGACACCGGCGCCTATGAACCGTTGTTCACAGCGGCCGATGCCAAACTGTTGCACCTGCCCAACCTCGGTAGCATTGCTGTGTCTGGCATTGGTGGCCAAGATCAAGCGTATATGAGCGAGGTTTCGCTCGACATCGGCGGGCAGCACTTCGCCGACATTCCCTGCATTGTCGATCCGAGCTATACCGGCATCTCGTTGCTCGGATTTGGTTTCTTTCAAGCGAACGGTTACGACTTGTTCGTCTCGCAAAAATACAATACGCTGTCCATCTTTCATTGATCGATAAGCAACCGTCATCTGGCCGCCACGGCGGCCGATTAGCTTCCTATTGCATCCGGTTAAGGGGTGAATGCCGGTGGCGCGCAAACGAATGGGCGAAATTCTCGTCGAGGCAGGCTTGTTGACGCCGGAGCAACTGCAAAAGGCCTTGGCGGATCAGCGCGAGTCGCAGTCTCGCCTTGGCGATGTGTTGATCAACAATGGCTATATCAGCGAAAGCCAACTCGTCGAGGTACTTGAATTTCAGCTCGGCATTCCCCATGTCGTGCTCAGCAACATGCGGATCGATCCCGCCGTTTTACATCTGGTCCCCGAACGGCTGGTTGAATCGTATCAAGTCATTCCCTACCGTAAAAGTGGCAATCGACTGTATGTCGCGATGGCAGATCCGCTCGATTACTATGCCATCGACGATTTGCGGATGACGACCAACCTCACCATTGAGCCTTCCATCGCGACGCGACACGATATCCAAGGTGCGATTCGCAAGTATTATCACCTGCAAGAGACATTTGACGAGGCCGTGCGCCGGGCGCAACCGGAGCCGACACCTGCCGCAGCCGAACCGGATCCGATGCGCAGCGATTCGCCAGTCGTGCGCATGTTGAATCAGATCCTCGTCGAGGCCGCCGCTGCGGGCGCGAGCGACGTTCATCTCGATCCGCAGGCGGACGGCGTGCGCGTGCGCTACCGGATCGACGGCTTTTTGCGGACGGAGCGCGTGGTGCCACGGCACCTGCAGAGCGCTTTGACGGCGCGCGTCAAGGTATTGGCGCAATTAAACATCGCGGAACAGCGGTTGCCACAGGATGGGCGCTTTGAGCTTGAGGAGAGCGGCTACAAACTCGATGTGCGCGTGGCGACGATGCCGACGGCGCACGGTGAAAAGGTTGTCATGCGCGTCTTCGATCTCTTGGGCCAAACGTTCGAATTGCAGAAGTTGGACTTCTCGCATGCACATCTGGCAGCGTTTGAACGGATGCTCGCGCGGCCGCACGGCGCCATTTTCATCACCGGCCCCACCGGATCGGGCAAGACGTCGACGCTATATGCGGCGCTTAAAGGCTTGGCCACGCCCGAGATGAACGTGATCACGATTGAGGACCCGATTGAATACCAACTGGATGGCGTCAATCAGGTGCAGGTCAACATAGCGGCCGGATTGACGTTTGCGCGCGGCTTGCGCGCCCTGTTGCGCCAGGATCCGGATATTGTGATGATTGGCGAAATCCGCGACGAAGAAACCGCGGAGATTGCCCTGCGCGCGGCCGTGACCGGGCATCTTGTGCTTTCGACTTTGCACACCAACGATGCGGTGAGCACCGTCACTCGGCTGCTTGACATGGGGGTTGCGCCGTATATGATTGCCTCGGCGCTGACCGGGGTCGTTGCGCAGCGCTTGGTTCGCCGCGTCTGTCCGCGCTGCCAGCAAGCGTATCGACCGACGCCGATGGAAGAAAAGCTATTGGCGCATTACGGAATGTCTCATGATGGACTCGTGGTGGGCCGCGGCTGTCCCGCCTGCGGCAACACAGGCTTTCGCGGGCGTATGGCGATTCACGAGGTGTTGGAGGCGGACGACGAGATGACGGGTCTTATCTTGACAGCGCAATCTGCCGATGATTGCAGGCAACGTTTGCGCGAGCGGGGGATGACGACGATGCTCGAAGACGGGCTGGCGAAAGCGGCACAGGGCCTGACCACGGTGCAGGAAGTGCTGCGGGTGACGGCCGTTGAGGGAGCGCTGGAATTTGTTTGATTCGGTCGTAGGTTGAGGAGAGAACGAAGTTGGGTGTGTATCAGTACGAGGCGATGGCTGTTCGTGGCAAGCGATCGCAGGGGCGCATCGAGGCCGAAGACGAGGCGGCGGCCGTGCGTCAGTTGAGCGAGCAGGGCTTGTATGTCGTCGAACTGCGGCCGGTCGACGAATCGCTCTGGACGCGCGAGATCAACGTCGATTTAGGGCTCTTTAGCGGCGTAAAGCGGGAACAGTTTGTCCCGTTCTGCCGGCAGTTTGCGACGTTGGTGCGCGCAGGGGTACCCTTGGTCACCGCGCTTGAGGTGCTTT
This sequence comes from Alicyclobacillus hesperidum, assembly GCF_900107035.1. GTDB lineage: Bacteria > Bacillota > Bacilli > Alicyclobacillales > Alicyclobacillaceae > Alicyclobacillus > Alicyclobacillus hesperidum. The sequence continues at coordinate 106,774 of NZ_FNOJ01000008.1, read as the reverse complement.
ACGAACAGACGGAAAAGGGCGTCTTACAGAATGCCATTGCCCAGGTTGGGGCAAGCGTTCGCGACGGGCGTCCGCTTTGGGAGAGTCTGGCTGAGTACCCGCGCGTTTTTCCGGCTTTGTTTGTGCAGATGGTGCGGGCGGGCGAGGCGAGCGGTACGCTTGACGAGGTACTCGAGAATACGGCGGGGTATCAGGAACGCCAGCGGGAGACGGTGGAGAAGATCCGCTCTGCGATGATCTACCCCATCGTGGTAGCCGTGATGGCGATTCTGGTCTCCATTTTCCTGCTGTTGCGCGTCATCCCGACCTTTGTCACAGTATTTGCGGCGCAACACCTGCAACTGCCCTGGCCGACGCGAGTGGTGCTTGGTGCTTCGAGTCTCGTCTCGCACAGGTGGTATATCGGCCTCAGCGTGTTTGGGGTGTTGGTGGGCGCTATTCTGTTTGTCAACCGACATGGTCCGAGTTTGTACTGGCGGGATCGGCTGCTGTTGCGCGTGCCTGTGTTTGGGCAGTTGTTTGAAAAGCGAGCCATGGCACAGGTCTCGCGAACTCTGGCAATGCTCTTTCATGCGGCACTGCCGGCTCTCCAAGCCATCGCGCTCTCTGCCGATGCAGTCGGCAACCGCTATGTGGCCAGGGCCTTGCGCCAGGTTCGGGACGCTTTGGGCGATGGCGGATCGCTCTCTGGGGCCTTGCGTGAAACGGGCGCATTTTCTCCGATGATGGTGCAGATGGTGCGGGTTGGCGAGACAACGGGGCATCTCGACGAGATGCTCGGGAAGGTGGCAGACTTTTACGAATCGGAACTTGCGATGTTTGTGGACAGGTTGAAACAGCTCATGGAGCCGCTTTTAACCGCATTGTTGGCGGGAGTTGTTGGCATCATCGTCCTGGCGGCGCTGTTGCCGATGTTCTCGTTATATCAAGGAATGAGCAGTGCGACGGGCATGTGATACCCTTCGATGAAGTCGGTGGAGGAACGCATACGAAGATAGTGTACAATTCATTTCTTTGCAATTTATAATAGAGACACGGATGGCCAGGATCCGCTTGGATATAGAGGAAATGGCGCGTCCAACGAGGGTGTGAAAGGGAGAGTGTTATGCAAATATTAAAGGACAAGCTACAAAACCTATTGAAAAAACTAAAAGAACAGGAAGGCGTCACATTGATTGAGCTACTTGCCGTCGTCGTCATTCTGGCCATCCTGGCGGCCGTGGGCGTACCTGTCGTCATGGGGCAAATCAATAAGGCGCGTGTTGCCACAGATAAAGCAAATGAGCAAATGATTGCCGACGCTTTGCAGCGGGCGGAGTTTGATTATCAGTCGACAGCCGGCAACGCGGGGGCCCTGGAAATTGGCTCTGCTGGCGCTGTGGCGGATAGCGTACCTCCAGGCTCGAAGGCGTCTGGAATTGCAACCATCCTGCCTACGAACTCAGCTTCCACGAGCTCTTCCGGTTCGTCGAGCAATGTATATGACTTGCTCGTGTACGGGCTTTCTAGTTCGGTGACTGGTGGTACAGGCAACGGTACAGGCAACGGTACCAGTAGTTCAAGTGGTGGGTATCTCAATTCGGTGCCAACACCCCAATCGCAACAGGGGGCGTTTACCATCGTCACGTCGCTGAGCGGGTATTCAGGTCCATCTGTTCAATTTTCGTATCCAAACAGCAGCGGCGTTATGACAACTTATTATATTGTCATTCAGTAATAAAAAGTTGCGTGGAAGCCCCCGCCGAGGGGGCTTTCGTCTATTATTTGCCGGGGGCTCTGAGAAAGTGGGAATGCTCATCGATCGTATACGCAACGCCTGGAGAGCGAACAACTGTGAAGCCGAAGCGGGCCTGACCCTGATTGAGGTCATGGCCTCGGTCGTGATGATCGCGCTTGCCGGGACTGCAGCACTGCTTGCCGTCGGCGGTGCGCAGGCAGGAACGCTCAAAATGGCGCAGTATGATCAGGCTTTAGGACTGGCCACAACGATTGCTGAGGAAATCAAGGACAGGCCGCAAAACATCATTGGCTGGGTCATCGAAGTTCCGGGTGATGCGCTTGGCAACGAGGCGCAGTCGTCCATCATCCTGATTGTACCGCCGCCAGGGATCACGTTCTCTTGGACATATCCGCTGTACAACGGATTTCAGTGTACCATCTCTTCGAACGCCACCAGTAATTCTGCAAACGTGGACTACAAGGTGCAAGTGCAGACGCCGCAGGGGCTCACCGCCACCGTAACTGCACCCGTACTACCTTCGTCGTGAGGAGATATGCGGTGATGACGATGCAAACGCATAAAAGAAGCGGTGAGGCAGGGCTCACCTTGATCGAGCTGCTGGCGTCTATCGCCATCGCGGCGATGGTGGCGGGGGTTCTTGTCAACCTGGTGTGGATGCTTGCAGTGCGGGCGCAGCGACTGACCAGCTTCAACGTGGCACAAGAAAAGGTTCTCACGGTCAATCACGCGCTGAATCGCATGTTGCGCAGTTCTGATTTCGTACAGATGCAGTTTAGTGGCAATCCAGCCTCCTCCTCAGCGGTCGTCGTCCTTTGGCTTTACCGCGGAGGCTATCCGACGACCGCGGCTGTCGATGCGGACAGGCCCTGGATGTACAACACGACGACCGTCGTTCCTACGGTCTCCGGGGGACAAACTGCACAAGCGGCCATTGTCGGGGCAACATGTTTCAAAGTATTCGAGTTTATCCAACGATCCGCCTCCTCATGGGACGTATACAGCCTAAATGCAAACACTGCACAAGCGCAGACCCAAACGCCGCCTATGGTCAATGGGACGCCGCTTGCGAGTGGGGTGAACATCGAATGGATGTTCCCGGTCCTCTACCCGCAGGGAAGTGGGGCCGACTTTTCGTGGACGAACTATATTCTTGGGTTTTTGCATCCGTCCACCATCTCGTCCGGTACTTTTGTCAACAGTTTCATCATGCGATTGTCAGCGCCGTACCAAAGCAGCACAGGGCAAACGCTGACCTATGATTTGGCGAGTGGCTACCACGATGCGGATGTCCGCTGATGGAGGAGCGTGAAGTGCGTGTGGCGAAATGAAATACCGGAGAGGCGATCCGTGTCGATTTCCGCAGAGTCCGGATTTACTTTGGTTTGGTCCGTCGTTTTGGTCGTGCTTTTGGCCACTGTGGTGTCTGGTGCCATCGCATGGACGGATTATGCTTTGCATACAGGGGGACGCACGATGGTCAGCGAGATTGCGGCGCAATATCAAGCGGATAATCAAGTGGAATCCAGCTTCAATCAAATCGAGTCTGTCATTCAAAACATATTGCAACCACAAAAGTTCGTTTCCCCGGCTGCGGCGAATCTCGCGGTGCAGACAGGCGTGATCGGCGCCCTCAAGGTACAAGGATACGCTTCCGTCTACTTGGGGTCTTACTCAGATGGACAAGGCGTGTTGCATGAGATGGTACGGTCAACGCTGAGCGGTTCCTCATTAATCCTGGATATTCAGTTGCAACAGCAATCGCAGAAAGGGCCAAGCTCTTTGTTCTATACATATTCTTCCGTGCGTGCGGTGTAGGTGGGTGATGTTAGTGGCTTTGCGTGGCAAAAGCGTGTCGATTGGCGTCGAAGTGAGTGACACGAGCGTTCGCGTCGCGGAATTGGAGTGGGCAAAAGGACCCCGTTTGCGCCGTCTTGAGACCTATGAACTCGATGGCGAACCTGGCAGCAATTCCTCCGACCTTGATCTCGCGGCGTGGCAAGGCGTTTGGCAACGCGTGTTCCCACCAAGCGGTCGCAAAAAGCGGAAGTTGCACGTCGCGGTCCCGAACCGTTGGACGGTCATTCGCCAGTTAGGATTGCCGGACTTCTCCGATGAAGAATTGCGCAGCGTGATCGAATTCCAGTTGCAACACAACATCCATCTGCCTTTCGACGAGGTTACGTTTGATTTTGTGCGTTGCCCACGAGAAGAGGCGGCAGGCGAAGCCGGGACGGATGCGGAGACGAGTCTCATCCTGGTCGCGGCGGACAAACAGTTGGTCGCGCCGCTTGTGGAATCTCTTCGCCATAGTGGTGTGCGTCCCATTTCCGTCGACATCCATCCGCTGGCCGTGTATCGCTTATTGCGCAGATTCCATGGCGGCTTGCCACAGACGTTTCTCTTCATGGAAGTCAACGGCGATGTTGCAGATATGCATGTCTTTCATCAAGGGTTGCTTTATTTGACGCGCCAGTTCCCATTGCCAGTGCCGGCTACTGACGTATCCGCGGGCATGTTCGATAATCTCAACCAAATTGGCGTCGAGATCGAGCGGACGATGAACTTCTTTCGCTATTCGCTCAATCAGAGAGGTGTCGAGTTCGCGCAACTGTTGATTGCCGTGCCAGAGGGTGCCACAAGTGAGTGGTCGGCCCTTGAGGGGCAACTGGGCATCCCTTGTGAGATTATGTCTTTGTCGTCGCTCATCCGTAGCCACGTTTCGTTTTCGCGCAAAGTGACCATCCGCCCAGACGACCCATTTCTTCACGACTATGCGGCTGCAATTGGCCTGGCGCTTCGCGAGGTGTGAGACTTGGATATCAACTTATTGCCACGACCGCAAAAATCACACGGTAACCGTTTAGCGGCCGGCGGGCGCGGGCGCCTGCTTGTGTTTGGCGTGGTGACGCTGGCCGCCGCGGCTTGCGCGGCCTTGTTGGTCGTTTTACATGAGCAGGTCGCGCAGGTGGCTACACAGGTCGCCACCTTGAACGGCCAGGTGCAGACGGCCGAGCGTGGTAGCGCGCCTGCACATAGCGGGGGGGCTTCGGCGTTGCAGAGTGAACTTGCACAGGCGTCGGCTGCGCGGGTCGATTGGGCAACCGTTTTGCAGGAAATCGACGCCGCCTTGGTGGCCGATATGACAGTCGATGAGATCAAGTTGGCGGGCTCAGCGATGGAGATTCACGGGCGCAGTGCGAGTGTCGCCGAGGTGGCAGCTTTTGAGCAGAACTTGCAGAAGGATCCTTTTGCTGCATCGGTGACGTTCCAGGTTGCCAAAGAACCAAGCCAGTCGCCGGGGCAAACGCCTCAAGCTGTATTTGTCGGTGGCGGATCGAATCATTATATGTACGCGTATACCGTGACGTTGGCGATGGCGACGGGAGGGACGGCACAGTGAAGCGACAGCTTTCGAGGCGCGAACGTGTGTTGCTTTACGGCGCTGGCGTGTTGGCCGCCGTGGCGCTCGTCTATGTGTACGGCTTGGCGCCGATGCTGAATCGGTTGAGTGCGTTGCAGACGCAGCGACAATCGCTCGTCGCCACGATGAACTCGCTCTCAGAGCATCCCGCTACGAAGGCGAGCGGCAGCAAGGGCGGCGCGACCGTCGACATCCACACGGCTCTGCCTGTGGGGGAAAATGAGCCAAGCTTCCTACAGTTGTTGGCGGCGGCTGCGAATGCGAACAACGTCACTTTGCTGAGCGTGGCGCGGATGGATAGCGCAGGTGGGGCAGTGACATTAAGCAATGGTAGCTCTACAGCGGCGGCCGCGGCGGAGCAAAGCGCTTTGGCCAACAGCGCGCAGGCGCAAGCGGCGTTGCAGGCGTTAGAAGGTCAACTGGGCGACACCGGTACAAATAGCACTGGCCCGCTCGAGGTCGGCAGCGCGGGCATCCCCAGTCTTGATTACGCGGTCACGGTCAGCGGATCGGCCAAAGACATCGAAGCCCTGTTGGCCAATCTCTACCATAGTCAGCGGTTGCTTGACGTGTATGTCGCTGACCTTAAAGGGCTTGACGGAGCAACAGCGACGGCGAATTTGCAAATCGCCGCGTATTACCAGCCGGCCAATTGAGTCGACGACGTCCACTGCTTGAGCACGCTCGCTGCAATTTTGCCTTGCTGGACGAGCTCTTGCATGCTCATCTCCATCGTCTGCATCCCAAACTGCCTGCCGGTTTGCATCAGTGACGGAATCTGATGCGTCTTGCCTGTGCGGATAAGGTTTGCCACTGCTGGCGTATTGACGAGCACTTCAAATGAGGCGACGCGACAGGTTCCATCTGCGGAGCGGTGCAGGCGCTGCGAGACGACGCCCTGTAGCACGGAGGCGATTTGCAGGCGTATTTGTCCCTGTTGTTCGGCTGGGAAGACGTCGATGATGCGCTCGACGGTTTGTACCGCGTCACTTGTATGCAGTGTGGCAAACACGAGGTGGCCCGTTTCCGATGCGGTGATGGCCGTGCTGATGGTCTCGAGATCGCGCATTTCGCCGACGAGCAGGATATCCGGGTCTTGGCGCAGCGCAGCGCGCAAGGCAGGTGCGAAACCAAGCGTGTCAAGGCCAATCTCGCGCTGATCGACAATGGACATTTTGTGCGTGTGCAGATATTCAATCGGATCTTCGAGTGTAATGATGTGGCGGCGCTGTGTTTGGTTGATGGCGTCGAGCAGTGCGGCAAGAGAAGTGGACTTGCCGCTGCCGGTTGGCCCGGTGACGAGTACGAGGCCGTGTGGCTTTTCCATAAAGGTGCGGAAGACGCGGGGCAGGCCAAGCTCGTCCAGTGTCGGGATGCGCGCGGGGATGAGTCGAGCCGCCACGCTGATGCAACCGCGCTGGCGATAGGCGTTCACGCGATAGCGCGAGACGCCGCGGATGCTATATGAGAAGTCGATCTCGCCGCGCTCTAAAAACCGTCCCCATTGTTCCGCATTCATCATCGATCTCGCCATGGCATCGAGATCGTCCGGCGAAAGCGGCTCTCCTTGCGGCTCCAACTCGCCGTTCACCCGATACATAACTGGCGCATTGACGGAGAGATGCACGTCGGAAGCGTTTCGTTCTTTAGCCTCTACAAGAAATGCATCGATGTTCATGGAACTTCCCCCTGTGTTCATGGCGTGAGGTCGATGGCGGCATGTGCGCTACCATCCGACGAGTTGCATGTACACCCTCAGCAACGCGTGCCCGTACCAAGCCGTGACGATCACGCCGAGTGCGATAAACGGTACAAATGGCACGAGTTGTCCGGCTTTTAACTTTCCAGCAAGCCGCAAACCAAGGCCGATCACGCTGCCAAACAAGGCGGCGAGGACGAAGGAGAGCAAGCTGAGCCAAGGCCCTAGCATGGCGCCGACGGCGAGATACAGCTTGGCATCGCCAAGCCCCATGCGCCCACCCGACAGCAGACGTACGAGAAGTACCATCGCAAAGCCGACAACCAGACCCATGGCGGCATTTGGCCATGACTGGATGTGCGTCAAGCCGGAGGCGCAAAGAAAGATGACAGCAGCCGGAAGTGACAACACATTCGGGACGATCATCGCCGTCAGGTCCGTCCCGACAGCCATCATGATGTATAGCCAGAAGAGCGCCCAGACGACCACTTGCGCGATGGTATGTCCCTGCCACCAGGCGCTTGCAAAAAGGACACCGGTCAGCAGTTCGAGCAGTGGGTAACGCACGGCAATGGGTGTCCTACACTTTCGGCAGCGCCCTCGCAGTGCGAGCCACGAGAGGACGGGCACCAACTCCCACCAGGCCAACGTGTGATGGCAGTGTACGCAGTGCGATCTCGGCCAGACAACCGATTCGCGGCGTGGCACGCGATACGCGATCACGTTGGCAAACGATCCAAAGACCAGTCCATAGACAAACAAAAGCGCGGCAACGAGCCAGGTCACCGCAGGATATTGCACAGAAATAGCCATCTCTCCTTAGGTAAAAACCACTTTGCAAAGCGGCTTCGGCGTTGTTCATCCGCCAACCTATGCCTCACATCTACGCCCTGGCGGCGTCGAAATCCTGCTGTCTACGTCGACAAATGGCACATTTCAGGCTGATTCACTACAATTTCATAAAAAGTTTACTTGCAAAAGTAATGTACCCAAGCGAGGATAAAGGTCAGCAGGGGTGAAGGTGTACCCTTCGCCCTTCCCATCACATGATACAAAGGAGCCGATTCTGTGCGGATCGCCAACTTTTCTATTCGCCGTCCCGTTACCATCACGATGTTGATGGTGGCCGTCGTGTTGGTCGGCGTTTTTTCGGTGTTTCATCTGCCAGAGGAACTGTACCCGAAGCTGAACCTGCCGATTGCGGCCGTTGCGACCTCATGGACAGGGGCATCACCAGAGGAGGTCGAGCAACAAGTCTCGCATCCGATTGAGCAGACGTTGGAAGGTCTGTCCGGCGTGCAACTCATCGAGTCGACGTCGACGCAGGGCAGTTCGCTGGTCATCGTCGAGTTCAACTATGGCACGAATATTGACGAAGAACTCAACCAGATGCGCAGCCTCATCGCGCGCGTACAGCCAGGGCTGCCGTCCGATGCAAGCGCGCCAGCGGTGGAGCAGTTTGATCCGAGCAGCTTGCCGATTGTCAAAGTGTCGGTATATGGCACCGGGCACGTTTCGCAGCAGGTGGTCAGCGATGCGGCCACCCATATCGTCGAGCCCGCCATCGAGCGTCTGAATGGTGTCGCCGGTGTACAGACCGCAGGCAACCTGACGCGCCAGATCACCGTCGATGTCGATCCGGACAAGCTTGCCAAATACCACTTGAGCATCGAGCAAGTGGTCCAGGCCATCGCCGCTGATAACATGTCTGCAGATGCAGGGCAGGTGCAAAAGGGCAATTTGCTCATACCTCTCCACATCGACGGGCAGTTTGCAAGTCCAGCGGATTTGAACGACGTTCCCATCTCGCTTCCGCTCGGCGGCAATATTCCGCTCAAGGACATTGCTACGGTGAACGACGGGGACAAGACGGTGACACTCATCTCCACGGTCAATGGCAAACCAGCCGTGACACTTTCGATCTCTCAGGCGAGTGACGCAAACATCGTTCAGGTCTCCAATGCCGTGCGCCAAGAGGTCGCAAGTTTGGAGTCGCAATTACCGGCAGGCGTCCATCTGCAAATTTTGAGCGACAGTGCGCAGCCCATCCGTGACACGATTGATACCGTCGTCAATCACACAGTCCTAGGCTTTATTTTCGGCGTGCTCGTCATTCTGCTCATCCTTCGCAGCATTCGCACGACCGCCGTTGTCGCGGTTGCCATCCCGATTGCCACTCTGTCGACGTTTGCACTGATGGCCGCGGCTGGGCTGTCCATCAACTCGATCACGCTGGGGTCACTTGCGGTCGGCCTCGGATCGCTCGTCGATTTTTCGATTGTCGTGTTGGAATCCATCTTTCGCGCTCGTCAGCGGGGGCTGTCGGCCTTGGAAGCGGCCAAACTGGGGACGGAAGAAGTGGGGATGGCGGTGGTTGTCGCCGCTTGTGCGCAGATTTGTGTGTTTGCGCCGTCCATCTTTGTCCCAGGGCTAGCGGGGCAGTTTTTTAAGCCGCTCGCGCTCACGGTGTCATTTTCGCATGTGGCAGCTTTGTTCGTCGCGTTGACATTCACACCGATGTTGGCATCGCGGCTATTGCGTGGACGACGGTTTGAGCAGCCGGAAACGGTGCCCGGCGTCGATGCGCCATTTCGCGTGTATGCTCCGTTTGACTGGTCGGCACGCACGATGCACGGTTTGACTGCGGCGTATCGAGTAGCGCTACGTTGGGCGCTTGGGCATCGCAAGACCGTATTTGTCGTGACAACGCTCATGTTTGTGGCCAGTATTGCGATGGTGCCGAGAATTGGGTTTGAGTTGGTTCCCAATGTCGGTGATAACCAGATGACCGTTTCCATCGAGACGCCACAGGGTACATCGCTCACACGGACCAACGCGATCGCGCAACAGGTGGAGGCGATGGCGCGCACGAAGCTCACCGGCATCCAGCAAATCGATGCGCAAATTGGCGGCAATTCGTATAGCGATCTCGGGGCCACGAATCAGGCTACCGTAACAGTTTCATTCGCATCTAGTGTCGCATCGAAACAAGTGGATACAATGAGCCACCAGTTTGGCATCGACGTGCAGAAGGTGAAAGGCGCGCAGATTCAGGTGGCGGCCGGATCTGCCAACGGATCGAGCGGGCCTGCATCGAATCAGATTTCCGTGCAGATTCAAGGGCCGAACATGGCGGAACTGGTGCGCCTGAGCAACCAGGTTGTGCGCTTGATGCAGCAGACCAAGGGGCTTGAAGATATCCAGAATGGCGCAACGAGCGGCGTGCCGGATGTGCAGTTGACATTGAGCCAATCTGCGCTTGCTTCCTATGGACTGACGGAGCAGGAAGTGGAGTCGGTATTGCGAACGGACGTCAATGGAGCGGTGGCTTCGACGTTCAATCAAGGTGGCAATGCCTATGACATCGTCGTCCAGTTGCCGCCGTCTTACGCGCAGAACCTAAACAACCTATCCAAGCTGACGGTCGAGAATCAACGCGGAAACGAGGTGCCCGTGACCAAGCTTGGCACTGTCACCGATTCATCCGAACCGCCGCAGATCGATCACGTCAATGGCGAGCGCACCGTCACGGTGACCGCGACGCCGTATGGCGTCACGTCTGGGCGTGCGCAGGCGGCTCTGGCCAAGAAACTGAAGACGTTGCAGGTGCCAAATGGGTACAGCGTGGGCTTCGGGCAAAATGGGCAGTTTCTGCACTCGACGATGATCGATCTCGCGGCAGCGTTTGCCTTTTCAATTCTGCTTCTGTACATGTTGATGGCGAGCCTGTTTGAAGCCTTGTTGACGCCGTTTGTCATCATGTTCTGTCTGCCACCGACGTTTATCGGGGCGGCGCTGGGGCTATTCTTGACGCATCGATCCCTGAACATCGATTCAGCGATTGGTGTCATCATGGTCATGGGGCTGATTGCGAATAACGCCATCGTGCTCGTGGATTATGCCAACCGGTTGCGGCGCGAGGGGCACTCTCTGTACGACGCGCTCCTGCTCGCAGGCCCTGTGCGTCTGCGCCCCATTCTCATGTCGACCCTGACGACGGTGCTCGCGATGCTGCCACTCGTGATTGGTTATGGCAAGGGTGCCGCGACGCTGGCTTCGATGGCGACGGTCATTGCTTTTGGGCTCACCTTCTCGACGCTGGTCACGCTATTACTTGTTCCTGCCGTCTACCTGTCGTTTGCGGGCAAACGCGATGAACGCCGCCGCGCGAAGCAGCGTGGGGCAGATCCGGGCACAACGGGGGAACCATCGCTGGGGATTTGATAACCTAAGCGAGCACAGACGCGTGTTGGGTATTGAAAACGGGTGTTTGCAGATGCAGGCTGCCGGAGAAGAAATTCTCCGACAGCCTCTTTGCAATTTGCGCCCGATCTGAGGAGCTTTAGGGTGGGCGCATCATCATCCCGGTAGAATATTGGGATTCAATCGAAAGATGTTGTCGGGATCGAATTCGCGCTTGATAGTGGCGAGGCGTGCGTAATTGGCTCCGTACGTGGCGCGTACGACAATTTCGGGTTGTGCCTCAAGGCCAGCCATGTTGAGATAGGTGGCTACAGAATGTTGTTCCTCTGCAAGGGAACGATGAACATGATCCACCCACGCACTGCTCACTCTGGCCTTTTGCACGGCAATGCGGATTGCGCAGCTTGAGATCGTTGAGAAGAAACGTTCGGGCAACGTCGTGCATGACGAGTCCCATTTCCGTCGTCCGGACAAAGGAAAGGCGGCTGAGATCGCGAAAGTGGTCACGAGGAATGTCGACCTGCAGCAATTCGACGAGCATTTCCTGTGTGGCACTGCGCAAAAACGCTAGTCCTTCCACGAGTGGGCTCAGATGTGGAGCCACTTCGCTAAACATACGAAACGACAATTCAAGAACGGCTTCCAAGTCGCCGCCGAATCTCGCCTCGTCCTGTTGTTCAGTCGCTTGCACCGCAAAGGCGAGCGCGAGCGGATAGCCGGCCGTGGCGCGGCTGATTTTTTGTTGTACCTGCAAGTCGCGAATGCCGAATTCAGAGGTGTATTGCATCGATTGTTCCCACGTGAAGGGATGTAAAACCAAGCTCCTCAGGCGCATAACGCAGTTTGGATCCGTGCGCCAGCCAATGGATAAACCTTGGCGCGAGGCGAACACGAGCAATATATTCACCAGCGGCACTTGAGGCGCGAATTCTCTTCGCAAAAAGGAGTCGAGAAACGACATTTCCTCAAAGTGATCGAACAGAATGACGGTTTTTTTGAACTGCGCCCGTTCGTGCCACTGGTCAAGCAATTGGTCCAAAGGGGTCATGGATAAAGCGTCGGAAAACTGTAGCTGCGTTTGGAGATAAAAAAGTAGCTCGGAAGCGTTAGTAAAACCGGTGGTTCCGTCTACGTAAACTGTATCAGCTCCATATTGCCGAGCACAGGCGCGTATCTGCCCGAGAAATGTCGTTTTACCAATGCCGCCAATGCCTTGTACCGACCAGATGGCCGTCCCGGGGCGCGCCTCGGACAACCAGTCGATAAAGGGATGCAATTCTTCCTCACGCGTGATCAGCAACGGATTGCGGAGCCTCGACGCGTCGATGTCGAACGTGTTCATGGACCCAAGTGGACCTCCTTGTTGTACCATACGCTCCGATACCTGTTCGTAGATTTACGACGAGCAGCCACGTTAGTCCTGCATCACGAAGTGAAGCATCCCAACCACGGCAACCTATCATCGTTTATATGCGCGAGACATCCCAATCGGCTATCCTAAAGTGCATCGCCCATGTGCACTTTTTGTCGATTCGTGTACACTGGTGTTGGACAGGCTCAGCCGCAATCGATCACGCCATTAGGAGACCTGATACATGCGGAAAGCAAAGGCGCATTCGCGCGCTTGGATGTGGATTGCAGCCGTCGCCCTTGTGCCGCGGCTGCTTGTCATTTTTACATACGGGCCACACATGTCGTTGCACAGCGACGATGCAGGCTATTATCGAAGTGCCGTCTGGTTTTTGCAGTCAGGCACGCTATCGTATTACACGCCCGAGAAGCCCACTTTGCACATGATGCCTGGCATTACGTTTTTGCTCGCGGCCATCATCGCCCTTTTTGGCCAAGGGGCGTTCGGCTTGTATGTAGGGAAAATCGTGTTTGCCCTCATTGGCGCCGCCGGCGTCGTCGGCATTTATAAAACGGTCGGCAAGATCACGAGCCCGGCCTTTGCGGCCATCGTTGCGCTTGCGATTGCCCTGTATCCGCCGAGCGTCGAAATCGATACTTTGTTTCTCACAGAGCCACTGTTTACGGCCACGTTCGCCTGGGCTTTCTATTACTTGCTCAAGTTGGAGGAGACGAAAGCTCTGCGCGATCTCGTTTGGCTTTCCATCTTCTTTATGCTGGCGATGTATGTGCGACCAAACGTCGCGCTGTGGGCTGTCATCGGCATCCTGTACCTTGCCGCCAAGCGCTATCCAAGGCGGTTGCTCGTTCGCCACGCCGGTATTGCCGCAGCCATCGGCATTGCCTTCATGTTGCCGTGGTGGGTGCGCAACGAGGTGGTCTTTCACAAGTTTGTCTTGCTCACGGACGACAGTTGGAATCCGCTGCTACTTGGCACATTTCAGGGACAGGGCTATCCGCCGCCGGCCAATGAAGGTGCGGTGGAGCATCAGTTGTTGCGCGAGCACCCGAATCTTCGACCACAGCGATTGCACGAGCTGCCGTGGTTTGCCTTAGAAAAGCAGGTCGCGATACAGCGCATGCGCGAGTGGTTAAAGACGAATCCGCAGTCGTTTTGGCATACGTATCTATGGGTGAAGCCGCAGATTTTATGGCTCCGCGCGTATCTTCCAATTCCGATTTTCGGCATGAAAGGTGTGCAGTTGTTCAGTCTTCAGCGGTGGCTGGTCTATGTCTCCATCATTGGGCATGCTGTCGCGATGGTGTTTGCAAAAGGCAGGCGGTTGCAACTGTTGCTGGTTTGGGTAAGCCTGCTTTACTTCACCCTCTTGTTCTGTGTTTTCTTCGCGTTTGAACGTTATAATGTGCCGATTGAATGGTTGATGTTGATGGGTGCACCGGCCGGGCTGTGGGCGTTTGTGCGTTGGCTGTTGCGGCCAATGGCAAAGCATAAACGGCGGCGCCGGCCCGCGGCAGGAAGGGCGTGATGAACCATGGGCGACAGATCTGTTGCGCTGTGGTATGAAAAGCCAGCTGTGGCATGGACGGATGCCTTGCCTATCGGCAATGGCCGTTTGGGCGGAATGGTGTTTGGCGGCATTGAACATGAGCGGATTCATCTCAACGAGGACACGTTGTGGTCCGGCTACCCGCGTACAGTGGCGGTGCCGCGAAAGGCTGAGGAGACCTTGCGTCAGGTGCGAGAGCTCGTCTTGGCAGGCCGCTATCAAGAGGCCCACGAGGCGAGTAGGGGATTGTCAGGCCCGTATAGCGAATCGTATTTGCCTCTTGGGTGGCTGGAATTGGTGTTCGAGCACGGAGATCTTGCGCACGATTACCGGCGTAGCCTCGATTTGCGCACCGCCGTGGCGACGGTTTCCTATCGGATTGGCAGGACGCAGTTTACGCGCGAGATGTTTGTCTCACATGCAGATGAGGCGATGGTCATTCACTTGACTGCAGATGGACCATTGCCTCTGGCGTTCACGCTTTGCATGGGCAGCAAGTTGCGCCATGCCATCGCAGAAATGGCGGGTGATCTCGCGCTCACCGGCCAGGCGCCCATACATGTCGCGCCAAGCTACGAAGTCGATGACCATCCTATTCAGTACGCCGCACCTGACGATCCGCGACCGATACGGTTTGCGGCGCGGATTACTGTCGCTCGATGTGACGGGACGGTCGCTTGGTGCGGGGATGGACTGCGGATCGAAGGGGCGACGCGAGTGACCTTGCTGCTTGGGGCAGGGACCAACTTTCGGAGCTTTGCACTAAGGCCGGATGAGGCCCTGGATGTAAGCGCTAACCTTGGCCGGCAGCTCGCGGATTTGCGGACGACGCCATTTGCGGAGCTTAAGTCTCGTCATGTGGCGGATCACCAGAGGCTGTTTAATCGCGTCGAATTTGTCTTGGCTGATCCACGGCCTGACGAGAACGAAGGCTATCGCGATTTGCCTACTGACGAACTGATTGCGCGCTATGGAGTCCATGCAAAGAGGCTTGTCGAACTGTTGTTTCATTATGGGCGCTATTTGCTCATCGCTTCGTCGCGGCCGGGCACACAGCCGGCGAATCTACAGGGGATTTGGAACGATGCGACGCGCCCGCCATGGAGCAGCAACCTCACGTTAAACATCAATGCCGAGATGAACTACTGGCCTGTCGAAGTGTGCAATATCGGTGAATGCCATGAGCCACTATTGCGCATGATTGGCGAATTGGCGCAGACAGGCCGTGAAGTGGCGAAAAGATATGGGTGCCGCGGTTGGGTGGCACATCATAACACGGACATTTGGCGGATGGCGCACGCCGCCGGAGGAGACGGGCGGGGGGATCCGTCCTGGTCGATGTGGCCGATGGCCGGGCCGTGGCTGTGTGCACACCTTTGGGAGCACTATTTATTCTCGCGCGATCACGCGTTTTTACAAAACGTCGCCTATCCGCTGATGCGGGACGCTGCTTTATTTTGCATCGATTGGTTGGCATCCGATCCGTCAGGCAGAGGCCTCGCCATTCCGTCGACGTCACCCGAACACCATTTCGTCACACAAGATGGGCAGAAAGCTGCCGTTTCCGCCAGTTCGACCATGGACGTGATGCTCATGCGGGAACTGTTTTCCCACTGCATCGAGGCTGCGTCGACGCTTGGCGTCGATGCCGAGCTCTCTGCAGAGTGGGCCGCGTGGCAGGAGCGATTACGGCCCCTTCGTATCGGGCGCGACGGCAGGCTGCAGGAGTGGATGGAAGACTGGCAGGACGGAGAACCTCAACATCGCCATCTATCGCATCTATATGCACTCTATCCGGGATATCAGTTGACAGAGCCCGATTGCGCAAAGTTACGCGAGGCTGCCCGCAAATCGCTGATCGATCGCGGTGAGAGTGGCACAGGCTGGAGTCTTGCCTGGAAGGTCTGTCTGTTTGCACGTTTGGGAGAGGGCAATGCGGCATGGCGCTTACTTGGCAAGATGCTGACGCTGGTCGAGGATACCGCTTATGGCGAGGGCGGCGGGGTGTACCGCAATTTGTTTGATGCGCACCCGCCCTTTCAGATTGACGGGAATTTTGGCGTGATCGCAGGGATTGCGGAAATGTTGGTGCAATCGCACCGTGGGGAGATACACGTGCTGCCAGCGCTTCCGGATGCGTGGCCGCGCGGGCGCGTGCGCGGATTGCGTTGCCGGGGTGGATACACAATCGATATTGCTTGGGAAGGTGGTCGGTGGCACACGGTTGCACTGGACGCGGAGAGATTAGCCCGTTGCGTCGTGCGGCTTACCGATGCACATGACGCTGTAGTGACCACGGACGGGGATGGCGAAGTTGCCGTGGACAAGGGCGACGGAACGCTTGCCTTTGCCGTGACGGCGGGGGGGCGCTACCACATTCGACGCAAATCCGAAAGCTGACGGCAGGAGCGAGGCCGCACCTTGCTCCTGCCGCAAGACTTCCATCATCCTGGATATGGCTGCAGGGACGATGCCATCTGCAAGGCCGATGTGATGGGTGACGAGGCAGAGCTGGTTGTCTGCACTTGATAGACGTTGCCATTGGCACTCCAGATGAGCGTGACGGTCAAGTCGGTTCCCGCAGGATTGGCGTTATCGACGATGACTCGCCCCGTTCCGTCGGGCTTCGGCAGACTCGATGCGGCCAGTTGTGTGACCAGTTTGTCCGCAATCGGCGTCGGCGGTACCGACGTGTTTTCGTTGACGACCTGGCACGTCCAACTGCCGTTTGTCCAGTGAATGACGGTCGATCCACCGCTTGATGAGAGCGCAGCGGACTGGTTGTTCGGCAGAACGATGCCACTGCCGCCCGACGCGGGCTTGCCGCCTTTAAGCGCGCTTGCGAACGTATTGACGTTTTGGATTGCCGTCTGCGTATTTGCAAAATGGTCGATCTCGTAAGACGCATAGGTTTGCCCGCCTGCTGTCAAGCTCACATGGTACCCAGCCAAAAATTGCGGGCCGTTTGTCGTCGGTACCGTCTCATGGGCGTCGTACGAGGGATTGCCACCTGACGTCGGCTGGGGCACGAACGTCGGCGCATCTGCGCCTGGGAATCCATTTGTTCCAAGCGAGGTCATCGCCTGCGTGACGATGGACGGGAAGTTGCCGGAAACTTTCACGGTGCCCGTCCCGTTGGACGAGTCGTTGTTGCTGCCGCCAGACGACGAGTTGTTGGCAGGGCTCTGGCTGCTGTTGGATGTCCCGTTGGTTGTTGCGTTGGATTGGTTAGAGCTGGTGTTGTTCTCCGTTCCGGCCGTATTGTTTGCCCCACTTGCCGAGGGTGACGGCGTGGCCGTATTCGCAGGGCTGGTGGCCGTTTGGCCACCGCATCCTGTCAATACCAGGGCGCTGCCCAAAACGGCGAAGGCGGCAATCGCGACCTTGCGATGTTGTGGCATAGAAAATCCTCCTCGGATAGGGCAGCCTGGGCTGCCGGATGCAGATGTCAAGTCGAAGTACCATCAGCGTGACCTATGTCAGATTCGACATGGTTCGTTGGATTTCCTGTTCGGGTTTCCCCTTGTTGGGTGTGGCCTACCGGAACTTGCAACTCATTTACGTTGTGGTACAATACCCTCCATACACACTTTCTCCAACCAAATGACATCAAGGGCCGAATCCTGCCGCTGGCAGGAACGGGGGAACCAATTATTGGGGTGAATTGCAGGCGAACGCCCAATTCGTTTGCATAGGCACCGAGGGTGCCGAATCCGTCAGCTAACCTCGTAGGCGAATAAGTGTGTGTTTGGATCTTCCGCATCAATACATCTTTCTTAATCTCAGCACTTGTGTGACGAAGATCTCCTGCCTGATTGATTGACAGCTTTGGGGAAGGAGCGGATATGGCAAAGGCCATCGAATTTATTTCTGTTTGCAAAGATTTTAATGGGAAAGGTATCGTTCACGATCTGAACCTGTCCATTGAAAAAGGCAACTTGGTGACGTTGATTGGACCGTCCGGGTGTGGGAAAACAACCACTTTAAAGATGATCAATCGTTTGATTGAACCGACGAGTGGGACTATTTCTGTCCATGGCGTCGATATCTCGCGCATAGATCCCGTGGAATTGCGGCGCGAAATTGGCTACGTCATTCAACAGATTGGGCTTTTTCCGCACCTGACCATTGAAGAAAACATCAGCTTGGTGCCTCGCATGAAGGGACAGCGTAAGGATGTGTGCGTAAAGCGGGCGTATGAGCTGTTGGATGTAATGGGGATGGATCCGGCAGTGTTTGCCTCGCGCTATCCGAAGGAATTAAGCGGCGGCCAGCAGCAGCGCGTTGGCGTAGCACGCGCGCTCGCGGCTGATCCAGAGATCATTTTGATGGATGAGCCGTTTAGTGCGTTAGATCCCATCAGTCGAGAACAATTACAAGACGAGATTGCAAAGCTGCAGGCAGAGCTTCAAAAGACGATTGTCTTCGTCACACACGACATGGATGAAGCGTTGAAGATTGCGGACCAAATCGTTCTTATGCAGCACGGGAAGATCATTCAACAAGATGTACCGGAACAGATTTTGCGGCACCCCAAGAACGATTTCGTCCGGCAATTTGTCGGCGAAAAGCGGTTTGCCCAGGCGGCGACGCGGGCGACCATCGAAGATGCCATCGTGCAGGCTGTCACAGTTCGCCCGCATCGGGGCATTGCCGAGTGCATTCAGTTGATGCGGACCAGAAGAGTGAACGGGTTGATTGTGACGGATCGAAGCGGCCGTTATCTTGGGGTCGTCGATGCGATGCGCGTGCTTGGGTCGTTCGCCGACGAAGGCGCGACGGCGGCGACGGTGATGGATGCCAGCGTTCCTGTCATTCAGCCGGGGACGGACGTCGCACCAGTGATTGCGCTGTTGCAGGCGGACGGCCATGGATTTTTGCCGGTGGTCGACGGCGAGGAGCGGTTATTGGGCGCCGTAACTCGCGGTAGCGTGCTGAAGCTGATGACACCGACCGGCGGGGAGGTGCATGAGGATGCCGCTATGGCAAGCGTTTAACAGCAATTGGGGAGCCTTGGGGACGGCGTTGGGCCAGCACATTTACTTAAGCGTCCTTTCCATTCTCATTGCTTCTGTCATCGCCATACCGCTCGGCGTCTACATCACGGGGCATCCTCGCTTGGCGAACGTGGCGCTCACGGTGGTGTCCATCATTCAAACGATTCCGAGCCTTGCGTTGCTCGGTTTTATGGTGCCGTTGTTCGGTATTGGTACGGTGCCGGCCGTGATCGCGCTCGTACTTTATGCTCTGCTGCCGATTGTCCGAAACACGTACACAGGGATCATGGAAGTGGATCAGAGCCTGATAGAGGCGGCTAGAGGCATGGGCATGACCAAGTGGCAAACGCTCTTTCGCGTTCAGTTGCCGCTTGCGCGCAACGTCATGATGGCGGGGCTGCGCACCGCTACGGTGTTGACGATTGGCGTGGCGACGTTGGCGACGTTTATTGGCGCTGGTGGGCTTGGCGATTTAATCATGCGGGGCGTCAACATGATCGATCCGCCACTGATTCTGGTTGGGGCGATTCCGGCAGCGTTGCTTGCCATCGTGTTCGATCAACTGTTGCACTGGATTGATCGGCGAATGACGCCAAGAGGACTGAGATGAAGAGATAGGTTTACTGCTAGGGAGGTAGTGGTTTGCGTAGATTCGGGCGTTACGGAAGGTCGCTATTTAGGTTTTTCACAGGGCGTCGCCAACTGCGAACCGCCAGTTATTCCGTCATTTCGCTGGCGCTGATCGCGGCCGTTACAGGTTGTGGTACGGGCGGGGCAAGTAACAGCAATACGATTGTCATCGGCGGCAAAAATTTTACGGAACAGCTCATTATGGCGAATGTCCTAAAGTTGTTGATCCAACACGACGATCCGAAACTGCACGTGGTCATGAAAGACAACTTGGATACCAACGTGCTGTGGAACGCAATGAAAAATGGCGATGTCGATGCGTATGTCGAATACACAGGAACAGGTTTGGTCAACATCTTGCACGACAAAGTAACCCAGGATCCAAACAAGGCTTACGACGAAGTGAAGCAGCAGTTTGAGCAGAAGTATCATGTCACCTGGTTAAAACCGATTGGTTTTAACGACACCTACGCGATGGTGATGCGCGCAAGTGAAGCGAAACGCCTCGGCATTTCAACGCTCTCCCAGCTTGCGGCCAAGTCTCCGTCGTTGACGCTCGGTTCGGAGCAGAACTTCGTCGGCCGCGCCGACGGATTGCCTGGCTTGGAAAAGGTGTATGGCGCTCACTTTCAATCGGTGAAGACCATGGAGGTTGGGCTGAAATACGAAGCCCTGATCGATAAAAAGGTGGATGTCGTCGATGGCTATTCGACGGATCCAGAAATCCCTGAGTATCATCTGACGGTGTTGCAGGATAATCGGCACTTTTTCCCGCCTTATTACGCGGTCCCTATCATTCGAGACAGTACGCTAAAGGCGCATCCCGAACTGCGGGGCATCTTGAACAAACTGGCAGGGACGCTAGACGACAGCCAGATGCAGCAACTTAACGCCGAAGTGGATGTCGACAAAAAGTCGCCTTCTGAGGTGGCGAAAGACTGGCTTACCGCGAAAGGCCTGATTTAAAGTTTCAGCGTCACGAATGAGCGTCACGAATGTGAAAGAAGCCCGCCTGCGCGCGGGCTTCTTCGTGCACTCCGGTGGCCATTTGAGAAGCGACGCTTTTGCGAGGTGACAACTTTTATGCAGATGTGGAAAACAGTTCAACATTATGTGGCGACACATGTCACGGGTGCAGAACACATATCCTGGGATGCGTTGCGGATTGTTGTTCTGCTGATTGGCGCAAAAATTTTCATCCATGTAGCTTGTAAGGTTTTGCACAAAATTATTTATTCGCGAAATAAGTTAGACGAGCGTCGGCAACATACATTGAATTCGCTTTTTACCAACATCGTTCGCTACTCGGTGTACTTTATCCTATTGCTCACCATTCTCCCGATTGTGGGGGTGCACATTGAGGCGCTTCTCGCTGGAGCGGGCGTTGCTGGCATTGCGATTGCCTTTGGCGCGCAAAGCTTGCTGAAGGACTTTTTTAACGGGCTCTTTATCTTGTTTGAGGATCAGTATGGCGTCGGTGACTACGTGACGATTAATGGGTTGACCGGCCAAGTCAAATCCATCGGTTTGCGCATCACGGTGCTCAAAATATGGACAGGCGAGGTGGTGGTGATACCCAATGGGCAAATCGCGCAGGTTGTGAACTTTTCTAAGGAGAATTCTATCGCCGTGATCGATGTGAACGTTGGATACAACGCGGATGCAGATCTGGCCATCTCCATCGTGCGCGATGTCATGGAACAACTTCGGGAAACGCAAAGCAATATCGTGGGGAGTATCGATGTCCTTGGCATGAATGCGCTCAACGACTCCAATTACACGATTCGCGCGACGGCCGAGTGTGAGCCGTACACGCAGTGGAGCGTGATGCGTCTGGCGAATCAACGGATCCATCGCGCCTTTGCGGAACATGGAATCGACTTGCCGGCACAAAAGGTCGTGTATATGCAAGGCGGGCACAAGCCCGTGCAGGCTTGATGGGATGAGGGGACCGCCTGCGGCGTCGTCCCCTCGCAAGGGCCTTATGGGTTTGCGCTTACAACACCCGTTTTCCGAACAAAGATTCCACGAGTTCGACGGCCATGCGTCCCGTTTGATTGCGGTGGTCGAGAATGGGGTTGACTTCGACGACGTCGACAGACAAAAGCGTACCGGACTCGGACAAAAGTTCCATGGCAAGATGTCCTTCGCGATAGGTCACGCCACCATTCACCGGTGTCCCGACGCCCGGCGCAAACATGGGATCCAGGCCGTCGAGGTCCAGGCTGAGATGGATACCGTCTGTCCCCGTTGCCGCAAGCTCAATCGCTTTGCGCATGACGGCGTCCATGCCCATCCGATCGATGTCGGCCATGGTGAATACGTGCACGCCTGATTGACGAATCAGTTCTGCTTCGGGCGGATCGATAGAGCGAGCCCCGACCAGGACGACATTCTCTGGCTGCACCTTCGGGCGAATGCCGAATAGGCCCGTGAGCGCCTCGTGCCCGATGCCGATGCTTGCGGCTAACGGCATGCCGTGGATGTTCCCGGAAGGCGTGGTTTCGTCTGTGTTCATGTCGCCATGCGCGTCAAACCAAATTACGCCGAATTGCTTCTTGGCAGCGGCCATGCCAGCGAGGCTGCCCATGGCAATGCTGTGATCGCCTCCGAGAATGACAGGGGTGTATCCGCTTCCGACGGCATCGCGCACCCGCTCAGCCAAGGCCTCGCAGACCGAGACGACCTCTTTGAGATATTTCAACTTTTGATGCTCAATGTGCCGCGTTTCCGGGGTTGGCACCATGACATCGCCAAGATCGCGGACACGATAGCCGAGACGCTCAAGTTTCTCCTTGAGGCCGGCATAGCGGATGGCGCTTGGCCCCATATCGACGCCGCGGCGGTTTTGACCGTAGTCGGACGGTACCCCGATGATGTGAATCTCCTTCATGTCCGTTCCCTGCTTTCCTTACAAATTGGGTGAGCCACTCGCCAGGCGGCTGGGCTTAGAGCCAGCCGCGTAGCTGTGTAGCTTGTGCCGTACGTTCAATGCCTGTCATGTACGCAGAGAGGCGCATATCCACCTGATGGCGCACCGATGTGGCGTAGACCTTTTCAAACGACTGGCGCATGGCTTGTGCCAAACGCTGTTCCACTTCTTCGCGCGTCCAGTAATACCCCTGGTTATTTTGAACCCATTCGAAGTACGATACCGTCACGCCGCCGGAGTTGGCGAGTACGTCTGGCACCAGCAAAATACCGCGATCGCTCAGGATGCGTGTCGCCTCCAGGGTCGTCGGCCCATTCGCCGCTTCCACAACGATGGCTGCCTGAATGCGATCCGCGTTATCTGCCGTGATCTGGTTTTCGATCGCGGCGGGCACCAAGATGTCACACGGCTTTTCAAGCAGTTCTTGATTGCTGATGGTGTTTTGAAAGCGCGTCGTCACGGTGCCAAACGAGTCGCGTTGTTCGAGCAGATCAGGAATTGGCAAACCTCGTTCGTCGTACAGCGCGCCGTATGCGTCGCTGATCCCAACCACACGCGCACCCTGCTCGTGCAAAAACTGTGCCAGATAGCTGCCGGCGTTGCCGAAGCCTTGAATGATGACGCGGGCTCCGGGCAGTTGCATCGCGCGCCGTCGTGCCGCCTCCTCGATGCAAATGAGCACGCCTCGCGCCGTCGCCGTCTCCCTTCCTTCCGATCCGCCGAGCACCCGCGGCTTGCCGGTGATAAAGCCGGGGGAATCGAACTCGCGCAGGTGGCTATATTCGTCCATCATCCACGCCATGATCTGCGAATTGGTGAACACGTCAGGCGCAGGGATGTCTTTTGTCGGACCGACAATTTGGCTAATGGCGCGAACGTATCCGCGGCTGACGCGCTCGAGCTCTGCGAACGACATCTGGCGCGGATCGCAGACAACACCGCCTTTGCCACCGCCATACGGCAAGCCGTTGATGCCGCACTTGATGGTCATCCAAAGCGAAAGTGCCTTGACTTCCGACTCATTGACATCAGGGTGAAAGCGAACGCCGCCTTTGGTCGGGCCAACCGCGTCCGAGTGCTGGGCGCGGTAACCCGTAAAGATCTGTACACTACCATCGTCCATGCGGACGGGAAAGCGCACGGTGAGCATGCGCAGCGGTTCTTTAAGCAGTTCATAGTACTGCGGCCCGTAGCCGAGTTGTTCGAGGGCCGCACGGATCACGGTCTGTGCCGAGCGCAGGACATCCATCTCTTGATTCGCGTCATGGATTAAAGAGTCGGCAATCATGGTGTCACCTCGGTGAGTACGCGTTCAATTCGTGCAAGTGCCCAGTCCAGTTCGTCCTCGCGGATGACGAGGGGCGGGGCAAAGCGGATGGTTGTATCGTGCGTCTCTTTGCAGAGCAATCCTTCTTGTTTCAAGCGTTCGCAATAGGGGCGAGCTTTGGTGGTGAGCTCGACCCCGACGAACAGACCGCGGCCACGCACCTCTTTCACCACCGGGCTGTGCACATTGCGAAGGCGGGAAAGAAACGCCGCTCCGAGCGTGCGCGAGCGCTCGACGAGATCCTCGTCTTCCAACACGTCAAGTGCGGCCACGGCAACCGCGGCGCCAAGAGGATTGCCGCCGAACGTCGAACCGTGCGATCCTGGCTCAAAGACCCCAAGGACTTCTTCGTCCGCTGCGACAGCCGACACGGGGAACACGCCACCGCCGAGGGCTTTACCAATAATGTACACATCCGGAACCACTTGTTCCCATTCACAAGCGAACATTTTCCCGGTGCGTCCTAGACCTGTTTGAATTTCATCGGCGATAAAGAGGACGTTGTTCTGCTTACACAGTTCATGCGCCGCGCGTAGATACCCATCCGGCGGCAACACAATGCCAGCTTCCCCTTGAATCGGCTCCACCAAAAAGGCCGCGGTGTTTGGCGTGATGGCCGCGCGCAACGCCGCGATGTCGCCGTAGGGGACGATGCGGAATCCAGGCGTCAGCGGGCCAAAGCCGCGTTGGTACTCGGCGTCCGACGAGAACGAGATGATGGTCGTCGTGCGTCCATGAAAGTTCCCTTCGCACACGATGATTTCAGCCTGATCCGCAGGTACGTGTTTTACGTCATACGCCCAGCGGCGCGCCGCCTTAATGGCCGTTTCAACCGCTTCAGCGCCTGTGTTCATTGGCAAAATCATCGGCTTGCCGGTGAGTTTGGCCAATCGTTCGTACATGCGCCCAAGTTTGTCGTTGTAAAACGCGCGCGAGGTCAGTGTGATTTGATCCGCCTGATCTTTGAGGGCGGCGATGATTTTCGGGTGGCGATGGCCTTGATTGAGAGCCGAATACGCGCTCAACATGTCCAGGTAACGGTTACCCTCTTCATCCCAAACCCAGACACCTTCGCCTTTGACCAGTACCACTGGCAGTGGGTTGTAGTTTTTCGCTCCATATGTTTGCTCCAAACGCAGTGCTGTGGAGGTCTGTGCCTGATCCGTCATGGGATAATCATCCTCTCTTATCTGAATCTAAAACCCCGGGCCGTTGTGCCCCCCGTTTTGGCAAACGCCTTACTACAATAATTCGGAGCTGGCCTTCGGTTGTGTGAACAACAACAAGTAGTCCGGGCCACCCGCTTTGGAGTCGGTGCCCGACATGTTAAAGCCACCAAACGGATGTACGCCTACGATGGCGCCCGTGCACTTGCGGTTAAAGTATAGGTTGCCCACGTGGAATTTGCGTCGTGCATAGGCAATATGCGAACGGTCATGGGTCAGGACGGATCCTGTCAGGCCGAACTCCGTTTGATTGGCAATAGCAATTGCCTCTTCAAAGCTCGTCGATTTGGTGAAGGCGACAACCGGCCCGAAAATCTCCTCTTGCATCAGGCGCGAAGAGGGTGCAACATTCGCGAAAACAGTTGGTTCAATAAAGTATCCCGTGTCTGCAGATGCGCCGCCGCCAGCCACAAGCCGCCCTTCTTGCTTGCCGATCTCGATATAACTCGTCACCTTCGCGAATGCCTTCTGGTCGATGACCGGGCCGGTGAAATGCGCCATCTCGCGCACATCGCCCACCTTGAGTTCGCGCGTCAATGCGGCGACCCGTTCGACGAGCGGATCGTACAGCGAAGCATGGGCGATGACGCGCGAGCACGCCGAACACTTCTGGCCGGAAAAGCCAAATGCGGATTGAACAATGGTGCGCGCAGCCAGGTCGATATCAAACCCTGCATCGACGACGATGGCGTCTTTGCCGCCCATTTCTGCGACAAATCGCTTGATCCAGCGCTGACCCGGGATGCGCTTTGCCGCAAGCTCATTCATGCGCAAGCCGACATCTTTCGATCCGGTGAACGAAATGAAGCGAATGTCTGCGTGCTCGACCAGCAAGTCGCCAATTTCCTCCGGATCGCCTGGGACGAAGTTGACGACGCCGGCTGGCATACCGGCCTCCAGCAAAGCCTCCACCATCTTGTACGCAATGACAGGCGTTTGGCTTGCGGGTTTAAGCAGCACGGTGTTACCGGCGACGACGGCCGAGACCGTCATTCCTGTGACAATGGCCAAGGGAAAATTCCACGGCGGAATAATGGCGCCGACGCCAAGCGGGATGTACTCCATATGATTGTCTTCTCCAGCAAATGGCGTCAAAAGGGCATCGGCACGCTGGGCCAATGCAAGCATTTGGCGGCCATAGTACTCGAGAAAATCGATGGCTTCTGCCGTATCTGCATCGGCTTCCGCGCGGCTCTTGCCAGCTTCGAGCAACATCCAAGCCGAGAATTCGTGTTTGCGTCGGCGCAGAATGGCCGCCGTCTTAAAAAGGAGCGACGCCCGTTCTACGACGGGAACCTCGGACCAGATTGCAAAAGCCTCTTGTGCGCAACGAAGGGCTCGTTCAATTTCTGGTTTTCCAGCTTTCGCGACACGTCCGATCAATTCGGTCTTTGCGGACGGATTGTACGACTCCAGGTAGCGACCGGTATCGACAGTCTGTCCGCCAATGATGAGTGGATACGTTTGGCCGACCTGCTCTTGCACACGCGCGAGCGCAACTGCAAACGCCTCCTGGTGATGTGGTGCAGAGAAGTCCGTCAAAGGTTCAGGACGGTATGGTATCATGCCAGATCCTCCTTCATAGCGCAGAAAGCAGTTCGAAACGTTTGCTCACTCCATACTGGAAGCAAGAATCGTGCCAACATGAGCGATGGTTGATCGGTTTGGCATGCAGAACGGAAGTCGGTTGCAGAGTCTGTACCGGGCGTGCAAACTGTACTTGCGGGGAAGTTTCACACAACTTTCGTATGAATGGATAGATGTGCTGTATATTGATACACGGCTATCGACGTCGACTTTGCTGCACGCGAAGGCTGGCGTTGGGATGTCGAGTTCGCAATCAACTTGCTGGATAGGGGAACGTGACGTGGAAGACGCTGTTCGCTTGCGACTGCTTGAGGGACTTCTTAAGGGGCTGGACGAAGGTGTTCACATCATTGATGCCAATGGCATGACTGTTTATTACAACCGGAAAATGGCCGATATAGAAGGCATGCGGCCGGAGGACGTGATCGGCAAGCGGATCGAAGATGTGTTCACATTTCCGGATGCCGCAGGCAGTACATTGCTACAGGCCGTGCGCTTGCGCCTAGCTCGCGAAAATGTAAAACAAACGTATTTTAATCAAAGTGGAAAAGCCATCACGACGGTGAACCGGACGTATCCCATCATCGCCGACGGACGCGTTTTCGGCGCTGTTGAGATTGCCCGCGATGTGACGCCGGTCGAACGGCTGCAAAATCAGCTTCTCGGACAGTCGGGTGTTCGCTACACATTCGCTTCAATCGTCGGTAGCAGTCCAGTGCTCCGGGAAGTGGTGGAGCAGGCGATGCGGGCGGCACGCACGGATTCGTCCGTCCTCATCATTGGCGAAACGGGGACAGGAAAGGAGCTGTTTGCGCAGAGTGTACACGCGGCGAGCAGGCGAAGCCAAGGGCCTTTTGTCTCGCAAAATTGTGCTGCGATCCCGGATTCGCTTATGGAAGGGCTGCTTTTTGGCACGGCGCGCGGCGCGTTCACGGGGGCGGTGGACCGACCTGGGTTGCTCGAACAGGCGGATGGCGGAACGCTTCTTCTCGATGAGGTAAATTCGTTGAGTCCGCCACTGCAGGCCAAACTGCTGCGCGTCCTGCAGGAACGGGCGGTGCGCCGAGTGGGCGAATTAAAGGATCGGCATATCGATGTTCGCATTCTCGCGACCATCAATGAGGACCCGCTACAGGCCATCGCGGCAGGACGCCTTCGGGAGGATTTATACTATCGACTGAGCGTCGTTGCGCTGTTGATCCCGCCGCTGCGCGAGCGTAAAGAAGACATTGCGCAACTGGTCGAGGTGTTTATTGAAAAACTGAATCGCCGCTTTGGCTTGGCGGTAGAACGGATGCATCCGACATTGCGACAGGCGTTTCTGGCATACGATTGGCCAGGCAATGTGCGCGAGTTGGAACATACCGTCGAAGGTGCGATGAATTTACTACAGGATGAACGTGAACTCGGCTTGTCTCATGTGCCACTTCATCTACGCCGCAAGTTGGAACGCGCTCTGCAAGTAAACGCATCGCGGGAAGCGCCGGCAGGGGTGGGGGCGGATCGCAAACATGATACGCTCGCCGCGTGGGATGAAACCTCTGGTGCGCGGGGAGATGCGGTGGATGAAGGCACACAGGGGATGGACTTTGCATCTCGTACACGGGACGAGCGAGTAGCGAGTCGAGTTGGGACATGGCGGGAACGAGTCCAACAGGCGGAGCGCCAGATCTTGATGGAGGTGCTCGCGCGCCACGGTGGGAATGTTTCTGCCACTGCACGAGAACTGGGGCTCAGTCGCCAGAACTTGCAGTATTGGCTTCGTGAATTAGCTGTCGATCCGGCCGTGTACCGCAAGTAGTGTGCATGCTTATGCAAACGCACGGCCGCTCACGGTGGTGCAAAGCCTGCTTGCGGATGAAAAACGCGTTGGCACCGTTTTTTTGTCGAGGCGGGCGTATTTTTCCACGGTGGGAGAGCTTTGCTGCGCCCCCGGGCGACTGATACGGCTTTGTGCGTGGTTAGGGAGATCCAGTCATGGCACTTGGCACGATTCTTGCTGTGATTTATGATCACAAAGCTGTGTTTCAGATATAGTTGTAAGCGTTATCATTGTTTTGGCGAGGGAGAGTAGATCGATGCAGCAACTTGATCAGATCATGGAAAAGGAGTCGCATCTGCGGCGAGGCATGCACGCGCGACACATGTTTATGATCTCGATTGGCGGAGTGATTGGCACGGGCCTGTTTTTGAGCTCGGGCTACACCGTTAATCAAGCAGGGCCAGGTGGCGCCGTGCTCGCGTACGTGATTGGGGGCATCATTGTTTCGATTGTCATGATGTGTTTGGGCGAATTGGCGACTGCCATGCCGGTGGCCGGATCGTTCAAGACGTACGCGCAGGAATTTATCAGTCCTGCCATTGGTTATCTGAGTGCCTGGTTATATTGGCTTAACGGTGCGTTCACCATTGGCGGCGAGTGGATTGCAGCGACCATCATCATTCACCAGTACTTGCCTGGCGTTCCCTTATGGGTCTGGTATGCCTTGTTTGCGGTGATTTATTTGGCGCTTAATGTCACCCGGGTCGGTGTATACGGCGAGTCAGAGTTTTGGTTCGCCAGCATTAAGGTGTTTGGTATTGTCGCTGCTTGCATTGCGGGCATCCTGGCCATTTTTGGACTCACCGGTCACCGCGCCATCGGCCTGCACAACTACACGGGCCAGGGTGGCTTATTCCCACACGGTATCGGCGCGGTGTTCATGGCCCTTGTACCGGTTAGCTTCGCCTACAGTGGCACCGAGTTAATAGGCATTGCCGCAGGAGAAAGCAAAGATCCGGCTCGCTCCGTGCCGCGCGCGGTACGTAGTACGAGCGTGCGCACCTTGTTGTTCTATGTCATCGCCATGATTGTTTTGGTAGGCATCATTCCTTGGCAAAAGGCGGGCCTAAATGACAGCCCATTCGCGACCATCTTTCAGGTTGCAGGCATCCCGTATGCGCGCCTGATTATGGACATGATTGTCATTACTTCGGCGCTTTCCGCCGGATCGTCCTGGACTTATGCTTCGTCGCGGCTTCTTTGGTCGATGGCACTCGACGGGATGGCTCCACGCTTTTTAACGCGCTTGAGCAAAGCGCAGGTTCCCGTCTGGTCAGTGCTGGCCACCCTTGTCATTGGCACGTTATCTTTGTGGATTTACCAGGTTTCACCGAATACGCTGTATTTGTGGATTGTCTCTGGCATCGGGTTGATTGCTGTCTTGTCTTGGGCGATTATTTGCGCTTCGCAAATTGGCTTTCGCCGCAAGTATGTACGAGAGGGAGGCGATGTCCGCGCCTTGGCGTATCGCACGCCGCTATTTCCCATCTTGCCGATCGCTGGCGTTGTGTTAAATTTGGCCATCGCGGTGAGCCTTCTCTTCATTCCAGGGCAGCGTATGGCCATTTACGCTGGTGTGCCCATCATTGTCATCGTTCTCCTTAGTTATTATCTGTTCTATCGCCGGCGCAGTCAGGTTTCGGTGAATCAGCAAACGATGACGGAGTGATAGGCATGAATATGGCGTTTCGCGGTGACATGGAGCAGAGTCAGAGGCTTGTCATGACCGCCGATATGCGTCAGGCACTGGCTGTCTTGCAGGCTTCGTCCACTGAACTTGTTGACATGCTGGAAGAGATGGCACAAGACAATCCCTGCTTGGAGTGGGAGTGGCCGTGGGCCATGACTGCAAGCGGGTTTGTCGGATTAGGCGCCGCGAGGCCCGGGCGTGCTGATCTCATCCTGCAAATAGCGGAACGTCCCTCGCTTGCCGACGAGATTTGTCGGCAGTTGCGCACGCTGTCACTCGCGCCAAGCACGCTGCGCGTTGCCGAGCAACTTGCACACAGCCTGGATGAGCGCGGATATTTCACCGATCCCCTGGACGTCACGGCCGTACGCCTCGACGTTTCTGCGGAGGAAGTCGAGAGGGCCTTGTTTGCGCTACAGAGTTGTGAGCCTTTGGGGGTGGGGGCGCGCAATGTCGAGGAGTGCCTGCTCTTGCAACTGGATCGCATCGATCCGCCGTATCGCGCCTTGGCTCGCAAGCTCCTTGCGCATCTGACCGAACTTGCGCAGGGGAAATTTCGCGTCGTTGCACGGAACTGTAACGCGTCAGTGGACGACATCTATGAAGTGTTAGCGCAGTTTCGGCGGCTAACCCCGCGCCCGGGTGCAGCTTGGGACAGGGAGCCGTTCGCCTTGGCTCCGCCAGATGTCATTGTCGAGCGCGCTGGCGAAGCGTTTGTCGTTCGCGTGCAGGAAAGTGCCGAGCCCCGCCTCTGGGTCTCGCCATCTTACCGATCGCTCTTCGCATCCGGTGGTGCGGAGGTGCGCGCTTTCCTGGGCACACGTTTGCGAGCCATCGAGCGGATGGCCAAAGCCATCGAAACGCGTCGCATGACGATTTTACGGGTGGCGGAAGTCATTGTTGCGCGGCAACAGCCGTTTTTCCAACACGGCCCGGGACATATGCGTCCACTTACGTTGCGCGAGGTGGCGCAAGAGTTGGATATCCACGAGTCTACCGTGAGCCGCGCGCTGCGCAACAAGAGCATGAAAACGCCGTACGGGGTGTGGGCGATGGACGCATTTTTCCCGGCCCAATTGGCCACATCTGGCCTTTCTGCAGAAGCGGTGCAACATGTGCTCCGTTCGCTGGTAGCTAAGGAAGATACGCGAAAGCCGTTGTCGGATGCCGAGATCGCAAAGTGCATGGCGCAACAGGGCATTGTCCTGTCGCGCCGCACGGTTGCGAAATATCGCGAGCAGATGGGGATCCCGAGTTCGCAAAAGCGGCGACGATAGGCGGGAACTGCGTGGCGCTACTGCACCCTTTGGCTCCCGCCTTCGATGTGTTAGACGTCGTCTTCTGCGTGGCTGGAGGTTGCAGAAGTTCGTTCTTCATCCAGAGGTCGGTTCTGCTGTGGGTGGGGCGGTTCATTGCGATCCACGCCTTGTTCGGGAGATTCGCGCAGGTCAAACATGGCCATGAACTCGTCTCGTACCATTTCAATGGCCTTCAGCTCACCTGCAATGACAGGATGAACCGATTGCAATTCGGACTGTTCCAACTGTTGCCTAAGGGTTGCACGCCGCACATTGAGTGTTTCCAGAAAGGCGAGTGCTCTTCCGCGGCGGAATGTTTGCGGACCACCACTGTGTTTGTGGCGTTCATGCGAGTCATGCCTGCCGCGTGGACCGCGATGCCTGTGTGAATCATCATCGAAGTGTCGCATGCAATTGCACTCCTTTGTATACTGATGTATGCGATGTTGCGGTATCATTGTATACAAACGAATACAATTGGTCAATAGGAGCCCAAAACGAAGCCAGGGATGGATCTCTCTGCGAGTATCCATCCCTGAATCGGTTGGTTTTGTGTGCGGTTTGTTCCGGAGACTATCTTGTCTCCTGTTTTCTGTATAACCCTTTGACCCCAGTTTGGCCACCCGTTGCTCTAGAGAACATGGATGTCGGATACCAAGGCGTGCAACGAGTAACGCGGACAACAGAAAAACCACCCAGATGTCACATCGGGTGGCCGGTTGCACAACTCACTCCCCTAAGTCTATGTGCCCACTTTACCGACTTAGGATCTTCGTGTCCACGCTCACAGTATATGATGATTGCCAATGACTTATTCACATTATATGGACGAGATATTCATGTTGTCAAGGAATTTTTGATAGATTGGAAATCCAATGCTGGCGTGGTGAAAATTTAGCGGCATGCCCTTAGAAATCACTCTTGACTTTCGAAAAGTATCGTTATCTAAATTGTCGTTCACTGTCGAAGCGATATTGGCAACTTTGCTGTGATGAGGAAGGTGTATTGGTTGTTCAGTAACTGCAAGATGTGGGCGGCGGCGGGAATGGCTCTCTGTGCGCTAGCGGCCGTCTCGCTCGATCCGCCGGACATCGCCTTGGCTGCCGCCGGGACAGGCAATGCGACAGGGGCGGCGGGTTTCGGTAGCGCAAATACCAACACCAACATGACGGATTTGACGCCGCAGGGCGCTCTGTCCATTGCAGTAAGTGGTGTACCGGATTCCACATTCGCCCAGGAGGAAAAGACGTACCAGGGCGATGTGACCCAAACGTCGGCGTGGCGTGGATTCAGTCACCAGGGGAGTCGAACCATCACGCTGGCGTTTAAGTCCCCTGTCGACGTGCAGTCTATTCAAATTCAGGCTCTACAGAACTTCTCGCTCGGTGTCTACTTCCCCAGTTATGTCGAGTTTCAATTCGAGCAAAACGGCCAGTGGTACACGGCGGGGCAGCGCCCGTCTGCGGTGCCGCAAAGTGACCAAAATGTGATGACCCAGACATTCGCGTGGTCGAGTGCGGCCGGGATTGAGGCTTCGGCGGTCCGTCTGGTTATCCCCGTCGACGTATGGGTGTTTGTCCATGGCTTTGACGTGCAAGGATCGACGACAGCGCACGGGCTTGCCGCCAGTACCTTGGCGAAAGTAACGGCCGCATCCGGGAAACCACTCGGCCCACTGCTGCCGTCGGCGTCCAATGCCGCAGGTATTCGCAACATGTTGCTCGTGCAAACAGGGGCTAATGGCAGTCAAGGCGCGTGGTCCGTTCAAGATTTTGAACCCATGCTTGCGTATGTCACAGAGAGTGGGCAGATGACCAAGCCGCTGTTTGACACCATGCTGTTTCTTCCGTACGGATCGGTCAACGATACAGAGCAGGGCTTGTCCAACTACCTTCAGGATTTGTTTGCAAGTGGCAAGCAATTACGTGCGTTGAACGAAGCTGTCGGCATCGTCAACCAGACGTTGCATCGCCCGGGATATCAAGAA
This sequence comes from Alicyclobacillus hesperidum, assembly GCF_900107035.1. Lineage (GTDB taxonomy): Bacteria > Bacillota > Bacilli > Alicyclobacillales > Alicyclobacillaceae > Alicyclobacillus > Alicyclobacillus hesperidum. Next base: position 73,296 of record NZ_FNOJ01000008.1, on the reverse strand, counting down.
AAAGTCGTCCTATCACTGCCATATTTCGCATACGGAAATATTGATTTCGGAGACATCGGTGGGAAGGACGTGCAATTTGGCGGTACGTCTGGCGATCCGAATGGATTACGGAGCCGCGAAGCAGCGGAGACGTGGTATGTCAATCAATTGTTAACCGATTGGAAGAAGGCGGACTTCAAACACCTGAAACTGGTTGGACTCTATTGGGATGAGGAACAGTACCGCCAAACCATGCCTGGGGAAGCGCAGTATATCCAGTATGCGTCGTCTTTAGCCAAGGCAAACGCGCTGCCTTTGTTCTGGATCCCATATTATGGCGCTGGCGGCATATGGCATTGGCAGTCACTTGGCTTTACGGCGGCTTGGATTCAGCCGAATTATGTCGAGCAAGGCCAGCAGGCAGATCTCGCACGCATGACAAACGCGACCGAGACCGCCTCGGAGCTTGGGCTTGGCGTCGAGGTGGAGTTGACAGGGATCGATGCGGCCCATCAGGCCGTGTACGACAGCTCGCTTGCTCAGTTGAGCGCGGACGGCTATGGCACCAATCAGGCGTCGCACGCGTACTACGATGGCTCGAAGCTGCTGTTGACGTCGGAGCGGTCGCATGGCAGTGAACGCATTGCGTATGACACGACGGCAAGTTTCATCGCGGGGGTGGGTATTCATGGCGGATCGTAAGACGTGGATGTTGCGAACTGCGGCGTTTGCGGTGTGCGCGGGGAGCGTCGCCGTGCCAGTGACGCAGGCGTCAGTTGCACGCCCAACCCCGGTGATGGAACAACGGACGATTGTGTTAAATGGGGAGCCAACACAGGCAAAGCCGTATACGTTTTCGCAAAATGGCGTTGTCTACATGCCACTGTGGTATGTGATGAACGTGTTGCAACAATTAGGATTTTTGAATACATGGAAACAGGGCGTTTGGAATGTGACTGTGCCAATGTCGATTCCAGCCGACACAAGTCCGGATACCGAGAGTGCAGGTAACGCCGCGATAGCTCTCAACGGAGCAGTCGTTCAGCGTTTACAGGGGATCGCAGCGACAGATCCGGCATCCGGTAAATTGACTATGTTCTTTCCGGTGGCAAATATCGAGCAATTGATGGGTCGCTTAGGCATTGTAGCGACGTGGGACGGTACGACATTGTCACTGGATACGAGTGCACTGCCGACTCCCTTAGCCGCAGATCAAATTGGCATATGGAACCTGCTTGTTGCGGTGGACCAGGTGTTTGGCGTCGCTCCGGACACGTCGGGTACCAGTCCGTATGCAGATTTGTCCACGAACTCACCTGCTTGGGGTTATGTCCATGCCAGCATCGAGAAGGGGATTTACCAGCCGATCTCGTCGAATCAGGCGGGGGTCTTTGCACCGCTTACCGTGGCGATGGCAGATCAAGTCCTTTGGAACGCGTACGGCATAAGCTCCGACGACGCAGCTTATCAGCCAGGGGGCTCGCCGGTGGCGTGGGCATCGGCTGTTGGGTTGGTCCCAAGCCCCTGGAAATCGACAGATTTCCTTACGCCGCAGGAATTGGCGACCGTGGTGTCGAATGTCCACAATAACCTCAAGGGTTTTGTCGAAACGGGTAAGAGCAGTTGGCAGATTTGCTATCCCATCGGGGACGAGGCTACCGCATCGTTCGCGGGCGACAGCCGCAATGGGCAGCCCTTTTTTCCGTCGAATGCATCCGTGCAAAGTGCCGTGGGGCAAACCTATCAATTTTTTGACTCCCTGCAAGTCGTCAAGCAGGGCCATTCATACGTGTTGGTGGTACCAAACCCGCCGACGGGTACAGGATTTTGCTACATCACCACATTTGGCAATGTCACCTATGAGATTTCCGGGCAGAGTAAGTGGACAAATGCGTTTGTACTCGACACGCGCGATGTCCAGTGGGCCAAGGGTCACACGCTTCTGGTGCAGATTCCATCGTCAGGGCTGACCATCACATGGAATCAAATGTTGCCGCTATTTTCGGGAACCGTTGTGCTCGGTGAACTGCAATTGTCCGCCGGTGCGCAGGGTCTGCAGGTACAGCGGATGAACATCAACTCAAGTACTACTTCATGATGAAATCCAAAAGGAGGATGTCGCTGTGAAATCTAGTCGCCTACTCGCGGTGCTCGCGCTACCTGCCTGGGTTGCGCTGTCCCAGTCGCCCACCGCGTGGGCGCAGACCGCCACAAGCAATGCCGCATTGAATACCCCAAGCGCGAGTTCAAGCGGAACGTTCGGCCTTGGATCATCCTGGCAATCTTATCCGATGCTCCAATATGGGACACAAGGCCCATCCGTCGCCGTCCTTCAGAACGACCTCAACGCTCTTGGTTTTACGGTCGGGCAAGCAACGGGGACGTTTGACGCGACCACAGAAGCGCAGGTCAAGGCTTTTCAGCAGGCAAACCAGTTACAGGTTGACGGCATTGTCGGATCACTCACATGGGGAGCGATAGCGAAAGCTGTCGCGGCTTATGAGGTATCATCGGTTGTCGCTTCAGCAAGCAGCCATGTTGTGAACAACGTGCAGGTCAAACGCATTGTATTTAATGGCAGCACCGTTTCTTCACCAATAGGATTTACATATGACGGCACGACCTACATGCCCATTTGGTATGTAATGCAGGCTCTGAAACAGGCAGGCTACGCAAACGTGTGGGCAAATGGCGTCTGGAACATCACGCCACCATCGACGAGTGCGGCAAGTGTCGATTACTCAAGCATCAAGTATGGTAAAGGAAGCACCTCGATTGCCATCAATGGTACCGTCGTGGCGAATGTGATTGCCGTCGTCTATCCGGATCCGGCCTCCGGGAAAATGACGACGTTCATGCCCATCTGGTATGTCATGAATGCTTTGAAGCGCGCTGGCGTCGGATCGACGTGGCAGGGGACACAGTGGACGATGAAGCCGGCTCCGGTTGTTGTGACGACGTCGGATCCTGCGGGCAACAGCACCGGGAACACGACGGGTAACAGCACCGGGAACACGACAGGCAACAGCACCGGGAACACGACAGGCAACAGCACCGGGAACA
>NZ_FNOJ01000008.1:0-70189 GCF_900107035.1 Alicyclobacillus hesperidum | reverse complement strand
AACAGCACCGGGAACACGACAGGCAACAGCACCGGGAACACGACGGGCAACAGTACCGGGAACACGACGGGCAACAGCACGGGCAATTCGAGTGGAAGCGGCACGAGCGGCTCGACGGGTGCCAATCTGTCGTTTACCAATGTGGACCTTCGTTTTCCGGCGCCCGCCAACATCAATACATCAAGTATCAATTCATACTTACTTGCGAATGACTCACCCCTCAATGGGTTGGGTGCCTCGTTTATGGACGCCCAAAACACGTACGGCGTAGACGCCAATTATCTCGTTTCTCACGCCATTCTCGAGAGTTACTGGGGACAAAGTCAAATTGCACTCGCAAAGAACAATCTGTTTGGATACGGCGCATACGATTCAAATCCCGGTAATGACGCGGGTATGTTCCCGAGTGACGATTACGCAATCCGCTTTGAAGCGTGGGAGGTCCGCAATAACTACCTCAATCCCGGAGGCAGCGAGTACGTTTCACCGACGTTGACAGGAATGAATGTCAACTACGCGACGGACAAGCAATGGGCTGCGGGCATTGGTAGCCTGATGACGCAATTTGCAAGTTCGGTTGGTTCGAGTGTGAGCGCCTATAAGCAATACTCGCCACAGAATGTGGCGCCGACCCCGAAAAGTAGTACGGAACCCGTCTTTTACATGAACGGAGCCACAGGCGTCATTCAGTCTGATAGTTATTACCAGAACGGTGGGGTGCCGTACTTCCCTTCCATGGCTGCCGGCATGAATCAACAATTCTTCGGGCCGTTGCAAAACGGTAGCGCAGGTCAGCCTGTTGCAGAAGTGCAAAAGTACCTGAATCAGACGATTGGAGCGGGATTGCAGATCGACGGTCAATATGGTCCGCTTACCGAGGCAGCGGTCAAGAAGTTTGAGTCGCAGGTCATGCATATGACGAATCCCGATGGCATCTGGAGCTATGCGATGTGGACGACATACATCCAGCCCAATCAATCCAACGCCAATTTGATTCCGTCTGGCACCCAGGTGCAGATTGATCAGATTGAACAAGGTATGGCGGGTCCGTATGTGATGCCTTGGTATCATATTGTGAATTATGGTTGGGTCGATTCGCAGTATGTGAAATTTACAAATGTATATCGCGTCGAGGTGACGAACCCGGCGGGTACGGCCACTTCCATTCCCGTCTACCAGGTGGGGAATTTGAGCAAAGTGCTCGTCACACTGCACAGTGGTGACTTTGTTGTGGCATCGTCGGCACAACCGTCAGGCGGTGTTTATACCATTCAAATTGCCGCGCAGACGCCAGCCGTCAGCAACGGCTTGGCGCCTGACACGCTCCTGACTGGCGTTATTCCGGCCAACGGCACGGTGACGCTCGTACCACAATCGTAATGCACATCTGACGGCGGCTGGCGTCCGGAATTCAACCGTTGACGATCTGGCCGCCGTTTATATGCAGCACCTGACCGCTCATATACGAAGAATCACTGCTCGCCAAATATACATATGCCGGCGCCAGTTCCGCAGGCTGCCCGGCGCGGCCTAACGGTGTGTCACTCCCGAATTGCGCCACCTGATTGGCCTCGAAAGTCGACGGAATCAAGGGCGTCCAAATCGGGCCGGGAGCTACCGCATTGACGCGTATCCCCTGCTTGGCAAGAGACTTCGCTAAAGACCTCGTCAAGGTAACAATGGCCCCTTTTGTTGCAGAATAGTCAATTAACGTCTCGTTTCCTGCATAGGCCGTGATCGAAGTTGTGTTAATGATGCACGAACCTTGTTGCAGATGTGGAAGTGCCGCTTGGATCATGTAGAAATACCCAAAGACATTTGTGGAGAATGTCCGTTGCAGTTGGTCTGGTGTAATGTCGAGGATGCTGTTTTGCGGGTGTTGCTCGGCGGCATTGTTGATCAAAATATCTATTTTCCCGAATTTCTGGATCACCTGAGCAACCGCCTGTTTACACAAATCTGCGTTAGCGACGTCGATCGGCAAAGTGATGGCTTTGCGGCCATATTGACCGATGCAGGTGGAGGTCTCCTCGGCATCTTCGTGTTCATTGTAGTACACGATTGCGATGTCGGCGCCCTCCTTGGCAAACGCGATCGCGATCGCCCGGCCGATACCGCTGTCACCGCCGGTAATGATGGCGACTTTGTCCTGTAGCTTTTGGCTGCCTCGGTAATTCGGGTCGTCGAAAAATGGGCGTGGGTTCATCTCCGACTCGAGCCCGGGTTGCTGATTTTGGTGTTGAGGTGGAAACGACGTTGGGAACGTCGGGGTGTGACCGGGTTGTACAGTTGTTGTGTTCGTGGGCATTGGATCGCCTCCTTGAGTTCGACAGAACGTTTTTATCCATCATCTAGAGTGGGTGTGGGAGGAAAAAAGTATGCGAACGGCGTGGCTGGCTTGCGGTACAATCGGAAGTTGGTTTCTTAGTCATAGGGCTTTTGTGCGAGGGACGGCACATCAATGTCCCGGGATGGGTCTGTTGTGTGCAAGCGAAATGAAAGAGGAAAGCGCATAAAGGGCGAGGTGGCAACCCCGCCCTTTATGCTTCTAATCGACAATCGGATCCGGTTGTCCATGGAGTGTGCGTTCTTCTCTACTCGTTCGTATGAATGGCCAAAAATGAGCTTTGCCTACAATCGCCGTTGCTGCCGGGACGAAGAAGGCCAAAACAATCAGCGCGTACATCGCGAGTCCAATGATGACCGACAAGCCAATTTCAACGAGTGTCGTCACGCCTGATACCGACATCGATCCGAACGTGCCTGCCATGATGGCGGCTGCCGAAAAGACGACATTGCCCATCTGCCGCATAGCCCGCCACATCGCGCTACGGATGTTGAGTTCTGGATGGTTTTGCATTTCCTCATCAAACCGCGACATGAGGAAGATGGAGTAATCGACGCCCAGAGCAATGAGTAGCAACAATGCAAAGAAGGGGACGGTCCAACTGATTCCGGATTTGCCCATGATGTGAATGGCCACGTATTGCAAGATGGCCATCGTCACGTAATACGTTCCTGTCAGTGAAATGATCACGTACAACGGCGCCAGAAGCGACCGTAGCATGAGCACGAGAAGAATGAAGATGGCCGCGAGAATCATCCCCATCATGCGCGTGAAGTCGCTACCCGATAACTGGTTGAGCGCCGCTTGCGTCGGCGTTGTGCCGGTATAGCCGAGTTCTCCGGTATGAATCGGGCTCGCCGTAAATGCGGCCTGTGCCTGCGCCTCAAGCCGCGGCATCTGCTGGATTGCGGTCATCGAATATGGATCTGTTTTCAGGGTCACGCGAATGTCGGCCGTGTGTCCGTTTGGCGAGATGTAGCTGTTCATGGACTGCTGTAAACCCGCGTTTGATCGCAGTGCAGACGCAGGCACATAAAAGCCTGGATTGCCCGTCTGTGTGGCATGGCTCGTTTGGTGTAAGGCGTTCTTGACGGTACCCACTCCGTTTGCCAACTTGACCAGTGCATTGTGCAACTGATTTTCGCCTTGTCCTGCACCTTGCATACCTGCTGCAAATTGTTGTGCCCCGGCAGTCCATTGCGACAAGCCGCTATGCAGTTGAACGCTTGCGCCACTCAGCTTCTCCAGGCCCGTTGCAAGGCGAGCCGTTCCGCTTGCCAACTGTCCCGATCCTGTGGTCACAAGTTCGCTTGCATCAGCCAAGTGGTGGCCGCCTGCAGCAATAGCTTGCAAACCTTTTTCCACACTGCCGGCACCTTCCGACAGCTTGGCTAGACCTGTGGCAAGCTGACCTGCTCCTCCGGCAAGCTTGGTCGAAGCCGCGCTCGCCGCCTGGCTCCCTGCAGCTGTGGCTTCTGCAAGCTGCTCAATTTGTTGCCATGAGGGATCCGCAGCATCACTAGGATGTGCTTTTGCCCAATTGGCGAGGGCGTTTGCCAATTCGCTTGACACTTGTGCTTGCTGGCTTAGGCCTTGCTGCAACTTTGCAGTGCCGCTCGCTAGTTGTTTCGCAGCGCTCGAGCTTCGGGCGATCCCGCTGGCAACCTGTTGACCGCCTGTAGCGAGTTTCGTCGCCGCTCTATCTAGTGCCTTGCTACCTGATGCAAGTGATCCTGAGCCGTTTGCCAAGCGTTGTGCTCCTTCGGCTAATTGGTTGCTTGCCGTCCCAGCTTGTTGTAGCCCACTGTACAGCTGATTCTCACCAGTTGCGAGCGCTCTTGCGCCGCTGGCCAACTTGGTCGCCGCGCCCGCCGCCTGATTCGCGCTTTGGCTACCAACGCTAGACGCGATGTGATGCAACCCCTCCTGAACCTGACCTAGGCCGCTCGCCGCGAGTTGGTTCTGTTGTGCCAGTTGAAATTGCGAGATCACTTTGCCGACTGGCCGTGTGGCGCTGTCGACTTCCGCAACAAATGGCAGCTTAGCGACTGAGGACGAAATGTTTTCGATGGTCGCAAGGCCTTGTGGGGAACGTAGGTCATCTGGCGTGTGCACGACGATGTCCATCGGCAGGACTTTGCCTGCGCCAAACGCCTTGGACACAATTTGAAAGCCCACGACCGATGGAGCATTCGGAATGTCCGATGTTGGATCGAACGTTCTTTGGTCGGTAAACGTCATTGCTATAGGCGCCAAGACGACAGCGACAGCGGCAAGCGTCCACCACGGGTGACGGAGTGACAGGCCGCCTGTCGCGCTCCAAATACGCGACGGCTTGTGACTGGCTGCCGTGATCGATTTGCGTGGCCAGAACACGAATCGTCCCAGGCACAGCATCAGTGCCGGCAGGAAGGTCAGGCATGCGGCGAGCGTGATGGCAATCCCGACGGCAACGCCGACGCCAGATTTGAACAGGCCGAAACGGGCGAAGTAGAGTGTGGCAAACGACATAAAGACGGTCAATGCGCTGAACACGACCGTTTTGCCGATGCCTTTTATGGCAGCCGCCAGAGCATCGACAGGGGCAAGGCCACGGCTCGCTTCCTCGCGGAAGCGGTTCATGACGATGATGCTGTAATCAGTACCAGCGCCAAAGATGATGGCAATGAGGAACGTGTCTGTAAAAGTCGACACTGGCAGGCCGACGTTGGCCAATGCCGCGACGACGTTGGTCGTCAAAAGATAGGAAAGGCCGATGGAAAGCAGAGTTAAGAAGGGGGCGACGACGGATCGGAAGACCACAAGAAGAATGATGAGCACAAGCGCCACAGTCACGCCCGCGGTTTTTGACGCCCCGTTCATGGAAATGTTGATATTGTCATTTTCAATGGGGGTGTCGCCGGTAAACAAGATCCTTGCGTCGGCAGGCTTTTCAGAAAATGCCTGTTTGACGTGAGCGAGCGCGGCGTTGGTCGACTTGGCGACGTCCGTACCGGGGAAGCCGATGCTCGCGATTTCGACCGTGCCGTCGCCACTAAAGTATTGCTTTTGGACGGAGGCGCTCGCGTTGTATGCGCCGGAGACCGATTTGACGCCGTACTCTGTCTTGTGTTTGGCGATTTGCTGCAATTCGAGCGCAAACCACGACTTGTCTTGGTCGGTTAGACCTTTCGGGTTGTAGATGGCCACGACGGCGCTACTGCCGACGCTCGCTTTCGGATTGACCTGCTTAAGCCAGTTGCTAGCGACGACGACGCTCGTCGAGTTCGGCAGGAGTTCCGTGTTGCGGTGCGCAACGACGCTGTTGAGTTGTGGCAGCAAGGCGTGAGCTGCGGCAACAACAGCCACCCAGATGGCGATTACGAGGTAGCGGTAGCGCTGGAGTAGACGTGCATACCGTTGAGACACCATGTCGACCTCCGTTAGCCGGCGTGAAATTTGGAACGCTGTCATGTAGTTTAGCAAGCAAAATAAGCTTTGCAAACTGTGTCCCAGTTGGTAAGCGGCGACTTCACTCCTTCGAATTGCCAGGCATTTGTCGCAGTTTTGTAGAACAGCGTTCAAGAACGTGTTGAGAAATTGATGGTATACTCTCTCGTAGTTTCTATTCTGATTTGCTGCAACGAGCTTGCAGCGATTCCAAGAAGGCGAGGGGGAGAGTGTGAATCACAACCAGGCTATGACGCTCATTGGGACTGCTGTTGCGGTGGTTTTTGCACTGACGGTGATTTTCGTGCGGCTACGTGCCGGGAAACGCCCCACCAACGCACGCAAAATTCTCATTCCACCAGTGGCGATGAGCACAGGGTTTTTGATGTACGTGTTTCCATTCACGCGCGAACCCGTTCTCTATGCTTTAGCCGCCATGTGTGCCGGTTGCTTGTTCAGCTATCCGCTGATTGCGACGTCGCACTTTTATGTCGGAGAGGACGGCATATATCTGAAGCGATCGCGCGCGTTTATCTATATTTTGTTGGGGCTTTTGGTGGTACGTATCGCGCTCCACAGCCTTGTCGAGAACTATGTGGACGTGTATCAGACCGGTTCGCTGTTTTTCTGCTTAGCGTTTGGCATGCTTGTGCCATGGCGGATTGCCATGTATGTGCGCTATCGTCGGTTGGTGAACCAACAGGTCGAGCACGCCATGTCGTGAAGCGAGTGATATCGCGTATTTCGTATTAGGAGGATGTTTGTGCGTAGTATCCGCGGAATTGTGATAACCGTCGTGATCGTCCTAATCATCATTGCCATCCCAGTCGTGCAACTGGTGCGACCAGTGCCAAAGCCTGCTGCCAACGTGCTCGCTGCGCTGCCGGCCAAGGTCGCGGGACCTGCGCCAAAGATTCAGTGGCCGACGCAGGGACAAGCTGCTCTCGAAGCGGTTGGCGTTGGCAGCTTTGGCAGCTCCGGTGTGCAGGCATCTGTACCCATCGCCAGCGTGACCAAGGTGATGACGGCTTACCTCGTGTTGCAGAAGCACCCTCTTCAACTCGGCCAGCAGGGCCCGTCCATCACGGTGACGCCAGCCGACGTGAAGACATATGTGCAGGATAAAGCCTTGGGCGAATCCGTGGTGAAGGTGGCCGCTGGTGAGCAATTGACCGAGTATCAGGCGCTAGAAGGGCTTTTGTTGCCGTCGGGCAACAACGTCGGTTCCTTGCTTGCCAAATGGTGTGACGGTTCACAGGCGGCGTTCGTCAAAGAGATGAACGAGACGGCCGCAAAGATGGGCATGAAAAATACTCACTACGCGGATCCGACCGGCTATTCGCCGGCGAGCCAAAGCGATGCCGTGGATCAGATGAAGCTATTTGCGAAAGCGATGGAAAACCCAGTATTCCGGCAAATTGTCGGTGAACCGCAGGCGGTATTGCCGGTTGCTGGACTCGTTTACAACGTCGATTCGCAGGTGGGGCATGGCACCATCATTGGTGGAAAAACAGGCAGTACCCTTGAGGCGGGCGGTTGCTTCGTCTTTGCCGCGCAGAAGACGGTGGCGGGACAGAACGTCTTAATTGTCGGCGCCGTATTAGGGCAAAAAGGGTCACAGGAGCTAGATGAGGCTTTGTCGGCGAGCGTGCGGATTGCGCAAGATGCGCAGAAGGCGTTGCGACCTGTGAACCTCTTGCAAGCTGGTGCACAGGTAGGTACGCTGAATGCGGCCTGGACACAGCCGGCCTCCCTGACGGCCGCGCAATCCGTGCAAGCCATTGGCTTTGGCGGTATGCCTATCTCGCAGTCGTTTAAGACCCGCACATTGTCTGATGCCATTCCCGCGAATGCGGTGGTTGGCACGTTGAATGTCACGGTCGGCAGCCAACAGCTCAGCGTCCCTGTCCGAACGAGTGCGGCGATTGCCAAACCCAAGCTGACCTGGCGACTCAAGAGGCTATAAGCGAGGGCGCTCGTCGGGTTCCCACGTTCGGGAATAGGCAAGAAACGATATCTTTTGGCATACAGATTGAGAGCTGTCGGGACGCAGATTGGACACAGAACCATTGGAGGTGTCGTCGTTGGTCCGTCGATGGATCTCGATTGTCACAGCGTCTGTCATCCTCATTATCGTGTTGCTAGGCGCTGGTTTCTATTTGGCGGTGCGGATGACGCCGTTTCAGCCAAGCGTTCTCGAGGAAGTGCACCAGCCTTCCATTGTTTATGCGGAGGATGGTAGCCGGCTGATGTCGCTTGGTTCGCCCAACACAGATTTGACGTACGACCAGATACCGAAAGATATGCAGGACGCGATTGTCGCTACCGAAGACCACACGTTTTGGACGAACTCCGGAATTGACATTCGTTCCATCTTTCGTTCGTTGTTCGTCGATCTCTCCTCGGGAAGTTTGGCACAAGGGGCCAGTACAATTCCCGAGCAGTTGGCGAAAATCACATACTTGACCGATCAAAAGACGTTTTCGCGCAAGTTTAAGCAGATTGCGCTCGGTTTGCAAATCGAGCGCAACTTCACGAAGCAAGAAATCCTGGCGATGTACTTGAATCGCATTCCGCTGGGCGAAAGTACTGTCGGCATTGAACAAGCGGCTTTGCGCTACTTTGGCATCGATTTAAAAAAGGAGCCAAACAAGCTGACGTTGGCAGACGCGGCCCTGCTCGCCGGCCTGCCACAGGCTCCAAGCGCGTACGATCCGCTGCAACATCCGAAGGCTGCTCTCGATCGGCGCAACCAGGTGTTGCAGAACATGGTTCATTACGGCTACATCACAGAAGCACAAGCGCAGGCAGCAGCCAAGCAACCGCTCGACGTATCGTTTCACTCGTTCCCAGGCGATGGCTGGAGTAGCGATCCACTCCTGACCAATTTCTTGTTGGACTATCTTAATCGCCATGGCATCCCTCCTAGCGAAGTGATGCAGGGCGGGCTCAAGATTTACACGACGATCGATCCGGCCGTACAAAACGCGATTAACGAAGTGTTCTGGAGTGGCAAGTACGATTCAGACTTCCCCGGGGCGACGACAGGAACCGTGGTCGAAGGTGCAGCTGTGTTTGTCGATCCAAAGACGGGCGGCATTTTGGGTGCAGCCGGATCGCGCAAACAAGGATATGTGCCGCTCGGGTTGGATCGGGTCTACCAGGCAAGTTCACCTGGTTCATCCATCAAGCCGATTATGGATTATGCCCCGGCATTGCAGACGGGGAACTGGACGTACACATCGATTTTGGATAACCAACCGCAGGATTTTGGCGATGGCTATGAGCCACAAAACTGGGAGGTCGGCGGGCCGACGCGAGTGACGTTGCAATATGGCCTCGAATGGTCGCAAAATGTCGCATCCGTCTGGCTTTTACAGCAGATTGGCATCAGCACCGGCGCAAACATGGCAAAAGCGGATGGCATTCCGCTGACGAGCAAGGATTATGAGCATCTTGGCATTGCGATTGGCGGTCTTATAAACGGTGTCACACCGATGGAGATGGCTGGCGCGTATACTGCGTTCGATAACAACGGCATTCATTCAAAGCCATATCTGATCAACCGGATTGTCAACGCGCAGGGAGGCATCATCTATCACGAAGGTCCGCAGCAAAACCAGGTGATGAGCGCACAAACGGCGGCGGACATGACGCGTCTGATGCAGGATGTCGTCGATTTTGGCACGGGTCAGTCGGCTAAACTTCCCGGCTGGGGCGTGGCCGGTAAGACGGGAACGGTGCAGTATGACAGCGGGCTCGTTGGATCCCATCCGAACTGGGTTCGCGACGGTTGGTTTGATGGGTATACGCCGACATTGGTTGGCAGCATCCACATTGGTTACGACGAGTCCAACGACGAGTACCACATGACGATGTCACCCGTTGATCCTTCAGCCAATGCGGCTCAGATCTTCCACGACATCATTGCGCTTGCCCTGCAGAACGAACAGGCGCAGCAGTTCCCGGAAGGGCCTTATCCGTACATCACGGGTACGGCAGAGGGAGTGAATTACGTCGGTTCGACGACACCGACAAAGAACTCGACGCCGACGAACAGCATCTCAGGTCTGCACGCGACGTATAACGCCGCGAACAACACGGTTTCGCTCAGTTGGTCCGGCAGCTTTTCATCACCGGTGACCTATGTCGTCACGCGCGTGTCGACGAGCAGCTCCGACGAGACGGTTCCGGTTGGCCAGACGACATCCACGAGTCTGACAGACAGTTCCGTGCAACCCGGTGAGTCGTACGTTTACACGGTGCAAGCGACGAGCGAGCAGTCCGGGCTGGATATCGGGCAACCCGTGTCTGTCGCAGTTTCGACAGGAGCGGGTCAGTCGGCAGGACCGGGGAATCAGGCCAATGGCATTGGCCCGGGCAATGCGACGGGTTCCGTGATGGGAAACGGGACGGTAAACAATACGACAGGCAACTCCGTTACATCGGACAACGGAACCAACACGGCCGGCGGAGGTGGGGTCGGCCCGGGTACCAATAACACGGCCAACACTTCAACGCCCACACCGGCTGCCCCGCCTGTCCCGCCAACACCACCCGGGCACCTGAACGGGGGACCGGGTCATGGTAAAGGCGTTGGTGGTGCATTGGGGAGTAACGTTGTGGGCGGAGCAGGTTACGCGTCGAATACGAGTAACGGCACCGTTCAGACAAATCATGTGAGCTTGGCAAACGGGGCCACGCAGACAAACGAAGCTGGCAGTGGAAACGGCACGTAATCCAACGCGATCGCGCGAATCCATCGATCACGATAACGAAGGCGGGGCATAGGCTCCCGCCTTTTGTTTTCGCTAAAACAAACCCTTACGTTGACGTTTGGTTTTCATAGGTATAGCATGGATCGGGTGAATGCGTGTTCGGAAAGGGGGATGGCAATGGGTAAGGCGTGGTCGGTGGAGGCGGTTGCCGGGAGGCTGGGCATTACGACTCGAACGCTGCACTACTACGAGGAAGTGGGTCTTATTCCGCCTGTGCAGCGCACACCAGGAGGCCATCGCGTGTATGACGAGGCGACCATTGCTCGGTTGGAACAAATCTTGCGCTTGCGCGACGTGTTGGGCTACACCTTGCAAGAAATTCGCGAGGTTATGGACGTCGAAGATGTGCTTCAAGGTTACCGTGTGCAACTGGAAGCTGGTGTGAAGCCGGAAGTCCGCATGGATATCTTGGAACATTCCATTCAACTTTTAGAGACAGTCGTTGCCCATATCGACGAAAAGGTTGAGCGGCTCGAGACCATGCGGCAGCGCTACCGCGAACGTTTGGCGAGGATTGAACAAAAACTCGCGAAACATCGCAACGAGGTCGACGAGGGTGAATGATGCGGGAGGAATGTTACATTGCAACAAGTGGATACAGCGCGATCGCGCGATGTGTACAAGTGGATTGCGCTTTCGAATACGACGCTGGGCGTGCTGATGGCTTCGATTAATGGGACGATTTTAATCATCGCATTGCCGGTAATCTTCTCCGGCCTTTCGGTCAATCCACTGCAAGGTGGGCAAACGGGGTTACTTTTGTGGGTGTTGCTGGGATTTAATGTTGCGACTACGGTGCTCCTCGTGACGTTTGGCCGATTGTCGGATATGTTTGGCCGCGTTCGGTTGTATAACCTGGGGTTCTTGGTTTTCACCATCGGCTCCATACTCTGTGCGCTGACGTGGAGTAAGGGCATGGCCGGGGAGATCGAGCTGATTATATTCCGCGTCATTCAAGGGATTGGCGGGGCGTTTTTGTTCTCGAACAGCGCCGCGATTTTGACGGATGCGTTTCCAGCCAATCAGCGAGGCCTGGCGCTTGGACTCAACCAGATTGCATCGGTGGCCGGCAGTGTCGTCGGGCTGGTCGTCGGTGGATTTTTGGCGTCGACAGGTAACTGGCGATACGTGTTTTTGGTCAATGTCCCCATCGGTATCGCAGGAACCATCTGGGCTTATGTCGCGTTGCGCGAAGTCACCGCACCACAGCGTGGTGAACATTTGGACGTGACAGGGAACTTGACCCTTGCGCTTGGCGTCCTTGGTATCATGCTTGGGCTCACATACGGCATCATGCCCTACGGTGGTCATGCGATGGGCTGGCGCTCGCCTTTTGTCCTTGCCTGCTTGGCCGTCGGTCTCGCCATGCTCATTGTCTTTGCGGTGGTCGAGCAACGCGTCAAACAACCGTTGTTTCACCTCGGACTGTTCCGCATCCGGGCATTTACATTTGGCAATATCGCGCTGTTTGCAGGAGCTTTGGCACGCGGTGGGCTCAGCTTTATGCTCATCATTTGGCTTCAGGGCATCTTTTTGCCGTTGCATGGCGTATCGTACGAAAATACACCGCTTATCGCAGGGCTCTACACACTGCCGCAAATCGTCGGCTTTCTTGCTGCCGGACCTATCAGCGGCTATCTTTCCGATCGATTTGGCGCCAAGGCTTTTGCGACGGGTGGGCTTATCGTCAGCGCTATTGGCTTCGTTTTGCTGGCGACCTTGCCCGTCAACTTCAACCATTGGCTATTTTGGATATACATTTTCATTGTCGGCGTCGGCATGGGCTTATTTTCGTCGCCCAATAGCGCGGCCATCATGAGTTCTGTCCCAGCTCGTTATCGCGGTGCGGCGTCGGGTATGCGATCCACCTTTATGAACGCCGGGCAGATGATGAGCATGGGCATCTTTTTCTCCATCGTCATTGCAGGCTTGTCTTCGCAGTTGCCATCGGCGCTCGCCTCAGGCCTCTCGGCGCATGACGTGCCGATGCACGCAGCCGATACGGTTGCCAGTTTGCCGCCGACATCGTCCTTGTTTGCCGCGTTGCTTGGCTATAATCCGCTGCAGACCTTGCTTGGTCCTTCTGGCCTAAATATCTTGCACGTGTTGCCGCACAGCCAAGCGGTCTTGCTCACCGGCAAACAGTTCTTTCCGAGTCTGATTTCCGATCCGTTTCACACCGGGTTGGCCATGGCGTTTTACATTTCCGCAGCTCTCATGGTGATTGGTGCCATCGCATCAGCGGCGCGCGGCAAGCACGCTGTTCATCTCGATACGCCACCGTCTGGGCAGACCAACATGGCCAAGTAAACCAGGCAAGGGGATGGACGTACAAATCGATGTCTTTTATAGTCATCATGGGAACTTTGTGGACAGCGCCCGACTGTGCGAGTATCTCGCGGCCGGGCGATGTGCGTTCAGACTTCGGTGGGAGAGTGTTGACGATGAGACTGGTGATGTTGAGTGGAGGGTCAGGTAAGCGGTTATGGCCGATGTCCAACGACGTCCGCTCAAAGCAATTTCTGCGCGTTTTGCCATCGCCAACTGGAGCCGGGCTCGAGTCGATGTTGCAGCGAGTTTGGCGACAGATTGGAGACTGTGGGCTCGCTCCCAACCAGGTGTATGTATGCGCGTCAAAAGTGCAGACGGAGATCATTCATGCACAAATTGGGGAGATTGGCGTGATCGAGGAGCCGGAGCGTAGAGATACGTTTGCGGCGATCTCGCTGTCCATCCTCTACCTCGTCGACCGTTGCGGCATGGCACCGGACGAGCCGGTCGCCGTATGCCCGGTTGATCACTTCGTCGATGACCACTACTTTCAGGAGATTCAGCGCCTTGGTACGATACTCAAGGAAAGCGGTGCAGACATGGCTTTGATGGGCGTACAGCCCACGGAGCCCACGAGCAAGTTTGGCTATATCGTGCCTTTGGCAACGAGTGCTAATGGTCTCTTGCGGGTGCGCCGTTTCGTCGAAAAGCCGGCGCTCGAGGCTGCAGAGCGATTGATTCAGGAGGGTGCCCTTTGGAACTGCGGCGTCTTCTGCTTCTTGCCACAAACCCTGCTTGCACTGCTAAAAGCGCGTGGCCTGCCCACGACTTATGAGCACGCCTGCGAGGATTTTCATGCCTTTCCGAAACGCAGTTTCGATTACGAAGTCGTCGAGCAGTTGCAGTCGATTGTCGTCCATCCGTACCGCGGTATGTGGTCTGATCTCGGCACGTGGTCATCGCTGTCTGAACAAATGGAAAGTGAAGGTGTCGGTCAGGCTATTTTAGCCCAATGCGAAGGGACGCACGTGGTCAATGAACTCGGCATTCCTGTGGTCGCACTCGGTTTGCGAGACATGGTGGTCGTCGCGACACCCGACGGGATACTCGCGGCGGACAAGCAGATGTCCGCGTCGCTTAAAGAGGTCGTGGGGCCGATTCAGAATCGGCCGATGTTTGAAGAACGGTTGTGGGGGACTTACCGCGTGATCGACTATCAGAAGCTGGCCGATCATACGGAAGTCCTGACCAAGTGTATCGATCTTCACGCGGGGCGCAACCTGAGTTATCATCGCCACGCCTGGCGCGAAGAGATTTGGACCGTGATTCAAGGCGAGGGCGAGGTCATCCTCGATGGGCGCTGGCACCGGGTTCGCGCGGGCGATGTCGTTCGCGTCGACCAGGGCACGTGGCATGCGATTCGGACGCGTTCGGGCATGCAGTTCATCGAGGTGCAAAGAGGGAGTCAATTGGTGGAAGAGGATATCGAACGCAAGTACCTGACGTGGCACGAGATGGTGGCAGCCATGCCGGGGATTCCGCTGTCGTAAGCCGTCGGGGAGGCGCGCACGGCATCGGCCTAGGGGCGTGTATCGCTGCCGAGAAAGTGCGCAATCCGTTCTACCAATTCGGCGACGCCGGAGAACGCGTATTGGACGCTCGCCACTTTTCCTTGGGCCAAATAGACAAGGGCGGGAACGCTGGAGATCTGCCAGGCTTGTAGCGTGTCGGGGACGAAGTTGGCGTCGACTTCAAAGATGGGGATGTCGCGTTGCAGGGCGGCGACTACTTCAAGCATGCGCCGCGCGACTTTGCAGGTGCCGCACAGAGGAGTGTGTAGAAACACGAGACTCTGTGGCGGAAGCTTAGACAACTGTGTGTCATCGAGAGAGATGAGTTGTGTGAACACGGTGGATCCTCCTCCAGTTCGGCTGACGGCTGTCCATCTAGACATTTGCCCGCACGATGATGCCTCCTTTCAGCATTGTATGGCAGTGTGCCGCAGCGCACAAACAAGTTTCAGGAGGGAGCACATATGTACGGCGTATTTGGTGGGTACACGCGTTGGGCAGTGGTGTTTCTGATCATCTTCGTCCTGTTCTTCTTGCTTGTCCCTGCATATACGACGACCTGCACGACAACGCCTGTCGTCTGAGTCAGTTCAATAAAGAGAAGTCGCAAAGGGGCAAGTCGAAGCCGCCTCGGCCACGGGGCGGCTTTGTCGTGGATATCAAAGATCCGTTTGACGCTCCAAAAAATAAGCGGCAAGACAGGTGAGCAAGGCGGCTAGGATCCAACTTGCAACCAAGTCGATAACCAGATGTACCATCTGCTCGGTCGTCATGAAGCCATGCCCAAGACCGATGAGTCTCCCCATGTGCCAATGTGGGTGATGGCTGCTCCAAACCACCCAACCCATCACCCAGGCTATCCAGACGACGGGCAAAGCGGGGCGCCAGCGGGATTGCCGGATGGTGCCGAACACGAGCCCTAATGAGGATGTGAGTGGACAGAGACAAAGTACAAACAGGGTCCATCTGAAGCCGTCTACCAGAAACGACAGTGCACTCGGCCAATCGAGGCTGCGTGTGCTTAGGAAACTGGTATAAAAGCCGAGAATGGTAACTGCTACAAACGTCCACGAACTGACACGGGCAGCCTTTCCGACTGCAGCCAAGCATTTGGCCAGGGCCAATTGGATTCTAGGAAGTGGCAAGGTCAGCCACCAACCGACCGTGTTTTGACGCCACTCGTTCAGCACAAGTGACATGGCAAAGCCAAACGAAATGATGGGAATGTAATACGAGATGGCCCATACGGGACCGATAGTGGATAATGTAATGGTGTGCTGTGTACTCTCGTAGGTTGCCAGAACTATCAATGCCAAAACGACCGCAACTCCGTATCCCATTTGCCACCGACGACCTGGTTTACCAGCGTTGGTTAAGCGGCGCATGTCGCGAGCGACGAGTAAAGCAAAACCTGTTTCGGATGACAACGCAATTCCCCCTATGAAATGCGCAATCGTAGTGATTGTGTAACGGCAAACGAAGGGCTTTACGTGTACAAGGACCGCATCATTCGCTCCAGCGAGCCGTGCTGCGCCCGCAAGTCGTCTGCATTGCCACTTAGAAGCAGTTCACCTCGATTTAAAAACACGGCATGATCAAACAACGGTTCAGCCTCATGCAACTCGTGTGTACTGACGAGCATGGTCACCTCGCGCCGGCTCATTTGATGGATCAGACATTCGATAATTCGCTCGCGCGACAGCAGGTCAATGCCGGAAAATGGCTCGTCGAGAATCATGAGTGGTACATCGCGGGCAACGCAGACCATGATCATGAGTCGAGCCTCTTGCCCGCGCGACATACCAGCCACCTTCATACCCAGAGGAATTTCCATGATATCAGCGAGATTGAGGGCGACGTCCCGGGAAAAGCCCGGTAGCAGCCGCTCGGCATAGCGAAATGCATCGCGAACCGTATCTCCGCCGTACCAGCGAGCGCGATCAGGCAGGTATGCGATGTGGCGGTTTGTTTGCCAACTCGGCTTTCTTCCAAGTACCGCGAGGTGTCCACTATCTGGTTGGGTGAGGCCCATCAGTAGGCGAAACAACGTCGATTTACCGGAACCGTTAGGCCCAAGAATCCCGATGGAACACCCTTGTGGCAGGGATAACGAGAGGTTGTGCAGGGCTTGTGACTGTCCGTACCGTTTGCTGACCTGGCGGCATTCCACTGCAAAGGTGGTTTCGTGGTGCAGGGCTGGTGTCAAAGGCTCTCATCCCTTTCTTCGTCTTGTATGAGCCGAAAGATTTCCTGTCCTGAATACCCTAAATCGTTCATTTTCTGAAGGAATTCCCGGACGGCAACAGCGGCGAGTTTGCTGCGCAACTGTTCAATCTGTTCTTGCGACGATGTGATAAACGTACCCTGACCTCTTCTGGTTTCGGTAAGGCCACTGCGTTCCATTTCTTGATACGCGTGCATGACGGTGTTTGGCGTGACATGCAAGGCCTGTGCCAATTCCCGAACTGACGGTATCTTGGCGCCGCGTTCAATTTCGCCTTTGACGACGGAACTCTGAAATTGTTGAACAATCTGCTCGTAAATTGGCTGACTGAAGTCGATGCGAAAACGCAGGGAGCCCACTCGTCGCTCTTCCAAAACGTCATCACTCCCTGGAACGCGAAGTGTATCATGTGATATGGGTGTATCATAACATGTGATACACTTGTGTCAAGTGATGCACTGCGACTGTCCGCATGGGTACAGGCGTGCCGCGCATACACTGGCGTAAGATGTGCATCGATAGGAGGTCGCCTATGCCTTCGTTTATCGCGTTTGGCATGATCAATCAAAACACGCCACAGCAAAATGCCGGAATCTTTGTCGGTGAAGGGAATATCGGTGGCTGGGACGCCAACATGAAGCTGGCACAAGGGCATGGCGGTACCTATGGGGCATTCAATGCGTATCCGATCCAGCTGAATGTACTGTTTGACAACTTTGAAGGGATTGACGGGGCGATTAACGATCCCGATGTAAAGCCGGAACTGTCCGCAAACGCATAGTCGTTAGGAGGCCTAAGGAATGCCATCGGTCATTTTGGTTGGCGTGTTTAACACGAATACGCCTCAGCAGAACGCCGGCAGTTTTTTTGGGGAATATAACGTAGGCGGCTGGGACGCCAACATGAAGCTCTGTCAAGGCCACGGTGGATTATACGGATTTTTTAACTGGCATCCAGCTCAGGTAAACATAAACTTTGATAATTTCGAGCTGATCGATGGTGCCATCAACGACGCGGATCTGAAACCTTCGGCTTCTGCCAATGTGTAATGGCGAAAGAGGAATGGCTGCAGGCAGGACGTTCGTTCCTGGTCTGCAGCCAACTCTCCATTAAAACATGAACGGCCATCTGGTTGCGGGCATAGCTCCCTGAGGGGCTTGCTGCATATAGCCGGGGTTGAGTGCGTAGGGCGACATGTAGCTGGGATAACCGTAACCGGGCGTCATGCGGCCGCCCATAGGCGGATCGACAACACCTGCTCGCCCTGGTTGACCGCCCCAGCCGCCATTGCGCGAAAAACCCCGTGCCGCGCCAAGACCGCCAAAGATGAGAAACAACGGAAGAAAGCAGTGCTCTGCATCAACAGCGTTCCGATGGGCCATCAAGAGTCCTCCTTTTTGTACATCGTATGCCGCACGTGCGAATACGGCTGGACGATTCTCCATGAATGGCCGGCTGTCGAGAGATTCCGAACGTGCTATGATGAGGGTGGCACCACGGTTTGCAGTTGGCTTGAGTGTTTGCAGATGGAAGGAAGTTGAACACGATGCGTACACCGGCGACTTCGCGCAAAGTGATCATTGTGGAAGGCAAGACGGATAGATCAAGGATTCTCAAGGTCCTTCGAGAAGAAGTCGAGGTGGTATGCACGAAGGGCACACTCAGTTACGAGCAGGTTGAAAACGAGATTGTGCCGCTACAGCAAGACGAGGTCTATATTTTGGTAGATGCCGACTCAGCTGGGAACCGCTTGCGCAAACAGCTTAAACGCGAATTGCCAAATGCCGTGGATCTGTACACGCGCAAGTCTTACCGAGAGGTTGCGCGGACGCCTCTTGAGCATTTGGCGAAGATTTTATCCGATGCCCATTTTGCCATAGACGAAAGCCTTTTACAGACAGGCCCTTGGAAAGGGGAACACATCGCAAGGTGATAACCCAGTTTTCACCGCAACGCCGGGACAGCCCTTGCCGAGGCTGTCCCGGCGCGCTTGAAAGAGTCTGTCATTCTGCCTGTTCTGTGATGATTTCGGGACCGTGTTCACTCATGACCAGAGTGTGCTCGTATTGTGCGCTCCATTTGCCATCTTCGGTGCGCGCTGTCCAACCGTCGTCATCCAGTTTGCAGGCATATGTGCCGACGTTGACCATCGGCTCAATGGTAAATGCCATGCCTTTACGAATGCGCGCGCCTCTGTGCGGTGGTCCGAAATGGAGCACTTCTGGGCTCTCATGCATCTGGCGGCCGATGCCATGTCCGATGTAGTCGCGAACGACAGAAAACCCTTGCGCTTCCACATAGGTCTGAATCGCGTGGCCAATGTCCGAAATGTGATTGTCGATCTGCGCCGCTTCGATCCCGACATATAAAGCCCGTTTCGTCACATCGAGCAAACGGCGAGCTTCTTCGCTAATTTCACCCACCGCATAACTCCATGCCGAGTCGGCGTGCAACCCTTTGTGGAGGGCAACCATATCGACGGTGACAATATCGCCCTCTTGAAGTACATAGTCACTCGGGAAGCCGTGGCAAACAACGTCGTTGACCGATGTACAGGCGGCAAACGGATAACCGCGATAGCCCTTTTGAGCAGGCTCCATGTTGTGTTTCCGAATGAATGATTCCACAAAGGCGTCGATTTCCAGCGTCGTGACTCCCGGTTTCACTTTTGCGCGAAGGGCCTCATGGCACGCGGCGACGACTTTCCCGGCCTCTTTCATCAACGCAATTTCATGTCTGCTTTTAAGCACGATCACGCCTTGCATCTCCTATCTCAGTTGTCCATCGACGCTACCTTGCAGGTTTCGCGTAAGCAAAGGACGTTATAAACCCGTTGTCGGGGCGTAAATCCCATCGGTCGAGATGAAGATAACACCAATCACGATACCAAGGACGAAGTAACCAATCATTTTGGGCTTCGTCATCGGCTTTGCACCGGGGCGAATTTTCATCAAGTAGACGAATAAACACCCAATGAACAGGACAAATACCGCTTCGATTGCGTGGTGCACCGAACTTCCGCCCTCTCTGTCGACATATCCCGATTATTGTGCCACAAAACGCGGCCGATTTCACCTGGTATGACGAACAAGCCCAGAGCACGACGCCGGGTGTATAATGGCACAGGGGTGATTTTCCTGTGATTATCGGTCTTGGCACCGATTTAGTTGAAATCCACCGCGTTCGCCAGGCGCTTCGGCGCAACCGCGAACCGTTTCTACAACGCGTGCTATCCGCAGCGGAATTGCAAATCGCCGCTCAGTTCGCCGATGAAGCGCGACTTGCCGAGTTTGTCGCCGGACGCTTTGCGGCGAAGGAGGCCATCGCGAAAGCCACAGGGCTCGGGCTCGGCAGGCTTGGCATGTCGACGGTCAGTATTCGCGTCGGCGAAACCGGCCTTGTCACGGAATGGTCGGACGCGTCCGGACTTGTCGAAGTTGCCGGGTACGTGCAAAAGCCTTCTGCAAAGCTCCACGTTTCGCTCTCCCATGCAGCAGGTGTCGCTTACGCCGTCGCCATTCTGGAGCAATTGGCACAAGCTCCCCGCTTGTCATGATTGTACATATTGTTGGGACAGTGCGAATATCCATATACCAATCCTCGGGGAGGGTACTTTGTGTATCTCGTCACGAGTGAACAAATGCGGAGTTTCGATCACGACACCATCGAAACATACCAGGTTCCGGCCATCGTACTCATGGATCATGCCGGACGGGCCGTCGCCGATGCCGTGTTGTCGCATTTGCCAAAGGCGGCCGTCGTCGTCTGCGGAAAAGGTAACAACGGCGCGGATGGTTGGCTTTGCGCTCGTTGGTTGAAGCGAGCAGGCATTGCGGTTTCCGTCGTGACGCTTGTCGATCCCGCCACATTACAAGCGGATGCGCGGCTCGCACACTCGATTGCCGATGCGGCAGGGGTTCGCTGGCAACTGTACGAGCCGGGCGTTGTCCGCGAAACGGTGGCACTCGCGCAAGCGACCGGGAAAGTGGCAATTGTCGACGCCATTCTTGGCACGGGCGTATCCCGCCCTCTAACTGGTGAGTTTGCGCTGGTGGTCGACGAGATCAACCAGGTGCAGGCGGCCGTGGTGGCCATTGACGTGCCAACCGGCGTCAACGCATCCACTGGAGAGGTCCATGGCAGAGCCGTGCAGGCGACAACGACCGTTGCCATGGCTGCGGAGAAATTGGGGACGGCTGTCACGCCGGGGGCGCTTTATGCAGGGCAGGTTCGCGTCGCAGACATCGGGATCGAAATGCGGCTCGACGATGCGATCGCGATGTATACACACCCCGCTTTGTTTCGCGGCCAGTATGGCGATCGCGATGAGCTCACGCATAAGGGCAGCTTTGGCCGGGTCGGCATCGCAGTAGGGACCATGATCGGGGCGGCGCGCCTCGCCGCATTGGCGGCGGCCAAAGCGGGCGTCGGCATGGTCGTCGTCGGCGGCGAAGGAGCTAAGGGTGGCGAGTGGGCGCCGGACATCGTCGTGCGGTCGCAAACGGACGTACCTGCCGCGTTTGCGGATTGTCAGGCGGTGGTGATTGGTCCCGGCCTTGGCGATCGCGCTCATCGCGCACAGGCATGGCTCCGCCAACTGGCCGATTGCGGCGTGCGACGCGGCGCGATCGACGCGGATGCCTTGGCCTTTGTGGCACAGGATGGGCGGTTCACGCCGGTAGCGGGCGAGTACGTGCTGACGCCGCATCCGAAAGAGGCGGCGCGCATGCTCGGCTGGGATGTGTCCGCGGTGCAGGCCAGGCGGATTGAAGCGGCTCGCGAGATTGCGATGCGCTCAGGGGCAGTTGCCTTGCTTAAAGGCTATCGGACCATCATCGCAACGCCAGACGGGCGACTGCGGGTCAATCCGACAGGTGACGCGTCGCTTGCCGTCGCGGGCACAGGCGATGTGCTTGCAGGCGTTGTCGGCAGCCTGCTTGCACAGGGACTGGATGCCTTTGCCGCCGCGAGCCTTGGCGCATGGCTCCATGGTCGCGCGGGGGAACTGGCGGGGCAGGCACTGACCAGGGTGAGTGCGACCGCCTCCGATGTCGTCCATGAGTTGCCCAATGCGCTTAAAGCGTACCTGCAATCTCTCCGGTAACCTCGGTGGTTGACATGGTGTGTGTCGGAGAAAGGCGAGGTGGCTATGCGAAAGGTTACGGCAGTCCTGTTAGCACTCGGCATCGCCGGCGGCGTTGTCGTCGGCTGTGGCGTTCCGGGCAGCAATAAGTCGGTCACGCATAAAATTCAGGAGCATGCCGAGACGCTCGACAGTAAGAACTACCAGAGCGAAGCCATGATGACGGTACAGATGGACAACAATGTCCAAAAGTACTTCGTCCGCGTCTCGTACGAATCACAGGACACATACAAAATCGAACTAGGCAACGCGGAAAAACAGATTAACCAGATCATCGTGCGCAACCCAAGCGGCATGTTCATTGTCAGTCCGGCGCTTGGCAAGGTCTTTCGATTCAATGGCAACTGGGCGCAGAATCAGGGCCAAATCTATCTGTACAATCAACTGCTGAACCAAATCACGGCACAAAAGTCGGTGAAGGTTCAGAAAAACGGCGGCGTCTATTCGTTTGATGTCCCGGTGACACCGGCAAGCGATGTCATCAGTCGCGAACAAATCGTCTTGTCAAAAGACTTAAATCCACAGACGGTGAAACTGCTCGACAAGAACGGGGCTGCCGCAGTGACGCTGACGTACCAGTCGTTTACGACCGGCGTCACGTTCCCAAAGGATGCGTTCGATCCGCAGGCCTTGGCGCAGTCCGGGCAAGTTGCGAAGCCGACGCTCGCCAGCGATCAGTCGTTTGATTATGTCGAGCCGCCCGCTGAATTTGGCACCAAGTTGACGGATCTCGCACAACCGACGGACACGAGTGTGATCATGCGCTATAGTGGCGACAATCACCATTACGTGCTGACAGAGTCAGAGCCGACGCCAGGTGCGGAAGGTATTCCGAGCGCACAATTGCTCAACATGTTCGGGGTGCCCGCCATGTACAACCATGCAACGGGCACAAACGTCTCGAATATCACGTGGATTAACAACGGGATCGAATTCTCGTTGACCAGTAACGACATGAATCTCGACCAATTGCAAGACATTGCGATCTCGACCTTCGGCCAAGTCGGGAAGTAGACGATATGGCTGTGCGCATACGGCACGGGCCATCCGCAGCGGGCGTTACGCCTGCGGGATGGCCCTTTGTTTTGTGCTACACTGGCACAAGCGAGGTGAACGCCATGTATCGAACGACATTTGCGATAGTGGATTTATCCGCGCTCGCTCACAATATTCGCCTGCTCAAAGGCAGGTTGGCGCCCGGTGTGCGCCTGCTCGTCGCCGTCAAGGCCGATGCTTACGGGCATGGTGTGCGCCCGGTCGTCGAAGTGCTGCGCCGCGAGGGCGTGTATCAAGTGGCAGTGGCCTCGCTCGAAGAGGCTTTGCAAATTCGCGCCTTTGACAAGGAGATTCCCATCCTTATCCTCGGCGCCCTCGGGGTTGACGAGTGTGTCGTCGCAGCCGAAGCGAAGCTCGACGTCCTCTACACCGATTTGTGTCCGATCCCGGACATTCCGCGCTTGCCACGGCCGCTGGCGATGCACATCCCCATCGACACTGGCATGAACCGACTTGGCTTTAAGTCCATCGAGGCCGCGCTCCGCGTGATCGAGACGATGGCGCATCGCGCAGATATCCGGTTTGCCGGGGTGTGTACACACCTGGCCTGTGCGGACGCGGAGGATGTGAGCCATGCCCTCGGCCAAGTGGAGCGGCTCTTACAGGCCGTTCAGACGTTGCGCGATAAAGGCTGCGCGCCGCCGCTCGTGCATGCGGCGAATAGCGCCGGGCTCTTGCGCGGTGAAGCGTGGCAGTTCGACATGGTGCGCGTCGGCATCGCCGCTTATGGTTACTCCCCAGATCCAGAGGTTTTGCCGCAACCAGAGTTGCACCCGGTCATGCACATGTATACGTCGATCACGCGCGTGGCCGATGTCAGCCCGGGGGAGACGATTGGTTATGGCGCCACCTACACCGCACAGTGCCCGATGCGCGTAGCGACGATCGCCATCGGGTACGCCGATGGATTTCCGCGCATTCTCTCGAATCGCGGCATGGTCCGCGTGCGCGGACGCGATGTGCCGATTGTCGGGCGCGTGTGCATGGATCAGGCGATGGTCGATGTGTCACATGTTCCGGAAGCACAGGTCGGAGATTTTGTCACCGTATTTGGAATCGATCCGCCGTCGGCCTGGAGTGCCTCTGCTTGGCGGTCCGTGCCCCCGGAGCATCGCGCAAACTGGTTGCAGGAAACGTTCGCACTTGCGGCGAATGAAGAAGGGCGAAATGTGTTATCATTGTCAACAGTTGCGCCGCTTGCCGAGACAATTCCGTATGAGATCCTCTGTCAAATCAATCGTCGAGTGCCGAAATTGTACGTTGAAGCGTAGCGCGGATCAGCCAAGTTGTTTTGATTCGCACATGGCGGATCGCTATAATACTCGATGGAAAAAGTGTCGCCATTGCAGTGGAGGTGCCGCGCGTGTCCGGTAAAAAACGCATGGTAGTGTATGTTCCGGAGCAGTTGCTGGAGCAGGTGGATGGTTTCGCGCGTACAGACAGCGCCAATCGGAGTCAAATTGTACGAGAGGCGTTGCGTATGTATGTATTGACGCATCGCCGCAACGATATCCGCGAACAGATGCAGCAAGGGTATCAGGAGATGGCGCGTTTGAACCTGCGCATTGCTTCGGAGTCGTTCTTTTTGGAACAGGAAGCAGGGGGCACGGTGGAGCGTTTAGTGAGCGGGGTGTGAACGATTGAATGTCAAACGAGGGGACATCTTCTTCGCCGACCTTTCACCTGTGGTCGGATCGGAGCAAGGAGGATTTCGCCCCGTACTGATCATCCAGAATGACATCGGGAATCGTTTCAGTCCCACAGTCATTGTCGCAGCCATCACAGCTCAGATTCAGAAGGCGAAACTCCCGACGCACGTCGAAATTAAGGCTGAGAAGTACGGCTTGGATCGGGATTCCGTCATTTTGCTCGAGCAGCTGCGGACACTGGATAAGCAGCGTTTGACAGACAAAATTACACACTTGGACGACGAAATGATGAAAATGGTCAACGAAGGGCTGCTTATCAGCCTTGGCCTTGTGGATTTTTAATGGTGTCGCCAGGGATGCCAAGTGAATGATAGAAATTGTGGAGAAAGGGCGGATGACAATCCGTCTTTTTTACGTTCCAAAAGGAGACAAGAATATGACGGCGAGTCAACAGTCTATGGTGCGCGACATAGGTTTACATCCAAGTGGTGAACAAAAGATTGCGTGGGTCAAGGCCCATATGCCGCTATTGAGGCAATTAGAAGAGACGTTTCGAAAGGAGCAGCCGTTTGCCGGAAAGCGCATTTCTATGTGCCTTCATCTCGAGGCCAAAACGGCCTATTTGGCGCTTGTCATACAGGCTGGCGGTGCAGAAGTCGCGATTGCCGGCAGCAATCCGCTATCGACGCAGGACGATGTGGCGGCCGCGCTGGCGGTGCGCGGCGTGCATACGTATGCGTGGCACGGCGCTACGGAAGACGAGTACAACATGCATTTGCGATCCGTACTCGATTTCGATCCGGTTGGACTTATTGACGACGGTGCGGATCTGGCGACGATTCTCCATCGCGATCGCCCTGAGCAAGCCAAGCGTATCGCGGGCGGTTGCGAGGAGACGACAACGGGGATTGTTCGCTTGCGTGCGATGGCCAATGAGGGCATCCTGCAGTATCCAATGCTCGGAGTCAACGATGCGCTTTGTAAACATCTGTTCGACAACCGCTATGGAACGGGGCAGTCTGTGTGGGATGGTTTCATGCGGACGACGAATCTCGTGATCGCAGGGAAAACGGTTGTTGTCGTCGGCTATGGCTGGTGCGGCAAAGGTGTTGCTGCACGGGCTCGTGGACTCGGGGCACAGGTCATCGTCTGCGAAGTGGATCCCATCCGTGCCGTCGAAGCTGCGATGGAGGGCTATGCCGTGATGCCGCTCCTCGAAGCCGCGCCGCGTGGTGACATTTTCATCACGGTGACGGGCAACAAATACGTGATTTACGGTGAAGCGATGAAACGGATGAAGGATGGCGCCATCCTGGGGAATGCCGGCCACTTTGACGTGGAAGTCAGCAAACCGGATTTGGAAGGCCTCGCCGTGTCTGTGCACCAGGCTCGTCCCAACATCGATGAGTATCGTTTGCAGGATGGGCGGCGCCTGTACTTGATCGCCGAGGGACGCTTGGTCAACCTCGCTGCCGGGGACGGGCATCCGGCCGAGGTCATGGACATGACATTTGCGCTACAAGCTCTCGGTCTGCGCGAAGTGCTGACGAACAACTACGCACCTGGACTGCATAGGATCCCAGAACATATTGATCGCGAAGTTGCCCAGATGCGATTGCGCAGTTGGGGAATCGAAATTGACCGACTTACGTTGGAGCAGAGACAGTACGCTGAAAGTTGGCAGTAATGGCTGCGCGGGCAAAGGAGAGATGGTGGATGGGGAGACGACCGCTGATTGGCTTGACTGGATCGCGTCATGTGCGCCAGAGCCAGTTGCCGGGGTTGCCTTTAATGGCTGTGACCGTGTCGGATGACTATGCGCAGGGCGTCGAGGCGGCTGGGGGCGTGCCTGTTGTGATTCCGTATGTCAACGATGGAGCGGTACTTGGCGGGCTCGCCGAACGGCTCGACGGTCTGTTGTTGACGGGCGGCGACGATGTCGATCCGAACCTTTACGGGGAGGAACCGCAAATCGGGCTAGGGGCTTTGGAGCCCGCGCGCGATCGCATCGAGCTGGCGCTCATTAACATGATGCGGGCGCAGAATAAACCGATTTTGGGCATTTGCCGCGGCATGCAAGTGTTGAATGTCGCCCTTGGCGGGACGCTTTATCAGGATCTGCCGCGCCAATGGAAGGGCAAGTTGCAACACAGCCAAAAGGCGGGTCGGGGCGAAGCAACACACAGCGTCAGATTACAAGCGGGATCGCGCCTATCGGCTTGTTACCAAGGCGAAACGGTGGTGCGCGTCAACAGCTTTCATCATCAGGCCGTGAAAAGCGTCGCGCCCGGCCTGCAGGCGGTCGGTTGGGACGCCGACGGACTTGTCGAAGCGATAGAGGGTTCTGATGCGGATTCCTGGTTACTGGCCGTACAGTGGCATCCAGAGAACATGTGGCGCACGGATCTGGGTGCCCTGGGGCTGTTTCAGGCTTTGGTCGAGGCGGCAACCTGACGCGTCATTTGCAGGTTTGCGTCAGCGAACGCGGTTGTTGACTGCTCTCGAGTAGCGACAAATGCGTCGACGAAGACGGGATCCCACTGCGTTCCACGGCCGTCGAGCAAGATGGCAATGGCGCGTTCCGGTGCCATGCCTGCGCGATAAGGTCGATCCGAAGTCATGGCATCGTATGCGTCGGCAACTGCGAGAATTCGACCGAATAAAGGGATGTCCGAACCGGAAAGTCCGTCCGGGTAACCCTTGCCGTCATACCGTTCATGGTGCGAACGAATGCCCGGCAGAAGGGGCTTCATGGCCGTATCCGGCTGGATTTGGCGGACGATGGACTCGCCGATGACGGGGTGTTGCTGGATGACGGCAAACTCTTCATCGGTCAGCTTTCCGTCTTTTAAGAGCACCTCATCGCGAATGCCAATCTTTCCGATGTCATGGAGCAAGGCCGACTGGCGAAGCTGCGTGATGACATCCGCGGCAAGACCGACCTGGCGGCCAATGGCTTCCGCATATGTAGCTACGCGAATCGAGTGTCCTGCGGTGTACGGATCACGCGCGTCGAGCGCGGCGGCGAGTGTTGCGAAATAGCTGTCGATCAGTTGTTGATTGAGCATGTCGCGTTCGGCAAGCCCTTGAACCATGTGATTAAAGCCTTGAATCAAATTCGAAAACTCGTCCATGTAGGTATCTTCCGCACGCACCTTCAAATCGCCCTCACGCACGCGCCTCATTAAATGTTCCAATTGGCTGATGGGGCGGCGCACGTCGGCAGCTAGCAGCCAACCACCTAGTGCAGAAAATGAGGAACCTAGCACCAGAACGCTTGTGGCCCACGACCAATACGGCGCTGAACTGCTTGTGGCATCGAGCAAGCGGATGCCATTTGCCAAACCGAATAACAACATCGGAAGCGTGCCAAAGACAACGGCACTCATGGCGAACTTGGAGCGCAGTGGCACGATGACTTCGCCACTTAGCGCCACGTCTTTTCCATAGAGGCTACGGCAGCGCCGGCGAAGTGCGACGAGTGTAGAACTCGTGCTGCGCGAAGTCAGGAAGAACTCCGTGACCGCGTGCATGCTCGCAACGAGTAAGGTGCCAAGCGCCGCAAGTCCCACATAAGTGATTGGCAGTGCCAGGATGCCCTGATGAATGTCGTACATCGACCAGACAAGTCCTGGCACGGTAAAGCTCAACCAATGCGGACCCATCACGCGTGCGACGGCCAGTACCGGCAAGCGCAGTGTCTGCTTATAGGCACGTTCAAACTGTTCCGGGGAAGGGCAAGGTGTGACCAAAGCCACACGGATAGGCCGCATGTGTCGGCGAAAGACGATGGTGTCCGCGATTACGGTCAAAACCAGTGACCAGATCAAGATTTCTGCGATAGCCTGAATCTCGCTTGTCGTCATGTGCAGCGTGGAGAAGATCAAGGAACCGCCGACGCCAACGACCGCGATGAACGAACCGAGCAGGTAATTGCAGATAAGTTGGCGGACCAATAGCAGGTATCCGTTATCCATATTCATCCTGCGCACAGACATCCTCCGTCCTTGGCGGGGTGAGCTTTATTGCAATGGGCAAATGTTGCCGAATCGTGTCAAACGCGCTTGTTACGTTTGTTATTCCACAACGCCGCGTGGACTCCTGCCGCCGCTTCTGCGCCGATTGTCACTGCCCGAATTATGCTTTTGTTGCTTCCCCGAGCCTCCTTTTTGCCCACCTGCATTCGATTTGTTGACCAGTTTGCGGATGCTCATCATCCCCGCCGCAAGGAGCGGGATACCCATACCTGCGGCAAGAGACAACCAGATGTACGAAGTACTCATGTAATGATAAATTTCCTCGCGCGATGTTGGCAGCATACAAAGTGCTGCGCCGCCGGCGAGCATGGCGGCTGGTACCGCAAAAGTGGTGGCATTTTCACCAACCAGTTCGCCGAGGCTACTCGTCGCCCCGTATAAGTAGGCAGCGATGCGAAAAAAGCTGCCATTGGTCCACAGTAATACCCCGAAAATATCAAATCGCTCAATGATATTTTGAATTTGAATGTACTGGATTTCCGTATAGGTTGGAAACGCCAGGCTTTTGGCGATGGTTTCGCCAAACAGGACGATAGGGCCAATGCATGGCAACAGAAACATTGCCCAGATGATACCAGTCAGCAGAATACCATAGCGAGGCAGTTTCTCTGGGCTTTGCACATGGGGTGTAAAGGTGCGAAATACAATCATTTCCGCAAACATTGCGATGAAGATCAAGCTGCCTGCGAAGACCGGTGGCCAACCATGGTACAAAATCGGAAGAAGATCTGTAAAGTCCTTGTCTTTGATGGACAATAGGCTCGCGCCAACGCCCATTGCAATCAAAAATGGAAGGATGATCTGCATGGTGCGCGTCAATACCTCAATGCCTTTCGTGCAGGCCCAGGCTCCTACGGCAAGGACGCTAAAGACGAACGCAACCGAAGGGGTTGTCGGGTAGATCACCGTCATGAATCCTGCCACAAGTTTGAGCGTCAATGCGACGAGGAACAGGAAATAGACGACGTACAGAGACGTAATCGCTCCGCCCACCCAGCGGCCAAATGCCGCTTGCATGAGGCCAGCCAGTGAGAGTTTGGGGTATTTAGCTACATGCACAAGGCTCAGATATGTGATCATCAGCCCAATCAAGCAGCCTAACGTCAGCGATAGCCACGTATCGCGCCCCGCATACATCATGGCCAAATGAACGTAGACAAAATGTCCAAAGGCGGTAATGGATGCAATGACGACCATAAAATATTGGAGGAGGGAGATGGTCGTCTGTGTCTTTCCCTGTGTCTGTCCTTGACTTTGACCTTCACCGCCAGTGGTATTTGTTCCGCCCGTTTGTGTCTGTGCAGCATGCATTGCCATCACTTATATCCTCCTGTTAGCTGCCTTAGTCAAGGTGCAACACAAAACCAGGTACGTGTAACATGTAAAGTGTGCTGGCTAATGCGCCGATGGCGGTGAGGGATGTATAGATTGCTTTCACCGTTGTGCTCGCCGATTGAATGTGCGGACGGTAGTCCGCCAAGTAGATGATGGCCAGAATGCAGATGGAAAGTATGATACTGGCGAAATTGACCACAGGCTTCACTCTCTTCACGTAACATTAAGCCTATAAGCTACTGCTCATCAGACCTGCATTGCGTATGTTGATATCGATGTTGTAGTGGATGGGCATCGCTGCATACACTTCTCGCCATCGAGGCTCCAACCGGCGCCAGAGACCAGGATTATATTTAAATAGCTCGTTGCTTACACCAAGCGGATCGGCTTGATCGCGTTGAAGCTGTTGCATAGCGCTGGCAATTTGCGATTGAATTTTCGCTTGCAACGCTTTTCGTACCACATCCATCTGGTTTGGTTGCAACAAGTTGAGGCGCGAGGCGTTTTGGTTAATATCGAAAATGGCGTGCAGGTTGATATTGAGTTCCGGTTGTCCGCGAACAATCTTTACGTGATGGGATGTTCGCACGCTACCCAGACGGACGCTCACCTTACCCCTGTTATCCGGCAAAGTGACTGTTTCACTGTCGTCGCGAAGATCCCTGGAAATCCAAAGAAATCCCTTAGCCGCCTCACCTTGCAACCAGTCAACCAATTTATCGCGTTGAAATACGGCGATATTCTCCAGCGTCAAGGCTTCAGGCGATGCCTCCGACATCTCGTTTGTGAACATCGCAATTCCCATGGCATACGGATCGCTATGGCTCGTGAGTTGCTTGGCAAATCTCCTCGCGTCCATCGCAACAACAGACCCTGACTGTTCCAGTTCGACGACAGCATCGGAAGGTAGCCGGTTCAAGTCAGATGGCACTTGCAGCATCTTCTGCGCCTGTTCGTGAAATGCGACAACCACATAGGTTCGCAAGCGGCTCTGCGGATTGCGGACAATTTCGTCCAGCAGTTGGCCGACACCGCGGCGAGCGTAATCTTCGCCGATCACGATCACGCGACGATGTCCCATGAACAACTTGCGCGGCAAACTTGATCGGATTTTCGCCATGACCTCGACTTCGGTGGGGCCTTCCGCGCTTTCCACCAAATACGCTTTGGCACTTCCAGTCGAAGTTGCGGGCGATCCGCCGCCGGTTGTCCCCAGTTCGCTCGCTCTGGCGATTTGCACAGACCCCAGTACGGACTGGCCGTCCTCGGCGACATCGACACCTGTCATGGTGACAATGGATAAGCGGTCGATCTCGGTCGAGTCCCAGCAACCTGTGCACATAAGAGAACTGGCCACGATTGAGACACAGGTCGCAAATCGCCTCCACATAGGCAATCTCCTTTCTACATTCGGCGTTTGCCCCGGGGCATGCGTTGCGCCGGAGCCATTGCATTGCTCTGTCGTTGGCGGTTGGGCTTGCTTGTTTCGATTGGACGCCAACGCATCGCCCAGTGTGGCGGACGCGTAATGACATCGCGCATGTTCTTTTTCGTCAAAGGCGATGCCGGCATCAGATACGGCACGCCGATGGAGCGCAAACTCGCGAGATGTACGATGACGGCAAGTGTGAATGCGATGATGCCAAATAAGCCAATGGTGCCACCAAGGATGATCATGCCGAAGCGCAAAATGCGAATCGCGATCGTAAAGCTGTAGCGCGGAATGACAAAGGAGGCGATGCCCGTGATGGCGACGACGATGACCATCGGCGCCGACACGATGCCGGCCTCGACGGCGGCCTGGCCAATGACGAGCGCCCCGACGATGCTGATGGCGGAACCAACAGCCTTCGGCAAGCGAATACCTGCTTCGCGCAGGGCTTCGAAGGTGATTTCCATCAACAGACATTCGGCGATCGCGGGCAGTGGCGTGACTTCGCGCGCCGCCGCGATCGACAAGAGGAGCTTGGTTGGCAGCATTTCTTGATGAAAAGTCGTGATCGCGACGTACAAAGACGGCAAGTAAAGTGCGATAAACATGAAAAGATAGCGCAACCAGCGAATGAGATTGACGATTGGGAAGCGTTCATAATAGTCTTCCGCAGCTTGCAATGCACCCCAGAAGTTGATCGGAGCGATGAGCGCAAACGGCGATCCATCGGCGAGAATCGCGACGCGCCCTTCGACCAGCATCGAGGCCACCACGTCTGGGCGCTCGGTGTTTTGAATCTGGGGAAACGGAGAAAACGGATTGTCTTCAATCAACTCCTCGATATAGCCGGTGTCGATAATGCTGTCGGTGTCGATGCGCTTGAGACGGGTACGTACTTCGTTGACGATTTCCGAATCAGCGATCCCTTCGATGTAGCATAGAGCCACTTTGGTTTGTGTATATGTACCGAGTTGCATGGTCTCGATGGCGAGATCTGGCGTGCGAATGCGGCGGCGCAGGAGCGTGATGGACGTGCGTAGGCTTTCGTTAAAACCTTCGCGTGGGCCGCGCACCACCGCTTCGGCATCGGGCTCCGAAATGGCGCGATTTTCGCCACCCCCTGCGTTTAAGGCGATGGCTGTTTCGGTCCCCTCGAGGAAGAGTACAACTTGTAATTCGACGATGATCGATTCGACGGCTGCTGAAAACGTGCGCACGGGCTTCACACCGGCGGTCGTCACCTGCTCTGCTGCTGCCTCGACATGGGTAATCGCGAGGGGGTGTGGAGTGTCAGGTGCCGGGGAGTGCGCTTGAATAAGCGACTCGAGCACATGTGCATCAACCAGCTCCATGTCGGAGAGGCCATCGACATACACAATGCAAGCCCGTTTGCCGCCAAGGACGACGAGCGGGCGGAAAACGACATCGGACGCTTTCTGCAACGTATCGCGCAGTGTGGCGATGTTGGCATCTAGATCAGGCGTCAACCAGTCAGCTGGCGGTGCTGGTGACGAATCGGATGGAGTAATCGCCATCGCGTCAGACAGCACAGGTGCATTGAGACGGTCGAGACGCACTCGACGATCATGCGGCGTCCAATCGCCGAGGCGACGGATGACTCTTTTCGATCGCATCACAATCACCTCCAGGTGCCTTTTTAGGATAAAATTCCCTAATCAAGTTTGGATATGCATACGGGGCAGGGTTGTCCCTGTATCGGTGCTGGGAATGCATTTCTTCGAGTGCGTTCGCGAGTAGGCGACACGCAGAGAGGAGGCCATGACGATGGCACAGACCACGGCAGTCGGAACGACGCTTCAGTTGCAGACGCAGTCAGGTACAAAGGCAAACGGACAGGCGCAGGTGAAGGTGCACAAG
Organism: Alicyclobacillus hesperidum; assembly: GCF_900107035.1. Classification (GTDB taxonomy): domain Bacteria; phylum Bacillota; class Bacilli; order Alicyclobacillales; family Alicyclobacillaceae; genus Alicyclobacillus; species Alicyclobacillus hesperidum. Next base: position 37,039 of record NZ_FNOJ01000008.1, on the reverse strand, counting down.
TTCGCGTATGTCTCGCCGAGCGCGGCAAACGACGACATTTTGGCGGTGGGGCAGGCTTTGGCGGCGTTGATTGACGAGCCGCTTATGCAGATTTCGCGCGTGGATGTTACCGCTTTGTCGGATGCTGGCGGAGCCGGGCAAACCGGTGGTACGACAGGCACTAATACAGGCACGACGGCGTAAGGCGACTACATGGTTGACGTAGAGGGGGATTATCGATGGCGACAAAATTCGCATTGCACTTGGCGTTTATGACGGATCAGAATAAGAAGGTTCGCATTAGCATCCCGAGCCCCAAACAGCCAGTGGAGGCCTCGTTAGTCGACACTGCGGCGCAGATGATTGTCAGTAAGGGGATCTTTGCGATGCCACAGGGGAAGATTGTCAGCGCCTTGCCAGCCGAGCAGACACAGACCGATACATCGAGTGTATCCTGACGTGTTAGGTGCTTGGCAAAAAGGCCGACGGGAGCCGGGGAAACGGCCCGCGTCGGCCTTTTTGCATCTCATCTAAGGTTTGGGTGACGAAGCATTTCACGAAGTGTCCGTGCATCAGCGGCTGTGACAACGTGATCGTCAATTACGACAAATGGTTGCCGCATACAGATTTCACACAGGTCAAGACAGGCGTAGCGGCGGTGGCCGACAGGCTTGTCGACGATGCTTTCCATAGCTTCGCGCGTGCCGAACCGCTCATTTTTCACACACCATTCGATACAAAGTACACGCTCACTCACTTTTTGTTCCTCACATCCAATGCGGCCTGCCATTTGCGCAGTAGCCAGTATGCGATAGCACCTGCCACGAGAATGATGGTAACCCACATCAATGTCGTTTGCACATGCTTCATCATGGCGTCGACATTTTCGCCAAACCAGTACCCTAGGCCTAGCCAGGCACCACACCAAACGATGGAACCGACGATGGAATACAGTGCAAATGAAGCGTATGGCATCGTGCTCAGTGCGGCCGCATAGGTGCTTAGAGAACGGATACCCGGGAGAAAGCGGCCTGGAATAAGGACGAGGGCCGCATAGCGATCCATGAGTCCGCCGGTGTTCTGCAAGCGCGCTTCGTTTAGCAGCCGCATCTGGTATAAGGGCCGCAGCAACACCTTTTCGAATCGGCGCGTGAGTAAGAACACGATGGATACGCCGGTGAAATAACCGAGCGTGCCAAAGCAAAACACGGTGATTCCATGCATGCTGTGTTCGGCCACCGAGTATCCGTAAAATGCGAGGAACACGTCTCCTGGGAAAGGCAGTCCGAGCCCTTCCATCACCATCGCCACAAACACGCCGGGATATCCGAGATATACCAGGCCAGCGGTAACATATTGAAGTATTTGCGGTATCCACTCCATACGCCCACCTCGCTTGCCAATCCTTTTTCATGTCTATGGACAAGTGCACCGACACATGCCGTCACAAGCAATTCGTCCACAAAATTGCTATCATGAAGCCAATGTGAATGGATGCGATCACGCCTCCTGCTTAAGGCGGGGGCGCCGTTGGAGGCATCGAAGATGGACGAATTTGCGCTCATTCGCGCGTTGCTGGAGCGCTTGCCTGCACCACGCCCCGATGTCGTTGTCGCCTCTGGCGACGACGCCGCGGTGGTGACGCCACCACGAGGTCAACTGGTGCTGACGACCGATGCGCTGGTTGAAGGTGTTCACTTTTTGGAGTCGACCATAACCCGACACAATCTGGGCTATAAATCGCTCGCCGTCTCCATCAGTGATATCGCTGCGATGGGCGGCGAACCGCTGTGGGCGACGGTGACGCTGGCGGTGTCGCCGAGCTGGCGGGAAGCGGAGCTGGCGGAGCTTTACGATGGACTGGCAGAGGCTTGTTCCGAGTTTGGTTGTAGCGTCGTCGGCGGTGATGTCGTTTCGACGCCAGGACCTTTCACCGTTTCCATCGCGCTTGTCGGCAAAGCAGAGCGCCCCATCCTGCGCAGCGGCGCGAGACCTGGAGACATCCTGTTTGTCACCGGATGGCTCGGTGGATCAGCGGCTGGATTGGACGTGTTACAAGGCAAGCACAGTGCATCACCGGTGACACAGGCGGCGTTAGCACGCTGTCATCAGCGGCCGACTCCGCGTATCGGTTTGGGCCTTGCAGCGGCGCGGGCAGGCGTTTCCGCCTTAAACGACGTAAGCGATGGTCTGGCGAGCGAGTTGAACGAAATCGCAACGGCGAGTGGCGTTCGCTGTGTGATTGCCGAGAATCAGCTGCCCATTCGACCAGAGGTCAAGGAGCATGCACGCTTTGCAGGCCGGTCGGCCGTCGACTATGCGTTGTACGGTGGCGAGGATTACGAACTCGTCGGCGCCGCCCCCCACGAGGCGTTTGCGCGCTTGCTCGCAGCCGCAAATCTGTACAATGTGCCGGTGACAGCTATCGGGCGCTGTGAAGACGGAGATGGCGTTGTCATGCGGACAGCGGACGGGCTGGAGGTCGTCGAAGCAAAGGGATACAACCACTTTACATCGCGATAGAAATGGAGATTTGGCATGCAGGAACAGTGGGAACAGGTCGCTCACACCCCCAGCGCGACAGATGAATTGGGCGAGCGTCTGGGACAGGTACTCAAGCCAGGGGACGTCGTGCTGTTAAGCGGCCCCGTCGGCGCAGGCAAGACGCGCTTTGCGAAGGCTGTCGCGCGCGGCGTCGGCGTCGGCAGCGAGGTGACGAGCCCAACATTCACCATTGTTGGCGAATACGAAGGCAGGGAGCCGTTCGTTCATATGGACTTATATCGACTGTACGACGACCCGGACGATCCGCTGGCGCAACTGAGCGAGGATATGCTTGTTGGCATTGGCTTTGACGATTACTTCGATGGTTCGCACATCGTGCTGATTGAGTGGCCGCAGGGCGTGCGCAGGTGCTTGGATACATACTTGGACATTGTTATCACGCCATTGGCAGGCGGTGAGCGGGCGTTTCGCGCGCAGGCGGTCGGCGTGAGCGCTTGTGCACGAATGAAGGAGTGGGTTGGCTGATGGGCGTGATCGCAATGGATACCGCGACCGATACGCTGGCTGTCGGCGCAGGTACAAGCGATGGCAGGCTGTTGAGCGGCGTCATCCAGCGCGTACCGCGGGGGCACTCGCGGTTGCTGCAACCCTCCGTGCAGTTTGCCTTGGCGAGCGCGGGCCTCGCGATGACGGACGTGGAGCGCATCGTGACGGGCGTCGGACCTGGCAGTTATACAGGCGTGCGCATGGCGGTGGCGACGGCGAAGGCGATGGGTCACGCCCTTCGGGTGCCAGTGGTTGCCGTGCCCACCCTCGACGCCATGGCACGCGCGGCGGTGCTCGCGGAGGCTGCCAACGGCTTGCCCCACCGCATTGTGGTGATGCTGAATGCGCGTCGCGGCCGCGCGTTTGGCGCTTGTTATACACGCGCTGTCGACGAGCGCTTTGTGCGTGACTGCGACATTCAAGTTCTGCCCATTGCGTCATGGTTGCAGGTGGTGGGCGATGGCGAGGATGCGCTTATCGTCCACGACTTGCCGAGAGATTGGCCCATGCCGACGCATGTGGCGAGATCGCTCACATGGGGAGCGCTCTCAGGGCTGATGCCACAGGCGCTGCTGGAACTTGGCAAGTGCCCCGAATACGCCGTTTACACAGGCGATGGTCTACATGCATTGGCGCCGGTTTATGCTCTTCTTGTGGAAGCTGAAGCGAAGTGGCAAGCCGCGTCCGAGGGAGGTTCGACATGATGGAGCGACAGGATTGGCATCCCGAACGACTGGTGATCCGGCGCATGCTCTTGCGCGATCTCGATCAGGTATTGCGCGTGGAGCATCGCTCGTTCACCGCGCCTTGGTCGCGGCAGGCGTTCATCGGAGAATTGGTGGAGAATCGGCTTGCGCGCTATGTCGTCGCCGAGTACGACCAACGGATCGCCGGTTACGCCGGTTTTTGGATGATTATGGACGAAGGCCATATTACCAACATTGCGGTCGATCCCGATTTTCGCGGCCTGAAGTTGGGCGAGACGTTGTTAAAGACCCTGATGTCCATCTGCATGGCGGCTGGGGGCCGCAAGATGACACTCGAGGTGCGCGTGAGTAACGAGATCGCCAAAAATTTATATCGCAAGTATGGCTTTGAGCGGGTAGGCATACGCAAAGGGTACTACACGGACAACAACGAGGATGCCATCATCATGTGGGCCGATTTGCCACCGCGCGTGACAGGGGACGGGGAGGTGCAGGGATGAACATCTTGGGAATTGAGACGAGTTGCGACGAGACTTCTGCCGCGATCGTACAAGATGGCACACATCTGCTGGCTCAGGTGACTGCCAGCCAGATCGACTTGCATGCGCGCTTTGGCGGTGTCGTGCCTGAGGTAGCATCGCGACAGCATGTTGTGGATATCACCAGGGTCGTGGAACAAGTGTTTCGCGATGCGAACATGACGTGGTCGAATATCGACGCGATTGCGGTGACGTGTGGCCCTGGCCTTCTTGGGTCACTGCTGGTCGGCGTATCGGCGGCAAAGGGGTACGCCTTGGCAACTGGCAAGCCGCTTGTTGGGGTTCATCATATCGCCGGTCACGTGGCGGCAGCTATGCTGACTTTAGATGGGGGCACTGGGGCGACGCCGCCGTTTTTGTGCCTTGTTGTTTCTGGAGGGCATACCGAACTGCTGAGCGTCGATGCCAAATTTCGCTTTACCCGTCTTGGCGGGACGCGCGACGACGCGGCCGGAGAGGCCTATGACAAGGTGGCAAGGCTACTTGGGCTGGCGTACCCAGGCGGTCCTAAGGTGGACGATCTCGCCCATCGCGGGCGTCCGGATGCGTTTGCGTTTCCGCGAGCCCTGCTGGAAGACGATAGCTTTGATTTTTCGTTCAGTGGGCTGAAGTCAGCGGTCAATAACGAGATCGTCAAGCGCAAGAATCGGGGTCAGGCTGTATTGGTCGAAGACGTATGTGCGAGTTTCCAAGCTGCTGTGGTCGAGGTCTTGGTCGAAAAGACGAAGCGGGCCGCTGTGCACACAGGGGCACGTACAATTGTGGTGGCTGGCGGCGTGGCGGCCAATCGAGGCCTGCGCGAAGCGATGTCTCAGTTGGCGAAAGAGCTCTCAATAAGCGCAATGTTTCCGCCGATTGAACTGTGCACCGACAATGCGGCGATGATTGCGGCGGCGGCTTATCCGCGGGCAAAACAAGGGCGTTGGAGCCCATTGTCGCTCAACGCGTACGCCCAACTGCCCCTTGTGGATTGGCAGGATGAAAACTGGCCAGATGTCGTACAGATTGTCCCTAACCTGTGAATAACCCGATGTCTTATTCTTGTGGAACATGTGGAAAAGTGTCGAAAGGGCTCGAAATACAGGCTGTTAGGCCTGTGGATAAGTCGGTGGACAATGTGGATAAACTGAAAATTCCCGTGTTTCACTTTCTGAAGGAGTAGCATAACGGAAAGGCTCATCTTATATGCCATACGTCATAGACGAGTCACCGGAGCTATGGTAATTTGAGTCCAAACGTCGGGGAACCACACCTTGATGTTCATCCATGCAGTCATTCCTGGGATATTTGGTGGTCGCGGGGAGGGGCACCGATGCACGAGGATACGTGGATTAAAATATTTAGCGCGGTTTTGGACGAAAAGCTAGAGCTTCAAACCATCTCGTTCTCGACGATGTTAGAGGCTCGTAACAATGAGCTGTCGGCGCACATCGAAGAATTGTCGACGCGGTTGGACGAGTGCACAGAGGTGCTTGGCACGCACATCGACGAATTGTCCACGCGGTTCGATACGGATGGGCACGAGCTGGCTGTCGAGATTCACAGTCTCGGCATCAGGGTGACACGGCTTGAGCACCGCATTAACGGACATGCAGAATGAGGTCAACAGCATGGAAAAGGATCTTGACGCGATTGGCGAGAATCTACGGTACCTCGTCAAATAGTCCTCGTCTGAACTCGATGAACTTCGCTTTGAAATCCTGAAGGTTCATGCACTTCTTGGAGCCTAAAAAAGAACGAGGGCGACAGCCCTCGTATGCTCGGTAGGATCAATCGGATTCAGATTGCAGCATCTCTAGTTGCAATGAAGCTTGCTCCCATTTCTCCAGGGCTTGATGACACGCTTGTTCGACGTGTTCGCGTTCCTCTTCCAGGGCTCGAATGCGGTCGATGTCCTGCATTGCGGCGGCTTCGCTTTGCTCCATGCCAATGGCGGTCAATCTTGCTTCCAGTTCGGCAGTTGTGCGCTCCCATTTTTCAATTTCGTCCTGTAGCTTGCGCACGTCACTGGAGCGAATGCGGCGCCGCGTAGAAGGTTGACTCGTTGTCGCATCGGCAGTTGCAGGATGACGAGTGTGCTCTTTCGCATTCTGCACACTTTGTTCGATACTTGCAATACGCTCGTTTTCAGCAACCTTTTCACGGTAGTCGGAGTAGTTGCCGAGGTATTTGACCAAGCCATCTGGCTCTAGAACGGCGATGTGGGTTGCAATCGCGTCAATAAAATAACGGTCATGTGAGACGAAAAGCAGCGTGCCGCTATAGTCGGTAAGAGCTTGCTCCAATGCCTCTTTACTCGGAATGTCCAGGTGATTGGTAGGCTCGTCCATCACCAACACGTTCGCTTGCCGTAGCATGAGGCGACATAGATTTAAACGGCTGCGTTCGCCACCGCTCAGTCCCGAGACGGGCTTCACGACATCTTCGCCACGAAACAGAAATTGCGCCAAGGCCTTGCGGATGGACGTTTCGTCCAAATCCAAGCGCTCGTCCCAGACTTGGTCAATCACGCTCTTGGTGTCGTCCAGGTCAGATTGTTCTTGGTCGTAATAGCCAACTTCGACGTGTTGCCCCCATTTGATCTGCCCGGTGTGTGCCGGCAAAAGCCCAACGACCGTCTTGAGTAGCGTCGATTTCCCGGCGCCATTTGGCCCTAGGATCGCCAGGCGCATACCGCGTTCCAGGTGAAATGAGATGTGCTGGGCCACGATGTGATGCGAGTAGCCAATGGTGAGATCGGACACTTGCAGCACGTCACGGCCAGACGGACGGCGCGGCTCGAATTCAACTCGTACGCTTGGACCGTCGCCGCGGGGGCGTTCCACCCGCTCCATGCGCTCCAGCATCTTTCGTCGGCTTTGGGCCCGTTTGGTCGTCGAGGCGCGCGCGATGTTCTTTTGGACAAACGATTCGAGCCTGGCAATTTCCTCTTGCTGTTGTTCGTACAGCTTCGCCTGCTGTTCCCGCTCCTGCTGTGACTGCAGGACATAGGCAGCATAGTTGCCTGGGTAGTGGCGGGTGATGCCATCTTCGAGCGCGATCGTCTGGGTCGTAACTTCATCGAGAAAGTACCGATCATGCGAGACGACGAGCAGACTTCCCTCGTCGTGTTTGAGATAGCCTTCCAACCAGGCGAGCGTGTCCGTGTCGAGATAGTTGGTTGGTTCGTCGAGGACGAGTAAATCTGGTTGCTGCACGAGTAGGCGCGCAAGCGCCAATCGGGTGCGCTGACCGCCGCTTAGCGCCGATATGGGTAAGGGTTGCATCTCGGCAGCAAACTGTAGGCCCGCGAGCACGCGGCGCACATTGGTTTGCCAAGCGTAGCCGCCGGCTTGTTCGAATTGATGGGCCGCCCGCTCGTAGGTTTGCGTGATGTCGGCAAATCGCTGCTCATTCGTGTAAACGTTGGGATCTGCCATCTTTGCCTCGAGTTCTCGCAGTTTGGCCTCCATTAGCTGCAAAGGTTTCTGCGCTTCAGCCACGAACTGGTAAACCGTCGTGTCTGCATCGGGTTGCACGTACTGAGACACGTACCCCATCTGCAGGCCATCGCGCTTCGCGATGGTGCCCCCATCTGGTTGTTCTTCACCGGTGATGAGCTTAAGCAGCGTCGTTTTGCCAGCTCCGTTGCCCCCGACCAATCCCACTTTATCGCCAGCGCGAATGATGACGGACGCGTCGACTAACACTTCAACGCCGTCATAGCTCTTTTTCAAATGGCTTGCCTGTAAAACAATCATATGTGTTCTCCTTTGTCCATACACTCTAGCAACGTCCCTGACATATTGCGCAAGGAGGACTCTTCATGCCTACTCCGACGTTTCCGCTACCAGAGGGATTCGGGTGGCAGTACCACCTGATCCGGTGGATTCAATCCTTTCATACGCCGTGGCTGGACAAACTGGCTGTTGGGCTGTCGTTCCTCGGCACCGAATCGGTATATCTACTCATACTTCCAATCTTATTTCTAGCCGTCAATCGCACATTGGGCATGCGCTTGGCCTATGTGTTTCTTACCAGTATGTATACCAACGCTTGGCTTAAGTCGGTGTTCCACGTTGCTCGGCCGCTCGGTGTACCAGGTATTCGTTCCGGTTATATCAGTTCGGCCACTGGTTTGTCGATGCCGAGCGGACACGCGCAAGGCACGATGACGTTTTTTGCTGGGATCGCCAAGTGGTTTCGCCGTCGGTACATCATGTGGATCGGCATCATTTTGGTTGCGGCCATCGGCATCTCACGCATCTACTTAGGACTTCATTGGCCACTTGACGTCGTCGTCGGTTGGGGTATTGGACTTCTTATCGGGATTTGTGGTTGGCAACTTGGGCGCTGGTGGACGTATCGGCAGGTTCCGTTTCCCATCGCACTAGCTTTTTCCGTCGTATTTCCTGCGTTGCTGTTGGCTGTCGATCACCATGGCGCGGCGGGTGTCTATGCGGCATTTCTAATGGCTATCGGTGCTGGGGCTGCCATTGAACGCCAGTTTTTACACACCGATATACAACCTGCGTTGTGGAAGCGAATTTGTGTTGCAATCATCGCGTTGGCAGGTATTGTTGCGATACAATGGGCAGTACAAGCGCGTTTGGAGCAACCGCTTTGGCAGTACGTGCGCGTCGTGCTGGTCGCCGCCTGGACAACGCTTGGTGCGCCGTGGTTATTTTGGAAGCTCGACTTGTATCGGCAGGAGGACGCTCGCGACATTGTCAGGTGATAAGACAGCCTTACGAAAATCATTTCGCCGTGTGCGCCTCGCCATTGCCGGGGAGGAACGGACGCGCAAAGAGCGCGAGGCAGCGTTGCTCGCCGTGGCCTTGGCCGAGCGCGAAGCAAAGGGACGGGGATGCGTGGTTGCCATGTATGCAGCGACATCCGGTGAGCTTAATCTGGCGGATGCACATACATGGCTCTCGGCGAAAGGCTACTGCTTGGCCTATCCGCGCGTCCGCGATGATGGTGACATGGCATTTTCTGTTGTACGTACGATGGACGATCTCGTGCCTGGCCGCTATGGCATCCTCGCTCCGCGGGACGACGCGCCGACGGTGCCGCGCGAGGAGATTACCCTAGCCTTTGTGCCGGGTCTCGCGTTTGCCAAAGACGGCGTTCGTCTCGGCTACGGCGGTGGCTATTATGATCGGTATTTCGCGGACGCGGAACAGCAGTTTCCTGTGCGCGTCGGCGTTTGTTTTTCCGAACAATTCGTCGATTGTTTGCCTTTTGATCCGCACGATGTCCGCATGCACGCAGTCCTGACGGACGGAGGTGTGTTCGACTGCGGGAGGAGCACGCTGTAATCGTCTTGGCCGGTGGGCAGAGTAGGCGCATGGCTGAATACGGGAACAAGTTGCTGCTCGCCCGTGACAGCTCCGGATTGCCAGTCTTGGCACACGTAATTCGCTCTGCGCTGGCCGTGTCGGACACCGTGATCGTCAGCCATAACGAGACTGACTTGTGCGCAAGCATCGAGCCGTGGTTGCCGAGAAGGGTGGAGTGGCGGCTTGATCCGGTACCTTGGCAGGGACCGCTGCAGGCATTGGGAGCGATTTTTTCCACGTGGCCCCATCCGACGGCTACGTTTCATTTGATCGCGGGCGATTTGCCGGGCATCACCCCGCAGGTCCTGGCAACGCTGCTCGAGCGCTTGCGGCATTCGGATGCCGACGGCGTGGCGGCGATGCGCGAGGGGCGGCTGCAGCCACTGTGTGCAGCTTATCAGCAACATGTTGCGACCGCGTTCATAGAGGCGGCGCGGCGCGGCGAGCGCCGGCTGCTGCCAGGGCTTGTTGGACTATCGATCGCGGGACTCGAATTTTCTCATCAACCCTGGGCCGTACGTCCGGTTCACACGCCGGACGATTACAAAGCCTGGTTGGCGGAAGGGGGATGCACATGAAACGGCGCGAGGTGCCTGTGGAGAATGCAGTTGGCATGCAATTGGCGCACGACATGACGAGAATCGTCCCGGGGGAGTTTAAAGGACGTCAATTTCGGCGTGGGCATATCATTCGGGAAGAGGACATCCCGGTCTTGCTCGACATGGGGAAGCGACACATTTACATTCTGGAACTAGATGATGGGGAGTTGCACGAGGACGACGCAGCTATCCGCATGGCTAGGGCGATCGCAGGAAGGGGCGTGCGCCTTTCCGACGTCGAAGAAGGCAAGGTCGTACTCAAGGCAGACCGGGAGGGGATGTTGTGGGTCGATGCCAGGCGAGTAACGGCGATGAACAGCATTGACGAAATTGCCATCGCAACACGCTTGCCCTTTCAACACGTCACAGTAGGGACAAGCCTGGCCAGTGTGCGGCCCATCCCGCTCGTCATCGCGGAGGAGAAGGTGCGCGCAATCGAAGTGATCGCGCGTGGGGCACACCGGCGCAGCATCGTCGATGTGTTGCCGTATCGCCCGCAGAAGGTGCATCTGGTCACCACCGGGAGCGAGATTTTAAGCGGCCGAATCGAAGACCGATTTGGCCCGGTCCTGCGCGAAAAATTGGCCGCATATGGCATTCGCGACGTCGAGCAGACGCTGGTCGGGGACGATCCGGACGCCATTGCCGGTGAGATTGCGCGTGTGGTCGCAGATGGAGCCACGCTCGTGCTCGTCACGGGGGGCATGTCGGTCGACCCAGATGACCGTTCGCCGGCAGCCATTCGCCGTGCTGCCACGGAGGTGGTGACGCACGGTATACCGATGATTCCGGGCTCCATGATGATGCTAGCATACCGCGGACACGCGGCCATCTTTGGGCTCCCTGGCGCCGTCATTCACGATCCGATAACCGCATTCGATAAGTTGCTTCCTCGCGTTTTGGCCGGTTTGCGGGTGCGTCGACGCGATATTGCCGTACTCGGGATCGGCGGGTGGCTCAATGCCTAAATCGCCGCCATCCGCCGCCTTTAGTCGCGAAAAGCGCCCGAAGATGATTGGCATCGTCGGCTTTCAGGACGCAGGGAAAACGGTGGCTGCCGAGAACTTGATTCGCGAGGCGAAGCGGCGTGGACTCGAGGTTGCCTATATCAAGCACGATGGGCATGCGGATCAACTGGATTGGCCAGACTGGGAGAAGACAGATGCCGATACGGTGCGTGCAGCCCATGCAGGGGCGCGTTGGACACTTGTAGCCAGTGCACGTGGATGGCTCTTGCACGACTGGCAGGCGCAGTGCTCGAGCCTCGAATTGTGGTTTGCACGGTTGCATGCCGTTGCAGGCGAGCAGGCGCCTGACATCGCGATCGTCGAAGGGGTCAAGGGCAGTTGGTTGCCGAAGGTGGCTGTCGTTGCTTCCGAAGCGGAATGGGACAAGCTCATGGCGGCAGGTGCGGCAAACCTGGTTGCTGCCATTGCGCCTAAGGGGTGTCGGTTGCCGGTGCCTGTGTTTGCGGCGGAGGATGCAGCACGTTTGCTAGCTTTTCTGTTGGCTGACGGCCTCTAACAAGGATCTCGAAAATCTTTATGGAGACGGTTGCACTCTTTGAAGCGAGAGATTATTATAGTCCTTGGTGTTAGCACTCACTGAACGAGAGTGCTAACAAAAGAAGACACTCAAATCCAACAGGGAGGTTGTTCACATGCTGAAGCCGCTCGCTGATCGCGTTGTGGTGCGTCCAGTTGAACGTGAAGAGAAAACCGCAAGTGGCATTTTCCTTCCAGACAATGCGAAGGAAAAACCGCAAGAGGGCGAGGTTATCGCTGTCGGCCCGGGCAAGTTCGAAGATGGGAAGCGTCAGGAGCTCGAGGTCAAAGTCGGAGATCGCGTGATTTTCTCGAAGTATGCTGGCACGGAAATCAAAGTGAACAACGAAGAAGTGTTGATTCTGCGCGAAAGCGACATCTTGGCGATCGTCGAGAAGTAAGTCGACTACATAAAACGTCAGGGAGGTATACAGGATGGCAAAGGAAATTCGCTTTGGTGAAGAAGCTCGCCGTGCGATGCTGCGCGGTGTCGATGCGCTCGCTGATGCGGTGAAAGTGACACTCGGTCCCAAGGGCCGTAACGTCGTTCTGGAAAAGAAATTCGGATCGCCCCTGATCACCAACGACGGTGTCACCATTGCAAAAGAGATTGAGCTGGAAGACGCGTATGAGAACATGGGCGCTCAGCTCGTCAAAGAAGTTGCGACGAAGACGAACGACGTTGCTGGTGATGGTACGACGACGGCAACGGTTCTCGCGCAAGCGATGATCCGCGAGGGCCTGAAAAACGTTGCGGCTGGCGCAAATCCGATGGTTTTGCGGCGCGGCATCGAAAAGGCTGTGGCGGCTGCTGTCGACGAGATCAAGAAGATTTCGAAGCCGGTTGAGGGTCGCGAGAACATCGCGCAGGTTGCTGCCATTTCGGCTGGTGCGGAAGAGATTGGGCTGCTCATCGCCGATGCCATGGAAAAAGTGGGCAACGACGGCGTGATCACGGTCGAAGAGTCGAAAGGCTTTACCACTGAACTCGAAGTGGTAGAAGGTATGCAGTTTGACCGCGGCTACATCTCGCCGTACATGGTCACCGACACCGACAAGATGGAAGCTGTCCTGGACGAGCCATTCATCTTGATCACCGATAAGAAGGTCAGCAACATCCAAGAGATTTTGCCAGTGCTTGAGCGCGTCGTCCAATCTGGCCGTCCGTTGTTGTTGATTGCGGAAGACGTCGAAGGCGAAGCACTCGCAACCCTCGTCGTCAACAAGATCCGCGGCACGTTTAACGCTGTTGCCGTGAAGGCGCCAGGCTTTGGCGATCGCCGCAAGGCTATGTTGCAGGACATCGCGGCTTTGACTGGCGGTCAGGTCATCAGCGAGGAACTCGGCCTCGAGTTGAAAAACACGGGCATCGAGCAACTCGGTCGTGCGCGCCAAGTTCGCGTCAGCAAGGAGAACACCATCATCGTCGACGGTGCGGGTGACAAGTCTGATATCCAAGCTCGCATCAACCAAATTAAGAATCAGATCGAAGAGACGACCTCCGATTTCGATCGCGAGAAGTTGCAAGAGCGCTTGGCAAAATTGTCTGGTGGCGTGGCTGTAATCAAGGTCGGCGCTGCGACGGAGACGGAGTTGAAAGAGAAGAAGCTCCGCATCGAAGACGCGCTCAACTCGACGCGTGCAGCCGTCGAAGAAGGTATCGTTCCTGGCGGTGGTACAGCTCTCGTCAACGTCATCAAGGCGCTTGACAGCGTCAAGGCTGAAGGCGATGAGTTGACGGGTGTCAACCTGGTTCGTAAGGCCCTGGAGGCTCCGGTTCGCCAAATCGCTGAGAACGCTGGCGTTGAGGGTTCCATCATCGTCGATCGCCTGAAGAAAGAAGCCGTTGGCTTCGGTTACAACGCAGCTACCGACGAGTGGACGGATATGCTGAAAGCTGGTATTGTCGACCCGGCGAAGGTTACGCGCTCCGCTTTGCAAAACGCAGCGAGCGTCGCGGCTTCGTTCCTCACGACGGAAGCTGCGGTTGCAGACAAGCCGGAGAAGGAAAAGGCTCCTGCACCTGGCATGGGCGGCATGGACGGTATGATGTAATCTCCGGACGAAACGATTCGTTCGGAACGATAAGGCTGCTGGTTGCACCCTGTGGGCAACCAGCAGCCTTGTTTGTCAGGTTCGTAACACTCTTGCCCTTTCCCCTTTTCAGTCCTAACTTCACTTTTGTAAGTTGCAACAAATTGTTCACGAAATATGCTTGCGCGATCGATACGCAAATGATAGCCTATAAGTAATCATTTCGTGCCTGGAAGAATGCATATCCCCGCGTTCGCAGAAGGTACGAATCTCCTCTATATCACTGCCTAAGTTGCTTTTCGTCTTTTGATCACAACGTAAGCTCCAACTGGCGACGTATAGTTCCAAAGCTGCGATTGCAATGGAGCGTCCATTTTAAAGGGGGAAACAACTACATATGCGTTCTGCATCAGAACAGACTGGCGTGCGCGTCGTGCCTGTGTTTGGCGTCATGCTCGCTGGCGCGTTCGTCGCGTTCCTCAACCAGACGTTGATTAACGTCGCTCTGCCACAAATCATGGATCGCATGCATATTTCGGCGACGACCGGTGACTGGTTGACAACGATTTACTTGCTTGTCAACGGCATTGTCATTCCGATTACGGCTTATCTCATTGCCCGCTTCACCACGAGACAGTTGTACATTACAGCGATGTCCCTGTTTTTTATCGGAACCGTTATCTGCGGGCTTAGCCCCAGCTTTGGCATCATGCTCGTTGGCCGCGTCGTGCAGGCCGCAGGGGCGGGGGTACTCATGCCCGTCATGATGAACGCAGTCTTCCGGCTGTTCCCTCCCGAACGGCGGGGAATGGCGATGGGCATCTTCGGTATCGCGCTCAACTTTGCACCTGCCATTGGACCTACGCTATCTGGCTGGATTGTGCAAAACGGGTCTTGGCGTACGTTGTTTTACATTATCATGCCGATCGCGTTTGTCGATTTGATCCTGGCCATCTTTCTCATGCGCAATGTCACGACGACGAGTCGGCCTAAGTTTGACGGCCTAGGCGCAGCTTTATCGACGATTGGCTTTGGTGGTCTGTTATACGGCTTCAGTGAGGCCGGTTCGGTCGGCTGGGGTGGCCTTGACGTCATCGTCAGCCTGGCGGTAGGCGCCGCGAGTCTTGTGGCTCTGGTCTTCTGGCAATTGTCCACTCGCGAGCCGATTCTCGAGTTTCGGATATTCCGCTATCCCATGTATACCTTGACGACCATCATCAACGTGATCGTCTCCGTTGCGCTCTTTGCGGGTGTCATTCTGATGCCGATGTACATGCAGAACGTCCGTGGCTTTTCGCCGCTCTTGTCGGGACTCATGCTTTTGCCAGGGGGCATCTTGATGGGCATTATGTCTCCCATCACCGGCAAACTATTTGATCTTATGGGCGCGCGTTGGCTCGCCGTCATCGGTCTGGCGATTACGGCCGCAACCACGTATTGCTTAACGCGCTTGGGGACAGACACGACGTTCCTCTACTGCACCGTGGTGTACACCTTGCGCATGTTCGGTATGTCGATTTTGATGATGCCACTTATGACTGCAGGGTTAAACGAGCTGCCTTTGCGCCTGAATCCGTTTGGCACGGCCATGCTCAACACGCTGCGCATGGTGGCAGGCGCGGTTGGTACGGCGCTGTTGGTGACGGTGATGACCGATCGCGCCAAGGTGCACGTGCAAAGCATCATGCTTGCTCAACACATCGCGCCGACCGATAAACTGGCAGAGGCGCACGCGCTGGCGCAGGGAACCGTGATGGGGATCAACGATGCGTTCATGGTGGCAGTTGCAGCGTCCGTGGCAGCATTCATCATGGCCTTCTTTGTGCGTAGGACGTCGCCACAACCAGATTTTCTGGAAGAACGGCAGGAGCGGGCAAATCGCCACCCCGTCGACGCTTTGCAAGAATCCGAATTGGTGGTTGGAAAAGATTGAGCGTTTTCGATCGCGCTCGCGCTGCCGTCGCAGCAAGGCGCAAATAAAGACGGCTGCCCAATCGTCACGTCACTGACGATGGGCAGCCGTTTTTTGTTCAGCCGTGTCAGCAGCCACTGATGCGGCAATCGCCTTTTCCTCTTTCAACCGCTCGCGCAAACGGCGCAACTCTTTTCGAAAGTATGGCGTCTGCTCGAAGGTGACACCGTATGACTTCAGCTCTAAAAGGCCTTTGAAGCGACGTTTGGCCGCTTTATACGCTGCACGCTTCTCTTCATATGCGCGATTGGGTTCCTCCTGAATCGCAATCGCATCCATGACGGTTGTGAAACAGAGTCTGGCCTGCGTGACAAATTCAGTTTGGCATACGATGCAAAACTGCAATTCAGACGGCATTTTGCAGCGTTTACAGCGCTTTGCACTCTTCGGAAACGGATTTTTGCCGTAGCGAGGAGTAGGTCCCGAATCAGAAGCATAGAACTGCTTCCATTCCGCTTCCCAGCTCATAGTTTGCAAACCTCCGTCGGTGGATTACGAACCAATCGCATCCGGTGGTCGTTGTAACAACGCAACAAATGCATGCTGGCATCGAAATGGCATGGCATTGGGCGATTTGAACAGACGCCGCAGGTACCACTCTGATCGTAACAAACTCACAACCGATTTGCGAAGTATGATCCTGTAAAACGGTCCAATGTTCGCAAGTGACCAGCGGGACGCTGCCATGTTGCCAAGGAAGAGGTTCAACCAGATTACTCCTTCCGTCCTTGCCGTTTTCGCGAACCAGCCTGCCATGGACTGACGGGGTGAAGGTCCGCCAGAAAGCGCGTTCATCAAAGTATATGGCCCTTGTTCGCCTGCCTATGATTCGATTCGACACGGTGACCAGAGATGGCTGTTTAAGATCGTCAGATCCGCACCTTATGTATTTTCCATGGCCTTACAGAATGAGTTTTGCTAGTATGGGAACAGAGATTTTCGGGAGACAGGAGATAGACCTGTGGAATTTGACGGGGAATGGATGGCAAATCAATGGCAGACAGAGTTTGAAAATATCCGCGAACAAATCGGAACGGTGGTTTTTGGGCCGAGATCCGTCGTGCGCTTGCTGCTGGTTGCCGTGATCGCCGGTGGCCATTGCCTGATTGAAGATGTGCCAGGGGTCGGTAAGACGACGCTCGTGCGCGCCTTGTCTATGGTACTTGGCTGTCAGTTGCAGCGCATACAGTTTACGCCCGATATGCTGCCATCCGACGTTATCGGCTTTTCCGTCTATGACAAGCATAAGGGTCACTTCGAATTTCGCCGCGGCCCTGTGTTTGGCCAGATGATTCTTGCCGACGAGATCAATCGGACGTCCCCCCGTACGCAATCCGCACTGTTGCAAGCCATGGAGGAACGGGTGGTGACCGTTGACGGCCAGACATACCAACTACCTTCACCATTTATGGTGCTGGCGACGGAGAATCCAGTTGAATTTGAAGGGACGTTTCCGCTGCCGGAGGCGCAGCTCGACCGCTTCCTCTTTCGACTCACTTTAGGGTATCCCAGTGTCGACGACGAGGTTTTGATGCTGGCGAGCCACGGCGGGGCAGACCCGCTCTCGCAACTCACCGCATCGGCGAGCCCGGAGCGGATCCATGCGTGGCAACACATGGCGGCACACGTGCATGTCGATCCCGCTGTTCTTCACTACATCGCAGAGCTTTCGGCAGCTACCCGCCGCCATCCCGACCTCAACCTGGGGGCCAGTCCACGCGCGAGTCTGGCCTTGTTGCGGGCCGCTAAAGCGAATGCCCATCTCTGTGGGCGCACGTATGTCGTACCTGACGATGTGCAATGGATTGCACCGCACGTTTTTGGGCATCGTTTGCGGCTTACACCTGAAGCGCGGTTTGGTGGCGTACAAGTAGCGGATGTGATGGAACAAGTGATATCTGAGGTGCCTGTGCCGCGCCTCGATGGTACCCGATGACACAGCGCATCGATTGGCCCTTTAAGCTCGCTCTACTGGCCTGTCTCGCGGTAGGCGTCAGTATCGTTGCATGGCTGCTTGGGCACGGTGCGGCGCTCTTTATCGCTGCGGCACTGTGGGCGCTCTGGTTTTATGAATGTCTGTTGGTCGCATCCGCTCTGCAGCCGCTCAGTGTACAGCGCACGTTGCCGATGCGGACGATGGCCAGTTCCGACATTTGTGTGCGCCTCGATATCCAACGGCAAGGTTGGCTACCCATCATGTGGTTGCGTCCGCACGATGATTGGGAAGGCGCGCTTGCGCTACATTCCCAGCGGACACCCGTTCGTTCGTTGATGCTCTGGCGGCGATCCGCTGTTTGGTCGTACACGCTACTGAACGTGCCACGCGGAGTGCATCGCGTCTCGGAAGTCAGCATCGAAATGGCGGATGCTTTTGGCTTTGTCAGTGTACGGCGGCGCTTGCCTCTCGCAGCCGAAATCATCGTTCATCCCAAAGCGCTCGATCTGCCCGGGTGTCTGCCAATGCCGCGGCACGTGATGGCAGGCAGCCGTGGTTCCGGCTTTCGCTGCGCTGAATGGGGCGCAGTCGGCGGAATTGATCCATATCGCCAGGGCGATCCGCTGGCACGTGTGCACTGGCCCGCTTCTCTGCGACAAGGCACATTGTATACGAAATCGTTCGATCCGCCGGCGGATCGAACCTGGCTCTTTGTGCCCTACTGGACGAGTGGGGGCGCGATGGAGGATGACGCATCATTTGAGTTGGTCATGACGCTGACTGCGACCGCCTTGCGGGAAGCCGGTCGGATTGGAGCGCACGTCAGCTTGGCATTGCCCAATCGGGTGGTTATGACACTTGGCCGCTACGACAGCGGCTTGTCAGGCGCGGATCCCGCAGTCGCGTTGCTCGATGCCCTCGCTCGTTGCACGCGACAGGATGAAGCCGTAGATTTGCAGGCCTTGTTGTCTCACGTGCCAGGTGAGAGTGCCGCCATTCTTTTGCTTGGCACCGCCATCGCTTCAAGGCAAGCCGCATGGCTTGGCTCGTATGCCGGACGGCTCCATCTGGCTATGGCAAGTGCAGCGCAAGGCAACTCCGATGTGCAGGATGCCGTGGCTTGGCTTGCCGAGCGCGGGGCACAGGTGTGTTGGATACATGAGCCACGCGATTTGACGCTACTCGCAAAGGGGGATGTCCATGGTCACAGGGCGTGATCGATTGGCTACACGTGTCGTGTATGCGTGGCTCGCTGCCATCTGGTTGGCCGCGGCCGTTCTACCCATCGCGGGCGCGGGTGCGTTGCACGGCTTTCGATCCGTGCTCTGGCTACTGGCTGTGCTTGCCTTAGGCGCTTCGACGTCCTGGCGGGGTGTGCGAGTCGGCGTGTCGTTGCTCGCGCCATGTGCTTATGTTGCCTGGTATTGGCGGGACACGCACGTGGCGTTTGTGCCAAGTACTGTGCATCTTACAATCGTCATCGCCCGCGAGTTCAGCGAAGTGTTTCACCACGGAACACTGGCCGATCCGCTACAGACATGGCTCTTTGTCTGGCTGCTAACGGGCGCTTATTGGCTTGTTTCGTACGCCAGCCGCCGCACAGTGCTGTGGTTGTTTTATAACGCCATCGCGTGTGCGGGGCTGATTGCTTTATCCAGCATGGCGCCGGTCAAGTCGTTGCAAGCCGCCGTTGCACTGCTTGCGGTTATGTTTTTTGTGATGGCTGTCCACCGTGGCGGATACAAGTGGGAGACGCGAGCCATCGCGCGCGTAGCGGCAACGGTGACGTCTATTCTGGCTGTCGCAGGTGGGCTTGTTGCTGTTTTTCCACACCGAACTTTCGCCGGTGCGCGCGAGGGGCACGGCGGGAAATCCACAGGCACAAGCGGCTTGGTTACGGGGTATACGCTGAACGATGCCCAGCTTGGTGGGGCGCTAAGCCGAAATTCACGACCGGTATTAACGCTCACAGCACCGGAACCGACGTATCTGCGCGGCCAGACGTTGGCAACCTATACCGGTCAGGGGTGGGTTTCCGCGCCGTTGACGGATAGCCAAATGCAATCGGAGCAACTCGATCAGCTGATCGCAGACAACGGATTCATCGGTTTGCCGGCGCGATCGTTCGACGAGACGATCACGCTGTTGTCCCCAGTTGACACTTCGGATTTGCTGGCTGGCTACGAGGTGACGGACGTCATCCGGTTGCCAGGGTTGTACGATGGCCGCTTTGCCTTGGACACGGTACAGGGCAATATTCAAGCGCCGCGCCTACGTCCGGGACAGAGCTATGAGGTGGAAACAACCGTCCCGACAAATCCGTATCCTCTATTGGCCGGCATTCGCGAGCCGTTTGCCGCCATGAAACGCGCCATCCCATTAGACGTGCAGGAATATGACTTGCAACTACCTTCGACGCTGCCTAAATCGGTTGCAGCACTGGCACAGCGGACGGTCCAACGCGCGCATGCCACGACCGAATACGAGATGGTCAAGAGTCTCATGTCGTATTTGCAGACGCACGAAATGTATACCACGACCAATGTGCCGACACCTACCGATGGCCAGGATTATGTCGCACAGTTTTTGTTTCAGTCACATCGTGGATACTGTGACAACTTTTCGAGTGCCTTGGCCGTCATGCTGCGCACGTTGGGTGTACCCACGCGTTGGGTGACAGGGTTTGCCGTTTCGCATGCCAATCAGACAGGACCTGACACCTATGTAGTGACGGATGCGGACGCCCATGCCTGGGTTGAGGTGTACTTTCCGGAGTACGGCTGGATTCCGTTTGATCCGACGCCGACTTTCCACATGCCCTTTGGCGCAGGCTTCACGTTGCAGGGAGGATCGCCCGGGGATGGGAGTGGACAGCCATCGTCGACAGGTGAAGGGCATCCTTTCACACCGACGCATACCCAACAAACTTGGGACACGTTGTCGAAAACCGGAGAAATAACCCGCTTTCGTTGGACTGCATGGGCAGTCCTTGCTTTCGGCGTTATCTTCGGGCTATCGCTCTGTGCAATCGTCGTGGGCTACATCGTTCACGCGAGGCGGCTTGAACGACTATGGCGAACGGCACCGGAGCTAGCTTTGGCAAACACGTGTAGGGAGCTCTTGCAACGTTCCCTGCCGAGTGCCGGCAAGTCTGCCACGCTGCGCCAGCTATGGCCGTTGGCGCGAGCTTCTGGTACGAGCCAAGAGGATTTCTTTGCTTGGTTGAGTGAGGCCGAGGCCGTTTTGTACGGAGGTGTGCCGTTGGAAACAGGTGCGGCGCTGCGCTTGCGCGAGCCACTGGATCGATGGCGGCGGATGATAGGCAAGTCCACAACATTTGTGGATTACGTGACAAAAGCAGTCGTTTTGGGCATTGACCAGGTCAGGACCCAGCGTACAATCAAGGGCGAATGAACGCTGTTGAGTTAGATTGGAGGACAGAGTTATGGAATATGTGAAACTTGGCAATACAGGCTTGGACGTCTCGCGCATTTGTCTCGGCTGTATGAGCTTTGGTAAGCCCGGACTCTGGCAACATCCTTGGGTACTTGATGAAGACGAAGCTCGTCCCATCATCCGAAAGGCACTCGACTATGGCATCAATTTCTTTGACACGGCAAATGTTTATTCTGCTGGAACGAGTGAAGAGATAGTCGGGAAAATCCTGAAGGAGTCTGTGCGGCGTGATGAAGTCGTGATCGCCACCAAGGTGTTTTTCCCCATGCATGAGGGGCCGAATGGGAGAGGGTTGTCGCGCAAAGCGATCATGGCGGAAATCGATAACAGTCTAAAGCGACTGGGTACAGATTATGTGGACTTATATCAGATTCACCGTTGGGATTATACCACCCCCATTGAAGAAACGATGGAGGCTTTGCACGATGTTGTAAAGGCCGGCAAGGCGCGGTATATCGGTGCGTCCGCGATGTATGCGTGGCAGTTTTTGAAGGCGCTTACCGTTGCTGAAAAACACGGATGGACGCGCTTTGTGTCCATGCAAAATCACTACAACTTGATTTACCGCGAAGAAGAGAGAGAAATGTTGCCGTTGTGTGCCGCGGAGAAGATTGCCGTCATTCCGTACAGCCCCTTGGCGTCTGGGCGATTGACGCGCGATAAAACCGAAACAACGGCGAGATCGCAAACGGATCAAGTGCAAAAGGCGAAATACGATCCAATGGCAGATGCGGATCAGGACATCATCGATCGCGTTGCCGAGTTGGCAGACAAGCATGGCGTGCCGCGAGCACAACTGGCTTTGGCATGGCTGTTGCATAAGCAACCAGTCACGGCCCCGATTGTGGGCGCGACGAAGGAACACCATCTTGACGATGCAGTGGCATCTCTGAGCGTCAAATTGTCTGACGAGGAGATTGCGTATCTCGAGCAGCCATATGTACCGCACCCTGTGGTGGGGGCGCTCTGAAGTCGCCGCGGCCAGGCCCTGTGTTTCATAGTCCTTGACCACCCCACAAGGGCTCAGAAATCTGCAAAACGCTCATCCTCTATGACAACTTTCAGCAATTGACGACAAGCTAGTGAATCTATAGAATGATGGCGTGATTCCAGACTCGTATAATGCCAAGAATATGGCTTGGCAGTCTCTACGAGGCAACCGTAAATTGCCTGGCTACGAGGTCGGAGGTAAATTCGGATCACTGCGTCTTTCCGCATGCCGTGCGAATTGTGCACCTGCGCTTGTTTCGTGCACCTTTCGTTTGCGACAATGTGCGGGGGACGTTGGTGTTTCGCCATGTCATACATGGGCCGACCCTCGTACCCACAATGTTGGTGGGACAGGGCGGTCTTTTTTATTACCTCTCCTCAGACGACCTTTTCCCATAAAGGAGTGCCAGACAGATATGCATGAAGTCGTAGCCGTTCTTGATTTCGGAGGACAGTACAATCAGTTGATTGCGCGACGCATTCGCGAACTGGGAGTCTATTCGGAACTGTTGCCATACAACACTCCCGCCGACGAGTTGCGCAAGAAACCACTGAAAGGCGTTGTGTTTTCAGGCGGTCCCAAAAGTGTGTTTGCCGAAGGGGCACCAACGGTCGATCCGGCCATCTTCGAACTCGGTGTACCCGTCCTTGGCATTTGTTATGGCATGCAACTTATTGCAAAACTTTTTCACGCGGACGTGGCGCGGGGAGCCGTACGCGAGTACGGGCGTGCGCATATTGACGTTGCAGCGGATGCATCGCCGGTGTTTGCGAATTTGCCGCAGCGACAACAGGTGTGGATGAGTCATAGCGACGTCGTGACGGGTGTGCCAGCCGGGTTTAGGCTCGATGCGAAGACTGACTCGGGCGCAATTGCGGCGATGAGTGCACCGGAACGTTCACTTTATGCGGTGCAATACCATCCGGAAGTGCAACACAGTGAGTACGGCACGGACATGCTGCGCAATTTCCTGTTTGAGATTTGCGGCTGCCATGGAGATTGGACGATGGACAACCTGATTGAAGAATCGGTGGCCAAAATCCGCGAGCAGGTTGGGAACAAGCGGGTACTCGTTGCCCTGTCCGGCGGAGTCGATTCTTCGGTCGCAGCTGCTCTCGTGCACCGCGCTATCGGCAATCAATTGACAGCGATGTTTGTCGATCACGGCCTCTTGCGCAAGGGGGAGAGCGACAGCGTGATGTCGACGCTCGGTGGGCAACTGGGCATTGACGTCGTGCGTGTCGACGCACGTGATCGCTTCCTTGGCAAGTTGGCAGGGGTTGAGGACCCGGAGCGCAAGCGCAAGATCATCGGCGAGGAGTTTATCCGCGTGTTTGAGGCAGAGTCGGAGCGCTTAGGGCCTTTCGATTTTCTTGTGCAGGGCACACTGTATACCGACATTGTCGAGAGTGGTACGCATACGGCGGCAACCATCAAGTCTCATCACAATGTCGGCGGTCTGCCGGAAGATGTGCGGTTTCAAATCGTCGAGCCGCTCAAAGAGTTATTCAAAGATGAAGTCAGACGTCTCGGCGAACAACTTGGGTTGCCTTCCGAACTGGTGTGGCGCCAACCGTTCCCAGGTCCAGGTTTGGCGATCCGCGTGATTGGCGAAGTGACGGAGGACAAGCTTGCCATTGTGCGTGAATCGGACGCGATTTTGCGTGATGAGGTGGCGAACGCAGGGCTTGCTCGCGAGATCTGGCAGTATTTCACCGTTCTGACGAGCAACCGCACGGTTGGTGTCATGGGGGATGAACGCACGTATGCACACACGCTCGCGATCCGCGCCGTCGTTTCGCAGGAAGGTATGACGGCTGACTTTGCACGCGTACCGTGGGACGTCTTGGCTCGAATTTCGACGCGCATCGTGAATGAAGTGCCCGGCGTTAATCGCGTCGTCTACGATATCACGTCGAAACCGCCAGCGACCATTGAATGGGAATAAAATTGGACGCGAGAATCCGAACGTTTTATTTATTTTTTAATTTAATGTTCGGATTCTGCGGGATTCGTGTTACGATAGAGACAGCAAAGACGAGGAGGAAGATGGCGTGATCGATCGGTACAGCCGCCCTGAAATGGCGGAACTGTGGACGTTGGAAGCGCGCATGAAGTGGTGGCTGGAGGTGGAGATCCTCGCCGTGGAGGCGTGGTCCGAACTCGGTGTCATTCCAGTTGAAGACGCACGCAAAATCCGTGAGAATGCGCGGTTTGATGTCGATCGCGTGCTTGAAATCGAACGCGAGACGCGGCACGACGTCGTGGCTTTTACACGCGCTGTCTCGGAGTCGCTCGGCGAGGAACGCAAATGGGTCCATTATGGATTGACCTCGACTGATGTCGTGGATACCGCACTATCTGCGCAACTGCGCAAGCCGATGGCCATCATTCGCGAGGATCTCGAGGCCCTGCTGAGGACGTTGGAGGCATTGGCTAAACGCCATCGCACGACGGTCATGATGGGTCGCACGCACGGTGTCCATGCGGAACCAACGACATTTGGGCTGAAATGCGCGCTTTGGTATGCCGAGATCGAACGCGATCTGGAGCGTTTTGACGCTGCGTGCGAGCGTCTGCGCTACGGCAAGATCTCGGGGGCCGTCGGCACGTATGCGAATGTCGATCCGCAGGTTGAAGAGAAAGTTTGCGCTCGCCTAGGGCTCAAACCAGCGCCCATCAGCACGCAGACTTTGCAGCGGGATCGGCACGCGGAGTTTCTTTTTACCATTGCACTCATCGGTACAACGTTGGACAAGATTGCGACGGAAATTCGCGGTTTGCAAAAGTCAGAGGTACGCGAGGTCGAAGAGCCGTTTTACAAAGGGCAGAAAGGCTCGTCGGCCATGCCGCACAAACGCAACCCGGTTTCTTGCGAGCAAATCTCCGGTCTCGCCCGCGTGTTGCGCGGCTATGTGATTCCTGCACTGGAAGACGTGCCGCTCTGGCATGAGCGCGACATCAGCCACTCTTCCGTTGAGCGCGTCGTCCTGCCTGACGCGACGATCCTCATTGACTATCTACTGAATCGCATGAACCGCATCCTGAGCGATTTGCACGTCTACCCCGAAAACATGCGCCGCAACATGGAGCGTACGCACGGCCTTGTGTTTTCACAACGCGTCTTGACGACCTTGATTGACAAAGGCATGTCGCGCGAAGCGGCCTACGATACGGTGCAGCCGCTCGCGATGCAGGCTTGGGAGGAAAGCCGGTCGTTTAAAGATTTAGTACTTGCTTCAGAACCGATTCGCGCCGTCCTCTCGCAGGATGAGATCGAAGCTTGTTTCGATCCCGCTTGGCACATCAAACACGTCGATACGATTTTCCATCGCTTTGGCTGGTGATATCACCAGCCAAGCTATTTGAATGCGAAAGGGTGCTCGCAATGGCGGCAGAGATGCTGTATGAGGGCAAAGCAAAAAAAGTATTCGCAACGGATCAACCAGAATTGGTCAGAGTGTACTACAAAGATGATGCCACGGCGTTCAACGGCCAAAAGCGTGGGCAGATAGAGGGCAAGGGAGCCATCAATAATCAGATGAGCAATCTGCTGTTTCAATATCTCGCCGAACATGGCGTACCGACGCATTTCGTCGAGCAGGTGTCGGAGCGGGAGACCATCGTTCGCAAAGTCGACATTCTTCCGCTAGAAGTCGTTGTGCGCAATGTTGCCGCTGGCAGTTTCTCAAAGCGCCTTGGCGTATTGGAAGGAACCGTATTGCCGCGGCCGCTTGTCGAATTCTATTACAAGAACGATGAATTGGGCGATCCCTTGCTCACGGATGACCAGGCTTTGGTTCTTGGGCTGGCTTCGCAAGAAGATTTGGCTGAATTGCGTACGCGCGCACTCGAGGTCAACCGCCTGCTACAGGAGCGTTTTGCGGCGTGCGGGTTGGCGTTGATCGATTTCAAAATCGAGTTTGGGCGCTTACCGTCAGGCGAGATCGTCCTGGCCGACGAAATTTCGCCGGACACTTGCCGCTTATGGGACAAAGATACACATCAAAAATTGGACAAGGACAGATTCCGCCAAGATCTTGGCGGTGTCGAGGATGCGTACCAGGAAGTGTGGCGGCGCATGAAAGGAGGCCTATCAGCGTGAAGACGTTTGACGTGGAAGTTCGAGTATGGCTCAAGCCGTCTGTGTTCGATCCGCAGGGCCACGCGGTTGAGCAGGCTTTGCACACGCTTGGTTTTGACGGCGCGCAAAACGTGCGCATCGGCAAGTATATGCATTTGACGGTAACGGGCGACACCGAAGAAGAGGCACGTAAGTCGGTGGAGCAAATGTGCGAGCGCGTACTATCGAATCCAGTCATGGAGACGTACGCGTATGAGCTGAAGGAGACGGTCGTATGAAGTGGGCGGTCGTGGTCTTTCCCGGATCGAACTGCGATGAGGACGCAGCACAGGCCGTGCGCGAAACAACCGGTGATACGGTTGATCTCGTCTGGCACGATGCAACGGACTTATCGCAATACGACGCCATCATTTTACCTGGAGGTTTCTCCTACGGAGACTACTTGCGCAGCGGGGCCATCGCTCGCTTTTCACCCGCGGTTGAGGCCGTGCGGCGAGAAGTGGCAGAGGGCAAGCTCGTGCTCGGGATTTGTAATGGATTTCAGGTTTTGACCGAATCGCATTTATTGCCAGGAGCACTTTTACGCAACAACCATTTGCAGTTTCGTTGCGAGATGGTGGAACTCATCGTCGACAACAATACAAGTCCTTTCACGCGTGCGTACCAACTCGGGGAACGCATTCAAATTCCCATCGCACACGGAGAAGGCAGATTTCATGCCGATCCGGAAACGGTCGCTGACCTTCGCAACGAAGGCCGGATCGCGTTTCGCTATGCGCACAGTCCGAATGGATCGGTGGCTGATATCGCCGGAATTCTTGGCCAAGGCGGCAACGTACTAGGACTTATGCCGCATCCCGAACGCGCGATCTTCGATTGGATGGGTTCGGTGGACGGGCGGAGGTTGTTTCAATCGATGCACCAATATGTCGAGGAGGGCTTAGCACATGCGCGAGCCAACGCCTGAACAGATCCGCGACGAACGCGTATACCGTTCGCTAGGTCTGACGGATGCGGAATACGATCTGGTCGTGGAAAAACTCGGACGCTTGCCAAATTACGTGGAGGCCGGAATTTTCGGCGTGCTTTGGTCGGAGCATTGCAGCTACAAGAGTTCAAAAGTCCATCTGCGGCGCTTCCCCACAAGCGGATCGCAGGTGCTGCAGGGCCCCGGCGAAAATGCGGGTGTGGTCGATATCGGCGACGGCATGGCGGTTGCGTTCAAAATGGAAAGTCACAATCACCCTTCTGCGGTTGAGCCCTATCAGGGAGCGGCCACTGGTGTTGGGGGAATCCTCCGTGACATCTTCACCATGGGGGCACGCCCTGTGGCATTTCTCGATAGCTTGCGCTTCGGACCGCTCGACGACGCGCGCACGCGCTACTTGTTCAGCGAAGTGGTCGCAGGGATCGGCGGTTATGGCAATTGTGTCGGCATTCCAACGGTTGGCGGAGAGGTTCAGTTTAGTCCGACCTATCGCGGCAATCCACTGGTCAATGCGATGTGTGTCGGCATTTTACCCGCGGACGGCATTGTTCGCGGTACAGCGACAGGGGTTGGCAATCCCGTGTTTGTTGTCGGTGCCCGCACAGGTCGGGACGGCATTCACGGAGCGACATTTGCATCGGCTGAAGATCCAGAGGAGAAGGAGCGCTCCGCGGTTCAAGTGGGAGATCCGTTCCTTGGCAAGTTGCTGATGGAAGCGTGTCTCGAACTCATTGCGTCAGGTGTTGTCGTTGGGATTCAGGATATGGGCGCGGCAGGACTGACGTCGTCTTCGGCGGAAATGGCAAGCCGCGCAGGTGGCGGCCTTGAATTGGTGTTGGATCGCGTGCCTGTGCGCGAAGAGGGCATGACGCCGTACGAAATGATGCTTTCTGAATCGCAGGAGCGCATGCTCGTGGTTCTGGAACGTGGACGCGAACAGGTGGCGTTCGACATCTTTCGGCGCTACGGGCTGGAGGTGGCTGATGTTGGCCGCGTGACAGACGATGGACGGTTGCGGCTGATTTGGCACGGTGAAGTGGTCGGGGATATGCCGGTTGCGGCACTCGTCGACGAAGCTCCTGTCTATGAGCGGCCAATTGGGACGCCACGTGTGCCAGAGAAGGGCGATATTCCCACCACGTTATCTGTTCGCGAGGCGTGGCTGGCGATACTTGCCCACCCGAGCGTCGCGGACAAGCGCTGGGTGTACAGGCAGTATGACACGATGGTGCGTGCGCAGACCGTCATGGGTCCCGGCAGTGACGCTGCTTTGGTCAAAGTGCCCGGTATGGATAAGGCCATCGCGATGGCGACGGACGGCAATTCGCGCTATGTTGCGCTCAATCCGCGGCGCGGCGGCCAAATTGCCGTTGCGGAGGCTGTGCGCAACCTGGCGACGACTGGCGCCAAACCGCTTGCGATTACGAATTGCTTAAACTTCGGAAATCCCGAAAAGCCCGAAGTCATGCGGCAGTTGAGTGACGCGATCGACGGCATGGCCGATGCCTGCAAGGCGCTCGACACGCCTGTGGTCAGTGGCAATGTTTCGCTATACAACGAATCGCGCGGCCTCGACATCCAGCCAACGCCGGTTGTCGGGGCGGTCGGCGTGATCGACGGCATCGCAAAGCGGTTGCCGAGTGCGCCAGCGCGCGAAGTTGCGGCGGCAGGCCTCGAACTGTGGTTGCTCGGCCGCGAAGACGACCGTCTTGACGGCACGCTGTACGGGGAATTGGTATGCGGCCAGCCAGTGGGAGATGCGCCGTATATCGATCTCGCTGAGGAACGCCGGTTGCACGAGTTGTTGCAGGCGATTGCTGGCGCTCAGGTTGCGGTGGCGGCACATGACGTGACCGAAGGTGGTATCGCGGCTGCCGCTGCCGAAATGATGATTCAGTGCGATGTCGGTGGCGAGCTTCATGCGCCGGTTGAGATGGCGCTGTTGGGTTGGCTGTTCTCAGAGGCCCAGGGCCGCGCGCTGGTCGCCGTGGCGCAGGATTGTGCAGCAGAGCTGGCACGGTTGGCCGATACACATGCGGTACCCGCGCGAAAGCTCGGCTGGCTCGGTGCCACAGATGATGTCATCGTCCGGCAGGCCGGTGACACCGCCTTTACGATCTCGCTCGCCGCATTGCGGGACGCCTTCGAGCGAGCCATTCCGATGGCGTTGCAGTCGGGTGCGGCGGAAGCAAGCGCGTAACAGAGAACTGGAAGGGGAGACAAGGCGTGGACGAGTGGCATAACATGCAAGCGGCCTATAGCGATGTGGACGATAGACCGCATGAGGAATGTGGCGTATTTGGCATCTACGGACACGAACAGGCAGTCGCACTGACCTATTACGGTTTGGTGGCCCTGCAGCACCGCGGCCAAGAGGCGGCTGGTATCACATCGACCGACGGATCGCACATGTTCAGCCACAAGGGGCTGGGGCTCTTAACCGACGTATTTAAGTCGGGCGAGTTGGAACAACTCAAGGGACACGCTGCCATCGGACATGTGCGCTATTCCACGGCGGGATCGAACACGATTCAGAACGCGCAGCCTATCGCTTTGTCGACACATGCGCGCAACTTCGCCATTGCGCACAACGGTAATCTGGTCAACGCGCGCTGGTTGCGAATTCAGCTTGAGCAAGAGGGAAGCTTGTTTCAAACGACGGCTGACACTGAGGTCATCGCGCACTTGATCGCGAAGGCGGGCGTCGACGATTTGACGGAGGCGGTCAGATTGGCGGCCAATCGGATAGAAGGGGGCTTTGCGTTTCTCATCTTGAGCGACGACGAGTTGATTGCCCTGCGCGATCCGCTTGGGCTGCGCCCCATGGTGCTTGGTAAACTCGGTGAGGCGTACATCGTCGCTTCGGAATCGTGTGCACTCGAGACGGTGGGCGCGACGTTGCTGCGCGATATTGAGCCGGGGGAACTCGTCCGTATCACGCGGGAAGGTTTCACTTCGATGCGGTTTGCAGAACGTCGTCAACGTCGTATGTGCACCTTTGAACATGTGTATTTTGCGCGCCCTGACAGCGATGTCGACGGATGGAACGTACACAGTGTCCGCAAGCGCCTCGGCAAGCTTTTAGCGGAGCGGCATCCAGCAGACGGCGACATTGTCATCGGCGTGCCGGATTCGAGCGTGTCGGCGGCCGCGGGTTATGCGGAAGCGAGCCGACTGCCGCTTGAAATGGGACTGATTAAAAATAAGTATATCGCAAGAACATTTATTCAGCCGTCCCAAGCCTTGCGCGACACAGGGGTGCGTCTGAAATTGAATGCGGTTCGCTCCATTGTCGAAGGCAAGCGCGTCGTTTTGATTGATGACTCCATTGTACGCGGGACGACATCGCGGCGGATCGTCCGCTTGTTGCGCGGGGCCGGGGCAACTCAGGTGCATGTGCGCATTTCGAGTCCGCCGTACGTCAGCCCGTGCCATTATGGCATCGATACCGCCAAAGAAGACGAACTGATTGCGGCGCAGCACTCCATCGAGGAAATTCGCAATCTTATCGAAGCGGACAGCTTGGAGTTTCTGACGGTCGACGAATTGATGGCTGGATTCAACTTTGCACCGGGCGATCCGGTTCCGTTCTGTAATGCCTGCTTCACGCGTCGGTATCCGACGGAACTGGTGGATCAGGGGTTAAATGAAGAGATCGAGCCGATTCACATAGGGGGTTGAATTGGTGGACGCATACAAACAAGCGGGCGTCGACATCGCGGCAGGCAACGAAGCCGCTCGGCGTTACAAAGGTTTAGCCAAACGCACCACGCGATCCGAGGTTATCGGGCAAATTGGTGGGTTTGCGAGCGGGTTTGCGCTCGATCTCGCGCGCTATCCGGAACCCATCCTCGTCTCCGGTACGGACGGCGTCGGCACAAAATTGAAGGTGGCAATCGCGGCGAATCGGCACGACACGATTGGGATCGACTGCGTCGCGATGTGCGTCAACGACATCCTGACTGTTGGCGCGGAGCCGCTGTATTTTCTGGATTATCTTGCGGTCGGAAAACTTGAGGTCGATGTCGCTGAACGCATTGTCGCAGGCATCGCCGATGGTTGTCAGGCGGCTGGCATGGCTCTTGTAGGCGGAGAGACCGCGGAAATGCCAGGCATGTATGCGGATGGCGACTATGATGTGGCTGGCTTCGCGGTCGGGGTGGTCAACCGCCCGGATATGATCACCGGTGCAAAGGTGCATGTTGGCGACGTCGTGTTGGGGCTTGCGTCCAATGGCATTCATTCAAACAGCTATTCTCTCGTGCGCAAGCTGGTTGAGCGAGCGGGGCTTAAGCTTTCCGACACGTTCCCCGGAATGGCCGAAACCGTCGCAGATATCCTGCTTAAACCGACGCGGATCTACGTGCAAAGTGTCCGCTCGCTGCTCGCCGCAGGCGTGCCTGTGCACGCCATGGCGCATATTACGGGCGGGGGCATCGTCGAAAATGTGCCACGCGTGCTGCCAGATGGCGTAGAGGCGCGGATCGATCGCGCGGCGTGGCCGTTGCCCGCCGAGTTTTCGTGGCTTATGCAGGCAGGCGACGTGCCGTTTCAGGAAGCGGCTCGCATTTGGAACCTTGGTATTGGCTATGTGCTCGTCGTGCCAGCCGATGCGGCGGCTGCGGCAGCAGATTGCCTGACGGCGGCAGGGGAGACAGTATTCCGCATCGGCGTGATCGAGCAGGGCGACGCAGGCGTTTTGTGGGCGTAAACCAGGGAACTCGCGCGGCAAGCGGGTGACATCGTATAGAGAAAAGTGACTACACACGGCTAGGAGATGGAAAACGTGACAAACCTCGCGCTGGTCAGCGTCTACGACAAGGAAGGCATCGTTCCATTCTGTGAAGGGCTTGTCCGACTGGGCTATCAGATCATCTCGACAGGTGGAACGGCCAAGCTGCTTGCCGAACATGGCATTGCCGTCAAGCCGATTGATGAACATACGGGCTTCCCCGAGATGCTCGATGGGCGCGTGAAGACTTTGCATCCCAAAGTGCACGGCGGGCTTCTTGCACGTCGCGACAACCAGGAGCACATGCGGGCGGTACAGGTTCACGGGATTGAGCTCATCGATCTCGTCGTCGTCAATCTTTATCCATTTCAGCAAACCATCGCACGCCCGGATGTGACGGATGAATTGGCAATTGAGATGATCGACATCGGCGGTCCGGCGATGTTGCGCAGTGCGGCGAAGAATCACGAGTTTGTACTACCGGTTATCGATCCTGCCGACTATGATCGGGTCCTGACCGCTTTGCAGCAAAATGCTGTGACGCCCGGACTGCGGCGCGAATTGGCTGCCAAGGTGTTTGCGGTCACCGCTCGTTACGACGCGTTGGTCGCCGATTACCTGGCGGGAAAGACGAAAGCGGCGGCACACGAGGTACCAGCGCAAACCAATGGCGAGCGGGAGTGGCCCGGCATGGTACACATCACCGGCGTCTCCAAGATGGCGTTGCGCTATGGTGAAAATCCGCACCAGGCGGCGCATTTTTATATGGAACCAGGGGCGACGGCGGCGACCATCGCGCGCGCCGAGCAGCTTCAGGGGAAGGAACTGTCGTACAACAACATTCAGGATGCCGACGCGGCACTTAACATTTTGCGGGCGTTCGACGATTTCGAGCAGCCTGTTGCGGTTGCTGTCAAACACATGAATCCATGCGGCATCGGGCGGGGCGAAACCATCGCGGAAGCGTTTGGGCGCGCGTATGAGGCCGATCCGGTTTCGATTTTCGGCGGGATCGTGGCTTTGAACCGGCCCGTCGACGGAGCCCTCGCGGAAAAGCTCGCCAACCTGTTTCTCGAAATTGTGATCGCTCCCGCGTTCTTGGACGAGGCGCGATCCGTTCTTGCAAAGAAAAAAAACCTGCGCCTTCTGATTGTCGACATGCAGCAACCTCTGTGGACACCGGATGCGCTGACGTGGAAGCGAGTTTCGGGCGGTTTTCTCATACAGGCGGTCGATCAAGGGGCACCCGTGCAAACGAATAATTGGCAAGTCGTGACTGCTCGTCAACCAAATGCCGAGGAATATGAAGCCCTGCGCTTTGCTTGGAAGACGGTGCAATTCGTCAAGTCCAACGCCATCGTACTCGCCACGACCAACATGACGCTCGGGGTCGGGGCAGGTCAGATGAATCGCGTTGGGGCGGCGGAGATCGCCATTGCGCAGGCCGGCGTGCGAGCCAATGGCAGCGTGTTGGCGTCTGATGCATTTTTCCCAATGCGCGACACGGTTGACGCGGCGGCAAAGGCCGGCGTTACGGCCATCGTCCAACCCGGCGGATCGATCCGCGATGCAGAGAGCATTGATGCCGCAAACGAATATGGTATCGCCATGGTGTTCACCGGCGAACGGCACTTCTTGCACTGATGACAGGGGGAGAAACGAAGATGTGGTCACAACAGCGGCCGCCGCGGATTGCGGTCGTGGGGCAGGGCGCACGTGAACACGCGATTGTCTGGAAGCTTGCACAAAGCCCAAGGCGTCCTGAGCTTTTTGCGCTACCAGGCAATCCAGGCATGGAGGGCCTGGCGACGTGTGTCGCCACTGCTCTTCGAGACTTGGATGCGATAGTCCAGTTTGCTCGTGACGAACAGATCGATCTCGTCGTTGTAGGGCCAGAGCAGCCACTTGCCGACGGCTTGGTGGACAGACTCGACGCCGCTGGTATTCCGGCGTTCGGGCCGCTAAAGGCGGCCGCACAGTTAGAAGCATCGAAGGCCTTCTCAAAGCGGTTGATGCAGGAGGCAGGCGTGCCGACAGCGCGGTTTGCGACATTTACGGACGTCGAACAAGCACTGAGTTATTTGCGCACGCAACCTATTCCCGTCGTCGTCAAGGCGGATGGGCTTGCGGCTGGCAAAGGCGTCGTCGTCGCGCAGACGTTGGCAGACGCCGAAGCGGCAGTGCGCGACATGCTTGAGGGCAACCGGTTTGGAACGTCTGGGCATCGCGTCGTGATCGAGGAATACATGCAGGGTGAGGAAGTATCGTGCATGTATTTCGTCGATGCGCACACGGTGGTCCCAATGATTCCGGCGCGCGATTTTAAACGGTTGCGCGATGGCGACGAGGGGCCGAACACCGGAGGCATGGGAGCATTCGCACCGGTGCCAGCCGTGACGAGCGACGTGATCGAGCGTGTTACAAAGTCTATCGTTGCACCCGCAGTGCGACAATTGGCTGCGCAAGGCATCACCTATCGCGGTGTCCTCTACGCAGGCCTGATGTTGACAGATGAGGGGCCAAAGGTCGTCGAATTCAATGCCCGTTTTGGCGATCCGGAGACAGAAGTGGTCTTGCCTTTGTTAGCAAGTGATCTTTTTGACATCATGTGGGCAGTTGCGCACGACGAGCTGCGGCCCGAGCTTGTCGCTTGGCGCGATGCGGCATCGGTTTGCGTCGTGCTGGCCGGCGCGGAATATCCCGCAAAGTCTGACGTGGGTACCCCAATTTCGTTGCCGGGAGAGTTGCCGAAAGAAGTGACTGTCTTTCATGCGGGCACGCAGCGCGGGCGGTCTGGCGCCGTTGAGACGGCTGGGGGACGCGTACTGACGGTGAGCGCCGTCGATCGCGACGTACCTGCGGCCATTGATCGCGTTTATAGCGCGATCGCGGGCATTCACTTTGCTGGAGCGCAGTATCGCCGCGACATCGCACATAATTGGCAGCACTAACCACATTGCGCTATCATACGTTCTGGCGAGAAACCGGGGATGCCCCGGTTTTTTCGCAGGGAGGTATGGTTCGCGTGTATGCTGTTTTGATGCTGTTGGCCGCCTCGGCGTATGGCCTCGTATCGCCCATTCTGCGTCTTGCCTACGGTGCGGGACTGAGTGCCGCCGCGACGACCGACGGGCAATATGCCGTCGCAGCGGTTGTGCTGTGGATATTCGCGCTGTTTCGCCACAAAGGGAAGCACATTAACCGCGTTCAGTGGCTACTTATCGTCGCGATCGGGCTCATGAATGCGTTGTTTTCGTACGCCTACTATCGGGCGCTGACCGTTCTTCCAGCCTCGCTTGGCGTCGTTTTTATGTTTCAGTTTGTTTGGATGACGATGTTCATCGACATTCTCGTCAAGCGTCAATTACCTGGGCGTTGGAAGTGGATTGGCCTTGGACTGATCTTAATTGGTACATACTTGGCAGTCGGAGCATCGCCAGGTGCTTGGCGCGCCATGCCACTGTGGGCCGTAGGACTCGGAATGGTTTCTGCTTTGGCCTATGCCATAAGCTTATATATAAGCGGGTATAACGATCCGGGTGTCTCGCCCCAGCTGCGTGCAGCCCTGGTCATTACTGCCGCGTGGATCGCTGTATCTATCCCGTTCCCACCCAACCTGTTATGGCACAGCTTTCGACTACATCCTTTGCCGACGCTGTACTGGGGGTTTTGGATTGCGCTGTTGAGTCAAATCCTACCGACTTTATTGAGCCTTATCGCGATTCCGCACATCGGTGGACGCATGGCTGGCGTCTTAGGTACGATGGAACTGCCAGTTGCTGTTTTTGGGGCCTGGTTAATTAATGGGGATGTCGTCGGTCCGTTACGCTGGTTTGGAGTCGTGCTGATTCTTGGGGGCATCGTGGTCAGTGAGGCGGTTGGACGCAAGGGCGAGTCGTTGTAGGTTTGTTTCGGCAAGCGGACGTTTGCCGAAACCGCGTCGTCATCTACCTTGCGCAATCGGAATACCATCGTCAAAGTGAATGCTTTCGTAAAGAGTATGATAAGGTGAGACCGTAGATAGGCAGCGGTATGCACCCTCGACATTACATAACTGTTTATGAGACGACCTGAGGTCAAGTCCTTCTTCCGTGTTCGAAGACTTTTGTAGCACAAGTTCTCGTGAATCTGCAAAGGCTGATGAAAGTCGGGACAAATCAATGGAAAGCAAGGTGTTTCATACATGTCCTATTCGTTCTCGGGCATTGACCATGTGCAACTGGCTGCACCGAAGGGATCGGAAAAGGAAGCCCGCAAGTTTTTTGGCGACATTTTGGGCATGGCGGAGATTCCTAAACCAGCCAACCTTGCGAAGCGCGGAGGCGTTTGGTTCCAAGCTGGCATTCATCAGTTGCACATCGGTATTCAAGACGACTTTGTCCCGGCAAAAAAGGCGCATCCGGCCTTTCACGTCAAAAACCTTGAGGCCCTCCGCGAACGGCTAGTTGAAAACGGAGTTAAAGTCAAGGAAGATGAGCGGCTCGAGGGCGCAAACCGCTTCTATGTAGATGATCCATTCGGCAATCGCTTGGAGTTTCTTGAGTGGACCGACTAGTAAGGAATAGGTACAAAGGGCTGTCCCATAAGGGATAAAATGATTTTGGGACGGTTTGTTTTCTTTTATGTATCGAATATGGATATTCGTTAAGGCAGAAGACGAGAACAAGTTTTTCTCAATTCTGAGTTCCTCGCTCATGTTATGCATGACGACTTTTTCGCTTGACACAGGCGGCGAAAGGTGTTAGTATACTTTTCGCCGCCGTGATGGCGGCCTTCATCTTGATACACTACGCGTTGTGAGGTTCCTCAAAGACGAGTTGGTTCACCAACATCTTCTAGTGGACAATCTCCTTCCTGCGTAGTATAGTAGTCGATGCCGCTGCGGACGACGCAGTTTGCGACGCCCGGTGGCCAGTCGGTTACGATGCTATGCTCGCGAGTGCGTGAGCGGTGCAAAACTTACCGGTTGACGATGAAGTGTGAGATGTGATATATTGATTGGGCTGCCTTGAACGGTAGCGTCGCTCCTTGAAAACTAAACACACACCACGCCAGTTCATCTGTCTCGCGTATGCGGGGTAGTGAGATTTCATTGAGAGTTTGATC
>NZ_FNOJ01000001.1 GCF_900107035.1 Alicyclobacillus hesperidum | reverse complement strand
GAGCGTTTTGCAGATTTATAAGGCCTTGTAGGACAAGGGGTGTGAAGACATGAAAAAGGACTTCACCCCAACCTTCGAGAAGATTTCAAGTGACCAAACCCGAATCTTCGAGGAGGGAAGTCCCACTTGTATCTTCTCCAGCCATCGCTATTTTCCTTTGAAGACTGGCTAGAAATTGAGTCCAGTGACCGATTACCGCTATTTTTCGGTGTATTGAACTTGCAGCCTTATACTTCGAAGTTGAGGAAACAGTCACCCCAAGGTGCGAAGCCCATTAACCGTGAAGCCATTCTACGCGCACTTTTGGCTGCTCCACTTGAGGGGATTTCAACGTTCACAAGGCTTCATGAACGGTTAGCGAGAGACATTCGGTTTCGTTACCAGTGCGGTTTCAGAATAGACGAAGCCGCCCCGTCGGTCTCCACCCTGAGTCGCGTGTTTGCGGCCATCGTAGAGATGAATCTCGCAGAGAAGCTCTTCATTGACCTGGTCAGTCAATGCAAAGAAGCGAACATCATTGACGGACGCCATTTGGCTGTGGACAGTGCCGGTGTGAAGTCGTACGAGAAAAAGCAACCCAAGTCCAGGAGCCAACAAACCGGCAATGCCAACTGGGGTGCAAAATACGATACCTTCGGTAACAAACTCGCTTGGTTCGGGTACAAAATCCACCTGGCTGTCGATACCGCGAGTGAGCTGCCGGTCGCTTTAGAGGTCACACCTTCAAACGTCTACGACGGGGAGATGGCCGCGCCATTGCTGGAACACGTCGTGAAGGCGCACGGTTGGAAAGTCGATTTCGTCATGATGGATGCTGGGTATGACCAAGTGAAAAACTACGAAGCTGTTCGTGATTATGGTGCACAGGCGATTATTGCAATGAACAAGCGCGGCGAAAAGGAACCACCGGAAGGCATGGCATCGGACGGGACACCGCGTTGCACAATGGGATACGACATGGTGTATTGGGGTGCTGACGGTGATCGACTGAAGTTCCGCTGCCCTCACGCGGTTGGGAAAGTGGACTGCCCGCTTGGTACAGCGGCTTGTTCACAGTCCAACTATGGCATGGTAGTCAAAAAGCGGATTACGGACGATGTACGGCGTTACTGCGCTCCTCATCGGGGCACGCAAAACTGGAAGCTGCTGTACAACGAGCGCACTGCAGTCGAGCGTTGCAACGCAAGGCTCAAAACCCACTTGACGGCGAATGATGTCCATGTGAGAGGGATCCAAAAAGTAAAGACGCACATGGTTCTCAATGCAATTGTAATGCTCGCGTCCGCGCTTGCCGTGAACGGAATCAAAGGACAACAGAAGACCGCGTAAAAAACGCACCATGAGATAACTTGTGGAATTTACACAGAAATGACCGACCGATATCCACTATATGTAAGGCGCTTTAGCTGTACTGCGATGCTGATTCTTTTTTCACTTCAACCAAAAACGCCATTCTGCAAAACGCTCAAATGAAATATTTGCACCCTATGATGGCATCAAAAGCGTCAGTGAGCTTAAGGCAGATCTGCTTTTTGATCTACAGGAACGATACCGTGAGTTGAAAGCAGACGGTAAGGATGATGAAACGGCGCTTGCGATGACAATCGACAGTATTGGGGACATTGGGCAAACGATACAAGACGTTGCCAACCTCACTCGCTCCTTAGAGCGGCAGTTGTTGATCAACTTTCACGCCGGCAATTTTAAAGACAGTGACTTTGCCGGAATCTCCTTACACAATGGAAAGTTTAAAGCGTGTGTATTGCATGATGCTGATTTTCGCAACGCTGATCTAACAGGTAGTTCGTTTGTTGCCAGTGCGGTGCATGGCGCTCAGTTTGATGGTGCGGATTTAACGGACTGCACCTTTTATGCCAGTGATCTGAAGAATGCCAGCTTCCGGGAGTCTGAGTTTGTTCGCACATCCATCCATGTTTCGACTCTGCAAGGAGCGAAATTTGTGAATGTCCATCTGAATGACGTCAGGCTAGTCAGGTCTGATCTTCGCGAAGCAGTCTTTGAGAATTGTGTGTTTAACGGTGTTGATCTCGAATACGCGGACCTGCGAGGAATATGCTTCGATGAGCAAACCTTCGTCGGTGTAAACTTTAATAAATCATCACTCAAGGACGCTTCGTTTCGGGGGGCGACTCTAAGGAACGTTTCATTTCGACTTCCCTTATCTGTGACGAACAAGTCTTATCGCGACTTCAAAACGGTGAATTTCGATGGCGCGACCATGGATAAGTTGACGTATATGGCGTTGAAAGGTCTGCGGGTCGTCGATTTGTCAAACGTGAGAATCGTATAACCCAAGAAACATGTGAACACCGTTCCTACGCGAAATACATTTCCATCCCTTTTTGCAAGATGTACTCGATTCGCGGGGGATTCAATAGATAACGAAATGCCCCGCTGTTCGCCGGCGGGGCACCCGTCCTCGTTCTACCTTATCCAAAGAATGATTGCATACCGGCTTCCAGTTTTCTTTCGCGTGTGGTATGGGTGAATGTCTGATGTCGATGTAAAAGCTCTTGCAGGCGAGCTCGGGTAGATGCATCGATATCGAATTCCGCACCATACTGAAATACGCCATTTTGAAGTTCATGTGTCCAGACCACATAGCCTTCCACTTCGATGTTCACTTCTGCTAACGAGTAACGGAAACGCAGACGAAGTTCGCGTCGATCCGGTGGAAACCGAAGCGTGGACAAAAAGCTGATGCCGCCCGCGCCAGCGTCGACAATGGAAACCTGCGTGTAACCCAGAGACAGCGGTTTGCCCGCAATGGACGCAAGCGTCACTTCGCCAACCAGCGGCTCGTCAAACGAAACCCTGACATATCGGCGCCGATTCTGTGCCGCTCGCTCCACCGTGTCTGCTGATGCGGGTCTAATCGATGGCTGCGCGAGCAGGTGTTCAAATGCTGTTGCCGGAACAGGTTTACTATATAAGTAGCCTTGCACTTGATCGCATCGTTCGCTTTGCAAAAACGTAAGTTGATCCACGTTTTCGACGCCTTCTGCCACCACCGTGAGTCCCAGTTGATGGGCGAGTTGAATGACGGACTTGACAATCTGTGAAGGCGCCCAGGCATTTGGTAGGTGATCGATGAACGACTTGTCTAGTTTTAATCCATCCAATTGAAATTGGTTCAACCAACTCAGTGAGGAGTATCCCGTGCCAAAGTCGTCAAAATAGATGGCGATCCCGGCTTTGCGAAACGTCTGAATGGTGTCGATCACGGTGGGATCGTTAGGCATCACAGACGTCTCGGTGATTTCAAATTCGATGGCCGACGTAGGGATGCCCCACTCATCCAGGATGGATAAGACGGTTTGTACTACATCTTTTGCTTGAAACTGTTTCACTGCGACATTGACCGAAATTTTGATGGGTGGATAACCTTTGTTCTGCCATGCGCGAAGCTGTTGGCATGCTGTACGGATCACCCAATAGCCGAGATCGACAATATACCCTGTTTCCTCCGCGATAGGAATGAATTCTACAGGTGACACCAAGCCCCAGACAGGGTGTTCCCAACGGATCAGTGCTTCGGCAGCAACAATGCGTCCGCTTTGTGCGTCCACCCGGGGCTGATAATATAGAAGAAATGCGTCATTTGCCAAGGCATCACGCAAGTCGTTCGCGAGAACAAACTGTTTGTATGTATCTGTGTGAAGTTGAGTTGAGTAGGTCTGCACACTGTTCTCACTTGCACCGTTTGCACGGTGTAAAGCTACACCGGCACGTTGCACCAAGGTCGCAATGTCATCTCCGTCGTTCGGGCAGAAGCTCATACCGATGTCTGCGGCAAGGTAGATGGTGTGTCCCGCAGACGCAAACGGCTCTTCAAACGCGCGGAGCAGGTCGTTCGCCAAAGCGAGCATCGTCTGCGTGCCGCGCTCTTGTTGCCGGACCATGATAGCGAATTCATGATCCCCGATGCGCGCGCAGATATTGTCTTTGGGCAACCGGACGCGAATGCGCTCCGCCGCGAGACGAATGACGAAATCGCCCACCGCATGGCCTAGATTCTCGATGATGCGGTCGAATTGCTGTACGCGCAGAACCATCACAGTAAGCGGGTGACTCGGATCCGATTGACTGATCCACACCGTTGACTCATGGAAGAATGCCTTCCGATTCAGCAGCCCCGTCAGTTCGTCATGTCGCTCAAGGAACTCGATCTGTTGTCGCACCGATTGCGTTTCCGTGACGTCGCGAAAGCGAATGACAACGTGCGATTGAGCACCTGGGCTTATCCACGTAAATAGAGATGCGAGACAGTGCCTGTATTCTCCGGAACGGTGTTGGAAACGCAGTTCCATGTTCAATGGTTCCGTCAAGGAGTCGCCAACTCGCTGACATGCCACCTCAAATTCTTTGCGATCCGCAGGATGCACAAGCAAGGGCGCGGATAACTGACGCGTTTCAGATGGCTCCATGCCCAGGACCTCTTGAACTGCCGCGTTCGCGTAGATTACCTGATATTGTCGATCTAACAACAAAAAAACATCGGTAGCGTGTTCGATAAATGGTCGCAGGCGCGCTTCGCATGCCAGCGAACGTTCCATGCTATCGGATACACCAGACACGGGCGTATACATGGCCAGCAAACCTTTGACGAGTCCATTCTCGTCATAGAGTGGTCCTAAGGCAACGGATACTTTTCTAAGCGATCCGTCTTTATGCAAACGGATTGTGTCGAGCCAGATGGTACCACCCGTTTTCACGATTGTCTGATACAGCTCATGTGTCGCGGATTCCATGCTCGTGGGTAGGTATGGAACGTGTTGAAAGAGCAATTCGTCTTCAGACCATCCAAGGAGCTGTTCCGTCCACTGATTGATATGGACGATTCCCAGATCGTGATCGAGAGCAACAGCGGCCTGCGGCTGATTGAGCAACTTGCGATCATGTGCCAAAAATAGGCGTGTCATCGGGGTATCAAGGAGCGTTGTCACGTCGCGGACGGTGCCTTCCAGTCCCGACATCCGGCCATGGTCGTCATACGTGCAACTTGCGGTGTATTGTACAAATTTAATTTGCGAACCAACTTGGATTCGGTAGGTGAAACTGCGTCCGACGCGCTTACCGGAACACAGCATGCGCCAACATTGCAAAACGAGATCTCGATCTTCCGGTACGATTGCCTCAATGAACCGATCCGGACGCGTGGGTTTCCCATGAGTTTGAAGACCATAGATTTGATCCATCTCGGGCGAGCAGTAAACTTTATTTTCCTTTAATTTGTATTGCCATGGGCCGAGCATAGGGACATTCCATTCACCTCCATTTCGCTCCGCTTTGCCTTTGAACCACGAGTATTTCATCATGTTTGTCCCACCCTGTGTCCACAAATGAAAAAGGGACAACCGTGACGGAGGTTGTCCCAAACCGAACCACGGCAGCTGGCTGGCATGACTGTCTACACCTGACAGCGTTAGCCCCTATAGCTTTGCGTCCTCTCCGTTTCCGGAGGGTTGCCTTTTTCGTGCTTTTTCTACATGAAACGACAAAGTGATAATTTCGACAAAATCATGAGTAATCCTTCCGGTTTCGGACAAAAAGTTGCATAAAGTAGGAGACAAATGAAATGGCATGGCTGGGGGCCATGCCGAAGTTGGGGAGGATTCAAAACTTAACCTTTCACGGAACCGGCCAAGAGTCCACGAATGAAATAGCGTCCCAGCAAGATATAGACAATCAAGGTGGGGAGTGCCGTGAGTACGGCGCCTGCCATCTGCACGTTCCATTGAACGACGTCGCTGCCGGATAAGTTTTGCAAGGCAACCGTCACAGGTTGATGCGGTGGCGAAGTTAGGGATACGGCGAACAAGAATTCGTTCCATATGCTTGTGAACTGCCAGATCCCTGTGACCACAAAGCCTGGGATGGCAAGTGGTAACATGATGCGCATGAAGACGCCCCAGTAGCCGTTTCCATCGATTTGGGCAGACTCGATCAGGTCGTCTGGAATACCGGCGTAAAAGTTGCGAAAAATGAGTGTCGTGATTGGCAATCCGTAAATCGTATTGGTCAAAATGAGACCCGGAATCGTGTTGTATAAATGGATGGCCTGAATGAATTTGAGTAACGGAATTAAGATACTTTGGTACGGGATAAACA
The DNA here is from genome assembly GCF_900107035.1 of Alicyclobacillus hesperidum. Taxonomy (GTDB): domain Bacteria; phylum Bacillota; class Bacilli; order Alicyclobacillales; family Alicyclobacillaceae; genus Alicyclobacillus; species Alicyclobacillus hesperidum. Next base: position 256,764 of record NZ_FNOJ01000001.1, on the reverse strand, counting down.
TTCCAAACAATATGATAGGAAAAACAATATTGGAACCTGGAAACTTCCATTTTGAAAGTGCGTAGCCATTAAACGCACCGATGACAGATGATAGAATCGTGGCCACGATGGCCAGATAAAAGCTGTTACCGAGGTTTGGGCCTAACTGCGCCCATGCCGCCGAGTAACTGGCTAACGAGAAATGGTGAGGCAATGCCCACATATGCGCGATATCGACTTCGCTATTTGGTTTAAAGCTGGTTGTCAATAAGACGTAAATAGGGACCAGGAAGATCAGAGAAAAGAAAACCAACAATGTGTATGTTGCACTTTGTCCAACCCGGCGCATCACCATAGTTATTGCCCTTCCTTCCGCAGGCTGTTCCAGAGGTACGGAATCACAAAAATCATCATGAGGACAAACATGACAATCGCGATCGCAGAACCCTGTGCATACTGGTTAGCCTGGAATGTTGTCGTGAACATGTCTAGCGACGGCAGATCCGTGACATAACCATTTCCAGGTCCTGTCATGGCATAGACCAGATCGAACGTTTTCATCGAGCTTTGCACAAGGATGATGACGACGGTCACTGTGACCGGGCGCAACTGGGGAAACACAATTCGCCAGAACGTCTTCCATCCATTTGCTCCGTCGACATGCGCTGCTTCCTTAATTTCCTCCGGGACAGCGCGCAGGCCTGAGAGGTATAAAGCCATTGCAAAACCTGACATCTGCCAAACGCTCGCAATGAGAACGGCAATCATAGCGATGGGAAGTCCAAATTGAATTTGTCCAACGTGGAAACTTGGTACGATGCGTGTGCTGGTATACCAAGCCGGTGGATGGCTTGCGCCTAACGCTTCGAAAATCAAATTGACACCCGTTTTCGGGTTTAATAGCCATTGCCACACAACACCCGTGACGATGAACGAGAGGGCCATGGGGAACAAGAAGATGTTCCGAAATATGTTTTCGCCTTTGATTTTTTGATCAACCAAGACGGCGAGAAATAGACCAACGACCATGCATGCCAGAATGAAAAAGACGGTAAAGAACAGCAAATTGCGAAGGTCAGATTGAAAGCGATAATCCTGGAACAAGATTTGATAATTTTTAAAGCCCCACAGTTGATAGTCTGGGAGGATTGAGTTCCATTTTGTAAAGGATACATATCCTGTCCAGCCTAAAAAGCCATAGACAAAGATGAGCACCGCCGCGAGAGACGGTACGAGCGTTAAAAACGACCACATCTTATCCCAGCTGAATCGTCTCTTTTTGTGATGTGCAACGGATGGCCGTGCAATTGCCGCAGACTGTGATGTAAGCACGGGTGTTTTCTCCATTCCTTGATCCCCCTTTAGAGCAGTGGTCAAGTACATACCGTACTTGACCACAGTAGAAGCCCCATACGCCTGATTACGAAAGCGGATTTTCCTCAGCGGCCGTGTTCAAAGCGCTGACAAATTCGTTGACGTTCTTGGTGCTGATGAGCATCGTGACTGCTTGGGTAGCCGCCGTTTCAAAGGCTGGATTTGCAGCTTCACCGTTTGCCAAGCTCGGTACGAGGCTGTCCTTCTTAAAGTCGCTCATCGCTTCCTTGCTGTACGTGTCAAACAGGTTGACATTTGCATCGGTACGCGGCGGGATAGAGCCCTTGAGCGGGTTGAATTCGTCCTGTCCTTGCTTCGAAGCTACGAGCTTCAAGAAATCCATCGCGCCCGTCGGGTTTTTTGCACCCTTTGGCAAGCCGAACGAGTCAATGACGTATTCAAAGTCGTTGTTCGTGCCTGGGAATGCAGTCCAACCGAACTGACTGCCTTCTTTTAAGCCTTTGGACTGGAAGTACGCTTTTGCCCAGTCACCCATCAGGTTGAAAGCTGCTGAGCCGTCAGCCACCATTTGATCCGCTTCGTCCCATGTGAGTGCAGAGTGGTTCGAATTGGTATACTGCAACAGTTCCAGGAACGTGTTGGTGGCCTGCTTGACCTGTGGGTTGTTGAACGAAAGCTTGCCTTGCCAGAGCTTATCGTAATTTTGCGGACCCATCGTCGCCAACAAAACGTTTTCCCAGAGCATGACGGAACCAAGCTGATCTTTGTCTCCGTAAGCCAGCGGCGTTACGCCCTTGGCCTTCAGTGTTTTCAACTCGGAGATGAACTGGCTCATGGTCTTCGGCGGCGTCAAGTGGTACTTTTTCAAAACCGCCGGATTATACCACAACACGTTTCCGCGGCCGACATCCACGGGAACCGCATAGACATGTCCATTTTTAGACAGATCGTTGATGATGGCTGCCGGAATGACCTTGTTCAACCCCATGCTCTTGTACAGACTGTCAAGAGGTTGCATTTTTCCGGCGTTGACCCATGCCATCAGTTCCTGTCCAGCGTGAACTTGGAACGTTTCCGGTGGGTCGCCCGCTTGCATGCGGCTCGCCAAGACGGCCTTCGCATTCGATCCGCCGCCGCCAGCGACTGCTTCATTGACGATCTTTTCGTGTGGATACTCTTTGTTGAACGTTTTAATCAAGGCATTCAAGCCATTGGCTTCGCCGCCCGCCGTCCACCAGCTAAAGATTTGTACCTGGTTGCTGGTTGTGCTCGCCGACCCGGATGCGGAACCATTGGATCCCGTGTTGTTGCTCGGTGAACCGCAAGCGGTTACAACACCGAGCGCTAAAACGGCGCCGCCGGCGATGGATAAGTACTTTTTCTTCATCTTAAACCCCCCTGAAAATAGAGCGAGTGATGAGAGATGGAATCGACGGTGAACGCTTACATCGGTTCCGATATCTCTTCTTCGTCGTGATCATAAACTAAGGTGTCGAAAGTTGCAACCTGTTTTTCATTTTTAGCGGTGGATGATGTCGAAAAAGCTCAACGACGGGCGGGAATGCGGATGGAGTTTTCTTCGATGGTTTAGACAACTTTCTAAAAGGGGAGCATTCATTCGACACGATAGCTGCGTATCGGTCGCTGACATGCAGCCCCACTGTTGTTTCGACTTGCTGGATGACGGATGATGGCGTCAAACCTCGAGTGTCAATAGTAAAGTGCGAAGTTCACTTGCCATTTCACTGAGGCGACCAGCCGTGCGGTTAATGTGGCGAATGGCTCCCAATTGGCCGTTGGCGGTCGAGGCCAGTCCCTGTAAGTGACGATGGACTTGAGCTGCTTCATCCATCAGCCCCTCGATGGTAACCAACCACTGGCGAAGGTCAGACTCGTCATCTGCGTCAGCCGTTTGCGCGAAGCTGGTCATTTCGGCAGTGGCTTGCAGATGCCACGACATTTTTCCGCCAAGTTCCTGCAGCTTCGAGAACTGAGATGAAATGGACTCGTTTAGATGCTGAATGACGTCTGCCATGTGCAGGGCGCCGTGGGCCGTAAAGTCCCCACTCTCCACCAGTTGTTCAAAATCAGTGTGCAATTCTTCAGCAGTTTGGGCCATCCGTGTAATCAACTGTTGTAGACCGCTGGTCATTCGTTCGAAACTGCGGGCAAGGCTGCCGAGCTCATCACTGCGGCGCGAGGACTTCCGCAAATTGACCACAAAATTCCCCGTAGCAACCTCGTTGACGGCCGACATCATCGCCTGCAAAGGCTTGGACAGGACTTCGCGGGTGAACAACCAAGCAGATAGCAATGCGAGTGCAAGTGCACACAGACCAATGTATAAGATCTCACTGAGCAATATATGGTTGGAACGCAAGTCACCTGCAATGGACAGCTTGACGTCGGCACTATAGGGCATGCCTCCATACCCTGTAAGTGGTACGATCAGATTTATGGTAGTGCCGTCGAGCATGGTTAGTACCTTGTGTTCACCCAACGCGATGGTGCTTGAAGGAGACGCTTGTGTGCCGATGCGGTGCGGATTGGTCGACGCGATATCGTACAAAAAGTCGTTGAGTTTGTAAATGTCGAATGATATCAGGTCAGGTTCTTGCTTCTTTAAATTGAGCAACACCGACTCAAACTGATAATCTGGAACATCGCTCAGAAGAGCAGAATCGATGGTTTGGATCATTGAAACCGCTTTCTCCTTGGAGAGTTGAACAATGGTCCGACGACTTTCCACGTAGACAATCGTCAGTGTTGCAGAGAGAATCACTAAGATGACTACACTGAAGAGAATCACCAATTTTCGAAACAGTGACAAGCAAGCCCCCCCTTAATGGCCACTTCTGTTCGGGCGCCGGACAGCGTATACTGGTACGTAACATGCCTTGCAAAAGAGGCAAGTCTATGAGCACAATGCTAGGGCATTCGCGAAAGCTTTGCAATAGACTCGTACCAGCTAAGGGGGTGACCGGCGTTCATGCATGCGAATATCGACGCATCGGCGATGCGCCGGATGAATCGCGCCACGGTTCTCAAACTGATTCGCGACCTGCGGACGACATCTCGCATCGACATCTCGCAGATGACGGGATTGAACAAGGCGACCGTGTCGAACATCGTAGATGAACTGATATCTGAACAACTTGTGTTGGAAGTGGGCTACGGCTCTTCGAGCGGCGGGCGTAAGCCTATTTTACTGCGCTTCAACGCCAATGCGGCATATGCTGTCGGGGTGGACGTTCAGATTTCCCATATGACGACCGTTGTTTGCAATATTCGGGGAGAGCCTGTCTATCGGCAGGTCCGCCAGACCCCTTTAGCAAGTTCGGGGGATCCGCGTGATCAACTGCTGGATCATATTGCGGACGAGGTTTCGAAAGCGGTTGCGGCCGCTCCCTCCAGTCCATACGGCTTAGTGGGGGCATGTATCGCATTACCTGGAATGGTCAATTTTCATCGCGGTCTTGTCTATTATTTGCCGAGTTTGTTTGCAGGCGAGTGGGATATTCGCTCACAGCTTGCGGAACGCGTGTCGATCCCGCTATTTTTTGATAACGACGCGAACTGCGGTGCGTGGAACGAGTATATGGGTCAGGCGATGCGGCTGAAGAATCTCGTCTTCGTCAATATGGGGATCGGGATTGGCGCGGGCATCGTGATCGACGGCAGATTGTATCGGGGGAGGGATGGGATCGCGGGCGAGCTTGGCCATATGACCGTGAATCCGATGGGTTCTGCTTGCATGTGTGGCAGTTACGGATGCTGGGAAGAGTACGCATCCGAACGAGGGTTGCTTCGCTATCTGCGAGAAGCCGGTGCCGATGTTTCGACGGTCGGCCTGGGTGAATCGCTGTTGGAGCAGGCTATTACGCAGGCGCAAAACGATAATCGCGCCTTCATTCGGGCATTTCATGCGCTTGGTCAGCAATTAGGCATTGGGATCGCAAATATCCTGAACGTACTAAACCCTGACGAAGTCATCTTAGGGGGAAATGTCGTCAAGGCCGCCACGTTTGTCTTGCCGGAAGTGGAGCGTGCGATTAAGCACCGCGCCTTACTTACAAACAAGCAAGTGCCCGTGCGCATGGGCAATGTGCACGCGGTTGCCGTGGGTGCCTCATCCCTTGTGATGCACGAGATTCTCTTTGCTTCCGCTGAACCGGCTGCCCCATAGCGGCAGCGCCATTACAACTCGTTGCGCGGCATGGTATGATCGAATGAACAAAACTTGTTCTCTTATTCACATGGTTCTAATGGATATGTAATGAATGCGAAAAACTGAATTTTGGAAAAGGAGATATCAACGATGAGAGTTTCACTGTTTGTGGATGGTGCAAACTACTACTACATGCAAAGAGATAAGCTGAAATGGAATATCGATGCTCAAAAGTTGAGAGATTGGGCGGCTTCCAAGGGCGAGTTGGTCGATGCGTTCTACTATATTGGGAAGAGCGCCCCGTCTGATCTGCGCGAACAAAAATATCTGGATATGCTCGCCTATAGTGGTTATTCGCTTGTAACGAAAGAGATTAAAGAAATCTTACAAGATGATGGCTCAATCACGCGTAAAGCGAATCTTGACATCGAGATCGTCCTCGATATGTTCAATACCATTGACAATTATGATATGGCGATTCTGGTGAGCGGCGATGGAGACTTTGAACGGCCGTTACAGTTGCTGCGCGCACGGGGCAAGAAATTTATCGTCCTATCGACGGCTGGGTTTGTCGCCTCCGAAATCCGCATGGTGGCTGGAATGCACTTTGTCGATGTCGCAAACTTGCGCGAGGAGTTGGAACGAATCACGTGAGAGCTACATGTACCGAAACAAAGGCAGGCCAGTTAGGCCTGCCTTTGTTTCATGTCATGTACAGGCCGCTCGCGATGAACCGCAGGTGCCAGCCCATAGGTCAGGAGCGCTGCAAGCGCACTCACGCCAGCCACGCAAAGAAAACCGCGCCCGATCCCGATGGCGTCGTCGAGCCAACCGACAATGGCTGGACCGCCAAACATGCCAAGTGCGTAGATAGCCTGATAAAAGCCCATCGCCGTAGCACGCTTGCGCGCCTCGACATGGCGGATCGCGAGTCCCATAAGAACGGGCATGCATAGCCCCTGCCCAAACCCGTTGCATGCCTGGGTGATATACAACCAGCCCAAATGATGCACAAACGGAATGGCCGCTGTAAACACCATTGCGATCACGAAGCCAGACGCGACGACGTTGCGCGGTCCCAACCAGCGGGAGAACGCGCCGCCGCTGTACAGTGATGCGATGGCGTTTGGAAGGGTCGAGGCCAGTGTCAACCAACTCAAGTCCATCTTATTGGCGTGCAGAAGTGTCGCCGCTGTGGTGGTGAAGCCAAACATCGTCGTAAACGTGATGATCTGCGCAAGTACCGCGAGTGTCGAAACGCCAAGGACGATCCGGTCCCGCCCGACGGCGATCATTTCGCGCGGCTGAATGCCAACGTTGTCGGCGGCTGGTGGTTTGTCTGGGATGCCAAACGCCAACGCGATCCCGATGGCGCCGCCCAAGGCGCCAAGCCAAAACGGCGCGTGCCAGCCAAAGCGTTCTGCCACAATCCCCCCAAGCGTCGAAGCGGCAAGTTGGCCGAGGGAAGTGTAAAAGCTAATCACGCCCATGGCCTTCGGTGCCTCATCCGGCGTGTGATAGCTGGCGTAAAGGACGGTGAACACGACCCAGCTTGCGGCAGCGACGCCGGCAAGCAAGCGGAACATTAACGTTGCGGCGACCGAGTGGGTGAGTGCCAACCCCAAGCTACTTACAGCGCCCATCGTCACACCGCCGATGACAAACGGCTTGCGCCGACCTATGCGATCCGACCAGATACCCAGTGGAATCCGAATCAACATCTGCGAGAAGCCATACGATCCGACGATCACGCCTGCCATGCTCAACGTGCCGCCAATCGCGAGTACATACGGAGATAAAAGGGGCACGTATGTATACGTAGAAAACCAATATAACATCGTGACACAATAGAATAACCAGAGTCGTTTGGACATGTGGTTGCCCCCTTTGTCGAAGCCGTGAACCGCAAAGGCGTGATTCAATGTTCAGTGCGTGCAACCTTAGCGATCACCTGATGCAGGGATGCGAGGGTATCGACGAGCATCGGGCCACATTGCAAAATTTCCCCCGACCATTCGTAGACGCGGTCTTTGTGTACGGCTGAAATTTGCGAAAACCCTGGGCGAGCATAGAATTCTTCCTGTCGGAACGGCTTACCACACCATGATGCAAACACAATTTCCGGGTCCGCCGCGATCACCTCTTCCGGCTGGATGATGCGCTCTGACGCCGAAAGTCCCCCGGTCGCCTTCGTCCGAAAGACATCTTCACCCCCTGCCAGTTCGATGACATCGCTGACCCAGCCAATGCCGGTGATCAGTGGATCCATCCACTCTTCGAAATATACACGGGGCCTGCGCGGCAGGCGATTGGCTTCTCTGCGCACTGCGTCGATCGCCGTTTCCAACCGTTCGTTGAGCGCAGATGCCCTGTCAGGCGCGCCTACGATGTTGCCAAGGAGCGTGATGGTCGAAAACAGATCCTGCAATCGTTGGGGGTAAAGGTGAATGACGGTGACTCCGGCTTTGCCGAGCTCGGCCGCCAAACCGTTTTGAACCGCGGAAGTGAGAATGGCGACATCCGGCTTTGTGTCGAGAATCCTTTTGATACTGCCGTTTTGAAACCCAGAGACTTTTGGAATGTTTAAGGCTTCTGGCGGGCGCGTCGTGTAGGCAGAGATGCCGACGACGCGGTCGAGTGCGCCGAGCTCATACAGGATTGCTGGGATTTCTGCGGCGAGGCAGACAATTCGTTCTGGATACATGGAAGATGCCTTCTTTTCGTCAAGGTGCCCGGGCCAGCGCCCATATGGGCTCGAGCATCATCCTAACGCAGAAAGCGGCGAATCGGTAGGCGTCGTTTGCCGTGCCGATCCGCCAACACTGGCCGTTAATGCTCGACGAGGTTAGACACATGTACGTCGTATTCTTGTTCGGGCCGTTCCAAGGCGTAGACGCGGGCGGTCTCGCTCGCGAGATCGACCTGTTGAATGTAGATACGCTGGCCATTGTGCGTTACGTTGGCCATGACCGGCGATTCAGAAATTTCCTTGGCGCGACGTGCGTTCAGCATCTGCTGGTCACTCCTTTCGTTGCATACGTGTAGAGGTGCAACTGTAGCGTGTCCAGATACGGAGTGCCATACGCACTCGCGACCATTGCGCAAAATCCTCATCAATTTGCCACACCGTACAGATCGCCGCTCTCACATTTTGCGCTATGATCAAAAGTGACAATCTTCGACAGGCGGTGTCATGGTGCAAGGGTTCTTTGAAGTTGCGGGCTTGGCCCTACTTATATGGTTTGTCTTGCGCTACCGACGACATGGAGGCTGAGGGATCACTTATCCCCTCGGCCAAAGCCCCAGTTTAAAAACGCCGGCGTGATGCAAAGGAACAGAAGTCCCCAGTGCGAGGTCACCGCCGATACGACGAGGCTCGCGACAGGGATGGCAATGGAAAGTCCTGAAAGCCAACGCTTTGGATTCAACGCAATCACCAAGTCTATGGTATCACAGTTGTTTCGTTACCCAGAGCATGGCGTTCGTCAACAGTTGCCGCACGCCAGGGTGTGCGAGTCCCTCCGGTTTATGTGCGGGCGTGATACAGCAGACGCGTCCACTGCCATACGAGTGTGCCCAACCAGCTGTGGACGCACCGTCGATCGACGTCGATGATACGAGAATGTCAGTCGGTCCAGAATGCAGTTCGACAAAATAGTGTTCATCCACGATGGTAAACGGAGCGATGCCGTCCGTGATCGGGTGGCTCGCTGGCGTATATGTAACGGGTGCGTTCACTTTGGGGTGCGATACAAAGTGGCCACGCAGCATAGATGTATACGGGCCGGGGACCGGGTAACACGACATGCCGGCATGCCATGCGAGCCAGCCTCCCCCTGCCTCGACGTATTGCACGATGATGTTTGCAACTCGCTCATCCTGCCAACGCGTCGGTGGATTCAGAGTGGGATCGACGCGGTCTTCTTTATAGATGACGACAGCAGCAGGCTGTTCCGCGAGGCGATCCGCCAGCTCAGATTCCCGAATTTCGGTATACGTGTATCCTTGTTTGGCAAGTGGTTCAAACATGGCTGCAAACGCTTCCGAAATGGGCGCACTTGGGTGATAGTAGTCCCCGAAGACTGCGTAGATCAGCTTGTTCATATAGGTCCTCCCTCTTGTGGCGCAGTTCTGCGATGATGCAGGCCTCTCTGCGCTAAGACTGTTATGATTATACCTGTGAGATATGCCAGGTTACAGGTTTATAGTGAGTGAAAGGGTGTCTGTATGCACTTTCTTGTAGCTCCGGACTCATTCAAAGGTTCACTGACCTCGGCTCGCGCGGCACAGGCCTTCGCACTTGGCGTGCAACGTGCTTGCCCAAAGGCCAATATCCTGCAACTCCCGATCGCCGATGGGGGCGAGGGCACGGTGGCAAGCCTGCTTCAGGCAACGGGAGGCGAAATGGTCAACGTCGATGTTCACGATTCGCTTGCGCGGCCCATTCGGGCAGGCTATGTCGTCCTCCCAGACGGTACAGCGGTGTTAGAGGCGGCGTCGGCGGTGGGCATAAACTTGGTTCAACCTGCGGATCGCAATCTCTGGCAGGCGAATAGCCGCGGCCTTGGCGAGATGCTGCTCCATGCGCTCGAACGAGGTCATCGCCGAATCATCGTCGGTCTCGGCGGCAGTGGTACAAACGACGCGGGCATCGGATTGCTTCATGCGTTGGGTGCCCGTTTTTACGATGCCGCTGGCCACTCGTTGGAACCGACGCCTGCCGCTTGTCAAGCTGTGGCGCGGGTCGATCTCGCAAACTTGCACCCGGCTTTACACGGCGCCGACATCTGGGCGGCTTGCGACGTCGCGAATCCACTGTGCGGCACGCGCGGGGCAACATTTGTCTACGGCCCGCAAAAGGGCGCTACCGCTGCGGATCTGCCTCGCCTTGACGCCGTGCTGAGTCACATCGCCAGCACGGTAGAACAAGCGTTTGCGCGACCCTGCCAAGCACTTCCTGGCGCAGGTGCGGCAGGGGGGATTGGTTTTGCACTGTTGGTCCTGGGTGCGCAATTTGCCCGCGGTGTCGATCTCGTTCTCGACGCGATCGATTTTGACCTACACCTCCAAACGGCAGACCTTGTCTTGACGGGCGAGGGGTGTACAGACGAGCAAACATGCTTTGGCAAGGCGGTAGCAGGAGTGGCCGAACGCGCAAAGGCAGCGGGTGTGCCTGTGATCTGTATTTCCGGCGCGGTTCTAGAGGGTGCCAAAGGCTTATACGATCTCGGTGTCAGTGCCATGTTTTCGATCGTCAATGGCCCCATCTCGGCAGAGGATGCGATGGAGCAGGCATTCTCCTTGACGGCCAACGCTGCAGAAATGGTCGTTCGTGCGTTTCTCGCAGGCTACCAGCGGACGCAGGGCACGATGCGGAGCACCATGAATTCCTAATTGTGCTACAATTGACGTGTCCACTCGTATACCAAATCTCTCTGGGAGACGACGAGGAGAGCTTGGGTTCTGGCTGTCCTGTAACCGCTTCCGAAGTGTGGGCGAAGAAAGGGGTGTCCGCCTTGCACCTGTTTGACTTGCATGGTCGTACTGCTTTGGTCATTGGTGGTACCGGCGTGCTGGGCAGTTACATTGCGAAGGGGCTTGCCGAGCACGGGGCAAAGGTCGCTATTGCCGGACGGGATCAAACGAAAGGTGCACAAGTTGCCAAGCATCTGCAGGATCTCGGCGGTGAGGCACAGGTGTTTGCCGTCGATGTCCAAAATCAGTCGTCCATTGTGAACCTCGTGCATAATGTCGCAGCGTGGGCCGGGCGGATCGACGTTTTGGTTAACTGTGCAGGTGTCAACAGCAAAACACCGTTTTTCGACATCGAGGAGGCCGAATGGGATCACATCATGGCCACAAACGCCAAGGCCGTCTTTTTTGCCTGCCAGGTGGTGGGCAGACACATGGTGGAGCATGGCGGCGGCTCTATCATCAACATCTCATCCGTTTCCTCACATCCTCCACTCTCCGGTGTCTTTGCGTATGCCGCATCGAAGGCGACTGTCAACAATATGACGCAGTACCTAGCGCGCGAGTTGGCTCCTCATGTGCGCGTCAATGCCATTATTCCAGGCTTTTTCCCGGCAGAACAAAATCGAAAAATCCTAACCAAGGAGCGGATCGAGAACATCCTTCGACACACGCCAATGGGCAGGTTAGGGGAGCCGGAGGAACTTCAAGGGATAGCTGTGTGGTTGGCGTCTGAGCGGGCTTCCAGTTTTGTCACTGGGGCATTGATTCCAGTCGACGGCGGGTTCACGGCGATGACGATTTGAAGAAGTGTTACGCTTTTGTAGATTGTGCCAAAAGGTGGGGATTCTTTCGTGGCAGCGCAAGGTGAACTCGCTACGTGGGTGCGCGAAGCCGTGGCAGCGGTACGCGTCACCGATATGCACACACATTTGTTTCCACCCTCGTTCTCGGCGCTTCAGGTGAGTGGCGCAGATAATGTACTCACATATCACTATCTGATTGCCGAGGCGATGCGCATTGGGCAGATGCCGCCGACAGAGTTTTGGGACTTGTCGACGCCTTTACAGGCGGATTGGATCTGGGAACAGCTATTTGAAAAGACGACACCGCTGAGTGAAGCGGCCTTGGGTGTGGTTCAAATAGCACAGGCGTTTGCCGTCGATTTGCGGAGAGAAAAGTTGGCCGGGCTGCGAGCAAAACTCGAAGCGAGCGCCACCGACGTATATGCCGACCATGTGCTCGATCTTGCCGGGGTTGACAGCGTGGTCATGACCAACGATCCGTTTGACGAGATTGAGCGGCGCTATTGGGAACAAGGCACGCCGCGCAACCCGCGCTTTCACGCCGCTTTGCGCCTCGACGTTCTTCTGAACGACTGGCCGCGGGCACAAGCGCAGCTGTCGCATAGCGGCTACCATGTGGGGCCAGAACTTGGCGAGGTCGATATGGCGGAGGTGCGCAGGTTTCTGAAAGACTGGGTTGCGAAAATCAAGCCGGTCTACTTTGCGTTTTCTGCACCTGACACGTTTGCGTTCCCAGAGGATAGCGTGCGGGGACGCCTGCTCGCCGAGGCGATTTTGCCAATCTGCCGGGAACAACGATTGCCTCTTGCGCTGATGATCGGTGTGCGCAGACAGGTCAACCCAAGTTTGCGATCCGCCGGCGATAGCACGGCAAAGGCCTCGATGCTGCCGATTGAAGCTTTGGCTCGGCGTTACCCAGACAACAAGTTTCTCGTGACGTTTTTATCGCGCGAGGATCAGCATGAATTGGCCGTCACGGCGCGCAAATTTGGAAACATCATGCCATTTGGATGTTGGTGGTTTTTGAACACGGAGACGCTCGTTTCAGAAATCTCCAACTTGCGCCTTGAATTAATCGGTCCCACGTTCGTCATTCAACACTCCGACGCGCGCGTGCTGGAACACGTCATTTATAAGTGGCGTCGGGCGCGCAAAGTCGCAACCGACGTCTTGACCCATAAGTATCAGCTGTTGCAGGACGCAGGATGGGATTTGACGCGCGAAGATGTCGAGCGCGACGTGAAGCAGTTATTCTCACAAAACTTCTGGGATTTTGTAAAGCGCTGATCGGTTTTGAACGGGGGGCATCAGATTGTCAAACGTCATGCAACCACTCGGTCGCGTGCTCACGTTTGGGGAGCCGATGGTCGTGTGCGTACCCAAAGAAGCTGGGAAGTTGACCGAAGTTCGAGATTTTCGTACCGACTGTGCAGGAGCGGAGATGAATACTGCCATTGGTCTGGCACGGCTCCAGGTGCCTACCACATACTTGGCGCGCGTTGGCGATGACCCGTTTGGCGAGTTGATCCGCAGACAACTGCGAGCAGAAGGCGTCGATGATACGCTGGTCGACGTGTCGGCCGAGCGGCCCACAGGAGTGTACTTCAAGCAGTGGCACGGCCTCAAAAAACAGACGCAAGTGTATTATTACCGTGCGCTTTCGGCGATGGCCAGCGAGGGATTTGCGATTGACCGTGCAATCTCACGCCTTCAGGAAGCGGCCTTTGCATGGGTGCACGCGACGGGTATCACGTGGATGATTGGCAGTGACGCCAAACAGTCGAGCTTTGAACTGGTCAAGTCCGCGAGGTTGGCGGGCGTACCTGTGTCGTTTGATGTGAACATTCGGCTGAAATTGGCGCCCATCGAAGAGTGGCGGGCGTTCGTGCGCCAAGTCTTGCCCCATGTGACCTGGGTGTTCATGGGAGATGGTGAGGCGGAACAGTTGTATGGCACCTGCGATGCTGGCGAGGTGTTGACACGGCTTTGTGAGAACGGGTTTAGCGGCACGGGCGTCGTCGTCAAATGCGGCGACAAAGGAGCCGACCTGGCGACGACCGCCAAACGGCTGCACGTCGATCCATGGCCTGTTGAAACCGTCGTCGATACCGTCGGCGCAGGTGACGGATTCAACGCGGGTTTCATCGCTGGCATGCTGCGTGGGTTTCCGCTTGACGAATGTTTGAGGCTCGGATCGCTCGTCGGTGCTTACGCGGTGACGGGAAGCGGAGACTTTAGCCAGTATCCGACGTGGACAGAAGTGGCGGCGCATCTGGACGGAAAGGGAGTTGTGGAGCGATGAAATCAGAGATCGTGGCGTGGTTGCAACGAGCGCGCGTCGTTGCCGTGGTACGCAGGCTGCCGGAAGACGTATTTCATGACGTGATCGGCGCCTTAATTGAAGGTGGCATCACAACCATTGAAGTGACCATGGATTCGGCGGGAGGTTCGCGCCTCATCGCCCAGACGCGCGAGCGCTATGGCGATAGGGCGCGCATTGGTGCGGGCACCGTATTGACGGACCAGCAAATGTTGGATGCACATGCAAGCGGGGCCGAGTTTTTTGTTTCGCCGCATTTCGATCCGGCGCTTCTAAGCCTGGCTGAGAGCCTGGCCAAGCCCATGGTGCCAGGTGTGCTTTCACCGACAGAGGTGCATGCAGCCCGTCAGGCAGGCGCCGAAGCGGTGAAGATTTTTCCGGCGGCGGCCATGGGACCTGGCTATGTTCGGGACTTGCGCGGGCCCTTTGGCGATTTACAGGCCATGGTCACAGGCGGCATTGACGAGACCAACGCGCGCCAGTTTATCGAGGCAGGGGCCATCGCCGTGGGCATGGGCAGTTCGCTGTTTCCAAAGGCGGAGATTGCCGCTCGCGACTTTATGAGTATCGCGCGCCGTGCAGAGCGTCTGCGGACATTGTTGGGTTAACGGGGCAGGAGGTCACAACGATGCAGATGTCATTTCGATGGTATGGCTCAAGCGATCCGGTGACACTTGCGAACATACGCCAAATTCCGGGTGTTGTTGGCATTGTCACCTCGCTTTATCACATACCCGCAGGCGAAGCTTGGCCAGAGGATGAGATCCGGGCGCTTGTCCAAACCATAGAAGCCGCGGGATTGCAACTGAGCGTGATCGAAAGCGTACCCGTACACGAGGATATCAAGCTGGGACGGGCAACGCGCGACGGGTACATCGCGAATTATCAGACGACGTTGCGGCGCCTGGCTGCCGCAGGCGTTCGCACGGTGTGCTATAACTTCATGCCTTTGTTCGATTGGTTGCGTACGTCGCTCGCTTATGAACTGCCCGACGGATCGACCACGCTCGCGTACTTTGACGAAGAGGTCGATGAACAGGCGTTGCTTGCCGGCCGTTTGCGATTGCCTGCATGGAACTTAGAGACGGATTCGCATCTTTTGCAAGAGATGCTTGTGACCTATCGGGAGATGGGGACGGAGGCGCTGTGGGACAACCTCGCCTATTTCCTGCAGGCCGTGATACCCGTTGCGGACGAAGTGGGGATCAACATGGCGATTCATCCTGATGATCCGCCCTGGCCCGTCATCGGCATCCCTCGTATCATCGTCGATCGCGCTGCCTTCCAGCGGCTCATTGGCCTTTGCGACAAGCCCGCAAATGGCGTCTGCTTTTGCTCTGGTTCGCTTGGTGCCTCAGCGGACAACGACTTGCCACTCATTCTCCGTGAATTAGGAGAAGCAAAGCGGGTGCACTTCGTGCATTTGCGCAATGTGCGCAAAGTCGGGCCGCGGTCGTTTTATGAGTCTGGCCATCTTTCTGCCGACGGCTCTATCGACATGCTGGGCCTTGTGCGGGTGCTCGCCGAGATCAACTACGCGGGTCCCGTCCGTCCGGATCACGGGCGCATGATCTGGGGGGAGACAGGAAACCCCGGTTACGGTCTGTACGATCGCGCACTTGGCCTCGCGTATCTGAATGGACTCTGGGAAGCCGCACGAGCCTTCGCGTAAGTCTGGGAGGCAAACGAGCAAGTTGGACATACTCGGTATAATGGGCATGAGGAGTCTTTTTTGCAGGGCTCAACTTGCTTAAGGAAAGGTTTGTGCATCGTGATCGATACATCGCTGTTACAGGCTGTCGCACAGTTCGTTGAGGATGCGGGCAACATTGTGGAGGATATTGCGAAAAAGGGATTTGATACGCAATTCAAAGGGTTTTCGGATCCGGTCACGACGGCAGATCTGGCATGTGATACGTTTTTGCGCGAGCGGTTGCTCGCGCTTTTGCCTGGCTCTGGCTGGCTCTCGGAGGAGACGCGCGACGACCTGTCGCGGTTGGATGTGGAGTATGTTTGGATTGTCGATCCTATCGACGGCACGCGCGAATTTGTGGAAGGCGTTCCGCAGTACGCGGTCTCGGTTGCGCTGTCAAAACGGGGCGAAGCTGTACTTGGGGTCATTTGCAACCCGGCCCGGCGCGAACTATTCACCGGTTTGGTCGGGAGTGGGGCATGGCTCAACGGCAACCCTATACGTGCTTCACGCGCGCGCGGCGAGCAGTTGACCGTGCTAGGGAGTCGCTCAGAAATCAAGCGCGGGGAATTTGCCCGGTTTGAGCAGACGATGCGTGTCGAAGCCGTTGGGTCTATCGCGTACAAGTTGGCCCTGGTTGGGGCGGGACAAGCCGATGCTACATTTAGCCTTGGGCCGAAAAACGAGTGGGACATCGCGGCAGGTGTCGCGATCGTCAAAGCTGCCGGCGGCCACGTGACCGACAAGGCGGCCAAGCCCTTTGTGTTTAATCAGCAGAATACCTTGGTCAATGGCATTGTGGCAGCGACGGCCGAGGCGTATACGGATCTGCGGGCACAACTTCACGCGGAGTGACGATTGTCACCGGTTTAGCCGCGCACGCCAATCTGGGTCGCCGCGATGCCGAAGTACTCGCGCACGGCTATCGTTGTATCGTCGAGG
This sequence comes from Alicyclobacillus hesperidum, assembly GCF_900107035.1. Lineage (GTDB taxonomy): Bacteria > Bacillota > Bacilli > Alicyclobacillales > Alicyclobacillaceae > Alicyclobacillus > Alicyclobacillus hesperidum. Next base: position 240,049 of record NZ_FNOJ01000001.1, on the reverse strand, counting down.
CCTTGCATAGATGGCAACCAGCCGAACGCGTCGTGGCTCGCTGTGCGATTGACCAAGTAGCCCACAGGATACGGCACGGCTTTCACCTGTGCTTTGGCAAAATCGAGCATGGCGCGGCGCATATGGTACGCCGAGGTGATGAGCAGGGGCGTTTGCACGTGGTGTGCCCGCAGAATGGCGGCCGAGAACAAGGCGTTCTCCTGCGTGTCGCGACTATTTGGCTCCTGCCAGATCATCTGGTTGGGAACGCCCAGGGCAATGAGGTCGCGACGGCCGATGGCGGCAAACGAGTAAGCGTGATCGCCCACGCGTGTGTTTGGTCCTCCTGACAAGAGAATCGGGATGTGTAGCCGACGATACAACATGGCCGCCGCGAGCAGCCGGACCGACGAATCGCCGTATAGATTGCCCAGTCCGGTGATGTCCGGCGTGCCTGTCGTAAAGCCGCCGCCCAGCACGACGATGGCGTCGCCTCGCGGGTCTTTGGGCTGGGGATACGCAGATTCGAGCGGGCGCAAAAGCAGGTTGGCGAACCATTGCGTCGAGACGATGACGATGGCGAGCGCGATTGCGATGTTGGTCTTCGCCAACCATCTGTATCGGCCAAGGCCAAAGAGTCCGGCGAGGGCGAAGGTCAAAGCGAACAGGCCGGGCGGGATCAACAAGCTTTCGATGATCTTGATAACGACAAACATCTCGTGTCTCCTTTGTGCCTTGGACCGGACTCTATTTAATCGAACAGCTTCAGATATTCTCCATATCCTTCTTTTTCTAAATCGCTCTTCGGGATGAAGCGCAAGGCGGCGGAGTTGATGCAGTAGCGCAAGCCGCCGGTCGCACGCGGGCCGTCTGTAAAGACATGGCCTAGATGGGAGTCGGCTTGCTGGCTGCGCACTTCGGTTCGGATCATGCCGTGGCTGTAGTCCGGCCGTTCGATCACGACGTCGGATTCAATCGGCTTCGTAAAACTGGGCCAGCCGCAACCTGCGTCGTACTTGTCGCGCGAGGAGAACAGCGGCTCGCCAGAGACGACGTCAACGTAGATGCCTTCCTCGCTATGGTTCCAAAATTCGTTGTGGAACGGTGGCTCCGTTGCATTGTGTTGCGTAACCTCGTACTGAAGGGGTGTCAAGCGGCGTTTCAAATCATCCTTATCCATATCCGAACTCATCCTTTCGCGATGATGTGTCCAAGTGGTTTCAAGAGGAAGTGCCTCTTTGACAACTCTCTATTCAATGTAGCAAGGTTTTGCGGTGGTGTAAAAGACCAATAGGCAATCCAGCCCAGCCCGCGCACAGATTGGGGCCAGGCGGTTTGCATCAGTGAGGCTTCCCGACCTCCTTTAACTCTGAGACAGGTACTTCTGTGATGGCGCCATTTTCGTACCGAACTTCTGCGTACGGGCTCGATTCAAAGACGCGATTGATATACACCGGTGTCCCTTCGTATTCAACCGGTATGAACTCTTTTGACGCGATGATGTCTTTTGCGCGATGAACGTCCATCTTGGCTCCTCCCACCCAGTTTTCTTGACACGCATAGATGTAGCATGTCCCAGTTGGGTCACGGTATGAAACCTATGACAGGATAGGATTCGGTTGGCGCAGAGATGGGCATGGATATAAAAAGCCACGCCGATTCGGCGTGGCTTTATGCGACATTGTTTACTCTTGATGAGACTCCTTGCCGAGTTCGTCCAGCATGGCGGTCACCAAGCGAATGCCCTTTTGAACATTGGGATCCTTGAGCAACTTCAACAGGCTGAATACGCTGTACACCGTGGTGTCATGTTCCGCGCGTTCTTTCGCGGCGTTGTAGGCGCGCAGCCCTTTCTTCGCCACGTCGACAGCCGGTTTCGTGAAGTTTTGGAACATGTTCGAAAATCCTTCGAGGGTATCGCCATCCGTGACGACATCTTCCGCTGCCTGGTAGACACGGCCAAGCAAGTATACTATCTTCGACAGACGGGGAAGGTTTTCGATCACGGTGGTCAAACTCGTGAGCGTCTCTTCATCCTTTGTCAGGGCCGTCATCACTTGCGCAATTTGTGGAAGTTTCTCCAAGATGGTATTGAGGGATGCTTGTACGGCGGGATCGAGCAGGACGTCAGAGACGTCGACCGTTTCGTGGGTTTGCGTTGCCTCACTCACTGAATGTGCCTCCTTGCCTTCGTTGCACCGATGGAACCGCGTGCGATCCTAGGATTGTCTGGGACGTTACATTCCATTGCCCAGTATAGTGGACGCGAGCGACAATGTCTAATAGATGTTGCCTCGATATTGCCGTACATGCCCGCGCACCTGTATGATTCAAACTGTATAGCAAAACGAATTGTGTAACTTGTCGCAGATGGAGTGATGGTGCCGTGTTGATGGACAACGCATGCGTCCATTCCCAACCAGGGCTTGGGACGAAGGTGCGTGGTGCTGGCTTTGCCGAACACGAGGCGCCATACGTTCAAAGTGTTCGCTCTGGACTCGACTCGTATTTATTCCGCCTGCAAACCGATGGCCAAGCGCGCGTTTTGATCGGTGATCGTCTGTTGGTCGCCGAGGCGGGCGATCTTGTCATGTTTGCACCCGGGCAGGTGTACGAGCTGCGGATCGAAGGGAACGATGCTGATCGCACGTCGACAAACGACGTGTTGTCGACGGACCTCTACTTGTTTTGTGAAGGTCCCTGGTTAGATCAATGGTGGCAAGGGCGCCCGCGTAAGACACATCTGCGGTTGGCTCTCCATGAGAACTGTGTGTATCTTTGGCGACAACTCATTGAGGAGTACCGGCGACCGGGCCAGCCAGATTTGGAGTTGTGCGATTATCTGTTGCGGGCCTTGTGTCTGACCGTCGATAAATATGGTTACGATCCCGCTGCCGCATCTCCCATTCCTTTAGCGGCGGAGCGCATTCGCTCGTATATTGAGAAGCACGCAGCCGAGGAGTTTACCTTGCGCGACGTCGCTGAAGACATTGGACTCTCCGTGTCCCGGGCGGTGCATGTCTTTAAAGAAGCCTATGGGCAAACGATTGTTCAATACTTGCAGGACGTACGCTTGCAAATGGCATGTGATCGAATGCGCTTTAGCAATCTCAATTTAGAGCAAATTGCCGATCTTTGTGGTTTTCGTTCATATTCTTACTTTTATCGCGTGTTTCGGGCCAAGTATGGCGTCTCCCCAAGCGAATTTCGACAGCGGGCACAGTGACCGCCAGCATTCGGCGGTCTGCCCCGCTCCCATCCTGATAATCCCAGAAGATAGGTCAAAACGGCTTAGTTTTCTTGCCAGCCAAATTCGTCATTAGATGACCAAATCGACAATATGCAGCCTTCCTGGTTTGTGGTTAAATGACACTCGTGTCGCACCACCTGGTGTCGGAAAGTGGGAGAGGAGAGACTTTTGTGGAAGGCGTGTACCGGCGTTTAAGCCGCTTTTACCGTCCTTATTTGCGCTTGCTGTATGTCAGTTTGGGCTTGCTGGTGTTAACGACAGCACTTCAACTCGCCTATCCGTACTTACTGAAAATGATCGTCAATCGAGTCGTCATCGGTCATCATTTTCAGGCGTTGCTGCCGCTATCTGCGGCGATTTTGCTTGCGTCGATGGTCAAAGGCGTATTTAATTTCTCGCAAGCGTATTTGGCGCAGGTGTTTGGCAGCAAAACCGCGTTCGATCTGCGCAACGCATTGTACAAAAAACTGAATCATCAACCGTTTTCCTATTATGACAACGTTCATACAGGGGATCTGATGTCGCGGATGACAGCGGATTTGGATGCGTTTCGCATGTTCTTTGCATTCGGCATCAACAACCTGATGAGCCTAGGCCTTACCGTCGTGCTTGGGATCAGCATGATGTTGACGATGAACTGGATATTGGCGTTGGTTCTCACCGCTCTCATGCCTATTTTGGCGGTGACGGCTATCCGCTTTGACCGGCAATTGCATCCGGTATTCCAGGCTGTGCGGCGCACTCTTGGCAATCTGAATTCGGGCGTGCAGGAAAACCTCATGGGTATGCGCACGGTGAAATCGTTTGCAAAAGAATCGTTTGAGATCGACAAATTCAACGAGCGCAATGACGCCTATTATGGTGCAAACATGCAAGCGACGAAGCTTTGGCGCAAGTTCTTCCCGTTTATCGAACTCGTCGGCAATATTGGCGTGGTACTCATCTTGATGGTCGGTGGCTGGCTCGTCATGTCATCGCACATGAACTTGGGTGATCTGGTCGCCTTTTTGTCCGTGGTTTGGTACATGATTTGGCCGATGTCGCAACTCGGATTTTTCCTCAATAACTGGACCCAAGCAACCGCAGCAGGAGAGCGTTTACTCGAGATTCTCGAGTATCCGGACGACCTTGACGCGTCAGATGAGCAAATCTCGCAATCGGTCCAAGGAAAAGTAGAGTTTCGCAATGTCGGTGTCAAGATGGGCGACAAGTGGGTTTTATCGGACATCAACTTTACTGCCGAGCCGGGGCAGACCATTGCCTTGCTTGGCTTGACCGGTGCCGGCAAAACGACGTTGACGTCGCTCATTGCCAGGTTTCGGGATGCGACGGAAGGCGAAGTATTAATTGACGGAATTCCAATTCGATCCTGGAACCGCCACGCGTTGCGCTCGCAGGTCGGCGTCGCGTTTCAGGATCCGTTCCTCTTCTCGACGACCATTTTCGCCAACATTGCATACGGGCGCCCTCACGCGAAGGTTGAGGACGTCCGCCGGGCCGCTGCTATTGCGGATGCCGCGGAGTTCATCGACGAGCTTCCCGAAGGTTATATGACACTCGTCGGCGAGCGCGGCATGGGACTTTCCGGTGGGCAAAAACAACGCGTTGCCTTAGCCCGGGCAATCTTGCTGAATCCAAGCATCCTCATTCTCGACGATGCGACGAGCGCGGTCGACATGGAGACGGAATATGAGATTCAGCAGGCTTTGCAAAAGGTCATGGCTGGCCGGACGACGTTTATCATTGCCCATCGCATATCGTCACTCAAGCGCGCGGATCAGATTCTCGTCCTCGACGGCGGGCGGATCGTCGAACGTGGTACACATGAGGAATTGCTCGCCAGTCACGGGCTATACCGGCATATCTTCGACATGCAGTTTCAAGATTTCGCTTCGATGAACGATAGCGGAGAAACAGCACAGACCGGAACGGAGGGGCACATCGGATGAGCGTGAACGCGAAGGAACAAGTGCGCTCCGAAGCGTCGAATCGCGAAGAATTGCTACGTGCGCCTTTTATTTACCGCGATGATGAGGCTTTGGAAAAGAGCTTTCAATTTACACTCATGAAGCGGCTCGCGTCATATATGCGACCTTATCCTGGACTGATGGCAGCTGCCTTCTGCGCAACGCTAGGCAACCTGGCGGTCACACTCATCGCCCCCTACTTGGTTGGCCGAACCATTGATACGGCGATTGCACATCACCGCGTGCATGCGTTGTTGGCTTATGGAGCAATACTCATTGGGCTTTACTTGCTGAACTTTGCGGCGTCGTCATTTCGCATCTACTTGACGAACCAACTTGGTCAGCGCGTCATCCAAGGACTGCGCAGGGAGCTGTTCGTCCACGTCCAGGGATTGTCGAGCGATTTTTTCGATGCCAGACCAGCCGGGTCGATTTTGGTTCGGATTTTAAATGACGTCAACTCACTACAGGATTTGTTCACGAACGGCGTCATCAATTCGATCACCAACTTGTTCACGTTGATTGGCATCATTGCCATCATGTTTTCACTGAACTGGCAGTTGTCGATTGTGACATTGGTCGTCGTTCCCTTCATGTTTATGCTCTCGTTGCGCTTGACGATTCAAATCCGTCGCGCGTGGCAGCAGGTGCGTCTTCGTCTGAGCCGAATCAATGCGCACCTAGCAGAAGGCATTCAAGGCATGCGCGTGACCGAATCGTATGTGCGCCAGGACGAGAATCAAATGTTCTTTGAAAAGATGAACCGCGATTACATGGCGACCTTCTTGCGTGCGCAGCGTTGGTCCATTCCGTTTGGCCCACTCGTCGACTTGACCGGTGCACTCGGAAGCGCTTTGCTTTTCTGGTATGGCGTGCATCTGTTACACAATGGGGTCGTCACCGTCGGGTTGCTCGTTGCCTTTGCCAACTACCTCGGGAACTTCTGGACGCCCATCGGCCAACTTGGTCAAGTATACAACCAAATTCTCGTCGCCATGGCATCTTCAGAACGTATTTTCCAGTATCTCGACACCCAAGCGAATGTCGTCGATCGCGATGACGCAATCGCTTTGCCTCCTATTAAAGGGAAAGTTGAGTTCCGTTCTGTTGGCTTTTCCTATGAAGAGGGCCGGAGAGCGCTGAGCGACGTATCATTCGAAGCTCTGCCAGGGCAAACCGTGGCCTTGGTTGGCCATACGGGCGCCGGTAAAAGCACGGTCATCAACCTGCTAGCTCGCTTTTACGATCCGACAGAAGGTTCCATTCTCGTCGATGGCAAAGATATTGCCAAGGTGTCCCTCGATAGCTTGCGCAGTCAGATTGGTATCGTGTTGCAAGATACCTTCATCTTTTCGGGAACCATTATGGACAATATTCGGTATGGCAATCCCGCTGCTTCCGACGAAGAGGTGAAGGCGGCTGCCCGTGCCGTCTATGCGCATGAGTTTATCGAGAACTTGCCGGAAGGTTATCACACGGAGGTGCGCGAACGGGGCAGTCGCTTGTCGCAAGGACAGCGCCAACTCATTTCGTTTGCGCGAGCCATTCTTGCTGATCCGCGCATCTTGATACTCGATGAGGCGACGGCGAGTATTGATACCTATACCGAACACCTGATTCAAAAGGGACTTAACGTATTGCTGGAAGGGCGGACGGCGTTTGTCGTTGCGCACAGGCTCTCGACGATTCGCGATGCCCATCAAATTTTGGTGTTTGACGGGGGGCGGATCGTCGAACGTGGGACCCATGCGCAACTCATGGCGCATGGAGGTTATTACTACGACTTGGTAGCCGCACAGTACAAGTTTCTCGCCTAAGTGTAGGTAGCGGCGAATGTCTCCCTTCTGTTTAACGATCAAAGCATGTATACTTTGCACTAGCCCGGCTCTTTGGCCGGGCTTCAACATGGTAAGCGGCACATATCGGAGGCGAATCATGGGACAAGAACGGGTCTCCAAGGCGAATCGCTTTAGCCCTTTTATCTCGTTTTCGCGTGAGGAGTGGCGACAATTGCGCGCTTCCACGCCGCTTTTGTTGCAGGAGGAAGATTTGGCGCGCCTGCATGGAATCAACGAACGCGTGTCACTCGCTGAAGTCGAGGACATTTATCTTCCTTTATCAAGGCTATTAAACCTGTACGTGGGTGCGACACAAAGCCTGTACGAAGCGACCCACAAGTTCCTCGGCCATACCGGAACGAAGGTCCCTTATATCATCGGGATTGCGGGAAGTGTTGCCGTCGGCAAAAGCACCACTGCTCGCATCGTACAAGCGCTCTTGTCGCGCTGGCCTAATCATCCGAAAGTGGATCTCGTTACGACAGACGGGTTTCTGTTTCCAAATGCCGAATTGGAGCGCCGCGGTATCATGCACCGCAAAGGATTTCCGGAGAGCTACAACACGCGGCGGCTTATTCAATTTTTGGCGGATGTTAAGTCTGGAAAACCAATTGTCGAGGCTCCAGTGTATTCACATCTTGCCTACGACATCGTCCCGACCGAAAAAATCGTAGTTCGTCAACCTGATATCGTCATTTTAGAGGGGCTCAATGTCCTGCAGACGTCGGCCGCCAGCCATGCGCAGAGGCCAATGAACATCTTTGTGTCCGACTTCTTCGACTTCTCCATCTATGTCGATGCGCCTGAGAACCTAATCCGCGAATGGTACATCACGCGCTTTTTCACATTAAGACAAACTGCGTTTCGCAATCCAGAGTCGTATTTTCACCGTTATGCATCGCTGACCGATGTGGAAGCTGAAGCGACGGCCTCGCGTATCTGGGAAGAGATCAATGCGAAAAATTTACGGGAAAACATACTGCCCACCAAACCTCGTGCGCAGTTAATCTTACATAAAGGAGAGGGACATCAGGTACAAGAGGTGCAGTTGCGGAAGATATGAATGGCGATTTGGTAGGCATTGCGCAACCTTGGCAAAGACGCTACACTACAAGTGATGGGACGATATTTGGATCGCAGGGACTGAAGATGTCCCGGTGACGTACCGACCCGTGAACCATGGGCGGCATGTTGAGGAGAAGCGCTATGGAGACGACGGATTGGGCGGCGGTGCAGCGGATCGTTCCAGAACTGATGGGTGTGTTACAGAATCGTTTGCGGATTTTACAGCGAGTCAACGCCCTTGCACCCATTGGGCGGCGGGCCTTGGCACAGGCGATGGGTCAGTCGGAGCGGACCCTGCGCTCCGAATTGGATGCGCTTAAGCAACAAGGGCTGCTGCTTACGTCTACGTCGGGCGTCACACTGTCGACCGAAGGACTGACTCTATTGCGTCAGTTGGAGCCAGTTGCGGCCGCCCTCGCAGGTCGGTCGGACTTAGCTTGGCGGCTTTCGCAGGCGCTTGCTGTCGCCAACGTGATCGTCGTCGAGGGAGACAGCGATGTGGAGCCATGGGTGACGGAGCGCATAGGCTCCAGCGCGGGGGAGCTACTGATCGACGCGATTCGCGATGGCGACGTGATCGCCGTCACGGGTGGTACGACGGTTGCAGCCTTGGCAAAATCGGCGCCGGTTCGTTCCGGGCTGCGCGATATTCAAGTCGTCCCGGCGCGCGGCACAGTGGGTGAAACGGTGGCCTACCAGGCGAACACGATCGCGGCGGAACTCGCTGAAAAGCTCGGTGGTCGCTCGGTGATGTTGCACATTCCGGACAGCTTATCGCAAAAGGCGTTGGAACAATTGCTGGAAGATCCGTACATTCAGCAGCGATTGCCCGTCATTCGATCCGCGACGGTTGTCGTGCACGGCATCGGTGACGCCTTGGCAATGGCGCGAAGGCGGCACGCCAGCGACGCCGAATTGGCATTGCTGACCGAGCGGGCAGCAAAGGCCGAGGCTTTCGGACATTATTTCAACGCCTACGGCGAAGTCGTGTACGCCATGCAAACCATCGGCTTACGGTTGACGGATGTCGACCGCTCTCGCCTGGTGGTTGCCGTCGCAGGGGGCGCGAGCAAAGCTCAGGCCATTGCTGCGGTCGCGCAGGCGTATCGCATCGATGTCTTGGTGACGGACGAGGGAGCTGCACGCAGACTGCTGCAAATGAAATCCGAATTAGACATGTGAGGAGAGAATCGAACATGGCAGTGAAAGTAGGCATTAACGGGTTCGGTCGCATTGGACGTAACGTGTTTCGTGCGGCACTCAACAACCCGAACATCGAAATTGTGGCTGTAAACGACCTCACGGACGCAGAGACGCTGGCGGCGCTGTTAAAGTACGACTCTGTACACGGCGTTTTGGCTGAAGACGTTCGGGCGGAGGGCAATCAGCTTATCGTTGCGGGCAAGACGGTCAAAGTATTCGCTGAGCGCGATCCGGGCGCGATTCGATGGGCCGATGCCGGCGTCGAAATCGTGATCGAATCGACGGGTATTTTTACGGATAAGAACAAGGCCGAAGTGCATATCACGCAAGGTGGAGCGAAGAAGGTTATTATTTCGGCTCCGGCGAAAAACGAAGACGTGACCATCGTCATGGGTGTAAACCACGAAGTGTACGACCCGGCGAACCATCACGTCATTTCCAACGCATCCTGCACGACCAACTGCTTGGCGCCGGTTGCGAAGGTAATCGACGACACGTTCGGGATCGTCAAAGGTTTGATGACGACGGTTCACTCGTACACCAACGACCAACGGATTCTCGATCTGCCGCATAAGGACATGCGCCGTGCTCGTGCCGCTGCATTGAACATCATCCCAACTTCTACGGGTGCTGCCAAGGCTGTCGGTCTCGTGTTACCGCACCTTAAGGGACGCCTAAACGGCATGGCTATGCGCGTGCCGACACCGAATGTGTCGATTGTCGACCTTACGGCACAGACGAAGAAGACGGCGACGATTGAAGAGGTTAACGGTGCGTTGAAGGCGGCTGCTGAAGGTCCGCTAAAGGGCATCTTGGCGTACAATGAGCTTCCTCTCGTTTCCCACGATTACAATGGAGATGCGCATTCTTCGACGGTCGATGGCCTATCCACGATGATCATCGACGATATGGTAAAGGTCGTCGCTTGGTATGACAACGAATGGGGCTATTCGAACCGTGTCGTCGACCTTGCTTCTTACATTGGGTCAAAGATGTAAGCCAATTTCAGACATGACCTGTCGGTGCCGTCGTTATCGACGGCACCTATAAAAAGGCCTTGGCGATTGGTTCGCCAAGGCCTTTACTTTGAATGGATTATGTTGTCGCTGCCTTTGGTCGCTCAACTGTCTCTTCCGCCGACCTTGCGTTGTCCGCCAAGCGCATTAAGGTGTGCCCCAGCCGTCTCAGCTTCGCTTCGTTGATGCTGTAGTACAGCCATCGTTGGTCATCCGGATCGCGGCGAACGCGGATCAACTCGTAGTCGCGTAGCACCTTGATGTGATGTGACAGTGTGTTCTGGCGGATACCTAAGGTGGCGCTTAATTCTGCTGCACAGCGTTCGCCGTTTGATAACGCCTCGACAATGCGCAATCGCTGTCGTTCGCATAAAACCGCCAGTCCGTCCCACGCCGTGCCTTGTACCGTATCCTTCGCCCTCGAATTCAACGTACAATCCCTCCATCAAAATCCGATGCACCTTGTCTTTACATGGTGAAACGATCTCGTCGTTAGCTCACACTGTGCCGCGGTGATGTCGAGGTTGCTGAGTGGTGTATCTCTTCGTTGTCTTCGAGTGAACGCTGTTTCATTTCGGGTACGGCCACCATTGTCAGCACGGCTCCCAACAAAGCCACGCCTGCCAGCATGCCCATCGTGACATTGAGCCCTGACGCCTTGAGAATGCCAGGCAGGACGAATGCACCGAGAAAGGCTCCAATTTTGCCACCCGCGGCAGACATGCCATGCGCCGTTCCGCGCAGATTGGTCGGGAATACTTCCGACGGAACGAGGAATGTCGTGGTGTTCGGTCCGAATTCGATAAAAAAGTAACTAATCGCGTAGACAATCAGGAACACAATCGGCAACTTCGCGATGGTCGGTACGAAGAAAATTGCCGCATACGCACAGGCCATCACGACGAAACCGACACTTTGAATCGTTTTGCGGCCGATTTTATCCATGAGACCAGCGGCCACGAAATAACCAGGAACCGCTGCGACAAGGAAAATAGCTGTTGCCACAAGGGTTGTCGTCACCAGAGCTGCGTGTGGGAGCAAAGCTTTCAAAATGAGTTGCGATGAGACGCTGTTGCCGTAAAATGCGACGTCGATTAAAAACCAACTGCCTGCCGTGCCAATCAGTCGAATGACATGTTTGCGACTCCACATACTTTGCTTTGCAACCGTACCATTCCAAGATCCGCCGGCGACACGCTGGCCTGTCAGGTGTGATGCGACGTTAGCGGCTTGGCTGGCGTCCTGTTTGACGGCGAGTAGATAGCGCGGCGTCTCAGGCATTTTCCGACGCAAATAGATGACGGATGCGGCGGGGATTGCACCGAGTCCCAGCATCAGCCTCCAGGCAACGGCATGTGGAATGCCGAGTGACAGCAAAAGGGAAGCGACTAAAGGTCCCGCTAAAAGCCCAAGACCCTGCATCGCAAATACCATCGTCACCAAAAATCCACGGTTTTTTCGATTCGCATACTCAGTCATAATCACCGAACTGGTTGGGTAGTCACCACCTACGCCAAGGCCAACAATGAATCGAAAAATGACGAGCCAGATGAAGGACGGTGCACATGCGGATAAAATGGCGCCCACGGCCAGCATGGCGACTTCGATTCCGTACATTGCCTTACGACCAAGCAAATCCATCAGCTTGCCGAAAAACAAGGCTCCGAGTGCTGCAGCTGCCAAGGAAGTACTATTGAGTATCGACAACTGCGTCGTGGTCAGGTGCCACATCGGTGTCAAAATAGCGGTAACCGTCCCGATGATAAACAGGTCGTAAGCATCAGTGAAAAAGCCCATTCCTGCCGTCAAAATGGTTTTCCAATGAAATGAATTGAGCTTGCTTTCGTCAAAAGCCTCTAGAACGCTGGAATTGACGGACACAGTGGTCGCTCCTTTGCTTATAAGTGAGTCTTGGTTGTCAATGTTTCGATGAACACTGATACAGTTTGCACCATTTCGATTGTGGTCGATGTATTCCGAAGTGAATGTTACGCCTCAATTGTGAAGAAGGCATATGCGGATTGTGAAGACTTTGTAAAGGTGTAGGTAAAAAGTAGGGTGCCTTGGAGCGAATATGGGTGATGTGGTTAAGGTTGGGGTTATCCGAAAGGCGACGGAGGCTGAGCCTCGAGGGTTCAGTCCCCGTTCACCGGTTAGGAATCAGATGGTTCAAGCCCATTCCGCACGCAGAATAGGCAAAAGTGGGTCGGATGGTGCGATTTCCGTTACATCCTGAATCGTGACACCGAAGAGCGACGGTTGATTCACATATGCAACTTGACCATTGGTAAAGTCTATCCAAGCGTTTTCAAACGCATATAAACCAAACTGGTAGTCAAACCGAAATCCGCAGTCCGCCACGGTCTTATTTTGATAAACCAATTTATGTGACGATGTCAGCCACAGGTACGCGGAAGATGGATCCGGTGACTGCGCATTCTTGAGTGGCGTCGCGGTAGGCAGAACGCTTGCGAGGCCTCCATTCACGTTCCATTTAATATTGTAGTTTCCTGGGGATGCACTCAAAGCGTCGTACTTGGCACGATTGGGTGACAGAAACTGAAGCGTACCGTGAAATCCCGGAGGAATGGTCACATTTAACGATGCGCCCTTTGTCTTCGCCCTGACCGCAGCTTGAAGCTGCTTTGTGAAGCTGGCGTTAAAGGACGGAACTGTCTCTCCGAATGCAGACTGAAATGCCTGATCCGGATTTTCGTGTGTCAGGTTGTTGGCCAGTTTTGCAATCGAGGATATCCCGAACTTCGAGATCAGGTCACAGATGGCGAGCCAGTCTTGAAGTTCGTAATCATAGGTCTCGGATCCTGACAAAATGGCTGCTTCGTCGTTGGATAAGGGCACAAGAGATCCGGATTGCACAACGTCGAGTATATCCTCGGCGTATTCGCGCTCGTCACCCTCGAATTCTGCCTGCGGCTCAATCGCCTTTTGGCCGTTAAATCCCATATAGACGGCCATGCCCTCATTCATCCAACTCGGCAGATACGAGATGTTCTGATTGATGGTCACATGAGTCAGTTCATGTGTCAACGTATTGGCGAGATCGTAATCACTTGTATTCTGAAACAGCGGGATAATCACCGTGCTACGTAAGGTAAAACCGTTCGAATCCTGAGAGAGGCTACTGGCATCGCCCTGCGATACACCAATTTGTTGCAATAGTTTTGCGTACGAAGACGCGTTGTTGACTAGATAGACCGTCGCCGGTTTATGCATGCGCAGACCGAGAAAGTTGCTGATGCGACTGACGGAGTGGACGCGACTAAGGATGGCCTCGGCGCGCTGAATGTCTCCGTTTGTGACGCCGCTGCCGTAGGCTTCGAACCGCACCATGCTGGAGTCGGCAGGTACAGGCGAATAAGCATAGGAAATGCGTGACGGATCCGCCGTGTGGCTTGGAGCGTTCTGGCCGCTGTCCGCCAAATTGGCCGCACCTACACTCGCAGGTCTTTGATGGATTCGGGATGCTGAAAACGTGGGAGAATTTGACCAAGAACCGAAGGTGGTGCCGGCGAGGGCGATGCCAGCCGCAAAAGTAGGCCAAAACGCCCTATGAATACGCTTTCTCATGTTGTCCAACCCTCTCGTGATATGAGCCGATCTACTAAATATATAGCCTGAGTTTTGAGGAATTTGCAAGAGAATTTCGGGGCAATTGCCACTCCCATGGAAACGCTTCAAGGCCAGCCCAGTAGGCTGGCCCAGAGTTCGTTGTTGCAGTGATGAGGCGGATTAGTTTCGCACGATGGTCTGTGCCCGGTCCGGTCCGACGCTGATGTAGCGGATGGGAACACCGACCCAGTTCTCAATTTGCTCCACAAACGCTCGGGCGTTCGCCGGCAACTCGTCAAAGTGGCGGCAAGTGGATATATCCTCATGCCAGCCCGGTAGGGACTCGTAGACTGGCGTGACGTGTTCCATGTCATAAGCGGGCAAGGGCCATTCATAACGCGATCCACCTTTGTCATAGGCGATTCCGACGCGAACTTCATCCAGGCCCGACAGGACATCCAGCTTCATTAAGGCGAGTTCCGTATAGCCATTGACCCAAGCGCCGTATCGCAGCGATGGGATGTCGAGCCAGCCGCAGGCGCGAGGGCGGCCCGTCGTAGCTCCATACTCATGACCTTTGTCCTGCAAATATCGACCGTATTCGTCGTGCAATTGCGTCGGGAACGGGCCTTCGCCGACTGCAGTCGTGTACGCCTTGGATATACCGGTGATTCTACGAATAGCAGTTGGCGGTACACCGGCACCTGCGCCAATGCCACCGGCTATGGGATTGGACGAGGTGACAAACGGGTAGACCCCCCAATCGAGATCGCGCATGATGCCAAGCTGTCCTTCAAACACCACATGTTTGTCTTGCTTGTAAGCTTCGTACAACAGCGGTGTCGTATCCGCAATAAAGGGCAGTAGCTGATTGCGTGCTTCCATCAAGGTAGACCATACATCGTCCCACGTCCCGTAGTTTGCGAGTGCGGGGATGCGCGCTAACTTGGCTTGGTATGCAGCTTGTAGGCGTTCGCGGAGGCGCTCCACGTCGCGGAGTTCTCCTATCTGCAGGCCAAAGCGACCGACTTTGTCTTGGTAGGCTGGGCCGATCCCTTGCAGTGTTGTACCGACCTTCTTAGCGCGCTGTTCTTCTTCCCATCTGTCTTGCCACAGATGATAGGGCAGAACCATGTGGGCGCGTTCGGAAATCATAAAGCGGCTGGTGTCAATCCCCGCGTCCTGCAAGGTCGCAAGTTCTTGCACCAATTGCCCTGGGTGGAGAACGACACCCGCCCCGAGCACCGAGATCGTATGTTTGTGAAAGATGCCTGAGGGCACCAGGTGCAATGCAAACTTTCCGTGCTCATTAACGATTGTATGACCGGCATTGCCGCCGCCTTGATAGCGAACAACGATGTCTGCGGACTCAGCCAAATAGTCGACCATTTTGCCCTTGCCTTCGTCGCCGTACTGTGCTCCAACCACCGCGTGAAACATCGGATGACCTCCTCGAATCGCTTTCACATGCTTCAGTGTACGTCTCTTTTGGATATGTGTAAAATGAATGATGTGTATTGTTTTGATACGATTTATGTATGGGTGATGAAACATTGGATGTTTTATATCGAACCTTGCTTGCCGTTGTCGAGCATCAGACGTTGTCTGACGCAGCGCGTGTGTTACATACCACACAGCCGACGGTAACGCGTCAGTTGCAGCAGTTGGAACGGCGACTTGGGGCACCGTTATTCGATCGCTCTGGCAAACGGTTGACTCTCACTGGCGCAGGTGAACGCGTATATGCGTTTGCTTCGGAGCTGCAGACACTTGAAGTGCGCTTACAGGAAGAGCTACGCGAGTTTGCCGATCCGAGCGCAGGTCTTATTCGCATTGGCGCTGGGCTGTCACCCACTTTATATCGGTTGCCTTCTATTCTCGCGCAATATGCGGAGCAACATCCGCGTGTACGCTTTCAGGTTGTCACCGGATCGTCCAAATTGACCATGGAGCGGTTGCAAGCGCGAACGGTCGATGCCGCCATCGTCACGACGCCGCCTGCCAGTAGCGACGATTTCGTGATGACGCCGCTTTGGCGAGACGCGTTGGTCGTCGTGGCGCCGTCTGGCCACCCACTTGCTGGATGCGCTTGTACATTGGGCGATCTCGCTCAGCAACCGATGGTCGTGATGCATCCAGAGTCTGGTTTACGGCAGTTGGTTCATGATACGTTTACGCGCATGGGTGTTGCGGATCCGGCTTTACCGCTTATGGAGACCGACAGTTTGGAAGCGATGAGCCGCTTTGTACAGGCGGGGATGGGACTAGCCATCGTGCCATGGCCGGCCGTTGCGGAGGACGTGCAAGCAAAGAGATTGTGTACGGTCAATCTCATCGATGTCGATCTCGGTGCGCGTACCGTCACACTCGTCGTACGCAAGCACACAACGATGCCGCAAGCAGCACAGGCCTTTGTTTCGTGGCTCGCCGCACGGTCAGAAGCACCGGGTCGCGAATTGCGGTAAGATGAAGTGGGTGATTGGCAATGCGCGTGCTGTTAGTCGAAGATGAGCCCGGATTAATCGAATTTTTGACGTTGGAACTAGAGTTGCAAGGTGTGGCAGTTGATGTCGCACCGGATGGGGAGTCAGGGCTTGCGCTCGCGCGCGAGCATCCTTATGACCTACTGCTTGTCGATATCATGTTGCCTGGCATGAACGGAATCGAATTGTGCCAAGCTGTTCGCATGTTCTCGAATGTCCCTTTGATTATGTTGACCGCTCGTGGGTCGGTGGCGGATCGTGTCGACGGGCTTAACGCTGGCGCCGACGACTATCTTGTGAAGCCGTTTGCAATTGAAGAATTGTGGGCACGCATGCGTGCCTTGCGGAGGCGACATGAGGCGTCATCCACGACGTTTCGGTTTGGCGAAACCACCGTACAAATGGACCTTCATCGCGTTGTGTACCGCGGGCAGGACGTCGACTTGACGGCGCGCGAGTACGATTTGTTAGTCTACCTTTTGCGGCATGTCAATCAAACGTGTTCGCGCAACGATTTGCTGGAACGTGTGTGGGGATTCCACACACCGGGAGATACGAATGTCGTCGACGTGTATATTGGTTATCTGCGTCAAAAACTGGACCCGGAGCGAAAGTACATTAAAACCGTGCGTGGCCAAGGCTATCGGCTTGAGGTGCATGATGAGTCGCCGTAGTACACAGGCGTCTTTGCTGCGTTGGAGCACATGTTGGTGCGCTGTTGTCTTTATTGTCTTTACTACCGTCTTTATGACGGCGTTCTCGGCGGCCAGCTTAAACTCGTACAAGCGCGTAATGGAGCTTGAGATGGCGACGTTACTTGGCCAAGGCGTCGACCAGTTGGCACAACAAACGGTGACGACGAGTTGGGATCGATATGTCGCCGTGACAGACTCGGTGATCCGTCTGACGGATAACGAGGGCAACGTCTTGTTCCAAATCAACAGTCCGGTTTTTAGTAGTGACATCGTACAACAAATTGTCAACCGCGTGCCTGCTCAGCCACAGGGACAGGACTTCTCCAAGCCAGAATGGAGTTACCCGTATAAGTGGCGCGACGCCAGCGGATTTCACCGCGTGATCGCGCTGACCGAAGGCGTTCATTTTGAAAATGGCGCCAGCGGTGTGCTGGCGATTTATAGCCTGACGGACCCTTTGCGCCAGGACACCTTTCACATGTTAAGCGTGTTTGTCATCATGGATGTGGCTGTGATCGGCTTGTTTGCCAGTGGTATGTACGTGTTGTTGCGCAGGGGATTTCAACCACTGCAACGCCTGATGGCTGGGATACAACAAGTCGAGTGGCGGCGCGCTGGCCGCCTTCGGTTTGACCGACTGCCACCAGAACTTGCGTCGCTGCAACAGTCGCTCAATCAGTTGTTGGACCGCATCGATGACGCTGTCGAAGAGCAGCGCAGATTCATGGCAGATGCGTCGCACGAATTGAGGACGCCTTTGGCGATTGTAGCTGGACACGCAAATCTGCTACGCCGTTGGGGACATCAGAACGCGCGCGTTTGGGAGCCAGCCGTACGCAACATTGTCCTTGAGGTGGAAAGGCTTCAGAAGTTGGTCGACCAACTTCTGACGATGTCGCGTCTCGAGGAGCAGAAATTGCCGCCTGTAACCGAGGGCCTGGATCAACGGGGTCTAGAGGAGCTGTTTGTCCGATTGGGCGAAGATGCGTCGGTTTTACGCCCGGATTTGGACATCGAAGCACACGTCCATTTGACGCCAGGGACTCGGGTTGCTATCGAGCAGGACAGGCTTCGTCAGGTGCTGGTCGGCCTTATCGACAACGCGATGCGCCATACGAAGGAAGGGGGCTGGCTTGAACTTGCTGCCCGCGAGGAAGGCCCGATGGTGCGGATATCGGTCAGCGACGACGGCGAAGGGATACCCGCAGATGTGCTCCCGCACATCTTTGAACGGTTTTATCGCGGCGATGCGGCACGGGCGACGGGCAAGGGCTCAGGCTTGGGACTTGCCATCAGCAAGCAGTTAATAGAGGCTTATCAAGGAAAAATTTATGTCCGCAGTCGTGAAGGCCGCGGGACTACCGTCATGATTTTATTGCCGACTTTGCGCACCATGCACATCGATGGAGAGAAGAGCGGGGAGTGACATCATGAGCATCACGGACTGGCGAGTATTGCTGCCGACCGAATTAGACATAGTGACGGACGAATTCGCTTTGCATCCACTGAACAATATTCTGTATGATGACGAAATTGCTAAACAAGTCGCGCAAGGTGCGCGTCGCCCCACTGTGCGTGTATGGCGGCATGCGCCTGTGCAAGGACTGGTCGTCAGCCGACGGGACGTCGCAGGTGCAAACGGGGAATTCGCGATGAACGCCATGGCGGACGAAGGCTGGCCCATTTTCGTCCGGTCGACGGGCGGCACCGCAGTGCCGCATGGCAGCGGCATGCTCAACATGTCGATCATCTTTCCGCGGCAGCACGAGAAAGCCACCACGGATGCATATTACAGGTTGCTCTGCCAGCCACTGATCGACTGGTTTATCCATCTTGGGCTATCCGCCTCGACAGGTGAGGTCCCAGGAAGCTATTGCGATGGTGGCTACAACGTCCAAGTCGATGGTAAGAAAATCGTTGGCACTGCACAGGCGTGGCGCGGGGGGTTAGCCGGCACAACGTCTCGCCATCCCGGATACGTTCTCGCCCATGCTTGCATCGCGATCGATCTCGACATCGGCGCAGCCATTTCCGCTATCAATCGCTTCTATGGGTACGCGGGCGCCGCCATCGACGTCCAACCCGAGACTGCCAGCACGCTAGAAGAAAGGCTGCAACGACCGTTTGACAGCGCCAAAGCCAAGCGGTCGTTGGTCGACTTTCTCGGTTCATATTGGACTACACAGGGCGTTTGCGTCCGTTGTTAGACGGCTCTTGCGGATCACCCACGCTGAGTGCGGTCGTTCGCTTCGGATGAAAGGGCAACTCGACGCGCACTGTCGTCCCCTTGCCGAGGCCGTCGCTCCAGATACCGATGCGCCCGCCGTGCGCTTCTGCGACCCACCTGGCAATGGATAGCCCAAGCCCAGTGCCTTTGCTCGACTGCTCGCGCGATCGCGACGGATCGACGGTAAAGAAGCGGTCAAACACGCGATCCAAGTGCTCCTTCGCAATGCCTAATCCCGTGTCGCGGACAGAAAGCGTCACATGGTTGCGGCTGCGCGTTGCCGCCAACTCGATCTCGCCACCCTCATCGGTAAACTTGACCGCATTGTCCAACAAAATGACCAGCAACTGATGGAGTCGATCGCGATCGCCGAGTATAACAAGCGGTTCATTGGCTCGGACAGTTAGATGAATGCCTTTCATATCGGCAATGGTTTCGTAGAGATCCTGAATGTGCAGCAACAGGTCACGCAGGTCAAGCGGCTTGCGGTCGATGGGCATGCGCTCGGAGTCGGAGCGGGCGAGGGTGAGCAAATCCTGTACCAGTTTGGCCAGTCGTCTCGCCTCGCCATGCGCGTTGTTCAGCCACTCCAAATTCTCCTCCACCGATTGATCTGTGTGTTCCATCACGATACCTAAATTCGATTGAATGACGGCGAGCGGCGTGCGCAGTTCGTGCGACGCGTCGGCGACGAACTCCAACTGTCGCTGCCAGGCGCGGCGAATCGGCTGCAACATGCGATCCGACAAAATAAATCCGACAAGCGCGGCCCCGAGCATGCCGAACGCGCCGACGAGAATAATCACCGATTGCAACTCACTCAACACATGAACGGTTTGCGAATCATCGAGTAGCGTTGCCAAATAGGGAGAGCCGCCTCCCGAAGTCGGCAATTGAACATAAAAGATGCGATAGTGCTCGCCCGCAAATGTGTAGTTGAGAAATTCTTGATCATTTTTTACGGTATCAAGCCGCGCTTTCACATGAGCGGCGAGTGACGCATCTGGTATCGTGCTAAAACTTCCGTTCTCGACAAGTAAGAAGTAGATTTGCGGTGAACCTGTGGATCCGAAGCTCGGAATACCTGTAAGTACGGCTGTGTTCATCACGCGGTAGGCGGCTTCGCGCAGGCCAAAATCGACGCTGCGCATGACGAAGCTACGAATGGTCGTGTATACGGCGACCGACGTGATGGTATAGAGTACAACCAAAAGCACGACGGAGAGCATCGTCAAACGAAGACTAAGTCGCCTAAACAAAGGGCACTTCCTTTCTCGGCGGGGCAATCATCAGCGCGCTTCGGAAGCGTCGGGTTGAAACAGATAGCCGACACCGCGAACGGTGGCAATGTACGATGGTTTACCTGATTCGTCGATCTTTTTGCGCAGGAAATGGACGTAGTTTTCCACGGCATTGCCAATCACATCGGCATCAGGTCCCCATACGCGGTCGAGAATGATCTCTTTGGACAGCACTTTGTTTTGATTCCGCATGAACAGTTCGAGCAGTTGGAACTCCTTAGCCGTCAGCGCCAACGCTTCCCCGTTGCGCGTTACAGTACGGGTGCTAAAATCAAGGCGAAACGGACCAGCTTCGATGGCGTCAGAGCCGCTGAATTGCCCTGTACGGCGCGACAGTGCGCGCACGCGGGCGAGCAATTCTTTGTTGTCAAATGGTTTGACAAGATAGTCATCAGCACCCGCGTCCAGACCAGTGACTCGGTCTTCGACCGTGTCTTTGGCGGTGAGAAGCAACACAGGGGTCTGCACCCCGTTCTCGCGCATGCCCCGGAGAATGTCGATGCCGCTCATCTTGGGTAGCATGATGTCGAGGATGACGATGTCGTAGCTGTCTGTAAGTGCCAAGTCGTATCCGGAGTCGCCATCATGCACAGTATCGACGGCGTACTGATTTTCTTTGAGCAATTGTTTGAGCGCGGAGGCGAGCCGCGCTTCATCTTCCACCAATAAAATGCGCATATGTGTACCCTCCTGTCACCACAAGCGGGCGATGGTCGTCCATTGTTATTGTACACGCTCAGCTTGAAGGACGCTCGAAGCAAGGGAGGGATGGAATGACGCATCCTGGTTGGTATCGTCACGATATGTAAGATTTACTGCCGTGGTGTGTGAAAATAAGAGAATTCTTAGCTTCCTTTGTACCTGTGCAAAAAGGGCGTCAACGCGCGATTTTTGTCCATATTCGCTGGAAAATCGTGAATCGCGTGGATTTCACTCGCCTTTACAAGCCCTTGTGCCGCAGCTAAAATTTGCGCTATACCAACGAATCTTCTATCAATTTTTCGGAATCTGACATGCAATTATGATATTTCTTAATACAGACTCCGAAACTTGACATGACATTGCCGAAACCGAGAGATGGGAGGGGCATGACAATGGCGGAACCGCTCCTCGCGATTCGCGATTTAAAGACGTATTTCGTAAGCAAACACGCAGAGGTGCGCGCCGTCGACGGAATCGACATCGACGTCCAAAAGGGGCAGATTGTGTGCATCGTCGGCGAGTCAGGCTGCGGCAAGAGCATGACATCACTGTCCATCATGCGCCTTGTGCCAAAGCCACGCGGCAAGATTGTTAACGGTGAGATCTTGTTTGATGGGAAAGATCTCCTGAAACTGAGTGATCGCGAGATGGCCGACATGCGTGGCAGTGAGATTTCGATGATCTTCCAAGAACCCATGACGGCACTTAATCCCGTTCTGACGATTGGAACGCAGATCAGCGAGATTTTGATCCGCCACCGCGGCATGAACAAGCGCCAGGCTTTGGACAAGGCTGTCGAAATGCTGAAATTTGTCGGTGTGCCGCGCGCCAATGAAATTATTCACGAGTTTCCACACCAGTTGTCAGGCGGTCTGCGCCAGCGCGTGATGATTGCGATGGCTATGATCTGCGAGCCCAAGCTGCTGATTGCGGACGAGCCGACAACGGCGCTCGACGTGACCATTCAAGCGCAGGTTCTGGAGCTCATGAAGAAGATGCGCGATGAGACTGGCACGGCCATCATCATGATTACTCACGATCTCGGCGTCGTCGCCGACATGGCGGATCATGTCGTCGTCATGTACGCTGGTCAGGTGGTCGAGAGTGTCGACGCCGATACGGTGTTCGAACAGCCGAAGCATCCGTACACCCGAGCGCTGATGGATTCCATTCCGTCGCTCGAAGAGGACAAAGACGTTCTTTACTCCATTCCGGGCACCGTTCCAAGCGCAGCGAACTTCCCGAAAGGTTGTCGTTTTGCGGAGCGCTGTCCATTGGCGCAGCCATCTTGCTTTGAAAAAGCGCCAGAGCTGCGTGAAGTAGCACCGGGCCATCTGGTTCGTTGCGATCTCGTTTCATGAAGAAAGGAGGGGTACGATGAGCCAGTATGTGTTGGAAGTGAAAGATTTAAAAAAGTACTTTCCTATCCGTTCAGGCGTTTTTAAGCGCACCATCGGTCATGTGCGAGCGGTAGATGGGGTCTCTTTTGACGTCAAGCCTGGTGAAACGCTCGGGATCGTCGGTGAATCCGGTTGCGGAAAGTCGACGACAGGGCGCATGATCATGCGGCTGACGACGCCAACCGATGGCAAGATTTTGATTGACGGCAAGGATATTACCCACGCCAAGGGCGCGGCGCTGCGCGAGAGTCGTCGGCATGCGCAAATGGTCTTTCAGGATCCGTATGCTTCGCTGAACCCGAAGATGAGTGTAGGGGAAAGCATTGCAGAGCCGCTTATTGTCAATAAGGTACTGTCGCGTGACGACGCATTTGAACGCGCCGCGCAACTCCTTGACACGGTTGGCTTACGGCGCACGGACATCACGCGCTTTCCACACGAGTTTTCGGGTGGCCAGCGCCAGCGTATCGGGATCGCTCGCGCACTTGCTTTGAACCCCAAGCTCATCGTCGCGGACGAGGCTGTTTCAGCTCTCGACGTGTCGATTCAGTCGCAGATATTGAATCTGCTTATGGACTTGAAGCACGAATTTAATCTTGCATATCTCTTTATTTCTCACAACCTAGCGGTCGTACGGCATATCAGCGATCGCGTCGGGGTGATGTATCTCGGTCACATGGTTGAAAACGGACCGAAATCTTCGCTTTACGCTGATCCGTTGCACCCGTATACGCAGGCGCTGCTGTCGGCTGCCCCAGAGCCGCGGCGCGTGAAACGACGCGAGCGCATCATTTTGCAAGGGGATGTTCCAAGTCCAGCGAACCCGCCAACTGGTTGCCCCTTCCACACACGCTGTCCGCGCGCGATGGATGTGTGTCGCTCGCAGATGCCTAAGCCCGTGATGGTTCACCCCGAGCACTGGGTGGCTTGTCATTTGCATGGTTGAGGCAAGGTCTTGCGCATGGCTTGCGCGCTTGCCAGTGCCAGTGCATGAACAGGCTCGGACTTCGGGATCCTAATGCGGCGAGGGTTTGACATCAGAGGGGGAACTTCAGTGAAGAAACAAAACGTTGCTGCATTACTTGCTTTATCGACTGCGCTGTCTGTTGCTACCCTAACAGGGTGCGGCGCGGCCGCCAACAATTCGTCCCCGGTTGCCCCAGCAACCGGGAACGGCGCAGGCAATACGACAACGGGACCTGCCAAGATTCAAAAAGGTGGAACTCTGGTTGTCGCATTGCCGCCGTCGACCAACATCACGTGGTATTTACCCATCGAAAATGCGGGTAACGCGAGCATCTATAATGCTCAACTCGTTACGCAGATGTATCCGAACGTGATCTACATCAATAATCAGTACCAAGTCGACTATAACAACAGCTTTGCGGATAAGATCACGTACAATCCTGCGGGAACTGTGTACACCATTTCCTTGAAAAAGAACTGGAAATGGTCTGATGGTAAACCGGTGACTGCTAATGACGTTGTGTGGGACTACAACTTGATCAAGGCGACGGATAGCAAAAACGCGCCAGCGCCATGGCCCAATTACAACGCCGGTTCGGGCGGGGTTCCGGCCAACGTGAAGAGTGTTGTGGCGACGAATCCTTACACTGTGACCATTACGCTCAATAAGCCCGTGAACCAGCAGTGGTTCATCTACAATGGCATTGGGCAGTTGACGGCTCTGCCGGAACATGCGTGGAACAAGTACCCGAACGACATGAACCAAGAGATTGCATACTTGGGCAGAGAGGCCACGAATCCTTCATTTTTCACGGTTGTGGATGGACCGTTCAAGCTTGTAAGTGCGAAGAGCAGTCAATCATGGACACTCGTGCCGAATCCGACCTTTGGCGGACATAAGAGTACGCTTGATAAGCTGATTTTCCAGTATGAGGCTTCTTCAGACGCGGAGTTCTCCGCCTTAAAAACAGGTAACGTCAACCTGGGGTACTTGGATCTTTCGCAATACGGCTCGAAGGATGCCCTGACTTCTGCAGGCGACGTGATTACACCTGCGTATAACTTCGGGTATTACTTCATCGAGTTGAACCAGCAAAAAGGATCACCGATGTATGCTGCGTTCAGCGATGTAAAGGTGCGTCAAGCCCTGGAGTACGCAATTGATCAAAATACTATCAACAATGAGATTTACCATGGGTATGCTCCGGCACAGTACGGGCCAATTCCAGCGACGCCAAAGACGGTTTTCTTGGATCCGAAACTAGCTAAGCCATTGTTCCCGTTCAATTTAAACAAGGCCAAGCAGTTGCTCGAATCCGACGGTTGGAAGATGCAAAACGGCGTCATGACGAAGAACGGCCAGCAACTGAAGTTTGAGCTGATGTATCCGACGGGTGGAGAGTCCACGACGCAGATGATGGAGCTCATCCAACAAGATTGGAAGCAAATTGGCGTAGTGGTTACATTGAAGCCTGTACAACTGGCCGAGGAATTTGGCATCATGAACAACAGCAGTCAACCTGGCAAGTGGGCAGCAGCGGCCGGTACCGGCATCACCTATGGCGGATCGTACCCATCCGGTGAACAGTTGTTTGAGCCAGGTGGCCTCGACAACTTTGGATACAATGATCCGACGCTCGATAAGCTGATTGCCAAGACGACCGAACCTTCGGCTTCGCAGGCAGCGTCGCAGCAGGCGTTCTTTGCTTATGAAGAGTACGTCTCGAAGCAGGTACCGGTGTTGTGGAACAACGCCGTGGCGAGCCTCTCGGTGGCAGCTCCGAACGTTCATAATGCGACGCCTGAATATCTCAATCCGACGACCGAGTATCCTCTCTTTAACTATATTTGGATGTCCAAGTGATTATCGCGTCGGTGTCAAGACGCAAAATGACGATGGCGATCCGCACATGATGCGGATCGCTGGATGAGGAAGGAGGGGCAGCCGTGGTAACACAAACCGAGGTGAACAAAGCCACTGTTACACCGAAGGCGCAGTCAAATCGGTGGCGTACATGGAAGCGGTTCTGGCGCTATCCGATGAGCGCGATTGGCCTCATTGGCATCGTGCTGTTGTTCGCATTCTCGTTCATTGGGCCGATGATTTATCATGTGGATCCGCTACATGGCGACTTCACAGCCCTGTTACAGCCGCCAAGTTGGGCTCACCCACTGGGTACGGATGACGCCGGACACGATGTGCTTGCACGCATGATGGTTGGCGGACAGGCATCGCTCGAAGTCGGCTTCTTGTCGGCGTTTGTCGCGATGGCATTTGGTACCCTATACGGGATGGTCAGTGGACTTGTCGGTGGTTGGGTTGACATGGTGCTCATGCGTATCGTCGACATCTTGTTGTCAATCCCAAGTATCTTTATTCTGCTCTTTTTGAACGCGACGTTTAAACCGAATGTCGGCCTGATGATTTTCGTCCTGGCGGCGACCAGTTGGCTCGGGGTCAGCCGTATCGTCCGCGGCGAAGTGCTCAAGATTAAAAATGAAACGTATGTCGAAGCAGCTTTACTCTCAGGTGTGCGCACCTGGCGCTTAATGTTGAAGTACCTTGTGCCCAACTTTATTGGCACGGTTTTGGTTACAACGACATTTGCGGTTGCTGACTCGATTCTCAACATTGCAGGTCTATCGTTCTTGGGACTAGGTTTGCCACCACCGGCTCCGAACTGGGGTGCCGATTTGTCGGCTTCGATGAACTACATCTTCCAGAATGCTTGGTGGCTTACGTATCCACCTGGGATACTGATTTTGATTGCGGAACTTTGTGTCAACTTTGTCGGCGATGGCCTCCGTCACGCACTGGACACGCGTACGGATTGAACATCAATTTGACCTGGCCAAGCGATTACTGCGCGGCCAGGTTCGATGAATCGAGGTGAATCGCGTTGCTCAGTTATATTGTTCGCCGTATTATGGAGGCAATTCCAGCGTTGCTTGGCATCTCCATTATCTCGTTTATTCTGCTTCACATCGTACCAGGCAACCCGGTGCGCATTATGCTTGGCCAGCACTATACGGCGCAGCGCGCGGCCGCACTGTCCGCATCGCTTGGTTTGAACAAACCGCTTTATATGCAGTACTTAATCTGGCTTGGCAATCTCGTTCGCGGGAATTTGGGCTATTCGTACAACTACAGTGAACCGGTCACCTCACTGATTGTGCATGCTTTGCCAACCACGCTGTCGTTAGTGTTGATTTCAACCGTCTTCGCACAGCTGTTTGCGATGGCCATCGGAACGATTCAGGCGTATTTTGAGAACTCGATTGTCGATCATATCGTTTCGGTTCTCAATTACTTCTTCTATTCGATGCCGTCTTTCTGGCTGGGTATTTTGCTCGTCATCTTCTTTGCCATTGATTTGCACTGGTTCCCTTCAGGCGGAGTGGTGAATCCACAGGATCAGAATCCAGGATTTGCGGACTGGCTTCACCACCTCGTACTGCCGGCGGCAACCTTGACATTAATCACCTTGGCAGGCTACTCGCGTTATATGCGTTCCTCTGTTCGCGAAACGCTTCTTCTCGATTATGTCCGTACCGCACGGGCCAAGGGATTGCGCGAATCGCAAGTGATGTTCCGACATGTGTTGCGAAATTCCATCTTGCCGCAGATTACGCTGTTTGGTCTGTCGTTCCCGGGGTTGTTCGCTGGCGCACTCTTCATCGAAGAGATTTTCAACTATCCAGGGATGGGGTTGTTGTACTGGAATGCCACGGGCACGCTCGACTATCCTGTACTGCTTGGTGTGACCATGTTCCTTGGGGTACTCACAATTGTCGGAAACCTGTTGGCAGACATCTTGTATAGTCTCGTCGATCCGCGCATCAGCTTTGATAACTTGTAAGTACATCCTAACAACACAAGTGAAATGTCTGGCGAATGGACAGAGAATATCATGTCCATTCGCCGCTTTTTTGAGTTAATTTGTTATATTTCCTTCCAGACAACCACAGTACCCGACTTTGTAAGAGAATTCTTAAAATGCGTTTCCCACTTCCCGTTCCCCCTGAAATCCGCGCGAAATCAGCATTTTTAGCGTATATATCAGCCTGTTTGACGGTTTGAAACGGCGTGTGAATATCTTTACAAACTTATCAAACATACGTATCATTTCACTATACAACAAATAATCAGTTAATTCGGATGGTTCAGCGCAGATGTGGCGATGGATCAAAAGGTGGGGTGCGAGAGGACAAACCGCCAATTCAGTCACTATTAAAGGTTTGTATCGTTCGTACAGAAACATCAAGGGGGTAGCAAGAAATGAAAAAGCGTCACCTTGCAGGCGCATTTGGAATGTCCGCAGTCTTGGCTGCCGGAGTTGTGGCCGGTTGTGCGTCCGCGCCGGCGCAAAACAGCAATTCGGCAAACAAAGCAACTTCGGTCGGGGCCGCAGCTACGGTAGCTCCGCAAAAAGGCGGTACACTTGTATACGCATTGCCACCTGCCACGAACATCACATGGTATTTGCCGATTGAAAACTCACAAAACGCGAGCCTCTACAACGCACAGCTATTTATGCAAATGTATCCGGGCGTCATATACATTAATAATCAGTATGGGATTGACTACGCGGACAGCTTTGCTAATAAAATCACGTATAACGCGACCGGTACAGTGTTCACGATTCAACTTAAACAGAATTGGAAATGGTCCGATGGGCAACCCGTCACAGCGCAGGATGTCGTGTGGGACTACAATCTGATTAAGGCAACCGACAATCCGAAGGCTCCGGCGCCTTGGCCGAATTATAATGCGGGTTCGGGTGGCGTACCTGACAACGTGAAGAGTGTCGTCGCTACGGGTAAGTACACAGTCACCATCACGTTGAAAAAGCCAGTGAACCAGCAATGGTTCATTTACAATGGCATTGGTCAGTTGACGCCTCTCCCAGAGCACGCGTGGAATAAGTATCCTTCCAATATGAATCAAGAGATTACGTACCTGGGCAAGGAAGCTACCAATCCGACATTCTTTAAGGTCGTAGATGGTCCATTCAAGTTGCAAAGTGCAAAGAGCAGTCAGGCTTGGGTACTCGTACCGAACCCGACGTTCGGTGGGCACAAGAGCACGCTCGATAAGGTGATTTTCCAGTATGAAGCGTCCTCTGATGCGGAGTTTTCTGCGCTGAAAACAGGTGCCATCAACCTCGGTTATTTGGACCCGGCACAGTGGGGATCGCGGCAAGCCCTTACGTCAGTCGGCGACAGTATCGTTCCAGGATACAACTTCGGCTACTACTTCGTGGAACTGAATCAGTTGAAGGGGTCACCTTTGTATTCGGCATTCTCAGACTTGAAGGTCCGTCAAGCCCTTGAATATGCAATTGACCAGAACACCATTGACAAAGAGATTTACCACGGTTATGCACCGCCGCAGTATGGACCGATTCCGGCAACTCCGAAAACGGTGTTCTTGGATCCAAAGCTGCAAAAGCCGCTGTTCCCATTCAGCTTGAGCAAGGCCAAACAACTGCTGGAGTCTGATGGCTGGACGTTGCAGAATGGAGTCATGACGAAGAACGGCCAAAAGCTTGAGTTTGATCTCATGTATCCATCTGGTTCTCCTTCGACGACACAAATGGTAGAGTTGATTCAGCAAGATTGGCAGCAGATCGGTGTTGTTGTCAATCTCAAGCCTGAGGAGTTTGCTCAAGAAATTGGCATTATGAGCAATTCGAAGGAACCCAGTAAGTGGGCTGCCGCTGCAGGTACTGGAATTACGTATGGCGGATCGTATCCGTCTGGAGAACAGCTGTTTGAGCCAGGCGGCCTGGATAACTTCGGATACGACAATCCGACACTTGACCAATTGATTAAGAAGACGAATGAGCCGGCTGCGTCCGCAGCTCAATCTCAACAAAACTTCTTCAAGTACGAGGAATATGTGTCTGAGCAGGTCCCGGTTCTATGGAACAACTCGGCTGCTTCCTTAGGCGTTGTGGCTCCCAATGTACACAATGCGACATCGCAGTATATGAACCCGACGACCGGATATCCGCTTCTCAACTATATCTGGATCTCGAAATAAGTTGAATCCAACAACAGCGCAGGCCGATGCTGGCCTGCGCTTTCTTTATAGATTTGACTCAAGTTCTTCTGGCAACTCGGTGAACAACTCATGCCTACGTCCCCGTATGCAGCGGTATGAAATGCGAAGTGCTTCTCGCTTCCTGAATGGGTTTGCGCGATGCTCTAGACGACTTTCGTCCATCGAAAATTGTATGGTTTTTTGCTCATTGGGCGCCAAATGAAGCCCCGTAACGCGATTGCCGCTGACGATGGGCGGAATTGCCGTACACCCGTCGTCGCTCTGAATGGCAAGTTTAAGTTCTAGCGCAGGCCCAGTCCCGTAATTTTTCATGGCAATTTCCCAAACTCCACAGGATGTTTGTCCGATGTCGTCGATCGCAACGATGGGGTAAAATGTCTCCTGGTTCGCGCGGTGAATCTGGTACCATGACGTCACCGCAATGGCAAGTGTACCGACGGACGACAAAACGCTTGCCACTTCCACAATGTCCAGCGACAGGGGCCATGCCATTTTAATGCCCCCCTTTGTGGCCTGTTCCCTTCGCATCACAAACGGTCACTTCGTTCACTCCGTCTTCAGTATTCCACATGCGTGCCGCATCGAATCACACCTCATTCTCGCATGAGACTGCTTTTCCTTGTGCACGTTAAAGCTGGAAGTGCCAAGGGGGAGTTGTCCAACAATGCACGGTTCTGTCTTATCACTGATTCCGTTTTTGGTCGTGATTCCAATCGCACTCTTGACTAAACAGGTCATTTTGGGATTGGCCCTAGGGCTATTCACTGGGGCCTACATGATGCATCCACAACCGGTTGCCGGGCTTTCATCCGCGCTTACTTACTTGGGCAACGAGATGGCTGTTCCAGGCAATGTTAGTCTGATGTTGTTTCTCTATTTATTCGGCTCCTTTGTCGGGTTATTGCGGGTAAGTGGCGGTGTACAAGGGTTTGCGAATTGGATGGAGCAACGCATTCGTTCGCCGCGCGGCGCCTTTGCTTTCACATGGCTTTCAAGCTTGTTCACATTCATGGCACCTGATTTTCGCATCATGACGATCGCGCCGATTGTCAGTCGCGCCTTTCAGCGTTTCGGCGTCCGTCCGGAGCGAGTGGCCTTCGCGATCGACGTCACCTCGACGCCTTTATGCGCGCTGGTACCACTTGGCACCGCATTTGTCGCATACATGGTAGGTCTCATGCACACATCGAGCGATCACGCTGCTGCGACGGCTTCGCCGTACCGCTTGTTTCTTCTGAGCATACCGTTCAACTTGTTTGCATGGGCGATGCTCGCTGTGGGATTCGGTTTGACCTTTTTCCGGCATTCGCGTACGAAGATGCACACAAATCGGCCGCCCACCGACGCCGTGCGCAACGCTTCTCCATGGGCAGGTGCAGCCGTGAGCCGACGAGCCGCATTTGCCGTCGAGACAGGAGCCATCGGAATGCCGGCGGATGCGGCGGTACAGCGCCCACTGCGTCGGACCAAGGCGCATGCACCAGAGGAGTCTGTACCGGATCCGGTCGAAGTCTTGGCGGAACGTGCCCGTCCAAGTCAACTGAACCTCATCCTGCCCCTCGCGCTCCTGCTCGGCGCAACCGTCGTCTTTACGTACCTATCGGGCCGCGCTCCGGGCGTGTCTGTCCTTACGGCCTTTGCAAAAGCTAATGCAGCACGCGCAATGCTGGAAGCTTTGGTGATCACCGTTGTCGCGATGTTCGTCCTCTACACCGTTCGGCGACTGCCCTTGCAGCGGCTGATGATCGGCTTTTTGCAAGGGGGTAACGAGATGATGCCTGTGATTGTGCTTCTTGTTCTGATCTGGGCAGTCTCCGCGGTCGCTGCCGATCTCGGCTTTTCTGCGTTTTGCCAGCGGGAGATTGTCCGCTATGTTCCGGCGCATCTTATTGTTCCCGCCTTGTTTCTGTTTGGCTGCGCCATCTCCTATGTGCTGGGCAGTTCCTTTGGCACCTGGGGCATGCTGATGCCCCTCGCTTTTTCGCTGGCGGCTGGCGGTGCAGAGAGTTTGCCACTCGTCGCTGGTGCCGTGTTTGCCAGCGGCACTTTCGGGGGCTTTGCGTCACCTCTGAGCGACAACACGATCGCGATGGCGACCGTGATGAAATTGCCTGTCATGCAATACGCCAATTACAAACTAAAAAGCGCCGCTGTAACGGCAGTGGTGTGTGCGTTCGGATATTGGGTCGTGGCCGCTTGCCTGCCAGTCGGGCACTGAGTTAAGGTAAGAGAGTTGACGTGTTTGCAATGGAAGGTGGTTGCCATGAGCCCCCAATCCCTTTTACGAGATTACTTGTTACGCCATAAATGGGGTTATATCGGATCGACGTTGTCCATTATTGTGTCCGAATTTATTTTTGTCCAATTTCCGAATATTCTCGGCCGCTTCACCGATGCACTTGCCAAGCATCGGTTGAGCGGCCGCGGCATTTTGGTGTACGCCGCGCTGTTATTCATCGTCGGTTCGGTCTATGTCCTTTTTTACGGCATCGGACAGGCACAAAACGGGCGCGCGGCACGCGGTTTTGAATACCTCTTGCGTTTGCGCTTATTTGAGCATTGGGAACTCCTGTCGACCGAATATTTCAGAAAGCGAAGCATTGGCGATCTCCTCAATCACGCCATGAACGACGTCCGTCAGGTCCGGGAGGCGCTATCCGGTGGCTTCAACATTTTGACGAACTCGATCTTCCTGATGACCGCCACGCTTATCATGACGTTCACCACCGTCAGTTGGAAACTGACGCTGGCCAGCATGATCCCACTCGTTGCAATTCCTTTTTTCATCGTCTGGATTGGCCCCCAGGTCAGGGTATCGTCGCGCCGCGTACAAGAAGCGCTGTCTGCCATGTCGGAATTCGCCGAAGAGAGTTTTTCCTCGATCCGTCTGGTCAAAGCGACAGCCAACGAACCGATTGAGGCAAGCCGTTTTCACGCTCGCGTCAACGACATCGTCGCTGAACAGATATCCTTGGTCCGCAAGACTGCGCTGTTCCAGGCGGTCATTCCGACGGCGAGCTCAATTGCATTCGGTATTGCACTGCTTTATGGCGGTTGGCTCGCGGTGACACATGCCATCCAACTCGGAGCTTTCGTGGCTTTCACTTTGTACTTAGGTCAATTGGTCGTGCCGTTGCAACAAATTGGGCAGGTGATTAACAATTTTCAACGGGCTTTTGCATCGTTGACCCGCCTGCAGGTACTTCTCGATGAACGGCCGGCAATTGCGGATCCTGAGCACCCTGCGGAACTCCCAACCATCCGAGGTGACATTCGGATCGATCTCGCTCATTTCAGCTACCCTGACGGTGATGAACCCGTTTTGCGCGACATTCACGTGCATTTGAAACCAGGGCAGACGCTTGGCATTGTGGGACGTACGGGCAGCGGCAAGACGACGCTCGTCAACTTGTTGCCGCGGATGTTTGATCCACCTGCCCATTCCGTGTTCCTCGACGGCTGTGATATACGCGAACTGCGATTGCAACAATTGCGCGAGGCCATCGCGTATGTGCCCCAGGACGGATTCCTGTTTTCAACGACGATTCGCGATAACATCTCGTTCGGGCGGTCGGATGCATTGGAAAGCGAGATCGAGCGTGCGGCTCGGGCGGCGTGCATTTACGATGACATCGTTCGTTTTCCAGACGGCTTCGACACCATCATTGGGGAGCGCGGCGTCACATTGTCAGGAGGGCAGCGCCAGCGCACTGCGATCGCGCGTGCATGGCTGAAGGACGCCCCCATCCTGATTCTCGACGATAGCTTGTCCGCGGTCGACATGGAGACGGAAAAGCGGATCCTTCGCGCTTTACAAGAGGTTCGCCAAAACCGGACGACGCTCATCATTGCTCACCGCCTTTCGGCCGTGCGCACTGCAGACTGGATCATCGTGCTGGAGGAAGGCAGGATTGCCGAGCAGGGTACGCATGAAGAACTGCTTCAGCGAGGCGGGATTTATGCGCAGACGTACGCGTTGCAGGCAGAGGGGGAGGTGATCGACACATGAACGAGCGTGCCACCAAGCCCACGCAAAAACAGAAGCCCGGCGTTAAATCTCTTCGCCGTCTTCTACCGTTTGCAAGACCTTATCTGTGGCAATTCGTTCTCGTCATCGCGTTGGTCATTGTGTTTAACGCGTCGAGCGTGTTGCAGCCGTATCTCGTAAAGGTCGCCATCGACAGCGATATTGCGACCGCGCATCCGAATGGACATGCATTGTTGATCATTGCACTTGTGTACATTGGCGTCGTGATCGCCGGAGTTGCGGCAAACTATCTTCAGGTCACGCTTTTGCAGCGGGCGGGTCAAAGTGTCATTCAAAACATCCGGCTATCGCTGTTTCAGCATATTGAACGTCAAGCTATGCGCTTTTTTGACTCGCGGGCGATTGGCACATTGGTTACCAACGTGTCGAGTGATACCGAGACTGTCAGTCAGTTTTTTACGAACTTCTTTTTGAGTTTGATTCGCGATGGGCTGTCCATCTTGATGATTCTGTTCGCGATGTTTCGCCTGAATGCCAGGATTGCGCTTTACTCGATGGTGTTAATCCCCATCATCTTTGCCGTTGCGATTTCATTTCGCGGTAGATTGCGCAGGCGCTATCAGAAGACGCGATCGCTCTTATCGGCGATGATCGCATTTTTGGCGGAGAATTTGGCGGGCATGCGGATCACGCAGATTTTCCACCAGGAGGTACGCCAGCGACGGGCTTTTTTGCAGTTGGATGAACAGCACCGCGATGCAAATGTGCGCGAGTACACGACGTCGGTGTGGTTTAATCGCACGTTTGAGTTACTCGGAAATGTGGCTGTGAGCGCTGTCGTCTTCATTGGCGGCGAAGCCGTCTTGCATCGGGCGATTGCGTTCGGTACGCTGTACGCTTTTATCCGCTACATCCAGCAGTTTTTTCAGCCCATCAATGCCATGACGCAGCAATGGAACACCTTGCAATCGGCGATGGTGGCGGCAGAGAGAATCGGGCAAGTCTTGCGCATCGAGCCCGAGATTGTGGATGTTGAAGACCCTGTTGTCGTGGATCCAAAACGGGTGTTGGGGCGAGTGGAGTTTCGGGGCGTTACGTTTGGGTATCAGCCGGAGAGCCCCGTGCTGCGCGACATCTCGTTTGTCGTCGAACCTGGGCAGTTGATTGGCGTTGTCGGTGCGACCGGAGCCGGGAAAAGTTCGCTGATGAGTCTGCTTACGCGCTTTTACGAACCGCAGGCAGGTACCATTGAAATTGACGGTGTGCCGATTGCGTCCATGCGCCAGCGCGACTTACACGCGATTGTTGGCATTGTGCAGCAGGATGTGAGTCTGTTCACCGGCACGGTGCGGGACAACATTCGCTTGTTTCGGCCCGAGCTTGGCGACGAAGACATTGAGCGGGCGGCGAAGGCGGTCGGTGCAGATAGCGTGATTGAGCGGTTGCCAGATGGCTATGACACTTTTTTGTACGGTAAAGGAAGCAACCTGTCCATGGGCGAGCGGCAACTCATCTCGTTCGCGCGCATCGTCGCTTTAAACCCACGCATTTTGATCTTGGATGAGGCGACAGCAAGCCTCGACAGTCAGACGGAGAGGCTTGTGCAACGCGGATTGGCAGCCGTGACAGAAGGGCGGACAACGCTTGTCATCGCGCATCGATTGTCGACGATCCGGCATGCAGATGCCATAATCGTGCTTGAGCAAGGGCGGATCGCCGAGATGGGGACACACGAGGCGTTGTTACGGCATGGGGGCTTTTATGCGCGGCTGCACGCGGAAAGTGGCATTGAATCGAGTCTGTCCGTGTGATCATGGTTTCGTTGGCGCGCAGGCTTCCCTTGATGTGCTATGATGATAGGGACGCTTCCAGGGTTTGCGCCGGTTGCGATTCCACAACCTCGCAGGAGGAATCGGTTTGCCTTCTCATACATCGTTTACACTCCGCGATGTGTTCCAGGTGTCGCTCGCGGTCTATCGCCGCCGGTTTCGCACGATGATGGCGGCCTCTGCGCTTATCTTACTACCATTCCAAATCTTAAACGCCTATGTGCAACTTCGCTTTTTGAGCAGTGCGAGTATGACGGACTCATCGAATTGGGTGTCGCGCCTGCAGTCCGCTCGCACCATTGGGCAAATGCTTCATGCCATCCCGGCGCCGTATGCGACGTGGATCCCATTGTTGACGCTTGTCTACGTGCTCCTTGTCTTCCCGCTCATGCTCGCGATGGTGAGCCGTGTCGTCGTTGGCATGATTGCACGAGGTATCGATGTGCCGACGGCGGATGCAGGCAACGACGCCTTTCGCAGATTGCCGCTCGTCATCCTGACGATTGTCATGACAATCGTCCTATATGTTGTCGGTAGTGGCATCTGGACGTTCGCCGTCAGTCTCCTGGCTTCTCTCGTTGCGGGTATTTCCGAGGCACTGGCGTATGTGGTAACCGTATTAGGTAGTCTGGCGTACATGATCGCCAGTCTTTGGTTTTTCTTACACGCCTTGTTTTTGCCCGTCGTGGTCGCGGAGGAGGGCGTCGGCTTCTTTCGAGCGATTCGCCGTTGTTTTAGAATTGCCCGCGGGGACTTGTGGCGTTTGCTTGGCTTTTTTGTCCTGCTCTTTGTGATTTGTTCCATCGCCCAAGGCGTTTTGACGCTCTTTGGCGACCTATTGTTTCCTTCGAGCGGGGGAGCCTTGCTCGTATCGCTGCTCGTTTCCTTGTTGACAACGCCGTTTGTCTATGTGGCGATTTCCGTCATGTATCTCGACATGCGAACGCGCAAGCACATATGAGGTGAGGCAGCGTGATCGAAGTGAAGCGACCAAGGCCGTGGGCTCGGCTAGAATACGTAATATTACTCGGATGGCTTCTGTACTTTGCCGTACACGCGGCCCTTCCGCTGTCAGATCCAGACACGCCTTGGCACCTCGCCACAGGCGATTATATCTTGACGCATCACAAGATTCCGACGACGGATCCGTTTTCGTGGTCCATGCATGGACAACCCTGGGTGACGCAAGAATGGCTGTTTGAGGTTGTGCTTGCGTGGCTTGCCAATCACTTGGGATTTGCCGGTGTATGGGGACTGGTCGTATTTTTGCAAACGGTCACCGTGTTGGCCGTTTATCGTCTGGTTTCAACTTTGTCACAAGGCAACCGCGTCTTCGCTGCAATCGCGGCCATCATCGCGGTGGCAGCCGGCATTGCCTTCTGGGTAGTGCGTCCGCAACTCGTATCCTACACGATGTTTGCTGTGTTTTTGCTTATTCTAGAGCGCGTCCGATCCGGCCGTGTTTGGTTGCTCGTGCTCGTTCCCTTGTTGATTCTGGTTTGGGCCAACGCTCATGCGTCGGTCTCGATTGGTATCCTGATGTTGATATTTGAAGTGGTCGTTTCATTTGTGCCGACCATTGGTCGCTTAGAGAGGCATGGTCTGTCGAACAGAACCCGTCTGTGGTTACTTGTCACGGCTGTGGTATCCGTCGGTTTTGGATTGCTCAATCCCAATGGATATCACGAATTTACCTATGCCCTGTTGTCAAATAACACCCTGATGACCAGTTCGATTAACGAATGGCATTCGCCAAACTTTCATAGCTCGTACTACAAATATGGCGTCATTCCGTTTCTTGCAGGTGTGCTTGTGATCGTCATTGCCCGGCGTCGGGAGATTCCGTTAAAGTACATCCTCTACTTTGGCGGATGTTTTGCACTCACACTTGTCTACCAACGTTTCATGCCCTATCTGGCGATTGCGGGAGCACCTTTGATTGGGTTTGCCACATACGATTGGGCGCGGGTGCTCACTGCGCCATCAAGATTTTTCCGCTACGTTTGTTTCATTGCGCTG
This sequence comes from Alicyclobacillus hesperidum, assembly GCF_900107035.1. Classification (GTDB taxonomy): domain Bacteria; phylum Bacillota; class Bacilli; order Alicyclobacillales; family Alicyclobacillaceae; genus Alicyclobacillus; species Alicyclobacillus hesperidum. Next base: position 202,484 of record NZ_FNOJ01000001.1, on the reverse strand, counting down.
TTGGCTGAAGTAGCCGAATTCGGATTGAAAATGCCTTCCGTGAAGGGGACGGTGGCATCGCATATGGATCCTGGGGCTTATCCTGTTGCGGCCGTCAACTACCTCATTCAACACCACATTCCAGGACCGTTGTTAAACGCGTACGATTATGGGGGATATTTAATATATCGCGGCGTCCCGACATTCGTTGACGGGCGCACGGATATCTTTTTGCGTAGCAGCGTATTTGCAGACTATATGGATTTGCAAAACTTGGCGTGGGACGCTCCCCAATTGCTTGCCAAGTACAATTTTCAGTCGGCATTGTTGCCTCCAGGCTATGCTCTGACTGTTTATCTTTCGAATAACCCGAATTGGACGTTGGTTTATTCCGATGGCAATGCCGATATTTTTGTGAAGAACGCTTCAACCACGTCTGCATAAAGATCAGCCAACCCGGATGCGCATGACGCCAGCCCCCAGCATAGGCTGGAGTGACTGTTTTGCATCAGGGAGGCTATACCATGCGAATTCATCGCGTCCGTTCTGGAGAGACGCTCAGGCAGATTGCCGCCACCTATGGTGTATCGGTGCGCGACATCTTGCGTTACAACGAACTGCCTTCGCGCACCGAAATCGTACCGGGTCTAGCTCTGTTGATTCCGAAGGGAGATCCGCTCGCTGTTCAAGCCTACACCATTCAATCAGGTGATACACCGGAGTCTATTGCGCAGCGTTTCGGTATTTCACCTGCGGTCTTCGCGAGTTGGACCGGCTATGTGAGTGGGTCCGCACTTTCGGTAGGGTCGCAAATCTATCTGCCTGTGCGGCGCACGACGCGAAAAACGATTGAAGTAAACGGGTACATCGTGCCGACGGGCGAGCAGAGCGACGAGGAAATCTTAGGCGACGTCTCAGACCTAACATATGTTTGTACATTCTCTTATCAGGTTCGCGCTGATGGCCATTTTGAAGCTCCAAAGGACGACATCGTGCTCGCCTCAGCAAAACGATACAACATTCGCCCACTTGTCACGATCACGAACTTCGATGGCAACAACTTCAACACGCAACTCGCACATTCCATCTTGGCCAACCGCTCCTTACGTCAGACCGTGATCGACCAGGCTTTATCGATCTGCACAAGCAAAGGATATGCGGGGGTGAACGTCGACTTCGAACATATGGGTCCATCGGATCGGCCGTTGTACAATGAGTTTATTCGCGAGTTGGTCCAATCTTTGCGCAGTCGGAACCTCAGCATATCCATTGCGATGGGACCAAAGACGGCCGACAACCCGAATCAGCCTTGGATGGGTGCGTTCGATTACCGGACGTTGGGGCAGGAAGTCGACTTTGTCATGCTGATGACGTATGAGTGGGGATGGGTCGGCGGACCACCGATGGTCAGCAAAATGCTACACGTTTAGGCCGCATGTGTGCGGTACTGACTGAAGGGTGACGACGAGCGTCGTTTGATCGGTTGATGACGATGTGGTTATGATGTGAGGTGATCGGGATTGGATTTGGAAAAACCCGCGAGCACGTTGAAGGCTTGGCGGATCCCACGCGTCGTCGAATCATTGCAATGTTGAACATCCGCGACTGGTATGTATGTGAATGGGTGCCACTGTTTGGCATCTCACAGCCGGCCGTGTCAAAATATATGAGTCGACTGAAGGCCGTGGGGCTGGTGAAGGAAACTCGAAAAGGTATGTGGGTTTTCTATGCATGAAACAAGATTTGCCTTCAGGAAGTGGGGATTGCGCTGAACGAGTTGACGAAACTGGGGGACGAGAAGGAATTGGTACATAAAGAAGATTTGCATGTCGAATTTGAAGGTGTGGCCACATGATAGCGCCCGCGGCATGGTTCGCACTGGCGGTGTTTGTTCTGACATTGGTGTTTGTCATATGGCAACCCAAGGGGTTGTCCATCGGATGGAGTGCCATAGGCGGTGCGGTGCTCGCACTGCTGCTTCATGTTGTGCATGTTGCAGATGTATGGTCGGTGACGAAAATTGTTTGGGATGCGACCTTGGCATTCGTAGGCATCATCATGAACTCGATAATCTTGGACAAAATTGGCTTTTTCGAGTGGGCCGCGCTCAAAATGGCACATGTCGCCAAAGGGGACGGGAGAAAAGTTTTTTTGTATGTCATTACACTCGGGGCCATCGTCTCCGCCTTCTTCGCCAATGATGGAGCTGCGCTCATTTTGACACCCATCGTTCTAGAAAAAGTGAAGCTGTTGAAATTTGACATGAGGAAGATGCTACCGTTTATACTGGCAAGTGGATTTATTGCCGATACCACGTCACTGCCGTTCATCGTGAGTAACCTTGTCAACATCGTATCCGCCGATTACTTTGGCGTCGGTTTTATCAGCTATGCCGTACACATGATTGTCCCTGACTTGTTTGCGTTTGTCGCTAGCTTCTTGATGTTATATCTCTTCTTTCGTAAGGACATTCCCAATGCCTATCGCCCAAGTGATTTGCCAGAGGCGGCAAGTGCTATTCGGCACAAAGGTATGTTTTTGGCTTCCTGGATTATCCTTGCTGTCTTGCTTGTCGGTTACGTTCTGACTGAGTTGTTTCATATCCCTGTCAGCTTCGTGACCTTGGCGGTTGCGCTGGTGTTTCTCATCGCCGGAGCGAGAACCAAGACCGTCGCACCGTGGTCGACGATTCGCAGTGCTCCGTGGTCCATCGTTGTGTTTTCGATAGGTATGTATGTCGTCGTATACGGACTTCGCAACGCGGGACTGACCACATTGCTCGGCCGTCTCATGCAGTGGTCGACGCACGGTGGGCTTTACGCCGGGACGCTGTTCACAGGTTTTGTTGCAGCCATCCTGTCGAGCATTATGAACAATTTACCGACGGTGATGGTGGGTGCACTCGCGATTCACTCCGCCGCCGTAACGGGTCTTATGCGTGAAGCGATGGTCTACGCCAATGTTATTGGGTGTGATTTAGGACCCAAAATCACACCCATTGGCTCACTTGCCACATTACTTTGGTTACACGTCCTGGCGCAAAAAGGGGTGCGCATCGGATGGGGTCAATACTTCAAAACAGGTATTGTGCTCACGCTTCCAACGCTGTTTATCACACTCTCTGGTTTGTATGTTTGGCTGCTAGCCGTGCATTAAAGTTTAGGCACCTTGTCACAGTGTACTGATTACAATCGTAGTGAAGGTTGTACTCATCGATGTGTGTTGTTCAACATGCACAGAAGCCAGAAAGAAGGAACCTGCAAGGCTCGTGTTGCTTGGCATGTGACAACATGGCGCAAGCAACACGGAAACCATGTGGAGGAAATGGAGATAAATACTGGCGCATAAACGGGGTTTCACGACAGGTGAAACGATGCTTTCCAGGCGTGATCGTCAAGCCACTTGTATAAAGCTGGACAATGTAGATACACCACTTCTGTCGAAGTCTTATATTCGACGGTGTCGGGCTGTGTCAGCACTTCATACTTTTCGTCTCGTCTTACGATCGTATAGGCCGGTGTGATAGAAATCTGTGTGCCGTCGGACGCGGTTAGATACAGGGTATCCGGTGCGACATTCACGTTGAAGATCAGGTTCGCCGGCGCAGGCGGTAGCTGATACGACGTGCGTGTCGCCGTCTCCAGCCAGACTGTTATCTGACGTGCAACTTTGTCGAACTGGTTCGGTACGTACCCGATTGCCGCGAGGCCTGTGCTCACTGACAGCGATTTGATGCCTGAGGGTAGCGGAATCGGTGGGGCCGGCGTACGGACAATTCGCGCGATATCCCATACGTACCGATGTTGTAATTCAAAAAGATGAATGTGATAGTACAATGGATGTCCTTCACCTGTGATGGAAAGTTGCACGTTCGCTGTTGGCGGGGAGCCAGCATCGTTCCTACTCATCAATTGGTATGTCGCGATGACGCCGTTTTTGGTCGTGGTCAACATGTGATGGCTCGTGGTGCTCCAAGCTGCATGAGCAAAACCTGCAGGTAAGAGATTGGCTGTGTACGCTTGGGCAGACAGGACCGGATCGGTTCGCCATGGACTATGTGCCTTGGCGATTTCCAAACTTTTCTGTATCGGCATTCGTTCCTGGACAATGTGACCGTCTTCGTAAAAGGGAACTGTCGCTCGATTGGCTTGTGCTGCATAGTTGTTTAATTGATACAGAATGGCGGGCGAACCATTCGCCGAGCCGGCTTGGGCTGGCGCCTCAACCGCCGTACGTGGGCCCGGTGATCCTTTGTGCACGGCAGCATAGCCACCTACGACGAGCGCGATTGCAGCGGCACCCCCTCCCACTGACGCCCATACGCTGCGGGCGCGTATCATGTTGCGCTTTGGCACGCTGTCCAAATTGGCCACGATATTCTCCCAGATGCCATCCCGCTGTTCTTTAGACATGCGAACCGATTTCATTTTTTCGAGCTCCTTCTCGATGCTGTGCCCATGGCTCATCTGTCCCAAACCCCCGTTTCCTCATCGTCAGTGAGCAGGTCTCGCAGTTTGGCAAGTGCACGATGCGTAGTCGAACGCACCTTGTTCTCGCTCCACCCCAGTACTTGTGCGGTTTCTTCTACATTAAGGCCTTCAACATGACGTAGAATGACCACTTGACGGTAGGATTCGCGCAGCTTCCTGATGGCGCTTTCGATCACAAGGGAGTGATCGATGGCATCTTGCCACTTGGTTTGATGGATTTGTGCAAACTGCATCACCCTTTGCTCGGAGCGACGTCTACGAAACTTGTCATACATGACATTGCGCGCGATTTGTAGCAGCCATGTTTGCTCACTTGCTTCCCTGCGAAATCTTGGCCAACCGCGAATGGCCCGTAAAAATGTCTCTTGCACCACGTCGTACGCATCGTCTTCGGTGCCCAGAGTCAATCTCCCATAGCGATAGACATCGTCCGCATAGCGCTCGTATAATCTCGAGATTTCTTCGCGGACAGACGATGGGTAACGTTCCATGAGACCATGGCACCTCGCAATCTCTTTACATCTGATTAGACGCAGCAAAAGGGGGAAAGATCGCAGTGGAAGCAGGAGAATGTTTCACAAAAGGGGGCCGAGCTACTTGGGCTCGACCCCCTGATACAGTGGCGTTAAACAAATCGCAGTTGATACCCGGGGTAAAAGAGGCTGAGGATCGTCGTGAAAGGAAGCTTTGCGGTTTGCGCCCAGTATTGCGATCCCCATTGTGACATAATGAAGGTTCCCACGTATCCCGTGTTGCTACCATCTGGTGTGCCAGCCCGGAAGTCGAGCGGCTTAATAGATCCGTCGCTTGGCACAAATACCATGTTCCACGTCTCTTGAACCGCCAAATCTGTGGCGACTTGACCGCTTAGGTATTTGAATGTCTGAAAGTTTGTGGTGTTGTCCACGTCGTATGTAAATCCGCCTTCGGTTGTGGGGTGGAGCGTCCAGTACCAGGCGAACATCTTCACCGCAATTGCCCCGGCCTTAAGAGCCTCGGCGTTCCAACTGGGCATCCACTCGTTTGGCAACACGTCTTCGCAATACTCTTCAAAGCCGACAGTCTGGACGTACAGAATAGGGCTGGTCGGGTTGTTATTGGCGCGGATGGCAACCCGTATGACCGAAGGATACGGCGTATTATAAATCGTCTGGGCACTTATCACCGGTGCTTGCTCGAACGCGAACGCAAGCGCCGCAGACGCAAGGGTCAATTGCAAAGAACGAAAGGTTCGCATGAGCAGCCACTCCTTACTGCTGTTGCTGAGGACTCCATGGCGCGTGCTCCGGATCGGCAGGAATCGGTGCCTGCCGCTTCAGTTTCAGTTCAGACGCATAGCGGTCAATGTAACGCTGCAGATCATGTGTACTAAAGTTGCCGAGGGACGCCGAAGGCGCGTTGCGCCGATTGGCCTGTATGGGCTGCAGAATGACGGGTTGAACTGTGTGTTCGGTGATGGGAATGATATACACGGCTTGTTCATTAAAACCGTCCGCAACGACGATGGCGTTGACGACGCCTTTGGCGTCAAACTTTTTGTTCCAATCGGCCTTGTACAGGGGTACCTGCGCGTCCCACGTGCCTTGGGCATTGGTCAGGCCTGTGGCGACGATGTTCCCGTCGTGATTGATGACGATCACGCGGGCGCCTGCAATGACCGTCGAGGTGGAGGACCCGACGCGAAACTCGATATCCCCTTTGTGGCTTGATCCGCTCACAGCTGCATTGGTACTGATTGGAGCCCACAAGGTACATAGTAGAGCCGACGTCGATAGATAGCCAGCAACCCTTTTCATGAAATTCCTCTCCTTTACAAACATCACTTATTCTGAGGGTCTCCAAGCTGCATTTGATTATGTCTTTGCACTTTATTTCACTATTTCTTTAGCGAAGGAAAGCATTTCTCATTGCGATTTATATGTACACGCTATACGATGATTTTCGGAACAAGAAAGGAGCTAACAAGGTGAGTCAGAGGCCAGCGAGTACACCCTTTTCAGAGCAACCTGTGCGCAAACATGCAGAGATCGGGTTGCACCGTGAACTTCGCTCCCGCCATCTATCGATGATTGCCCTGGGTGGGGCCATCGGCACAGGACTTTTTGTGGCGAGCGGATCGTCCATTTCCACGGCGGGGCCCGGCGGCGCGCTGTTGGCATATATCATTGTTGGCATCATGGTCTACTTCATCATGACCAGTCTCGGTGAGATGGCCACATTCATGCCAATTGCAGGATCGTTTGAACAGTATGCTACACGGTTTGTCGATCCGGCGTTTGGTTTTGCACTGGGTTGGAATTATTGGTACACATGGACCGTTACGTTGCCGGCCGAGTTGTCGGCGGGCGCCATCGTAATGAAGTATTGGTTTCCGCACACGCCTTCCGTGGTTTGGAGTGCCGTGTTCCTCGCCGTGTTGTTTCTGCTAAATGTCGTCTCTGTGCGAGGGTACGGGGAAGGCGAGTACTGGTTTGCAGGAATTAAGGTTTTGACGATTATCGTCTTTATTATCATTGGTCTAGCTATGATTTTTGGCATCTTGGGCGGGCATCCGGTTGGTTGGCACACGTTCATGACGGGCGGGACGCCCTTTCATGGTGGTTGGCTTGGGTTCCTTGGCACTGTGATGGTCGCTGGATTTGCCTTTCAGGGGACGGAACTGGTTGGTTTGGCGGCAGGGGAAAGCGAGCATCCGGAGCGGGCCGTGCCGCGAGCCATTCGTCAAGTATTCTGGCGCATTTTATTGTTTTATGTCTTAGCCATCTTCCTCATTGGCATGCTTATTCCGTATACGGATCCGAACTTGTTGAACGCGAGCGTCAACAACGTCGCGATCAGTCCGTTTACACTCGTCTTCCGGCGAGCTGGGTTTGCACTTGCCGCAGCTGTCATGAATGCCGTGATTTTGACGGCTGTGTTGTCGGCGGGGAATTCCTCGCTGTACGCGTCGAGTCGCATGCTTTGGGCACTTGCCTGTGAGGGGAAAGCCCCACGGGTGTTTGCGAGGGTCAACCGACGCGGCGTGCCGATGAACGCGCTCTATGTCAACACGGTCATTGGGTTCGTTGCATTTCTGTCGTCATTTGTCGGCAACGGTGCCGTTTATACGTGGATGATGAACGCGGCCAGTTTGACTGGTTTTCTTGCCTGGCTCGGAGTGGCCGTTAGCCACTACCGGTTCCGCAAGGCTTATCTCGCACAGGGACGTGACTTAAGCAAGCTTGCGTACCGGGCGAAATGGTATCCGTTTGGCCCATTGCTGGCGACCGTGTTGTGCGCCATTGTCATCGTTGGGCAAGATATCAGCGCCTTTACGGGTGGCAAAGTCGATTGGACCGGGGTCATCGCGACATACATCGGAATTCCGTTATTTTTGGCCTTGTGGTTCGGCTACAAATGGATCAAACGGACAAAGCTTATCCCGTTGCAAGACGTCGATTTCGATTTGGACTAAGTGCGAGGCGCATCATACAGCGAGAAAGGCCGTAGGAGATATGCTCCTGCGGCCTTTTTAACCAAAGAAGGAGAGAGGAGTAACCGTATCAAGCCTTCATCGACTGAATTTTTTCTTCCAGTCGCTCGGTTTGTTTCTTCACATAACGATTGAATGTAATCATGCCGGCCGTGATGAGGACGATGGCCGCAATTGTTCCGAACATCCTTCGCACCTGCCCATCACATCGTAAATAATCTTGTACACTTCCTCATTCTACCCAATCATCCTTGAAACAAACTTAAATGCACTCAGGTTTCGAAACTTTTTGCGATAGTCGTTGGCAGGCGGCAAACGGACGGGCGGTTATTGCATACGGTTAGGCGGGGGGATGCCGATTGCGAAAGCGAAAACTCGTCAAAATATCGAGCGTCCAGTTTGGCGCGGTCGATCCCGCGGTGATCGCGGATCGACTCGTGGAGTTGATGCGGTCAGTACGAAGTTCAGGGATGTCGAACAGGGAGAACCATCCATGATACTAAGATCCGACCATCGTACGACTCGCGTCTGCGCCATCTACGCCCGCGTTTCCGACGAATCGCAGGTACACGGCGATTCGCTCGAACATCAGATCGCATATGCACGTGAATATGCGCGTCGGCGGGCGACTGATGCAGACGAGATATGGTTGGCCCCAGACGAGCTTGTGTATGTCGACGAAGGCATTACGGGACTGAGTATGGTAAAGCGCCCAGCGGTGTTGCGGCTGCTGGACGATGCCAAGCGCGGCCGCTTTGATGTCTTACTGTGTAAGGGTATCTCTCGCTTTGCACGCGATACTGTGGACGCCTTAACCATGTTGCGTTTATTACTTGCCTGTGGGGTGCGGGTTCTATCCATTGAGGAAAATTTCGACAGCGATCGCGATCGCGCTGAGTTTGTGTTTACCATTCACAGTGCTCTCGCTCAGGCAGAATCGGAAAAGACATCCGTTCGCGTGCGTCTCGGCGCGATGCAAAAGGCTCGCAGTGGCAGATGGAACGGTCGGCCACCTGACGGCTATCGCCTGAACCGCGAGACGCAAAGGCTTGAAGTCGACCGTGAAGAAGCGCCTATTATCCGTCAGATCTTCGCGATGTATCGAGCTGGCTTAGGCTGCCGAGCAATCGCGGAACGACTCAATCGGCAAGGCATCGCGACGCCAAATGGAAAGCTGTGGAGTCAGCGCCGGATTGCCCGTATCTTGCAGAATCCGGTATATTGCGGCGAGATCGTGTATGGCCGCCGAACGAAGCGTATGCGCTTTCGACGCGGCCAGTTTGGCATTGTCGAACGCCGAAGCGACTGGGTGCGGGATGAAGCCGAGATCGTCCACGTGTTCGAAGCACATCCAGCTATTATCGATCGCGAGACGTTTGCGGCGGTCGCACATTGCTTGGAGGAGCGTCGTTCGCACCGCGGGCGCGTCGGCAGTGTGCACCTGCTCGTGGGTTTGGCGCGTTGTGTCTGCGGTGGACGGCTCGTGACAAAAGAGAATGGGCGCCATACGCTTTACTATCGCTGTGCTCGCCAGGCGGAGTATGGGCGGTCGGCCTGCAATGCTCCGTATGTGCGCGCGGATGATCTGGAACAGGCCGTTATCCAGCGGGTCAGGGAAGATGTGTTGACGTATTTGCCTTTAAAGGATCGGCTGATCGCGGATAGACCGCTTTATCGACAAGTGACAGAGGTTGAACGATCACGCATTGTCGCGCAATTTGAGAAGTTATTCGCTGCGTATGCAAGTGGTGCCCTCTCCCTTGAACAGTTTGATCATCTTAACGGCCCCCTGCGCGAGCGGTTGGCCTCATTAGAGGCTGTATCAGAAGGCAGCGACAACCATGAGCAGGAGGCATCGCTCGACGACTTCATTTTGTCGTGGCTGACTGTTCGACCGTACGACTCGGAATATACCTCTGTCCAGAGGCGCATTCTAGCCGCACTGGTACACGAGGTGAGACTGACGTCGTTTGACCCAGACATCTCCGTCTCGATTTGCTATACGTTTTCCGCGTTATAACAGAGACTCGTCGATACGACAGAGATCAGGGGATGTGTAGTTGGATGATGGCAAGCGGACCACCGATGGCCATCGCTCCGATCGATCAGGTAAGGGCGGTATTGGATTACGCGACCAGCGCGATCGAGCCGGGAAAGATTCTTATGGGTATGTCCCTTTACGGGTATGATTGGCCGCTGCCGTATGAGAAAGGGCGCACTCGGGCCAGTGGTGTGTCGAACAACGCTGCCCAGAATTTAGCCATCGCGGAGAAAGCACCAATCATCTGGGACGTAAAATCAGCGTCGCCGTATTTTGAATACATGGTTGCTGGCGTGCAGCATCGCGTGTGGTTCGACGACGCTCAGAGCGCCGCCATTAAGCTGGCGTTGGTGGACGAATATCAGTTGCGTGGCGTCTCGGTGTGGGTGCTTGGCAACGAATTTCCTCAGCTTTGGTATTTACTCAAAGATGGATACACGATTCGCAAAGTTTGATTAACAGTGAGAACGCCCCGACTGGTTCAGCCGGGGCGTTGCAGTGGTTATCGTTACGCAGTCAGTCGACCAATTGCGACGTAGGCCCGAAGAATTCGAAGCGAATGCGATCTTCTTCAATGCCCATTGCATGCAAGGTCTTATAGACGGCGCGCATGTATGGGGTCGGTCCGCAAAAGTAGAATGTCGCATCTGCTGGTGCCAACCGTTCGATCAAATCGCGATCGACAAATCCAGACTTGGCGAAGTGCGGATGCCGCTCGTCTTCCCCTTGTGGCCGTTCGTACACCACATGGTAAGAGAAGTTTGGTTGTTGAGCCAGTTCGCGTAACTGCCGATCGAATGCGTGCACGCTGCCTTCGATGGCGGAGTGGATATAGACGATGGGTCGGGTGTCACCGCGCTCTGCCAGGGTCTGTGCCATGCTGATGAGCGGTGTCATGCCTACGCCGCCGCTTAGCAGTACGATAGGCCTATTGTTTGTCGTATCCAATTTGAAATCGCCTGCAGGGGCACTCGCCTGTAGCTTGTCACCGGTTTGCACCGTATCATGCAAATAGGTCGACACGATACCATCCGGCAAGCCGTTTATTCCAGCTTCCCGCTTTACGCTGATCCGATAATACGGTTTGCCAGGCGCATCGGACAGGCTATAATGACGTCGTTGCAGGTATGGTTGCCCAGGCACTTGCACGAGGAAGGTCAAATATTGACCAGGGGTATAGCTGGCTATGGCTTTACCGTCGGCGGGTTCAAGGTAAAACGACGTAATGGCCTCGCTTTCTTTCACCTTGTCGCGCACGATGAATTCGCGGAATCCTCGCCATCCGCCTGGTTGTTCGGCAGCTTCGCGGTAGAGTTCTTGTTCCACCGAGATGAATACGTCGGCAATCGCACCGTACGCTTGTGCCCAGGCGTCCATAATTTCTGGCGTTGCCGCATCGCCCAAAACGTCCTTGATAGCTTTTAACAGGGTTTCGCCGACGATGGGATATTGATCAGGCGTGACACCAAGCGCTCTGTGTTTTTCCGCGATCCGTTGAACGACTGGAAGAATGACGGAAAGGTTGTCGATATGGGCTGCCGCGGCGTACACGGCATTAGCAAGTGCAGTCTGTTGCTTCCCCTGACGCTGGTTCGTTTGGTTAAACAAGTTAAGTAGCTCTGGATGTTCACTGAACAGAATATGATAGAATCGGCCAGTAATGGCCTCGCCATGTTTTTCTAAAACGGGCACGGTTGAAAGGATAATGGACTTCGTTTCTGTGCTCAGCATTCTGATTCCTCCCATGTCGTTCTCTCTGACGATGTCATTATAAGAGCTTGGGACATTAAAATATATATATAAAATGCATCTTTGTTTGACGGATGTATGACGAAAGGGGATCTAAAACGTGAACTTGACGTTGTTTACGGATTATTCGTTGCGAACACTCATGTATGCAGCCTCCCTTCCATCAGAAGAACTTGCGAACATCGATGAAATCGCGAAAGTGTACGGGATATCGCGAAATCATTTGACCAAGGCTGTGCACAGGCTTGGTCAACTTGGTTACATTCAGACCATTCGCGGCCGTAACGGAGGGTTTCGGCTCGCCAAACCTGCGACTGAAATTCGCATCGGAGATGTGGTCCGCCAAATGGAAGAAAACCTGCACGTTGTCGAGTGTTTTCAAGCTGAGGCCGGAATATGTATTTTGAATCCGACCTGCCGACTGAAACGCGTTTTACAGAAGGCGATGGAGGCATTTTTAAGCGTGTTGGACGAATATACTTTAGCTGATGTTGTTGGCGATCCGGTGCTGTTGCGGGTGCTTTTTGCTAAGAACAGAACCTCTTGAAACACCATCCACAACGGATTTCATTCGACAAATTGAGGCGTTATTCGCCAAGCCGTCAGGAGATTTTCACGACTTCGACAGCTTTCGTCAGATTCTGCACCCCCGCTGTGATATCGTAGGTCTACACCAATCTTTTGGGGGGTGCCTATCGTGCACAATGAGGATTGGTCACTGCGAGATGACATGATTTGGTGTGTGATTTGTCATCAACTGCGTGACAGCAAACACGCCGAATCTGAAATGCACACCTGCTTCCGGCTCATGCCATCAGGGATGTATCGGTTTGGCGTCTGCTCACTTCACCAAGGTGACGCAGATGAGGACGTCTCTCGCTGATGACTCTGCCGCATTCGCATGATCCATCGTCCGGTAACAAGGCCAACGACCATCATCAGGATGGCTCCACAGGCAATCGGAATCATGCCGGAGACGCCATTCGCGGTAAATTGCACCCAGATGTCGACCGGAAGGCTGTACGGATGGTATGCCATTAACATGGTAGCGCCAAACTCTCCCACTGCCCTGGTGAACGTCAATGCGGTTCCCGCTAAAATCGCCTTTCCTGCTAAAGGAACATACAATCCCCAGAATTGTGTCAATAAGTCTGCTCCATCCAATATCGCTGCTTCGCGAAGCTCACTCGGTACCGCACGAAATCCTGCCTCCGCAGTGACAATCAGGAATGGCCCGGTGATGTACCATTGCGCCAGCACGATTCCCCAAAGTGAATTTGTCAACATGACACCATGCATAGCCGCCCATTGACCAATCCAGGCATAAGGCCCAAACAAGTCGACTAATGCAACGCCGCCGACAATGGGTGGCAGGACGAGTGGCAGCAAAAGAAATGACTCAAGCAGCCACTTTCCAGGAAATCGCGCGATCGCGATCAAAAAGGCTGCAGGTAAACCGAAGCCCAAGGACAGAGCAGTTGCCGTCACTGCGCCGAGAAGCGACGTCGCGACGGCGGCAAGTAGCTCGGGATCCATCCAAGACTTCCACATAGAAGCTGGAGATGTGCCGACAAACAGGTGCGCCATGGGTAGCAACGTGTAAAGAATCGGTACGATTGCGAAGGCAATGAGCAAAGTGAGGCGCAGTCCGGTTAACTTCACGAAATCTTCCCCTGAATCGTCGACGAAAGGCTGTGCGGCACGGCCGCTTCATCTCCGCCGACTTCAATTTTGGTCGGCGTAAATCCATCGCGCATGAGCATTGAGTGGCCTTGGCCATCAACCATATAACGGACAAAGGCCACGGCTGTCGACGCGTGGGGAGCTCGTTTGGGAACCGTGATGGTAAATAGAATCGGTGCACCGACCACGGGCTTGCCGTGTGTCGGCTGCCACGACACCTGTGCGTATGTTTTGGCATCCGCCGGATCGCCCAAATTGATGGCATTTGGTAGTGTGATGTATGGGACGTGCCACTCAATGGCCTCGTGTTTATACGCGATCACAGCGTCCATTTGTCCGCTGGTCAGCTGCGCAATCAAATCTTCCTCTGGGTAAACTTGTTTTGGATTTTCGTCGCTTCCAAGCAATGTTTGTTCCAGATTCGGCTGGTGGTAAAGTTTTGCCGCTAGTCTCATCATTAAAATCGTATCGGCACCCTTCGGATCGAGGTTAGGGTCGGTGCGGCCTAGGCGTAAGCCTGGCGTTGCAAGCACCTTATACCACGGAATCTTTTTTTGCGCAGCCGCTTGCAGTTCGGATCGGAATCGGCTATGCGGCGCATAGGCGATGACCAATTGATCAGAAGCAAGTGTGAGATACCACCGGATCGCATTGCCGTTCGACGGTCCCATCAAATCGTTGGTGTCCACGCTTGGGGAGGCGCTGATAAATACGTCGGGATTGGCGAGTTTAGCTGTTATCATGTGAGCTAACTCCGCAGAGCCAGCGCCTTCACCTTGGAAATTGATATGTAGTGCTGCGTTGGCGGCCGGGCGAATCTCGTTTTCCATCACATGCGTCATGGATCCAGCATACAGCACTGACAAGGGTGTTTGGTGCGTGACGCTCGCGGACGCTGTTTTCGTGTTGGTTTCGTGAGAGGGCGTTGTGCACCCTGTTACCATGCTGGAAATGAGTAGAGCCCCGATAAGGGATGTGATCGATCTGTGGCATTTGATTTGAGTCATAGACAAATCATTCACTTCCTTTTAGAAGGTTGATATGCTTCATATATCAATTGACAAAAAGTTGACCTGTATGTTCCACGTCGTACGGCCCAGCAGCGCCCAAATCGGAGCGAAATCGGTCCGACTGTAACACCTCGCAAAGGCTTTGTACGGCAGGATGCCGTAGATATGAACGAGGGATGAAGAGCATCGTGATTTCGTTGCGGATGGGGATAAATGACACGTGATGTAGGGTGCATACACATTCGTGGGCGACACCCACGTCCGCTGCGCCCAGTGCGACGGCTTGCGCGACCTGCCAGTGATCGGCCACCTCGCAATCGTACCCCATCACTTGCTTGGGGTTTAGGTTTTGACGGGCTAGTTCTGTGTCGATAAGGAGCCGTGCACCAGCTCCTATCGGGCGATTGACGATGCGCATCTCTCCGTCGCCAAAATCTCTGCTCACAACCCAGCTCTTTGGGTTCCCGTGGGGGACGATCCAGCCCATACACGCCCGGGCAAGTTCTATTGCAACCACCGGTTCTTCGCACTGTTCCAATAGCCCTGGCAAGTCATCCAGCGTCCCATGTATAGCCGCAACATGTGTCACACCGGCAGCAAGTTCCGCCAAGGACTGGCGATTGGTGGCGTGAAAATGCACGGCTTGGCAGGTGGACGATTGCTTGTTCATCCAGCCACAGACCAGCGATAGCGCAGGATCGCATCCGGATACGAAGAGGGTAGCGAAGCTCTGCGCCGGATCGCCAAGCCATTCGACGCGCGCCTTCTGGATGGACGTTGGCACGGCCATGGCGCATGCTGGCGTGCCAAATGCCGCATGCTGCAGGGAACGGACAATGGGCTGGCCATTGACGTGCCCGACGACGGCGCGGATTCTGTCGGGCACACAAGCAGGGTCGAGGTCCGGAGCAAATAGACGCCATGTCAATTGTTCGGCCTCAGGTTGCTGAAATAGTGATTCAACAGTCGTACCTAACGCCCGTGCGAGCCCCAGTGCAACGTGCGTCAATGGACTCACGCGACCTTGTTCGATAAGCCCTAAAGCCTGTGGTGTAATGCCAACTTGTTGCGCCACTTCAGCACGAGACAATCCGGCGCTTTGTCGCAATTGTTGAACTCGATTGGGATATTTCATCTCCGACCGCCTCGTTCGAAAGTATATTTTCATCTTACCTGTACCATCCCAATCCGCGCAATTTCATTTTCTATATTGGTTTGTTACATAAACCATGATGGTCTATGCAAAATAGTAATGAAAGCGTTGACATCAAGGGGTTCCTTGGCTATGATTTGGCTGTCACATTTTTTGAAACCGTTTTATGAAACAATTGCAAAGGAGGTGAGCACGCTTGCGAGCGACCATTCGTGACGTTGCGAAGGCTGCGGGGGTTTCAACCGCAACGGTTTCGCGGGTCTTGAACAAACCAGACATGGTTGATCCCGAGACCATGGAGAGGGTTCGCGCAGCCATGGAGCGCATGGCTTATCAGCCAAGTGCCATCGCGCGGGGCTTGTCCGCGAAACGCAGTGATACACTCGGTCTCATTGTTCCCGGCATCACGGATTTCTTCTTTAACGAACTGTACAAGGGTATCGACCGAGCCAGTCAACAGAACGGGATGAGGGTTCTGCTGTACGATTCCGAGCATTCGCGTGAACGAGCGCTGGACGGCTTCTCCATCCTTGGCGGCTATCAGGTTTCTGGGATTATTTTTACCAGTAAACTGGTCACCGAGGATTATGATCCAATACTGCAGCGCGTTGGCATCCCGGTTGTGTTGACACTCACGCAGAGTGAGGCGCGAACACCCTTACCTTCGTTTCGGATCGACGAAGTGCGCGCAATGTTTGATGTTGTGGCCTTCCTAGTTACGCGCGGACACCAGAGAATTGGAATGATCGCTGGCAGGCAGTGGGACGATAAGACGGGCGAACTTCGCTTGGAAGGGTATCGCAAAGGGCTTCGCCATTTTGGAATCGAGTATAACGAGGAACTCGTGGAGTATGGTCAGTACCGATTTGACGACGGATACCAGGCGATGCAACGACTACTAGAAAAGCAGCCGAACTTCCATATGACGGCGCTCTGTACCGCCTCGGATGAAATGGCGCTAGGGGCCATTCGTTGCTTAAATGACAACGGGTTACACGTGCCCGAGGATATCTCTGTCGTCGGCTTTGATGACCTTCCTCTCGCTCGCATGATTACACCGAGGTTAACCACGGTGGCGCAACCGTTTGCCGAGATTGGTGAGGCTGCGGTCAGTTGGTTGGTAAGAGCCGTCGGAAGAGAACCGTCACCGTCCGAAATAGGGGACTATCTGCTACCGCACCGATTGGTGGAACGAGAATCCGTTCGTGCACTAGGATCATGATACAAGGGGGCAAAAGACAAATGAAAGCGCGTACAAGAAATTGGGCAGCCGTCGTATCCATTGCTTCGACGACTACGGCACTGTTGGCCGGATGCGGCCAAACACAATCCGGGAATACGGCCAACGGTTCTGCAGCCATTGCACCAAAACAAAACACCGTTTCAACAAACGTTGTAGCTCCGACACATCTGGTCAATTATAGCAACGCTTCCGGCTCCATTGTTTGGGCAGAGTCGTTTACGACAGGTCCTGTCGCTAAACAATTGGTTGCTGCATTTGAGAAAAAGTATCCAAAAATCAAGGTGACGATGCAGGTACAGCCGTCGAGTACGGACACCAACCGCGCTGATCTGACGGCGACCATCAGCGGTGGATCATCGACGCCAGACGTCTACATGGGTGACGTGATTTGGCCTGCACAATTCGCTCATGCACAACTCGCGGCCCCATTGAGTGATTACTTGCCTAAGTCGTTCTGGAATCGCTTCTCAAACGGTTTGGTCCAAGGGGCGACCTACAACGGCAAGGTCTATGCGGCACCGTTGTTCGCAGATACAGCGTTCTTGTACTACCGAAAGGATTTGCTCCAAAAGTACCACTTGCCCGTGCCAACGACTTGGGAACAGGTTAAGTCCGAGGCAGCAACGATTGTCAAGAAGGGTGGAGCAAAGTACGGTTTTGTTTGGCAAGGCGCGGATTACGAAGGCTTGACCTGCGACTTCGACGAGTACCTTGCTGATGCAGGTGGCAGCGTGTTGACTAACGGCAAGGCATCCTTAAATACGCCCGCTGCCAACAAAGCATTGAGTTTCATGCGGAGCTTGATCACCTCGGGTGTCACGCCGAAGACTGTCGATACCTTCCAAGAGCCACAGTCTGAGAACGTCTTCACGCAAGGACAGGCCGTCTTCTTGCGAAATTGGTCGTACGCATGGTCCGATTCGCAAAACCCGACAAGTTCGAAGGTTGTTGGCAAGGTTGGGGTGACGGCGCTGCCTACGTTCGCTGGGCACGGGAGCAGTGGGTATAGCACGGTCGGTGGATGGGATTTGTACCTTAATCCGCACACCAAAGATCTCGCTGCCGCGCTGCAATTTATCGACTGGATGACGAGTCCGCAAGCACAGGAAATCCTTGCGGCCAATTCGGAGATGCCGACCATCAAGGCAGTGGCGAACAGTCCTACTTTGAAGAAATACAGCCCCGTCTTCGCCCTGTTGCCGAAGGTGAAGTTTGTATCGCGTCCGTCGCAAACGCCGCAGTATCCGAGTGTTTCGAAGGCGATTTACGACAATGTAAACGAGGCTCTGGCTGGTAGTGTCAGCGTCAGCACGGCTCTGAAGAACGCGAATTCGCAAATTAACAGCGCGCAATCGGGGTCTGGTTCGGGTGGACTTTAATGTGGGTAAGGGGCTCCGAGTAACCCTTGGAGCCCATCCCGCTCTCACCATGAGTTAGGGAGGTTGACAAGGATGGCCATGGAAGCCGCGAGTACAGGTAAGAAGGAGCGGCGCAGCGGGATTTTACAGCGTACAGATGTTCGTGCCGGATGGGGGTTGCTGACGCCCGCTGGCATTGTCATACTGGCTGTTACCATTTTCCCAATCGTATATTCATTATTCATGAGTTTTAACAACATCCAGTTGACGACAAACGGCTTCCAGTTCACGTTTACGGGATTGCAGAATTACAAGGATGTATACTCCGCGCCACTATTCTGGCACAGCGTGGGTTTCACGATTTACTACTCGGTGATTACGGTTGCCGTGGAGCTGTTTTTCGGTTTGCTTATCGCGTTGGCGATTCAAAACGTCGAACGGCTGAAGAGCATCTCGATTATTGTCATGCTTATACCTTGGGCTTTAATTACGGTGATTTCGGCTCAGATGTGGGGCTACATCTATAACGGTGTCTATGGTGTATTAAACGCAATTCTACAGGGATTGCACATCATTCATACGCAGGTTAATTGGCTTGGACAACCGTTCACTGCCGTTGTTTCACTTATGATTGCTGATATTTGGAAAACAACGCCGTTTGTGGTTATCATCCTTTTAAGTGGCCTACAAATGATCCCGAAGGATTACTACGAAGCGGCTTTAATTGATGGAGCAAACGCTTGGCAGTCGTTTTGGAATGTCACATTTCCACAGTTGCGGGGCAGCATAGCACTCGCTGGTTTGTTCCGCATCCTGCAGGCATTTGGTATCTTCGACCTGCCGTTCGTCCTAACGCAAGGTGGTCCAGGTACGACAACGACATCGCTCGCGATGCTCGGTGAAGAAACCCTGTTTACCAATCTGCACTTTGGCCTAGGCGCTGCGGTAGCTATTAGTACAGTCATTCTCATTCTCGGCGCTTGCTTGATCTTCTTGTCTGCGTTCCGCGGCATGGTAGGGGAGGAAGCACAATGACCAAGCCATTGTCGAAGCGAATCCTTGGTTACGTGGTACTCATTGCATTTTTGATTGCAATTCTCCTGCCCTTTTATTGGATGTTTGTTTCATCATTCGAACCCAATACCGACATTAGTTCGTATCCGCCGGCATATTTTCCGAAGCACTGGACTTTTCAACACTATGCTGAGGCGTTTGGCCAGTTTCATTTTGGTCGGTATATCTTAAACAGCGTGATTGTCGCTGTCGTCTCGACGTTTATCGTATTGGCCTTTAGTTCGATGGCTGGATTTGCGATCGCGCGCTTACCCGTGAGCGGCAAGCGGCCAATGTTGATTTTTTTGCTGATTATCTCGGTCTTTCCGCCGTTGGTTGTCATTACACCTCTATACATGCTTCTGCGCGATGTCGGTTGGTTGGACAGCTATCAAGCGCTGATCATCCCGTACACAGCTTTTAATTTGCCGTTTGCAATCTGGATTTTGCGAAATTACTTTTTGCAAGTTCCAGGTGCGCTGTTTGAAGCGGCCAAGATCGACGGTTCGTCCGTGTTCACGGCCTTTTGGCGGATTTTCTTGCCGCTTACAACGCCAGGATTGTTCACAGCTGCAGTCTTTACGTTCGTCGCCTGTTGGACCGAGTTTTTCATGGCCCTCGTATTCAATCCATCGAATACAATGCGGACCATCCCAGTGGGCATCGCGCTGTTTAGTGGGCAGTACACGGTTCCCTATGGAACGATTTTCGCCGGATCGGTCGTTTCCATCGTCCCTATTGTGGTGCTCGTTATTATTTTCCGTAAATGGATTGTTTCTGGTTTGACGCAGGGCGCTGTGAAAGGCTAATGTCCGAATCAACTGTGAGCGGCGCAAGGAGGAACGATAAGCGATTGGACGTACTGGCATTGGGCGAATTGTTGATCGACTTTCGTGTATCGCTAGTGGCGGAGGGTGCGCCTCAAATGATTGGATCGGCTGGAGGGGCACCTGCCAATGTCTTGGCGACAGTTTGTCACTTGGGCGGTACCGGACAACTCATAGCTAAGGTGGGCAGGGATCCGTTCGGTGATTATTTGGAGAGGTCTGTGCAGGCGTTTGGCATCGATACCACGTCGCTTCTGCGCGATCCCGCCCGAACGACCCTTGCATTTGTGCAGCTCGCAGCGGACGGAGAACGGTCATTTTCCTTTGAGCGCAGTCCCGGTGCAGACACACAGCTACAGGCCAACGAGTTGGATCCCACCTGGTTTGAGCAGGCTCGCGTCTTTCATTTTGGTTCCCTATCTCTCACGGACAATCCCTCGTACGATGCGACTTTTGCCGCCATTGAACTGGCGAAGGCGGCTGGCTGTGTCATCTCGTTTGACCCAAATCTGCGGCCGCCGCTGTGGAGAGACTTAGAAGAAGCGCGATTGCGAATGCAAACGGCGATGGCAGCGGCAGACATCGTGAAAATCTCCGATGATGAAGTGCTTTTTCTCACGGGACAGGATAACTTGGATGCGGGCATGAATCAGCTTCGGTCGGTGCTTCCCGATGTTCGGTTTGCGGTAACATGCGGGCCGCAGGGGGCTATCGTCGATACGGACAAGGGTCGTGTCCGCATTCCTTCTTTACCTGTGGCCGCGGTAGACACAACAGCCGCTGGCGATGCATTTTTGGGAGCTCTTTTGTATCGCGTAACGCGCAATGCCAAGGATTTGTCGCAAGTGATACGGGACGACGAGCTGTTTGTCGATGCCGTGACGTTTGCGACTGTAGCCGGAGCGCTGACGACGACAAAGCAGGGAGCGATGGACGCTTTGCCAACCCTTCCCGAAATCTTGGTACACCTGCCTGCTTGACAGTGTTTGTGGACGGAGGGTATAAAGAAGCAAAATGTTTGGACGGTTTTGCGGCTGTTTGTATGTTGGTTTGGCGTCGTCAGTCGCAACCGGAGCGATTGTTGTGGCAGGAGTCGGGGAGGACATAGGAGATGCAAATTCAAATCGGGTTGTTGGGATGTGGGACGGTTGGTGCAGGCGTCGTTTCGCTTGTGCGGCGCCGTGCAGATAGAGTTGCCGATATGACGGGGCTGCGGCCGGTCGTGAAAACCATTCTCGTGCGCGACACGCAAAAAGATCGTGGCGTTTCCTTCATCGACGAACAGTTGACCACTTCGCCGGAGGATATTCTGGCCGATGATGATATTCAAATTGTCGTGGAGACCATTGGCGGGATCGAACCCGCAAAGACGTATATTCTGGAGGCCTTGTCGCGAGGGAAACACGTCGTGACGGCCAACAAGGATCTCATCGCCTTGCACGGACCTGAAATTCTGCAGACTGCGGCTGCAAATGGCGTTAGCGTGCTGTTTGAGGCTGCGGTCGGTGGCGCGATTCCGCTCGTCGGGCCGCTGAAGGAAAATCTGACGGCCAACGAAGTTACGGATTTAAAAGGGATTATCAACGGCACCACAAACTTCATTTTAACGCAAATGACGACGCGCCACATCGATTTCGCCGAAGCTCTGCAGATGGCGCAGGACTTGGGCTATGCTGAGGCAGATCCTTCAAGTGACGTCGACGGCCTCGATGCGGCACGTAAATTGGTGATCCTCGCTTCTATTGCTTTCCATACGGAAGTTCATCTCAGTGACGTGCGCGTGGAGGGCATTCGCCACATTACGGCAACTGATGTGCGTTATGCGGACGAAGCGGGTTATGTCATCAAGCTTTTAGCCGTCGGGCGCGATCGCGATGGGGAACTGACGTTAGCCGTCCGCCCGACGCTCATTCCGAAGAACCATCCTCTGGCGCATGTGTCGGATGCCTACAACGCTCTTTTTGTGCGTGGAGATGCGGCAGGCGATCTGATGTTCTTTGGGCGTGGTGCTGGCAGGATGCCGACCGCGAGTGCGGTTGTCGGCGATATTATTGCGCTTGTCCGCAACTTAAAGCTCGGCTTTGTGGCGAGTTCACCGAACGGTTCTGCGGGTGAGCGTAAGCCCGTGGTCGAGCGCGAGGATGATGTTTACAAATATTACTTCCGCTTAACAGCGGCGGATCAACCCGGCGTGTTTGCGCAAGTAGCTCACTTGTTTGGCGAATACCGTGCAAGCATGGAGACCGTGCTGCAGAAGCGAGTCGAAGGAGACCGCGCGGAAATCGTGATTGTTACACACGACATATCCTCGCGGTTGGCTCGGGAAATTGCTGTTCACCTGTCTCGGTCGCCGCAGTTGGCAGTCGAAGCTGTGATGCCGGTCGAGCCGGTGGCAGAGTGAAGATAAGTGGACAAAGGCGGGTAATGGGCCCGCCTTTGTTATGGGTTGAGCAGGCTTACGGCAAGTGAAAGAACGAAAATCGAGGAATGGATCCGCCTTTGATGTGGGTTCGGTTGCGAGTTATCTTCTTGCCCTGCGAATTTTTTAGCCAGTCCTGGAAAGGTTGATATGACGGCTTTTTGCGTCGCCTATTCTCTATTTGCAAGCGGTTTCATCACGTTCCTCGGGCTCTCCCCTAATTGACAGGGCTCCATACCCGTACTAAAATGACCAGCAAGTCGTCTGATTCTTGTCAAAACGAAGCATTTCAATGCATTAGCACAAGGTTAGCGGCGTTTTGACGGAATATTGTTTGAAAATTCAATTCAAAATAGAAACTCGCTGACAACGGCGAAAGAGGGGCGTTGTACTTGGGATCTCAAATTTTTCTGGACGGTGCTTTCGTAAGCCGGGACGACGCCAAGGTTTCCGTATTTGACCATGGCTTGCTTTACGGAGATGGAATCTTTGAAGGCATTCGTTCGTACGACGGAAATGTATTTCGATTACAACAACATATTCGCCGGCTGTATGATTCGGCGAAGTCCATTGCACTCGAGATCCCTTATACCCAGGAAGAGATGACAGATCTCGTTTGTGAAACGTTGCGTCGAAATGAATTGTCGTCCGCGTACATTCGCCTTGTCGTTACTCGTGGGAGCGGAGATTTGGGTTTAAGCCCCACCAATTGCCACGGAGCGCGCGTATTTATCATCGCTGAGCAACTTGCCATGTTTTCAGCAGCCTTGTATGAACAAGGCATTCATGCCGTTACTGCGGCTACTCGCCGGAACCGTAGTGATTCGCTCAACCCGAAAATCAAATCTCTTAACTACCTCAACAACATTCTCATCAAGATGGAGGCGTTAAACGCCGGCGCCAGTGAAGCGATTGTGTTAAATTCCGAAGGCTATGTGGTCGAAGGCTCAGGGGAGAACATTTTTGTTGTCCGCGACGGCGTGCTGACGACGCCTCCAGCTTATCTCGGGGCACTGGAAGGCATTACGCGACAGGCTGTTATCGAATTGGCCGGCGAACTTGGCTATGTTGTCAAACAGGAGCCGTTCACGCAGCACGATGTCTATGTTGCCGATGAAGTCTTCTTGACTGGCACCGCTGCCGAGATTGTGCCTGTGATCAGCGTCGACCGCAGGACCATCGGCAATGGGGCGCCGGGGTCCATCACGAAGCGAATTCACGAGGCATTTACCCAAATCGTGCGGACTGATGGCGTCCGCATCTAAACACAGGCTTTGTTTGGTTTGAGACAAAGAGGTATCGCACCGCTCCTCGTTGCGGCGGTGCGATATTTTCCAAATAAAATAGTTTGTATATAATGAAATTTCGCTAGATATAGAATTGCAGGGAGTGGCAAAATCATGCGAAGCGACATGATCAAAAAGGGCGTCGATAGGGCGCCTCACCGCAGTTTGCTGTATGCAACTGGAGTTCGTCCGACGGATCTACCCAAACCGTTTATTGGCGTCTGTAACTCCTATGTCGATATCGTCCCGGGTCACGTCCACCTGAAAGAATTCGCCGAAGTGGTCAAAGACGCAATTCGCCAGGCAGGCGGAATTCCATTTGAATTCAATACCATTGGTGTCGACGATGGGATTGCCATGGGACACATTGGTATGCGGTACTCCCTTGCAAGCCGCGAACTGATTGCCGACTCGGCAGAGACGATGATTAATGCACATTGGTTTGACGGTGTCTTTTATATTCCGAACTGCGACAAAATTACGCCTGGTATGCTGATGGCCGCCGTGCGCACGAACGTTCCAGCCGTCTTCGTCTCAGGCGGGCCGATGGAAGCTGGCAAGTCGCGAACAGGTCAAACATTGTCGTTAAGTTCCGTGTTTGAAGGAGTCGGGCGCTATCAAAGCGGCGCAATTTCCGAGAGCGAACTGCTGGATCTCGAGCAAAATGCGTGTCCGACCTGCGGATCGTGTTCTGGAATGTTCACCGCGAATTCGATGAACTGCATTATGGAGATGCTCGGCATAGCACTTCCCGGCAATGGGACGCTTGTTGCCACATCGAAAGAGCGGCATGAATTGATCTACGAAGCCGCAAAACATCTCATTCGCATGGTTCAGGAAGATATCCGTCCGCGCGACATCATCACCCGTGAAGCCATCGACGACGCGTTCGCGCTTGACATGGCGATGGGCGGATCCACGAATACAGTGCTTCACCTGATGGCGATTGCACACGAGGCTGGGATCGATTATTCCCTTGCCGACATCAATGAAATTGCCAAGCGCGTGCCATACCTTGCGAAAATTAGTCCAGCCTCGGAGTACAGTATGCAGGACGTGCATCGAGCTGGCGGTGTCTCGGCGATTATCCGCGAACTGTGTGAACACACCGATGCGGTGCATCGAGATCGTCTGACCATTTCCGGGAAGACGCTGTACGAATCGGTACAGAATGCACACATTATCGACGAGAAGGTCATTCACCCGGCGAGTGACCCGTACAGCAAAGAGGGCGGACTCTCCATTTTCTACGGAAATTTAGCACCGGACGGGGCGGTCCTGAAAGTAGGTGCGGTCGATCCAGACATCACTCGTTTTGTCGGCAAGGCTATTGTCTTCAATTCGCAAGATGAAGCCTTGGCTGGCATCAATGAGGGCCGCGTGCAACCCGGGCACGTGGTGGTCATTCGCTACGAAGGACCAAAAGGCGGACCTGGCATGCCTGAGATGCTCGCACCTACGTCGTCTATTGTCGGACGTGGATTGGGCCGCGACGTGGCGCTCATTACAGACGGGCGGTTTTCCGGCGCGACACGGGGGATTTGCGTCGGCCACATTTCGCCAGAGGCAGGGGTTGGAGGACCCATTGCTTTGGTCGAGGATGGCGACGAGATTGTCATCGATCTGGCCAACCGCTCCATTCAGCTCAATGTCTCGAATGAAGAGTTGGAGCGGCGCAGGGAGTCGTATCAGCCACCGGAGAAGGAAAGGCTGACAGGCTATCTTGCAAGATATGCTCATCTTGTCACTTCCGCCAACACCGGTGCAGTGTTGAAAGTCTAAAGAGGATGACAACTATTATTTTTCGATACAAAGAGAGGAGGCAAAACGATGCCAGGTATGTCAAAGCCTGCGGATGAAATGAAGCGTCCGACGGGAGAGGCGAATCACAGGACGGATGGCGCGATGTTGTTGAAGGGGGCTGACATGGTCGTAGAGGCCTTGCGACGAGAGCGCGTGGACGTCATTTTTGGCTACCCGGGTGGCGCCGTTCTGCCTCTTTACGACGCGTTGTACGAGTGTGGCATTCGCCACGTGCTAACGCGGCACGAGCAGGGTGCCATTCATGCAGCGGAAGGATACGCACGCGTAACTGGTCGGCCGGGCGTCGTGATCGCGACCTCAGGGCCTGGGGCAACCAATCTCGTCACAGGTCTGGCTGACGCGATGATGGACAGTATCCCCATCGTGGCGATCACGGGACAAGTGGCTAAGACGGTGATTGGTACAGATGCTTTTCAGGAGACATCCATCATCGGCATCAGCACACCCATTACTAAACACAACTATCAAATTCGGCATGCATCGGAAATCCCAAAAGTCTTCAAAGAGGCGTTTCACATTGCGAACTCAGGACGAAAAGGGCCGGTTTTAATCGATATTCCGAAGGATGTAGCTGGGGAGACTGCATTGTTCTCATACGACGATCCGCCGCAACTACCGGGTTATCAGCCGACGGTCGTCCCGCATCAGCTTCAAATTCGCAAGTTGATGTCTGGGTTGTCACGTGCCAAGAAGCCTGTGATCCTTGCCGGCGCAGGAATTTTGCACGCGGGCGCGAGTGCAGAACTTGTGGCTTTCGCCGAGCGGCACCGACTTCCTGTTGTCCATACTTTGCTGGGTTTGGGCGGATTCCCGGCCAGCCACCCACTCTTTCTTGGAATGGGCGGCATGCACGGCAGTGCGGCGGCCAACAAGGCGTTACATGAAACAGATTTTTTAATCAATTTGGGGGCTCGCTTTGACGACCGCTTGACAGGCAAGCTCGAGTTTTTTGCTCCCCACGCTACGGTCGCGCACGTGGATATCGATCCGGCGGAAATCGGCAAGAACGTCAGCACGCAGATTCCTGTCGTCGGAGATGTGCGAGAAGCGTTGCTCATGATGTTGGCTGCAGATGTGGAGTCGCCCCATGCGGATGCGTGGATGAACGAATTGCTCGCGACCAAGGAACAGTTTCCCTACTGGTATGTGCAGGAAGGCACCGGTATTAAACCCCAACGCCTGATTGCCGAAATTGCGCGGCTAACCGCAGGTAACGCGGTTGTGATCACAGATGTAGGCCAACACCAGATGTGGACAGCGCAGTTTTTCCCGTTTGAAGTACCGGATCGCTGGGTGACGTCTGGAGGCCTGGGCACGATGGGGTTTGGTTTACCCGCCGCGATTGGTGCGTATTTTGGCAAGCCAGAGCAACAAGTCGTCGCTATTCTGGGCGATGCGGGCTTCCAGATGACTCAGCAGGAATTGGCTGTCATCGGCGAAATGGAACTTCCAATTAAAGTTGTCATAGTCAACAATGGTGCACTTGGTATGGTACGCCAATGGCAGGAGTTGTTCCATGGCGAACGATACTCGGCGTCGCTGCTCGAATGGCAACCTGATTTTATCAAGTTGGCCGAGGCGTATCGCATCCCTGCCACGCGCGTGCAGGAAGACGATGCTTTAACTGATGTTCTAACAGCGTTTTTAGCGGCTCCTGGACCTGGGTTTCTCGAATGTGTCGTCGAGCCGCGAGAGAACGTGTTCCCGATGGTAGCACCTGGAACCGGGATTCATCAAATGGTGGGGGTGAAGCCATGACACCGGTGCTATCTGTACTCGTGCATAACAAACCGGGCGTATTGAATCGCATCACAGCCTTGTTCATGCGCAAAGGATTCAACATTCAGAGCCTCACGGTCTGCATCACGGAGAGTCCTGACGTCTCCCGCATGACCTTGGTGATGAGCGAGATGGACGAAGCGGCGCTTGAGCAGGTCATGAAGCAGTTGCATAAGCAGATTGATGTTTTGAAAGTAACCGATTTGACCGAGGCGCCGATGGTGTCGAGGGAGTTGGCGTTGATACAGGTTAATAGTCCGATTGCGCAAAGAGCTACCATCACGTCGCTTATCGATCCGTTTCGGGCGAGCATCGTCGACGTTGGCCGGGACACGGTAACCGTCCAAGTCACAGGCGACGCGGAGAAAATTGAGGCATTGATCAGTTTGTTGCGCCCGTATGGCATTCGCGAACTGGCGCGAACGGGATTGACGGCGTTGCCTCGGGAAGCTAGCGCTGTGAGCGAACTGAGACGGCTTAATGAAAGCCAGGTACTTCCCATTTAACAAAGCGGCCGACGGGCTGTGGGAGCCTGTCGGCACGCTGTTTCACCCACTGAAGGGCCATTCAAAAGCCAAAATGAGGAGTGTCGACCATGACAAAAGTGTATTATGACGCGGATATTTCCATTCAAGCATTGACCCATAAACGAATTGCCATCATTGGCTATGGTTCACAAGGGCATGCTCATGCGCAAAATTTGCGCGACAGTGGTTTTGACGTCATTGTTGGGCTGCGTCCAGGGGCGTCCTGGCAGCGTGCCGAGGCCGATGGGTTTACCGTTTTGCCAGTCGGCGAAGCGGTTGAAGAAGCCGATGTCCTCATGATTCTTTTGCCAGACGAACGGCAAGTCGCCGTTTACGAGTCGGAGATTCGTCCTTATTTGCACGCGGGGAAAGCTTTGGCGTTTGCACACGGTTTTAACATCCACTTTTCGCAGATCCAGCCTCCTGCAGATGTGGACGTGTTTATGGTCGCTCCGAAGGGACCGGGGCATCTGGTTCGCCGCGTATACGAGGCCGGAGGTGGCGTTCCGGCGTTGATTGCCGTGCATCAGAATGCGAGTGGTCAAGCACAAGAATTGGCACTGGCATATGCCCGTGGGATTGGTGCGGGTCGAGCAGGCGTACTTACGACAACGTTCCGAGAAGAGACGGAGACAGATCTTTTTGGCGAGCAGGCTGTATTGTGCGGCGGTCTTTCGGCATTGATCAAAGCTGGTTTCGAAACTTTGGTAGAAGCGGGATATCAACCTGAGATTGCGTATTTTGAATGTCTGCACGAAATGAAATTGATTGTCGACCTCATTTATGAGGGTGGCCTCGAATATATGCGTTACTCGATTTCCGACACCGCGCAATGGGGGGACTTCACCTCTGGACCGCGCGTGGTCACCGCGGAGACGAAGGCGGAAATGAAACGAATCCTGGCAGATATCCAAAGCGGAACCTTTGCCAAAGGGTGGATTCTGGAAAATCAGGCGAATCGCCCGATGTTTAATGCCATCAATCGTCGTGAGCAGGAGCATCCCATCGAAGTGGTTGGCCGTGAGTTGCGTGCGATGATGCCGTTTATTAAGTCGAAAAAGGCAGAAGACGCAACAGCTCCTGCTTCTGCGGCGCGAATTTGAGGATTCTCAGGGGGGCTGTTGGCGGGCTTCCCTGATTTCCACTTTGAAATTCGTAGAGCGAAATTCGAGTCTGACTCTTACGTCATCTCATCTTGGAAATAAGGACTGTGTTTAGTATGACGAAACGAATTGTCATTTTACCTGGCGACGGCATCGGCCGAGAAGTGACAGCCGAGGCGAGGCAATTGCTTGTCGATGTTGCCGCTGCGTTAGGGTTACAGTGGGAACTTGACGAAGGGCTCATCGGCGGCGGCGCTTACGAAGAAACCGGCACGCCCTTGCCCGAGGAGACGGTTGCGAAGTGTTTACGTGCAGATGCCGTATTACTTGGCGCCGTGGGTGGCCCGAAGTGGGATAGCTTGCCGGGCGACGTACGTCCTGAAGCAGGCTTGCTTGGCATTCGGAAACGGTTGAACGTGTTCGCAAATCTCCGGCCCATTCGCACATGGCCCGGTTTAATGCTGGCGTCTCCTTTGAAGTCCGAGTTGCTGGAAGGCGTGGATATGATCATCGTTCGCGAACTGACGGGAGGCCTTTATTTTGGACAGCCAAAGGCCCGTGTCGAAGGAGGCCAAGCGGTCGTCGATACGTTGTACTACACCCGCGGCGAGATCGAGCGCGTCGTACGCCAGGCGTTTAGCTTGGCCCAAGGTCGCAGAAGGAAGTTGACCTCCGTAGACAAGGCTAACGTCCTCGAGTCCAGCCGTATGTGGCGCGAGGTGGTCAACGAGTTGTCTGCCGAATATCCCGATGTGGCAGTCGAACATGTGCTTGTCGATAATGCCGCGATGCAACTGGTAACACGGCCGAACAGTTTTGACGTGATCGTCACGGAAAACATGTTTGGTGACATTCTCAGCGATGAGGCGGCGGTTCTCACAGGATCCATTGGCATGCTGCCATCCGCCAGCATCGGCGGCGAAGGCCCGGGCCTGTACGAACCTGTACACGGTTCGGCCCCAGATATTGCGGGGCAGGGTATCGCGAATCCATTGGCTACATTTTTGTCCGTCGCGATGATGCTTCGTCACTCCCTAGGATATCCGCAGGCGGCCGATGCTATCGAAGCTGCGGTCTTAGCTGTCATTGAGCAAGGGGTGCGCACGCGCGATCTCGCAGGGTCGAACCAAGCGTTTGTCGGGACTAAGGAAATGAGCGAATTGGTGCGCGCCGATGTTCGAAGGAGGTTGGCATAAGATGGGCAAAACGCTATTTGAAAAAGTATGGGACGCACACGTGGTCAAACAACTTCCTGACGGGCAGGCGCTTCTTTATATAGACCTGCATCTTGTGCATGAAGTGACATCGCCACAGGCGTTCGCAGGTTTGCGCTTTGCAAAGCGCTCTGTGCGCCAGCCGTCACAGACGTTTGCTACGATGGATCACAATGTGCCGACTGTCAATCCAACCGATGTGCGCGATGCCATTGCAAAAAAGCAGATTGAGACATTGATGGAGAACTGCCGTGAGTTTAACGTTTCGCTTGCCGGCCTCGACAGCCCCTTTCAGGGCATTGTACATGTCATCGGCCCGGAGCTGGGATTGACCTTGCCCGGTAAGACCATTGTCTGTGGGGATAGTCATACGTCGACGCATGGTGCGTTTGGCGCATTGGCCTTCGGCATTGGTACGAGCGAGGTGGAACATGTTCTTGCAACGCAATGTCTATGGCAAAATAAGCCGAAAACGATGCGGATTCGCCTGAACGGTTCGCTTCAACCGGGAATCACCGCAAAGGACGTCATTCTTGGGCTCATCGCTAAATATGGCGTCAATTTTGGGACTGGTTATGTCGTTGAGTACGCTGGAACGCTGATTTCTCAGTTGTCCATGGAGCAGCGGATGACCATTTGCAATATGTCGATTGAGTTTGGTGCACGTGCGGGCATGATGGCACCTGATGAAACGACCATTGCGTACGTCAAAGGCCGGCAGCATGCCCCATATGGCGAGGCTTGGGAAGCTGCGGTCAGTGAATGGAAGTCGCTGGTGTCGGACGCGGACGCCCAATTTGATGTAGATATCGAGTTCGACGTCGAATCGCTTGAGCCGCAAGTGACGTGGGGCACGAATCCTGGTATGGGCGGTAGTGTGAATGGCGTGGTTCCGGATCCAGCTGATGCGGCGACCGAGACAGAAGCGCGAGCGATTCGACAAGCTCTCGAATATATGGGGTTGGAGCCTGGTACGAAAATTTCCGAGATACCGATACAGCATGTTTTCATCGGTTCTTGTACGAACGCGCGGATCGAAGATTTGCGGCTCGCTGCTGCTATTGTCAAAGGACGCAAGGTTGCTGAAGGCGTGCACGCGATGGTCGTACCGGGGTCCAAGCAAGTCAAGCAGCAGGCGGAGGAAGAAGGACTGCATGAGGTTTTCCTAGCTGCAGGTTTTGAGTGGCGCGAACCGGGCTGCAGCATGTGCCTTGGCATGAATCCGGACATCATCCCGGCTGGCGAGCGTTCTGCATCCACGTCAAACCGTAACTTTGAAGGTCGACAAGGCCGAGGAGCGAGAACGCATTTGGTCAGTCCCGCCATGGCTGCCGCCGCTGCGATTGCTGGTCATTTCGTCGATGTGCGCACGTTTCAATCGGAAGGGGTTACGGCCTGATGGAGCCTTTGGTAAAGCACGAAGGTAAAGTGGTTTGTATGAATCGACTG
The DNA here is from genome assembly GCF_900107035.1 of Alicyclobacillus hesperidum. GTDB lineage: Bacteria > Bacillota > Bacilli > Alicyclobacillales > Alicyclobacillaceae > Alicyclobacillus > Alicyclobacillus hesperidum. The sequence goes on along the minus strand of NZ_FNOJ01000001.1, from coordinate 170,825 downwards.
AACGTCGATACAGATCAAATCATTCCTAAGCAGTTTTTAAAGCGGATCGAACGCGATGGTTTTGGCGAATTTTTGTTTTATGACTGGCGTTATCAAGCGGATGGAACGCCGAACGCGAACTTCGAGTTGAACACGGCTCGCGCGCAAGGAGCCACCATCCTGTTAGCTGATGAGAACTTTGGCTGTGGTTCATCACGTGAGCATGCCGTTTGGGCCCTCGCCGACTATGGATTTCGTGTCGTGATCGCACCGTCGTTTGCGGATATCTTTTTTAACAACTGCTTTAAAAACGGGGTTTTGCCGATTGTCATTCCCACTGACGTCCGCAAGGAATTGGCGGAGACGCATGCAAATGGACAGTGGGAACGGGCGACAGTTGATCTGGAAGCGCAGGTCATCGAAACGGACTGTGGGCACAGAATTGCGTTCGAAGTGGATGCACACAAGCGCTACATGTTGTTGAACGGTTTGGACGACATCGGGCTGACGCTGCAGTATGAGGCCGACATTCGTGCGTATGAAGCTAACCGCAAGGCGTATCAATTTGTGTACTGAGAAACCGGCGAGCATGGCCGACAGGGAATACCACCTTCGCGAGACGAGGGTGGTATTTTCGCGTGTAGATCCCCGTGGTACACTAGCGACAAGAGAGAGGGGCATCGTCTTGGCGTCGTCATGGGCAGCACAGGTGACAAATGCAATTCGGTTTGTGTTTGCGTCGTATGGTCGTCTTCCGAAGGAAAGGCACATCGGCTTGGATCGCGATGTTCGGCATCCGGAGTGGACAGGCCGGATCTTGGATGCGTTAGGCAGGCCGGACCGATACGGATACAATATTGCGGTGACCGGAAGTAAAGGAAAGGGATCACATGCCATCCTTACGGCTGCGATACTGGAGCGTTTAGGATATCGAGTTGGGCTTTTTACCAGCCCTCACCTGGTTGACTTTTTGGAACGAATCCGCGTAAATGGTGAGATGATTCCGGAGCCGGACTTCGTTCGTATAGCGGACAAGGTACGGCATGTGGTCGATAGGCTTCCGGTTCCGCCGGATCAATACATAGGGCCTGTTGGCATCGTCGCCGCCATGGCAGCTCTTTGGTTTAAGGAGCAACAAACGGATTTTAATCTGTTCGAACTTGGACGCGGTGCACGCCACGACGATGTCAATCAAATTGTCCATCAAGGGGTTGTGATCACGCCTATCTTTCCCGAACATTTGGATCGGCTGGGACCTACATGGGAAGACGTCGTGATCGCGAAAATGGGCATTCTTACAGAAGATGTGTCATGGGCGGTGAGCAGTCAGCAAGCGCCTCGCGCAATGGCGGCGATGCGGCCGTACGTTGGGCGCGTTGGAGATTTTGCATACATGAATGATACGTTTCAGGTAGATGTGATGCCTGACGAACCGTCGGGTACATATCTGATTCGGGCGTCGTATCAAGGCCATGTGCACTCGGCTCGAATTGACGAGCGCTTGCTATCCTACCCGGACAATGTCGGTCTCTCCCTCGTTGCGGCGGCCCAAGCCATCGCCCATCGAGCGAGCCATCAAGGTGATCGACGTACACATATGCCCATTGCTGTCGATCTCAGTGATTTGATTCTCCCGGGTCGTTTGCATGTCGTGCAGGAATCGCCGACCGTCGTCGTGGATGGCGCAATTCATGCGGTGAACGCGGCGTTTGTGCGCAGGTTCGTCGAACGTCGCCAGGCAGGGCAAACAGGGCGGGTGTGTGCAGTCTTATCCTTGCCCGATGATAAAGATGCCGAAGGTGTTGTGGGAACGCTCGCGTCGGTTGTCGACGAGTTCATCTTTACGACGGCGAGCAATCCACATTTGCAATACAGTCGCGATCTCGTTCAGCTTGCCGCCAATCACGGCATCGCCGCGAAATCCGTCCCCGAGGTCGAACGCGCGATTGCAGACGCCGTGACATCTGCGGCCGCAAACGATCTCGTTCTTTGTGTCGGTACACAGTCCTTTGTAGGCGATGCGTTGCGCTTTTTTCGTGTGGCTACCGGATCGATCTGGCGAACCAGGATGGGGGATGGATCACGCTGATTTGGCAACTGATTCTTTTCGGGCTTGCGATGGGATCGAATAACGCGCTTGCCTCAGTTGGGCTGGGTACTTCACAGTTGACACGGGCCCAACAATGGCGGACGGCGTTGATTTTTGCGGTGTTTGAGGCGATTATGCCGGTTATTGGTATGGTCATTGGCGAGTCGGTGGCAGGCGACATTGGCCGCCGGGCGAAATTGGTCGGTATCGCAGTTTTGGTCGTCATGGGCGTCTATAGCTTATTGCGGCGCGAGGACGACGATGACGAGGCGGAGCGGGCGGCAAAAGCGCGAGGGATGAAAATTTTATTTCTGGCGATTGCGCTTTCATTGGACAACCTCACGGTTGGCTTTGGCATCGGGATGTTTAATGCACCACTTGGTATTGCGGCTGTGATTTTTGGGGTGATCAGTCTGTGTCTCACACTCTTAGGCCTTGAGGTGGGACGACATCTTGGCAAGCGAGTGTCACTTTCGCCAGACAAATTGTCTGGCGCGGTACTCCTCATCGTCGCGGGTGTGATGGCGCTGGTCTAAGCCAAGGAATCTGCCGTTGCTGGTCAGAGTTTACACTTTTTGAGGCTGGCTGTGATTGTAGTATAATGGCCGAGTACAGCAAGCGGCATTTTGTCGACGGCTCGCCCATGCGAGCCTTCGGCAACAGGGAAGAGGAGGTTCTGCTTTTATGGCAGCGGATACAGGTTTTAAAGCCGGGTTGGAAGATGTAGTAGCCAATACATCAGAAATTTGTTTTCTAGATGGAAAAGAAGGGCGCTTGATATTTCAAGGCTATGATATTCACGATCTCGTCAATGGTGGAGCCACCTTTGAGGAAGTCGTCTACCTGCTTTGGCACGGTGAACTCCCGTCCAAGACGGAACTGAAAGCGTTCACTGAGAAATTGGCCAGCGAGCGCAGCTTGCCAGAGCCAGTTTTGGAGATGTTGAAACGACTCCCGAAAGACGCGAACGCGATGGCAGTTCTTCGCACAGCCGTTTCCCATCTCGGTTTGTACGATCCCGATGACGGCGATGAGAGTATAGAGGCCAACCTTCGCAAAGCGGCTCGACTGGTCGCAAAAATCCCCACCATTGTCACTTCTTTTGAGCGCATTCGTCAGGGGCTTGAGCCAGTTGCCCCCATTCCGGAACTCAGCGCAGCAGCAAGCTTTTTCTATCAGTTGCGTGGTGAACGTCCGTCTGCATTTGAGGAAAAGGCGTTCAATACAGCTTTGATTTTGCATGCCGATCACGAATTGAACGCGTCCACGTTCTCGGCTCGTGTCACGGCAGGCACCTTGTCCGATATGTACTCGGCAATCACATCGGCGATTGGCACACTTAAAGGCCCATTGCACGGTGGGGCAAATGAACAGGTTATGCGGATGCTTCTGGAAATTGGGGAAAAGGATCAGGCGTTGTCCTGGATTGAAGAGGCTCTTGCCAACAAAAAGAAAATCATGGGCTTCGGCCACCGCGTCTATCGCACAGAAGATCCACGTGCTACTCACTTGCGCCAATTGAGCAAACAGGCTGGTGAACTGGCTGGTGAGACGAAGTGGTTTGAGATGTCCCAAATCATCGAGCAGTTTGTGAAGGAAAAGAAGGGGCTTAACGCAAACGTCGACTTTTATTCCGCGTCCACGTATTACGCGATGGGCATTCCAACCCACTTGTACACGCCTATTTTCGCGTGCAGCCGGATTTCCGGATGGACCGCTCATGTTCTGGAACAGTACCGCAACAATCGCTTGATTCGTCCGCGTGCCGAGTACGTTGGCAAGGTCGACCGCAAGTATATTCCCATTGCAGAGCGCTAAGCTCTACGAATTGCCACATGATCCTTGATTGTCTTGGCGTGACGGCATCCCGTTCGGGAACAATGTGTTCAAGGGGGGATGGGGCATGGCCAACAACAATCGGTTATTGCTCTCGCAGGCGTCAAAGGCGTTGCAGGATCTCAAGTACGAAATTGCCGGAGAACTCGGCATCACGCCGCCTGCTGATGGCTATTGGGGATTTGTCTCGTCGTTCGAGAACGGTTCCATCGGTGGTAGCATTACGCGTAAGCTGGTTGCGTATGCTCAGCAAAAACTGGCTGAGGGCTCCACTGAAGTCGAGTAATCATACACAGAAGGGCTGCACCGGTTTCGGACAGCCCTTCTGTGTATTTTTTGTGCTGAATATGCCAAGGAGGGGCTGAGATCCCCAGCCCCTCAACGAAAGTGTCTGTTTTGTCAATGTAAAACGCTATTTTGTGTTTCTGTCCGAGCCGAAATTTTGCTGAGGGCATCGCCTGCCTCGTTGATGTGAATGTCCACCGTAGCCAAGTCACCGATGGAAACAATACCACACAACTCGCCTTGCGCATTGACGACTGGCAGGCGGCGAATCTGATGCTGAGCCATTAGGTCAGCTGCCTCATGGGCATCCATGTCAGGTGTTGCGGTTACAACCGTATTCGTCATGCAATCCTCGACACGGGTGTCGATTTTGCCACGCGCAACTGCTTTTAACACGATGTCGCGGTCCGTGATCATGCCGATCACGCGTTTGTTGTCACAAACCGGGATCGAACCACAGTTTTGATTCTTCATTGCCTGTGCCGCTTTCTGAATCGAGTCGGTTCCACAGCAGCAGGTAACGTCGGTCGTCATAATCTGTTGCAGTTTCATGCAATATCCCTCCTGTGGACTGAGACGTTCACAGGGTAGTATGTCCAGGCGGTGCAGTTTAAGAAGCGGAAGATGTTTGTTGCCGCCGCCAATCCAGAATTTCACGAAGCGCGGTACCGCCCCCCCATAGTGCAATCATCTCCCGAATCAATACATCAAGCGGCTGTTGCTCGCCGAAGTAGGGAGCCCATGCGTTTGTCGGGGCAGCCAGTGCGAGTGCGGCCCAAAGAAAACAAGCCATTCCGACCGTAAACAATACGGCTACGGCCGTGCGTTGTCGCCGCCTTGCTGCCCATATCGAAATCAACCCAAACACTAGATAGGTATAGGATTCTAAGTCCGAAAAGCGCAGGTAAGACCCAAGCTGACCATATGCGATACCAAGTGCCCCTAATGTGGTACATGTCCAGCCAATCAATCGGCATACCGTTTTACTATTGGTCATGCTCCCATCCCTCGTCTTCACACACTGGGTATGTCCCATGTGTACGCGCTAGATGGCCAATTATGCAGTGAGTAAACGGGTGTTGCTATGGTATGTTAGATGGTGATGAATTGTGGGAGGGGTCGGGTGGTGCGCGAAGGCTATAGCAAAAGGCGCAAACTGGTCTACATGGTAATTCTCTGCGTGATCGTCATTGCTGGCCTTGTATCCGCTGTCTTTTGGCGATTGCGGCACGCCCTTGTGCAAGTTCAAACGGCAAGCGTACAACTTCAACATATGCAGCGAGTGACCATTAGTACCGGGGATGTCCGACCGGTCAACCGACAAATCGTCGATGCGACGAGTCTGCCACAGCCTGTCGCCCACCTGTACGTAGCGGTCGGTCAGCACGTGCATGTGGGACAACCTTTATTACAGTTGAATACGAGCGCAGCCACGCTCGCTGTCAGCCAGGCACAGACGGCTGTGACACAGGCGCAGTTGGCCTATCAACGTGCACTCACGCAGTATCAGCAGGCACCCGCTGCCTTAAAAGGTCTATGGTTGCCACAGGTCGATGCAGCCCAGTCGACTTTGGTACAAGCCCAAAATCAATTGGCGGAGGCAAAAGCACAGTTGAATCAGATGACCATTACGGCCAGTGTGACTGGAATTGTGCTTATCGCCAGTGCGAACGGCTTAGATGCCGAAGGCAATCAAACGCCGGTGGTGGAAGTGGTTAGCCCGAGCAAACAGGTGGTCTTGGAACTGTCGGAAGTGGATGCCGCACAAATTCAAGCCGGAATGGCGGTGAGTATGACGACCGACGCCTTTCCGAATCAGGTGTTTCGAGGTGTTGTGAAGCAGGTTGCTCCGTTTGCCAGCGTCTCCGCGAGCGGGACACCGCAGGTGCAAGTGCTTGTCGCACCACAGGGAACCCTACCTGTTCCCTACGGTTATCAGGTCAATTGTCGCATCAGCAGCGTCACGCCTGATAAGGTCCCAACTGTACCTTATGGTGCACTCGTTCAAGAAGGCACGAGCTATGCGGTATATGTGTTGCGGGGCAACCGCGTGTCGTTGGTTCCGGTCAAGCTTGGTATGACGAGCGACACGGCTGTTCAGGTCATCTCTGGGCTTCGCCCTGGCCAAACCGTGGTCGTGAATCCGCCTGATACGCTGACGAATGGAGAGGTTGTGAAGCCGACGTGATCGAACTTAGTGGCGTGTGCAAGGCGTACAAGGTCGGTGACGAGCCGTTAACGGTTCTCCATGGCATCGATCTTCGGATCGAAGAAGGGGAGTTTGTCTCGATCATGGGTCCATCAGGGAGCGGCAAATCGACGTTGATGCATATCATCGGCTGTTTGGATACGCCGTCAGCCGGCGAATACCGGCTGTGCGGTACGTCTGTTGGAGGTCTCTCCGCGCGCGATCTCGCCGTCTTGCGCAACCGCACCATTGGTTTTGTATTTCAGAACTTTCATCTGCTTCCGCGCATCACAGCCGTGCGCAACGTCGAGTTACCGCTGCTCTATGCGGGTGTAAGCCGTGCACAGCGGCGTTCGCGAGCACTCGAGTTGTTGGCGCGCGTCGGCATGGAGGATCGCGCGCAACATCTGCCGACGGCTCTCTCGGGTGGGCAGAAGCAACGCGTAGCCATCGCCCGCGCCCTGGCCAACGATCCGGCATTGATCTTGGCGGATGAACCGACCGGCGCACTAGATCAGCGCACGGGTCTTGAAATTATCGAATTGTTGCGCGAGTTACATAGTGCAGGACGCACAATTGTGGTGATCACGCATGACCCGACCGTTGCCGCCGCGGCGGATCGCACGATTTACATTGTGGATGGCCATATTCAGCGCGAGGAGGTGCGCAGAGGGTGAACGCCTGGGAAATGGTCAGCATGGCGTTGATTTCTTTGCGCACAAACAAGCTGCGCTCCTTTCTGACGATGCTTGGCATCTTAATTGGCGTCGCGTCGATTATTGCCATCGTCGCCATCGGCAACGGTGGCAAGGCAGCCGTGTTAGGTGCGATTGCAAGTGGTAGTGCAGAGAACACCATTCAGATTGTCCCGCGCGAGTTGGTTGCACCGGGGTTGCCACAGCCTGGACAAGTGCTGGCCATCGACGAGTCTGACTTGGCCATTGCGGCCTCGTTTTCTGGTGTGCAGCAGGTCAACTACACCTTGTATGGAACGGCTGTGGTCGGTTCCAGCAATCGCTCCGACAATGCGTCGATTGAGGCGGGGCCAGCGAACTTGAATGAATTGACGCGATTGCGGATCACGCGCGGCCACATGTTCAACCAAGCGGATGTGATTGGCCATCGCGATGTCGCAGTTCTAAGTCAGTCGCTTGCAAATAAACTGTTTGGCAGCGGCAATCCCATCGGTGGTCTGGTTACTGTGTCCGGTGTGCCGCTTCAAGTAATCGGGGTTGCAGTCTCTCAGGAGGCAAGTTTGTTCTCGTTATTTATGGGCAGTGACGCGCTGTACATGCCTGCAACGACTTGTCAGGACCTGTTCCCGAATTGGAGCATCAGCGAGATGGATGTGCAGGCGGCACCAGGCACCAACGTGCAAAATCTCGCACAGCGCATCGTTACAGCCCTCAATATTCACGCCGGCGATGCAACTGCCTTTGCGGATTCATCGGGACTCGCCTCAAGTGTTGGGGCCTTGTTGTCCAAGGTGACGACGATATTGACCTTGGTGATTGGCGCCATTGCGGGCATCGCACTCTTGGTCGGCGGCGTCGGTGTCATGAACATCATGTTGGTCTCTGTGACGGAGCGGACCCAGGAAATTGGCATTCGCATTTCGCTGGGTGCCACAAGGACCGCGATTTTGTTCCAGTTTCTCGTCGAATCGGCGACGATCACGGCAATCGGTGGCCTGGCAGGCGTCGTGATCGGAAGTTTAATCGGGCTTGGCATTCGTATGGCGACAGGAATTCCTGCGTCAGTTCCATGGCCGGTTGCGGTCTTAAGCTTTTTGTTTTCGGCTGTGATTGGTGTCGTTTGTGGACTTTATCCGGCAAACAAGGCGGCTCGCTTGAATCCCATCGAGGCGTTGCGTTACGAATAGGCGCTACCTTCGTTTGTTTGGCGATCCGTCGTCCGCTATACTGAAATCAGTGGTTCTTTGCCACCGTTCAATCTCAGATTTCGTGTTGCGCGATAAGGATGGTTGTCATGCGCCTGGGATTCAATATCGAATACGATGGCAGGAATTATGATATTCTGGAACTGCCGAACGAAGCTTTTGTATGCATGATTCCGTGCATGAGCAAAGATCAATTCAATCGTATGAATCGTCGGTTTCAAGAAGTCTGGCCGGATCCGACCGTCCGCCGCAATCACATGCTGGCGTTTACAGCGGATCGAGTGCATACATCGATAGATTTTTTGTTTTTATACCGAGGATCATTTTGGTTTGATGACGAAGATCTTGATCGCTATATTCACACACATACGAAGCAGGGACATCGTCCGTCGTAAGTGGCTGCGGGGGAAATAGATTGCGCACTGTCATAGTCTTTTTTGCTGGAAACGAGGTGGGGGGGGCGGCGTCCCATCTGCGCACGTGGGCCGAGGGCTTGGCTGAAGCCCGCACGCAATACCAATATCGATTTGTCAGTTTGGGGGATGGGCCGCTAGCGTCTGCACTTGAACGCACTGGAGGTTCCTTGACCAAGGTCACGGGTGGATTTCGAGCGGTTATCGATGCGCTCGCTCAGATCATTCGTCAGGAGCGAGCATGGTTATTGCATTCACATGGACCTCGCATGAACATACTTGCGGCGTATGCAGCTAAGCGTCAACAAATACCCTGGACAGCCACGATTCACAGCAACCCGCTATACGATTTTCTAGGGCATCCGCTCAAGTCGTTTTTATTTCCAAAGTTGCATCTATGGCATCTTCGCCAGGCGTCAGGCTTATTTGTCGTACAACCGACGCTCGGCGATATCCTGCCCTGCAAGACCATCCTAGAAGTTCCAAATGCTATTTTTCTTACGCCACCCGCGCGATCGCGCCATGAATATCGAGCATTTTGGCACAATCAACTCAGGTTACCTACGTCCACACGGTTTATGGGCGTGGCAGCGCGCCTCGATCCGGTGAAGAATCTAGACGTCCTGATCCAATCCGTAGCGAAGATACCAGATCCAGATGTGCATCTTTGCATTGCTGGCGATGGAAGAGAACGGGCTACGCTTGAGGCTCTGGCGGATCGGCTTGGCGTTCGAGAACGCATCCACTTTTTGGGGTTTCTCGCATCCGTCGAAGAATTTTACGGGGCTCTCGACGTACATGTCTTGCCCTCGAAGAGTGAAGGTGCTCCGACGTCCGTTTTGGAGGCTGGATTTTACGGTGCTGCGAATGTTGGATCGGATATTCCGGCCCTGCGTCGCATGCTGCTGGACGGCGAGGCAGGAGAGATGGTCCCCGTTGGCGATGTGCAGGCACTGGCAAGCGCCGTACATCGGCTATTTCGTGACGATGCGCTCAGGGATCATTACGTGCAGGTGTTTCGTGAGCAAGTGTTGCCGTTGTACTCGCGAGATCGCATGATTGCGGCATATGAGCGTGGATACACCGTGTTGGAAGAGGATGCTGTGCGAACAGGCAAGATTGTGCCGTTGGAAAATCGAACGGAGTGGTTGCGCGAATGAGGCGCTTTCGAATGCAGTTTCGGATGGCGGGTGGAGATCCGGTCCCGGCGGGCTGGACCTTCCTTGTTCTAAACGTCGCTTGGTACGTACTGGTCGAATCGGCAACTGGCAGATCCGCTACAGGACTATTGCGAGCAGGTGCGATGCTCCCACCGCTTGTACAGCAAGGGCAGTGGTTCCGGATCTTGTCCGCAATGTTTGTCCATGTTAGCCCTGTACATATTTTGGTCAACATGATATCCCTATGGACGCTTTTTATCGTTGAACGACTGTTGACCACACCATTCTTCATTGTACTCTACGTTATTTCCGGAGCAATTGGCAATCTACTAAGTATGCCGTTCCTTCCGAATGCGGTGTCAGGAGGGGCGTCGGGCGCGATTTTTGGACTTTTTGGTGCCATGCTGGCTCTGGCGTTGATGGGTCAGTTCCCGCCATTCGTACGCAATCAACTTCTCATTGTACTTGCGGTGAACGTCGTGATCGACATCTCGAACTTAGGGACGATTGGCTGGATCGCGCATTTGGGAGGCATGATTTCGGGCGCTTTGCTCACCCTGATATTTGTACGGTACGTGCGCAACCGGCCTTTTTGGATTGGGGTTTCCGTGGTTTGCTGTATTGCCACGGCAGTAAGTTTGATCTATGCGTTGGTGACGCCGTTGCCGTTCGGGTTATGAGCCCACATAATTCCTTATTGCAAATTGCAGGTCCACAACGTATACTACACATCGTAATGTTTGCAAGTTGGACTGCGTAATGAAAACACGGATTTGGACTTACACTTAAAGGGTTAGGACCTCGACGGACTAACTTTCCCCCGTGGTGTAGGGACGATTCCACATGCCTTTGCAACGGCATGGCCGATTTGGCTTAAAGGGGGATTTTTGTCATGGATACGATGGGACGTCACGTGATTGCAGAACTGTGGGGCTGCAACCCGGAAAAGTTGAACGATGTCCATGGAATCGAACGAGCTATGGTAAATGCGGCCTTGGAGGCGGGCGCCGAGGTTCGCGAAGTGGCGTTTCACAAGTTCGCTCCGCAGGGTGTGAGCGGTGTGGTTATCATTTCGGAGTCACACCTGACGATTCACAGTTTTCCTGAGCACGGGTATGCAAGCATTGATGTGTATACCTGCGGTGATCGAATTGATCCGAATGTGGCATGCGATTTAATTACGAAGCATCTCGGCGCGCAGCGCCTGGAGTCTATAGAAGTGCCACGCGGTGTCGGTCCAATTCAAGTTCAAGACGTAAAAGTGCGCGCGTTTTAATCGGACGAGATCCACGTGGAGGGCGCCGGACCAAAACCGGCGCCTTTTTCGCGTTCTCGCGGAGTCGATTGCTGGCGATTATTCGGCCCTGCCACCGTCAGGTCCGTTTGCAAATACGCGTTCATGGTGTGTCGGAATACGGCGATCCATCAGGATATTTGCGTTGCCAGCGTCGACGATGACAAGATATTTGTCTTCATCATCCCGTGCGATTGCCATGTACACGAGATTGGTGCGGATGTTGCGCAACTGAATCTCCTCAATTTTTGCGCCTGGATGTTCACCGAGAACGGCCTTACGTGCGTCGGCCTCTGAACACTTTGCGTATTTTTGAAGCTTCTTCGTGTACGCATCATGGCTTGCCTGGTATGCTTCGCGTAGCGTTTCGCGCGAGACTTGCACGCTCGATTTTACCTCAAACTGGTGGCTTGGACTCGGCGAAGGTACTGCCGACTCTGTTTGCTGAGGAGTTGTCAAAACGCCAGACCCTGACGTTTGTGCCGCGAATGCGGACGGATATGCACACGCAAGCGTGCAAAGTGTTGAAATCGCTGTAATCCAGTGTTTCATGGAAGTCATACACTCCTTTGTGGACGAACTAATTTTAGGTTATCCAGTAAATTGGAAATTATGTTCGGTGATTGGAGCTTTAGTTGATCGATGTGACAGTTGCGCAATAGGCAGAGTTCATGTATAATAAATAGCGTTCGTCAGGGGCCGTAGCTCAATGGGAGAGCACTACGCTGGCAGCGTAGGGGTTGTGGGTTCGAATCCCATCGGCTCCACCAAGCTTATCGTGTCTAACTTGACACAGATTGAACAGTTTTGTAAAATTACATAGCTGTTTGCGGCTCGGTAGCTCAGTCGGTAGAGCAGAGGACTGAAAATCCTCGTGTCGGCGGTTCGATTCCGTCCCGAGCCACCAGCAACCGAATATGCGGAAGTGGCTCAGGGGTAGAGCATCGCCTTGCCAAGGCGAGGGTCGCGGGTTCGAATCCCGTCTTCCGCTCCAGGGCAAACGCCATCAGCCCGACTGCGGGCGAGAACCGAGGACGACTGATGGCGATTTTGGTGCCATAGCCAAGTGGTAAGGCAGAGGTCTGCAAAACCTTTACCGCCGGTTCGAATCCGGCTGGCACCTCCAAGTGAAAAGCCTATCAGAACGCGGATGCCGAATGGATTTCGGGACCGCGTTCTGCTATTTCAAAACCTCGTGCAAACGATTTGCAAACCTTCGTATACAGAAACTTGTTTTGAGTCCACAAAATCATCGTATTCCGCGACTTTATGTAGTTGGTGATTGGGTAAGGCAGAGTTCTACTTTTGAAGTGGCGAAAGCTTGTTATAAAGAGGACTTCGATGGCCTAATGAGTGTGATTTGCACTCATGAAGGTCATTTTTATGTATGACAATTGTATTGGTAAGGGGATGGAGAAGAACTGTGTCAATCAAAAAGGGAGTAGTGGAAGGTCCTACACGCAGGTGCACGATATGTCAGGCATTGCGTAAGCGCTGAATCCGAATTCCTTCTGAACAAACGGTAACTCATCGGCTCGAATCTTCTTTTGAAGATCGCTCCGTGATCATGGACCACCAAAAAGAAACGCACACCTCTTACCCATGGCGGCAGGCTTTGACGCCAAAGTGGCTGGTATGGACCTAAATACCAGCATTACTGCTCGGTTAATAGACGCATCTCCCATCTTGGCAGGGCTTCGGTCGAAAAGTGTCGAATATGATCTGTCTCAGTTCACCTTGTTTGCGTTTGGAGAGACGGTATGATCGGTACATTTTTTAGTAACGCATGTATCGTATTTACATTGATGGTGATTGGCTTTTTGCCGTATAGTCGGCTACGTGCTCGCCGCTTGCCCACTACGTTGGATCGCCTTCTCACAGGTCTGGCTGCGGGAGTCATGGGAGTTCTGCTCATGCTGTACGCCCTACCGGTTCCGAATTCGAAGCTCATTTTGGATCTGCGACACTTGCCCGTGGTGACTTGTGCTTTGTTTCTAGGACCCTCAGCGTCTCTGGTGGCAGGATTGGTGGAAGGGATAGGGCGCGTCGCCATCTTCGGCTTAAATCAGACGTCACTCCTTGCGGCACTCAATATGTTGTTAGTTAGTGCCATTTCACCCATACTGGCACGTATCAAGCGCAGATTGGCTATCCGGGTGCTTGTTGTCAATGTGTATGCACTTACGCAGATTTCGGCGCTGGTCGTCTGGTTGATGCCTACCCACACGCAACTCGCATGGGTTTTTCTCACGTATTGGATCGTTTCGTTGGCCGCAGGATACGGAAGCGCTTGGTTGATGACGCAGCTATTCGCTCATTTCAGGCGCCAACGTGAACTAGAGCAAATGTCATCCGTCGATTTCCTGACCGGGCTTAACAATACTCGTCACTTCGATTTGGTCATTAATGAACTTGCGGCGCGAGCGGCCACTGGCACGGAGTCATTGTCCATCCTTGCGATTGACATTGACCATTTTAAAAGCGTGAATGACACATACGGCCATCCTGCTGGGGATGCCGTCCTGCAACAACTTGCGGAGGTATTGCAAACGTGCACGGGCTCGCGCGATATTGTTTCGCGAAATGGCGGGGAAGAGTTCACCGTGCTTATGCCTGCTTCCACGCTGATTGTGGCGCAAGAGATGGCTGAACGCATTCGCGCTACTGTTGAACGCAGAGACTTCCTGCTTCCAAATGGGGAATCGATTCACATCACGGTTTCGCTTGGCGTGGCGTGCCTGCCGGAATCCACAGTCGACACATCCGCGTTTTTACAACTTGCCGACGACGCGCTCTACACGGCCAAAAAGCGAGGGAGAAATCGGGTCTGTATCGCCTCTCCATAAACGAACGCCGTGCCCGTGCCAATCACGTCAGCAGAAGCTCGGCGTCCGCTTTTTTTATTTCAGACGTGTGATTTTCGGGGATTGCTTTGGCGGCGTAGGCGGTTTTGGCGCGATCGATCCCGCCATGTCGTCGGTGACTTGCTTTAAAGCCTCATAACAGTGCTCCATCGGTACCGACGAGTCCCACATGACGTCGCAGTGTCCATCTTCATAGACGATCACGCTGATCACATATTGTATGTCGCTCATGTCCGTTGCTCCTTCCAAACTTCCGAACGTTCACACGCTCCATTGTATCCTGTCAAGTCGAAAATGAGAAACGGGAAGTGCCCGGTTGAGCAGCTTTGGTAACTGTGTCACAATGGACTAGAAGCCGTCGTCCTAGCGCAATTCGTGCGCTTGCCTTGAAAAGGCTGTGTCGATATGAGGAGGAGAGTCCGTGAGAACCATCAAACTGGGTACCAGCGCGCTTGAAGTGCCGGTCGTCGCCGTTGGATGTATGCGTATTCATTCGCTGAGCAAGTTGGAGGCCGAAAGGTTTGTGCAGGCCGCATTAGAAGAGGGCGCAAACTTTTTCGATCACGCCGACATTTACGGAGGCGGCGAGTGCGAATCCATTTTTGCGGAAGCCGTGCACATGACTGACGATGTTCGCGAAAGCGTTATCTTACAGTCCAAATGTGGCATTCGCAAAGGCATGTTTGACTTCTCCAAAGAACACATTTTAGAGGCCGTTAATGGCAGCTTGCGTCGGTTGAAAACGGATTATCTAGACGTGTTGCTTTTACATAGGCCAGACGCACTGGTCGAGCCGGAGGAAGTCGCGGAGGCGTTCGACATCCTGGAATCGTCGGGAAAGGTACGCCACTTTGGTGTATCGAATCAAAAACCGATGCAAATCGAGTTGCTCAAGCGCTATGTTCGTCAACCGCTCGTGGCCAATCAGCTTCAACTGAGCATTACCAACGCGACCATGATTTCGAACGGTATCAATGTGAATATGGAGAACGAATCGGCCATCGATCGCGACGGTAGTGTGCTCGATTACTGCCGCTTACACGACATCACCATTCAACCTTGGTCGCCGTTCCAATATGGATTTTTTGAAGGCGTCTTTCTGAACAACGACAAATTCAAGGAGCTCAATCAGAAAATAGATGAAATTGCGGATCGCTATGATGTATCGAATACAACCATTGCCATCGCATGGTTGTTGCGACATCCTGCAAATATGCAACCAGTCATTGGTACCATGAATATTGGCCGCCTGCGCGACTCGTGCAAAGCTAGCGAGATTCGGCTTACTCGCGAAGAGTGGTACGATATTTATCGCGCGGCGGGGAATATCCTTCCGTAAGTACAAACGAGCCAGCCGGGCATGTTGCCGGCTGGCTCGTTGCATAAATGAAATGATTAGCGAAGCGAGAATTGTTGTAAGGCGGCTTGCATCTGTTCCGCCAATTCCGCGAGGGAAGCGGCCGAAGCCGAAATCTCCTCCATGGACGCGAGTTGTTCCTCGGTCGACGCAGAGACGGTTTGCATCCCAGCCGACGTTTCCACCGTTGCGGATTCGACTTGTGCGATAAATTCGCGCAGAGAATCGGCACTTGCCGCCATCGCCTGTGAGGCGGACGTGACGCTGCGAATCTCTTCTGCCAGGGCGACGACACCCGCTCGAATGTTGGCAAACAGTTCACCCGCGTGATTGACGGCTTCAATACCATGTTGCACATCTTGCTGGCTCGCTTCCATCGAGGCGGAGGCTTCTTCCATCCGTGCCTGCATCGACTCAATCAACTCTTGAATTTCATTGGCCGACGATGAGGACTGATCCGCCAATTTGCGAATTTCCTCCGCCACGACCGCAAATCCACGTCCGCTCTCACCGGCTCGAGCCGCCTCAATTGCAGCATTCAAGGCAAGCAAATTGGTTTGCGTCGCGATCGATTGAATGACCGCAATGATGCTGTGAATTTGTCCCGAGTATCCCGTGAGTTCCTGAATCGACGTCGATAATCCAGTAAACGAGTGGCCCAACACTTCCATCTGATGCACAGCGCTTTCTGCACTGCTGGATCCGCGGTCGGCTTCTTCAGCCGTTGCTTCTGCCACCTGGGCGACGACACTGGCACTTTTCGCAACCTCTTCAATGTTACTCGCCAGGGAATCCACTCGTTCGCGATCGCGCTTGGCACGCTCCGACTGCTCCATAACGCTTGCCGCAAGTTCGCTGACCACATTTGTAATTTGTTCAGTTGCGCGGGTATTTTCTTCTGCACTTGCCGTCAGTTGTTCGGACGATGCCGCAACTTGCTCCGCATTCATCTCGACCCGGCGGATGATATCGCGTAGGGAGTGTAGCATGTGATTACATGCGCCTCCCAGGACACCTAGTTCATCTCGCGTCTTGATTACCACATCTGTAGTTAAATCCCCGCGACCCACACGTTCTGCGAATTCGACCAGTGCGTGCAGAGGTCGCGTGATCGACCGAACCAAATACCAAATCGCGAGAAAACCGAAGATGAGTGAGATACCAAGCACAATCAGCGTAATGACCAAGATGGGATGCACGGCACGCATGTAGGACGACGTTGGCAAAATGCCGATGACCTTCCAACCAGTCGCTGCGTTGGTTACATATGTGAATCGGTAACTCGCACCTTTAACGGCCACGCTAAAAATACCACTGTCGTGTTGGTACATCTGATTTAGTGTAGCGAGATGGAGGCTTGAACCTGGGGCCAAGCCGTGCATGGCGATGACGTTCGATTGTCCGTCCATCAGCCCCAAATAACCGCTGTTGCCAAGTGGAACTTGATTGACAAGACGATCAAACGTCTTCAAGGAAATGTCTGCACCGACAACCCCACGCCTGTTGGCCAAGCGTTCAGCAATGGTCACTGTCAACTGTTTTGTTATGGCGTCGACGTAAGGTGGTGTGACAATCGGTGTGGGGCTTGTCATGGCCGCTTGGTACCAAGAGCGTTTACGGGGATCGTAGCCAGCCGGCATCTTGGCGGCCGGACTTACGTAGAACGCGCCTGTGTTTGTTCCTACGTAGACGTGAAGAAAGTCGGTATACGATTGGGATGCACCCGCTAATGCAGGGAGTGTGGAAGACTCGTTCAAGGTGGTGCTGTTTAATAACTTAGCGAGATAAGTCAAGGTTTGCTCACGCTGTGAGATGAACGTGTTTACATCCTGGTTGAACACTTTCACACTCGTCATATCGTGGTTGTCCAACTGAGATGAAAAGTTGCTTTTGGCAGTGGCAAACGACGTGAACCCGATGACGAGGGACGGAACGATCAATAGGGCCAGGCTAATTGTCAGTAGCTTTAGTCCAATAGTCCACCCTCGCTTAACTACTTGTGCCGATGCCACCATTTGGTTCTCCATTGGTGTGACCTCCTGTTGCGAAAGTCTGTTTCATCAAGACATTTGGCACTGTGCAGAATGGTAAACACAAACAGACAGCCTTCTGGATCTTCACAGAAGGCTGCCTTGGTGTGATACCTGCCGATTTCAGTGCTCAGCTGACGGCTTGGCAGCCCGGCCATCTTAGATCCGAAGGTAGAATCCGTAGACCCGTGGCTTTGCGCCCCAGCGTTTCCGCTGGTTTGCCTTGCAATCGGGCACATCTTGGAGCCCGATTTTCATAGCCTGGCACATTATCCAACAAGATTCGACAGGAGTCAATGAGATCCAATGCTAGATTGGCCTGTTGACATTTTCGTCAGAGGCGGAGCATAATCCGTTGTAGAAAATGATTTTCTATAAGGTGTGATTTTGGTGGATTTGAAGGATATCCAACAGTTGCTACATGAGCATAAGTTTCGGCTAACTAAGGAACGCGAGGCCGTTTTGATGGCTTTTGTCGACGCAAGGCGCATGTTTACTCCTGCACAACTGCACGATTACGTGAAAGAGCGCTACGAGCGGGTTGGGCTCACCACTGTCTATCGCTTGTTGGAGGCGCTGACGAAGGTGGGCCTGGCAACTCCGTTCCTTATTGACGGAGAGATCTATTATACGTTTTGTCCCAACCAACATCATCATCATTTTGTCTGTTTGCAATGCCATCAAGTAAAGGAGTTGTTTCAGTGTAACGCGCAACAGGCGATGGATGTGGATCAAAAGATCGGAACGGTGGCGTACCACAAACTCGATTTCTTTGGCCGCTGTCGTTCATGCGAGGAGGAGAAACATTGATAAACTTATGGAATCCGCAACATCTGTCGCTCGCAATTGGACTGATTACGGCCTGCTTGCTTGGCGTCATCCACGGAATCACTCCAGATGAGCATACTTGGCCCATTACGTTCAGCTATTCCATCGGTAGCTACAGCAGTAAAGGCGGTATGTTGGCAGGTTTCTTCTTTTCTCTTGGCTTTACGCTGCAAAGGGCTATCGGTTCTGAATTATCATATTTTGCATTAGCTGGGTTTCTTATGCATGGATATGTCGAAAATATTGTCTATATCATTGTAGGACTTGTCATGGCGTGTTCTGGTTGGTATATTCTGATGCGCGGTCACTCGATCCACTTGATACCATGGGTTGACAAATGGCTACCGCATGCGTCGCATGCTGGGGGGATGGATGCACCCGTCCCACTGCGTTTAGCGTTTGTTCATGGCATGATTGCGGGATGGGGAACAGGGGCATTTGCGACCATTTTGTACACGGTGATCGCGCCGACCATGCCTTCTGCGTGGCTAGGCTTCGTGCCAGGTGTATTGTTTGGCATTGGTACGTTGTTCATGCAAATGACCATTGGTGCTCTTTTTGGATGGTGGCTCCAGCGACGACAGATTTCAGCGGCCGGCAAAGCGTTCATTGGTCGTTACGTGTCTGGCAATACGCTCTTTTATGGAGGACTTCTATTTGTTGTCGCAGGGGGCTTGGCTCTTATCGTTCCTTCTCTAGCTGAATGGAGCATCAATACAGGTGTACATGTGCACAATTTAGATGCCATCAATTTGGGTCTGGTACTGGTTGTCGCTGTTGTCGGCGGAGTCGGAGGGGTATCGATGTGGCGAGCAATGCAAATGGTAACCGGAAAAGGTATCTAGCGAGGGGGGATGCAGACAAAACGGTGACATTCAGCTTCATAGTCACGCTTTTGGC
Organism: Alicyclobacillus hesperidum; assembly: GCF_900107035.1. Lineage (GTDB taxonomy): Bacteria > Bacillota > Bacilli > Alicyclobacillales > Alicyclobacillaceae > Alicyclobacillus > Alicyclobacillus hesperidum. Next base: position 151,702 of record NZ_FNOJ01000001.1, on the reverse strand, counting down.
TATGCATAAGGTGAAAATCCCGTGACAGCGCATACGGGAATACATATTTGAGGAGGTGTACGTTCGTTGCATGCGCTATTCCATGCAAACGCTGTAGACTATATCATTATCGCTCTGTACTTCGTATTCGTGATCGGTGTGGGCTTCGTGTTGCGCAGCCGCGTTCGGACCGGTGAGGACTTCTTCCTTTCAGGTCGGTCCATTCCGGCTTGGATCACCGGTTTGGCATTCCTCTCCGCAAACCTTGGCGCCCTTGAGATCATGGGCATGACTGCGAGTGGTGCCGAGTACGGTATGCTCACGACGCATTTTTACTGGATTGGTGCAATTCCAGCGATGCTGTTTCTCGGCATTTACATGATGCCGTTCTACTACGTTTCAAAGGTTCGTTCTGTACCTGAGTACTTGAAGTTGCGTTATAACGAAGCAACGAGAGCGGTCAACGCCATCGCGTTTGCGGTCATGACGGTTCTAACATCGGGTATCAGCTTGTACTCGATGGCGCTGATTTTCCAAATCCTCATTGGCTGGTCATTCACAACGAGTATTTTGATCTCGGCTGTCGTCGTCTTGGTCTACGTCGGCCTCGGCGGTCTCACGTCTTCGATATTTAACGAGGTCGTTCAGTTTTTCTTAATTTGGGCTGGCCTTTTGCCGATCCCGCTGATTGGTATGCACAGTCTCGGCGGCTGGAACGGAATGATGGCTCGTCTGCCACAAGGGTTCGGCCACCTTTGGCAAAATCTCGGAAACCCGTCACACAACCCAATGGGCATTGGCTGGCTCGGAGTGGTACTTGGCCTTGGCTTCGTGCTTTCGTTCGGTTATTGGACGACAGACTTCCTAGTCGTACAGCGAACACTGGCGGCCAAGGATTTGCGGGCGGCGCAAAACACGCCTATCTATGCGGCGTTTTTCAAGATGATTGTCCCGATTTTGGTGATTATTCCAGGCCTCATCGCATTGGCCATTTTCCCGAAAATCGGGCATTCGCCGAACATGAGTTATAACCTGGCACTGCCCTTGCTCATTGCCAAGTATTACCCGCCAGGTATGCTCGGGCTTGGGCTTACGGCGATGCTCGCAAGCTTCATGAGCGGTATGGCCGGTAACGTCACAGCGTTTACAACCGTCTGGACCTACGACATTTATCAGGCGTATATTCGAAAGGACGCAAGTGATAAGCATTACGTTAATATGGGTCGCTGGGCTGTGGTCGTCGGCGTTATCATCAGCATTGGCACCGCGTATTTCGCAGCCGGTTTCCCAAGCGTCATGGACTACATGCAAACGCTGTTTTCGTTTTTCAATGCTCCGCTGTTTGGTACATTCCTGCTCGGCATGTTCTGGAAGCGGACGACGCCTTGGGGTGGTTTTTGGGGGCTCATTTGCGGTATTGCCAGTGCGTTTTTAATGTACTTTTTGCTTCCAGCCAATATGTTCACGAGTCCAGATGCTGGGAACTTCTGGCGCGCTTGGTGGGCCTGGTTTATTACGGTTGCTGTCACGGTATTGGTCAGTTTGTTCACGAAACGCCGTCCGCTCGAAGAACTTCAGGGGCTTGTCTATGGTCTGAGCAAACGACCGGACTACAGCGGCTATCCTTGGTATAAACGGCCTGGATATCTAGCCGGGATCGTCTTTGTCATCTTGGTTGGCTTGAACATCGCCTTCTGGTGATTGGATTGGAGATGATGCTATGCAAAGCCGTTGGCTTGACCTGCGCTTTCTCATAGGAATCCTGTTTACGGTTTACGGAATCGTCCTTGCGATTTACGGCGCGGTGTCAGATCCCCGGACGCCGAGCTTACACTGGAATATCGACTTGTGGTGGGGGCTCGTCAGCCTCGTGTTCGGGTTATTGTTCTTAATCGTGTCAATTGCCCGCCGGCCGAACGACGAAACTTAACATCAAGAAGAAGGCTGTCTTTCCTAAGGAGGAAAGGCAGCTTTCTTCGTCACGGAATTGATTCTCATGACGAACTCTACCTAGGCGTATACCAGTGTTCCTTGGTGCCATGTTGTCGTCACCTGTCGGATTTGGACGGTTCCATCTTGTTGTGCTATCTTTTCGGATCAAAGGAGGTGTAGAGCTTTAGGAAAGCGCTTTCGTTTGGTCCTGGATACTGGAGTGCAATGGTTTTGTGACTTGATGTCACCTTCAGGGGGAGTCTGTGTGAACCGAAAACAGCGTACGTTAAAGTTGGGAACGCTCGCAGCAACGATTGTGGCACTCTCAGCCGTGGCCACGCCTGCGGTCGCCAGTGCGGATACGACGACGGCCATTGCGTCATCGACAGTTCATGTCACAGTCAATGCCGCTGCTGAACTTGGAATCGTGCCCAATACTGCACTTGGTGTGAATACGGCCGTCTGGGACGGGCATTTACTCGATGCAGCCATTCCATCTCTGCTTCGTGGCATTGGGGTAACCATGTTGCGATATCCCGGAGGATCGACTTCAGATGAGTACAATTGGCAAACGAATACCGTAACTGGGGGTTATGCAGATCCCAACAACACCTTTGACAACTTCATGGGAGTGGTCCAAAAGGCTGGTGCGCAACCCATTATTACGGTCAACGCCGGCACGGGCACACCGAGTGAAGCTGCCGCATGGGTTCAAGATGCAAATGTCACGCACCACTACGGTGTCAAGTATTGGGAAATCGGAAATGAGATGTATGGCAGCTGGGAAGCAGGGAATTTTGCAAATAACCCATCTGGTTATGCGAAAGAAGCTGTATCCTTCATTCAGGCCATGAAAGCGGTTGATCCTTCTATTAAAATCGGCGTGGACCTCATCGCACCTGGTACTGGAGAAGATGACTGGAATGCAACCGTGCTTAGCACCATGCACAGCCTTGGGGTGCTTCCGGACTTCGCCATTGTGCACTGGTATGCGCAAAATCCGGGAGGCGAGACGGACGCTGGGCTGCTCAGTTCGACGAATCAAATTTCGACGATGATGGATACCTTGAAGCAGCAATTGAGCTCCTATGGAACCATCCCGGTTTTCGTCACCGAAACGAATTCGGTTTCGTATAACCCTGGGCGCCAGAGTACAAGTCTGGTTAATGCACTGTTCCTCGATGATGACATGGCAGACTGGCTTGAGTCCGGAGCGCAAAACGTCGACTGGTGGGACTTGCATAACGGCATTGTTACACAACAGGCCGGTGCAAATGTCGATCCGAATCTGTATGGGCAGTATAACTACGGAGACTATGGACTTTTGTCCAATGGCTCGAGTGACAATGGCATTTCAGAACCGGCTGCCAATACACCATTCCCAACGTATTATGGATACCAAATGCTCGCAGCCGTCATGGTGCCAGGAGCGACGATGATCGGTGCCGGATCGAACAATGATCTGGTGGCCGTGCATGCGACCAAGTTGCCCAATGGTGCTGTCGACGTCATGTTGATCAACAAGGATCCGAAACAAGCGTATACCGTCGATTTGCAAGCTGAAGGATTTGCTGCTAAGGGTCCTGCATTCACGTTATTCTACGGGCAAGGCAGTAACGCGGTGACGCCGGGCAAATTGGATAATCTGCAGAATGTGACACTACCGCCCTATTCTGTGACGGACATCATCATACCGGCGGTGCCCGGGCATCAGCCACAAGGGCCACAGTTTACGGACAAGACGACGTTATCCACTCCTCAGGTAAAGCCTAGTGCCAACGAGACTTTGACCACGACGTTTACCGACACGCGTGGTGCGGTCAAGGATGGTACACTCGACGTGGAAATCTACAATCCAGCAGGGCAATTGGTTGGGCAACAAGTGCAGTCTGGCGTGACGTTTACGCCTGGGCAATCATCTCAACCGATTACCTGGAACTGGACGGCGCCCGATTCTCCTGGGACGTATACCGTGAAGGCGTTCGTCTTCAGCCAAGACGGAACAAGCGTGTATGCGGCAGACCCGAGTGCAGCTACGTTCACGGTCACACAGCCGGATCCGCCCACCATTTCGGCCACCGTTCAGCTGTCCGCAACTACGGTCAAAGTGGGTACACCTGTGACCATCACGACGACTTACACCGAAACCGCGCCTACGGGGTACCTGAACAACGGGTTGCTTGTACAGTACGCCGTGTACAATAACTGGACATCATCGCAACAGTCCAATCCAACTGCGACATTGACTCCTGGGCAATCGGTGACTGAGACTTGGACATTTACGCCAGAGCAGGCCGGAACCTACACATTCCCTGAAGGCATCTTTACCAGTGGATGGACACAATTGCAGTGGATTAATCAGAACGTGACCTTGACTGTGACAAACTAAGGCGGTTCAACGTCAATCCTTCTCCGCCCGTGAGGGCGGATTTGTTTTTTTCACTGAATCTGTTCCTCATTTCGTTTATGATGGAAGAGGGAGCGCGAGTTATTTACGATAGGAGTGGTCACATGCCAACAAACCTGCGCGTTACAGTATGGAACGAGTTTCGCCATGAAAAACAGGAGCCCAAAATCGCAGAAATTTACCCGGAGGGCATTCATGGTGCCATTGCGAAAGCCCTTACAGAGGCGGGGCACGAGGTGCACACGGCTACGCTGGACGAGCCCGAGCATGGTTTGACAGAAACGGTGCTCAATAGCACCGATGTTCTCGTCTGGTGGGGACATATGGCGCACCATGAGGTAGCCGACGAAGTGGTGAACCGCGTCGTGGCAAGAGTACATGCGGGCATGGGGCTCATTGTCCTCCATTCCGGCCACTTCTCGAAGGTGTTTCAAAAATTGATGGGCACGTCTTGCAACTTGCGTTGGCGCGAAGAGGACGAGAAGGAGCGTTTGTGGGTTGTCGATCCAACGCATCCAATTGCAGCGGGATTGTCGCCTTACTTCGAGCTTCCGCAAGAGGAGACATATGGCGAGCACTTTGATATTCCGGTACCAGACGAGGTGGTGTTCGTCTCCTGGTTCTCTGGCGGAGACGTGTTCCGCAGTGGCTGCACATTTCGTCGAGGACTAGGCAAAATTTTTTATTTCCGACCGGGGCATGAAACCTACCCGACATATCACGATCCGAACGTCGTTCGTGTCATTCAAAACGCCGTCTTATGGGCCCGTCCAGTAGCGGGGCCACGGCCCACTTACGGGCATGCGCCAAGTTTGGAGCATGCGTGAGGACGTTCGGGACGTAGGTTGGGTGCTACATGTAGAGATGGCATTTTTGCAGTCCCATCCTGCTACCCGGTCGGTTAAGCGCCTACATATGGACGGTTACGGGGCGGCCTCGGCCGCCCTTCGTCTTGGGTTATGCTTCTGTGGCATCGATGGCTTCAATTGTGCGACGGCTGACTTGGTCGAGGCGATTCAGTTCGTCTTGGTTCAGTTGTATCTCAACAGCGCGCACGTTGTCCTTCAAATGTCGTATATTTTGCGTGCCAACGATAGCCGATGTCACGCCCGGTTGATGCAATAACCAAGCGATGGCGATTTCAGCCGGACTAACACCGTGCGCATCGGCAATCTCCTTTACAAGAAGGACCAATTCCCGTTCTTTTTCCATATGTTCGGGTTTGAACAGGCGACGTCCTTGTCGGAAGTCCGTCTCCTTCAATGTCACGCCACCAATATGGTAGGCACCGGTGAGAATACCTTTGGCAACCGAACTGTACGTGAGGATACCGATACCGTGATCGCGGCAATACGGCAACACCTCTTGCTCGATTCGCCTGTCTAACAAGCTGTATTCTGGTTGAATTACATCGACCTGTACGACGGTCATCGCTTGCTCCAACTGCTCTTTCCAGAAGTTTGAGACGGCAACAGACTTAATGACCCCTTCTTCGCGCAACTGGCGGAACGTCTCCATGGTCTCTGTGAGAGGGATTTCAGGGTTCGGCCAGTGCACATAGTAAATGTCCACGTAATCTGTTCGGAGGCGTTTCAAACTTTGTTCGATTGAGCGCAAAATATCATCGCGCTTCAGGTGATTGGGCGAGACTTTGGTTGCGATCACGCAATCTTGGCGCTTTCCTTCGAGCGCAAAACCAACGATTTCTTCCGAATGGCCTTGCCCGTACCCTTCCGCTGTATCGAATGAATTGATACCGAGCTCGAAAGCCGTCTGAATAGCTTGGATATTCAATTCATCACTTTCTTTTTCCCACTGTCCGCCACCAAGCTCCCAGCAGCCAAACGTAATTTGGGAAACGCTTACGCCATTTTGTAGCGCACTGTATTTCACATTCAAACATCCTTTCAGACGAAGATATGTACGTAAAATATGATACACGTTTTTGCGTCGACGTGTTTACCCCCACATCCATAGTGAACATTTCGCATGATTTATGATAGGCAAGCGAATCGCAGACTTTAGGTTTATAGCGATTTTCAAGAAAGTTTTTCTATGATGTCTACGTACTCATCAGATCAGGAAAAGGAGATTTTGGGCCATGCACTCGAAACGTCGAATCATTGTACAGTCAGGGCTGGCAGTCGGCGCAGCGACTGCATGCTTATTGGGTGTCGATCACGTTCATCGCACTATGCAGACACAGGTCAAGCTCACGTATGACAATGCGCAGTATTCCACTCGTTCCAGTCAGAACAGTTCTATCGGCAATATCTCATTGCCAGCGAATACACAAGGATCGGCAAATTGGAGTGGATATATCGCGACCCCAAGCGGAGCGAACGGTTATACGAGCGTAACTGGCAATTGGGTCGTGCCAACCGTTTCGGGTGCGGACAATTCCATGGCGGCTCAGTGGATTGGTTTGGGGGGCGTGGAAAACCAAGATTTACTCCAAATGGGTACTACCGAACAAATGGTCAATGGGCAACAAGAGGTGGATGTTTTTTGGGAGAAACTACCCGCCTCTGCTCATTCCATCATGACGATTCCCGTCGGCTCCTCCGTTGCGGCGAGTATTGATAAGAGTAACGGCTCGACTTGGAACTTGTCCATCCATGTGACTACGCCATCTGGGGAAACGGAGAGTAAAAGTCTAACGGTCTCCCTTAGCAATCGGTATGCGGAAAATATCGGTACGTCTGCGGAATGGATTAGCGAAGACCCATCCACTGGGCAAGGTGATCTCTATCCGCTGGCCAATGCGGGAACTGTTCAATTCACGAATGCGACGGTCGATGGGCAACCCATCACAGCTTCCGGAAACACCATCCAGTCTGTGGCCATGGTTGACGATGCAGGCGACATTCTCATCAGCCCCTCCAGCCTTGGAACGGATGGAGAGTCTTTCTCGACGACCACTTGGAGTACGACATCAAGCGGTGCAGGCAATGGACTGCCGGGTGATGGCGGTGGCTTTGGCGACGGGTGGTCGCAAGGATGGAGCCACTGGTCTGAGTCTTCGTACGGCGGTGGTCATCACCGAGATGTATCCAGTTGGAGCGGATGGATGCCTGGCGGCAGTTGGTCAATTAGCATCCCGACAAGCGCAGGTAACGGTAGCGGCTATACGATTCAATTTTCCTGGGGATGGTAATCACACTCTAACCATATATGATGTTAAAAAGCTACCCAACGATACCCTGGGTAGCTTTTTAGAACATAACGTTCGTCAATCCGCCGTTTGCCTTCCATTCATGTCAAAGAAGGTTGCGATGGTGCCGGCGATGATGAGCACGATGCCGGACGGAATGTAGGAAAAACTGGCGAATATGAAGCCGATCACGGCACATGCATACATGCCAATTCCTGCGGCTTTTGGGCGCGTTTTCGACAGAACCGAAAGCACCATCGCGATGATGGAGATGGCTATAGCACCGTAACCGCGCCAGCCAAAATCGGGCGTATATCCTTGTTTCGACAGCATGTCGAGCAATGTCTCAATGACGCCAATGAGACCTGCAATCAATCCGAGCATGAACGTGACCAACGCAGATTCCTCTTTTCCGCAATGTCAAGCCAGTGAGATCCCGGTCGCACACTGCATGTCATGGTTCTCATCGAGATCATGACACAAAAAAAGCCCATGTCGCAACATGGGCTCGAAATCTGTGATTAATATTTCACAACGTTTGCCGCTTGTGGGCCCTTCGGACCTTCCACAATGTCAAACGTAACACGTTGTCCTTCGTCCAGCGTCTTAAACCCGGAACCTTGGATGGCGCTGAAGTGAACAAACACATCGTCGCCGCCTTCAACTTGAATAAATCCAAAGCCTTTTTCCGAGTTGAACCACTTAACAATACCTTCTTGCATCCTAATTCCTCCATGGTGCTTCCATCAGCACTTACCAAATTCATTTGCATTGAGAAAGCCGTTCTTCCGACCCATTGAGGCCAGAATGAACGGCTCATGCATCTCTCATATCGTATGCAAATGGGTATTGATCAGTATTATACACGTCATCGCAGAGATGTCAATCGTGAATGCGACTGTGTCTTGCAGCGACCGTGTATGTCTGGATGGTATTGCCCAAACGGTGAACGATTGCCGGGATGAAGCTTGGTTGGCGGCCGACAATATGGGGAGCGGACATGATGCCCGCAGCCTACAGGCAGGGGGGAGATCGCGATGATGGTCGATGTGAAATGCAGCGTCTCGAATTGTTACTTTTGGAAAGCCAATAATGATTGTGCTGCACCTGGCATTATGGTGACAGTGGACAATCAAAGCCGCACAAACTTCCGCGAGGAGATTGCGAGCGAAATCGCCGTCGACACCAGGCGCACAGACTGGGCTCAATCTTCTATGCAGACGTGCTGTCATACGTTCCGGCCGAAATCGCAAAACAATGCGTCGAAGTGAGGAGGCAGTTTATGCACGTCTCGGATAGCGAACTGACGCAGCTCATGGCGAATGCACAGGTGATCGCAGCGGTCGGGCTGACCTCCAATCCGCAAACCGATCCGTACCGCGTTGCGTCTTATCAACAGTCGCAAGGGTATCGCGTCATTGCGGTCAATCGGGAAGGCGAAACGGTGCTCGGGCACCCTTCGGTACAGCATGTGCATGACATAAAAGAGCCTGTTGACATCGTCGAGGTCGCGGGCAACTCGCGCCACGTGGCAGACGTCGTCCAAGACGCCATACGAGCCAATGCCAAGGTCCTCTGGCTAGATAGGGGTGCATACGATCCAGCCGCCATAGCGCAAGCCGAGCAGGCCGGTCTTAAAGTTGTTTCAAACAAGCGCTTCGACGTGGAACACCGTCGCTTGCTGGCACATAAGCAAATGTGATGCGATCTGCCTCGAGTGAAGTTCTTTCGCTATAATGAGAAATACGTCACGGCACCCCTCGCATTGGCGGGGGGATTGTCTGTTTGGAGGGATTCGGTGAATCGCTGGGGGCAACTGCCGGATCGCCTTGTTCGCAATATTGGCGCTTGGCGCATTGGATACATGATGTGCTTTGCTATCTATGCGACGATCGCTAATCTGGATACGAGCCCAAACGCCGCATGGGTGGCCTGGGGGTATATCCTGCTCAGTGTCTTTGCTTTGATCGTCGTCTTACCGCACATTCGCCGTGCGTTGTTTCGCACATGGGATCCGTTGCGATCGCGCATGTACGTGGGCAAGCCTGTCGCTTTATTGAAATGGCGGCTTTATCTTTACATATTGACGCCAATCGCTTTGATCGCGTTGTTAGAACTGTTCAGCATCTTGGAGAGCCTGTTTTTACAGTTTACGCAGACCAACGTCTCAACAAAAGCTGGTGTCATGGATTACGTCATTGCCCTCTTGGCCGGATTAGAAGAGCTGTGGCGTTGGAGTATGATTGGCACTGTCGTCATCGTCTGTCGTTGGCTAACAGGAGATAGCTGGCGGCATGGCCGTGTGCGTGCCGCCGCATTTACGATTGCCGTCATTTTAAGTTCTTTGGCATTTGGGGCCGGGCACATCCTCGAATTTTCGCACAGTCGGTTGCAGGCTTGGTATTTGTTTAGTGGGCTTGGCTTGCTTTTGGCGTTGATGGCGGTCGTCACCGGACGCATCCTATTAGTCATCGCCGTACATAGCGGATATGATCTTTGGATCACATGGGTATCCTCGACTTCGGCTCCGACTGAGCTGTGGGCACTACTGATGTACGGGGTGCTCGTCCTATGGATTGTCGTTGTGGCAACACGACGGCATTTCGGTTTTCGACCGCCTGCACCGGCCTTAGAATCTGTCATTCTATCCGACTTATCGGCCGATTGGTCCGACCTGTTTGCGATTGAACGGCATGCCTTACATCGGGTGTTTGCCAACCGGGCGATGGTTCATATCCGGCACATCGGTGCGACTGCGTTGCCCTTTGGCACGGCAAACGGCGTGATCGACATCTTGGTTGAACTGTCTCGCCCACGTGTAACGCCGGAAGAACATGCGCAATTGAAGCGTTTGGGGTATCAGTTTTGCGGGAATGCAGGAATCAAAGGTCGACTGTATTGGATCAAGGATGACGAAGTCAGATGCCACTTGCAGATTGTGAAAATGGGCGGCCGGTTGGCAAAAACCGCGGTGGACTTCACAAACTTGCTTAGGAGCCGCGATGATTTGCTACAGGAATACAGCTTCATCAAGCGACGGTTAGTCGCTCAAGGATTCGCTGATTGGGCTTCCTATACAGAGGCCAAACGTCCAGTTGTCGAAGACTTGCTCCGCCGTCTTCGTTATCGTCGCACGGATTGACGAACGAAGACGGCTTGTCGCGAAGTTACATCGACAGCATCCACTCGAAGATAGCGTCGTTCATGCCTGGCAGCCACTCGTGCTGAAAGTCCGGGTACACCACCATTCTTTTGGGGCTGCGAATGCGGTTGTACGCCGCAAATTGTGTCGAGGGTGGGCATACTTTGTCCATTAAGCCGATACCCCACAGTACCTCTGCTTTAATGCGGTCCGCTAGATGCTGAATATCGATATAACCCAACTTTTCAAATATGAGATCGCGATTGGCGTGTAACGGATCGCGGTTGCGAAAGTATTGGATGAGCTCTTCGTGAACGCCGCCAAAGTCCATCTCCCATACGCGAAGATAATCGCTTAGGAATGGATAGACGGGGGCGGCACGCCGGATCCGCGGTTCCAGTGCAGCACAGGCTACGGTTAAAGCGCCGCCTTGTGACCAGCCAGTGACGCCGACTAAATCCGGGTCGACCTCGGGCAGGTTCATTACGATGTTGGCCAGTTGTGCTGTGTCGAGGAAGACTTGGCGAAAGTACAGATTGTCGGGATGGTCCTCCAGGCCGCGAACGACGTGGCCACTGCTTGTCATGCCGCGGACAGGGTGCGTGTCTTGCGAATGTCCGCCTTGCCCGCGACAATTCATGGCAACGACCGTGAAACCGTGTGCAGCATAGGCCATCTTGTCCAACCAATCGCCTGCGTGCCCTTTGTAGCCGTGAAATTGCAGAATGGCCGGGTGCGGTGTTGTTGCGTGGCGCGGGCGGGCATACAGTGCATGAATGCGGGCGCCCTTGACGCCAGTAAAGTAAAGGTCGAAACACTCGACCTGTGATGTAGAGAACGAATTGGGTACAATCTCGAGTTTGGCATCGACCTCCTTCATTTCCGCAAGTCCGCGTTCCCAATATGCGTCGAAGTCGTTTGGCCGCGGATTGCGCCCTCGATAGTTCAGCAATTCTTCATACGGAAGGTCAATCATTGGCATGTGCATCGTCTCCCAGCGCAGAGGTGTGGTTGTCAAGGAACTTGTAGGAGACTGTAGCACATTAGCAATCGGTGTAATGGTTCATTCGTGGCTATTTTATATGATTGGTTTGCTGCCGCTGCTCGGCTTCGGGATTTGAAGGAGTCACGTCGACTTTGTCTTCGCGATCAGACTTCGGTAAGACACTGAGGCTTCCGGTGGGCTCCAGGATGGCGTATTCCACCTTGCGGTAGTCAAAATAGCCTTGTTCTCGCAACATCTGCTGCAGGAGATCAAGATCAATTTTGCTTCTCTTCATGTGTTTAAGGATGTACTGCCCACGGTGCACAAGTACGATCGGTTCCCCTGTTGCGATTTTCCGAAAGCGCCTGCTTTTCAGCGACAAATACGCCGCAGCTATGGTGACCGCTGAGAAGAAAAAAAGTTGAACGGCACCCGTGATCAAAGGTTGCCAGCCACCAGCCGTGATCATGTTTGCTGCGATGTTGCCCATGCACGCTCCGGCGACCCAATTGAAGTATGTAGCTTGGCTGATCTGCGTTTCACCGATCCATCGTACGAGCATCAGTAAGATTACAAATGTGAATGTTGTTGCTGCAATGGTCATCAACCAATGTACGTTCATCGGAATGTCAACACCCAACCTCATCTGCACATATCACGATCTTGTTCCATCCGTGATAAAATTATCCGGGTCCCCTTGCCCATGTTGGCTCGACAGAATAGTATGGAGTTGCAGATTGCGCAGGAGGAGGCGTGAATATGGGCAAACGCTACTATTACGTCCACTCTTCCGACTCGCGCCAGGACAACATGAACCTTGAAGGCTTCGACATTCCGATCAACGAGGGGGATGCCCGGCGTATCGCTCGCCTCGTCAACATGTACGAAGAGAACATCCTCTCGCAGATCGATGAAGAGTATGTCAGCAAGACCCGATGGGCGGACAAGCTGGCGGATCGCATTGCATCATTTGGCGGTAGTTGGACATTTCTTATGATTTTTGGTGGCATCCTGGCGGCGTGGATGGTGTGGAACACCATTCCGTATACGGCACGGTATCATTTTGATAAGCCGCCTTTCATTTTGTTGAATCTGTGTCTTTCGTTTATTGCTGCATTTCAAGCGCCCATCATCATGATGAGCCAAAACCGGCAAGCTGCGAGGGACAAGCATGAATCGATTATCGACTTTGCCATCAACTACAAAGCCGAGCAAGAAATCGACGACATGCAAAGCCATCTTCATCGCATAGAGGGAAAACTGAATCAATTGGAACGGCTTTTACGCAGCTTGGAACAGCTCGAACGTCTTCGCCATGATGATCTTCAGGACGGAAAGACGCGCGAATAAAAAGGAAATCCACCCGAATTATCGAACAATTCCGTGTCGGTTGATCATTTGTATCGAGGGCGGGTGATTTCTGTTGGTTCAAAATCCCGAGCCTGGATGGCTGCATTCTATCCAGTTAGAGATCCATGACGCCATGACGCTTCTCGAGCCGCTGATGGAGGATTTTGAAGAGTGGCCGGATGCTGTGGACGCGCTTACGACCGATATTCTGCGTTTAGGGCATTTATGCACAAGTTTGCGAGATGCATTCAATTCCATTGCCGATGCGTCTTTGGCGATGCGGCGGATTGCGTTGACGCTCAGCGTCGAGGCGGCACGTACCCGGTCAGAGCTACACGGTCTTGAGACGGTTGTGGGTGACTTGTGGAAATGGTCGGAGCGGATGGCCAGGGCGTCGAAATCGTTTGTGGGAAAGGCTGCGAAAGTCCAACAGATTGTACGGGGGTTGGAAGTGTGCGCCCATGAAGTACATGAGCAGGTGTCTGCAGGGAAGGATAGATTAGGTGAGGTGTCAGCCGCGCTGGAGAGGTTGCAACAGGCAGTGGAAACGGGGGAATGTGAAGCGTAAACAGGGTTTGAACAATCGCTAAGTTCGTAGTATAGTAGATGTATGATGCGCCGGGGTGGCGGAATTGGCAGACGCAGCAGACTTAAAATCTGCCGGGGGTAACCCCGTACCGGTTCGAGTCCGGTTCTCGGCACCAGAGTTGACAAGGGACTTCGGGAGCTTCCCGAAGTCCTTTTGTTGTGTTGCGAAGCAAGTGTCTGCCGTTTTGCCGAGTCATGCGAATCAGGGATTAGTATGATCAATGCGTCAATGCATGTTCCGGCTATCTTTGGGAACTTCCCAATCCTGAAAATGCTCCGCCAACTCCCGCAAACCATCTGCCAATTCGGCCCCATACACGGGCAGGCCATGGCCCGTGATGACCACTTGCGGCTCTAATGCTGCAATGGTTTGTACAGATTGCCGCGCACGCTCCCAATCCGTTGTGAAATAGGCTGGTGGCCCGTGAAGCTCCCGTTTTTGCGTGAACACATCATACAGTGATTCTTGCTGCACAGTTGTGATGGCGTCTCCGGCAATCAGTGTCCGATCCCGCTCGCGAAATATTGAAATGTGTCCGGGTGTATGCCCGGGAGTATGGATCCAACGCCAATCAGGCATACCTGGAATCGAACAGTCTTCGGGAAGCGCCTGCACGTGATCGTCGAGATCAATGCCTTGGTTGGGGAATGTCGGCGAAAGTTTGGCAATCAGGCCGTTTGCCGCTCCCGGATCAGCGGGGGGATAATCGGCCCTACCCTGTAGAAAAGGTAGCTCGTCCTGGTGGGCGTATACAGGCATACCCCAATGGTCAATGAGTTCGAGAATAGATCCCACGTGATCGAAATGGCCATGTGTTAAAATGAGCGCATTTGGCTGCGCATGGGATCCGAAGTGGCGTTCGGCCAAGTCGATGATCTCCTGGGCGGTGTTGGGAACGCCAGCGTCAATGAGCGTGAATTCTCCAGTATCGCGCCCGCTATCGACGTAGATTACGTTGACGATTTGGGTGGTTAAAAAAAGGACATCATTCACCACCTGCATGGGGTGTCCGCTGACAAGCGAAGTTAAAGGAATCCACTTGTGTTCGAATTCGTTGCGCATCAATCTCACATCCCAGTTCAAAGTGCGATCGAACATCTAGGATGGCCTTCAAGGTGAAATCTAGCCGTTGAAGCAATCACAATTTTTTGCGTTGACACCTGACACGACAGGTGGTACAACAGGTGGGGATTGCATTTTGGATTGATATACGGGTCAATGGCCCGTGGCCAATACAGCAGTCGATTCATACGCTTTACAAGTGCATACGTCCTCGTTAGGCGAGGCGTCTATGTGAACATAAGCCACTGCCCGGAAACGTCGAAAGACGCCAATGGGTAGAACAGGTATGGCCGGCTTAAGGCTTTACTCAACGTGGCTGAGTGGACAACTCTACGTCGCATAGTGCTAAAGCTCAACTAGGGGGATTTATAAGTTGCAAGATTTTGGTGTGCAATGGTGATTCCCTCTGGGCTCATGCTTAGGGGGAATTTTTGATCCCGGAGGAGGTGGTAGTTGTGGATATAGGCCCTAGTCCCAGGTGTTTACGCAACGGAACGGCGTGTGTCGAATCGCATATGGGGGTGTACTGTCCCTTCTACCACTGTTTGAAAGGGGTCGATTGTCGTGAGCAAAAATTTGGCATGGCAAGAACACGATGTTGCGCAAAATGGTCCGGGTGATATCCATGGTGCATTTGGCACTCTGCGCGTTCATGATACGGAATTACACAAAGGTTGGAAGACGCGGCTATTGACCTTGTTGACCATTATGGGACCTGGGCTAATTGTCATGGTCGGCGACAACGATGCTGGCGGCGTATCGACATATGCACAAGCCGGGCAGAATTATGGAACCAGTTTGCTGTGGGTATTGTTGTTGCTCGTGCCCGTACTCATCGTCAATCAAGAAATGGTGGTACGCCTTGGGCTTGTCACGCGCGTTGGGCATGCGAAACTGATTTTCGAGCGTTTCGGCAAGTTTTGGGGTGCTTTCTCGGTCATCGATTTATTCATTCTTAACATCCTGACGATTGTCACAGAGTTCATCGGCGTTCGCGAGGCGATGGCGCACTTCGGTGTTTCGCCACTCATTTCCGTCGTTTTGGCGGGTGTTTTACTCGTCGCGATGACGGTTACCGGAAGCTTTCGGCGTTGGGAACGGTTTATGTATGTAATGGTTGTCGCAAATTTTTTGGTGATTCCGCTCGCTTTCATGAGTCACCCGGAGGCTGGTTCTGTTTTCAAGGGATTCGTCGTGCCGGGCGTTGCAGGTGGCTTTACGTCAAATGCGATGCTGCTCATCATCGGTATTGTGGGGACCACGGTGGCGCCCTGGCAGCTCTTCTTCCAGCAGTCCAACGTGATCGACAAGCGATTGACGTCGCGATGGATGGCCTATGAGCGAACTGATACGGTCATCGGATCGGTAGTCGTTGTCATCGGTGCTGCTGCCATCATGGCTTGCACTGCATTTGCGTTTCACGGTACAACCCTGGCGGGTCACTTCGTTGATGCCGGAGGTGTGATCCAAGGGCTTTCGCAATATGTTGGTCAAGCGGCAGGTGATTTGTTCGCGATTATCCTGCTTAATGCATCGCTGATTGGCGCTGCCGCTGTTACATTGTCGACGTCATATGCGTTTGGCGATGTGTTTGGGACGGAGCACTCTCTGCACAGGAGCGTGAAAGAAGGGCTTTCGTTCTACTTGATCTATGCCGTAATTATCGCGGTAGCGGCAGGAATCGTCGTGATTCCGCACGCACCGTTAGGGCTAATCACGACTGGCGTGCAGGCCCTCGCGGGCATTTTGTTGCCGAGTGCGACCGTCTTTTTGTTGCTGTTATGTAACGATCGCGATGTTTTGGGGCCGTGGGTTAACCGCCCGTGGCTAAACGCCATCAGCATCCTGATCGTCGGTGTGCTTGTGATGTTGTCACTGATTCTCGCCGTCACGACATTTTTTCCGAATGTCGATGTCCGCTTCCTCAGTCTTGTGGCCGCAGGCGTGCTCTTGGTGGGTTTGTTCGTTGCCTCCATTGTCATGCTGGGCAAGCGGCGAAAGGGGGTTGCACAGGCGCCGTTTGTCGACAAAGCGGATCGCCACGCATGGCAGATGCCTCCGGTACATGAACTGCCGAAGGCATCTTGGTCACCCATGAAAAAGCTGGCCATGATGACGTTGCGCGGATATCTTTTGATTGCCGTCGTTATGCTGGTTATTAAAATCGTGGAGTTGGCCTTGCACAGATAAGAAAGCGAGCGTTCTTGGCTGATTTCGAGGTTGTTTCAATTTGCGGCTGATATCATTCTTCTTGCGGAACCCCCCTGAAACCCCCTAGAATACATCCTTTGGCCACTGCGGTAAGCGGTGGTCTTTTTTTGGGAAGGCTAAGATATTCAAGGGCAATTCAATCTTGAATGTGTACTATGAGCTCAAACCCTTCCATTCCCCCTGGGTTTCCATATTTGCCGCTGCTTGAGTTGGCAGCGGCTTTTTTATCGCGATCGTGCGGTTAGCTACGGTGCGCTGCTTGTCCACCATCTTCGGCCCCGGTCTGTGTTCGGTCCGGCAACAGCCAATAGATGGCGAGACCTACAATGGTCGCGATGGCAATACCATTATTCTTGGCCCCGATACCGATAATGAAAATGACGGCGACGACAATGAGGTTTTTCGTGTTTGTGAGGTCGACTTTTGCCTCAATCATGTGACGGATGCCCATCGCCGCGATCATGCCGTACAGCAAAATGCCGATGCCGCCGACCACAGCCGCTGGAATGGACTGAATGACAGCGTTGAACTTGCCGAACAAGCCAAGCAGAATGGCGATCACGGCCGCACCTTGAATGATGCGGCTTGAAAATTGGCGAGTCATCGCCAGGACGCCTAGATTTTCTGCATAGGTCGTTTCGGCTGGACCACCAATCAGTGCGGAGATGAGGGTTGCCACGCCATTGCCAAGCAGGATGGACGAGAAGCCAGGGTCTTGTGTGACGTCGCGATCGATAATTTCATTCAATACAAACATGTGACCCAAATCCTCAACCATCGTTACGAGTGCGATGGGGGCCATGGCGAGAACGACTTGCCAGCTGAACGCTGGTGCGTGAAACGACGGGAACTGTACCCATGGCGACGCACTGGCGTTGCCAAAATGCACGAGGCCGCGGGCGATGGCGTAAACGTAGCCGACCACAATGCCGACGAGGATAGGAATGATACGTAGTTGCCTTGGGCCAGCGACGGCACTTATGATGGCGGCCGCAAGACTGACGATGGCCACGTCCCAGTGGGTCGATGCATCGGTCGCTACGGCCGTGCCTGCCAGGGACAAGCCGATGATGGCCACCACAGGGCCGACGACGACCGAGGGAATAAGGCGCTTGACGCGGTTAAACCCAATTGCCGCAATTAGTGCGGAAAACACGCCATACACGATAGATACGCTGATAAGTCCGGTGACTGCTTGATTCGGTGTGTGGTGCTTCGT
Source organism: Alicyclobacillus hesperidum (assembly GCF_900107035.1). Taxonomy (GTDB): domain Bacteria; phylum Bacillota; class Bacilli; order Alicyclobacillales; family Alicyclobacillaceae; genus Alicyclobacillus; species Alicyclobacillus hesperidum. The sequence goes on along the minus strand of NZ_FNOJ01000001.1, from coordinate 133,672 downwards.
CACGTAAAGTGTCAGTGGTGCGATGAATGCAAACGATGAGCCTAAGTACGCCGGAACTTTACCGCGTGTGATCAGGTGGAACAGCAGTGTGCCCACACCGCTGGCGATGAGCGTGGCGCCTGGATTCAACCCGGTCAGGATTGGCACCAGCACGGTAGCGCCAAACATAGCAAAGACGTGCTGTACAGAAAGTGGAAAGCGTCTAACAGCAGGGTGCAACGGTATACCTCCCAAATGTGGTTCGGCGTTTTTCAACGCAATCAAACCAAATTCGACAACTTATACATGCGTTTGTGCATGCATGGAAAGTATAACCACAATCGTATGAAAGCACAAAGGGGGATTTTTTACTGTTGAGAAGGCGCATGTTCATACTACTGGGAGTAACAGTGATAGGATTGGCAGGCTGTGGACCGATGGGGCAGGAAAGCCAAAATTTCATTGGTGAGAGTACAAATCAAACGCTCAACAGCTCGATGAGTAACAGTTCGATGGGCAACAGTTCGATGGGCAACAGTTCGATGGGCAACAGTTCGATGGGCAACAGTTCGATGGGCAACAGCTCTGTGAATAACCGCATTTTCGGCAACAATACTTCCTCATGACATGAGACATACATATAAAAGAAAAGGGCTGGCGCTGCTTCACGCTCCAGCCCTTCTCATTATTGCGGGTTGGTCATGATGATACTTGCGGTTTTTACAACCACGCGGGGTGGCAGTTGCAGTATCGACGTAACGAGCTCCGCGATGTCCTCCGGCTGCATCTGATGGCTTTCATCACCGATTTTGAGTCCCGCAGCCCGAGCCAGTTCCGTATTGACGGTGCTAGGTGTAAGCGCCATGACGCGGATATTGTGTTTACGCACTTCGTACATGAGAGACTCTGTAAAGCCCATTACCCCGAATTTCGACGCCGAGTAGGCAGAGGTGGTAGCCGAACCGCGCTCACCAGCCGTCGAACTGATGTTCAGGATATTGCCACCGTTGCGCTCAATCATGTGTGGCAGGACGGCTCGCGTTGCGTAATAGGTGCCAAGCAGATTGACGCGAATCATACGTTCCCATTCTTCGACAGGCATATCGATCACGGTGCCAAACGTGGCGGTCCCTGCATTGTTGATGAGAATGTCGACTGCGCCAAGTTGTTCCGTGAGTGTGGCGATGGCTTTTTCAATTTGTTCACGTTCGCCGACGTCCGCCTGGGCGGTAAATACTTGAACGTTGGAAAGAGACTGCAAGGTCTTGGCAACGTCGTCAAGATCCGATTGCGTACGTGCAATCAGGCCCAAGTTGACTCCGGCTTTCGCCAGGTGTTCCGCAATGCTGCGGCCAATGCCTTTGCCTGCACCGGTTATAATGGCATGCATGCCTTGTAGTGATTGTGCCATGTTCTGTCCCTCCATATCTGTATCTAACAGGACAATTATAAATCGCGACGGTTGCGCCTTGCAAAATCCCCCAAGTACAACGTTAGTATTGGAGTGTCACTTGTACCGCTTGGTAGCCAGGAAGGCGGCTTTGTGAATACGTGTATGACATCGACTGAAAGCCACTTAATCGCAACCCTGCCATCGCTTTCGCCAGCGCCTCCGCCGAGCCCGCAAACTCCACAGTAAACTGCGTGTCGCCCTGGGCAATGTGACGGGCTATCGCATCGCCGATGGTCTGACTGTTCACCTTCTCCTGAAATTCCGCCATGACGGTTGGGTTGTTTGCAATGGTGCGCAGAACTGGATCCGAGGAGCCTCGACTTAGCGATTTGACGACTTGAGCAAAATCTGTCGTTGCTTGGGGCAAGCCAGATTCATCCCACGAGTGGGTGGCGGCCATCTGTGCGTTTGTCAGGTTGTAGTACAGGTAGCTGGGGCGATTTCCACCACCAATCGGATCGTCCCACGTGACATCGAGTTGATACCAATGCCCTCCAATTTTGACCTCGTTCCACAGGTGCGATCCGCCGCCCGCCGTGCCATCGACGAAGCGTACGGGGATGCCGGCGAACGACATCATCCTGTAGGTGAGCGCAGCTATACCTTGACACACGGCCGAACCTTGAAAGGCATCGTACGGTGTGTACCGCTTAAGCGACGTGTCGTATCTGACATGTTCCACAATCCAGTTATGAATGACCCACTCTTTGTCGAAGTCGCTCATCCCAGGGCGCAGCAGCGTGCGTTCCGTGTTGCGGATCGATTGATCCAACGCTCTGGTCTGTGCTGCTGATTGTAGCCACGCGATGGTGACGCGAGTGGTGGTTCCATCCGATTCGTAGTTCATGTTGGAATACAGCTGCGCGAAATAGGGTTGCTGTTGCAAGCTCGTCTTGACGAGTGCTTCCGTCTGCTGCATCGGCAAGTTTACGGAAAATGAGGTCTTTTGTGTCGCAATAGCCTCTGCCACGACTTGCGCTGGCTCCGTGGCACCGAAGACTGTGGTTGGGAATAAGGTGGAAATAGGCTGGACGAAAACGCCTGCCGTCAGCGCGATCGCGACGGCCTGATGTGGCACGCGCATGAAGAGAGCTCCTTCCAAGTCAAGAACATTGTTAGATCCCAGTCTAACCTATTTTCTTGAACGGTTGTCTTGGTGGGTTTCACCAACTGCCTGTCGCCGCCGCGACAGGTTGTCTGCATCTGGAATATATGAACAACGACAGTGAGGTGATGAAACATGGGGATTTCGAAAGTGTTGCAAGCGCTGGTACAGCTGGCGCAAACCAAGCGATTGACAACCCTGGTCATCGGTTTGCTCGGCGCCGCGAAATTGATCACAGACGCGCTTGGCTTACACGTCATCACAAATCCAGAGATCAATGCGATTGCCAATGCCGTTGCATCTATCGTTACGGTCATCTCCGTATTTATGTCGCATGCGAAAACGAGCGCTCTTCCGTCGGGTCAAGCGAGCAGTACGGTGCAACCGGGTGGCGAAACGGCCACGTCTGGCACCGCTGTCAAGGTGGGCAGTGAGCCTGTGAGCGACCAAGAATCTCCGAATGGTGCGAGTGTGCCCGTCTCCGATTCACCACAGATGGCTTCTGATGGGTATGCACGGCCGAGCAACTAGGAGGCTAAGGTCGAGGTCGCGTAGTGAGGTGCCCTCTCAAGTTTGCTACAATGAGGGGACATGGCCGGGCTTACCTGGCGCGCAATGGAGGAATCGACATGCCTGAACGTGTGACAACGGCTTTGGAAGTGCGCTGGGGGGAATGCGATCCCGCTGGTATTGTGTATCATCCATCGTTTATCGATTGGTTTTCCATCGCGCGCATGCACTTTCTTTCAGCAAACGGAATTCGCTATATGACTGATTTCCACGATGCAGGCATCACGGTCGTGGTGACGGACGTCTCTTGTCATTACGCGCGTGCGCTGCGAGCCGAGGATCAAATCGAAGTTTCAGCTCGGCTGTTGGAACTGTCGCGGACGCGCTTATGTTTTGCTTACGAAGTTTTGACAGCGGATGGAGAGTTGAGCGCGGCGGGGCAAACTAAGCATGCATTCGTGGCGAACGAATCGATGCGACCAGTCAATCTAGCGCGCGTGGCGCCACACCTGTGGAACCGTCTGGCGCAGTTACCTACATCCACTGTGGCAGATGCCTGAATTGCGGCCGTGCAAGCTGTAGCCTATACGATTTTGGTGCCAGGCGTGTAGGTTACAACAGACGGTCGTCGCGAACGCGGGAAGACGAGATTGTGGAACGCCTGTTGACATTCGGACTCTCTGTTGCTAACATATGTGCCTGTCCGCGATTTGCGGCTGTAGCTCAGAGGGAGAGCACCACCTTGACACGGTGGGGGTCACAGGTTCGATTCCTGTCAGCCGCACCAAACGAAGCCGTCGACGTACATGCGTTGACGGCTTTTTTGCATCCGTAATCATCCGTAATACGGATTGGCAATGAATATTGGCGCGGTGCGTCGCAGACACCGTCAATTCGCGATCGGGATTCGCGATGGAGGGACTGGTGAACGTGCACAGGTTGACCGTGAGTGCTACGCATGCGTTCCCAGGCTTGGCCAGCTCGTTGCAGCAACTCGAAGGCGCAAAAGTGCTGCTTGGCGATATGGCCATGGAATCTCTGACTTGCATATTTCCGCCACAGTTTGCACCACAGGTGGCAGAAACCATTGCACATTATCTACTAACCGACTGGTTGCGCACGGAAATTGCGCGTGAATGGATCCGGCGCGCAGGGGACTTTGACAGTGAGATGGCGCTTTGTGCGGACCGCGTTGTCGTCAAATTTGTCGCGGGCAAGATGTCACTTGCCAATGCCAGCTTTGCGACTTGGCTTTCGCGCGTTCAGGTGGAGTTGCTACCGTTCTGTACAGGAGATGCAATCGTCTCCCTAGACGGCTTTGCTCGTTTTCGTCTGCGCGAAGTAGTCGCTGCGCTTCGTGCCGAAACCGAACGCGTATGGCAGCATGACGGTCGTGAAAGGGATTTTGAGCGATTGGTGGAAGGACTGCGCGAAGTGCTAAGTGAACAGGTGATACAAGACGAGGAATTGCATGTGTTCACAACTCCCGACTTTGTCTGGATTGCGGACGCGGATGGGTTTGGTCTTTGCGAGGGAGAAATCGGGGAAGCGATGGATGCGGTTGTATCCGATGTGGACGGCATTGACAATGAGGACCTCGCGATTGCAACTTTAATTGGACATTCCCCGCGCCGCGTCGTCCTGCACGACTTGGACCCGGGTGCGCTTTGGCCGAGTTTTGCGGAAACCCTAAGCCGTCTTTTTCAACAGCGCTTGCAGAGATGCGATGGTTGTGACGTTTGTCGACAGTTGGCACACATGGAGCAGCGTTTCCGTATACAATGGACTCAGAATCACAGAAGACAGCAGCGATGATGGGGGGATTGCGGTGCTATTCGGGTGCGCGGCGGCTGTGGCGGGCGTTGGAGCGTTGTTCTACGCGACGAGTGTTCTCCCGACACAGTGGCTTAAGGTGGAGCGTGTGCATTGGAACCTGGGAATCGAAAGGAAGATTGTTCAAATCAGCGACATCCACATCGAGCGCAACCGAATTCCACCCTCCCGCCTGAAGGCTGTTCTTAAGGCCGAACAGCCTGATTTCGTTTGCTTGACAGGTGATTTTGTCGATAGAGATGAGTCACTATTGTTACTCGTACCGTTTTTGCGCGCACTGCAGGAAGTTGGGGTTCCGATCTATGCGGTGCTCGGCAATCACGACTACAGGTTGCAAAGCGTCCAGCGTCTGATTGAATTGATGCAATCATTTGACGTGACCGTTCTCATCAATCAAACTGTGGTTCTAGACAGAATGAACCTGGTGGGCATCGACGATTATTGCACGCGGCATAGTGACGAGCGGGCGTTTGACCAGATTGACGACGCACTTCCAGTCATTGTGATGACGCATGACCCCACGTATACGGTCGTCGCCACACGCAGCTTTGATTGCTTGTTTGCTGGCCACTTGCACGGGAAGCAGTTTAACGTACCGTTCCTGTTTCAGCTCAATCCGATGGGCCCCCTCGCCAGTTCCGGTGTCTACAAGGGGCGCCATCGCTGTCCAAAAGGGCCGTTTTACATATCGAAAGGCATTGGACAATCCGGCATCAATTTGCGATTTTTGGTGCGCAGTGAAATCACGGTTCACGAACTGTGATGGGTCGTTGTGCATTGAAGGAGGACAAGCATTGGCAAACCGCTCAGAAGTGAACCTTTTAACGCGGCTGGATAGGATACCGCTTACACCGCGTGTCGTTGGCATCATCTTTTTACTTTCGCTCGTCTGGTTAGCAGAGGCGTTTGATATCGGGATCGTCGGGCCGGTGTTGACCACTTTGGAGAAGTCTTGGCATTTGGCGTCCTGGCAGGTCGGACTCTTGGCGATTGCCTCGACCGTTGGTATCGTGCTTGGGATGTTACCGTCGGGCATGATCGCGGACAAGTTTGGCCGACGTAAGGTGATTCTGTTTGGGATCCTGTGGTTCTCGGTGTTAACGTTGCTCGGCGCGCTCGTCTCGAATGTGGAGTCGCTGTTTGCGATTCGCCTTCTCGCAGGGGTCGGCGAGGGGGCGGTGCTGCCGATGCCATATTTGATTTTGTCGGAGTTTACCGGACATCGGCGGCGGGCAGTCAGCGTCGGATATGCGAATGGCATCCTCACAGCTGCTTATATTGTGCCGAGTGTCGTTTCACTTTGGGCCTTGCACAACTACCCGGCCGACTATGCGTGGCGCGTCCCGTTTTTACTCGGAGGCATTCCCCTGGTCATGTTGATTCCGATTTACTTATGGCTTCCGGAGTCGCCGCGTTACCTGTTGGAACGCGGGCAAGCTGGCCGTGTGCAAAAGCTTGTGGAATCATTGGAACACGAGGCGAGTTTACCACACGATGAGAAACTTCACGACGACGTGATCGCCGAAATGCTGGATGCGACCCCGCATGATATGTTGAATACGCTGAAGGCGCTGGTGCGCAGGCCTCTTTTGGGGCGTACGGCCATGGTGATCATGCATCTGACTGCGGCTCTCATCCTGTTTTATATCTTGCAGGTGTTTGGCCCTACACTGTTGGCAACGCGCGGAGTTGCCATTTCAAATTCGATTTTGTACACGGGGATCATGATGTTGCTCGCCGGCTTTGGCTCGGTATGCCAGGGGTACCTATCTGACAGGTTTGGCCGCAAAGCAATCTTGGCGGTATATGTTGGCCTTGCGACAATAGGTTGTCTTTTGTTCGCATTTGCAGGTAGTGCGCCAATTGCGTTTGCCGCCGGATTTCTGACGGCTTTCTTCGGCCTTGGCATCTTTCCGGTATCGAAGCTCTGTGTGGCAGAACAGTATCCGACAGACGTGCGTGGCCGCGGCGTCTACATTGTTGAAATGGCTGCGCGTGGACTAAGTGGTATTGTAACCACCTATTTCATCCCATTCGTACTCAAAGCGGGTGGCGATCTCGTTATTTTTCTCGGCATTGCCGTGGCGCTTGTGGTACTCAGTATTCCGTTTCTGGTCTTTGGCCGCGAAACCGCACGCGTTCAGTTGGAATATGCGAGTGCCATCGTGCCAGGCAAGTCGCCTGAACGCAAATTCTCGCATAAGTGATGACGGATGTAGCTATCGTTGTTGGATAGTTCAGCGTACTTACGATTAGGCACTTTTCACAACCAGTCTATGGCGCATCGCCATAGAGCTCGTGAAAAGTGCCTTTTGCGTGTTCAGCCCCTCATGTCGTCGGCTGTCGATACGTCAGATGAAAGCCAATACAATGGGGAGAAAGCGATTTTGGAAGTTCTGATTGAATTCTGGCCCTCGTTTTGTTAGCATGAAATAAGTTTGTTGCACAAACTATTTGTCAAGAAAGGTGATGGCCCGTGGCGACGTACTTCCCGGAAGTCAGCCGTATTGCCTATGAAGGCAGAAAGTCAGACAATCTGCTCGCATTCAAGTACTACAATCCTCAAGAAATTGTGCTTGGTAAGCCGATGGCCGAGCATCTTCGCTTTGCGGTGAGTTACTGGCACACATTCACCTTGCCAGGGAGCGATCCGTTTGGCCTTGCCAACATGATTCGCCCTTGGGACGGCTACACTGGCATGGATTTGGCCAAAAAGCGCGTAGAAGCGGCATTTGAGTTTTTTGAAAAGCTCGGAGTCGAGTATTTTTGCTTCCATGATCGCGATATTGCGCCAGAAGGCGACACTTTGCGCGAAAGCAACCGCAATTTGGACGAGATCGTCGGCATGATCAAGGAATATATGAAATCGACCGGCGTCAAGTTGCTGTGGAACACACAGAACATGTTTTCTAACCCTCGGTTTGCGCATGGCGCTGCGACTTCACCGGATGCAGATGTATTCGCTTACGCTGCTGCCCAAGTGAAAAAGAGTCTGGAAATCGCTCGTGAGCTGGGTGCTGAGAACTATGTCTTCTGGGGCGGTCGCGAAGGTTATGAGACGCTGTTGAATACCGACATGCAGCTCGAACTCGACAACCAAGCGCGTCTATTGCAGATGGCGGCTGATTATGCAGACGAAATCGGTTTTCGCGGTCAGTTCTTGATTGAGCCAAAGCCGAAAGAGCCGACGAAGCATCAATACGACTTCGACGCTCAATCCACCATCGCGTTCTTGCTCAAGTATGGACTCGCAGATCGGTTTAAGTTGAATATTGAGGCCAACCATGCGACATTGGCAGGGCACACGTTCCAGCATGAATTGCGGGTGAGCCGTTTGCACGGCATGCTGGGTTCCGTTGATGCCAACCAAGGCGATCCTTTGCTCGGCTGGGATACCGACGAGTTTCCAACCAACTTGTATGATACGACCCTTGCGATGTACGAGATTCTCAAAAATGGAGGCCTGCAACCGGGTGGCTTGAACTTTGACGCCAAGGTGCGCAGGGCTTCAATGACGCCTATCGATCTGTTCTATGCACACATTGCGGGCATGGATAGCTTTGCTCGAGGCCTGAAGGTAGCAGCCAAGTTGCTCGAAGATGGCGTGTTCGAAAACGAGATCGCCAACCGTTACGAGAGCTACACGAAGGGCATTGGCAAGGACATCGTGGAAGGTAAAGCGACGCTCAAGTCGCTGGAAGACTACGTGATCGACAAGCGCGTTGTGGCAGAGCGTTCTGGACGCCAGGAAGTATTGCTTGCGAAACTGAATCAGTACCTACTTGAAGTGGAATGATAGCGATGGCAACGCAATCCTTGCTCATTGGGATCGACGTAGGTACGTCGGGTGTCAAGGTCGTTCTGGCCGATCTCGACGGCAGAACGGTTGCACAGTCGACTCGCACGTACGACGTGTCGCAACCGCAACCCCTATTTGCCGAACAGGATCCAGAGATTTGGTGGGAACAGACGTGTCGGGCGCTACAGGACGTGTTTGTGAAATCGGGTGCAAACCCGGGTAATGTGCGTGGTATTGGACTGACGGGTCAAATGCACAGCCTCGTGCTGCTCGATGAGCATGGGGCGGTCATTCGACCAGCCATCCTTTGGAGCGATCAGCGCACACAGGAACAGTGCGATTGGATTCATAGCGAAATTGGCCTCGAGAAGACCATCGATTTGGTGGCGAATCCGGCGTTGACGAATTTTACGGCAACGAAGTTGCTTTGGGTACGTCAGCATGAGCCCGAGCATTATCGTCGCATTCGCCGCGTGCTTTTGCCTAAGGATTATATCCGGTATCGTCTGACGGGTGAATTTGCATCGGATGTGTCCGACGCTTCTGGAACCCTGCTGTTGGATGTCGCCGGCCGCAAGTGGTCGGAGGAGATGTGCGAACGCCTGTCTATCCCGCTTTCATGGTTGCCTACTGTGCATGAATCGGTCGAGGTGACTGGCCGTGTGCACGAGAAGGCCGCGCAAGCAACGGGTTTGGTAGCGGGAACACCTGTTGTTGCTGGGGCCGGCGATCAAGCTGCTGGTGCGATTGGCAATGGCATTGTGCGTCCGGGCGTCGTATCGAGTACCATTGGCACCTCTGGAGTTGTGTTCGCCTATGCCGAAGGGATCGTGCGCGATCCGAAAGGACGTTTGCATACGTTTTGTCACGCGGTGCCGGGGGCATGGCACGTCATGGGCGTCACGCAGGCAGCCGGTGGTTCGTTGCAGTGGTATCGGAACGAGTTTGCACAATTGGAGCGGAGTACGGCGGAGTTGATTGGTCGCGATGTGTATGAGTTGCTGAGCGACGAGGCTGCTTCGGTGCCGCCAGGGAGCGAAGGGCTTGTATTCCTGCCGTATTTGATGGGCGAGCGCACACCACATCTCAACCCTCTCGCGCGTGGCGTGTTCTTTGGCATCACAGGTCGCCATCGGCGAGCGCATTTTGTGCGTTCCATCATGGAAGGTGTGGCGTTTAGTTTGCGGGATTGCCTTGAGTTGATCACAGGTCTTGGGCTTCCCGTCGAACAGATTCGCGTTTCGGGCGGCGGTGCTCGCAGTGAGGTATGGAGATCCATCCAGGCTGGCGTCTTCGGACAAGACGTGTGCACCGTTGAGGCCAACGAGGGTCCGGCCTTTGGTGCTGCACTGTTGGCGGGCGTGGGTAGTGGCTGTTTCGAGGACATCGTCTCTGCGTGCGATGCTCGCATTCGCGTGCATGCAAGCGATGCGCCGAACCCATCACATGTCCCGATCTATGCAAAGACCTATGATGTGTACCGAGCACTGTACACGTCCTTGCAACCACATTTCGTGCAGAAGTGACACGTTGAGACTGGTTGAGTAACAGGAAGGTGCGGCGCTATGGTGCCGCACCATGCTCGGGTAAGCGCATTCCGCTTATCGCATGGTGCAATGCGACAATCCAGGTGTTCTAGAAACCCTTCAAAAGAGAGAAGTTGCTTCATCGACAGAGAAGGAGTATGGAGACATGAAGATCAGAATTAGTAACACCCTGATTTACTTTTTCGGGGCTCTTGGTGGATTGCTTTTTGGTTACGATACGGGTGTCATTTCGGGCGCCATCTTGTTCATTCGCCAGACGCTTCATCTAAGCTCGTTTGATCAAGGTTTTGTTGTGAGCGCTATCCTGATTGGCGCAATCATTGGTTCAGCTATCAGTGGTCCACTGACGGATAAGATGGGGCGCAAAAAGGTCGTCCTGATTGCCGCCTTGATTTTCTGTATCGGCGCGATTGGGTCAGCCTTGTCGCCGAGCACAGGCGTTTTAATATTGTTCCGCATTGTGCTGGGTCTTGCCGTGGGCACGGCGTCGACCATGGTTCCGATGTACCTTGCCGAGATGGCGCCAACTGAAATTCGCGGCGCACTCTCCAGTTTGAACCAGTTGATGATTGTCATTGGCATTTTGCTTGCGTATATCATTAACTACGTGTTTGCACCGAGCGGACAGTGGCGCTGGATGTTGGGATTGGCGTTTGTACCGGGAGCCATTCTTTTTATTGGTATGCTGTTCCTGCCCGAGAGTCCGCGCTGGCTTTTGAAGCGTGGGCGTGAAGATCAAGCTCGCGAGATTTTGAATCACTTGCGCAAAGGACGCGGAGTCGAAGAAGAGTTGAGCGACATTCGGCGTGCGAATGAACTTGAAACTGGCGGTTGGTCACAGTTGAAGGAAAAGTGGGTGCGCCCGGCGCTCTGGACGGGTATCGGGCTTGCTGTCTTTCAACAGTTCATTGGGTGCAACACCGTCATCTATTATGCACCTACGACGTTCACGGACGTCGGACTCGGATCTTCGGCCGCCATCCTCGGTACTGTCGGTATCGGTAGCGTCCAGGTGATTATGACCGTGATCGCAGTCCGTTTGATCGATCGCGTTGGGCGCAAGCCTTTGTTGGTAAGCGGTAGCATCGGAATGGCTTTGTCGCTGTTGTTACTCGGTTTCATTCACATGGCATTTGGCAATTCGGCGGCCGCTGGCTGGACAACCTTGATTTTCTTAGCGATTTATATCTTCTTCTTCTCCATCAGTTGGGGGCCTGTCGTTTGGGTCATGCTTTCGGAAATCTTCCCGCTAGGCATTCGCGGTGCGGGCATGGCAGTCGGTGCGGTCGCCAACTGGGCGTCGAACTTGGTCGTTTCGTTGACGTTCCCGCCATTGCTGAAGGCTGTGGGTATTAGTTGGGCCTTCATCATCTATGGCATCTTTGGCGTTCTGTCGATCATTTTCGTGATTGCGAATGTGAAAGAGACGAAGGGACGCAGTCTCGAACAAATTGAGTTTGATTTGCGAAGCAGGATATCGTGACATCGGCTGCGTAATCATTGTATAGCAGCCTCACCGCGACTTTGATGCCGCATTTGCAGGGATCATAGGGATGGGACTGGCTCGCGTTCGCGGGCTGGTCCTGTCGCATTTTTCTGGGGCAATGGTACATTCCTTTACAGCCTAGCAAGAAAGGATTGAATGATGATGTCAGTCAAAGAGGCGACGTATGCAGGGGAATCTGCAATACTCTTGCAAAATGGAGACTACGAGGCAATTTTACTGCCCAAACGCGGCGGCAATCTCGTTGCGTTTCGAGATGTGAAGCGTGGATATCGCTTTTTGCGCGAACCAGAGCAGGAGATGGACCAATTTGAAAAGTCGCCCATCCGCTTTGGCATTCCCGTCCTCTTTCCACCGAATCGTTATCGCGACGGCGTATTTACAGTTGCCGGCAGAACGTATCATTTGCCGGTGAACGAGGAGTCGACGCACAATCACCTACATGGCTTCTTTTCTCGCCTCGCATGGCCCGTTGTCGCAAGTGGTGACAATGCCGAAGGCGCGTTTGTCGAGATTCGCCACGACGTCGACGAGAATCATCCCGTTTATGAACACTGGCCGCACCGCTTTTCCATTTCGATTCGCTATACGTTAACCACATCATCTCTGGTGCAAACCGTACACATCGAGAACACGGGAGACACGCCAATGCCGTGTATGCTGGGCTTTCACACGGCCGTGCTGGTTCCGTTTGCGCCAAGCAGTAGCGCGGCGGATTGTACATTTACTTTGACCATCGGCGAGCGGTGGCAACTCGACGAGCGCAAACTTCCTACAGGCCGTTTCCAACCCCTAAACGCCGGTGAGCAAAATATGAAATCTGGCGGTGTCAGCCCGTTCTTTGAGGCCATGGACAATCATTACTCGGCGGCGCCTGTCGATGGTCACAACCAGATGGTCTTGACGGACAGTAAGGCGGGGGTGCGGTTTATTTACGATGTCGATCTCGGATACCGTCACTGGATGGTGTGGAACAACAATGCAGGTGGTACCTTCTTTTGCCCTGAGCCACAAATCAACATGGTCAATGCGCCAAACGTCGAGCTGCCAGCCGATGTTACAGGGCTCGTGATTTTGCAACCAGGGGAGTCGTGGACGGGTACGAGTCGGATGTACGCGGAATCGCTCTAAACAAAAAGGGCAACGGGAAGGGGCGAAAGAACATGCCTTTGCGTGCACGAAGCGATGTGCCGGAGCAAGAAACTTGGGATTTGCGCCCGCTGTTCCTGAGCGTGGAGGACTGGGAAACTGCGGTTGAGCGCATTCCCGCGCTTGCGGAAGAACTGATAAAACAATCCGATTCTCAAGAGTGGCGCACTCCAAAGGATCTCGTCAGGTGCTTGCAATTGCACGACGAGTTGCGCAGGTTGTGCATCAATACGGACCGCTACGCCATGTCTCGGTTTGCCGAAGACGCGACGAGCAATGAAGCGCAAACGCTCATGGGTAAAGCCCAGTTGGCATTGCAACGATGTGGAGAAGCTTCGGAACATCTGCGGGCGGCGATTCGCCGCTTGCCGACGAACACGCTTGCTGCCTGGCGCCAGGATGCCGAAATTGTCGTGTATGCCACATATTTAGAACGCGTGGAGCAAGAGCGTGCGCACACATTGCACGACGAGGCAGAACGTGCACTGGCTGCCTTGGCAGGAAATATCGGTGTTCCAAGTGGCGTGTACGAGGCAGCAACAGGCGCCGACATGCGTTTTCGCAATGCTCACGACGGTTCAGGCAATGAAGTTGCAGTTACGCCGTTTGCTCTATTGATGAACATTGAGACATCAGCAGATACGAAGTTTCGCCATGATGCCTATCAAAGCGTGATCGACGGCCTGCGGCCGTATCAACATACGCTGGCTCGCGCACTTGCCGGTAAAATCCAGGGCGACGTCGCGGCCGCGCGTTTGCGCAACTACGATAGTGTCTTTCACATGCTGCAGATGGCCGATATGGGAGGAACGATTTCGGCGAACCAGGTCGACCCTGAACATTATTTCATGGTCCAGGACGTGATGTTGAAGGAACTGGCGCCGCATATGCGACGTTACATGCGGTTGCGCAAGCGCGTGCTGAACCTCGATCGGCCGCTTTTATGCGATGCGAAAGCACCGCTTGTGCCCCTCTCCGGTGCGCAGATGTCGTTTGCGCAAGCGAGATCGCTCATTCTCAAGGCAGCCGAGCCCCTTGGTTCGGTCTACACAGACATTCTTGAACGAGCATTTGACGAGCGGTGGATTTACTGGGGACGGAATGCCGGCAATTGGAACGGAGCGTTTTGCGGGGAGAGCTCGGTTCACCCGTACGTGTTTTCGCCATTTGGCGGCGGCATGTACGATGTGTTCGTGCTGGGGCACGAACTTGGGCATGCGGTGCACCTATCATTGGCGTGCGCTTCTGAACTGCCGACCAATCTCGCCTTTTCGTGTCTGTTCATCGAGACACCATCGACATTGATGGAGCACATGATCGCCAACAGGCTTATTGCTACCGCAGCCGATGCCACCAGTCGCGCCCAGGTGCGAATGATGCAGATGTTCACATTTCACCACGATTTTGTCACGCATCAGACTGAGGCGGAGATTTTACGTCGGTTGTACAGCTTGGCTGACAAGGGTCGGCCTTTGTCGACTGAGGTGTTCCGGCAAACCTCGCGGCAGGTACTGTCCGAATTTTGGGGAGACGAGATCGAACTCGACGAAGGCGCAGATTTATATTGGATGCGCCAACCGCATTACTATATGGGACTCTATCCGTACACCTATGCGGTCGGCTTAACCGCATCGACGATTCTGGCCGAGCGCTTCGCAGCAGGAGAGACAGCGCTGATCGAGGATTGGATCCGGGTTCTGTCTGAGGGAGCAGGTAAATCGCCGCTCGCACTGTTCCGCGCAGTCGGGCTCGACATGGACACGCCCGAACCTTACCGCCGAGCGATCCGCCACGTGGGCGCGATCATCGATGAACTGGAGACAGTCTTTACAACCGGCTAACCCGTACAGATCAGCAGTTTGTGTATAGCTGGATGCCTCAAGCTCCATACTGGAACCATCTGGATTTGTATGGAAGTGCATTGGGGGCGACAGCGTTGTACGTCTTTGAATGGACTCCAGGCATGGACGTCGAATCATTGTGTGAAAAGCTCGCAACTTGTGTCGGTACCGTCCGCTGGTGGAGCGGCGAGATGGTTTACATCGGATGTGAATGCCCGCCGGATCGAAAAAGACGCGTCGCATCTATCTTGGCGGGGGCGCTGGTGCGCGATTGGCTCTATCGCCAACTTGTTGTTCACGTGCAGCAACGCGAACCTTCGCTCATGAGCGACGAGATAGAGTACGGTGTGCTTAGCCAGTTGCACGATTTGCGGGCGACCAAGGCGCGTTTTGCAGGGGACGATCTGGACGCTTGGGAGGCCAAACTGGCCGCTGATTTGAGCGCTTGGATGGAGCAGGAGGATCGGTTGTCTTTGCCCGCATTTGCCCGATTTCGCATGCGACCGCTACTGACAGCCTTAACGGCCGAAGTCGAGCGGCGTATGCATCAAATGCGGCTTGAGGATGAGTACGAAGAATCCCTTCGGATGTTGCGCTATATGCTCAACGAACAACCCATTGTGAAGCGCGAGTTACACGTGTTTTGTGCTCCCGAACGAATCTGGATGACCGATGCGGAAGGCGAATTAATTCGCGACGAGGAAGTGTTGGCGGCCGCACTGGCGGGTGAAACGGATGTCGACAGCGAGGATTTGGCGATGAGCATTTTAATTACCCGTTCACCGTGCCGCATCATTTTGCACGATCTCGATCCCGACGCACCGTGGCCTCGCTTTTCCGAGACGATCCGCCGCGTGTTCCGTGAGCGCGTGATGCCATGTCGGGGGTGTACCACTTGTTGGTCACACCAAGGGCATCAGATTCGCGGTGACGAGCTGTTGGATTTACCTTGGAGTGATGGGGCAGTCGACGGGCAGGGCCTTGACATCTAGCCGCTTCGTGTCGTACTGTCCATTATAGAACAAAGGGTCGCAAGCGGCCTTTTGCCATGAAGAACATGCGATGCGGAAAGACGCGCTTTGACGCAGGAACCCATGTGCAGAGAGAGGATATCCAGGCTGCAAATGTCCTCCATGGTTGCGTAAAGACACCACTTTCCAAGCAGTTCACGGGTCGCAACGTGAACCGTTCAGCCGCGTTATGGCTTTGAGCCTCTGCTCCTGCTGGCCGAGCAGAGGGAAGTTGGGTGGAAACACGAGACTGACGTCGTCGTCCCATAGGGGTGACGGCGTTTTTTGTCGTTTCACCATTGCATATCAGAAGGGAGAACGAATCGTGGCACAGGACATTGTCGTTCGGTTGAAAGATGGTTCGGAAAGGGCCATGCCCGTTGGCAGCACGTATGCAGATCTAGCTGCTGCCATCAGCCCGCGCCTGGCTAAGGAGGCAGTGGCGGCGAAGGCGGACGGGCAAGTTGTCGATCTCGCTCGTGAGATCGCCGATGGCGCACAAGTGGAACTGTTGACGCTCAAAGATCCCGAGGGTGTCGACGTCATGCGGCACACCTGTGCGCATGTTATGGCGCAGGCGGTTTCCCGCTTGTTTCCAGGCACCAAGTTTGCCATAGGTCCCGTGATCGAAAACGGTTTTTATTACGATTTTGCCGATCACGACTTCACGCCGGAGGATCTGCCGCGCATTGCGGAAGAGATGCAGAAGATTATCGATGCGGACTATCCGGTCGTCCGCGAGGTCATTTCCCGGGAAGATGCCTTGCAAATGTTCGAGGCGCGCGAAGACCGGTTTAAGGTCGAGATTATTCGTGACTTACCTGAGGAAACGACGTTAACCATCTATCGCCAGGCCGAGTTTGTCGATCTTTGCCGGGGCCCGCATTTGCCGTCAACCGGCCGGATTAAGGTATTTCAATTGGGCAACCTGGCAGGCGCATACTGGCGGGGGGATTCGGATCGCGAAATGCTCACGCGGCTGTATGCCGTGGCGTTTGCGAAGAAGTCGGATCTCGATGAGTATAATCGGCTTCAACAAGAGGCGCGCGAGCGCGATCATCGCCGTCTAGGCAAGGAACTCGACATCTTCATGCTGTCGCCAGAGGTCGGACAGGGGTTGCCGCTTTGGTTGCCCAATGGCGCGAAGATTCGGCGCACCATTGAGCGCTACATTGTCGATCTCGAAGAGTCGCTCGGGTATCAGCACGTCTACACACCGCACTTGGCAAGCGTGGAACTGTACAAGATTTCCGGTCACTGGGAACATTATCATGAGGACATGTATCCACCTATGGAGATGGATAACGAAGAACTCGTGTTGCGACCGATGAACTGTCCGCATCACATGATGGTGTACAAAAACCATCTGCATAGCTACCGTGAGCTACCGATTCGCATAGCGGAGCTCGGTACCATGCACCGATACGAAATGTCAGGCGCACTGGCCGGTTTGCAACGCGTGCGTGCGATGACCCTAAACGACGCGCATATTTTCTGCCGACCCGATCAAATTCAGAGCGAGTTCATCCGCGTGGTCAGATTGATCGAGCGCGTGTACAAGGATTTTGGCATCCGCGACTACTATCATCGGTTGAGCTATCGCGATCCCGCCAATACCGAGAAGTATGTGCAGAACGACGAGATGTGGGAGTTAGCGCAAGGCATGTTGCGGCAGGCGATGGAGGAGTTGGGGCTTGAATTTGTAGAAGCGCCCGGCGAAGCCGCGTTCTATGGTCCCAAGCTGGATGTGCAGGTGCGCACCGCGTTGGGTAAAGACGAGACGCTGTCCACGGTTCAGCTCGACTTTCATCTGCCTAATCGATTTAACTTGGAGTATGTTGGGGAGGACGGTGAACGCCATCGCCCGGTCGTCATTCACCGCGGGGTTGTCGGCACGATGGAGCGCTTTACGGCGTTCTTGATTGAGCAGTATAAGGGTGCTTTCCCGGCTTGGCTGGCTCCAACACAAGCTGTTGTAGCCTCTGTGGCAGATGACTTTGCCGCATACGCAGAAGAGGTGGCGGACAAATTGCGCGAAATGGGCTTGCGTGTGGAAGCCGACGTTCGTCCTGACAAGATTGGCTACAAGATCCGTCAGGCCCAAATCCACAAGATCCCATACACGCTTGTCGTCGGTCAACGCGAACTACAAGAAGGCACCGTTTCCGTGCGCAAGTATCAGGCCGGGGATCAGGGGCAGATGGCCATTGACGCGTTTGCAGGGCGGCTGCGTGCCGAAATTGATGCCAAGGAATTGTTGGTGGAGCCGTAAGAGCCTTGACGTTGTAGAGTCCTTTGGTTAAAATACGCATGTTATAGTACGAAATTGAGTAAGCAGAAGCCTGCCGCTTCTCACCTGATCGGCATATGCTGACAGGTTCCTAGACAATGCGAGTCTTATCGATTTCACATGAATCGATGACTAGGCGCGTTTTACGCGGTCATCTAGGGAGCGCAGGCATATGTGTGCCTGCGCTTTTGTGTTGCGGTTCGGGTCGGATTTTATGGAGGTGACACCAGATTAGCAAAGAAGGGTATCAGGTAAACGAAGGTATTCGCGCTCGCGAAGTGCGCGTCGTTGACGCCGAAAACCAGCAGCTTGGCATTATGCCTTTGCGCGATGCACTGCGACTGGCTGAAGAGCGCAATTTGGATCTTGTCAACGTCGCGCCCAACGCGAAACCACCTGTTTGCCGCATTATGGACTACGGCAAGTTCAAGTACGAGCAGAGCAAGAAGGAAAAGGAATCTCGTAAGAATCAAAAAGTTGTTCTGCTCAAAGAAGTCCGGATGACGCCCAATATTGACGAACACGACTTGAACGTCAAGCTCAAGAACGTCATCAAGTTTTTAAAAGAAGGTTCGAAGGTCAAGGTTTCTGTTCGGTTTCGCGGACGGGAAATCACGCACCAAAACCTCGGTCAGGAATTGTTGTTGCGGTTGGCCAAATCAGCTGAGGAACAGGCGATTGTCGAACGCATGCCGAAGCTGGAAGGCCGTCATATGGTCATGATTCTCGCGCCGCGACAGCCGAGTGCTTGATCCTTGCAGAACCATCTACGAGAATGATCCGCCGGGATGCTGGCTAATCAATATTGGAGGACAGAAACGATATGGCGAAGATGAAGATGAAGTCGCACAGCGGTCTCAAAAAGCGCGTCAAGCGGACGGCGTCTGGCAAGCTGAAGCGCCCGCATGCGTTCGCATACCACAAGGCTGAACATAAGTCGCCGAGCCGCAAGCGCCGCCTGCGGGGGACGACTTTGGTCTCGCCGAGCGACGTCAAGCGCATTAAACAGTTGGTCGCTTATAAATAATTGCTGGAGCATTGAACGTACCAGCGCCCGGCTCGTACGAGCGGGCGATCCATCTGAGGAGGATTTGCAACCATGGCACGTGTAAAAAGTGGTAAGGTGACGCGTCGTCGCCATAAGAAGATTTTAAAGCTCGCCCGCGGTTACCGCGGTTCGAAACATACGCTGTTCCGCACGGCGAAACAGCAAGTTATGAAGTCGTTGATGTACGCGTATCGCGACCGTCGGGTTCGCAAGCGCGACTTCCGTCGCCTCTGGATTCAGCGCATCAATGCCGCAGCGAGATCGAATGGATTGTCTTACAACAAGTTCATGTATGGTCTGAAGCTTGCCGGCATCGAGGTGAACCGCAAGATGCTCGCTGATCTCGCTGTGACGGACGGCGCGGCATTTACGCAACTGGTCAACGTAGCACGCGAAAAGCTGAACGCCTGATGGCAGAGTCCCGGTCGCTGGCGACCGGGTCTTTTTCTCATGAGCGACCCGGACGGGAGGCGGTGGCGGCGTGTATATCGAATCGGTACATAACGAGCGAGTCCGGCTGTGGAGTCAGTTGAAAACGAAGAAGGGCCGTGTAAAACACGGGCGGTTTCTCGCCGAAGGAAAGCGTTTGGTTGCCGAACTGCTCGATAGTTCATACGAAGTGGATGCCTTACTGTGGGATACCGGATCGGACGAACTTCCTTTGGCGTTGAGGGAACATCCAAAAGCGCAAAATAAGTGGTTTGAGCTGTCTCCCAATGCGTTTGCTGCGGTTGCCGACACGACGACGCCGCAAGGAGTGATTGCCGTCGCTCACATTCCGCAGCCAACGCCGACCATCGGGGCTCGTTGCGTGCTGTTGGACGGCATCCAGGATCCAGGCAACGTCGGGACGCTGTTGCGGACTGCAGAAGCATTTGGATACACGGCTGTTTGTTGCGGCAGTCAAACGGTAGATCCATTCGCGCCCAAGGTGGTTCGCGCCTCGATGGGGGGCATGTTTCGACTTGATTTGTACATAGAAGACAGCGTCAGCTTCATCAAACGCTGGCGCGGTTTGCACCCGGCAGGTCGCGTGGCCGTCGCGGCGGCTGAGGGATCGGATCCATGCTACGAGGCGAATCTGTGCGGAGACCGACTGGTGGTAATCGGCAGTGAGGCTCAGGGCGTCAGCGCTACGGTTCGCGATCTCGCGGACATGATGATTGCCATCCCGATGGCCGGTGGTGCAGAAAGTTTGAACGCCGCCGTTGCCGGTAGCGTCCTTTTGTACGAGTCGTTTCGGCAAAGTCTCGACGGCAATCGCTTGTAGAAAGGAGCGTTTTGGCTTGCTGCACGTGTGGTCAGACATGTGGGCCGCGCCGCTCGTGGCGATGATTGTCGCCCAGTTGTTGAAGCCTGTGTTTGTGATGATCCAGATGCGGACTTGGGATTGGCGACAGGTGCGAAATTCCGGTGGCATGCCGAGCTCCCATACAGCCGCCGTGATCGCGCTCGCTGCTGAACTTTGGATGCATTCGGGGGGATCTGATCCCGTTTTGGGGATTGGCTTCTTTGTCGCTGCCGTCGTGATGTACGATGCGGCCGGCGTGCGTTGGCAAACAGGGCGGCAAGCAGCCGTGCTCAATCGCCTATTGCGCGATCTTCGCGGTCAACACCTGCTCGAACACAGCGGTGAAGCTGGAGAACAGCGTCCACGCGATGCGGCGCCCAAGCCAAGCCCTGGTGAACCGGTGGCCGGAATCCGACCTTTGTCTGTGGTGAGGATGCCTTGGTGGTTAATCGATTGGCCCGTGCTAAACGAACAGGTAGGTCATAAGCCAATCGAGATCCTAGGCGGCATCGTCGTCGGCGTGATCGTCGCGATCGCGTTACATGGATAAGTGGGGCATTGGCGATGGCGTAACAGGTGTGTCGAAACGGTGGACTTTTTGTCATTCCATCTGCATATAGATTGGCTGAAACCGCCATGACAGGAGGGGATTTGTCCACCGTGGAAAAAACGCCGTCACAATGGCGCGTCTATCGATCTTATCACAGTCCGTTTGACCCATGTTCACCCCGTACAAGATACTTCAATGTTCCTCCTAATGTGTTACAGCCTTTTCAAACTAGTGCTCGCAAACAGTTTGCTCCACACGAGGCGCTTCGCAAGGGAACGTTGTGGCCCGAATACTACAGCCCGTATCCACCAGAGACGCGGGGAGGCGAAGCAGAATGAGCGAGGCACCGCCGCAAATGCCAAAGGCCTATTACCAGTACCTTCACGAATTGCAGTCTATTGATTTTGTCCTCTGTGAGTTGACCTTGTATCTCGATACACACCCAGAAGACGAGCAAGCACTTGCGCAATTCACTCAGTTCCAGAAGCGGAAGCACAATTTGATGACGCAGTTTGAAGCTGCATTCGGACCCTTGTATGAGTTTGGCGTCAGCCCTATCAGTGGCGGCAAATGGGCGTGGTCGCAGACTCCTTGGCCATGGCAGGTTTAATCAAAACTCGGGTTACACCGGCCACAACCATAGGGGGTGAAGGCTATCTGGATTTATGAAAAAAAGCTTCAATATCCCGTTCGCGTGAGTAAGTGCGATCCGAAGCTCGCCAAAATGCTGATTGAGCAATACGGTGGCGCGGACGGTGAATTGTCCGCGGCACTACGGTATCTGAATCAGCGCTACTCGATTCCGGATAAGGTCATCGGGCTGCTAACGGACATCGGGACAGAGGAATTTGCTCATCTCGAAATGATTGCAACAATGGTGTATAAGTTGACCAAAGATGCAACACCAGACCAATTGCGGGCAGCGGGTTTGGCTGATCACTATGTCAACCATGGCCACGCACTATTTTACCATGATGCCGCAGGAAATCCGTGGACGGCGACCTATATCCAAGCCAAGGGCGATCCCATTGCGGATCTGTATGAGGATATCGCTGCCGAAGAAAAGGCGCGCGCCACATATCAATGGATTATCGATAACACGGACGATCCGGATATTGTGGACAGTTTACGGTTTTTACGGGAACGAGAGGTGGTGCATTCACTCAGGTTTCGCGAAGCGGTCGAAATTTTGAAGGAGTACAACAGTACCAAGAAGCTGTTTTGAGCGGATGAGCCGCCCCAGAGTTTGCGCGAAGTAGGGGCGGCTTAGTCATTCATGCCCTTTCCCTCCAGTATCTTATCTACATACTTCTCAATTCTAGAGGTGCGCGTCTTCGACTGTTTGGGTTGTGCAAAATAGAGCAGATACGCACGTTGGCGACCTGGGGTCAAATTGCCAAAGGCATCTTTCAGTGCAGGAAGCTCCTCAAACTTGGCTTGGAGTTCCTCAGGGATCGGGAAGTCTTCGGTTTTTTTGCGTTCGACTTGGAGACCAGCTTGTTCCACTTCGATAGCTCTTTGAATATAATCTTTGAGCACGTCTTCCATGGACCTGATATCTTGAATCGTCGTAAAACGAACTTGTCGTGTCGATTGTACGTTTTCGGTTTGCTGCACGAGAATCTGATTGGGATCAGGCAGTAGCGCTCCTTTAAAAAACAAAAACGCGCAATACTCTTTAAACCCATGCATGAGCACGATGTTTTTTCCTTGTTCGGTATAACAAGGCCAGCCCCATTTGAGTTCTTCTGATAGACCACAATCGAGGGCGATGGCTCTCATTGCGGTAAACTCTTCTTTCCAGGTCGTCAGCCTTTGAAAAAAGGAGTCTACCTTCGGATTGGTTATGCGTTGAACCGTCATGAATTCTCCTTCTCGGTAAAGGACATCTTGAGTGAGTTCATTATACTGAAAGAATACTTATCGGGGAAGCAGATGACATCGCTGCGGGAGAACGAAGGCTGTCTGCTCTGTTTGGTACAGACAGCCCGGGTACAGGTGATAGTGGGCACCGTATTTCAAGAGGTTACAGCATGGTGTTTACATCGTCATTTTGCGTGCGCAGCTTAGAGTGTTCTGAGTAATGCTTTTGCTGTTTGCTGAACCCAGTCGGTTGTAACGACATCATCTGTGTTCAATCTCTCGACCTTAGCACTTGTCATATCGACATATAGATGTTCCCCAATCAAGCGCGCTTGTTCGTCGTACGGCCAGATAAAGGCTTGCTTAGTTGTATAGTGATAAAAGGCATCTGCTGTTGAAATATCTCGCGCAGCCCCACGGTTCATTCCTCCAAATGCGCTGGTTGGCAGAGTTCAATTCCTTGATAGGGGCATATGCAGGGCGTCGATTTGCAATGCTTGGAAGAAAGGAACAGGTCTGACGCTGCTCTTAGCTGGAGGGTGTCGCCAATGACTCCGAGGAAAAGTTTACGATGCAAAATTGGACATACTACAATCCAGATCCAAACGAAAAGGAGTTCATTCACTGGTGCCTTCCTTTGCCGATATCGAAACGACCCGCACAGCCTTATCCCATTTGCTGTACGAGTATTGGGTGAGCCATGAAGTGTTTCGCTGGCAATGGTGGCTGTCCGTTGCATTATTGTTTGTACCATGGCTGGTATGGATCCGTTTTGTGGATCCTCGTCGTTTGTTCGAGATGCTCGTATACGCCTCTTGCATTGGCATTTTGGCCAGCATTATGGACGTGATCGGCACCAACTTGATGCTCTGGGGATATCGACAGCGTCTTTTCTGGTTTATGTATACTCCTCTGCTGCCCATCGATTTGTCCATTATTCCAGTCACGTTTACGCTCGTATATCAGTTGTGCCCGACCTGGCCGAAATTTGTGGCTGTTGTCGCCATCATAGGAATTCTGGTCTCGTTGGTCGAACCTCTGTTTACATGGCTGGACATGTATCAGTCGTACCATTGGAGTCCGCTGTATTCCATTCCCATCTACATCCTATTGGCCAGCGGCGCAAAGTGGGGCGTGCAGAGGTTGCTCTCCATTGAGGCAAAATCGCGGGGTAGGTAGCCAGATCCGCAATGAGACGACCACATAGGTGATGGCGGCTAGCTTGAGTGATATGGTTCAATAGGATCTGGGCAGCAGCATGCGGTGAGCGTATCACAAGGCTGCACGCTCGAAGAGGAGTCCGAGGAGGCAAGCCATGATTCAAGGAATCGGGCATGTGGCGTTAACGGTTGAAGATATGGAGGCATCGTTGCGCTTTTATTGCGATGTTCTCGGTTGCCATCGGGCATTTGACATCCATCGTGAAGATGGAACGCCATGGATTGTTTATTTGCGCTGTCCCGATGGGCGTTTCATCGAGTTATTTTATGGCGGTTCGGTGAAAACGCATTCGGCGCCGGATCGCATCGGGTTTGCACACCTTTGCTTTGAAGTCGACGACATCCAGCAAGTTGCCGAAGCCCTGCGTGACAAAGGTGCGCCCCTAGACGTCGCGCCCAAACAAGGTTTGGACAAGAACTGGCAATGTTGGTCGCACGATCCGGACGGTAACCCAATTGAATTCATGCAACTGGATCCGGCATCCCCGCAGGCGGCTGCTCGAGCAGCTTTGGCAGGTGAGGCCCGCGTATGAAACCTTGTCTACATCCGTCGATCGTCGACACAAACGAGTTGGAGGCCTATTTGGATCTCGCGGTACAGTGCGGTTACGAATGGGTGGACGTTCCACTTCATTGGCTTCACCAGGAGGTCGAGAGGACCAGTTCTTCTCGTGTCGAAGCGATGTTTCAATCGCGTCGCCTAAGGCTTGCAAGCTTTGGCTTGCCGGTCGATCTGTACGCCGATGAGGCCGACTATGTGCGCGATCTCGCTCTGCTGCCGGAACGGGTGGCTTTTGCTGTAGGCCTTGGCGCCGTTCGCTGCACCACATTTCTGTGGCCATCGATCGACGAGCGACCAGTCCCGTATGCTTCACGCTTGGCTCGTCGCCTGCGCCAGTGTGCCGTCGCCTTGATGCCGCATGGGGTGCGTCTTGGCTTGGAATATGTCGGTCCGCATCATTTGCGGAATCGAGCGTATCCCTTTGTCCAGAATCTCGCGGAACTCGCTATATTTTTAGAAGCTGTCGGTGCTCCCAATGTCGGCTTTTTGATCGACAGCTTCCACTGGTACACCGCCGAGGAGTCGACGGACGATCTCGCTCTTCTAAAGCCGGAACAGATTGTACATGTGCATGTAAACGATGCGCTCGAAGAGCCATCACTGGCGCATGATCAGCGGCGGTGCCTGCCGGGAGACGGGAGAATTCCACTCGCTTCGTTCTTGCGTGCGCTGTATGAAGCTGGCTATCGAGGACCGGTATCAACCGAAGTGTTGCATCAGGAGCCACTTGCCGGATCGAATGCAGAACGGGCACAGACTGCGTTTGAACGCCTGACGCAGATGATTGCAAATGTGAAAGGGGATTGTTAAGTTGGCTGAAATCGGACTGCAACTATACACATTGCGCGACTTGCTCGCTTCGGATTTTGCGGGCACGCTAAAAAAGGTTCGCGACATCGGTTATCGCGTAGTTGAACTCCACACCTACGGCGGCTATACGCCTGCCAAGCTGCGTGAGTTGCTCGATGATTTGGGCATTCGTGCTGTGTCTTGCCATGTTCCGCTTGTCCGCTTGGAAAGCGAGTTGGACAAGGTGGTCGAGGAAGCAAAACAGCTAGGGCTCGATTATGTCGTTTGCCCATGGTTGCCTCCGGAGCGCCGACAAACGAAGGCGGATTACGACCAATTGTTTGACATTTTGCGCCGCGCAGCGTCGACGCTACATGAGGCAGGACTTCGTCTGGCTTACCATAATCACGATTTTGAGTTTCAGGTATTCGACGGCGCAACCGCGCTCGATACCCTGTTAAGTAGGCTTACCGAAGATGGGGTACAGATGGAACTGGACGTCTATTGGGCACATCGTGCGGGATATAACCCTGTCGAATATCTGCAGCGTTATCGTGGGCGTGCCGATTTGTTACACATGAAGGACGCGGACGGTGAAACGGGCGCGTTTGCAGAAGTCGGATCGGGCGTGCTCGACTGGTCTGCCATCATCGCGGCGGCCGAAGCGGCAGGTGTTCGCTATTATATCGTCGAACAAGATGTGTGTCCGGGGGATCCGCTTGCAGCAATTCAGTCGTCCCTCGCGTTTTTACAGTCGCGCGTGAAAGCGTAACCACTTGATGTAGATTCCTGCTTGAAGGAGGATGCGTATGAAACTTGGCATTTTTACCGTACTGTTTGGCAATATGCCGTTTTCTGAGATGCTTGATCACGTTGCCAAGGCCGGTGTCGATACGGTCGAGATCGGCACAGGCGGCTATCCGGGCGGTGCACATTGCGATCGCGCAGGGCTGCTCGCAAGCCCGGACAAGCGCAAGGCGTTCCTGGATGAGATTTCGTCGCGCGGACTTTCCATCAGCGCGCTTAGCTGTCACTGCAATCCTCTGCACCCGGACGCGACGAAGCGGGAACTGGCACAGCGCGAGCTGCGGGAGACCATCGAATTGGCTGCACTGCTTGGCGTCGACACGGTGAACACCTTCTCGGGTTGCCCGGGTGAGTCGGAACACTCGCAAAATCCTGTGTGGGTTACCTGTCCGTGGCCGGAGGAGTTTTCCCAGGTACTAGACTGGCAGTGGAACGAAAAGGTCATTCCGTACTGGACCGAGATGAATGCTTTTCTGAAAGAGCGCGGTGTGCGCGTCGCGATCGAAGCGCATCCAGGTTTTGTGGTCTATAACGCGGAGACGATGATTCGGTTGCGGCAGGCTTGCGGTGAGCAAATTGGCGTGAACTTTGACCCGAGCCACATGTTTTGGCAAGGCATTGACCCTGTTGAGGCGATTCATGCCCTTGCTCAACATAATGCCATTTTCCACGTGCACGCCAAGGATACTGGTTTCAATCGTCACAACGTCGCCGTCAACGGGGTACTGGATACCAAGCCGTATGCCAAAGAGAAGGAGCGTTCCTGGATCTTCCGCACTGTGGGCTATGGTCACGACAGCCAGACCTGGGTGGACATTATCAGTGCCTTGCAACTCGCGGGTTATGAAGGCGCTGTCTCCATTGAACATGAGGACAGCTTAATGTCGATTGAAGAGGGGTTCCAAAAGGCGGTCGACTTTTTAAAACCGCTGATCATTCGCGAAAAATTGCAACAGATGTGGTGGGCATAAGGAGGAGCGTCAGATGACGGACACATTGCGCGTAGGTATTGTGGGTGCCGGTGGGATCGCACAACAGGTGCACATCCCGAACTACCTGAAATGTGGAGATAAAGTTGAAATTGTAGCGATTTGCGATGTCGCATTCGAAAAAGCGCAGGAAGCCGCAGAAAAATTTTCGATCCCGAACGTGTACCACACGGTCGATGAGATGCTGGCAGGGACCAAGCTCGATGTCGTGAGCGTTTGCACACCGAACAAGTTCCACAAAGATGCGTCGATCGCAGCCCTGAATGCAGGTTGCCACGTCTTGTGTGAAAAGCCACCGGCGATGACGGTGGAAGAGGCTCAGGAGATGGCAGATGCCGCGAAGCGGGCCGGGAAATTTCTCTCGTATGGATTTCACTACCGCCATTCGAAGGAAGTCGATACTTTAAAGCGCTTTATCGATGCAGGAGAGCTTGGCGACATCTACGCGGCGACAGCCATCGCGATGCGCCGGCGCGGCATTCCGGGGTGGGGTGTGTTTACCAACAAGGCACTGCAAGGTGGCGGTCCACTCATCGACATCGGTTGCCATATGCTCGACGCGGCGCTGTTCTTGATGGGCTATCCAGAACCGACGATGGTCTTTGGCGCGACATATCAGAAGCTGGGTACGCGCAAGGGCGTTGGCTTGCTTGGCGACTGGGACTATGAAAACTTTACGGTCGAGGACATGGCGCGCGGTTTCGTCCAGTTTGCCAACGGCGCGACGCTCGTCCTGGAATCGGCGTTTGCAGCGAATGTCAAAATTCGTGATGAGATGAACGTTAAGCTGATGGGTGACGCAGGGGGAGCCAACGTCTTCCCGCTGGAGATTTATCAGGAAAAGCACGGTGCGCTCATTGATGTCAGCCCAGCATTCCTGCCGGAAATTTCGCCTTATGAGCGCGAGATCAAACGTTTCGTCGACGCATGTCTGGGTGGCGAGCCACCGCTTTCGACGCCGGAACAGGGCGTGAAACTGCAGCGGATTCTCAATGGTCTGTATCGATCCGCTGAACTTGGAGAAGCCGTGCGGCTGTAAGTCGGCCCAGGGGTATTGAAGGAGGATCGGCATGTCGAAACGGGCACTGAGAATCGGCATGATTGGCTATCAGTTTATGGGGAAGGCACACAGCCACGCCTTTCGCGATCTCGATTTTTTCTTCGATTTGCCTGTGACACCTGTATTACAGGCAATCGCGGGCCGCAATGAAGGGGCGGTTCGCCAAGCGGCCGAGCAATATGGCTTTGCCTCTTACGATACGGACTGGCGTCGGCTCATCGAGCGCGACGATATCGACGTGATCGACATCGTGACGCCCAACGTCGCCCATGCCGAGATGGCGATTGCGGCGGCGCAGGCAGGCAAGCATGTGATTTGTGAGAAGCCCTTGGCGATGACCGTCGAGGAAGCGGTGCGTATGCGTGAAGCCGTTGAAAAAAGCGGTGTGCGCGCGTTGCTGTGTCACAATTATCGCTACGCCCCAGCCGTGCAGTTGGCGAAACGGCTCATCGACGATGGACGACTGGGAAGAATTTATCATGTCCGGGCTCAGTATTTGCAGGATTGGATCATGGATCCGAACTTCCCCCTCGTGTGGCGCTTGCGCAAAGAAGTCACAGGGTCTGGGGCGCTTGGCGATATCGGCGCACATATTCTCGATCTTGCAAGGTTTTTGGTCGGGGAAGTACGCGATCTCGCGGCGACCATGGAGACTTTCATCAAAGAACGGCCGCTCGGCGAGATGTCTGGCGGCTTGGAGGCGCGTGCGGATCGCTCGCAGACGGGAAATGTGGATGTCGACGATGCGGTCGCATTTCTGACGCATTTTGAAAGCGGCGCGCTAGGTGTGTTCGAGGCGACGCGTTTTGCGGCAGGTAACCGTAATGGCAATCGCTTTGAAATCAACGGTGAGCGGGGATCTCTGCGTTGGGATTTGGAAAATATGAATCTTTTGCACGTGTATTTGGAGGACGACGAACCTGGATTGCAGGGTTTCCGTACCATCAATTGCACGGAGCCAGTACATCCGTTTGCAGACAAATATTGGCCGGCAGGACACATTATTGGCTACGAACACACCTTTATGAACCTGTTTGCGACCTTCTTTAAGAGTTTGGTGGATGGTTCGCCGTGCAAGCCAGATTTTGAGGACGGTGTTCGTAACCAATGTATTCTGGATACGGTGGAGCGATCCGCCGCAACAAAACAGTGGGAAACGGTCGAGTATCGGTGATGCTCTCGAGGCCACGGTTATCGTTGGGATAGGAAAAGGCATGTCATGATGTGGTGCGTCCTCCAGCATCGCCATCTGAGTCAGGCGTACGCTAGAAAGGGTCAATCGACACACGTCGATTGACCCTTTTAAAGCAGACCATGCTTGATATGAATTTTGTCCGTGAGCTGTTCGCCCTTTGCCATGAGCGTGCGGGAAACGTGCGAAATGCGATGCCACGTGATGGCAAAACCGATGGCTCGGCTGTATTTACCGTGATCTCCCGTGATACTCAAAAAGCTCATCAATAAAAGCGCCGCCGACAGTGTCAACGCCGTGAGATGTTTGCGTCGGGCATACCTGACCGCGCGAGTCCGGATGTCGCCCCTAGAGGGGGTGGGGAACGGTATGACTTCAGCCAATTTCCGCTGCTGTTGAACGTGCGATTCCGCTTCCGACCGAGGCTCGAACATATCAATCAATTCACGGTATTCGAGTACGTCGCGCTGGCAAGTGTGACAGTGGCCGAGATGACGCTCAAACCGCTTCTTCAGAAGTTCATCTGACAATTCCCCCAACGCATAATCGACACACAGCGAACAGATGGATGGGTTGTCCAACCGATTCCCACCTTTTTCAAAATGTGTACAACGTCCCGATACTGCCATTGGTCTCAGTAAACCACGAAATGCGCTTGTTGAGAAGCCCCTTTCTTCGCCTCGAGGGAAGGTGTAGAGTGGCATTGAGAAAAGTCTATATGGGGGGATGTATGTGGTTCGTATACTTTCGACGAAACCGCTCCGCGCTGCCGAACGAGCCAGGCTGGCTACCCTGGGCGAGGTCGTCGCTTGGGAGGGCGAAGGGCCGATTGCTAAATCGTTCTTATTTGATGCCATTGCCGACGCGGACGCTCTGCTTACCAGTGGCACGCGCGTCGATGAGACCTTGCTTTCGGCAGCCCCGCGTCTACGCGTTGTAAGCACGTCTTCGGTCGGATACGATCACTTTGACATCCCAGCCATGCGCAAGCACCGCGTGCTTGGAGCCCATACGCCTGGCGTCCTCGATGAAACGGTGGCCGATCTCGCTTTTGCTCTTATGCTTGCGACCGCCCGTAGAGTGGTTGAGCTGGATACCTATGTGCGGCAGGGCCACTGGCAGCGCGGAGACGACGAAGTGTTGTACGGAGTCGATGTGCACCACAGGACCTTGGGTATTGTGGGAATGGGGAGGATTGGGCATGCCGTAGCGCGCCGGGCGCGCCTCGGATTTGGCATGAATGTGCTCTACAACAGTCGCTCCCGCCATGAAAGCGTGGAGCAGGAATTACAGGCCGTGTACCTCGACTTACCGGATCTGCTCGCGGCATCTGACTTTGTCGTGCTTCTTACGCCGCTTACGAAGGAGACGGTCGGTTTAATGGACCGTCAGATGTTCGCCAAGATGCAGCCTTCGGCCATCTTCATCAACATTTCTCGCGGTAAAACCGTCGATGAGACAGCGTTATACGAGGCGCTCACGAGCGGGGGCATCCGCGCCGCAGGACTCGATGTTTTCGAGCAGGAGCCTGTGCCCCATGATCACCCACTTCTCAAGCTGCCCAACGTCGTCGCATTGCCACATATCGGTTCGGCTACGCATGCGACGCGGGACGCGATGCGTCAACTGGCTATCGACAACTTGATCGCCGTGATCGAAGGGCGCATTCAGGACGCCAAAATTGTGCCTGAGCTTCAGGAACTCGCAAAGGAGTTGTCGCAGTCGTGTGGCCAGTGAAGTTTAAACCTGTGCCAATGCCGCGTATCTGGGGCGGGCACGCGCTGAAATCGACGTTTGGAGTGCAGATGGACGAACCTATTGGGGAGTACTGGGTGCTGTCTGGTCATCCCAATGGCATGAGCGTCGTCGCGGATGGACCGCTTGCAGGGCGGACACTTGCGGAGCTTACCGAGGAGCATCCAGGTGCTTACCTGGGACGCTCTCCGCAAGGGCGCTTTCCACTCCTCATTAAGTATCTGGAGGCCGAGAGCGATTTGTCTGTGCAAATCCATCCCGATGATGCGTATGCCAGGGAGCATGAGGGTGATTTCGGGAAGACCGAGGCTTGGTACGTTCTCGATGCTAAGTCGGATGGAAAGGTGAATTACGGACACACCTTCCCTGATCGCGAAACCTATCTACGAGCGGTTGCAGAAGGCCACGTGCGCGACTACCTGAATTACCTACCGATACAGAAGGGAGATTTAGTGTTTGTACCGGCGCGCACCTTACACGCGCTCTTGGCTGGTACAAAAGTCCTCGAGATTCAGCAGACGTCGGACGTCACGTACCGCGTGTATGATTGGGATCGGGTGGACGCAAGCGGGAAGCCGCGCGAGTTGCACGTCGACAAGGCGGCCGACGTGCTCGTCTATGGCGCACCAGTAGAGCCGATGGACCAACCACGGATCTTGCACGAGGAAGTGGACTTTGTGCTGACTCGATTGGCTGAATGTCCTTACTTCACGATTGATCGCGTCCTGCTGCGCGGACGTTGTGCGGAAGTTACGCACGGCGTGCCTGGGAATCCGGACGTCGTGATCGCGGTCGAGGGGAAGGGCGAACTGCGCTTTGACCCAGGGGATGGTACAAAACGTGCGATATCCCTTGTCCCAGGGGATACAGCGTTGATTCCGTCTGACCTGCAAGGGTATACATTAGCTTGTACAGGAGATTTCCTTGCGATCCGCACGTTTTACGGTTCGCCAGGGCGACCATAACGAACGCGTTCGTATCGTTTCAACAGATCGGCGTCGGTCGTTTGCTGCTCATCCGTGGGCAGGCGCAGTGAAAACGCTCGCGGCGTCTCCGTTCGTCCGATGGTATGTCCATGGGCGTGCCAGGTTCGTAAACGCGCCTGATACGCTTTGCGCGTTGGATCCCCTGTCGCCTGCAAGCGAAATGCCTCGTCTACCGACCGGCGGACAATTGTGATCGCAGCGGCTGTTGGTTCGCTTACATCAATTGCCAACCGACTTTGCTGGCGCAAAAGCCACAGTATGGCTATTGCCACACAAATCGCGACTGCGCTCCAAAGCAACCACGAAGTACCGCCGGCCCATGTGTGTACAGGCTGCAGCGGCTGCGGTGGATGGCTGTGCAACGGGAGCTTGGGCGTGATTTGTGAACTGCGACCAGCGAGGTGCAAACGGCTGACGACAAAGTGCATGAGTAAGGAAGCCAACCCGAGCATGCCGAGCGCGATGGCCAATCCTGTCAGCAGATAGCGGACGATGGGGCGCAGATGCTTAAGCGCGCGCGGGAGTTCGGCCAGCCCCAGTGGCGCGTAGAGGAGCGCACGTTGCGACAGCTTGGTCGCCTCCGCCTGTGCTCGGCGAATGATCATCATCTGGGCGATGACCAGGCCCATGGTGAAGATGAAGGTAAATCCGACCGCGCCGGCATTGCGTGCCGCTGGGTCGCGCGCCTGAACAAGTGCGTAGAAGACCGCGCCAAATGCAGCGATGCCTGTTATCCAACGCAGATTGCGGGCACCTGCGTGCACGGCGTCTCCTTCGAACATATAAGTCATATTGAGGCCACTTGCGAGCAGGGCCGAGATGATAATCGCCGCCATCCATCCCGTGCCCGCACGCGTCGGGACGACAAGTGCGACGCAAAGCGCAGTGGCTGTAGCCAGTCCCACAAGTAAGCTCACCGGCGGCCGCAGTCTATGCATCAAGCCAGCTGTCGTCAGACTTGCGGTCGTACAGGCAAGCCATGCGACGACAAGTGCGAGCGTCGCCGATTTGTGGTCCCAGGCCAGTGTCGCCGCGAGTAGCGTTCCGGCACATCCATGGAGCAGGCCCACAGAGATGCGCAGGCCAAGCGAAACATGCGGCCAGGGCAAGTAGCCTCCTTCGCCTAGGTTTACAACCTGACCCATTTGCGCATTGTTCACTCTCCACTCACCCCTTCTCTTTCTTCAGTGGCTGACGGTTGTTCCCATCGCGCTCGGACGATCTCGACGCGCTTTCCTTGCCTTCGCAACAGCTCGAGAAGATGACCGTGGACGGGCGATTCGTAAGCGCTTAAAACGAGTATGTGATCTGGCATATCCGCTCGTCGCGAAGCCAGGGCGCGCAACAGTTCACCAAAGTCCGCCGCTGCAAGGGGTTGCGCATGTGCCAACAGCGATGCAATGCGAACGGTCGGCATCGTGTCGATGACGAGCCTCGTGCGTGCACCACAAGCTGCGTTTGTGGCAAACAGGATACGTCCCCCCGCGCGATCCGTTTCACGGGCGGCGTGCAGTGCGTAACCGCAGAGCGGCTCAAATGCGTCGCTGTCGGCGCTGATCCAAAACGGATCACCCGTTTGGGCATTTAGCAGGATGGCGATGGTGGGCTCGGTCGAACTAAAGTATTGTTTTGCAACGAGCTGGCCGAGTCGAGCGCTGGCACGCCAGTGGATGACGTGTGCAGGATCGCGATACTCGTATGGGCGGACGCCTTTGATAAGCGTCTCATCGGGAAATATCGGACGTTCAAGCGGGTGTTTGCCGTGAATCGCGATTGGCGGTCGCAGGCCTGGCATTGGCAACGGGTTGGGCCGTACGGCGATGCGTACGGGCTCTGGCATGCTGATATAAACTTTGGAAATCCCCAAACCTTCGTGCACGTGTACGGCGACGTCGGAAACGGTCGCGGGGCCTCGCCGCAACCCGTATACCGTGATGGTCACGTCCACTCGGCTGCGCGAGAGGATATACGTGCCAAAGGTCATACGACTTCGTTCTCCAGTGTCGTCAAAGGACAGTTGTGGTGGCAATGTGACGCGTATCTCCGCAAATGGAATGGGTAAAAACGAACGATTGACCAGTGTGATCCGCAACTGCACAGGTTCGCCGATATCACATTCATGTCGGTCGCACGCAAGCAGAGTGGTCACTTTACCTGCTATACCAGCCGTAAAGGCGCGCGGCCATGCCCATACGAACAGGATCAGCAGTATGGGAATCCACAACAGTGCAAGCATCGGTTCAACCTTCTTCCCGCTCGTGAGGTACGGGGACAGATGTGACGATATCGCTTAGAACGCGATCGATAGCAGCGCTGTCCATCCAGCCAATATCGAGTTGCAGGCGATGCGACATTACGGCTGGGAATGCGCGTTGGACGTCGTCTGGCGTGACGAACGAGCGCCCGGCCAGAAATGCGATAGCCTGTGTCAGTCGGGTCAATAGCACAATGGCGCGCGGGCTCGCACCAAGGATAATTTGATCGTGGCTGCGCGTGGCCCGGCAAAGATGGATGAGATAGCGCAGCACATCTTCGCTGATGTAGACCTGACGGACGGCTTCCTGGGCAGCAACTACCTTTTCGGGCGCAAGCAAATGAGCGACCGGCTCATCGTGACCGAACGCGACCCGCTTGACCATGGCCAGTTCGAGATCGGCGTCAAGATAGCCGAGGCGAATTTGGACGAGGAATCGGTCGAGTTGGGCCTCGGGAAGTGGAAACACGCCCTGTGATTCGACGGGGTTGGCGGTTGCGATCACGAAGAAGGGCCGCGGTAATGGCATGGTTTGGCCATCCGCCGAAACCTGTCCTTCCGCCATCGCCTCCAACAGTGCCGATTGTGTGCGCGGTGTGGCGCGGTTGATTTCATCCATCAGTAAGACGTTGGTGAAGATAGGGCCCGGATGAAAGCGGAACTGTTCATCCGCTGGGTGATAAATGGTGGTTCCAACGACGTCTGCGGGCAAGAGATCAGGTGTCCCCTGGACGCGATGAAACGACAGGCCGAGGGCCGTGGCAAGTGACGACGCTAGCCTTGTCTTGCCGGTACCAGGCACGTCCTGCAGCAGCGCGTGACCACCGGCCAGGCATGCGGCGAGCAGCATTTCAATGGCTTCGCGTTGGCCGATGACCACTTGGTTTAAATCTTCCACCACAGATTTCAATTCCTCTTGCAATGCCTTGGTGGATGCATGTGATTGCATGGTTTCCGCCATATTGAATACCTCATTTCCGCAGTCGACAGCTCTTGTATTGAATTGTACCGCAAATGTTTACTGGAAGAACCAGCCGTGACTAAACAGTGCCGATCCGAGTGTCGCCGTTGCAGCAAAGCTGATGAGTGCCAGCCAAAAGGTCGGTGTGGCGCGGTCTGCTTGTGGCCAGCGCGCCACAGGAAGGCTGGCCGGCCAGAGGATAGCGTAGAAGCGGAGCACGCTTTCCAGCGGATTATGCGGCATGTTGGCGCACAACCCTAAGAACAGAATGGCGCTCATCCAAAGACATGTCTCAAGACTGCAGACGATACCTTGGCCCGGTTTGGCCCACAGGCGGAAGTCGCAACGAAGCGCGACGTACGCCTGGCAGGCTACAAGACAGGCGACGGCGAGCGTGATCGCCGTGATGCTGGTAAACTGACCGCCAACGATGGCTTCGAGCGCGTTGGCGAGCGGGGCGCTCCAGTGGCGATGCCAACTGTCTTCGGCCGTCAAAAGCGCGAACGGCGTGTGGAAATGGCTCCACAAGTACCACTCGTAACAAGCTGGGACGAGGGCTAGGCACGCGAGAAAGAACAAGCCGCGCACAGGCATGCGCAGGCGGAACAGGCGGATGGCAAAGAGAGCAGCAAAGGCGCCGAGATCGTGAAATGCGGTCGCTATGCACGCGCCGGCGCAGGCGATCCAGTATCGCCGCGACGACGTTGGGTTTTGCAAGCCGTACATGATGAGCAATACGGCGAACAACGTGAAGGATTCTGTATATAGAGAACTAAAGATGACGGCGCACGGCCCGACTGCGAACAGCAGGACGGTTGGAAAAGCTCGAGCAGGCCGTTCGTGCTCCACAATTCTGTACATGAGGGCCAAAGCGCATAGAAATAAGAGATTGACCAACACGAGCGCTAAAATAGGGCCGAGGATGCGCACAACCACGGGTAGCCCTGGCAAAAAGGCCGCTCCTTTGAAGGCAGGCGTGAAAGGCACGACGTTGCCTGTAGGAATGAATGTCCTTTGTACGGCAAGGGGCAACAGATACCCGTATCTGGCGATATCGACAAACCATTGGCTGTCCCATTGCATAAAGTTGTCCGCAAAAGTGCCCGTCATGTGAATGCGGCTGGCCGCGTCGCCAACAGGCGCGAAGATACCAGCGAAGATGACGGCGTAATGGGCGGCGGCGGCGGTGGCCAGATGGCGCACGCGAGCGCTGTTGAACATCGTCTGTCTCCGTTCTCTCGGTTGGTTGTCTCAGGTTTTGCGTGTAAATTCCGAGTGTGGTATACATAGAAAACGGAAATGGGAACGCGACTGTCCCGATCTATTCATTCTCTGACATCATGGTCGAATTCCTGCTTGGAAATTTTCCGTGTTGTCCATGCAATATTCCCGAAAAAGGAGTATTGTATCTCTTGGTGCGCCCAGAGATATGGAAGAGGGGTTTACGATGGAGAACGAGCAGCCTGTACCGTTGCAATCATTCTGGCAACAATTCTTCGGGCCGAATTTTGGGTACTTGCTGGAACTGTATGAGGAGTACAAGCGCGATCCGAACGCTGTGAGCGCAGAAACGCGCGAGATGTTTAATCGCTATGGAGATCCGGGGCAAGCTGTCGCCACTTCGCTCGAAACGCGTAAAGTCCACACTACGGGCGTCGGGGTAGGTGTGTCACCGGACGTCGTTGCACGCGTTGCAGAATATGTGCGTAGCATCCGTACATACGGACACCTCGCTGCCGACACAGATCCTATGTTTCCTGCCGAGTCTTCCCCTGAGTTGGAACCGTCCACCTATGGAATTATCGAGTCTGACCTGTCTCAATTGCCAGCGACCATCGTCGGCGGTCCGGTCGCCGGGCAGGCACGCGATGCACGTGCGGCCGTAGAGGCACTGAAGGCTGTATATTGTCGAGACCTCGGTTACGAATTTGCGCACTTGGCGAATCGTCAGGAACGCGAATGGCTGACCGAGCAAGTCGAGACTCGCCGCTTTCACACGCAGTTCAGCGTGGAAGAGCAGAAGCAGTTGTACCGCCAGCTAGCGCAGGCGGATATGTTTGAACGGTTTATGCACAGGCGTTTTGCTGGACAAAAGCGCTTTTCTGTTGAAGGTCTGGATGCGCTCGTGCCAATGGTGGATGCGCTTGCAACGCTGGCTGTCGATGCAGGCTGTCCCAACGTGATCGTCGGCATGGCACACCGCGGCCGTCTCAACATACTTGCGCATGTGTTGAAAAAGCCTTACGAGAGGATTTTTGCAGAATTCCACACGGGCAACGAACTCGCCAGTGACGAAGAGTTGGCCGAGTATGAGCGCGGCTGGGGCGGCGACGTCAAATACCATCAGGGCTGGACGCGCGTCTTCACCGATGCAAGTGGGCGCAAGGCTCGCTATGTGCTGGCCAACAACCCAAGCCACCTGGAAGTGGTCAACCCTGTGATCGAAGGAATGGCGCGCGCCGCGCAGGAGGATCGGACGCGTCCAGGGCAACCGATTCAAGACGTGCACAAGGCGTTTCCGATTCTCGTTCACGGCGACGCGGCATTTCCGGGCGAAGGTGTTGTTGCGGAGACGCTCAACTTCTCGCAAATTCCTGGCTACTACACCGGGGGCACCGTGCATATTATCGCCAACAACCACGTCGGTTTCACGGCGGATCCGGATCAGGGCCGCTCGACCCGCTACGCCAGCGATATCGCCAAAGGCTACGACATGCCTGTCGTGCATGTCTCCGCGGATAATCCGGAGGCCTGCATCCGCGCCATTCGGCTCGCGTTCGCATTCCGCGAGACCTTCCACAAAGATGTCGTGATCGATCTCGTCGGCTATCGCCGCTGGGGGCATAACGAGTCGGACGATCCGAGCATGACACAACCCGTACTCTATACGAAGGTTGCGTCGCATCCGACGGTCAAGGAATTGTATGCGACGGAATTGCAGTCGCGCGGAGCCATTGACGCGGGGGAAATTGCGCGGATCGATCAAGAAATCGATGAACAACTGATGGAAGCCTACAAAAAGTATCCGGAGGTCCACGTGACGGCCAAGGTGGAGGATTTCTCCGAGCAAACAGAGGAGGCCCCGCCGGTCTCGATCGACGACTTGCGCGAGATCAATCGCTCCTTGCTCGATACGCCACCGAACTTTACGGTTTATCCGAAGTTGCGTCGCATTCTGGAGCGGCGCCGCGATGCGGTGGATAACGGGGACATCGACTGGGCACATGCGGAGGCCCTGGCGTTTGGAAGCATTTTGCGTGAGGGCACGCCTATCCGTTTGACCGGGCAGGATTCTGAACGAGGGACCTTCGGGCAGCGCCATCTCGTTTTGCACGATGTGAACAACGGCCATAAGTACATGCCGCTACAGCATTTGCCGGGCGCTCAAGCGAGCTTTGTGGTGTATAACAGCCCGCTCTCGGAAACCTCCGTCATTGGTTTTGAGTACGGGTACAACATCGAGGCGCCAGAGACGCTTGTCTTGTGGGAAGCTCAGTTTGGCGACTTTGCGAATGTCGGCCAGCCAATGTTTGACCAGTTTCTCGCAGCGGCGCGCTCGAAGTGGGGCGAAGCGTCCGGATTGGTACTGCTTTTGCCACACGGGTTCGAAGGTCAGGCGTCGGAGCACTCGAGTGCGCGTGTGGAACGTTTCCTCCAGTTGGCAGCCCGCAACAATATCGTCGTTGCGAATGTCACCACGTCGGCACAGTATTTCCACTTGTTGCGTCGGCAGGCGGCTCGCCTAGGTGCCGATGCGCGGCCACTGGTCGTGATGACGCCGAAGAGCTTGTTGCGCAGTGCTGCCGCGGCGTCCAAGGCGGCGGACTTTTGCGAAGGGCGCTTCCAACCAGTATTGCATAAGGCGATTCCGAAAACGGCCGCAAAAAAGGTGCGTCGACTCGTCTTGTCGAGTGGCAAAGTCGGCGTTGAACTGACGGCCGAGATCGGAAAGCGCGATGCGAGTGAAACGGCTCATATCGCGACGGCTCGTGTTGAGCAGTTGTACCCACTGCCAACTTTGCAGTTGCAGGAAGTTCTAGTGGCGTACGAGAACCTTAAAGAAGTCGTTTGGTTGCAAGAAGAACCCCAGAATCAAGGGCCTTGGGCATATATGCGGCCGCACTTGCAAGATTTGTTGCCGCAAGGTGTGCGTTTGCGGTATATCGGGCGGCCTGAGCAGGGGTTTGTCGCCGAAAGTTCACCAGACGTTCATAACCGAGTGCAGGCGGAAATTTTGCAAGCTGCTTTGGCGAATGACATCAACTGAGTGCGATTGGGGAGGAAACAAACGTGGCAGAGGTAAAAGTACCTTCTCTGGGCGAATCGATTGTGGAAGCGACCATCGGTCAGTGGCTTAAGCGCGAGGGAGACGCCGTCGAGTCGGGAGAAACCATCGCCGAGCTGGAGACGGACAAGGTCAATGTCGAAGTCATCGCGGAACAGGCGGGTGTTCTAAGCTCTATCCTGAAGCAAGCCGGTGAAATGGTCGGGATTGGCGACGTGATCGCGGTCATTAGCGAAGGGGCAGCGGCGGCACCTGGGGCACAACCTCAGGCATCGGCTGCGCAACCGGCACAAGCGGCGCCATCTCCAACTGCACAGGCTCCTGTTCAGACCGCGCCTGTTGCACAGCCTTCTGCACAAGCTGTGCCTTCTGCAGCGCCGTCGACGGTCCGGGCAACGCCTTCGGTGCGCCGCGCCGCACTCGAGCAGGGTGTAGACTTGGGACAGGTGCAGACTGGGCGGATTGAAATCGCGGATTTGGCTCGTGCCGCGGCTGTGCCATCTGCTCCAGCATCTGCGCCACAGCCTACCGCGACGCCGACGTCGGCTGCTCGTCCTGACGAAGAGCGAGTTCGGATGTCGCGTCGGCGCGTTACGATTGCCAAGCGTTTGGTCGAAGCGCAACATACGGCGGCCATGTTGACCACGTTCAACGAGGTCGATATGAGCGCAGTCATGGACGTCCGCAAGCGCCGCAAGGACAACTTCAAGGAAAAGTATGGCGTGGGTCTCGGTTTCATGTCTTTCTTCACCAAAGCGGTTGTTGGCGCGTTAAAGCAGTTCCCGCGTTTGAACGCCGAAATTCAGGGCGAAGACATGATTATCAAGCATCACTACGATATTGGCATCGCGGTTGCCACGGAAGGCGGCTTGGTGGTGCCCGTCGTGCGCAATGCGGATAGGCTGACATTCGCCGATATCGAACGCGAAATTGCGGATTTGGCCGTAAAGGCCCGTTCCAATAAACTCGGGTTGGAAGACCTGCAGGGTGGCACGTTTACCATCACAAACGGTGGTACATTTGGATCGTTGCTTTCGACGCCGATTTTGAACGCGCCGCAGGTCGGCATTCTCGGCATGCACAATATCGTGCAACGACCAGTGGCTGTGAATGGCCAGGTCGAAATCCGGCCGATGATGTACATTGCGCTGTCGTACGATCACCGAATCGTCGACGGTAGTGAAGCGGTGCGCTTCCTCGTCGCCGTCAAGCGAATGATTGAGGATCCTGAATCTCTGCTCATTGAAGGTTGATGGCAAGGTAAGTGGGGCTTACCCGTCATTCGACGATATACAATAAGGCTGTCGATTTCCGGATGGTGCGGAAGTCGGCAGCCTTATTTGTTGTATTGCGACATTCGTCAACTTGTGGTGTTGTTTGTGACCGCAGTGGTTGTCGCGTTGGCTACCGGGGGGGCAGTGGTGCCACCCGTTTCGGCAGGAACGAGACTGTCGAGTACTTGGTCCGTCGCCGGGTCCTCAAGGCCGATCCGCCACTGTGCGATGCCACCTAGCGCAAATGCTCCGACTTCCGCGATGCGGGACGCCAGGCTCGCAGGTGTTTCGTAATACACCGTGTGGGTAATCCCGTTTTGCGAATAGGTGAGCCTGGGTGTTGCGGTCGACGCATTGTACGATACTGTGGTTCCGGGCTGGGAGGCGAGGTTGTCCACCTGCTGCAGGGTTAGCACCGTCGGATTGCCGCTGTTGCCCCAGTCGTATGCGTACGTGTCGATACCGAGCAGGACTTTGGCCGATGGCGTTTGGGATACTGTGTAGCTAATCGTGTTCACGACCCAGGGCAGCGGTGCGATGGGCCCTGGGGGACTGCCGGGATAACTATAGTCGTAGCTCATCAGCACCTCTTTATCAGCGATCTCACCGATTTGCTGCAGGTTGTATGCTCTGTCCCAGGTGTCGGATGCTGGGTCATCGATGGCCGGAACATCGATGGTCAGCCATTTGTCCTGATTGGCGAGTAGGACGTGCAACTGTTGTAGGAATGACAAAAACGAAACTTGGGCAGCGGCCGGGAGAAATTCAAAATCGATGTTTACGCCATCATATCCCCCCGCTACAACGGCCTGTACAATGCGCTGTGCCAGGGCTAAAGCGTTCTGTGGATTGGCGAGGAGGTTGGCAAGTGAAGAACCATCGAAACTGTCGATGCGGGCGATGGCAAGCATGCCATTTTGATGTGCATAGCTACAA
Source organism: Alicyclobacillus hesperidum (assembly GCF_900107035.1). Lineage (GTDB taxonomy): Bacteria > Bacillota > Bacilli > Alicyclobacillales > Alicyclobacillaceae > Alicyclobacillus > Alicyclobacillus hesperidum. The sequence goes on along the minus strand of NZ_FNOJ01000001.1, from coordinate 91,830 downwards.
GCCACTTGGCCTTCATCCTGTGTTAGAGTTCCGTTAGTGCGCAAATCGAACGCGTTCACAAAGAGAACATTGACATGGTGCCGATACATCTGCAAATCGCTCACGGACGTCGCATCCCCGTTGATAAACGCACTATTCCATAGCCCCGCTTGTGCCGGCTGTGGCAAATTTGGTTGATTGGCCAGGGACCACTGGCTGCCGTTCCACGAGCAGGCAATCCCTGCGCGTTGGAGCATTTGCATGACATACCATACCGGCATGTAGGTGGTCGGTTTACCACTGTTTGGGTCGATCGCGACGATCGGTTCGACCATCGAGACGAGACGCTGGTTGAGGTACAGAGCCACTTTGCCTGTGCCAATAGAAAGGTTGTTCCAGTCTATCGCTTGTGAATTGCTTACCGAGAATAGCCAAGAGGATCCGTTCCATTGGTTGGTGCATCCAAACCCGTTCAGAGCCTGCATGACATAGTACACAGGCATGTATGCCGTCCCGCCCTGGACGATTTTGTATACCTGTGCATGATGGCCGTCATAGTTGATGGTTGCAGGCGAAAAATGCAGTGCAGGCTGCGCCGATGCTGCATGTTCGAAGTGTGGGAAAGCGGCGAGTGCCAGTGCGGAGCAGGCGGCGGCCAGAAAGCCGACGCCTGCATTGCGACGATTGAATTTCTGCATCAGCGGCGCGAGTCCTTTCCGTGCGTAGTCCGATGTTGTCGGCAAGCCGACCTTACATCGATAACACTACGAAACGACGGATTTGGCGACAAGCGGAGAATCTTGACAGGCCGAGATTACAGGTCAAAAATTGTTGGTCGGTGGCACTTCACGTCTTGCGACGCCAGACTTGCGCGCCGCCTCGGCGACCGCGTCCGCAACGCGCTGTACGACGGACTGGTTGAACACCGACGGAATGATGTAATCCTCACGCAGTTCGTGATCGCGAATCGAGGAAGCGATAGCTTCGGCCGCCGCCAACTTCATATCTTCGTTAATGGTGTACGCACGTGCCGCGAGCGCACCCTTGAAAATGCCCGGGAAACAAAGCACGTTGTTGATCTGATTCGGATAATCCGAGCGGCCAGTCGCCAGGACCCGTACGTGTGGAGCGGCGAGTTCGGGCTCGATCTCCGGATTGGGATTGGCCATGGCAAAGACAATGGGATCGGGCGCCATTTTACGAATGTGATCCACCGTGAGGACGCCAGGACCGGAGACCCCGATGAACACGTCTGCGCCGACGATAGCATCGTCCAGTGTGCCCGTGACATTATCCGGATTCGTGTGCTCCTTGTACCAATTCCACATCTCGTTCTCATAGGTCGCACCACGGTGAATAATGCCCTCCAGGGTGACGCCCAGAATGTTGGTTACGCCCGCTTTCAGCAACATTTTCGTGCACGCGACACCGGCGGCACCGATGCCGACGACGACGACTTTCAAGCTCGGCAGCGGTTTACCGACCAACTTTGCGGCGTTTAATAGACCTGCGAGCATGACGACCGCGGTGCCGTGCTGATCGTCGTGAAAGACGGGGATATCCAGCTCCTCGCGCAAGCGTTCTTCAATGTAAAAGCAACGAGGAGACGAGATGTCTTCCAAATTAATTCCACCAAACGCCGGAGCAATTTGCTTCACTGTCTCGACAATTTGGTCCGGATCTTTGGTGTCAAGGCAGATAGGAAATGCGTCAACGCCTGCAAATTGCTTGAACAGCATCGCCTTGCCTTCCATAACGGGCATAGCCGCATAGGGGCCGATATCGCCAAGTCCCAAAACCGCCGTTCCGTCGGACACAACCGCGACTGTGTTGCGCTTGATGGTCAATTGAAACGCTTTCGAGGGATCCTCGTGGATTGCTTCACACACGCGTGCGACGTGAGGCGTATAGACTCGCGAAAGATCCTCGCGGTTTTTGACCTGTAATTTTGGTGCGACTTCCAGTTTTCCGCCGAGGTGTACGAGAAATGTACGATCCGACACGGCGACGACATGAATGCCTGGTTCCCGATCCAGGATATCGGCAATTTGCCGACCGTGTTCCCGGCTGCTGACATTGATGGTGATATCGCGTACCACCATGTCTGGCGTTACGCGGATGACGTCCACAGCTGCGATGTCACCGCCAGCATCGCCGACAAGGCTGGCCACTTTTGCAAAGGTGGTACCCTGATTCGTGAGTTCTAAACGGTAAATTAAGCTGATTCCAGTCCGCTGCAGTTCCATGAAGAGCCTCCTTCGCGTTACCCCATCCTGGATTCAGTGTAACAAACGTGTCGTCGCAGTTACAATGAGGTTAAACTTGCGCTGTAGGCAAAATCGAGATCATCGACAGGGGCGGAATCGATGGACTGGTGGCACGATGCGTTAGAACTCTGGACAAAAGCTTTCGGGATCGAATGGACGCTCGTCGAATGGCCGCACAATGCGCCAGATGTTCCGAGATTTGGCTGGTGCAATCGCGATGAAACTTGGTTGCTACGTCTAGATGACGGCAGGGCCATCCGATTTCCCAACTGGGATGCGTCTGAAGAGGTGAGGTGCGCCCTTGCTTGGACTTTGCGCCAGCTGGCGCACGAGCAACGTTTTGGCGGCGGACGACCAGTGGGACAGGCCTATGCAGGCTGTCGCGACATGACGTTCGCGGAACTGACCGCTGTAGTTGCGGGCGTCGATGGGCGCGGTGAACCACGCGACTGGGGACCGCTTGCTCAAAAGAAGTTCCCTGGCTATCTGATCGCGATCGAATGGACTGCCAAACACGCCAACAGCGAACGGCAAGTGGCGGAGGATGCCGATATTGCAAGACATGTGATCGAGGCGATGTTCGGGCATGGATGGACCGAGTTCGATGCAAACGGCCCCTGTCTGCTAGTGTTTCTTGCAGAGGACGATCTTGCCGGGATCGAATGTGACGGAGATGAACCTGCGTGCGCCGGTGACCAATCGTTTGTCAAATTGCTGGCGATTGCAGAGCAATTGGCGGCAGCGGTGCGGGCGGAAGCCTTCGTCGATGCCAAGGTTTGGGTCTCGATGCCTGTCGTGAGCCCGCACATGGTCTTTTCGGCACTTGCGTCTTTGCAGTTGACGGCACGCATGGGCGATCGGCACAACCGTACGCACGGCGTGTTTGGGGAGGATCCCGCACTCTATCTGCTTAGCGTCGCTGGCGCTGCGCAATGGAAAGTGCTGCAGGCGATGTTGACGGCGCGAGCGGTGCAGCCTTTGCGGGATTGGCCGGACGGTTGGCGAGAACTGACGGAGGCCATGATAAAGGCCAATCTCAACGCCAGTGAAGCTGCTCGATCGCTCTACGTGCATCGGAACACGTTGCTTGCGCGGATCGAAAGGTTGTGCGAGGCGAGTGGATTTGACGTGCGCCGCGGCGAGGACGCCATTGCGCTGTATCTTGCCGCCCGTTTTATGCCACAACAAGTTGCTTCAACTTGACGAGGCGATTCCGTACAACCTGCACATAGGCCTTCTGTGCGCTCTTTGCTAGACTGGCACCATAGCAGTTAGACATGGGAGGTTGACCAACGTGGCACGCGTGTTGCTCGAACATATTTACAAGACATACAGTGGTGCATCGGAACCGACGGTCAAGGACTTTAATCTCGACATCCAGGACAAGGAATTTGTCGTGTTCGTCGGACCGTCCGGTTGTGGTAAAACGACGACATTGCGCATGATTGCAGGGCTCGAAGACATTACAGATGGCAACTTGTACATCGGAGAACGCCGCGTAAATGACGTCGCACCGAAAGATCGCGACATCGCCATGGTGTTTCAAAACTATGCTCTGTATCCGCACATGTCCGTTTATCAGAACATGGCGTTCGGCTTGAAGTTGCGTAAGGTGCCAAAGGCCGAGATCGACAAACGCGTACAGGAAGCGGCGAAGATCCTGGATATTGCACATCTTTTGGACCGCAAGCCGAAAGCGCTGTCAGGTGGTCAGCGCCAACGCGTTGCCTTGGGCCGCGCTATCGTCCGCGAACCGCAGGTGTTCCTGATGGACGAACCGCTCTCCAACTTGGACGCAAAACTGCGTGTGCAGATGCGCGCGGAGATTCGTAAATTGCATCAGCGGTTGCAAACGACGATGATTTACGTTACACATGATCAGACGGAAGCCATGACGATGGGCGATCGCATCTGTGTGATGCGGGATGGCATCATCCAACAGGCGGATACGCCGCAAGTGGTTTACTCGCAACCGAAGAACATGTTTGTCGCAGGTTTTATCGGATCCCCGGCCATGAATTTCATTCGCGGCGAAATCGTCGCCGATGGCGATGCATTCTACTTCCGCGCGCCGGCAATCTCACTGCGTCTGCCCGAAGGGCGTTATGGCGTGTTGAAGAGTTCTGGCGTGATCGGCAAGCCGGTTGTACTTGGTGTGCGCCCAGAGGACCTGCACGACGAAGAAGTGTTTATGACGACGTATCCGGATACGGTTCTGCAGTCACAGGTCGAGGTCGTCGAGCACATGGGTTCTGAGTTGTATTTGCACTGCAGCGTCGGCGAAAACACGTTCATCGCTCGTGTCAATCCGCGTCACATGTACCATGTTGGCAGCTCTGTGAAGCTTGCCGTCGATTTGAACAAGATTCACATCTTCGACGCGGAGACCGAGGTGTCCATCGGTTTTGCGGCGCCTGCAAAACAAGAGGCATTGGTCTAAATCGAGGTGTTGTCCATGGTGGAGAAGGTTTTGACGGTTAACTTGGCCCAGGGGCTGGCCGCCCGTCCTGCGGCGGAGTTCGTCAAACTTGCATCGTCGTTCGCGAGTAGCGTTCGCGTTGGCAAGCATGATCAATTCGTTGACGCCAAGAGCGTACTTGGTGTGATGTCGATGGCCATCGCGCACGGTGAGACAGTGACGCTGCAAGCGGAAGGCAGCGACGAGGCGGAAGCTGTAGCTGCCCTTGCGGATCTGCTGGGGAAAGAAAGTTTATAAGTTGAAAAACTGCTCAGGCTTGCCTGGGCAGTTTTTTTACATAGCCCCTGCATCATCGTGATCGCGAAAAAGGTTTATTCGACTTGCGTCGCCAAGCAGGGAAACGTATCGACAGCGCGAATAAAGCAAGGTATGGGTTGAAACCGATTACCTTGGAGTGCGGCGATGCCTATACGCTGTCATGGCGTGCATCAGTACACCTAGTCATTGGAGTGGATCGCATGAACAGACAAACAGGGGGGCGCATCGTGTCGTTATGGAGCAACATGGGGGCACAGTTGACGCGCTTCATACCACGCTTGCGCATTCGGCAAAAATTCATGGTCAATACGGCACTGCTGACGGTGTTGATTGTCGCAATTGGCGTAGCAAACTGGGTGATTGTACAGAAAATTCATAATGCAATTCAAAAGATGGAGAATGCCGAAAAAGTTCTGAATATGATTCGTCAATTCGATTACGACATTCGCAGTGCCGATAGTGACGCAGCGATTTATCTACTGGCACCGAACGGGCCGGAAGCGCAGTTTCAACTGCAGGCATACAACGCGGATGCAACCCAAGTGCAGGCAGATTTAAATGCGCTGCAAAAAATGCACGTGAGTTCGCAGGATGAAGCAATTTTGAACTTATTCGAGTCGGAATGGCAGCCGATTCTATCTCAAAACAAGACGGCGTTCCAAGAAGCGAGTACAGATTTGTCTCAAGCACAGACTTACTTTACAACCAATACTATCCAACCATTGATTCAGAGTCTGTTACAGTTTACGAATGACGAGCAAGCCATCAGGGATAGTGCGAGCAGTCAGGTCGATGCACTGCTTAAACAGACCGTGTTATGGAACGTGCTCATCGCAGTAATCGCTATCGTTATTGCTTTTGGCGGAAGCTGGATTCTGTCCGTCGTCATCACGAAGCCGATTCTGCGCATGCGCAAATTGGCGTTTGAACTTTCAAAAGGAAACTTGAAGGTCGAAGAGCTGAAGTTGGCGTCGCGCGACGAATTGGCGGACCTGGCCAATGTGCTCAATACGCTTGCGGCGAACTTGCGCACGCTGATTCTAGGAATTGCGGAAGCTTCGGAACACGTCGCCGCCTCGTCCGAGGAATTGTCGGCTAGTTCGGACGAGATGATGCACGCGACGGAAGAAATCGCACAATCCATTGAGCAAGTTGCCGCTGGAGCGGTGAAACAGATGGACGAGATCAATCAGACTTCGAGTTCGGTGCAGACGGTGATTCACGAAATCGACAAGGTGTCGGAACTGGCCGGCGAATTGCACACGACTGCCGAGGCCACGCAGGAGCAGGCGGGCACAGGTGCTGGCATGATGGAGTCGATGGCACATCAGATGGATACCATCCGCTTGCGGGCGGATCGCGCAGCGGAACTCATTGCGCGGCTGGCAGAGAAGTCGGCAGACATCCGCCATATTGTTGAGACCATCGCGAATATTGCTGATCAGACCAACCTGCTCGCGCTAAACGCCGCGATCGAAGCGGCCAGGGCGGGTGAGCACGGCCGCGGCTTCGGTGTCGTTGCCGAGGAGGTGCGCAACCTTGCTCAGGGCAGTGCGGCTGCGGCCCGCGAGATTGACCACATCATCAACAGCCTGATGGAAGCAACTGAGGAAACGGTGCGCTCCATTAACGACGTCACCTCGGAGGTACAGGAGGGCACGGTACTGGCGGGTCACACAAAGGAGACCTTTGCGCGTATCCGGCAATCAATGGACGCGGTCGGAGAGCGCGTGGATGTCGTGACGGAGGCGACGCGTACCATCGCGGATCGAGCTGTCGATATGGCGAAGTACATGGAGGTTGTCGTTCATCTCGCGCAAACTGCGGCTGCAAATTCGCAAAGTGTTGTCGCGGCCTCGCAGACTCAATCGGGATCCATGGAAGAAATTGCGGCGACCGCGGGATCGTTGAGCGAACGCGCGCAAGAACTGCAGGGGCTTATCGGGCGCTTCCAAATGTAAACGCGTATTTCGCAATTCTGTTTGTTCACACTCATTGCACGTTATCGCTTCGCAGTGTACGCTTGAACGAGAGATACGAGAGGCGCGAAGGTGTACCGCCCTCGCGCTGAGTGGGGAGATCAGGAGGAATGCCTAGTGGCAAACGATGCACCGCTACATCGGGATATACGCGTGCTGGGCGATTTGCTTGGCGAGGTCTTGGTGGAGCAGTGTGGCGCCGAGGTCTTTTCGCAGGTCGAACGCATTCGCCTTGCTGCGAAGACATTTCGCGCGGATCCATCGCCGGCTACGCGGCAGGCTTTGACCGACGCGGTCGCCGCGGTGCCAGCGGAACTGCGCAATGACACGATTCACGCGTTTTCAGTATATTTCCAATTGGTGAACTTGGCGGAGCAAAATCATCGCCTGCGCCGCCATCGGGATTATGATCGGTCGCAGCAGGTGTTACGAGGTTCGTTTCGCGATGCGATGGCGACGCTCGCCAACCGCGGTATGAAAGAAGATGACGTCAACCGTCTTCTGGAGGAAGTCGGGATTGAACTCGTGCTCACGGCGCATCCAACCGAAGCGTTGCGCCGAAGCGTCCTCGACAAACACACCAAAATTGCCGCTCTCCTCGAAGAAATGGACGATCCGCGCAAGACGCCACGCGAGTTGACTGCGATTCACGAGCAGATTCGCACCGAAATCGTCGCTTTGTGGCAGACTCGCTCGGTGCGCAAGCAGCGGATCACGGTTTTGGATGAAGTGCGCAACGGATTGTACTTTCTCGACCAAATCCTGTTCGACGTTCTCCCACATGTCCATCAAAAGCTGGAGGCCGCAGTGCGCGACCAATTCGGGGCGCAGTCGATCGATCTGCCGTCGGTTATCCGCTTTGGCTCCTGGATGGGAGGAGATCGCGATGGCAACCCGAATGTAACCGCGCAGATCACGGAGCAGACATTGCTTCTGCACTGCGATCTCGCCCTCAATAAATATGCCTCGCGCCTGCGCGAACTTGGGCGGGATCTCAGTTCGTCGGTCGAACGCGTCGGCGCTGATGACGAGTTATTGCGGTCGCTCGACACGGTTTCGGACGAGCCGTATCGAGCCAAGGTCAATCAAATGATAGAGCGATTGCAAAACACGCGCCGACGGATCCATGGAGAATTGCCACAAGGCGATTTTTACGCAACTCCAGCCGACATGATGGCAGACGTCGAATTGATGGCGCGATCGCTCGCCAATCATCGTGGAGAACGCTTGGTTGACGCATATCTGCGCCCCTTTATGTTGCAATTACAGCTGTTTGGCTTCCACATGGTCACGCTGGACATTCGCCAGCACAGCGGCATTCATGAACAGGCGGTGGCAGAGCTTTTTCAGACGGCCGGGTTGCCTGATTACATGGTGTGCGATGAGACGGAACGCGTGCGGCTTTTGTCTGAATGCTTAGCGTCGCCGCGGCCGATTCGAAACCCATATCACACGTATTCTGATGTGACGACGGAGGCCTTGGCCGTATTCGACTGTGTACGTCGCGGACACGAGATTTATGGGCGCGACTGCGTGCGTGACTATCTGATTTCGATGACCCAAGGTGCCAGTGATCTACTCGAAGTATTGCTTCTGGCCAAGGAGTCCGGACTTTTCGGTTGGCCAGAAGGTCCGAGTGAACCACCTCGCAGTGATATCAACGTTGTACCGCTTTTCGAGACCATTGAAGATTTGGAAGCAGCACCGGCTATCATGAAATCGTTGTTTGCCAATGACGTGTACAGGCGCCATCTGGCTGCCCATGGTCACCGTCAAGAAATCATGTTGGGATACTCGGATAGCAACAAGGATGGGGGGTACTTGACGGCCAACTGGTCGCTTTATACCGCCCAGCGCAGGCTGCTTGCCATCGCCAAGGAACAAGACGTCAAAATTAAGTTTTTCCATGGTCGCGGCGGTGCTTTAGGACGGGGGGGCGGTCCGGTCGAACAGAGTATTTTGGCACAGCCCACTGAAGCGTTGCGCGGTCACGTCAAAATCACTGAGCAGGGTGAAGTGATTTCGCAGCGGTATGGTCATCCAGGGATTGCCGAGCGTTCGCTGGAGTCGGCAACCGCCGCCGTGCTCATTGGCGCTACGCGGCAAAATAGCCCGGAATGGCAAGCCGCGCACGAGCGTTGGTTTGCATTGCTCGATCGCGCTTCAGAACAGAGCTTTCGTGCGTATCGTAAACTGGTGTTCGAGCATCCAGATTTCCTGCAGTATTTTCACCAGGCGACGCCCATCGACGAGATCGGCAAAATGAATATCGGCTCGCGTCCGGCAAAGCGCACGAACTCGGCCCAAATCCAGGATCTCCGAGCTATTCCTTGGGTGTTTTCGTGGACGCAGAGCCGCCATTTGCTGCCGGCGTGGTACGGTTTCGGCACGGCGATGCAGCATGTGTTGCAGGAAGACGCTGAGAGTCTGCATGCGTTCCGGGCGATGTATCGTCACTGGCCGTTCTTCCGAACGCTGATTGACAACTTGCAAATGGCATTGGCGAAGGCCGACATGCTGGTGGCGCGGGAATATGCCCTGCTTGCCGGTGAAGCGGGCGAACGTATTTTCCCGGAAATTGAAGCGGAGTATGACCGGAGTCGGACCGTGGTACTCCTCATCACGGAGTACGATCACCTTCTGGACAATCGCTCCGTGATCCAGGAGTCTATCACCCTGCGCAATCCGTATGTCGATCCGCTCTCGTTCTTCCAAGTTCGCCTGCTACAGCAGCTGCGCGAAACGACGGATGAAGCAGAGCGGGACGCATTGCTCGCCGACGCGCTGCAGACGATCAACGGCATTGCGGCAGGGTTGCGCAACACGGGCTGATCCATTTGGGTCAGCTCTTCGTTGCAAGATTCGCAATCGTCGACTACGATGAAAGAGTCGTGCATGGGGGTGATGGCCATTCGCAAGATTGGCGTTTTGACGAGCGGCGGCGATGCACCGGGAATGAATGCGGGTGTCCGGGCAGTCGTCCGCAAGGCAATCTACCACGGCTTAGAGGTGGTCGGCATCCGGCGCGGCTACGCCGGACTGCTCGACGGCGATTTTCGTCCTATGCCGCTGGAATCGGTGGGGGACATCATTCAGCGCGGCGGCACGTGCTTATATACCGCTCGCTGTCTTGAGTTTATGACGGAAGAAGGCCAACGGCGGGGCTACCAGCGCCTTGTGGACGCTGGCATCGAGGGATTGGTCGTCTTTGGCGGCGATGGATCATTTCACGGTGCACAAAAGTTGCACGAACTGGGCATTCGAACGATTGGCGTGCCAAGTACCATCGACAACGACATCGGGGCGTGCGATGCCAATATTGGCTTTGACACTGCTGTCCAAACCGCGATTCAGGCCATTGACAAGATTCGCGATACGGCTACTTCACACGAGCGCACGTACGTGATCGAAGTCATGGGGCGAAGCGCCGGACACATCGCCCTGGCTGCTGGGCTTGCGGGTGGAGCGGAGTCCGTGCTTATTCCCGAGGTTCCGTACAAGCTGGAAGATGTCGTGGCAAAGCTCCAACGCGGTGTGGCGCGCGGCAAAAAACACTCCATCATCGTGGTGGCAGAGGGCGCGGCACACGGCGTCGAAGTGGGGCGCTATATTGAAGAACACACCGGGTTTGACACGCGCGTGACGGTGCTCGGACACGTGCAACGAGGTGGTGCACCGAGCGCGGTCGATCGCGTGCTGGCGAGCAGGCTAGGCGCCTACGCAGTAGAATTGTGCATGCAGGGCGTGTCCGGGGCGATGGCGGCGACGCAAAACGGCGAGCTTGTGGCTGTTCCCTTCGATGAAGTGTTTCGATCCGAGCGCAAACCGGCACAGGAACTCTGCGAGTTGGCCGAAATCCTGTCGATTTAACCGGGCCAGGAAGCCAGTACACAAAGGAGAGATGACATCCGTGATTGATAAGATTCGTGAATATTTGGGTGCTGAAGCAGACAATCTGCTCGAACACAAGACGACGACAATTCCCGCTGCATCTATAACGGCGCCTTCCCCTACATACTTGGACGATATTTTCACTTTGACCAACCGCAATAATCAAGTGCTGCGGTCCCTGCAGTGGATGTTCAGCACCGGACGACTGGCGAACACGGGTTACCTGTCCATTTTGCCTGTCGACCAAGGCATTGAACACTCAGCCGGGGCATCGTTTGCGAAAAATCCGGCCTACTTCGACGCAGAAAATATCGTCAAACTCGCTATCGAGGGTGGCTGCAATGGCGTTGCCTCGACGCTCGGTGTACTGGCGCTGACCAGTCGCAAATATGCTCACAAAATCCCGTACATCGTGAAAATCAATCACAATGAGATGTTGACCTATCCGAATAAATACGACCAGGTCATGTTTGCATCCGTGAAACAAGCCTGGGACATGGGCGCGGCAGGCATTGGCGCAACCATCTATTTCGGTTCGCCGGAATCTACCCGCCAGTTGCAAGAAGTGAGCGAGGCATTCCAACATGCTCACGAACTGGGCATGTTCACAATTCTTTGGTGCTATTTGCGCAATCCTGCCTTTGTTCAAGGTGGCGTCGATTATCATACGGCGGCAGATTTGACGGGTCAGGCGAATCACCTTGGTGTGACCATTGAGGCGGACATCATCAAGCAAAAACTGCCGACTGTCAACGGCGGATACACGGCGTTGAACATGGGAGAAAGCAGCTATGGCAAGATCGACAAACGGGTCTACACGGAATTGACCACGGATCATCCAATTGACTTGACTCGTTATCAAGTGGCCAACTGCTATATGGGTAAGATTGGCCTTATCAGCTCGGGTGGCGCTTCAGGTGAGAACGATTTTGCCGAAGCTGTGAAGACCGCGGTGATCAACAAGCGTGCTGGTGGTATGGGCTTGATTTCGGGACGCAAGGCGTTCCAACGCCCCATGGCCGAGGGTGTGCAACTTCTCAACGCGATTCAGGACGTCTATTTGTGCAAAGAAGTCACGCTGGCGTAAACCAAAGTGGAATCGCGTAAGGAGGATGACCATTCATGTCGACACCGCGCGTGGGTGTCATAATGGGCAGTCAGAGCGACTGGGAGACGATGCAACACACCTGTACCGTCCTGGATGAGTTGTCCATTCCCTACGAACGGAAGGTGGTTTCCGCACACCGCACGCCCGATTACATGTTCGAATATGCTGCGGGCGCTCGGGACCGGGGCCTCGCAGTGATTGTCGCAGGGGCGGGTGGGGCCGCCCATTTGCCTGGCATGGTCGCCGCCAAGACAACTTTGCCGGTGATTGGCGTGCCTGTACAGACGTCGACCTTGCAAGGGCTCGACTCGCTCCTGTCCATCGTGCAGATGCCAGGCGGGGTCCCCGTTGCCACGATGGCCATTGGACGAGCTGGCGCGGTGAATGCAGGGTTGTTTGCCGCTCGTATTTTGGCGGCTTTCGATCCCGATTTGGCGGACAAGCTTGCTCGCCGAGCCGATGACATTCGCGATCGAGTACTGGAAGGAGGAGACCCGGGTGCCGCGAAATGAGTACTCGCCTGCGGCGTCCATCCTGCCTCCTGCGGTCATCGGCATCCTCGGTGGTGGTCAGCTTGGCCGGATGATGGCATTAGACGGTCGCCGCATGGGCTATCGCTTTCAGGTGCTCGATCCGACACCGGATTGCCCCGCCGCGCAGGTCAGCGATGGCCAAGTGGTTGCGAAGTACGACGATGTCGAGGCGGCAAAACTCCTTTCGCATCGTTGTGACGTAATCACGTATGAGTTTGAAAACGTCGACGCCGATGTCGCGGCCGCACTCGAACATTCTGCGCACGTCCCGCAGGGCAGCCGATTGTTGGCAACGACGCAACACAGGGTGCGCGAAAAGTCGACGTTGGCCAAAGCTGGTTTGCCTGTAACTCCATTTGTGCCCATTGCCAATCTGGAGGACATCCAAAGTGCTTTCGCACAGCTAGGTGAACGCTTGGTCGTCAAGACGTGCCGCGGTGGGTACGATGGGAAGGGGCAGTGGATGGTTCGGGAGCCGTCGGATGTCGATCGCTTCTTGCCGCAATGGCAATCCATCATCGAGGCGCATACACGTTCCGGCGCAGACGACGAATCGCTCATCGCAGAACAGTACATTCCCTTTGTTGGAGAGTGCTCTGTGATTGTGGCACGTAGTCCAAGAGGAGAGACGGCCGCCTTTCCAGTTGCTGAGAATGTGCATATGAATCACATTTTGCACATGTCTATCGTACCTGCGCGTTTTCCTGAAGAGGTGCTCGTCAAGGCTAGGTCGATTGCGTGCGACGTGGCCCGTAAGTTGGATGTGGTCGGGCTGATTGCCGTCGAATTTTTCGTCGCAGAGGGCGGACAACTCTACATCAACGAACTGGCACCGCGTCCGCACAACAGTGGTCATTACACGATGGATGCGTGCTCGACGAGTCAGTTTGAACAACATGTGCGTGCCATTTGCAACTTACCGCTCGGCGACGTTTCGTTGTTGACGCCTGTTGTCATGGTTAACGTTCTTGGGCAAGATGTCGATCCGCTGTTGCGCGCAATGCCGTCGTTGCCGGGGCAGGTCAAGGTCCATTTGTATGGCAAGGCAGAGGTCAAGCGTGATCGCAAAATGGGTCATATCAATATCCTCGCTTCCGACGTGGAGCAGGCTTTGCAAGTGAAGCGAGATCTCGGTATTTGGCAAGTTGACACGCAAGGGGAAGGCTGATGGGCGACGCGAAACCAGGGAAGCCGACCGTTGTGGCGACTTCCCTGGTTTCGCGTCTATGGTTGGCTCGCCGGTTAGTACACGACGCCGGGAGCGGCTGCAGCCGTACCTGAAACTGCACCGTATGCGGGTACTAACAGGAAGAACAGCACGAAGATGATCAAAAAGACGACCGCCCATTGTGTGTAACCACCGAAAACGCCGTACATAGAAACGCCTCCTTCAAATGCTGTTACGGCAGCCGGTTTTGACTGCCGGTCACACTTCTACGTTATTGCCGAAGCCGTTATCGGGACCACGACATTCACCTAGATGTGTGGAACCTGGCGAAATCAGGCTCGTTTTGTGCCAGGCTGGTTGCGGCCTGTTACAGCATTGCGTATACTCGTTGGTGACATCGGAATAGTTGCGGCGATGATGAGGAGAGTAAATCGTCTTGCGTTCTCCAGGGAGGCGCACCAGGACTGGAAGTGTGCTGAATGCGAGCGATTGAAGTTCACCTTGGAGCTGTGAGGCTGAACGTTATGGCGGCTGGGATCGCCATATTTCAGTAGGCCTCACCGGATCGAAACGCCCTTTGGATTGTACACCGGGAAGATCCGTTATGGAAATGAAGGCGGACGGCACTTTGCCGTCAATTAGGGTGGTATCGCGAGCAACTCGTCCCTAGCTGGGGTGAGTTGCTTTTTCATTATGCCAGAAAGTCAACTTGTACGTGCAGGTTCGATGTGCAGAAGAAGTCGAAGGGGCGAGGACTTGTGGATATGGAAGCGTTGATCGTCCAGTTGCGGCGTTTACAGGAAACCGCACTGGCGGAACTGACGAAGATCTCGGCGACCAAGGATTTGACGAATTGGCGTGTGCAATATCTCGGAAAAAAGAGCGAGTTGAATGCACTTTCGAAGCAAATGGGGGGTCTTAGGCAGGAGGAACGCCCGCTATTTGGTGAGCGGGTGAATGAGGTGCGTAACGCGTTGGAAGCCGCGTATCTGGAACGGCAAACGGCCTTGGCAGCTGCCGAGCAGGCCCTTCGTCTTGCGCAAGAGACCATCGACATCACGTTGCCGGGAAGGGCAATCGGCAGGGGGGCCATCCACCCCATTTCGCGCGTGATTCAAGAGATTGAGGATATCTTCCTCGGTATGGGCTTTTCTATTGTCGATGGTCCCGAGATCGAAACCGACCATTACAATTTCGAGTTGTTGAACCTGCCCAAAGATCATCCGGCGCGCGATATGCAGGATACGTTTTATCTAAGTGACGAACTCTTGCTTCGCACGCACACCTCGCCGATGCAGGTGCGCACGATGGAACGTATGCAAGGCGACGTTCCCATCAAGGTGATTGTTCCTGGGAGAGTGTACCGTCGGGATGAGGATGACGCGACACACTCACATCAATTCACTCAGATCGAAGGCCTGGTTGTGGGCGAAGGAATTCGGATGAGTGATTTAAAAGGCACGCTCGAATCGTTTGCCAAAGCTTTGTTCGGACCCGAGCAGCGTGTGCGATTGCGCCCCAGTTACTTTCCGTTCACCGAACCAAGTGCCGAGGTGGATCTCTTGTGCGTCCACTGTCACGGGGAAGGCTGTCGCGTGTGTAAGGGCACGGGTTGGATAGAGATTCTTGGCGCAGGTATGGTTCATCCCCGCGTGCTCGATATGTCTGGCTATGACAGCACACGCTATAGTGGTTTTGCCTTCGGTATGGGTCCAGAACGCATCGCCATGTTGCGCTACGGAATCTCAGATATTCGCTTGTTGTATCAAAATGACTTGCGCTTTCTGGCGCAGTTTGCTCGAGCATAATCAAATACGTGAAAGAGGAGTGGAAGCGTGAAAGTCTCATACCAATGGTTGCGTGAATATGTCGATCTCGCGGATTTGTCGCCGGAGGCACTTGCGGACAAGCTGACCAGCGCAGGGCTCGCCGTCGACGCGGTCGAACCGCGCAATAAAGGAGTTTCTGGCGTGGTGGTTGGCGAGATCGTCGCGGCACGGCAGCATCCGAATGCGGACAGGTTGCGCGTCTGCATGGTGAATGTCGGTACAGGGGAGCCTCTGCAAATCGTCTGTGGTGCGCCCAATGCAAATCCTGGGTTGCGCGTGCCCGTAGCGTTGCCCGGTGCAACATTGCCTGGTGGAGTGCAGATTCGGCGTACAACATTGCGCGGTGTCGAATCGAACGGCATGCTTTGCTCAGCGGCGGAGATTGGCTTGGAAACGCGTTTGTTGCCCAGTGCGCAGGCCACCGGGTTGTTCGTCTTGCCGGAGGAGACACCAATTGGTGAGGATATTGTCAAGGTACTATGTCTGGACGACGTAGTGCTCGACATCGATCTCACGCCCAATCGTAGCGACTGCTTTTCTATTCGCGGCCTTGTTCACGAAGTGGCCGCCATTTTGCGGTCTAGGCATTCCTTTCCAGAGCACATTGAGGCGCCAAAGGGTGCGGGTGAGTCGCCTATCGCTATCGATCTCGCCACAGAGCGCTGCCCGCGCTACGAAGCACAGGTACTTGATGGTATCAACCAGACGTCGTCGCCACTTTGGATGCAGATGCGGTTGATAGCGATGGGGATTCGCACCATCGATCTGGTGGTCGATGTGACAAACTATGTCATGCTCGAATGGGGACAGCCGTTGCACGCTTTCGACGCAGACAGCATTGCTCAATCGCAGATTGTCGTGCGTCAGGCGCATGATGGCGAAGAGCTCGTGACACTCGATGGGCAGAAGCGAACGTTGACCCGTGACATGATTGTCATTTCGGATCCTGAAAAGGCTATTGGCTTGGCCGGTGTCATGGGTGGCGAAAACAGCGAGATCACGGCGTCGACGCGGCGGATTGCCTTAGAGTCGGCGCGTTTTGACGGCAGCTCCGTACGCCGCACAGGGCAGCGTCTGGGGCTGCGCTCGGAAGCACAGCAGCGCTTTGAGAAGGGTGTCGATCCAGCCGCTATCTCCCCAGCACTGGCACGCGCGACGGCTTTGTTGGTCGAGTTGGGTGGTGCAAGGCCCATTGGACCGTCGGTCGCCGTGCATCAGGAGCGCAAAGCAGGCGATTCATGGCAAATTCCCTTTGTGCCAGAACAGTGCCGGGAAGCGCTTGGTTTTGCCATTTCAAATGACGAGATGGAGGCCATCTTTCATGCGCTTGGTTTTGGCGTGCACAGGCAGGAGGATAAGTGGCTGGTCGAGGTGCCGTCTCGTCGCGCTGATGTCACGCTGACGGCTGACTTGTATGAAGAAATCGCCCGCTTACACGGTTACGACAATATTCCGTCGACAGTGACGGTACTTCCTGTCACGCCAGGTATGCGCGATCGTCGGCAAGCGATGTTGGCGAAGGCTCGGGTCTTGCTTGTGAACATGGGATTGTTCGAAGTTCGCACCTATGCGTTGACGTCGCCGGATGCGTTGGCTCCACTTTCGTCACCGTATCGGCCGATTCCGCTGCTGTTGCCGATGTCTGATGAACGTCGTGTATTGCGAACACACCTGTTGCCGAGCCTTGCCGAAGTGGCGGTGCACAATTTGGCGCACCAGGTGCCGGGCGGAGCCGTATTTGAAATCGGCAAGTCGTACTTGACTTCGGAACTACCTCTCCGTTCACAGCCGCAGGAACGGGAAGTGATTGCGATGCTATGGTTTGGAGAGACTGAAGGCACCTTATACGAAAAGGCTCGTCGGTACGATTTCTACGACGCCAAGGGTGTGCTGGAAAATCTCCTTGCCGCACTGGGTGCCGATGCGTCGTATGTTCGATCCGCCATACCGTGGCTACACCCAGGGCGTTCTGCCGACATCGTGGCAGGCGAGGAAACGATTGGCGTTGTCGGTGAACTGCATCCGGAAACGGCAAAGGCATTTGGAATCGACCGGGCTATATATGCGGAAATCGATGTTGCGAGTTTGCTCGCCACTCGCGAGAGCGACATGCAGGCCAAGGCACTCCCCAGGTTTCCTGGAAGCCGCCGCGATATCGCGATCGTCGTCGACCGCGAGACGTTGGTCGGGGATCTATTGCGTACGGTGCGCGAACGTCTCGCTACGTCAGGTTTGCTGCAAGGCCTGAGGGCGTTCGACGTCTATGTCGGCGAAGGTGTGCCAGAAGGCAGGAAGAGTGTTGCGATCACGATGTTTTTCCAACATGCGGAGCACACGTTGACAGACGACGAAATCGAGCAGCTTGTTGCGACGGCCATTGACGCGTTGCGCGTCAATCACAATGCACAGTTACGGTCATGACCGGTTGCAGGAGATTCAGATGGGTATGCTGAATCTTGTAGGAAACAGCGAAAGGATGTCACGGCGAACGAGCGTTCGCCGTGTAGAAAGGCGGGACATGGATGGACAACAAATCGGTGAATCGTGTGAAAGTCGTCATCCATGGTATCGAATATACTTTGCGCGGGACCAGTTCCGAGCAACATATTCAAGAAGTCGCCAGGATGGTCGATAGGTGTATGGCGGAAATTGCTGCTACAGCCTCGTATATGGACGAGCGGCGCGTTGCCGTCTTAGCTGCCCTGAACCTAGCCGAACAGCTGCATCAATTACAGCGGGAATACCAAGAACTGGTCAATTTGTTGGAAGAACAGACGGGGGGCACGTCGCAATCGTGAATGGAGACGTGCTTGACCTGATTTTCGCGGCCATCATCGTGTTAGGGGCCATCAACGGCTATCGCCTTGGCCTCATCCGCCAGGTGACGCGCTTGTTTGGCGCCATTATCGCGTACTTTGTGTCTTACTGGCTTCGGCCGTACGTGGCACCTGTCATTGCCCACTTACATATTGGCACGCAGGTTCAGGAAAAAGGTGGAATCGCTTCCCTGCTATTCAGCAACCTGTCAGGAGCCATTGCTTTCGGTTTGGTGTTTATTGTGACCTTTTTATTGTTGCGATATGCAGCTGGTTTGCTGGACGCTCTATTCAGTTTGCCTGTGTTATCGTTTGTCAACCGTTTGGCTGGACTGATTGCTGGCGTGGCTTTGGCCATCATTTTCGTGTACGTCATCGGCTTGATCTTGCACTATGTCAATACACCCTCCATTCAACATCAGGTCAACCATTCCGCCATTGTTCACTGGTTAAACAGCCCTTCCTTCAATCAAGCCGTTTCACGGCTTGGCAAAGGCAAAGCGCATGCCATGGGTACCCAGTCCCTGTAGTCGATATCGCGCTCCCCTCTTCATTGACAAAAAATCGCCGGGGGTATCCCCGGCGTAGCTTGCCTGCGTCAATGTTCGTCGCCATGTGTACGGCGCAGGTTTGTCGGAATGAACAGGTCGATGATACCAATGACCAACGATGCGAGCAACGCTCCTAAGATGCTCGCGTGTAGGCCAGGAACAAACAGTTGGGCGACGTAAATCACAATTGCACCCGATATGAAGCCAACAATGCCGCGCCCATACGGTGAAATGCGGCGGCCGAACAGCGCCTCCATGGCGAGTCCCAGAAGCGTGATCACGATGGCGGCCAAAATCGCTGACCAAAATCCCATCACGCCAAAACCAGGAACGACGTATCCGACAAACATCAGCACCAGTGCGGATACAACAAAGCGGACAATATGGCCTAGAATGTGCATATGTCTGCCTCCCTCCTGACGTGTCTTGCTGATATGGTTGCCGGACACTTATCGGACGATGTGGTAAAATGAATGGGATTTCTGGAGTTTGATGCAATGGAGTGCGATACATGATCATACGGTCGCTTGAGGCCTTGGAATACGATTGGGTTCGGCAACGCGTGGCTGACGAAGCCATGTCCAGTCTTGGTAAACAATTGGCGCAGACGATGTCGCCATTTTCGTTTCGCGCTGAGGCAGAGAGCGCCTTGGCCAAAGTCGACGAAGCCTATCGCTGTCTGCTACGTGCCGGATCTCCACCCTTTGCAGGCGTTACAGATATTCGTCCGGCACTGTCTCGCGCCAAAGTGGGCGGTGTGCTCGGAGCCGACCAGGTGCTTGCCATAGCGCAGTTTATCGCTGGGGGACGAGCGTTTCGGCAGTTCATCGAACACGCTGCCACTGAAATCGATCTCCCTCTGCTCAGCGAATTGGTCGCGCCAATGGCCGACTTGCGGCGCACCGAGCAAGAGATTCGGCAAGTTGTCAGCGATGACGGGCAAGTGCTCGATCACGCCAGCGATGTACTACTCCAGTTGAGGTCGGAGCGGCGTCGCCGGGAAGGCGAGGTGCGGACGACCCTGGACAGGTTGTTGCGCACCCATCAAAAGTTGCTACAGGAGCCCATTGTCGCGATGCGCGGTCCGTATTACTGCCTGCCTGTGCGCGTCGAACACAAAAATCAGCTTCGCGGCATCGTGCGCGACGTGTCTTCATCTGGCTCAACGGTTTTTATTGAACCGCGTGCAGTATCAGAAATCGGCGA
Organism: Alicyclobacillus hesperidum; assembly: GCF_900107035.1. Taxonomy (GTDB): domain Bacteria; phylum Bacillota; class Bacilli; order Alicyclobacillales; family Alicyclobacillaceae; genus Alicyclobacillus; species Alicyclobacillus hesperidum. The sequence continues at coordinate 71,766 of NZ_FNOJ01000001.1, read as the reverse complement.
GCGTATTCGAGAGATCGAAGTCTTGGAAGAGCGCGAGATCGAGCGCATTTTGCAGCAGATCAGCGCTGTAATTGCGACGGTGTCTGAAGAGCTGGAAACGAATGTCGCACTGCTCGAGCAGGCGGACCTGATCTTCGCGAAGGCTGGTTACGCGCGGCGGATCGGCGGAAAACGGCCGCAGTTGACAGACGGTGTCTGGCGCCTTCATGGCGCTCGCCATCCCCAGCTCCACCCGGCAGGTGTGCCCATCGACGTCGAACTTGGTGCCGATTTCCGCCTGTTGATCATTACGGGACCCAACACGGGTGGTAAAACGGTCACTTTAAAAACGGTTGGTTTGCTCACTTTAATGGCGATGTCGGGACTGTTTTTGCCGACGCGCAGGGAAAGTGAGATTGGTTTTTGCCGCGACGTGTTCGTCGATATTGGCGATGAGCAGAGTATTGAACAAAGCCTTTCGACATTTTCTTCCCACATGAAAAACATTATTCAAATGCTTCAACAAGTCGACGAAAAGAGTCTCGTATTGTTGGACGAGCTGGGCGCAGGTACAGATCCAGCAGAGGGATCGGCGTTGGCGATCGCGATCTTGGATCGCTTGACGCGGGTGGGGGCTCGCGTTATGGCGACGACGCACTACGCAGAATTGAAAGGTTATGCCTTTCACAATTCGCATGCCATGAACGCGAGCATGGAGTTTGATCTGGCGAGTCTGCGTCCGACATATCGACTCTTGATGGGCGTTCCAGGGCGATCCAATGCGCTGGCCATTGCGCAAAGGCTGGGGTTGCCTGATGATATTCTGGCCGCGGCGCGGGAACATGTCGCCGAAACAGATGTTCATGTCGAGGAGCTCATTGGGAAACTTGAGGCGGCCAACCGCGAGGCAGAGCGGCTGCGCGATGAGGCGGCGCGAGCATGGGAGGACGCACGAGCCCAAATGGAGCAACTCGACGCACGCGAAACGGCGTTGGATAAGGAATTGGCCGATGTGCGCGAGCGAGCGCGAAATGAGGCGGCCTCCATCGTGGAGAAGGCGCAGCAGGAGGCGGAGCGAATCATTCGGGAACTCCGGCAAATGCGCCACACGACGGTCAAAGATCACGAATTGGTCGAGTTGCGCAAAGGGCTGGAAGGGCTTGTGCCAGAGCGCAAGGCGTCACCCAGGCGCTCGGGCAAGGTGAGTCCTAAGCTTTCCGTCGGCCAGCGTGTGCGTGTCATTTCACTAGGACAAAAAGGCGACGTTGTCGAAGTGGCGCCGGATTCCAAGAGTGCGCTGGTGCAACTCGGGGCCATGCGTATGAAAGTGGTAGTAAACGATTTAGAGGTTCTCGCCGAGGCGGTTGAGCCGGTGGCTATCTCGCACTCGAAAAAGAGGGTGGGCAACAAGGATGTCCGCATGCAGCTCGACGTGCGTGGAGAGACGGTGGAGGATGCCTTGATGCGGATCGACAAATACTTGGACGATGCGGTGGTAGCTGGCTTAGCCCGCATCGTCATCATTCATGGCAAAGGTACCGGCGCCTTGAAAACGGCTATTCGGCGCCATCTGCAGGGGCACCCGCAGGTGAAAACGAGCGAGCCGGCTGCACAAAGCGAAGGTGGGGATGGTGCCACCGTCGTCTCCGTACGCATCTAGTGATGGCGTCACTGGCCCCCAAGACCTGGGAGCCAGTGCTGCGTTGCTTTCGGCTGCCGCGTTGTGCCGTTTACACTGCCACTGTTATCTGAGTTGTCTCCCTCACCGTTACTCTTGTTTGCCTCAGGAGTGGTGCTGTTGAGGGTATCGGCAGGTGCACCCGTGATACCGTTTGCCGTGTTGTTGGCGCCGTCATTCGATCCGCCGCTCTTTTCAACCTGAACGGCAATGGTTTGGGACGCCTGTGAAAGCGCGATGCTGGACTCGGCAAACACCTTGTAATACAACGTGGTTTGGCCAGACGACGGTACCGCCGTATCGACATACCACGGCACGTCGTTTGTTCCAATTTGTGTGTATGGGCCATTCGGGTTACTCGCCCGATACACGTCATACTGGTTTGCTCCTGTAACGGGTTTCCAGCTCAATGTGACATCTGTGCCGTCAAAGGTACCGGTTAACCCTGTCGGTGCCGCCATTTGCGACGGACTTGTGATGGCGGGCACGCTTCCCGCATCGAGCACTATACCACCGCGTGGATCCGGCTCGGTCGGCGCCAAATATGGCGTGTCGTCGGTTACGCCGCCTGGAATTTTGTGCTCCCAATCGAGAATTCTGCTTTCCGGAAGCTTCATGAAAACGCCTGTGCGCACTTCGGACAAAGGTGTATGGCTCGTGGCCAAATATTTCTTGCCATGGATCACGACGTATTTGACTTCGACGTCCACGTCGTCATATTGCGTCGGTTCCGTACCCTGCACAAACGGTTCCGTTGTGATCTCACCGTGCGCGGTCGATAGGGGCGTCGGCAACAACCCGCTGGTGCTGCTCACCGCCTTGCTAACCACGTTGGTCGGTTTTGGCCAGGGCTTTTTGGCCGGGGCGGCTGCGAGAATGGGCGTCATGATGTCATTCCACAATGTGAACTTCAAGTTGTACTCTGCGCCTGGCGAAATCAGTTCATGATTGTTATATCCCATCCAGATGCCTGCGGTGTATTGCTGTGTGTAGCCGATGAACCAGCCGTCGCCAAGAGCATCTGTCGTGCCTGTCTTCCCGGAAATATACTGACCAGGGAAATGCGCGCCAATCATCGTTGCCGTGCCCCCGGAGTGATACAAAACGTCGTGCAACATGTCAGTCACAATATAGGCTGTTGCCGGAGAAAACACCTGATGTGTCTGTGGATCTGCTTGATATAAGATCCGCCCGGTATTGTCCTCAATCTGGCTAATCATGTAGCTCTCGTGCCACACGCCTTGATTGGCCAGGGTTGTATACGCACTTGTCATCTGTTCGACTGTCGCGCCATTGTCCAGGCCGCCAATCGCCGCCGCCAAGTGATTTTCGTCGTCCGCGACGATGGTCGGTTCGCCATCGAGTGTTTTGGCGTTCGTACCTAGTCCCATCTTGCTTAAATAGCTAAATCCAACCTGGGGAGTCAACTCAGCGAGAATGTCGATGGCCGGTACGTTGCGCGATTCGTAGAGCGCCTGCCGAGCCGACAATAGACCCGCAAAATCTGGTTCGTCGTCGTGTGGTTCGTACGCTGGTTCCCCGCCGCTACCTGGAAACAAGGTAGGCGCATCATACAGCACAGTACCAGCTGTGATCAGTCCGCGATCAATGGCTGGACCATAGTCAAGCAGCGGTTTAATGGAGGAGCCCGGTTGCCGAGCGATGTCGGCGTGATCGATAGCGTCTTTCAGGTAGTCCCGGCCACCGCCGACCGCAAGAATGCCACCGGTCTGGTTGTCGATGAGCGTAAAGCCTGCTTCGTACAAATCCGTCGCCGTTTTGCCGCTAGCAAGTCTGTATGTTTTGTCGGTGCCCGCGAACAAAGCATCGTTAGACAGTACTTGTTCAACTTGATTCTGCTTGGTCAAATCGATGGTGGTATAAATTTTCAAACCCGCCACCGGCAAAGCCGACTCGGCTTGGACTGCGTTTTCATACACGCCTGCTTGTACAAGCGCCTGAATGACGCGGGGTTTAATCTCGTCGAGCATTAAGTATGGATGGGCCGGCAGACCGCTCTCCGGAGCGGGATGAATATGTTTGAGCACGTCGTAGTGATACGCTTGGTCGTATGCGGCACGACTAATGAGCTTGTCCGCCAGCATTTGATCCAAGATGTAGTGCTGACGTTGCAATGTGTGTTGAGGAAACTCATAGGGTGAAAAATACGACGGGTTATTTGGCAAAGCTGCCAGAAAGGCCGCTTCGGGCAAATTTAGATCCTTAGGATTTTTGCCAAACAAAATTTCGGATGCGCGTCTGACGCCATATACCGTGTCGGTACCCATGCGCCCCATGTAGACCCAATTCATATAGTCGGTCAAGATTTCGTCTTTTGTGAGAACATGATTGACTTGGATGGCTAAGGCAATCTCCTGAATTTTGCGCCGCATTGTCCGTTGTTGCTCTGGAAACACGGCAAGTTTGACGGTCTGCTGCGTGATGGTGCTGGCGCCGCTCTCGATGCTGTGGCCTGCGAGATCCTGTACAAGGGCACGAGCCATGGATAAAGGGTTGATTCCTATATTTGTAAAAAACGTCTTGTCTTCCGCTGCGACAAACGCGTTGACCAAATACGGGGATACCTGTGAGATGGACGTGATAGGTTGTCGGTCGCCATCGCCTGTGAACCGTCCAATGACTTTGCCGTGGCAATCGTACACGACAGACGCAGCGCTGTTGTTGACAAACGTCGCTGCATTCACTTTGGGCAGGCCTTTTAATAACGATGCGACATATCCAGCGCCCGCAGCGCAACCTAAGACGCCGAGGCTACCCAAAGAGAACAGGCTGACCCGCATCGCAACCCAAAACCGCGAGGCCTTTTGTTCACGCTTGCGCGCAGTTGCACGAGGGTCGCGGACGACGATGGTTTCCTGACCGACACGGTTGCGTCGCTTCTTCACGGGCGCCCCTCCCTTCGTTACCGAGATTATATCACACGACAAAATTGGACATCATGGTAAGTTTATCGATATGATTCGTGCACCGATGATTGAAAGTCCTGCGTTGACAGTGCAAATGGCTTATAGTTATATTGAGTAAAATTGCCATACGCATACGCGCCTTCGGCCTTGGCTGGGCTTTTTGTGTATACTGGCTCCTTATTGGCAGAAACGGGACCGATTGAAACGGCTAGAGAGGATGGTTTACATGGAGTGGCAGCTCACGCCGGCGCAAGAGGCGGAAGTCGAGCGCCAGCTCGCGTGGATTCGCCGCGGTGTCGCTGAAATTGTTCCAGAGCAGGAACTGGTCGAGAAGATACGCATGTCGGTGGCCACAGGCAAACCGTTACGGGTGAAACTTGGCATGGATCCGACGGCCGCTGACATCCATCTGGGACACACGGTCGTACTGCACAAGGTTCGTCAATTTCAGGAACTAGGACACCGCGCGCATCTCGTAATTGGAAACTTTACGGGTCGCATTGGCGATCCGACGGATAAGTCGGAGACGCGCAAACAACTGAGCGCGGAAGAAGTGGCCGAAAACGCGAAGACCTATGTGCGTCAGGTCTACAAAGTGCTGGACCCTGCAAAGACCGAAATTGTCTACAACGCCGATTGGCTCGCTCCGCTTGATTTTGCGGATGTCATCCGGCTTGCATCGACGGTCACCGTAGCGAGGATGCTGGAGCGCGAAGACTTTACGAAACGCTTTCGCGACAATCGACCCATTCACATTCATGAGTTTTTCTATCCGCTGATGCAGGCGTACGATTCCGTGCATCTTGAGACCGACGTCGAGTTGGGCGGAACGGATCAAAAGTTCAACCTGCTCATGGGTCGCACTTTGCAGCGCGAATTTGGACAACCGATGCAGATTGCGGTCATGATGCCGCTGCTCGAAGGCTTGGACGGCGTTCACAAGATGTCGAAGAGCCTGGGTAACTATATCGGGATCGACGAGGCACCAAACGACATGTTTGGGAAGTTGATGTCGATTCCAGATTCCTTGTTGTTCAAGTACTATGATCTATTGTCGTTGCGCGAGGCGACAGACATCGAACGGATGCGACAAGCCGTCGATGCCGGGCAAATGAATCCGCGCGATGCCAAGATGGAACTTGCCAAGGAGTTGGTCACTCGCTTTCTCGGCGAAGAAGCGGCTGTCGAGGCCGTTGATCATTGGCACAAAGTCTTTCAGGCAGGGGCATTGCCGGAAGACATGGAGGAAGTACCTGTTCCGGGAGAGCCAATTTGGATTGTCAAATTGCTCACGGATCTCGGTCTGGCCAATAGCAACAGTGAGGCTCGGCGAGCTATTGCCGAAGGTTCTGTGCGACTGAACGGAGAAAAGGTGCTCGACGTCGACCTGCAATACGAACCGCATGATGGCGACGTTTTGCAGCGCGGCAAGCGGCAGTTCCGGCGCCTTCGTGTGTGAGGGTCTTGAAGGCATCGGCATGATCTGAAATTCCCCCGCGTACCATGGGACGAGGGGGAATTTGTGTGCCACGGCGTTTTGTTGCGCGCCCTGTCCGATCCGCCAGTCGGAGTGACGCGATACATGTTTCCAACCGTTCTTCACATCCGCGCTTACCCGCTTGGTTTTGGCCTGTAGCCTGCGCCATCCTCGTCTTTGTCGGGCTCATTTTCTTGATTGATTATCGCTTGCGCCCCATTGTCATAAACACTTCTTCAGCACTTGCGCAGCGCATTGGCAGCGAGGCGTTAAACGAAGCGCTTGTCGATGCCATTTCGGATTATCCGGATGCCAAGTCGCTGGTCAACAGCGAGATCGAACGCGGGGCGGGCGGTACGTCGCTGGCGGTCACAAGTCTGGATATGGCTAAATTAGCAGCACTTCAAGGTGTTGCCACGCGCGATGCGCAAACTCGCTTGCGCGAGTTGTCCCATCAACACTTGCGGTTGCCGGTGCTGCAATTGCTCAGTGGTTCTCTTCTCTCCGGTTATGCCTTGACGGTGCCCGTTCGCTTTTCCTTGATGGGAACCGTCCATTCCAATTTGCAAACGGATATTGAGTCGAAGGGCGTAAACCAGGTGGTTCACGTCGTGTACCTCGAACTGACCGCCAACGTCATGGTGATTACGCCTTTGGTTCATGTTCCGACCACGGTACAGACGAGGGCACCGGTTGTGTACCTTGTTATGACAGGGCCGGTGCCAAACGCGTATTACCAAGGTTCACCGACCGTTCCTCTGCGATGACGCGTCGACCGTGTGGCCGAGTGCCACTTCCTAGGCGAGTGCATATACTGCTGCAGTGATGCGACTGCCCTTTCGCCTAGGAGGTTTTGTAGATGAAGAAGTATGTCGTGAAACCAGGTGAATCTTTATATCAAATCAGCCGCAAGACCGGAGTTCGCTTGCCTTTATTACTGGCAGCTAACCCGCAGATTCAGAACGCTAACGACATCGTACCAGGAATGACCATCGTCATTCCGGAACTCGGAAAACCCGTTAAGTCCGGAAAGGCGAAGAAAGCGTCGTCTGCCAAAACGACCAAGCAGGCTAAAGCCAAACCCTACTTCGGGTTCGTCTGGCCGCACCATGTGCAGGCTGGCGAGACGTGGGCAGAGATCGCAGCCCGCTATGGCGTTTCGGTCGCTCAAGTAGAGCATCTCAATCCGACTGTTGCAGGGCAACCGTTGCAGCCCGGCATGATTGTGTATGTGCCGTTGTCTCATGCCACTTCGTCCACTGGCTATCCGCAAGCACCGGGTTACGCAGCGCCCACGCCAGGCTACGCGCCGGGGTACCCACAAGCACCGGGTTACGCAGCGCCCACGCCAGGCTACGCGCCGGGGTACCCACAAGCACCGGGTTATGCGGCGCCCACGCCAGGCTACGCGCCGGGGTATCCGCAGGCACCGGGTTATGCGGCGCCCACGCCAGGCTACGCGCCAGGCTATGTCCCGGGTCATGCACATGGTCCCGGTTCTGCCGCGCCTGCGCAGGGTGCAGCGCCTGTCGCAGAGACGCCTGCGGCCCCGGGATGGACGACGGACACGACGGCTAGCGTGACGCCTGTGGCTCCTTCCATGCAACAGCCCGCACCGACGCCACAAGCAGAAGTGCCCGGTGAAGCCGGTCCGCATACGCACAATCCGTATCGCTTGTCCGCTGATGCGTGGTTTGCCCCGGCCGATCCGGATGAGCCTCATTTGCGTGCGATCGATTCGGTTCAGGGCGACCAGTGGCGATCGTACGAAACGCCATCTGATCCATCGCAGGAGGAAGCGAAGGCGTGGGCCGACGGCGAAGTGCCACAGACGGACGATGACGGATGGTCAAAGCCTTTTACCGTTCGCCTGCGCGAGGATGAGTAGGTATGGACGCACCGGATGTGGCGTCAGTCGCGAAGAACGCTTACGGCATTTGCGCCGAATGCATTGTGCGTAAGCGTACAGTATATGGCATTGTCGCGGCAGACGGACGGCGATACATCTGGAAACAGGCGGCCTTCGGCGATACGGACGAACGTTTGCAGGCGCTGGCGCGAGCCTTAGAGGCTTACGATCGCGCCGATGTGCGAGCGGCCGCCCCCTTGCCCAAGCGAGACGGGCGAATGCTCGCAGAATGCAAAGATGGCAACCGCGGATACTTGCAGCCTTGGCTACCCGGACGACACGTTCAGACTGCGAGCCGCGATGAACGACTGCGGGCAATTGCCGCCGTCGCAAAGGTACAGCGGGCTGTGCAAGCGGCCGGGTACCCAGAACATCGGACACTGCGACGAGGGTCGCTGTACGGCAAATTGCGCGTCAAGGCAAACGCGATCGCGAAACTATGGCCGCAAGCCGCTCGCGAGTTGTCACAGTTTGCGCCGTTTGCAGTCGAGGCGCAGGCGCGGGCAGAGCGCACCATTGCGCTGTATCGAGCAAATTTGGAACAGACGCGGTCGCAGTGGCGCCAGCGGGCGACCTTGTGCCACCGCGATCTCGCTCCGCACAACGTGCTGATTGATGGCGATGGAAATATCGCCTTGATCGACTTTGACCACGCCGGCTACGACGACATGTATGCCGATCCCGTGCAATTCATCAGCCATACGCTGTTCTTAAACGAACTTCGAGTGCCTGAGTACCAGGAAATGTGGGAAGTCTATGCGGAGCACGCGGCCTTAAGGCGCAATGAATTGGCGATCTTGCTCGGTTTGGCCCAATGGCCAGATATCTGGGTACGCGCCCTTGCCGAATGGGGAAAGGCCGAGGCCGAGGAGCGGCATCATGCGGTTGCCAAGGTGCAATACGCGGTCGCGTGCGAGCGGCGGCGATCCGAGTTGAATAAGGCTGTGCTCGCCAAACTGCGGCTCGAGGCGTGATGGCGCCTCGAGCCTGCGCCTTTCTTCCGTTTGTCAGCCAGCGCATGTATACTGTTTGGGTATCAACGGTACTGGGGGAATGGCCGTGGCTTTCGACATACAACGCGTGGCGATCGCGCAGATGGCGCCCAAATTGGGCGATATTGGCGCGAATTTAGAGCGTCATCACGAATACATACGCGAGGCGTCGGCGCAGGGTGCTCATTTGATTGTGTTTCCGGAGCTCGGACTGACCGGGTACCAGACACAGGATTTGACGTTGGAGGTGGCTCGCTCGGCGGCGAGTCCGGAAATTCAATCCATTGTCGACATGAGTAAGGAGATCGACGTCTTATTTTCTTTTGTGGAAGAAACGGACGATCACCGATTCTACGTGACGGCACTTTACGCTTCAAAAGGCGAAGTTGTACATAAGCATCGTAAAGTGTACCTGCCGACGTATGGTATGTTCGACGAGCGCAGGTATTTTGCACCTGGCGACCGGTTTGACGTATGGAAAAGTTCGCTCGGGACGCTCGGCGTCCTGATCTGCGAAGACGCGTGGCACCTGTCTGCACCATACCTGCTTGCGATGCAGAAGGCGACGCTTCTCTTGGTACCAGCTTCAAGTCCATGGCGAAATACGATGGCGGCAGCGGAATTTGGTTCGCATGCGTTCTGGCGGCATCTGTTGCAGATGTATGCACAGTTGCTTGGCGTGCACATCGTCTTTGCCAACCGCGTCGGCTACGAGGACGGCGTGCACTTTTATGGTGGGAGCGGGATTGTCGCACCCAATGGCAGTTGGTTGGTCGAGGCCGGAACCGGTGAGAGCGAATTGATCGTCGCCGAGATCGACCGCCGCTTGACGCGTCGTACGCGTTATACGACGCCACTGGTCCGCGACGAACGCGTCCATTTGGTGGCTTCGCAGCTCCAAGCCTTGTTGCAGAGGGGGGATTTCGGTGCGCCCGGACATTGAACAGGCATTGCGTTTGCGTGAAGAATTGACCACATCGGTGCTGGAAGGGTTTTTGCGCGACGAGGTGCGCAAAGTGGGCTTTGAGCGCGTCGTATTCGGCTTGTCGGGCGGGATCGACTCAGCCCTTTCCGCGTATCTTGCCACGCGTGCCCTTGGCCGCGAACACGTGCACGCCGTGCTCATGCCGTATCGCAGCAGCAGCCCCTCCAGCCTCGCGGATGCCATGGAAGTTGTGCGCGATCTCGACATTCCGCATACGGTGGTGGAAATCACAGGGCCGGTCGACGCCTATTTTGAACAGATGGACAAGCTGTTGGGTGAACAGGCGTCGCCCTTACGACGGGGTAACCGCATGGCGCGCGAGCGGATGGTGACCTTGTACGACTTGTCTGCAGCGATGAATGCACTCGTTGTCGGTACGAGCAATAAAACGGAGCTGTTGCTTGGCTACGGTACTCAGTTTGGCGATATGGCGAGCGCGCTCAATCCGATTGGTGATCTATACAAGTGTCAGGTTCGCCAGTTATCCGCATATGTCGGTGTCCCGCAAAGCATTCTGAAGAAGGCGCCGAGCGCCGATTTGTGGGCAGATCAAACGGATGAAAAAGAGCTCGGTTTTACCTACGACGATGCAGACGAGATTCTGTATCAGTGGGTCGATCTCCGTTTGACGCCCGATGAAATCATCGAGCGCGGCTACGACGCATCGCTCGTGCGCCATATCGTTCAGCGCGTTGCGCGCAATCAATACAAGCGTAAGCCGCCTATCATCGCGAAGCTTTCGGGGCGCACGATTGGTATCGATTTTCGCTATCTCCGCGATTGGGGACATTGATTTCGCAAAAGGGTGAGTAGCATGTCAGGACATTCGAAGTGGCATAACATACAGCGACGTAAAGGCAAGCAGGACGCAATTCGCGGCCAGCTTTTTACCAAACTCTCTAAGGATATTTACCAAGCGGCGCGCGAGGGCGGCGGCAATCCGGACACCAATTTTCGCTTGAAAGTCGCGATTGAGCGGGCCAAGGCGAATAATCTTCCGGCCGAAAACATCTCGCGTACCATTGCGAAGGCGACTGGGACCTTGGAGGGCGTGACGTACGAGGAACTTCTGTACGAGGGCTATGGACCTCACGGGGTTGCCTTGCTGATCGAGATCGTCACGGATAACCGAAATCGCACGGCGGCCGAGGTTCGCCATATTTTTCGCAAACGGGGCGGCAGTTTGGCGGAATCAGGCGCTGTTGCCTGGATGTTTAAACGCCAGGGCCAAATTGAGGTGCCAAAAGCGGGCGTTGAGGGGGACGAACTGATGATGCTCGCGCTGGAAGCTGGCGCCGAAGACGTGATCGAGCAGGAGAACGCGTTCGTTGTCGTGACCGCACCCGAAGATTTTAAGCAGGTGCGTGTGGCGCTCGAGGAGGCTGGCGTGAAATACGACGATGCCGAGCTTGTGTATGAACCTGCGACGAAAATCGAATTGTCGGACGAGGCGTTGGAAGAGGTCTATGAACTTGTCGAAGCCTTGGAGGACTGTGATGACGTGCAGACCGTGTACACAAACGTCAAGATGGGCGACGAAGAGGAAACGGACTAATCTTGCATAACTTGTTTACTGACGCACACATTAACGGCGAGGAGCAATGGCTGTGCAAACAGCCGGAGAGGTGAGGGCTTTGACCACCAGACGCCAGGCTCACAAGCGCCGCCGGATCGCAAATACGTGTGCTTATACGTTAGCCGTTTTATTCCCGGTGATATGGAGTGTTGCCGCACCGGCTGTGGTACGGGCTGATACCCCGTCGCTGACCGACTTTGGTCAGCGCGATGTGCCGTTGCACGCGCAAAGACACCTGCACAGTGCGCTGTTTGTGACAGAAAGTGACGAAGGCACGGTTGCTTGGGAAGAACATGGCGTGCGCGACGATGCCATTGTTGCGTTTGTTGCGGAACATCCAGCTTGGCGGTTAAATGTACCTTTGTCGTGGTACTTTATGGAACCTGTTTATGAACGCCATGCGGCGCAAGACGGAGAGCAGCGCGAATTGGCGATATAAATGGAAGGTCATCGTCTGGGAGCGTCACACAACGCTCCCTTTTTATTCGTACTAGAACTTTTTTCACTCGCACATGGGGTAGGAGATCTGCGAGAAGCGACGAATGTCTAAACGAACAAGAGGAGGCATGCGGGTGGATGCAGAGCGCATCATGGGGATTGATCCGGGCCTCGCACGGCTTGGTTACGGTGTCATCGAACGTGCGGGCGGCAAACTTCGTCAGATTGTGTACGGGTGCGTGGAAACACCGTCACATGTACCGCTGCCACAGCGCTTACAGCAAATCTATCAAGAGTTGACAGTTCTTATCGACGCATATCGGCCACATGTATTGGCGGTGGAAGAACTGTTTTTTAACCGCAACACAACAACGGCATTTACAGTCGGGCAGGCGCGTGGTGTGGCCTTGTTGGCAGGCGCCAACGCAGATTTGGCTGTCTTTGAGTACACGCCGATGCAAGTGAAGCAAGCCGTCACCGGGTTCGGTCGCGCGGATAAGCAGCAGGTGCAACAAATGGTCAAGATTTTGTTGTCGTTGTCTGCCATTCCAAAGCCAGACGACGCGGCGGATGCGCTCGCTGTCGCCATCGCACATGCGCACACAGGACCCATCGCCCGTTTCGGAGATGCTGTACGCGAGCGGAAGAGCACGGGCTGGCATTGGGAACGGAGGGGAGGACGATGATCGCGTTTTTACGGGGGCTGGTGGTGCATCACGGTCCAGGCTTTCTCGATCTCGACGTCCACGATGTCGGTTATCGCGTTCATGTCGCGGATGGTGCCTTGGCACAGTATCCCATTGGGGCACAGGCTTACCTATATACCTACCAGCACGTGCGGGAAGACGGCATCGTCTTATACGGGTTTGCGACGGCTGAAGAGCGAACGCTCTTTGAGAGGTTGCTCGTCGTCTCCGGAATTGGCCCACGCCTAGCCTTACAGATCATAGGAGCGGCCAGCGTTCCGTCTCTTGTCGCCGCAGTGCAGTCGGAAGACACAAGTTACTTATGCACTCTTCCCGGTATCGGGAAAAAGACGGCACAGCGCATGGTGCTCGATTTAAAAGATAAATTGGCCGACCTGGCGCTTATCCAGCCGATGGCCACAGAATTGTCTAACGTTCCCGAAAACGACAACGTGGACGACGTGATCGCTACACTCGTCGCCTTGGGTTACAGACCGCGCGAGGCGGAACAGGCTATTGCGGCCATTGAACGCCGTCCTGGTGAGACGGTTGAGGATACGGTGAAGACCGCGCTGGCGTGGCTGTATGCGCAACAGAGTAGCCGCGTTTGACGTCGGCTCGTGAATAGAGAACATGGGACGACATTTGCGAGAAGGAGGGGGAGTGCATGGAGGATCGCGTTGTGTCCGCAGAGTGGAGCCGCGAAGACATGACACTTGACTCGATTCGGCCGCGTTTTCTCGACGATTACATCGGTCAAAGGGCAGTCAAGGAAAATTTGCAAATTTTTATTCAAGCTGCACGGGAGCGCGGCGAGTCATTGGATCACGTTCTGTTGTATGGTCCTCCAGGGCTTGGTAAGACGTCGCTCGCGATGATCATCGCCAATGAACTGGGCGTCCACATCCGCGTGACCTCGGGACCCGCCATAGAGCGAGCAGGTGATCTTGCGGCGATTTTGACGAATCTGCAACCGGGTGACGTCCTGTTCATCGACGAAATTCACCGCCTGTCGCGAACTGTCGAAGAAGTGCTGTATCCAGCCATGGAGGACTTTTCTATTGATATCGTGATCGGAAAAGGGCCGTCTGCGCGATCAGTGCGTCTGGATTTGCCTCCGTTTACGTTGGTCGGTGCGACGACGCGAGCTGGGCTTTTATCGGCGCCGCTGCGCGATCGATTTGGTGTGATGCTGCATCTTGATTATTACCCAGTCGAGGAGTTGGCGTACATCGTGGCGCGCAGCGCTGAGATCCTGCAGGTTGCTTTGACGAAAGAGGCGTGTATTGAGGTGGCCCGCAGAGCGCGCGGCACGCCTCGCATTGCCAATCGGTTGCTTAAGCGGGTGCGAGATATCGCGCAGGTTTCCGGCTGGACCACCGTTGATGAGCGTTTGGCAGGCATGGCGTTATCGCGGTTAAAGGTCGACGCTTTGGGGCTCGATGCGACCGACGAGCGGATCGTGATGACCGCCATCGACAAGTTTGGCGGGGGACCCGTTGGGCTCGAAACGCTGGCGGCGGCTGTAGGTGAGGAAGCAAGCACGATTGAAGACGTCTATGAACCGTATCTGCTACAAATGGGCCTGTTAAAGCGCACGCCGCGTGGACGTGTGGTGATGCCGGCGGCATATCGACATTTTGGCAGAAAGATGCCATGATCGTGAAAGAGTCTGAAGCATCTGTGCGATAGTGGCCCGGTTGTCTGAACGACACTCGGACGTACCCCCACAATTGGGGCGGAGAATTCGAATGCGTGAAGAGAGGTGGAAGCGTGGGCGTTTTGCCGTTTCGGGGGCGTCGTATCGAGGAACGGAACGAGTTAGCCCGATTGCTCCACGGTGCAAAATCCGGGAATGCGAGTGCGCGCAATGAGCTCATTGCGATGTACATTCCTTTTATTCTGCGGATTGCGGCACAGACGGCACGCAGGTATATCGACCCCAAAGCTGACGACGAATATAGTATCTGCTTGTCCGCGTTTAACGAAGCGATCGATCGTTTTCAGGAAGGCAAGGCAGCGTCATTTTTGACGTTTGCCGAGACGGTAATCCGCAGGCGTTTGATCGATTTCTTCCGAAGCCAGCATCAGCATCGGTTGAAGCAATTGCCGTGGAGCGAATTCGATGTGATTGACGACGAAGACAATGTCTCCAATTGGGCGGAGGTAAGTTCATCGCTGGAAGTTCATCAGGCAGAGCAGGAGGCGGCTATGCGTGCTCTCGAAATCGAAGAGTATGCGCATCGGCTGGCGGCGTTTGATCTGTCGTTCCACGAATTGATCGACATTTCGCCAAAACACGAGGATGCACGGCGGAATGCATTGGCCTGTGCACGCGCCATCGCTTCGGACGCAGAGTTGCTGGCCTTTGTCGAACGCAGGCGTGCACTTCCGTTAAAAGCGCTGGAGGATCGGGTCAACGTGTCGCGAAAGACGCTGGAGAGGCAGCGCAAATATATTTTAGCCATCGTCATCTTACTTGCGGGTGATTTTCCACTGCTCAAATCCTTCTTGATGAATGCGGAAGGGGCGTGACATCATGCGGAGAAGGGATGAGGAAGAGGCCGTTATCTTATCGCTTGACGGAGATTGTGCAGTTGTTTTCATGCGCGACGGCAGCTTTCGACGCATCCGCGTGAGGGAGGGTGCACAGGTTGGCGAATTGTGCTCGGTGGCGTCGCGAGAGCACCGATACGCTCGTGCCTTGCGCAACCTAGGCAACAGCGGTCGACGCTGGCGAACGACGGGCTTGGCGGCTGTTGTGGCGTGCTGTGTACTCATTGGAGGGCTGATGGTCGGCGCAATATCCCATCGCTCCGACTATGCGTTGGTATCTTTGGACGCAAACGGCCAAGTGAGCTTCGCCGTCGATGCGCAAATGCGCGTTGTGTCGGCGCGTGGGCTCAACTCAGAGGGACAAAAGGTTCTCTCGGCTGTCCCAGTAAAAGGTTTGCGGCTTACATCGGCCGTGGACGAAGTGGTCAGGAAGCTCGCACAAACACAGGCGTTGCCCCGCAATGACAGCATTGTTGTGACAACGGCCTCTGTTGCGCAGAGTGCCGATGTGCATGCGGTGGATGAAGAAGTCATATCGGCCATCCATACGGCATTGGGTAGGCGTGATCCGGGGAATGTGTACCATATGGATGTACCCAAATCTGTGTGGGCACAGGCCCAAGCTGCGCACGTATCGCCCGGGCAATATGCCACATACTTACTCGCGCAACAAGTGGGGGTACCGGTGAAGTTGACCGATCTGAATTCGGCCAACTTACAGACGGTTCTCGCCGAGGCGCACGACTTGCATACGGCGTTATCCGGTTTCAACACGGGAGACTATCAGCAAGTAGCCTCGATTGTGGAAAGTGCCGTCGGGTCATCGACTTTGAATTCCACACAACAGTATCAGTATAATGGGTGAAGTTGCCCCGTCCGCACAGCGCAAGCTGTGCGGAATTGTGTGTAAGGAAAGGATGGGACGATACCTGTGCGGGTCGATGAATTTGACTATTACCTCCCGGAACACTTGATTGCCCAAGAGCCGTTGCCAGAACGGGATCAATCCCGTCTACTTGTGGTCGATCCGGTCGTGCAAGCAATATGGCATCGCAAGTTTGCCGACATTGTCGAAGAACTACATCCGGGTGATGTGCTGGTGATGAACGATTCGCGCGTCTTGCCAGCGCGTCTCTATGCTCGTAAAAGTGCGACGGGAGCCCAGGTAGAACTGCTGTTGCTACGCCCGTCCGAAGCGGATTCGCACACATGGTATGCCTTGGCCCGCCCAGCAAAACGGCTTCGTCAAGGAACGCCACTCACGCTTGGTGAAGGCGAAGATGCCATTGAAATTGAAGTGGTGGCGGAGGGCGAAGAAGGTATCCGAGAAATTCGATTCCTCACTGAGGAGTCGGTCATTGACATCGCCAACCGGTATGGCGAGATGCCGCTCCCACCTTATATTCACAATAACCTGGAGGATCAGGAACGTTATCAAACTGTGTACGCTAAGCGCGTTGGATCGGTTGCGGCACCGACCGCGGGACTGCATTTCACGCCGCAATTGTTGGAGCGCATTGGTGCGAAGGGTGTCGATATCCGACATGTCACCCTGCACGTTGGGCTTGGCACATTTCGACCTGTACAAGTTGAGACGGTTGAAAGCCATCACATGCACAGCGAATGGTATGAGGTGAGTCCAGAGACGGCCGCAGCTGTCAACCAGGCAAAGGCAGAGGGGCGGCGCATCGTCGCGGTCGGCACGACGGCACTACGTACATTAGAAGCGGCAGGTGCGTCCGGAACGCTTGAAGCCAAGCAGGATGAGACGGATATTTTTGTTTACCCTGGATATAAATTTAAGATGATAGATGCGTTGATTACAAATTTTCATCTGCCAAAATCGACGTTGTTTATGCTTGTTTGCGCGTTGATGGGCACAGAGTTTGCCAAAACCGTCTATGCCGAAGCCGTCGCGGAGTCTTACCGGTTCTTCAGTTTCGGTGACGCGATGTTCATTACGAGGAGGGCCGCCGTTGAAGCAACCGGTAACGTATGAACGGATTGCGCGTTGCTCACACACTTTAGCGCGTCGTGGACGTGTTCACACTCCTCATGGCGAGATCGAAACGCCAGTGTTCATGCCGGTCGGCACACAGGCGACGGTGAAGACGATGGCTCCTTGGGAACTGACCGAGCTCGGAGCCCAGATCATTTTGTCGAATACCTACCATTTACACCTTCGCCCAGGTGAAGATATCGTGCGCCAGGCTGGTGGCCTGCATGGTTTCATGCAGTGGCCAGGAGCGGTTTTGACGGACAGTGGCGGGTTTCAAGTCTTCAGCCTGGCGAGTCTGCGCAAAATCACCGATGAGGGCGTCGCCTTCCGCTCGCACATCGACGGGAGTCCACGCTTTTTTTCGCCCGAATCGGTGATGGGCATTGAAAACGCGTTGGGTGCCGACATCATCATGCAACTCGACGAATGTCCGCCCTATCCTGCGTCCCGAGGGTATTTGCGCACGTCGCTGGATCGCACCCTGGCATGGGCAAAGCGTTGCAAAGAAGCGCATCGCAGACCAGAGGAGCAGGCCTTGTTTGGCATCGTGCAAGGTGGTGAGCATCTCGATTTGCGTAGAGAAGCGGCGGAGCGCCTCGTCGAGCTCGATCTTCCAGGCTATGCGGTCGGAGGGCTTAGCGTCGGCGAGCCGAAGCCATTGATGTACGAGATACTCGCGTACACCACCCCTTTGCTGCCAGCGGACAAGCCTCGCTACTTGATGGGAGTCGGTAGCCCTGATGATCTCTTTGAGGGCGTGGAGCGTGGGATCGATATGTTTGACTGCGTGCTGCCCACCCGCATCGCACGCAATGGAACGGTTTTCACTGCAACGGGCAAACGCGTGCTCAAACATGCTCGATATCGCGACGATTTCCGCCCACTCGACGAGGCGTGCTCGTGTCGTGTCTGCAAGACGTTCTCGCGGGCATACATCCGACATTTGCTTAAGGCGGACGAGATTTTAGGCCTGCGCCTGACGAGCTATCACAATGTACACTTCCTGCTCGACATGATGGCCAAGATCCGAAAGTCCATTGAGGAAGACAGGTTTTTGCAACTCAAACGCGAATTTTATGAAACGTATGGTTATACTGGTCAGCGAGAGGACGTGTTGGATTGAAAGGCGGAAGCAGTCTCATTTTTCTGATCATCGTCGTGATCGTGTTTTACTTCTTGATGATTGTGCCACAGCGCCGTCAGCAGAAGAAACGTGCAGAAATGATGAAGCAGATTGGCCCTGGAGCACGCGTGATGACGGCGTCCGGCTTATATGCCGAAGTCGTGGAGACGCGCGGCGATATCGTCGTCGCCCAAATTGCAGAGGGTGTGAATGTGGAAATGGATCAACGCGCAGTTGTGCGCGTGATTGAAGAGGGGCCGGCGCAGTACAACGACGAAGTGGACGAGTTGCCGGAGGCGGACGATAACGTGGTGTCAGGCGTATCGGAAACCGTGGATCAAGTCGATGACGAACTGACAAGTTCTGACGCGGAGCGTCAGTTTGACGAGCATCACAAGCAGCATGGGGAGTCGTGACGAATTACGACAACGGCCGTGGGCATACGCCTGCGGCCGTTTTGCTGGTTGGCTTGGTCATGCCACCTTGTGCGACGTGTGCGCATGAACCCTATTTACGCGTGAATGCGGTTCCTATCATGCCGCCGAATGCACCGATGACTGCCATCAGCAATACGCGAAACAGGCCACTTCCGTCCATCGTGAACGTGTTATACACGAATAGCCCGATAGCTACCATGATAAGGGCATAAAGAAGACCGGTTGCGCCCCCGTGAAACCATCCTCGGCTCTCCACTTGGCGGGCCGCCGCGATCGCGCCGCAAAACACGGCAACACAGTGCACGACATAAGCAGCCGCGGTAAGCGAGTTGACGTCCCATTCGCTGGATCGTGCGAACAGAAAAATTGCGACCGTCCCTAAGAAAGCAATGAAAAGACTCCAAAGACATCCATACAAAACCGGTATTGCACGCAGTACGTCGAGCCGGCTGCCACCTTCCGCCTGAGGCACGTTCATCACCTCTTGTACAAGTTTCACTACAAAATATTCGGGTATCAAGATAAATATGATCTTGTCCAAATAGATATGAATTGTTTATACTGGAAACTTGAAGAATTCTGTAATTGGTTTGCTGCGGGGGTGAGGGCATGACCGAGGGTACAACGTTATGGCGCCAGAACGTGTACAGTGCGGTTGTCGGAATCGCCGGATGCCTTGTTGCATTATACGGTTTGCCGAGTTTGCGCCATGAGAATGGCTGGCTCGTCGCCGCGATGGCGGTCATTGCGTGCTTGCTCGAATCCCTCCCGATCCCGCTACGACAGGCACAGGCGTCTTTGTTGCCGGCCGTCATCATCGCGCTCGTCGGCCTCGGGGGGCTTGAACCCGCGATGGTGTGTGGAATGTTGGCAGCGTGTGCGGCGCCGCTGTTCTTGCGAACGTGGGACAGCGTCATAGTATTGTTCAACGCCGGGCAGTATGCCCTTAGCACATGCGCCTTATGGCTCGTCTTGCACGCACTTCATTCTTTGCCCATTGTCTCCGTACATGCCATTGTCCTTTTCGATCTCGCCGCCGGTTCCCTGGTCTTTTTGGTGGTCAATCACTTGCTCGTTCACACCTTGCAGTGGCTTCGCGGAAACTTGTTGCCGTCGTCCATCGTTAGTGCGCTTGTCACGGACGCCGCCAATCTGGCTCTTTGCCTGCCGTTTGCTGTCCTTGTACTGGCGCTGGCTCCTGATAACGTGTGGTTCGCGCCCATCGTTATGTTGCCGTTGGCAATGCTTGCATATATGTTGCGGGCGCATCGGCAGACGCTTGATCTACAAATGATTCACGAGGCGACAACAAAACTCGCCACCGAATTTGATATCCGCGCAATCGCGGCGGACGCGGCGATTCTCACGCGCCGCATGACGCTCGCCGACTGTGTTGTCGTATTTCTGATCGACAACGAGCACAATGCGCTTGTCCCTATGGCTGTGTATCCGCAGGCGTACGATCACTTGTTTGACAAGAACGGTTGGCCTGAGGAGGCGGGTGGTGTTATTTGGAAAACTATTCACCACCGCGATCCCGTGCACATTCCGGACGTTCGTAAGGACGCGCGCGTACGCATTTTAGGAGATCACCCAACATTTTTAAGTATGGCCATCTTCCCCATGCATGCCCATCTGAAAGCACACGGCGCGATCGTCTGCTATGCCAAACGGCCTCGGGCTTTTGCACATGTACACCAATATATGGACACTCTGTCCAACCAAGTTTCCGTTCTGCTTGAGAACGCGAAGCTCTACCAGGAACTTCAGGAACGCACATTTCGCGACGAGGCGACGGGCCTGTTTAACTATCGCTATTTCTACGAGGAATTGGCAAAGCGGGTGCAAACGTCTGTAACGGAGAACCGCCCCGTTTCGGTGTTGATTGCCGACGTTGACTTCTTCAAAAAGTTCAACGACACCTATGGGCACTTGGCGGGAGATGTCGTGTTGCGTGAGGTTGGCCGCTTGCTGCAGCGGCATGCCGGAGTTCACGGAATCGCCGCGCGGTACGGCGGCGAAGAGTTTGCGATCCTCATCTGGGCGAACGCCGAAGAGGCTTATCGGATTGCGGAACAGATTCGGCAAGAGGTGAGTCGGTTGGCGGTCGAGTTTCATGGCTACCACCTGCAAGGGATTTCCGTCAGCGTCGGTGTCGCCACATGTCCTGACCATAGCCTATCGGATCGGGATCTCCTGCTCAAGGCCGACAGTGCGATGTATTGGGGCGCAAAACAGCGGGGCCGCAACCGAACGGCCATGTATGCGCCAGAGTTCGATACGCAATTGTTTGTCGACAGTTTAACCAGCTTGTACACGCACCACTTCGTCAACATTCGGATCCGCGATGACATGATGCAGGGTGTGACAAAGTGGGGGGTCATTTGTATTGACCTGAACCAGTTTGGCAAAGTCAATACAGGATTTGGATTTGATGTGGGGGACGCGGTTCTACGCCAAGTGGGTGTGCTCGTTCGTCAATGCCTTCGCCATACGGAACTCGCTTGTCGTTACGGAGGAGACGAAATTTTGATCGTCCTGCCGGATGTTGCAGAAACAGAGCTTGCGGGAGTTTGCGATCGCGTCGTGAACGCGATCGAACAACATCGTTACGTCGTCTCCGACCATGTGGTACTTTCCATGCGGACAACGGCTACATACCGCGTTTTTGAAGACGTCGCGGACGGCCCAGACTTATTCAATCGGGTGGCTGAGATGTTTGCACAACTGAGCACAGCTTCCGAGCAAACGATGGCGTAGTGCCCTGTTGCGAAGACGGGAGCGTGGGCAGATGTTTGAGAGTTCCTGCGTTTTCTACTTTCCCGCTTCGCTTCACGTTTTTCCGCCTCGAGGACGCATGAACGACGGTGCTACCAGGTCATACTAGCGCCGGAGGGATTAGCCATGCATAGCGTTCCCTTATGGCAATTTCCGGTACGCGCACTCGTCCTCTATTTGATTGTGATGATTGCCCTGCGCATTATGGGCAAACGGGAAATTGGTCAACTCTCCGTGTTCGATCTCGTCGTATCTGTCATGATGGCTGAGCTGTCCACCTTGCCGATGGAGGACCGACGCGTGCCCATTTATGAGGCGGCCATTTCCATTGCGTCGCTTGTGCTATTTCAGGTTGCAGTCGCGTTTCTCCAGATCAAGAGCCATCGTTTTCGCCACTTGATTGATGGTGAACCATCCGTGCTCATCGAACATGGGAGAATTCAGGATAGGGAAATGCGAAGAATTCGCTATTCGGTTCACGATTTGCTCACACAGCTTCGCGAAAAAGGTGTCGCGAACGTAGCGGATGTGGAATTTGCGATACTGGAGACGTCTGGCCAATTGAGTGTTATTCCGAAAGCCGAGGCACGCCCCCTCACACCGCGCGACTTGGGCAAGCCGGTCGCGGCAGAAGCCATTCCATGGCCGCTTGTCATCGATGGCCGCCCCGTGCCAAAGACGCTCACCCTCATCGGCCGCGATGAGGTGTGGCTGCGAGATGAGCTAAGGCATCGTGGCTATACCTTGGAAAACGTATTTTATGCGACCATCGATTCGGACGGAAGTATATGGATTGACGAGCGGGATCAAACATAGGGGACGCGCACGTGTCCATGCTGTCCCTCACACCGCAAAGGGCATCCAGCGGACGATTCGTGCCAACGCTGGACCCACTTTGGGAATGCGCGAGACGGCTCGGCTCGTGAGTACCCTCAGGGCGCACAAGAGCGCAAAGTAGACGATAAGTCCACCGCCAATGGCCAGGAGCAGGGTAGAGCCGGGCAATGGGCGATGGTGGAACGTGATGGCCTGCATGTACGCGAACATCCCAATTGCAGCGATACCAACGCGTAGGAGCGACTGTAGTCGAATGTGAAAGCCAATCATGCGTACGACAAACCACAAGTTTAAAAGCGTCGAGAGTGTAAACGAAAACGCCGTTGCCATGCTCACACCGAGGATACCGACTTCGGGGCGACGGGCCAGCACGACGATGAGCAACAGTTTGGCGACGCCACCGACAATGGAATTGACCATTGCGACACCAGCCCTGTTCAGACCCTGTAAAATGCCTGTCAGGGGCGCTTGCAGGCAGAGCAAAAACTCAAACGGAGCCATAATGGCGAGAATGGGGCCGATATTAGGCTGTTTGTAAATGACGGTCGTGAGAGGCCCTGCGAACAGCGTGAACACCACGGACGCAGGAAACGAGACAAGTGCGGTCGCAGTAAAGCTTTGCGAGAGTCGCTTGCGGATGCGGAACATCTCGCCTGCGGCCGCGGCTTCCGACACAGCCGGCACAAGATTGGTTGCCAGTGAGGATGTGATGACCGTCGGGAACACGAGCAGCGGGATCGCCATGCCGCTGTACTCGCCGTACATGCTGGTGGCTTGACTCGTGACAAAGCCTGCGGCCTGCAACGCACGCATGACCAGTACCGGTTCCGCTGCAAACAAGAGCGACCAGATCAATTTGCTTAAGGTCACAGGTAGTGAAATTTGGCCGATCGCGTGCACAGTGCTTCGCATCGACTCGGTGGCACGTGTGTAGGCAGGGTCAGGGATGACGTCTACCAGACGCGCTCGCCGACGCTGCTGAAAGACCATAAACAAAAGGCCGGAGAGTTCGCCAAGAACCATGCCCATCATGGCAGCGGCAGCGGCGTAGGAAAGCGAATAGCGGACAAAGTATGCCGCCAGGATCCAAATGCTTAGAATGCGCACCGTTTGCTCAAGAATCGAGGCCCACGCCGTTGGTGCCATGTCTTGCAGTCCCTGAAAGTAGCCGCGGTAAAGGCTTGAGATGGCGATAATGCCGACTACTGGAATCATTGCAAGATACGCCGGATAGGCGCGCGGGTCGGTCAGCCAATGTGTTTCGATCGCGTGACGGAATAGGTACATGAGCAGAGTGAACAGGACTGCAAGAGACGCGACCGAAATTCCTGAGATACGCATGATGCGCTGAATGCGGGCGCGATCGCGCTGTGCGACCGCTTCTGCCACGAGCTTGGAGATGGCCAAGGGGAAGCCCATGGTGACAAAGGTCAAAACCAAGCCAAGAATGGGAAAGACAATTTGGAACAACCCCATCCCCTCGGCTCCGATGATGCGAGTGAGGAAGATGCGGTATATAAAACCCATCACGCGGGTGACGAGCCCAGCGATCATCAGCACAAGCGCTCCGTGCAGGAAGGTGTGGCGATTCACGGTACAGTACCTCCCATTTTGATTTCTGTCTGCGGCGGACATGTACGTTATTCCGTATGCGAAACGGGCGTGAGGTAGTCCTTTTTTTGGACCACAGAGGAATTTGCACTGTGCGGGTGGAAACATAGATAGCTCAGGCAAGCCAAGGGAGATGCATAGGGCATGGATCCGTTTCAACTACCGTCGATCGCGGAACACAAAGCGGCCATACTCGAACTCTGCCGAGCCAAAATCGAGGAATTTAAGCTTCTCGGCTATGATCGGGTAGAGTTTGACGAGTTTTGGTCGTACATCGAATCAAAAGTGCGGTTTGGCATTCAATTGCACGAATTGGTGGAACTCATTCTATCCGTTCGCATCACGGATTACATGAACTATTTGACGGTGAACGCCTATCGCCAAATGCAAGATGGACTTGGTGATCCACCGCGTTCGTGACATCGGCAGGGATGGCGTACGCACTCGTGCCGCGGGGCAGGTTTTTTTTGTTTGACGGCGAAATTTGTCGTTCGTATACTGAACATGGCATGCTGTTGGAATCGACAGCGGATCGTTCGCTGTGTTCGACGCCACCCGTTTGCCGGGCGAGGTTGGACGGCGGACTGAAGGAGGACAAGCTATGAAATGGGGACGCCTGTTCGCGTTTCTGCTGATGGTCGCGGCTATCATCGGCGTTACAGCGGGCACAGTTCCACAGGTATGGAAGTCGATTCCACTCGGGCTCGACTTGCGAGGCGGTGTCGATTTGTTGTACGCGGTCGATACGCCAAAAGGGCAATCGCTTTCGGACAGCGGCCGCCAAGCCTTATTAAAGGCGGTTGAAATGCGCGTGAACTCGCTTGGCGTTTCATCGCCAAGCATCGATCTCGAAGGCAAGAACCAACTTGGGCAAGATCAGATCCGCGTCCAGGTTGCAGGCGTGAAGAATCAGCAAGAGGCGGTACAAGTCATCGGTGCAACCGCTCAGCTGGCCATTTACGGGGACGCAACCATTGACAAAAAGACAGGAAAAATTACACCTGTTGGCGCACCCCTTGCGACCGGGGCCGACCTGAAGAGTAATGCTAAGTGGGTCGTGGATCAGCAAGATGGCAAAAATGCGGTCGCCATCGAGTTTAAACAGGCGCAGAAGTGGATCGACATCACCAAAAAGTATGTCGGTAAGCCGATTTTTGTATTTCTCAACGGGCAATTGCTGACAGATCCCGTGATTCAGCAGGTTATGTACAGTGGTAGCAGTGAAATATCGGGTGGCAGCCTGACGACGCCGCAAGCGTGTATGGCGTTGGCAAACGAGTTGAATGCGGGCGCACTCCCGTATCCATTGACGCTCGAGAGTGAGACGAGCGTAGGTCCGTCGCTTGGCCAAACGAGCTTACAGCGGACGATGGTCGCAGGTCTCATTGCCATCATTATCATCTTCGCCTTCATGATTTGTGTATATCGCCTGGCCGGACTTATCGCCGATATTGCGCTCATCGCGTACGGTTATTTGACTTTGCTCGTCTTCTCGGGTCTGCACGTCGTACTCACGCTTTCGGGATTGGCGGCTCTCGTGCTGGGCGTGGGGATTGCGGTCGATGCGAATATCATCACATATGAGCGCATTAAGGACGAAATGCGAAACGGCCGCAGTTTGCGATCCGCAGTGCGTATCGGCAACAAGAACGCCTTGCGCACCATCGTCGACTCGAATGCGACGACGTTTATTGCTGGTGCTGTCATGTACATTTTCGGTGGACAAGGGGACGTTCGGGGGTTTGCCGTCGCGCTCATGGTCGGCATCATCGTCAGCCTTTTGACAGCAGTGTTGCTCAGCCGCCTCATGCTGCTTACGTTCACGGCGTCTGGCGCCGTTCGCCGCCCATGGTGGTACGGCGTCGGGAAGGGAGTGTTGAAACAGCATGAAACCCAGGTTTAACATCGTTCGGTTGAGCAAGTGGTTTTTTATGCTGTCAGGTGCCATTACCATCGCCGGCATTATCGTATTCGCATTGTTCGGATTTAACTTAAGCACAGATTTCAAAGCCGGATCGCGAATCCAGTTTCAATTGAATCAACAAGTTCCCGATGCCCGCGTGCGACAAATGTTTCAATCCGTCGGCCTCACGATTGGCGACACCGGTCTCACGGTTGGTGGCATTGAACGTAATGTCGCCATCGTCACACTCCCTGAACAGTTGAGCGCCAAACAGATTGCCGCCATTCAGTCGGCTGAACACAAATTCTTTCCGAGCGCCAAGCAAGACATTCAGGTGAATTCGGTCGATCCGTTTGTCGCACAACAAACGGCGCGCAAAGCGATTTGGGCCGTGCTCGCGGCGGCGGTGTGCATTGTGGTTTATGTGGCCATCCGCTTTGAATTCCGTTTTGCGATTGCCGGCATCATCGCCCTGTTGCACGACGCCTTTATCGTCCTTGCTGCCTTTGCTCTTTTGCGCCGCGAAGTCGATTTGACCTTTGTCGCGGCTTTGCTGACCATTGTGGGGTATTCCATCAACGACACCATCGTAATTTTTGACCGCATCCGTGAGAACGTGAAAATTCACAAGCCGGAAGACATCGATGCCCTGCGCGACGTGGTCAACAAGAGCCTGTGGCA
This sequence comes from Alicyclobacillus hesperidum, assembly GCF_900107035.1. Taxonomy (GTDB): domain Bacteria; phylum Bacillota; class Bacilli; order Alicyclobacillales; family Alicyclobacillaceae; genus Alicyclobacillus; species Alicyclobacillus hesperidum. The sequence continues at coordinate 45,194 of NZ_FNOJ01000001.1, read as the reverse complement.
GACGATGACGAGATCTATCAACACGGTCTTTACCGTGCTCGTTGCGGCTGTGATTCTCTACTTCTTCGGCGGGGTGTCCATACGCAACTTCACGTTTGCACTCATCATCGGTCTCATCAGCGGTGCATACTCGTCCATATTTATCGCGAGTCCGATTTGGGTTGCATGGAGAGGTCGCTCCATGCGTAAACATAAAGCTGTTGCCAATGAAGCAAGTGTGCAGTGATTCATGTTGCGCCGAAGCGCTCCCAAGGGGCGCTTCTTTAATTTAGTTAGCACACTTAGCAAACGTACATCGGTCACGCGTGGGAAAGGACGAGATCCGCAGTGGATGCAACAACCAGACTTGTGCGTCAAGGAACTCGCATCGCCTATGCCAATGCAGGGTTTAACGTCGCCCTTACGGCTGCGAAGGGACTCGTTGGCGCGATAGCACACAGTGACGCCCTCATCGCTGACGCGGTCCACTCAGCTTCTGATCTCGTCGGCTCCTTGGCCGTCATTATTGGGCTTCGCATCGCCCGCAAACCGCCTGATGAAGACCATCCATACGGCCATGGCAAGGCGGAGTTGATCGCTTCCATCGTCGTAGCCGGTTTGTTGATTGCCGCCGCCATTGATGTAGGCGTGTCGTCGATCTCGTCTTTTATGAAGTCCCCTAAAGCTCCTGAACTGGCGGCAGCCGAAATGGCCTTCGTCGCGATCGTAGTCAAAGAGCTACTTTTTCGATATAACGTCCGGATCGGCCGTCGCTTGCAAAGTAAGAGCCTGATGGCACAGGCATACGACCACCGTTCCGACGTCTATTCGTCGTTGGCGGCGCTCGTCGGCATTGTCCTGGCCATCATCGGTGAGCGGCTGCGTATCCGCTGGCTCATGTACATGGATGCCGCCGCTGGCCTGTTCGTGGCGTGTCTTGTCCTCAAAATGGCCATTCATATTGCGCAAGACTCGCTACAGAGTCTGATGGACAGGGTCGTGCTAGAAGAAGCCGCCTTACATCCGTACCGTGAACAAGTGATGCAGGTACACGGGGTACGGGCCATTGATGAACTGCGCGTGCGCGATCACGGCCAATACGTGATTGTTGATATCGAGATTGCGGTGGATGGGGACATCACTGTGTTCGCAGGCCACGAAATTGCCGCGGAGGTCCGGCGCGTCTTGCGTGAGAAATTCGCTCGTGTGCAAGACGTGTTTGTTCACGTGAACCCATATGAGGCGGGGGACGAGCGAAGAGAAGGGAATAGGGATTGTGAGTAATATGCAACCATTGTGGAGGGCCGCAAGTGTCCCTCCGGAGAATGCCGTCTCACTTGCGGATCGTCTGGGACTGCCGACGCGTGTTGCGCGCTGGCTGTTGGCGCGCAATATCAGCAGCGAAGATGAGGCCCGTCGATTTTTGTTTGCGCGCGAGGCGTGGACAGATCCGTTCGACTTTTTCGATATGCGCTTGGCTGTCGACCGCATCTTGTCAGCGGTGCGCAATCGTGAGCAGATTGTGATTGTTGGTGATTACGATGTGGATGGTGTGACAGCGAGCGCCATTCTGGCGAGTGAACTTGAGGCGCGGGGCGCCAACTGGCACTGCATCATTCCAGAGCGGGTTGCAGACGGTTACGGACTGGCGCCGTCATTAGTCGAGCGTGCACAACAACTTGGAGGCACCCTCATTGTCACGGTGGACAATGGCATTCGGGCACAGGCCGCCCTGGAAGTGGCTGGCGATCTTGGCATCGACGTGATTATTACGGATCACCATGAGCCGGGAGATGAGATTCTCACAGGTGCCTTCGCTGTGGTTCACTATAGCCGTCACGCCGACAAGGAACGGTCCCGCCCACTGTCTGGTGCCGGCGTGGCGTGGAAGCTGACGCAAGCTTTACAAACAGTCGATCCGCGGCGGGCGCAAGGTGCTCCTGCACAGTTTCACGAGGAGTGGTTGATAGGCCTTGCGGCGCTTGGTGCTGTAAGCGACATGATGCCGATGCGTGGCGAGAACCGACGGCTCGTCCGCGAAGGACTTACCGCTCTGCGCAGGTGCCAGCGCCCTGGCTGGTTACTGCTTTGTGAACGGGCCAGGGTCGATGTGAACCAGTTGTCCGTAAGTGACATCTCGTGGCGGATTGGGCCGCGCTTAAACGCGGCCGGAAGAATGGCTCACGCGGGTACGGCATTTTCTTTGCTCATGGCCGAACACCGGGCAGAGGCTCTCGATTTCGCAGACGAGATCGAGAGGTTAAACGTCCAGCGGAGACAGGCGACGGAGCGTGCGACGCAAGAAGCCATCGCCCAGGTCGAATCGATGTATGGATCCAACCCTGACGCTGTCGTGGCGTGTGGCGCGTGGCCATTAGGCGTTGTCGGCATTGTAGCAGCCAAATTGGTGAACCACTTTGGTTGCCCGGCCATCGCGCTGGCCCATATGGAGGACGGCACGTTGCGCGGGTCCGGGCGGGCACCTTCTGGCACCTCGTTGCACTCGGCGGTGGCCCTTTGCGCATCGTATCTCAGCCACTATGGCGGCCACGATGCGGCAATTGGTTGCGGTTTACAAGCGTCGTCCTTGGCCGATTTTCGAACGGCGTTCGCAGCAGCCGTGGCGCGTTTGCGGGAGGCAAATGGTGACACAGTCACATGCTCTTCACAGGAGATGCTCGCAGATGACTATCTGCCACTGTCGGAACATGGGTTGGAGTTGCTTGAGTGGGCACAGCGATTCGCGCCGTTTGGGCCTGAAAACGAACCTTTGCAACTATTTGTTGGGCCAGTGGAAGTACGTCAGGCTACGAAGATAGGAAATGGTTCACATGTGCGCCTTAGGCTTGCAGAAGGCGGCGTCGAACAGGATGCAGTTTGGTTTCAGTTACCGCCGCTTGCAGCTGCCAGGTTGGCGGCAGGCCTGCCAAAGGTTTGTGCGTTTTTGGTCGAGATCGAAGAAAACGTATGGCAAGGCAGGCGCTCTGCGCAGTTGCTCATTCGCCGCGGATGGGTGCTGGATGCGCCGGTTTTGCGATCGCGCTTTGCCACAGTGTACCGCCTCTTGCGCCAAGGTGTCACGCGGGCACAAGCCTTGCTTGAGCATTTGCACAATCGCGGGGAAGACAGTACACCCGAAGAGCTCGCTGCGATTTTGGCGACATTTGTCGAATTGGGATTTGCCGCTGAGCGCGATGGTGCGTATCATGTCATAGAGGGAGAAAAGCGCGATTTACGCGATGCAATGACATACCAGTCGCTCGTGCGCGAGCACTTGTCGCCATTAGATGACAGTGGGTGGACAGGCTCGGGTTTGTACGAGCGACAGCAAAGGGTGTAGAGGAGAGAATGTGTTGACCACTCGATATCGTGATTGGATTCGCGATGTTCCGGACTTTCCTAAGCCGGGCATCTTGTTTCGAGACATTACACCGCTTTTGGGCAATGGTCCCGTCTACCGACAGGCCATTGCCGATCTCGCCGAGCGCGTGCGGGCGTGGGGTGCTGACGTGATCGCAGGACCGGAGGCTCGTGGCTATGTGGTTGGTGCACCGCTAGCAGCGACGCTGGGACTGGGTTTCGTGCCAGTTCGCAAGCCGGGCAAATTGCCGTATACCACAGTATCTGTGACCTATGACTTAGAATATGGTCAGGATAGGCTCGAAATTCATAGTGATGCCATTCAAAAGGGACAACGTGTGGTCGTCGCAGACGATTTGCTCGCGACTGGGGGAACGATGAGCGCGACCATCGAACTGGTGCGCAAGTTGGGGGGAGAAGTTGTCGGCGCGGCTTTTTTCATCGAGTTAAAGGCCTTGGCGGGGCGTTCTCGCTTGGGTGATATTCCGATTCACACGCTGGTTCAATACGAATCGTGAACTGGCATGCTGTCGACGGGAGGTGACTGCCATGACGGAGCAAACGAAGGATCAGTCAATAGATGGCTTATGCGAAAAGTTGGCATCGTACTGCAGCCAGGAAGAACTTGATGAAGTGCGTCAGGCTTACGAGTTTGCGAGCCGTGCGCATGCAGGGCAGGTGCGCATGTCGGGTGAACCCTATATCACGCACCCGTTGGCGGTCGCGTATATTCTTGCAGACCTGCAGCTTGACGCGACCGCCGTCGTCGCGGCTCTTCTGCATGACGTGGTCGAGGATACATCGGTGACGGATTCCAACATCGTGCAGACGTTTGGGGCCGAGGTGGCGTCTCTCGTCGACGGCGTGACAAAGCTGAAGCGGATCCGCTTTGATTCGCGAGAGGAACAACAAGCCGAAAATCTGCGCAAGATGTTTATGGCGATGGCGCGCGACATACGCGTTCTGATCATCAAGTTGGCGGATCGTTTGCATAATATGCGCACGCTGCGCTACCAAACGCCAGCGACACAGATGCGCAAAGCGCGCGAAACACTTGAAATCTTCGCTCCTTTGGCACACCGCCTTGGAATTAACACAATTAAGTGGGAATTGGAAGATATCTCGCTAAGGTATCTCAATCCGCAACAGTACTATCGGATTGTCAATTTGATGGCGCGCAAGCGACAGGAGCGCGAGCAGTTCATCGAAGGTGTGATGGACGTTTTGCGCCAGAAACTTGGCGAGCTCAATCTTAAGGCTGAAGTCAGCGGACGGGCGAAACACATTTACAGTATCTATCGCAAGATGACGACGCAGCATAAGGAGTTTAACGAAATTTACGACCTTTTTGCGATTCGCGTCACAGTCGAAAGCATCAAAGACTGCTATGGGGTGCTCGGTGTCGTGCACACCATGTGGAAGCCTATGCCCGGGCGTTTTAAAGACTACATCGCGATGCCAAAAGCGAACATGTATCAGAGTCTGCATACTACGGTTATCGGGCCTAATGGAGAACCTCTGGAGATTCAGATTCGCACCTGGGAAATGCACCAGACGGCGGAATACGGTATTGCCGCACACTGGGTATATAAGGAGTCCGGATCGCGCAGGGTCGAGGACGACTTTGCGAAGAAGTTGGCCTGGTTTCGCGAGGTACTTGAATGGCAACAGGATTTTCGCGATGCCCAGGAATTCATGGAAACCCTCAAAATCGATTTGTTCTCGGACCAGGTTTTTGTGTTCACACCAAAGGGCGACGTGATAGAACTGCCTGCTGGTTCTGTACCCATCGACTTCGCATACCGCATTCATACGGATATCGGAAACCACTGTATCGGCGCAAAAGTGAACGGCAAGATGGTGCCTCTCGACTACCGCCTGCGCACTGGCGATATTGTCGAGGTCATCACCAGCAAACATTCGTACGGCCCGAGCCGTGACTGGCTGAAAATTGTACAATCATCTCAGTCGAAAAGCAAAATTAGACAGTGGTTTAAACGTGAAAAGCGAGAGGAGAACGTCGCGCGTGGCCGTGAACAAATCGAGCGCGAGATCGTCCGTCAACGCTTGGAGCCCAAGCAGTTGTTGACCTCTGCGGGACTGGCGGAAGCCATGCATAAATTCAGTTTCTCTCGTGAGGAGGATCTCTACGCTGCGGTCGGTTATGGAGGCTTGAGTGCGGCTCAGGTTGTAACGCGGCTCGTGGAAGTATACCGGAGGTCTTTGGAAGAGAAGCCGGTTGATTCGATGTCCATTACCAAGGGACAGGCGAAGCCATCAGATACGGGTGTGCGCGTCAAAGGCGTTGACAACGTGTTAATTCGTTTTGCACGTTGTTGTAATCCTGTACCCGGCGATGACATTGTCGGCTTCATTACGCGGGGGCGCGGTGTTTCGGTGCACCGCGTCGATTGTCCAAATGTTGCTGCACTTTCGGCGGCTGAGACGCGGACCCTGGAGGTCGAGTGGGCGACGAGCAAAGACTGGTCGTACAACGCTGAAATTGAAGTGACTGCGTTGGATAGGCATGGTCTTGTCAATGAGGTACTTAACGCCGTCGCCGAGACGAAAACCGATATTACCGCCGTGAGTGCCCGGGCGGATGCGAAAAAGGTTGCGCACATTCATATGAGTATCCGCATTCGCAATTTGGATCACTTGCGCTCGGTCGTCGAGCGGTTAAAGCGGATCAAAGACATGTATAGTGTGCGACGCATCATTCAGTGAAGAAGTCTGACGAGGAGGCGTACGATGCGTGTAGTCGTGCAGCGAAGTGGTCCTGCCCGAGTTGAGGTTGACGGCGAGATCGTCGGACAAATCGGGAAAGGGCTCGTGCTATTGGTTGGCGTCAGCAGGGATGACACGGAAGCGGATGCCGTGTATTTGGCGGACAAGATTGTTGGGCTGCGCATTTTCCCGGACGCAGAAGGGAAATTGAACCATGATGTGCGCGAGGCTCGGGGCAGCATTCTTTCCATCAGCCAATTTACGCTCTACGGAGATGCGCGCAAAGGTCGGCGACCAAGTTATGCTGATGCAGCACCGCCTGACATGGCAGTGGAGTTATATAACCGGTTGAATACATTGTTGCGCGAGCGCAACGTTCATGTGGAGACAGGGCAGTTTCGGGCCATGATGCAAGTGTATCTCGTGAATGACGGGCCGGTGACCTTGTTGCTCGACAGCAAAAAGACATTTTAAGTGCATCCCAGTCTTTTGTGCAGTTATGTGAGGAAACACTCTCCGCGCATAGGCGCTATGTGTTTGACGGACGCTAGGCGGGGAGGTGCAGTCATGGAAAACGAGATTCACGCCACACACACCTGTTACGCATGTGGCCATATTATGCCGTTTGCAGGCCACGTTTTTGGCGGAATTGTCGTGGCGCATGGAAACGAGGTGGACGCGACCATCTCGGTCACCGGAACGACTGGCAACTATGTCGAGATGGCAATCGAACTCCAGTGCCCGAAATGCAACGCCATTAATCAGTTTAAAGCGCTTCACCCAAAGACGTGAAGTGCTGGTATGTGTCTCGCCGTGGCACCGCGCTTATTTAAGCATTTGTGCGCTGTAGAACCAACGCTTGTTCCCTTGCGTCTACATAAACATCCCAAAACGCACACCAGTCTCCTGACGCCTGGCCGGTATTGACCTCCAGGCGAAGACTGGAATCTCCCAACCGCTCCGCTCGTGCATTTAACAGTTCAATATGTGAACGCAGTTGATGCACAAATTGCGCCACGGACAGACTCGGTTGATCGAACGCGATGAAGAGTACCTCTCCCGCTCCCATACGGATGGCGACCGCATTCGGCACGGCGTGGGTCGACCAACATTGTCCAATGTAGGCGACGGCTTGTTCGCCTTCCACGACGTCCATGCTTTCATGGTTGGCAATCGAGACTACCACAGCCGTTGCTGTCGTCCACTCAGGAAACGGGCGCAAAACGGTTTGCGATAGCCACTCTGCGGGCTGGTCTGCGGCGAGCAGTTCGACGAGAAACTGGCGATGGTAAAGTTTCGTTTTCGCGTCATATAGATGTGCAATTGGTCGCCGTGTATCTTGATACGCGGCATAAACCGCGTCGCTTAGGCGTTGGGCTGTCCGTTGCAGACGGTTGCGATCCGCTTCTGTATACACGCGCTCAAGCGTAGACTGCACATTCATCGTACCAAAGACGTGGTTGCCACGAAGCAAAGGTACCCGAATAATAGATTGGATTCCTTGTGCTGCTAAACTGTAATCATCTTGAAATTCAGGGTTGCGCAAGATGTCCGCGCACATCACGGGTTGTTTCGTGCGCTGTACAAAGGCCACACCACTATTGGTAACAGGTATCAACGTTCCAACGGGTCTAGCCGGCACGTCATCGCGCAAAGACACTTCGTGTACAGCAGAAAACGCGGCGCCTTCTTCGACGAATTCCAGGCTTAGTCGATCTAAGGGCAGTTGCTCGACAATAGCGTCAGCCAAGTACGAGGTCAACTCGTGCAAGCGCGGATGACGTTGCACACCCGTGAGCACTGCATCGAGCCACTCGCGTTCACTCAAGCGCTCCAGGTTATGTGTGTCGTCAGGTACGAGATGCGGCTGGCGCGGCTGCAACGTCGCAATGAACGCAGAGAGTTGAAAGGATGTCGGTGGAACCGGAGCGCCGAATAAATACCCCTGAATCTCGTCACACTTGCTATCGCGCAGAAAGTCAAACTGTTGGACGGTTTCCACGCCTTCCGCCACAACGCTTAAGTTGAGCGATTTTGCAAGTGAAATGATAGCCCCAATAATCGGCGTCTGGTTGACCGCGCTCTGAATGCCCGCGGTAAACGAACGGTCAATTTTGAGCGTATGTACTGGAAACTGCATGAGATAGTTAAGCGACGAGTACCCAACGCCAAAATCGTCGATCGCGATGCGCACACCGATTTGGCGCAACTGGGTCAAGATGTGAACCGCTCGTTCGACGTCGTACATGGCCGTCCGCTCGGTGATTTCAAGCTCCAGCAATGATGGATCTAGGCCTGATTCAGCCAGCGCCTGCTGAACCAGTTGGGGAAATGACGGTTGTAAGAACTGGCGGCTTGAAATATTGACACTCGTGCGCACGCGATAACCTTGTCTGAGCCAGGAACTTCCTTGCTCACAGACGGCGCGCAGGACGTACTCGTCGATTGGCAGAATGAGATCGCTAGATTCGGCGATAGGGATGAATGCGTGTGGTGGAATGTCACCAAGCTCCGGATGCCGCCAGCGGCACAGAGCTTCGGCTCCGACGACTTGCATCGATTTAGCATGAACTTTGGGTTGATAATAAATTTGTAAATCGCGATTGCGCAGAGCGTGGCGGAGCATGGTTTCGACCATCAGCGGTGGCAATTCACGAGGAGGCCTCGCGCAGTCGGTGCGCACCTGGTTACTCCCCAATTGCTTTGCACAGCGGACTGCTGCATCGGCTTGGCGCAGCAGTTGTTCAGCCGTCATTTGTGGATGTGATCCCCTTGCGATGCCGACGCTGGCGGTGACAATGACTTCGGTGCCGGCAATGTGATGGGGTTCGGCGATGGCGAGTCGAATCCGTTCGGCCATCGCTTGTGCACCGTCCTGGTCAACGTCGATCAAGGCGACGGCAAACTCGTCAGCACAGAGTCTGCTTGCTGTAGCTGAACTCGATATGACCGCGACTATACGCTTTGCGGTTTCGCGCAGAACAATGTCTCCATCTGCGTAGCTGAAGTGTTCGTTGACCATGCGAAACCGATCCAAGTTGACAAGGAGTATTGAAACCGTTGGCGCGTTGGGCATTGCTTGTGCCACGGCATATAGAAAATGGCTACGGGAAAACAAATTGGTCAAGCCGTCCCGCTGCATTGTTAGAAAGTCACTGCCCACAAAGCCACCGCCTCGTAAAATGCCGCACTACAGAAGCATCTTAAGAAAAATCTTATTTCTATAGCGCATGACAAAAGTTCAGTTCCCTACTTGATGTCGCACTTTCACTCTTTCGACATTCGTAGAGGAAAGTCCTCTTGTCTCGGCACATCTCAGCGGCTATCGACAGGGGGCAGTTGCGGCGCGAGAATCGCCCAGGCCAGAGGGCCTATAAGGCTCGATATGATAGATACCAGGATGGTGCTGGCGGCCCAGATTTCTGGTAGCAAGTGGGCATTGACGGCAAGCTGCGCGGCTGCTGCCACCAAACTTAGCCGGCTCGAGAGGAGGAAGCCTGCCGCCCATGCCTGGCGCTTGCCGTGGAAGCGCAGGAGGGTGAGTGCAGGTAGGAGTTTCACAGTAAAAGCCAGCACTGCGAAGACAGGCAGCCAGTATAATGCCCTTACCGCGTGCAGTTGCGCGATTGGCATCGCATACCCAGTTGCCACAAAGAACATGGGCACAAATACGGCATAACCGACGCCATAGCTGTAGGTGGCGACGAGCGGCTTGTGCGCAAATTTGAGCCCACGGACGATCACACCGGCCAAAAAAGCGCCCAAAATCGGTTCGCTGCCTGTCGCCTCGGCCAGTATGGCAAAGATGGCGACAAGCGCGATCGTCGCGCGCGTTCGCTCCATGGCTTGCCCCAACAAGCGGCCTGCGGCAGGCACTTGCCGCAATTTCTCGAGGCTCAGGCCCACACCAAGCGCGATCGGCACGATGGCGAGTGTCAGCCAGACTTGCCAGGGATCCTCTGACTTGTGGGCGCCAAGGAGCAGCGAGACCAACAGCATGGTCATGAAGTCTGCGATCACGGCGCTGTATAAGATGGCTTGGCCCAAAGGCCGATGAAGGTACCCTGTTTCTTCAAGCACGGGCAGGACGACGCCAAGCGACGTTGTGGCGAACAAAAGCGACAGCATATAGGGATTCGCACCGTCGGGGGCAAAATGTGCCAGACTTGCGCAACACACAAAGCTGAAGAGCAGGGTGGCGCAAAACATCATGGTTCCGATGACGGCCGGGGATGTACCCTCTCTGTGATCATCGCGCTTCCTAAACAGCAAGTGAACATCGATTTCCATGCCAGACAGGAACATAAGAAACAAAAGTCCCAAATCGCCGAGTCGGCGCAACCACCAAGCGTCCATGGGGGTTAGGTGCAGTGCGGGAAGTTTGAGAAGTAAGCCAAAGATCAAATACGATATGGCGCTCGGCACTTTGAACAGCGGTGTGCGTCCAAGCAATGCGGCAACCGCAAATGCGGCAACAAACAATGTGAGAAATCGAAACATGGTAGGATCCATTCGCTCACCCCGCAAACGGTATACGATATGCGTTGCGGGACAAGCGAATGACACCACCTCAGTGAATCAAAGTATAGATCTGTTGCGCAATCACGATGCAAGTGACGCCGATAAACAATGGGCGCACGTATCGTGAACCCTTGCGAATGGCAAATCGCGATCCGGTAAACGCGCCAAGCATCATACATACGCCAAGGATGAGGCCATCTTCATAGCGGATGGAGCCGACACTGGCAAATGCGATCAAGGCGCCTACATTGCTCGCGAAGTTCAGCGTGCGGGCGTTGCCACTCGCCGCTAAAAAATCAAAGCCAAGCAGGACAAAGCCCATCATCAGGAACGAACCTGTACCTGGGCCAAAAAAGCCGTCGTAAAAGCCGAGCACGATGGCGAGTAATGCTGTCCAAAAGTAGGTTCGAGCCTTCGTCGTACGCATCGCTTCGACCAGACCCAAGTTCTTCTTAAAGATTGTATAAGAGGCGACGAAGACGAGCATGACAAGGACGAATGGGCGGAGGAAGGAAGACGGAAGGTGATGGACAACGATGGCGCCGGCCGCCGCCGCGAACACGCCGAGCGGAAAGAGGGGGCCAACCAGGCGAATACTCACCTTCCCGGACGTCAAGTACGACGTAAAGCTCGTGACGGCGGACATGGTTCCTGCCAACTTGTTTGTGCCCAAGGCCAATGATGGGGGCAGTCCGACGAACAAAAGAGCAGGTAGCGAAATCAGGCCGCCGCCGCCGACCGTCGCATCGATGAATGCAGCAACGAAGCCGGAAACGGCCAGGGTGATGACGGTTATGAGTGACAGGTGCACGGTGTAACGCGTCCTTTCTGTGCGCACGATGCTCGTTCCAAAATCCTGAATATTGTACTGCCGACCGCCTTGTCTGACAACCTTCGTTTGTTTCATAACCCTTTGCGTGCATGGTTTTTCAGCGGCCAGCCAAGCTAACGCTAGATGAACTGGAGACGAGGGGGATGCGCATGTATCGATCGCGCTTGTTGTCGGTTGCTGCCGCTGGCGCCGTCGCGCTTATGGTCGCCGGATGCGGTGCAAACACGGGTGCCATGATATCGAAGTCACAAACGTCGTTGCGGCCGTCTCACGACGTTGCTGCCGTGTTACAAAAGCCAGATCCGGCAGGTATTCCAGCCGCTGTCTCATTGACAGCCTTGCAGCGGAACAACGTATGGTACAACATCGACCTGCCGGACGGCGATACAGGCTATCGCTGGGGATATATGCACGGGGTGTTCCAAATTCAGCGCACGGACGATCGCGGCGCCACTTGGCGCGGCGTGAACGTTCCCGTCCGTTTTGACGTAGGCACAGAATCTGTCTACCACGGAGTAGAAAACCCACAGCTAGCCGTGGTCAACCTGGACACGCTTTATTTGTATGGCGTCTCTGGGCATTCCTTCGTGCGGGCGGGAACAAGTGATGGGGGTGCGCACTGGAGTGTTTATCGCACGGATTTAGGTGCGGATGGATTCCGGGTGACAAGCGTAAGCCAGCCAGCAAAGTCACAAGGATGGGTTTTACTCGCTGGAACGAGTGCCGCGAATCGCGGAGTGACCCTCTTGTATCATGTGACGAACGGAGGCGCTACGGTCGAACAAGTCAAGGTCGGACACTTGCCTTCGGCCTCCGGTCTGCCCATGAACGCGCAGGCTGTCGTCGCGTTCACCAACCTGCGCAGTGGGTGGTTGCTTACGACCACGTTGTCTGGAGAACTGTCGCTTTATAGGACAGACGATGGCGGTCGTCATTGGTCCATGCGCACCCTGAATCCTCCAAAGCAAATCCTTGGCGCGAAGGCCGTTAAGGTTTATCAGCCGCAACTACTCGAAAACGAAGGGACGTTTGCCGCCGTTTTCACTACTGGAACAGGCAAATCCAGCAAGCAACACGTGGTCATCTTCCGATCGCGCGACGGTGGTAAGACGTTTGCCGGCGAGTTGACGGATCAACTGGATGGAGCCAAGGCGAACTATGAAGGACAACCAGCCGTGTTCGCGACGCCGGACTATGGCTATGCCGTCAACGATGGCCGTTTGCTACGCAGCACAGACTCCGGCGACAGTTGGCTGACGGTTCACTCGCCGTCCTTGGAACTGTGGTTACAACGTTATCCGTGCGTCTTAGCGATGAACTTTGTATCCTATACGCAGGGTTACATGTTGTTGGCCGACGCCGCCCAAAAGCATACGGTGTTGTTGCAAACTGCAGGCCTGCGCGACCGTTGGCAGCCGGTCCCCTAACCGGCTGCAACAGTGGCACTTCAACGCCGGAACAAAGCGGTAAAGACTTCATCGGCTGCCCGCTGACCCTGCACAATGCAGTCGGGCAAGCCCAGACCTTCGTATCCGGCGCCCGCCACAGCAAGGGCGGGCGCTTGGCTTTGAATCGCAGCGTGGAGCCTTTGCAGGTGGTCGCCGTGGCCAACGAGATAATTGGGCATCGCGTGCGACCAGCGTGTGACCTTGTGCCAGACTGGTTCGGCCTGAATGCCCACTATACTCTCCACTTCGCGACTGACCTGTTTGACCATCGCCTCGTCGTCCAGCTGAAGATACTCTTCTTGTCCCGCGCGCCCGACGTAACAGCGCAGTACAACCATATTGCTGGGGGTCGTGTGTGGCCATTTGCTTGACATCCACGTGCTCGCTGTCATGGCCATACCTTCCGAGCGAGGAACCAAAAAACCTGAAGCATGTGACAAATCGACGGCGACATCTTGCTTTCGGTACGCGAGGATGATGGTTGCCGTCGATGCATACGGCACGTCAAACTCGTCGCTGACAATGTCTAGCTGACGGAGCAACGGCTTGGCAGCCGCGACAGGCGTCGTGAGAACAACACCATCAAACGTTTCGCTAGCACTGCTGCCATTGTCGCCCGTGGATCGCACTTCATAGCCATTCTCCGTCCGGCGCATGGCCACAACTTGCGTTCCGAGACGAATCGAGACCGCTTGAGCGATGTCGTCGCGCAAACGCTCGATCACGCTTTCGAGCCCCGTGCGCACTGTCACGAAGGCGCTGCGTCCAGACAGTCCGCTGCGATTGGTTTGTTGTCGCTTGCGGCTGGCCATCGCCCCAATGATTAAACTGCGCGATTGCACGGCGAGATCGTACAATTGACGCCAGGTGGCAAACAGGCTTAGTTGATCGATGCGCCCTGCATAGATGCCCGCGAGCAAAGGTTCACCTAGATAATCCACCCATTCATCCCCCAGGCGAGATCGCAAAAACGCTCCAAGCGACACATCCTGTTGAATCGGACTGGCTGGCAGCCAGACGTCCGCCAGCGCCCGCAATTTCCCAGTCCCCGACAGTAAAGACGAGGTGAGGAACTTTTCCACTTCGGCAGGAATCCCGACGAATGTACCTTGTGGCATAGGGTGCAGTTTGCCGTTGCGGACGATGAATGTCTGTGAGGCTTCCGGATTCATGTATACGATGTCGGTTTCCATACCGAGATCGCGCAAAAGTTGTACCCCGGCCGGTTTGCGTGCAAGCATAGAGTCAGGACCGCCTTCAACAACCAGCCCTTGTTCTCTGTACGTGCGAATCTTTCCACCAAGACGCGAGTCCTTTTCGTAGAGCACAATATCGCAGGGCACGTCTTCGCTACGGCTCTTTTCAATGAGGTGCCGGGCCGCCGTCAAGCCTGTGATCCCACCGCCGATCACGGCCACTTTCATGGCGCTATCAGCTCCGTTTCTCGTTCAGCTCGGCGCACAGCGTCGCGCAGGCCGGCCAGAAATGCTGGATCGTCGTTCATTTGGCGGGTGCGCACGAGATGTAGGCCCAAGTCGCGGGCCCGAGCCTGCGCCTCGATGTCAATATCGTAAAGTACTTCCAGATGATCCGCGACAAAACCTTGCGAGCACGATACGACTTCGCGGTAACCCTGCTCCCGCAATTCGCTTAAAACATCGAGAATGTCCGGGCCAAGCCACGGCTCATGGGTGCGACCCGCACTTTGCCAAGCATACATGTAATGCGGCAAGTTCAGGCGTTTGGCAATCTCGTCGCCCGATTCGCGCAGTTGATCGACATAGGGGTCGTTCATTTCGAGAATGCGCGCAGGCAACGAGTGTGCCGAGAAGACGACCATCGCGTTTTGCGGGTCGCTGCAGCGAGCCAAGGCCTCTTGGACGCGACTGGTCAGAACGTCGAGAAAGCGCGGTTCCATATGCCAATCGCGAATGTAGCGAAAGGCCGGCCCCCCTAAGCGTGCCGCCGTCTCTCGCACCTGTTTATGGTAAGTTTCAATACTCATGGTCGAATAGTGTGGTGCTAGAACGATGGCTATGGCCTCGGTGATGCCGTCTTCTTGCATTTTCTCCACAGCGTCCGAGATGAATGGCGTCGTGTGTTTCATGCCTTGATATAGGCGGACGGGTCTACCTCCGTCTGCATTGAGCAGCTCAGCAAGTCCTTCCGCCTGCCGACGCGTGATCTCGGCAAGCGGGGAAACGCCGCCAATCGCTTCGTAGCGGCGGATGAGATCAGCCAGCTGTTCGTCTGAAGGTGGCCGACCGTGGCGAATATCGGTGTAATACGGTAGTACTTCGTCAAGGCTGTGCGGCGTGCCATAGGCCATTACCAGCAAGCCGAGCGGTTGTGTATTCAACGCGTTTCCTCCCTAGCGGGCGCCTTGCCCAGTTTGCCTTGGTGTGTACGCGTGTACCGTTTCTACCAAGTGACGCAGCACACCGAGGTCTGTGGATGGTTTGACGCCATGCCCCAGATTAAATACATAGCCTGGTGTCGCCGTGCCTTCATCTAAGATGTCTTGCGCAAGTTTGTCGATCACGTCGATGGGCGCGAATAACATTGCCGGATCGAAATTGCCTTGCAGCGCAACTTGGTTGCCGACTCGAGCGCGTGCACGAGAGAGTGGCACGCGCCAATCGACGCCAATGACGTTCGCTCCGGTCTCGGCAAAGTCCCCCAGGAGTTCACCCGTATTGACGCCGAAGTAGATCAGAGGCACGTCAAGTTTTCGCAGTTCATGGAAGATGCGAGTCATAAACGGCTTGACACTCTTACGAAAGGCGTCGACGGAAAGGCTACCGACCCAGGAATCGAATACCTGCAAGGCCGACGCTCCCGCTTCAACCTGCGCTCGCCCATAGTGGATCACCATATCTGCAAGCTTGTCCATTAACGTCTGCCAAAGGTCTGGACGGGACACCATCATCGTTTTGGTTTGCAAATAGTCGCGCGACGGCCCACCTTCGATCATGTAACTCGCGAGTGTAAACGGCCCGCCTGTGAAGCCGATGAGCGGGATGTCCAACTCCGCGCGCAACACGCGAATGCTCGTGAGGACGTGTGGCAGCGCCTCACTTGGCGTAAACGGTCGCAGGTTCTCGATATCTTCTTTTGTGCGGATGGGCTGTGCGATGACTGGACCGACATTTTCGCGAATGGAAAATTCGAGCCCCATTGCCCCGACCGGAACCATGATGTCCGAGAATAAAATGGCCGCGTCGACACCCAGTTTGCGAACTGGCATCATCGTGACTTCCGCACAGAGTTCTGGTTCAGCGCAGATATCCAACAGCGAATGACGCTCGCGGATCTTACGGTAGTCGGGATCATAACGGCCGGCTTGGCGCATGAACCAAACAGGCGTCACGTCCGTTCGTTGGCGCCGGCAAGCCTGTAGAAAGCGTTCGTTGACCAATGTGTGAATCTCCATTCGACGTCCACCCACCTTATCTCAGTAGGATGGCCGATAGTTGGTGGCTTTCATCCACTGTTATACCGAAGCTAGAAATGGACTTGCAAACGGGTGGCAGGTGCGGTGTGCTGCAAATCCGGTGAATTCGTAAAACTGTCATTTGCCTTGCGCGAGGAGTATAATGATGGTGCAAGATAAAGTGCGAGGAGGCGTGCTCGTGAGTTTGGAATTGGATTTCTACCAGATGATGATTCAACCGATGCGCGACGAGCTGACCAATATTGGATTTCGTGAACTTCGTACGGCCGAAGAGGTCGATGAAGTGATGGCAGATAAGACAGGGACGACCTTTTTTGTGGTGAATTCGGTATGTGGGTGTGCAGGCGGGATTGCGCGGCCGGCCGTGGCGATGGCTTTAGAGAACGACCGTCGTCCGGATCGGCTGGTGACCGTATTTGCGGGACAAGACAAGGAAGCTACCGCGCGCGCACGCGAATTTTTCACAGACATGCCGCCGTCGTCGCCTTCCTTTTTCCTCTTTAAAGACGGCGAATTGGTTGGTGTGTTGCATCGTAGTGATATCGAAGGATCGCGGGCGGACATTGTCGCAGGCAAGTTGATGGCCTTGTTCGACAAGTACTGCGAGGCAAAGACCAACTGATAGCGTAGCGCAAGCCGCTCCGAAGCTGGGGCGGCTTTTTTTGACCATTCTGTTCGTCCCTACCCAGGCACCGTCTGCCTGATGTGGTATGATGAAGGCATCATGCTAAAGGGGAGCGGCTGTTGATGAGCGGCTTTACATACTGGCAAGGCGCCGAAGATGTGTTTCCAAACGTCCGCAATATTTTTTGCGTCGGTCGCAATTACCGCGATCACGCTGCTGAACTGGGCAACAAGGTTCCCACGTCGCCGATGATTTTTGGCAAGTTCACACACGCCCTGGTGGCCGCTCGCGGCCAGGTGCCGTTTCCTGCGGGACGCCCGGAAATTCATCATGAGCTGGAAATCGTACTTTGGATTGATCGCACCCTCGCAGACGGAGACAAGCCGGAACAGGCTGTTGGGGCCATTGCGTTGGGGCTGGATTTGACGGATCGCGCATTACAAAGTCAACTCAAGGCACAGGGTCATCCGTGGGAAGCGGCCAAAAGCTTTCGGCATTCGGCGATTGTCTCCGACTTTTATACCGTCTCATCGTTTACTGACGTGATCGATTCGACGTTTGCCATGACCGTCAATGGCCGAAAGGTGCAGGTCGGACAGCCGCACGACATGGTATTTTCGTTTGCCGATCTGATTCGCCACTGCGCCCAGACGTATGGACTCGGGCACGGGGACTTGCTGTTTACGGGTACGCCTGCTGGAGTTGGTCCGTTGCAGCCGGGCGACGAGGTAGTGTTGACCATGAATGGACAGACGTGGGCATCGTTTTCGCTGGCGAAACCGGACGAGGGGGGAATCGTTTGAGTTCGAGTGCACTCGATTCGTATTTAGAGGCGATTTACGTGTTGCACGCCGAAGGGGAGCAGGTTTTGGCGTCGCGCGTAGCTGATTATCTGGGCGTGTCGCGCCCAACCGTCTCGCAGACGCTTCAACGTTTGCAGGGGCAAGGATACGTCGAAATTGGCGAGGCTCGTGAGTTGCTGTTGACTGACGAAGGCAGGGCGCGGGCCGAGGCTATTGTTCGCAAACACCGCTTGTTGGAGCGCTGGTTGACCGATGTTTTGGGACTCGACTGGGCGGATGCGCACGTCGAGGCGGCACGTCTGGAAGGCAGTGTGTCGCCGTTGGTGGAGGATCGGTTGAACGAACTGCTCAACCACCCGGCCACCTGCCCGCATGGCAACGTGATTCCAGGCAACGGTTTTGTGCAGCCCAAAGGGATTTCGCTTTCGGAAGCGCCGACAGGCGTACCACTCGAAGTGATACGCATCGTCGAAGTTGCCGAGGAAGACCTGGATTTGTTGCGATTTTTTCACCGGACAGGCCTTGTCCCCGGCGAAGTGGTCGAAGCTGGACAGCATCAGCCATACGAAGCTGGGATTCCAGTGAAGGTGCGTGGACAAAGCCTTTCGCTCGATCCGGCCATCGCGGCGCGCGTTCAGGTGCGCCCGCGCTAATCACCGCAAAGGCATAGATCTGGCCCGTTTCGTCCACCTTAAGCGCGACGAGAAGCGAGTGAGGTGGGCGTGTTGTTTCGCAAGTCAACGGTTTCGAGAACATGGCTTCGCCTGGCTAAAGGGTTGCTTGCCCTATGCGGCGCACTTGTATGCCTGTTGCTACCTGTTTCGTCCACGCAGGCTGCCGGTAAAGCTCCGTATGTCAATGCGAAGGCCGCAATTGTCTACGATGCAACCGCGAAAAAGGTTTTGTATGACAAGTTGGCCGATGCGCCCATGTATCCTGCCAGCACCACGAAGTTGATGACAGCCATTTTGCTTGTTCAGCACCTCGAACCTGATAGTCCCGTGTACATCGGCACAAAAGCGGCTCATCAACCACGCGTTCGCCTTGGCGTCAGTCCGGGGACGACCATTAGAGCGGACGATGCGTTGCGCGCACTGCTTATGAAAAGCGCCAATGATGTGGCGTACGGCATTGCCGAGACGGTGGGCGGATCGCAGGAAGGGTTTGCCCGCATGATGAACGTGCAAGCCAGGCTTCTTGGCTGTACACACACGCGATTTGTGACACCTAACGGTTTGCATGCGGATGCACACACGACATCGGCCAAAGACATCGCATTCATCCTGGCTGAGGCCATCCGTTATCCACGCATCGTTAAGGCCATGCAGACGCCGTCGGCAATCGTTGCCGGTAAGTCCATTCGCAATGGTAACAGGCTACTCTATAGCCCGCCCAGTGCCATCGGCACGTTCATCGGTGGGAAAACAGGATTTACCTCCAAGGCGATGTATTGTCTCGCTACAGCTGTGCGCCGAGCCGACGGACACGTCATGATCAGCGTCGTTTTTGGCGCGCCTCGTAAAAGCCTCATGTATCGTGAAACCATTCGTTTGCTGACGTGGGCCAACCGAATGTCGAATCATAGCGCAAGTTGACAAGCAGGTCCCTCATAACCTGTATTACGACGGGTGATGGGGGGCCTTCGCATGGGCAAAAGCGTCGCGTTGGCATATGTGCTTTGGTTTTTTCTCGGTTACCTAGGCATTCACCGGCTCTATTGTGGGCGCATTGGCAGCGGTATCGTCATGGCAGCCTGTACAGTGGTGGGCGGGCTGACGGCACCACTCTTCATCGGCCACGTGTTGCTGTTTATTGTCGGCGTCTGGTGGTTGTTCGATCTCGTCTTAACCGCGCGCATGGCAGGATACCGCGGTTGATGTTCAACCGCGGCGACCGTATAATGGTGCCGTTATGCCATGCGCTCATTGTGGAAAGGAAGTCGAGGCATGAAACTGCAAATCGCCGGCGTGACGTTGGACAACCCTGTCATTCTCGCGCCGATGGCTGGCGTTTGCAATCCACCTTTTCGCATTCTTGCCAAGGAATTAGGCGCAGGTATGGTGTGCGCCGAAATGGTCAGCGACAAGGCCTTAGTTCATGGCAATGCAAAGTCGAAACGGATGCTCACCATTCTGCCGGACGAACATCCGGTCAGTCTGCAATTGATGGGCTATGATAAAGCCTCAATGGAACAGGCCGCAGAAATGGTCGGGGAGACAAACGCCGATTTGATCGATATCAATATGGGCTGCCCAGTCCTGAAAATCTATAAGAATGGCAGCGGTGCGGCGCTCGCGCGCGATCCCAACTACGCTGCCGAGATTGTCCGCGCGGTCGTCAGCCACGTCGATAAACCGGTGACTGTCAAGTTCCGCAAAGGATGGGATGACGATCACGTCAATGCCGTGGAAGTGGCTCTTGCCGTGCAAGAAGCTGGGGCACAAGCAGTCGCGGTCCATGGGCGCACGGCAAAGCAGATGTATGCAGGAAAGGCGGATTGGGACATTATCCGTCGCGTCAAGGAAGCTGTGAAGATTCCCGTCATTGGCAACGGTGATGTGACGGATCCCCTGGCGGCCAAACGATTGCTGGATGAAACAGGATGCGATGCGGTGATGGTGGGGCGCGCGGCCTTGGGGAATCCTTGGATTTTCCGCGAGATCGCGCATTATCTTGAGACTGGCGAGTTTTTGCCTGCCCCGTCGGTGGATGAGAGAATCGCCGTCACGCTGCGCCATATGCGCCTGCTTGTCGAACACAAAGGCGAGGACATCGGCGTGCGCGAGATGCGCAAACATGCAGCTTGGTATATTAAGGGTTTGCCAGGTTCCGCGGAGATGCGGACGCTCATCAATCAGCAGACGACCATGGTTGGCATGGAACAGGTCTTGCGCGGTTATGTCGAGGAATTATTGAGCCAGAAGTCGGCCTAACGATAGTCGTTGCGGCGGGTAAGAAGCCATTGGGCTTCGGCCCGCCGCCTTTGTCATTCAAGTGCTTGACCTTTGGTTTCGCGCCCTAGCAGGCTGACGAACAAAAAGCCGACGATAATGACGGCAAAGAAAATGCCGAAGACCCAGCCGTAACCCAGTTGAGATCCGAGTAACCAGCCCGTTATGAACGGAGCGAGGGCGCTGCCGATGCGGCCAAAGCCCGCGGCCCAGCCCATACCCGTCGCGCGGAAGGCGGTTGGAAACTGTTCGACTGTAAACGCATAGGTGCCCGCAAATGCAGCCAGCATGAAGTAGGACAAGAGCAGTCCGAAGATGATAAGGCTTGCTGTGTTCCAGGCAAAGCCGAAAGCGAGCGCTGCCAAGGCGGCAAGAATCATCGAAGTGGCGAGCGTCTTTTTACGCCCCCACTTTTCCACCAACCAGGCGGCCGTCAGGTATCCAGGGATTTGCGCAAGCGTCATGACAAGCGAATACCCCAAGCTGTGCACAAGAGAGTAGCCTTTGTCGGACAACACCGACGGCAGCCACAAAAACATTCCATAATAGGAGTAATTCATGACAAGCCAGAGTATCCACGTCACCAACGACCGGCGGGCAATGCCGGGCGACCAAATCTGGCGCACAGCCTGACTCATCGAGGTGCGCTGAGATAAATGCTGGTATTTCGGGGTTTCTGGCAACGCAAATCGCAAAACGATCGTGTACAGGGCCGGGATCGCACCGATTAAAAAGACGATCCGCCAGCCGTGCGCGGGAATGACGAAAAACGAGACGAGCGCGGCGACGAGCGAACCAATCGCCCAAAACGACTCCAACAGGACGACGCGGCGTGCGCGAACGGACTCCGGTGAACTCTCTAACACGTAGGTGGTTGCGACAGGCAGTTCGCCTCCAAGTCCTAAACCGACAAAGAAGCGAAGAACGAAGAAAATTCCAATTCCTGCAGCAAATGCGGACAGGCCTGTCGCCAAGCTGTAGATAAGCAGCGTGACGAGGAATAAGGACCTTCGACCAAATCGATCTGCGAACAGGCCGGCGAGTCCTGAACCAATGGCCATGCCTATGGAACTGACACTGCCGACCAGACCAGTCACCGTGTGTGTGAGGTGCCATTCCTTGGACAGCGAGACCAACACATACGACAAGATGCCGACGTCGAATGCGTCAAACAACAGTCCTAATCCAGAAGCTGTAAGAATTCTGGTTGCGGAGACGCGTTTGCCGCGGACGGTAATTGGATCCACCATGCCAGTCACCTTCCTTCTCAATCAAGTTATCCACGGTATATGAAACGGGCCGGCAGGTGGTGACAAACGCCGTGGCAGGAAGTAGCAAGTGGCTATCGAAGTCGTCATGGCGGACAGAAAGAACACAGTGCAAACAGGGGTGAGCGAGGATGGCGAAATCGGTGCAATTGTGGCTCGGGCCGACTGGTAGTGGTCGGTCGCAGGGCGTGATCGAGGAGATACGCAAGGAAGTTCAGGCACGGCCCATTGGTGCGCCACTCTTGTGGATTGTCCCAGACGAGACGGCATTTGCCGCCGAACAAATGCTGATGGCGTCCATAGATTCCGCATTGCGGCCAGAGGTCATCACGTTGCGACGGCTCGCCGAGCGCGTGCGCACGAGTGCTGGGCGTGGTGGGCGCGTGATCAACCGGGTTGGTCGAAACATTTTGCTTCGCGCCGCCTATGAAGACGTACGCGACAGCCTTGGACCGCTTAAACGAGCGGTAGCGGGTACAGGACTCTATGAGCAAATCCTCGCTGTGTTCGACGAAATGATCCGCTACGAGGTCGACCTACAAGCTCTTGAGGGCGCCATTGAGACGGCGGCGGCTCGCATCGATGAGATGGATCACCCGCACCACAGCCGTGCCGCTGCGTCGCTGTTTGGCAAGTTGCGCGACGTCTGCACGCTCTATGTGCGCTATCGGGAACTTTTGCAACAGCATGATTTGTTCGATCCAGCGCTTACCTTGACCGATGCCTCCCATGTGGCAGACGAAGTGTCTTGGTTGCGCGCAAGCCAAGTGTTCGTCGATGGCTTCAACTTGTTTGCGCCGCAAGAACTTCGCTTGATCACGGCGCTGATCGAACAAGCGGACAGGGCGGTTGTCGTGCTCGGCGACGTTCAGCCCGACGATCTTGTAACTTTTGCCCAGAGGCGAGATAGCCTTGCGAAGTGGCCGCGGTTGCAGGACTGGCTGCACCAATGCGGGAGCGTGGACGCTGAGCGTGGCGATCCCGCTCATCTCTATAGTGTGGCCAGGCTTGTATCCATCTTGCAGGAGCGGGGGATCTCCTGGGAGACGGTGTCATTTACGCCTGGCAAGCGCTTTGCGAAACCGGAGTTACTCCGATTGGAGCGAGCGCTTGCGGGACAACCCGGAAACCTGGACGGTCACACCGAAAGTGTGCGACTTTGGCGTGCGGCGGATGAGGAAACGGAAATACAAGCGGTGGTCGATGAAATTGTCTCACTGCTCGAGCGTGGGGACGCACTTGGACGGGAAATTGCGGTCGTCTGTCCGTCGTTAGATAACTACGGGCGACGCCTTGCGGAAAGCTTTGTGCAAGCCGGGGTGGCGCACGCCATTGACGTTTTTCCCACTTTGGATGAGCATCCGCTCGGCCATTTTTTGACGAAGTCCATCGCGCTCGTGCAGTCGAATATGTCGGCAGCGGCCGTCGCCTCCTGGATTCGTAGCGCGTACAGCGGACTCTCTGCGGAAGATCGAGACAGATTTGATCTCTATATCCGCATGTACGACGTCTCGGGTAGCGCGGTTTGGTTTCAGGACCAGCCGTGGACGTTTGCACAAGAGGTGACCGACGACGCGATAGAGACGACGCGTGAGGATCAGTTTGCCAATCGCATCCGCGTGCAACTAGCAACCAAGCTACAACCGTTTGTCGCCGCGTGCAGCGCACCGACGATTCGGCTGGAGGATTTCGCGGTGGCGATCTGGCAGTTGCTTCAGGCCTTTGACGTGAAGGCCAAGGTTGCGGCGGCAGTCGTCAACGGTGACGCACAGGCGAGCGTGCTCGCAGCGAGTGTCGAGGAGCAGGCGTGGAATCAATGTATCGCCTTGTTAGACGATCTCGCTGGCATCTACCCGGATGTTCGCTTGCCCCAGCGCGACGTCTTAAACCTAGTGCTTGACGCGCTAAGGCGCGAGCGGCTCGCCACGATTCCGAGCAGCGTCGATCAGGTGTTCATCTGCGATTACCGCCGCGCAGACCACTGGACGAAGCCGTACGTGTTTGTCGTTGGCGCAGACGATACTCACCTGCCACTACGACCGGGTGATACGGGAATTCTGCGCGACGACGAGCGCGAGATGTTCACACGCGCCTTTGGCGTTCCGCTTGGCTTCACTCAAACCGAACAACATCTGGTATTCCAGCGTGTTGCGTATCAGGTGCTGACGCGCGCCAGTAAGTTGCTGACGGTCAGTTGGGCAGTGAGGGCTGGTGTCAAGGAACACGAGGCGGCGGCCCATGTGCGTTTTGTGGCGAATGCACTCGGCGTCACAGTGACGGATGTGCAATTGCCGGAAGCCGGGCCCGCAAATGACGTACAGGTGCCCATTGTGCGACCGGATCGCGCGTTGCACATGCTCGTGCAACAGCTTGCGGATGTACGCCGGGGAGTTACTTGGAACGAGGTTTTGGCGGCACCGACTGTCCAGGATGTACTCGATTATTTTTTGGATACAAGCGTCGAACGCAGACAGATGTTGCGTGGCAGTTTGCGCGGACTGGTGCATCGCCCGAACCGCGGCCAACTTCCACCTGACCTCGCAGAGGACCTGTTTGGTCGACCGTTGCGCACGAGCGTTCATCGTCTTGAAACGTTTGCTGCCTGTCCAGAGCGGCACTTTTTGCAGTATGGGCTCAAGCTTGAACCTTTGTCGTTTGCGGCCGTGCGCCCACAGGACGTCGGGACATTTTTGCACGACGTCGCGCAAGCATTGATTGCACGCTTGCTCGATCTCGAAGCCACAGGCGTCTCGTTGGCGGACGCGGATGAGCAAGTCGTTAGCGCGGCAGACGCTGTATTCGAGGAGCAAATCCAGCGGGCCAAGTATAGGCGCTTGCAGGCGGAACGAGTTGGCGGTGTGAGCATCGCCGATCTGTTGCAAGGCGTACAATGGCTGGCACGGGCGTTTTGGCGCCAGTTGCACGATAGCGCATTTCGCCCATACGGCCTCGAAAGGTCGTACGGGCTTGGCGAAGAGGCTTGGCCACCTCTTGCCTGGACGACGAATGAGGGCACAGAGGTCGAACTGCGTGGCCGTATTGATCGTGTGGATTTATTCGAGCGAGACGGGGTGAGTTGGTTTCGCATACTCGACTACAAGTCCAATGCTAACACGAAACTCGATGCCACAAAGGTGTTTTACGGGCTGCAATTGCAATTGTTAACCTATGCCGAAGTCGTGCGCAGGCAATTATCCGAAGAATCATCGGTGGCCAAGCCAGCGGGCGTACATTACATGCCACTTCTGGCGTCTCAGGGTATTAAGAACGCGCCGCAGAGCTTATCGCGTGATAAGATTTTAGGCATGTGCCGAGCGAAAGGGTATATGCACGCCAGTCACGACGTCATTGAGGCAATGGATCGCCAGTTGATCGCGGGGGGAGTAACCCCACTGTTTTCGGGCGTTCTTAAAACGAACGGAGAGTATAGGAAGGACGCCGAAGTGTGGTCTGACGAAGAATGGCAGCACGTGACGCAGTTTGTTTGGTCGTGGGTCGAACGGACTGCGAATCGGATCATGGCTGGGGATATCGGTGCGCAGCCGTACTTTATCAAGCACACAGACAGTGGTTGTACGAACTGCCCCTTTGGCATGGTCTGTCACTTTGAACATGCGGATCACCATGCTTCCTACCGCGTGCTGCAAACGCGTACCTTTGCTGACGTGCTTTCTGCAAAGGAGGTTGAAAGCCGATGAAATGGTCTGAGGATCAAGCGCGAGCGATTAGCCTTCGGGATCAAAACGCAATCGTTTCGGCAGGCGCGGGCTCAGGCAAAACGGCTGTGCTCACGGAGCGGATTGCGACATTGTTGACGCAAGATCCTGGATTAGAGATGGAAAATTTCTTAGTTGTGACCTTTACGGACGCTGCAGCCAACGAAATGCGCGGGCGCATCGCCAAGCGGCTTGAGGAGTTGCGCGAAGAAGCTGGGCAACATGGCGAGCGGGCGCAGGCACGCCGTTATGAGCACCTTATCAACACGCTTTGGCAGGCGCAGATCTCGACTATCCACAGCTTTTGTCTGCAGATGATTCGGCGAAATGCGCTATCTCTGAACATCTCCCCCGGGGTTGATCTGCTCGATGCCAACGAACAGCGCGTCATGATTCGGCAAGCGGCTCGCGATGTGGTCGAGGCGGCTCTTGCAGGGCCAACGGGAGATGAGGTACAGCGCGCCCTTGTGGCATTAAGGCTTGTGGGGAGGGAACCGATTATACAAGCCTTAGTTGATCTATGTGACACGGCGCGCAGCCAAGTCCACCCCGAGGCATGGCTTGATCAGGCAAAAGCCATGTATCGCCTCGACGGAACTTTCCATGACAATGCGTTTGGCGATTGGTTTCAAACATGGCTTTGCGACAGTTTAGCGCAGGCATTATCCAGTATGCAGATGGCAGAGCAAGAGGCAGCAAGCGTACCGGAACTTGCGAAGTTTCACGAATGGGCGAACGATGCCATCCATGCACTGCAAAGTGCTTTGCAAATAACACAAACTTCCCCATGCGCAGTGGATGCCGTGGCGGATACGCTTCGCGTTTTCGACAGGCGAGCGCCCCAGATAAAGTATAACGGTCCAGAGGTAGAAATCGTGCGGGCATGCGCCGAAAAGGCAAAGAAAATAGTCCGCGACGACATTACATCTGTTCTCTATCGTGGCGAATCCATGCTCAAGCAAGACTTGGCAGACTTGGCGCCACATGTTCACGTACTGGTCGATCTTGCCAAAGCCGTACTTGCCGAAATAGACCAGCGCAAGGCGCAGCGCGAAGCGCTCGATTTTCAGGATCTCGAACATCTCAGCTACCGCCTTTTGACGTCGTCAGACAGTCTGGCACTCGCGCGTGTACGCGACCAGTATCGGCACGTGTTTGTCGATGAATACCAAGATACCAGCCCGATTCAGGATGCCCTCGTGGATCTGATCACAAGCGGCGCAAACAACCTGTTTGCCGTAGGTGACGTGAAGCAGAGTATCTATAGATTTCGGATGGCGGAGCCCAATTTATTCCTAGACCGATATCGTCGTTACCACCAAGGTGAGGGTGGCACTTGTATTGACCTGCGCGACAACTATCGAAGTCGCAAGGAAGTCGTTGCCGTGGTGAACTATGTCTTTCGACAGTTGTTTCAAGAAGCGACGTCGGGCTTTGACTATAACGAGCGAGTGGAGATGCGCGCGTCAGCCCCATACCCACCCTATGTAGAGGCGCAGGCGGCCGTCGAGTTTCACATCTTCGTCCCAAATTTAAACACCGATATTCCTCAGGAATCCGACATAGAGGTCATGGACGAGGCAGAAGAGGATACCGTTAGGCTCGAGAACTTGGAACGCGAGGCGGACTGGGTGGCGCGCCAGATCGCGCAATGGATGCAGGAAGGAGCGATGATATACGACAGCAAGCGCGAAAGCCCTCGCCCTCTCGCCTATCGCGATATTGCGATTTTGCTACGCACAGGCAAGCAGAGTTTGAACACTGTGGTGGCCGCATTACAGAGACACGGCATACCGGCAAATGCGGACACAAGTACGGGATTTTTCGGAGCACCTGAGATTCAGTGGCTGATTGCCGCCTTACGAGCCATTGACAATCCCCTTGACTCGTTGTCGTTGGTCGCGTTGCTCAAATCACCACTCATCGGTTGGGACGATTTGATGCTGGCAAGGGTGCGTGTTGTCACAGGCGGATCGTACTGGCACGCACTCTCAAAGGCTGCTGACAGCACTGAAATCGGCGACTCTGTACGCGATGCGGCACTGGCGGCTCGTGATCAGATTCTCCGCTGGCGCACCCTTGCCACCCGCATGCAGGTGGCGGAACTCGTGCGAGAAATTCTCGACGAGACCGGCTATCTTCTTTATCTTGATGGCATGACTCGAGGCTCAGTACGTCGGGCCAACGTTGATAAACTGCTGGATCTTGCAAGCTCGCATAGATCGACAGAGAGGAGTGATTTGTTTGGCTTCCTCGAGGCTTGGCGCGCATGGGAGGAAGCCGATCTCGACTTTGGTTCGGCTCTGCCAGCAGACGCGGACGCGGTCTCAGTCATGACTGTGCACCATAGTAAGGGCCTCGAATTTGCGCGCGTGTTTGTCCTCAACCTAGGACGCCAATTCAACTTGCGTCATCAAGGTCCCTTGATGCTTGAACGAACGACAGGCATTGGCGCCAATATGTACGATCCGGCAACAGGTCAGCGTTGGCGAACTGTCGCGTCTATCGCGGCTTCCTATGCGGATAAACGCGAGACTCTGGCGGAAGAAGCGCGCATCTTATACGTCGCTATGACGCGCGCCAAGGAAAAACTCATCTTGGTGGGAACAGCGAACGAATTAGAAAAAAAGGTGCGCGAGTCGTATCAAGCGCATGCCCCGGGGGAACCGAAGCTGTCCGAAGCGTGGTTTTTTGCGGCGAAGTCTTACCTAGATTGGCTCGTTCCGGCGTTGGTGCGCCATCCCGCGGGCGCAGAACTACGCGCTTTGGATCGTAGCACATGGGACGGACATCTGTTGGATGCAGGGGACGCCGTGCTCTCCCTCTCGATTCATGGTAGTGGCGAGTCTAGGATAGGAGCCGCAGAGAACCATGCAGAATCGCCATTTGCCGACATGTCGATTGACGACGTTGAAGCTTTGCTTACCGCCAGTCGGCATTCAGACACAAGAGGGCCGCGTGCCATTCAAATTCGGCCGTCGCAGGAAACCCGCGTCGCCAACTTGTACGCGAAGGTCACGGCGACCGACATGCGCCGTTTGCATGCTGCTTTGTCAGGGCAGGGTAAGCATGGCTTGGGGGCTGCCACATCTTTACTTGAAGATCCAGCCTTTGTCCGGGCACAAACAGTCTCGCCACGCGAGCGCGGAACCGCGTTTCACGCATTCATGCAGCGCTGTGCATGGCCATGTGACGCAGATCCAGAGGCGGTTGTCAAAGAGCGGGATAGGCTTTTCGCAACGGGTTTGCTCGATGCTCGTCTCGCCGCTGCGTTACAAGTGGATGACGTCGTGCAATTTCTTCGTTCGGATCTCGGTTTGCGGATGCGACAAGCGGATTGTGTATATCGCGAGCAACCGTTTTTTCATCGTATCGACGTCCACATTGGCCATGAGCACACCGTGCCCGTCGTGGCGCAAGGCGTCATCGACTGCTTGTTTGAAGAGGCGGAGCGCTGGATTGTCATTGACTATAAGACGGACAGAATGCAAAGTGAGGAAGATTTGGAGCGGCTTGTCCAAGAGTACCAGGCACAAGTAGCTACGTATGTTGCGGCGCTCTCACCGTTGGCACGCGAAAAGAGCATTGAGGCTTATTTATATTTTGTCGCGGCGGGACGCGCCATGACTGTCCAACCGATGGTTTTGTCATCTGTATTTGAGCGACTGCAAAGCGCACGAGGTGAGCATTAATCTTTCGTGACAACCCCCTGCCCGGGTGAGGCAGGGGGATTTTTCGTTCCGTTTATGCAAGCACGTCGCGTGCACCGTAGTAATGGGCGGTGTAGTAGGGGTTTGCAAACACGTTGTGGACAATGACGACGCCTTCGCCGTTGTTGGCGGACGACGATTCAATCATGTTGCCGTTCCCCATGTAGATACCGACATGCGTGACGTGGTTTGCATACTGGCTTGCGTAGGAATCAGTATCCGTGAAAAACAATAGATCTCCTGGCTGTACAGAGGTCTGGGCGACTGGTGTTCCGACAGTGGCTTGATCATGCGATTGCCGCGGCAGCGAAATCCCAAAATGGGCGTATACATACTGTACGAAGCCCGAGCAGTCAAAGCCTGTCGCGGGCGTGCTTCCTCCCCATGCATACCGGATGCCAATCAAAGATTGCGCGTAATTCAAGATATTTTGACGTAGCTGTGCGTCTGCTGAGGTCGATGCTTCTGAGTTCTGCGACGTTGTGCTTGACGTGCTGACTGTCGAAGTCCCACCGCCAGAGGCGGCGTTAGCACTGGCACCTGATGTCGCGGATGGGGAGGATGCCGAGGGCGTCGAGTAACTTACCGGGATGGGTAAAAAAACGGTTTGTCCAATTTGCAGGTTGGTTACGTCCGTAATTTGCGGGTTTGCAGCTTCAAGGGCGGCCAAAGAAACACCGTGTGTATTGGCGATTTTGTACAGCGTATCGCCTGCCGCCACGACGTAGGGTGTTGGCAGCGTAATCTCGTCTCCAGGGTAGATGGACGCCGGATTATGAATTTGCGGATTCGCGAGTTCCAGAGCGGCCAACGGCACATCATTGGCGACCGCAATCTTGTACATGGTGTCTCCGGCTTGAACCGTATAGCCTGTGGCGCTGTTGCCAGTTCCGGCAAAGGCGACGCCCATTCCAGGTGTGGCAAGGGTTGCGATGGTTGTAACAACTGCGATGATACCCTTTTTCATGCTGTCGACTCTCCCTTTTGACACGAATGACATACCATTCGCGCGTCAGGAGGCTTTCACCTTCATGTAAATCGATCCAGTGTAAGGGCAGTCAGGGGAGGTTGCTGGGATGCCTGGTGACGTTAGGTAACCGTAACCTGCCACAGGACTCGGTGAATTCGTCGAGAAGGGTACTATATCACATTCCGCGAGGAGGGACAGAAAGGTCTAGCATTTGCACGGACGACAGATTGACGCGGAGGCATTGGCGGAAAAGCCATGACGGGCGGCTGATGCCTCCGCGTTTGCTGTCGTCATCGAATTGATGAAATGTGCTTTAAAAGCTTGCGAGGCGGCTCTGCACGCGGTCGTCTGCCAACCAATTGCGCATGGACACGGCGAGTTTGGGATCTTCCAGTCCAAATGCGAGATTCGCCTTCAACCAGCCTTCCAAGTTGCCGATATCATGGCGGACACCTTCAAATTGGTAGGCGTCGACGAGATTCAAGGCGGCCAGGCGCTGGATGGCGTCCGTCAGTTGGAGTTCGCCACCATGGCCGAGGGGCGTCTCCTCCAACGCGTCGAAAATCGAAGGCGGCAGGACGTAACGGCCTAGTACCGCCAAGTTGGATGGAGCTTCTGCTTCGCTTGGTTTTTCGATTAAGCGCCGGACAGCAATGGGTTCTCGACTCGCGGTACGCTTTGCCGGCTCAACAATGCCGTATTTGGACACGTCAGACGTAGGCACAGGTTGAATGCCGAGCAGGGCCCTGTCCGAATTCTCGTATTGCGCCAGCAATTGTCGCGTAACCGGCTCGTCCGACTGAATGATATCGTCGCCGAGCAAAACGGCAAACGGTTCAGAGCCGACGAATGATTTTGCGCACAAGATGGCATGTCCGAGGCCAAGCGGAGTCTTCTGCCTGGTGTAGTGGATATCGACAAGATCAGAAATCGCTTGCACTTCTGTGAGCATGCTTGCCTTGCGGCTCTGCTCGAGATGAAGTTCCAATTCAGGGGAGCGGTCAAAGTGATCTTCGATCGCCTTTTTTGCGCGACCTGTGATGATCAAGATCTCTTCGATCCCGGAGTACACCGCTTCCTCTACGATGTACTGAATGCACGGTTTATTTAAAATGGGCAGCATTTCTTTCGGCACTGCCTTGGTTGCCGGCAACATGCGCGTGCCAAAACCGGCAGCTGGAATTACCGCCTTGCGTACTTTCATCTTCATTCACCTCTGGCGACGATTCGCTGCTAAGAAGCCTGTCCTTCATATTTTAGCCATAGTTGATGTGCTACGCCAGGGTTTGGTCAAACATTCCAGTTGTATCCGAACAGCGTGCACGCGACGACATATTGTGAAGAGAATCTAAGGAGAAGGCGGGAGTGTGACTTGGCGCGCAAACCAGAGCTGGGAAAGTGGTTGTTGTACCGATTTTTCGCTCGTCATATGAGCGCTCGTAAACATTTGCCGACGACGCGAAAATACAACGAAAAAGCGCTAGCCGCCATGCTTCAAGCATATGGCGCGGTGTATATAAAGCCTGCCGCAGGCTCGCGCGGGCGCGGTGTGATGAAGGTATGGAAGCGGCAGAGCCGCGTGATCGTCCAACATACGGTGCATAAGCCAATTGCGTTTAACACCCTTGGCGAGGCCTGTACCTACATCAAACGCCTTCAGGGAGACCAAGTCTATATTGTGCAACAAGCCATTCATCTGCTGCATGTAGAGGGGCGTCCTATGGACGTTCGCGTGATGATGCAGCGTGAGCGGCCAGGGGGCAAGTGGTTGTACTCTGGCATGGTGGCAAAAGTTGCAGGACCGCATAGCATCGTGACCAATGTGGCGCTCAGTCGCGGCGCGGTGATGAGTGTCGATCGCGCTCTGCGCCAAGCGGGCTGGACGACAGAGCGGACGGAACACATGAAATCGCGGCTGATTGAACTTGCACACGAGTGGGCGAAACACTTTGATACGTATCAGCCCTACCGTGAGCTCGGGTTTGATATCGCGATCGACACGCGCGGGCGAATTTGGCTGTTAGAAGAAAATACGGGGCCAAGCCATCGATTGTTTGCGAAAAGCATCGACGGGCGTGCCGATTACAGACGCATACAAAATCGCTGGCGTCGCTACGAGCGGGCGCGGCGAAGTAGTAGTCTGCACGCTCGTAACACCCCCACAGCGCGACGCGAGGTCGAACGCGTGGCTGTCAAGGCGCACCAAGACCTCGCGTGAAGGACAGGGGCACGGTGTCTCCCGGCACGTACTGATCCTCATCGAGGCGGATTAGGGCATTTGTTGATGCCAGTCCGCTTATGCTGCCCGAGGATTGTTGCACTTGTGCCTTGGCGGTGAGAATACCGTCTTGCCAACTCGCGATAGCGCGGTGCAGACGAACGTGTTTCAAGGGCTTCAGCCGTATCGGTTCCATGAGTCTGGCTCGATAAGGAAACGGGCAGGCGCTGTAATCGCCCATCATGCGTCGGATGGCAGGCAGGATGAGGCTGTGAAATTGCACGAAGCAAGCTGCCGGATTGCCTGACATCGCAAACACGTTGGTTGTGTCAATCCGCCTGACGACGAGCGGAGAACCTGGGCGCATCCATATGCGTGAAACGGCGATGGGAAGATCGCCAGGAATTGAGGCAATCGCGCGCTGTGCGTAATCGGTGTCGCCGACGGAGGCACCGCCAGTCATCAGAATGCAGTCGACAGCGCCAATTCGGCGTTCTATTTCGTCACGGATCTTCTGAAAATCATCAGGAAGATACACGATGTCGACGACGATGGCACCCATTTCAGACAGGCTGGCGGCAAGGAACGCGTCGCTCGCCGCGTACACTTGTCCCGTGGCAAGTGGCTGCTTACCAGTGCGAAGTTCGCTGCCCGTCACGAGAATCGCAATCCTGCAAGCGCGGTGAATAGGTACTTTTGTAACACCAGCGGCTCGCAGCACGGCGATGGTTTGCCCGTCAAGCGGGAGGCCTGCTCCAATGAGCGGAGCACCTCTCCGGACGTCGTCGCCCCGACGTTGAATCGATTCATTTGGCCGCACGCGTTGTAGCAAGCGAATTGTCTCGCCCTGCACGTCGACCCACTCCTGGCGGACCACGGCAGCGGCACCTGATGGCACCATGGCACCTGTGCGCACGCGCACCGCATCGCCGTTTGCGAGTGTAATGGGGGCGGGATCGCCCGCGGCCACGGCGCCGCGAATGAACAGTGGCTCCATCGCGTTCAAATCGGAGGCCGCAATGGCAAATCCGTCCATCATGGCGCGATCAAACGGTGGCAGGTCGATGGCAGATACGACGTCTTGTGCGATCCGCCGCTTTGTCGCCGTCGCCTGCCACACCTCGATCCACTCCGGCGGGAGTGGCGCGGACAGCGATTGAATCGCCATCCACGCGTCGTCAAACGGGAGAATCCTCACTTTTTAACACCCCCGCGTTGTGCCTCCTCGGTATCGTTTACGCCAAAACCTTTTCAATGGCGTCAATCACGTCTTGCGATAGCTTAATGCCCGCTGCTTTCGCATTTTCCACGACCTGTTCTGGACGGCTCGCGCCAACGAGGGCACTCGCAACGTTGTCTAACCGCAAGGTCCAGGCAATCGCCATTTGCGCGAGCGTGAAGCCAGCTTCTTCCGCGATGGCAATCAGGGCTTCCACTTTATCGAGTACCACATCGTCGACATGCATGAACTGATTGACGCCGGGTGTGGCCAAGCGCGATCCCGCTGGCACAGGTTGACCCTTGCGATACTTGCCAGTCAGGATACCTTGCGCCAGCGGTGAGAAGACAACTTGGCCGATGCCTGCGTTTTCGCAGATCGGGACAACTGCCTTTTCAATATAGCGCTCGAACATGTTGTAAATGGGTTGGCTCGCCGCGAACTTATGCAACCGCAACTCCTTTTGTAGCTGTACACCGAGTGCAATCTTGTCGGCGGGCCATTCGCTCAAACCTGCGTATAATACTTTTCCTTGCGCAATGAGGTCGTCGATTGCGCGCAGCGTCTCTTCGAGATCGGTGTCGGGATCGAACCTATGGAAGTAGAAGATGTCCACATAATCGACACCAAGCGCTTTCAAACTTTGTTCGGCCTGCTCGATAATATGTTTGCGGCTCAGTCCGCGATCGTTCGGGCCATCGCCAACGGGCCAAAACGCCTTCGTGGTGATTACGTAGCTTTGCCGCGGGTATGGCTGTAAGGCCTCGCGCATGACCTCTTCGGCGGCGTGCGGCCTCGCCCCGTAGACATTGGCACAGTCGAAATGGTTGATGCCCAGTTCATACGCCTGCTTGACACAAGCAATAGCCTGCTCCTTCTCCGTCACGGTGCCGTATGTAAGCCAACTGCCCAGTGCGATTTCTGACACTTTCAAACCGCTCTTACCAAGTCTGCGATATTCCATATGATAAAACACCTCCTTTCATATTGTACCTTGGTTGGACCAATACACAAAATTCGTACAATCATTGGCCGAAGGAGCGTTGGGCAACGAGAATGCGTCGTTCTGAGACAAAGGAATGCGCTGCGGCGAGACAGAAATAGAATGAGACACGAAGAGGAGGGGGTAAAGGTGGATATCCAACGTATCTTGGGTATGAAACCGCTTACGGATGTGAAGTCCGTACTATGCGTGCAGCCGCATCCAGACGATAACGAGGTAGGGGCAGGTGGCACACTGGCGCGGTTGGCGGCAAATGGGTGTCTCGTGTATTACGTAACCGTGACTGACGGCCGTTACGGCGGATCGGAATCTGCGGTGTCTGCAGAAGCATTGGTTCGCGTACGGCAGGCTGAACTGCGCAGAGCAGGGGAAATGGTCGGCGTGGTGCACCACCATGAACTGTCGTTTGAGGACTTGGGCAATTACTCGGAATCGGATGTGATGTCTGCACTCATTCCCATCCTGCGCGACAAGCGGCCAGAAGCGGTGATGACAGTGGATCCGTGGGCGCCTTATGAGGCACATCCAGATCATCAAAAGGTCGGCCGTGCAGTGGCGGCGGCCGTGCTTGCGGCGAACAGTTCTATCCATGCGGACTCTGGCCAACCATACAACACGCCGATGGTCGCGTTCTACGCAACTGCTTACCCAAACACGTATGTCGATATCACAGACTTTTGGGACGTCAAACTGGCCTCGATACTCGCCCACGAAAGCCAATTTGCCAACGACGAGTGGCCGTTGCTCGTTCAGTATTTTGAGCATCAGGCCAGGCAGTACTATGGCGCTATGCAGATGGCACAAGGAGTCGCGGAACCTTTGACGGCGGGCTTTGCGGAAGCGTTTAAAGTGTTGTCTCCGCGCCAACTGCACTTTTTCCCTGCGGCACTTCACATGTGATTTTGGGGGTGGGACTATGCTGGGACCACAGGCAACGCTGCAAACAAGTCAGCCCACTCGACAAGTGCCTGCGGGAAAACGCCTCGCCTACGCTGCCAATCAAGTGGCCATTAATATGCTTTGGCAAGCCTTCAACGCAGTGGCAGTGTATTTTTACGTCACAAACCTGCACGTATCGGCTGTCGCCATCTCTTCGGGCATGATTGCGTACGGCGTGCTGAATGCTCTTTTTAACTTGCTTGCCGGACACATCAGCGACCGCACCCATACGCGCTGGGGCAGGCGGATTCCGTATATTGCCGGATGTTCATTGCCATTTGCCTTGTCGTTTTTCTTCCTCTTTTCGCCCCCATCGCTCGGCCAGACTGGACTTTTATGCTATTTCTTTGGCATGACGCTCGTATTTGATCTAAGTTTCACCTTTACGGCGTTGAATGCCGGAGCCTTGTATCCAGAAATGTTTGTGACCGAGCGCGACAGGGTCTACGTTTCGGCGCTGCAGCAACTGTTTGGCATCGTGGGCCTGATTGCCGGGGTAGCCCTCGCCAAGTCACTTGGAGAAACGTTAGGCTGGCGAAGCATGGGGCTCGTCTTCGGCGCTATTGGCATACTCAGCATGTATGTATCTCTGTATGGCAGCTTTGAACGCAAGGACACGCGGGAAAGTCCGTTTGGTTGGCGTGAGGCGCTGTCTGCTACGTTTCGCAATCGACGTTTTTTGGTCTATGTCGCCGCCAGTTTTTTGGTCCAATTTACGACGACGTTGTTTACGAGTGCGTCTTCGTTTTACACGACCTATGTTATTCGCTTGACGCCCATGCAAAA
The DNA here is from genome assembly GCF_900107035.1 of Alicyclobacillus hesperidum. Lineage (GTDB taxonomy): Bacteria > Bacillota > Bacilli > Alicyclobacillales > Alicyclobacillaceae > Alicyclobacillus > Alicyclobacillus hesperidum. Next base: position 8,665 of record NZ_FNOJ01000001.1, on the reverse strand, counting down.
TTCGTTGTTTCTCGGCGGCATTTTTGTTGTCGCCATGCCACTCTCGTTTGTCTGGGCCCGTGCTGCCGTGCGTTTCTCGTCAGCGCGTTCGCTTTGCCTGTCCATTCTTGTATATGCGCTCGTCGAACTGTCGTTATTGGTGGATCGCAACCCTGTTTCTTTACTCTGTACGGGTTTGGCACTCGGTGTTCCCATTGCGGGATTCATGGTGCTTTTAAACGTTCTTCTGGCCGAAGTGATTGACATCGATGCCGTGCGCACCGGCAGGCGCCGCGAGGGGATGTACTTAGGTGTGAACGGCTGTATCGTGCGTCTTGGCATGTCTTTACAATATGCGGTCATGGCTGTTTTCTTTGCGCTAAGCGGTTATCGATCCGGCGCATCTATACAATCTTCTGGTACCATCCTTGGTTTTCGAGTTTTGCTTGGACTTGTACCACTTATATTTCTACTGACAGCCTTCATGTTCATGCTTTTGTACATTCGCATGGGTAAGGAGCCCGTCGTCAAAGCCACCGAAGCAGCGTCATCTTCCACTTGAACTTGGGCGGTAAATGTTGTCTGTGTTAAGCTGTGCATAGACTTCGGCCATACGGCCATTATGCGAGGTGTCCATATTGCCACAGAAACAATACGACAAGGCTCCAGACTTTCAATTGAACGAGGGAAGCCGCTATGAAGCGGTTGTCCATACGGACAAAGGCGAGTTCACCATCGAATTGTTGGCGAACAAGGCGCCGCTTACGGTGAACAACTTCGTGTTCCTGGCGCGCGACGGCTATTATGACGGCGTGATTTTTCACCGCGTGATCAAAGAGTTCATGATTCAGGGCGGAGATCCGACGGGGACAGGGCGCGGTGGTCCAGGTTATCGCTTCCGCGACGAATTGCCGCCTGCTCTATCTTACGAGCCCGGGGTCGTTGCTATGGCCAACGCAGGGCCAAATACAAACGGGTCACAGTTCTTCATCTGCACGGGTGAAATGAGTAAGAATCTGAATCGGTCGCCCTATTATTCCGTGTTTGGCCGTGTCAGTGCGGGAATGGACACCGTAATGGACATTGCATCACAGCCTGTGGAGCAGAGTGATATGGGTGAAGTCAGCCGTCCGGTGGACCCAGTGCACATCGAGCGGATCGAAATCATCGAGTATAGCGCCTAAACCAGCTTACAATCGGGCAGGGATGTATCTGGAATCCGCATCCGCCTTGCCGTTTTGTCCATGCCTTTCTTCATCTTCGCGCGTAAGGTACAGCAAACGTGCGAGGAGGGATTGAGATGGCAAACCTTCGGGCGCTTGCGATGCAGCACATTGGCCGTCCGGTTGAGGTGCATACCGCTTATGGTGTACACCGGGGCATTCTGCACCATATCGATGATCGCGGATTGTATTTGCAAATGTACCGCCAAGGTGGGCGACTTGCTGCCGCTTCACATGAGGTCAATGCGCGGACCCTGGATCAGGGCGCAACGGAATTGGATGTGCAGTCTGCTTGGTGGATCTGGCCATTTTTCTTCATTCCATGGGCGGCAGCATGGGCTTTGGCCCCGTGGTGGGGACCTTACTGGTGGTGAGCCGGGTGTGTCACCCGGCTCTTACTTTACATCGGTTTGCCTAAAAGGAGGACAAGTCTTGGCGAAGACCGCGTTTATCACATCGGCAGGCAAAGGTCTCGGGCATGCGATGGTGTTAAGGCTTGCACGGGCCGGCTGGGACGTAGCCTTTACATACGGCAAGAGTCAGGAAGAAGCACTGCGCCTCGCGGCAGATGTCGCGGAACAGGGGCGCGGGGTTCTTGCCATTTCCTGCGATTTATTCGATCGGGAGTCTGTGCTCGACGCGCTGGCGCAAGCAAAACAGCAGTTTTCCCATATTGATGCGCTGGTTCATAATTTCGGACCCTTTGTCTTCGAACGCAAACCATTGGCCGATTACGATGAAGAGATGTGGCAGCGTATGATGCACGGGAACTTGACGAACTTTTTTTGGCTGTATAGGGAAGTTGTCCACGATATGCGCGCGCGGGGGTTTGGCCGGTTTGTTACGGTGGGCTACGAAGGCGCAGGCGAAGCGCGTGGCTGGCGTTATCGGGCGGCGTATGCCGCAGCGAAGTCCGGGTTGGCGGCACTTACACGGTCGATCGCGCGCGAAGAGCGCACATATGGAATTACCGCAAACATGGTTTGCCCTGGGGATATTCGCGGTGAGGACAAGATGCGGATGATTGAAGATGTCGCCGCTGAGCGAACGGAGGAAGGGTTGCGGCCGCCGGTCGGCGAGGATGTTGCACGCGCAGTGGAATGGTTTCTGCGCGAGGACAGCCAGGAAGTGAACGGAACGGTTCTCGAGGTGACCGGCGCCCGCGAGATCGTAGCGAAAGATTCGTTTCCAAAGCGTGCGCCGTGACGTTATGTTTCCTGTTCTTTGCGCAGTTTTCCGCGCTGACGCAGCGTTTGGCGCAGAGATGAACTCAGACGCCATGTCAGATATAGGGCGAATGCGGCAGCTAGGAGCAAGTACAAAATGCTATCCCGCATACGCTGTCCCTCCTTTTTCTTTTGCAGCCTGCACAGGGCGGGCAAATGGGTAGTGTATATGAATGTTTTCCAAGTTCCGTTTTGCTATGCGGCAATACAAATTGAAAAGCTTCACTCGCAAGCCTGCATTTGTGACATAATAGTGACCGGAGGAGGGCTGTCCGTGGAGGTTCATACTGTCGGGATTGTCGGCGCAGGAGCAGTTGGGCGAGGGATTGCCATGACCTGTGCTGTTAGCGGATTGCAAGTGCGGCTGTACGATGTGGATTCGAACGTCGTCGAAACGGCCATGTTTCAAATTGGCCAACGCGTGGCTTCACAGGCACGACATGCGCGCTTGATGCAGGACGAGATGGAAGGGGTGCTACACCGCATTCGCACGCTATCGCGTCTCGACGGAATGGACGAGGCGGACATCGTCATCGAGGCGGTACCGGAGGATCTCGAGACGAAGCGCATGGTCTTCTCACAGCTCGATCGGATATGTCCAGAGCGCACAGTGTTTGTCACAGGTACTTCAGGGCTGTCTATCACGGAATTGGCTCAGGCTACGTTGCGTCCGGATCGCTTTATCGGAATGCATTTCTTCCATCCTGTCTCAACCGTCGGTTTAGTGGAGATTGCGCGTGGGTACGAAACGAGTTACGAAACGTTTGAGGTCGCAGTTGCCTTGTGTAGGCGGATCGACAAGACGCCCATCGTCGTTCAGGATGTCCCGCCCTTCGTCGTCAATCGCATTCTTGTGCCGATGGTCAATGAGGCCATCTTTATGCTGCAAGAAGGGCTAGCGACTGCGGAGGATATTGATACCGCGATGCGGCTTGGCGCGAACCACCCGATAGGGCCGCTGGCGCTGGCCGATAAGATGGGGCTTGATGCGCTTTTAACCATCACTGAAACGTTGTTGCGAGAAACAGGAGATCCGAAATATCGCCCGCCGCGGTTGCTTCGTCAATTGGTTCGCTCTGGAAAGCTAGGCCGCAAAACGGGCGAGGGTTTCTATCATTACGATGAAGATTGACATGTTCGCCATGCTTGAAACGCTTGGTCAAGGATGGCCGCGGAGCGATGCAGTTGGGCAAGCTCGTCAGCTTCAAGGGGCAGTTCGAGTACGTTTTCGACGCCTTTGTGCGAGAGCTTGACAGGAAGCCCTATAAATACGTCTTCTGGCAGGCCATACGCACCTGCGCTGCGCACGGAGACGGGAAGCAACTGCGGAATCGGCGAAAGAAGGGCCTGAATCATCGCCACGACCGCGTGTGCGGGTGTTATCGCAGCGCCGTGTGTATGAAATTTAGACAAAATTTCACCACCGCCGTGGCGAGTGCGTTCGACGGCCGTTTGCCAGAGCTCATCGGTCATCAAAAGTGAGGCGGGTATGCCGTGGATGGATGCGAACTGTCGAACGGGCAGCATGTGATCGCCGTGGCCGCCTAGGATCATTGCGCGCACGTCGCGCTGACTGACATCACACAAGGCCGCTATCCAGGTCGCTAGACGAGCGCTATCGAGTATTCCACCTTGCGCGACCACCTTGTTGGCAGCAAATCCGCTTTTCTCCCAGGCTACGCGGGCGAGGATGTCTGCCGGATTGGTTAGTACAATCACGAATGCGTTTGGTGCCAATTGCTTGATGACCTCGCAAATGTCTCCCACAATCTGTGCGTTTGTCGCCAATAATTCCTCTCGCGCGATTCCCGGTCGTCTCCCGATCCCGGCGGTAATTACAACAATCTGTGCCCCGGCGCAGAGTGCGGGATCGCTACCACCTTGCACACGGCTGTCACAGCCTGTTAAGACACCGGCTTGGACGATATCAAGCGCCTTGCCTTCCGCCAGTGCGCCGTTTACATCGATGAGGGCGATCTCACCGAAGTTGTTGTACAATAGAAGTTCTGCAATCGCGCCACCGGTACCGCCGGCACCGAAAACGGCCACCTTTATCTCGTTTGCCAACATCGCCCACCTCGATTTCCGTCGGTTACGACCTCATCGTACGAGGTGCGGGGGCAAACCGTTCTCAATCCGGGCGCTCTAACGGCTCAAGATAGGCGGAGCGCAAGCCCTTTGGATACAGATTATTCAGCCGCGAAGGGGCGCCCTTGGCAAAGCCAAGCCCATATCCGGCATATGTCAGATGGACAAACCCGCGCAGATTTGACGGGTTATCGAGCGCTTCTCCGCGCAAATAGGTCATGGCCCTCTCTTCGTCAAGTTCCGTCGAAGAAAGAAAAGCATGGGCGGGCAAGGCGCGAGATAGGGCGTGGTGTGGTGCGAACTGCCCGTTTTTCCACGTTGCCACTGGGCATCCTGGCCGTAAAATGCGCAATCCATCCGTTGGCAATCCAGCTAACTCATCGCTGAACACGATGTCTTTGTGCAGGCGCGGCTGAACAAAGGACGGCGGCGGATCCGTCACCATGGAGTGTAGCCAAGTCGACCAGTCGCGAGGGCCTTTCGCCGATCGTGTCCCCCGAACGCGGGTCGTCCTTGGCGACGCGTCCTCTGCCAGTCGCAGACGAGCGACAAAGTGCCCTTCGCCGTGCGCAAGGTGTGGCCAGAGGCGGCGAGTGCCGACAAGTTCAGGGCGATCCGATCCCCATTCCGGACGCCCACAGCTCCATCCAGGCCATTCCGGAAGCGGTTCGATTGCGAGTGGAAACGAGTCGAGTAACCATGCGACAATTTGTTCATTCTCCATCGGATTAAACGTACAGGTCGAGTAGATGAGGCGTCCGCCCGGTTTAAGCAACTGCACGGCGCTCTTCAGAATGTCTCGTTGCCGAATCTGGCAGCGCTCCGGACTCGCGGCTTGCCACTCGCGAACGGCCTCTGGGTCTTTGCGAAACATACCTTCGCCGGAGCAGGGCGCGTCGACAAGCACAGCGTCGAACGAAGCCGACCACGTTTCGGCCAACCGATCCGGCGTTTCGTTGACGATGGCGGCGTTTGCGCCAACGCGCTCAACGTTTTCGGCAAGTGCACGCACGCGCGTCGGATGTATTTCGTTTGCAATCAGCTGTCCGCCCCCTGCGCGCGAAAGCAACGATGCTACATAGGTGGTTTTGCCGCCGGGTGCTGCACATAGATCGAGAATGCGTTCGCCGGTTTGTGGAGCAACCGCGATCGCGATGGCCATCGCAGACGGCTCCTGCAGGTAGTAGGCCCCAGCCTCATGTAACACGGTTTTGCCAAGCGGTGCGTTGAGATGGATATAATATCCGTCTGGCGCCCAGGGGATGGCCGCGTTGAGATGGGGCAGCAGAACGTTGGGTACATAGCCAGGCGTGGCCTTGCTTTTCGTTATGCGAAGGCCGCGGGTGGGCGGCGAGGCAAGCGCATGGAACAACAAGCCCGCTTCTGCGCCCATCCACTGCTGCATAAGTTCACAAAACGCCGCTGGCAATACAATACGTTTATCGCTTTTAGCCATCAGCGAATTCTCCTTTCGCTAGTCGGTTGTCCACAATCGCCAGAGACGGTATAGTGGTACGGGACCTGCGCATATTCCGGCGCTGATGGCGCCATGTTCGTAGAGGTGAAATGGAATGCTGAATCAACCTAGTAAGACGCTGGTGACCGTCCCGAATCCACATCCGGATCGCGTCTATACAGTCGAGATGGAGACCGCCGAGTTCACGACGCTCTGTCCGATGACGGGACAACCAGACTTTGCGACCATCCATATCGAATACCAGCCACATGAGAAGCTGGTGGAACTAAAATCCCTTAAGCTTTATTTGTGGAGCTATCGCAATGAGGCCAGCTATCACGAGGACTGCGTCAATCGCATCTTGAATGACTTTGTTGCTGCTGCTGAGCCTCGATCCGCCAAAGTCGTTGGTGATTTTACCATTCGCGGCGGCATTCACACAAAGGTGACGGTTGAATACACGAAGTAATAGAACTTGCTCGGCGCGATCGCCAGCTGGTAGTGCCAGTTGGAGGATCGCGTTTTTTGTTAGGAAGCTCGAGATGGTAACCGCGTAAGCGTAAAGCGGGCCACACATGGTTTTTCTCGTCAAGGGGCAGGCCATCCAGGAGCCAGTTCGGCTCCCAAATCGCCGAACCCAGTGCCAGAGATGGTGGGTTTCAGGCCATGTTCGGCTAGAACCAGGCAGAGGACAGGTCGCTGTCGTAGAAGGCGGCGATGCGTTCGCGGCAAATCTCGCGCTTTTCACGATGGAGCACAGGTGAATACATGTGCAAAACCTCCCGCTGTGCTTCATGAGATCATTCTCGAGCACCTAGGCGAAAAGCCGTGTGTGAAACAGTTGACGCTTGCGTTACAGCCGCACAGTCATACGCCACCTTGCCACATATCATGGTGGGGGAACGAGTGAGGTGGTGGGCGTGGCTGAGGAAGGGAACCAACGAAAACTGTTCGGAATTGCGACGACATCGTTGCCGATTGTTCGCGGTGCGAAGAGGCGTCCTGCATTTCACTATGTCCGCATTGCGCGCGCCGCAGTAAGACAAGGGTTAGATGTTTGCTTGTTCGATCCGCACCACGTGAACTGGCAAACCGCAACCGTGAACGGATACGTACCGGAACGTGCACAGGTGCCTGAGGGAAACTGGGTCAAGCGGACTCTTCCGTTGCCTGACGTAATCTATGAAAATGTGTACGTGCATCTGGCGATTCGGGGTTATTCCGCAACACTTCGCACACAGGCCAAACGGCATCACATTCCGTTGTTTAATCCGATGTTGCCGGGAAAGTGGAAGATGATTGCGGTGCTGCGCCAGGCAGGTCTGAGCGACGCAACACCAGAAACGGAGCGCGTTGTATCGAGTGAACAAGTGATTCATCGAGTAAACGAGTGGCAAACTGCCTACGTGAAACCCATCGGTGGCTACGGGGGGATGAACGTCTACCGAATCGAACAACTCCGTGCAGACCAGTACAGGGTCAGTGCGGATCGACGAGGTGCAGAGGGTGGAAAATGGCGCAAGGTGATGTCGGAATCTCAGCTTCGCACATGGCTGCGGCGGCGCATCGGAGGTTATCTAGTGCAGCGTGGCTTAAAGCTTCTGAGCATCGGTGGCCGCAAAGTCGATTTTCGCGTTGTCCTGCACCGCGACGAACACGGTGAGTGGCAACTTGTTGGTATCGTTCCCAAAGTTGCAGCGCCGGACGGTGTGGTGACCAACATCATCGCGGGGGGTGAGCGGGTGCCACTAAGTCGGCTTGCACAAATGGCTGAGGCAGATGGCAAAGCCATCCCGCTGGATGCGCTGGAAGCCCGCGCCCGGGCGATTGCGCGAGCGCTCTCGCGACGCTATGCGACAACTGCATTGGTGGGTTTTGATATGGCAGTTGAAGAGGATGGATCGGTCAAGATGATTGAAATGAATCCTAAACCCGCGCGATCGCTTTTGGAAGGTACGATGTTGGCCCGATTGGCAGAGTACCAAGCGGGATTTGCAAAGTTTCTAACAAAATAGGTTGCGCAGAATGGCAGAGCGCGGACACATGCCGTGGGCACGTTCACGTTGCATAGCCGATGGTTATCGTCGATTTTTTAGCCAGGGGAAGCGAGTTCTTCTCCTGGCTGTCGCAATTCATACGGGTGATGTCGCGTGCGCATGAGCGGCAACCATAGAGGCACATGGTGCACACCGATGCTGTACAGATAGCGAAAGGCGTGAAAATAGCGAGCATCGGGAATGCATAATGCGCAACAGAAATGGATATCCATAAAAATACATTGGACAATCTCCATCCTGCGTAGTATAGTAGTCGATGCCGCTGCGGACGGTGCAGTTTGCGACGCCCGGTGGCCAGTCGGTTACAATGCTATGCTCGCGAGTGCGTGAGCGGTGCAAAACGTACCGGTTGACGATGAAGTGTGAGATGTGATATATTGATTGGGCTGCCTCGAACGGCAGCGTCGCTCCTTGAAAACTAAACACACACCACGCCAGTTTATCTGTCTCGTGTATGCGGGGTAGTGAGATTTCATTGAGAGTTTGATCCTGGCTCAGGACGAACGCTGGCGGCGTGCCTAATACATGCAAGTCGTGCGGACATCTTCGGATGTCAGCGGCGGACGGGTGAGTAACACGTGGGCAATCTGCCTTTCAGACCGGAATAACACTCGGAAACGGGTGCTAATGCCGGAT
>NZ_FNOJ01000011.1 GCF_900107035.1 Alicyclobacillus hesperidum | reverse complement strand
CTGACCCCTGCCTGTTCAGCGTCACCTCTCGATGACGGTTACTAGCCTTGCTAGCGCGCAGACAGGTCTCCCCAGATAAGAACGGACTCTTTCCCCTCACGTACCTGCCGCAGTTTACTGCCGTAGCTCTTGGCGACTTAGGACTTCGTTGTGTGTAGGCAACTCGTCCAACTATGACAGCCTCAAATGCGATTCGTGTACCTCAGGTCGAGGGTTTGCCTCCAGCTTCCTTCAGATTCCACCTCACGGTGGACACCCTTGCTCTTGGCTAACGGTAGGTATGTCGCCAACCCCCGTTCGGGACTTACACCCTAAAGATTCCGCCCATGCTGGGCGTACTAAGAAAAACCTCCACGTGCATGCGCACATGGAGGTTTTGGATGATGGAAGGAAATGTTGCCTTTACGACGCTTTCGCCTTCACTTGATGATTGGCACCTACGTTTGATTTTGGCGCCAACACGAAATACACGATCCCCGTCACAATAGGCGCCGCAAATGCCGTCAAATCGGCACCGCCAAACCACGCTGTGGACAATGGGCTGACCCAAAGAGCGCTGTTTGCCGTGAAAAATGTTGCCGCTACACCGATGACGAAGGATGCCATAGCTCGCCAATTGATGCCGCCAGTATACCAGTAGGCAGACCCGGGCCCCGATTCAACCAGTGCTTGTGCATCGTAACGGCCTTTCACCAAGAAGTGATGCACGAGATAGATGGCCGCCCATGGACCCATCACCGTAATCATAAGATCCAAGAAATTTTGGAAGAATGATACAAAATTCGTCGAGAAAAACAGAGCATATACGCCAATGGCGGTACAAATGATGCCGTCAATCGTCACCGCCCAGTAACGCTTAAGGCGAATGCCCATGGACAAGAAGCTCATACCTGAACTATAGGCATTCAAATAGTTGGCGCAAATATCACCAATGACGACCGCAAGCAGAAACGGAATAGCCGCCCATGCCGGAATGGCTTTCGCAATCGCCATGACCGGATTGCTAGAAAACGCGTTCGGATTGACGAACGTCCCAAGCACGACGCCAAGCCCCATCATCACAAAGCTGGCTACGCCGCCACCCCAGAACGTCGCACCGACGATCCGCCGTGTCGGCGTTTGGACAGGCAAGTAACGAGAGTAGTCGGCTGCAAAGTTCACCCATCCATAAAAGGTACTAGCAAGCCCAATGGAGAGTGCCAGCAAGAATGTCGGAAACGGACCATGAGCCGCCATGTTTTGAATAGATGGAGCAAATCCCCAATGTACGGACGGCAAGACGGCGAAAACGACGATAACGGCGCAGATGCCTAGTACGAACGCCAGAATACGTTGCATCGTGACCAGCGTTGCGTGGCCTAAAATCGGCACCGTGTACGTCAAAATCAGCGTGATAATGAGTGCAATCACAGTCGGTCCGACACCGGTCGAAGGCAGGCCCACGTACTGTGCAAGACTCAGGATAGCCCAGACCGTCAGAACCATCGTCACGCTCTCCCAGCCAACGGCTGTCATCCAGCTAAAGAAGGCTGGCACCTTATTCCCATGCACGCCAAAGGCGGCGCGAGAGATGGTCAACGTCACAGTCCCGGCTTTCGGTCCCGTCCCACACACGATACCTAAAACTGCGAATGAGAACGAACATAAAAGTACTACAATCATGCTTTCCCAAACGTTCAGCCCTAGCGAGGTAAACAATTGTCCGGTCACGACGCCGGTGTACGTCAGCACGGCGGCAAACCACACGAAAAACAGTTCTTTCGGCATACCGTGCCGCTTACTTTCAGCGATGATGCCATTGCCTTCCGTTTCAAGATGAAATGCAGCATCGATTTGTGCCTGCTCTACATCTGGCCGTACCTGTGTGGCCATCCCCCATACTCCCCCTTTATCAACATAAAAAAGACCCCTTTTTGCGAAACGCTCGGATGCTTCGCCAAGAGGCCGTTGATATGGAAGAGTTGGTTGGTGCAACAAATGGATGAAAGAACAAATCGCTAATGTTCCGTCATTCCACCTGTCATCGTGGCTCTTCACATGGCAACGACCTCGTAGGCAAGCGATTCACGGTCGCTTGGTAGAAACTGCCGAGCCATATTCCCGGCATTATACGAGGTCTCATCTACGCATGTACAGTTTACCGATCTCGTTAGGCCAGAATCAATGGAATGATCAGCAAAAATAGCGTTTTAACGAGCCAATTCAACACGAGTGTTACAAATCCGACGCAATTCTATTCTGCATATTTTTGTGTGCCATGCTCAAATACCCGACAAGTAGGACAATGAGAATCGTCGTCACAATACTCACGGCACCTCTGCCGTAGCCCAGCCCGCCGTACGCCTTATCGACGCCGAACCAGTCCGCAAACGACGCCCCGAGCGGCCTTGTCATGACGTAGGAAAACCAAAAAGCAAACACTTCGTTCAAGCCAAACAGCCGGCAACACACGAACGGTGCGAGAAACAGCACAATAAACATGACGCCCGACGCAAAATAGCCTAAGTGCAAGGTCGTTGCGGTCATGTCGCCGCAGGCGGTGCCCATAGCAAAGGTCGCCAGAACTGCGGCCCAATAGAACATTTCGCGGCGACGCGTATAAATGCTGTGGATCGACAATGTCCCTTCGACTTTACTCCACGATATAAAAACCGCCGTCAGAATGATCGCGAACGCGATGGTAGACGCATAGTACGGCACGCCCAGGACGATATGGATGGCATCAGCGACCATCGTGCCAAAAATGGCGACCATCGTGACAAGCAACCAATAGACCCAGGGTACGTACTTACGCACCTTAAACTGCAAGACAAGTGCGACCAAGAATCCAAATGCCCCTAGGAAGACAGCAAGATACTGGTTCATATGGTAGACCAGATAATCCGATGTCGCTTCGCCCATGGCCGTCGTCAACAACTTGACGACCCAAAAATATACTGTAATTTCCGGAACCTTCGTCCACTGCGCACGAATCCGGCGGGTGGAGGCGTATCGAACTGCGCTCATTCTCGACTTCCTCTCGCAATGCGCTTTTCCACATCACTGGACAGCGCTAGATTGTGACCAAGATGCTCTTTCCATGCGGAAAAGACGAGCGCCATCCAAAAAAAGTTCGCCTTCGCGAAACATCAACTGTTATGCGCAATACCATCAGGCAAATCGCCGAATAGCGCCAATACTTCGGTAGCTGTTGCTCGATTGGCTCCGTCACAACTGATCACGCGACGGACTTCGATCCGTTCTTGCGCCGCCGCTGCGTAGGCAGATGAGGTGAATTCGGTGGCATGGTTCGAAATCAAGACAGGAATGCCACGCTGCGACAGTTCTGTCGCCAGGCGAGCAAGGTCTACCTGCGCCTCCCAGGAAAATCCCCCCGCGGCGTAGCCACGAAAATTAGCTGTGCGTGAAAGTGGAACGTAAGGAGGATCGCAATAAATGACGTCACCTCGTTCCGCGCGTGCCATCACGCTCCGAAAGTCCTCGCAAACAAACGTCGCTTGGGCCGCTTTCTGCGCAAAGTATTGCATCTCCCGCTCAGGGAAGTATGGCTTTGGATACCGGCCAAACGGCACGTTGAAGAGGCCCTTGCGATTATAACGGCACAATCCGTTATAACCATGACGATTTAAGTAGACGAACAAGGCTGCCCGGCGAAATATATCGTGAGCCATGTTGAACTCGGCACGTAGTTCATAATAACGTTCGGGCGTGTTGTTCTCCGGGATAAACATCGATTTGCAATATGCAATGAATTCGTCGCCATGGTCCTGCAAAATTTGATAGAGGGCAATCACGTCGGCGTTGATGTCGGCCAGTATGTATGCGGGATAGTCTGTGTTGAGGAAAACGGCTCCGGAGCCGACGAAAGGTTCAATCAAGCGACGACCCGCAGGCAGCCGCCGCCTGATGTGCGACAGCAGGCGATACTTGCCGCCAGCCCACTTTAAGAAAGGTTTCATCGCGACCACCTCCCCTTTGCGGGCCGGGATCACCGCCAACCACCTGTTGCAAAAAGGGGTAGACGGCGTGCTATCTTATTCTAAATCGGTCGATCCCTCTCGTCCATACAATACAAATGCACAAAGATGAAATTACGGGCGGATCGTCACAGGCGTCTGTAGCGGCACAGTGTGGGCAAGCCAGGTTACATCTTCGTTGTACATGCGGATACAGCCGTGTGACACGAGTTTGCCGATGCTTGCTGGATCGTTGGTACCGTGGATGCCATAGTGCGGTTTCGACAACCCGAGCCAGTACGCACCAAATGGTCCTCCAGGATGTGGCTCCTTATTGACGATGATATACTCCCCAACTGGGGTCTGCGTCGCAATTTTGCCGATCCCGACAGGAAATGACCGCGTCACACGATCGCCGTCGAGAAGGTACAACCGCCGGTCGGATAAATCGACTATGATACGATAAGTCGCCATTGACGTTCGCCTCCTGCATCCAAGATATGCAGGCTTGTGATGAACGTTTGAGAACGCCAAAGCTTCTGAGCCCACTTGGCTTCACCTGCGCACAAATGCATCGATGAGCATCCACACCCCCAAGAGACCAAGTACCACGGCAGGCAACTTCTCCACCCATTCCCCAAAGTAAGGACGCAAACGGGCGCCAAACTTTAGACCAAACCAAGTGACGATGAATGCTTGCAAGGCAATCAACGCCATCGTAAGCAGGACAGGAATATGGAGAAAGCCAATGGAGAAGCCGACAGCAAACTCATCCAAACTGATGCTGACGGCCGTGATCAGCAGCGTCCAGCCCGCCAGTTGACTCGCATGTCGGGGCTCAGACTCGTCTCCTTCATGGACAAACTGCCAAAGGCCAACAGCCATCAATAAGGCTCCGCCAAGGATTGACGCCCAATGCCCTAAGCCGTAGCCAAACAGATAGCCAACCAAGAGGCCCACGATCGGCGTGCATGCTTCTGCCGTCGTGAAGACGGCGGCAATTCGCAGTTTGGAAACGACGCCTGCCGCCCCCAACGCGACGGCAACCAGCAGAGTGTCGATCCCGAGCGAAAAAACGAGGACAAAAACGCCGATAAGCCTCATTTCGTTTCCTGCCTCAAACGACGCTTGAGTTGGTCTAAGCAGGCTTCACAAATGCAAACGGCCGACGAAGGGAGTTGTTGAAGCACCTCCTCGGGGAAAACCGCAGCATCGCACCAGCATGTCCCAGCAGGATGACCAGCGGCATGACCACAACGATTATCCATCCCGCAAAGCGGGCACAACTTTACATCCTGCATTGGATCCGCTCCTTCTCCCAAGCATGTCTGCCACCCTGTAATCCGAGTCCCCACACCCCATTCAGTATAGCCCCCGGAGAACACCACGCGATAGGGCAGGTTCACCCACCAAACAACTGAACTGTGCTACAATTCGATGTACCATGATCTTCGCAAGCTCGCGTCACAACCGTTTTGCGCGCGAGACAAGAAATCGGAATGAGGGAATCTGTATGAACGACGCGCTGCGGCTCAAAGTGGCGGACTTATTGCACGACAACGCCAAACTCAGTATCGATACCATCGCCAAAATGCTGGGGGAAGCACCTGAGGAGATTGCAAAGACCATCGACCGCCTGGAAAAGGATAAAGTTATCCTTCGCTATTCCGCTGTTGTGAACTGGGATAAACTCGAAACCAATCAAGTGACCGCCGTGATCGATGTGCGCGTGTTGCCGCAACGCGAAGTGGGCTTTGACGCCATCGCCAAGAAAATTTATCGGTTTGAGGAAGTCAAATCGGTGTCACTCATGTCGGGTGGTTATGATCTGCAAGTCACGGTTGTCGGCCGCGACATTCGCGAAGTGTCCCGCTTCGTCTCCGAAAAGCTGGCCACCATTGAAAATGTCACGGCAACGACGACACATTTTCTGCTGAAAACTTATAAATCGGACGGCGTCATTTTCGACGACACCGATGGAGAAAGGCGACTGATGATCACACCATGAGCAACCTATATGACCGACTGTCGCCTATCGTCACCAATCTGCCCCCTTCCGGCATCCGCCGTTTTTTTGATCTTGCCAACCAAATGCAGGACGTTATCTCGCTCGGCGTAGGCGAGCCAGACTTTGTCACACCATGGCACATCCGCGAAGCTTGCATGTATTCACTGGAACAGGGCTACACCACGTACACATCCAACCGCGGATTGCCGGAATTGTGTATCGAGATCGCAAAATACCTGACCAAGTTTGATCTCGCGTATGATCCGACTCGCGAAATCATGGTGACGGTGGGTGGCAGCGAAGCCATCGATCTCGCCATGCGCACGCTCGTTTGCCCAGGGGATGAAGTGTTGATCCCGACTCCCACGTACGTTTCGTATAAGCCATGCGCTTTGCTTGCTGGAGCCAGCGTGATCGACGTGCCAACGTATGCCGAGGACGGATTTCGCCTGACTGCCCAGGCCTTGGAACGCGCCATTACACCAAAAAGTAAGGCACTTGTCCTCTGCTTCCCCAACAATCCGACAGGTGCAGTGATGACGCGCGAAGACTTGGTGGAAATTGCCGAGGTTGCGATTCGCCACGATCTTTTTGTGATTTCTGACGAAATTTACGCTGAGTTGACATATGACGGTTTTCACGCAAGCATCGCCGCATTACCAGGTATGCGCGAGCGAACCATCGTCATCAGCGGTATGTCCAAAGCGTATGCCATGACCGGTTGGCGAATTGGCTATATTGCCGCCCCCGAACCGTTGCTCGCAGCGATGCTCAAAATCCATCAATACACAATCATGTGTGCCCCGCACATGGCACAACGCGCGGCTCTTGAAGCGCTGCGCAACGGCTCGGACGAACGGGATAAAATGACGGAAAGCTATGATCGACGGCGCAAATTGATCGTTGCTGGTTTGAACGAGATCGGACTTCCGTGCCACGAACCTCGCGGCGCATTTTACGCATTTCCCGACATTCGTCCAACAGGTCTTTCGTCAGAAGAGTTTGCTGAGCGCCTGCTCCTTGAACAAGGCGTTGCTGTCGTGCCGGGGAACGTGTTTGGCGAAACGGGAGAAGGTTTTATCCGATGCTCCTACGCGACGTCGGTGGAGTTAATCGAGGATGCCATACAACGCATGGGTACATTTGTCGCGAAATTGACGTCACAGACGGTCAAATAAGTCATCCAGTCCATCATGTCACAGGGTCAGCTCATGTGCGAGCGTAGACCCTGTGCATCTCCTTTGTATAACAAATGTTCGTCATATGCTTATCCCCAAGTCTGCCCCCAGCTCTGTGGGCTTCAACTGACGAACCAATCTGACACCGACCAAACCCACAAACGAAAACAACGACGGAATGACGAGTCCATAGTGATAACCATGAGCTATGACGTGCAAAGGAAACAGGCCCAGCACATAACCGAATAGACTTGGCAACAAAACCGCACTTACAAAGCCACCCATGTTCGAAAAGCCTGATACAACGCCGACCATTTCGATTGGAAATGAATCACGTACCAGAGCAAACGTTAGCGAGCTTCCACCATTGCCAAAGCCTATGAGCACTAGCAAAATGACAATCGCCCAGAGTGGCGGTTTGTCTCCGAGTAGAAACCAGGTCATCCAACTTACGAACGTGATCGCATGCACAAATGTATAGATGCGCTTGGTCATACCGAGACGGCTCGCAAGCGCGCTTGTCACCGGACCTCCCGCCATCGCGCCAAATAGTCCACACATGAGAAGACTGCTTGCTACAGCACGAGACATGCCAAAAACCTGCATGAAATAAGGTACGCCCCAAGACCCAATGAAGCCGACATACGTACCAACGAGGCCGAAATGGCACATGGCCGTGGCCCAGGCTTGGCGAGTGGAGAACATGCGGCGAAGCGTCGTCAACACAGGTGCCTGCGGTCGCAGCAAGCCTTCATGCATATCCGTTTTCGGCGGAAATTTACGGTTAGGTTGAATTACCAGCACAAAGTAGAGGAGTAGAGCGCAGGCGATAATCACAATGCCTATAACAAAAAACGGAAGACGCCACCCAACTGCTGAAATCCATACCGCATAAGGAACGGTTGCCGTTAAGGAACCAAGCCCAGCCGCCACACCTATGACGCCAAGCAGATTAATAAACTCTTTCGGTCGAAACCATTGATTGACAACAGAAACGAAGTTCACAAAGATCGTAGCGTCCCCCATACCAACCAGAAAACGCGCGACCATGAGCATATATTCGCCCCCCGAAACACTGTACAGCAGTGTACCAAGCCCGTTCAGGAGTGCCCCAACAATCAAAAAGCGATTTGGACCAAAGCGATCCGACAACAGTCCAACCGGAATTTGTAAGACCGCATAGGCCAAAAACTGCAGACTGCCCAAAAGACCTATGGTCGCTGCAGAAATGTGAAAGGTCCGCATGAGTTGATTGGTGATGAGCCCCGGCGCCGTTCGCTGACTAACAATAAAATAATAGGCAATCAAGACGGCAAAAAAGACGACCCACCGATATCGACTCTCTTGTCGAAGCAACTTTTCACTCCCCCAGAAAAAAGAGAAGCAGTGCCATGACTGCCCTCGTTGAATTGCGTTATCCACTCTGTCTTGCCATACACGATTATACCCATTCTTACTACAAACAAAAACGAGGCAGGAATACCCGCCTCGTCCTGTCCCATCACTGCGCTTGCTTCATCGTACTGACATCGATCACAAACCGATAGCGCACATCTGATGCCAGCACACGTTCCCAAGCTTCATCAATTTGATCCGCCGAAATCACTTCGATTTCTGGAGCCACCCCATGTTCGGCGCAGAAATCAAGCATTTCTTGCGTCTCCCGAATACCGCCGATGGCAGAACCAGCAAACGAACGCCGGTGTAGAATCAACGGAAATACATGCACCGCAAGAGGTTCAGGCGGTGCCCCGACGTTGACCAATGTGCCATCTGTTTTGAGCAACGACATGTAGGCATTGATGTCAATCTTTGCACTCACAGTATTGACGATGAGATCAAATGTGCCAGCGAGCTTTTGAAAGGTCTCCGGATCGCTGGTCGCATAGTAATGGTCCGCACCCAGACGCAATCCGTCTTCTTTTTTCTTTAAGGACTGTGACAGAACTGTCACCTCGGCCCCCATCGCATGTGCCAACTTGACCGCCATATGACCGAGTCCACCAAATCCAACGACAGCAACACGCTTGCCAGGTCCGACACCCCAATGGCGCAACGGAGAATAGGTCGTGATACCTGCACAAAGAAGTGGCGCAGCAACATCCAAACCAAGAGCATCAGGAATCCGCACCACAAAGTCTTCTCGCACGACAATGTGCGTAGAGTATCCGCCTTGCGTATATTGTCCGTAGCGATCCACCGAAGCATAGGTTCCAATATTCCCTTGAAGGCAATACTGTTCTTCGCCGTTACGGCAATTCTCGCATTCGCCACACGAGTCCACCATACAGCCCACGCCAACACGGTCACCGACTTTGAACTTTGTCACCTGTGACCCGACTTCCACCACAATCCCCGCGATTTCGTGACCAGGCACGAGCGGATACTGAACCTCGCCCCACTCGCCGCGAGCTGTATGAATATCCGAATGGCAGATACCAGCATATTGAATCTCGATGAGGACGTCGTCCGGCTGTAAATCCCGACGTTCGATCACCGCTGATTCAAACAATCCGTTCTTGCTATACACGGCACGCGCGTTTGCTTTCAACAATCAACGACCTCCTCGCGAGTCATCACATCGTCGCGCACGATATTACACATTGATGTAATAAGAATCATGCGTGTATGATTATAGCGTGACGTTGCGGTTCAACAATAGGCAATACAGTTTCGATTGCGCATTAGTGCACAGAAACGAGAAAAGTGTTACCCATACAGGTGGACAATGGAGGTATCAGCGACGTTGGACAGGCGGATCGCCAAATCAAGACAGGCCATGAAACAAGCTTTGTTGGAATTGATGGAAGAAAAACATTTTGATCAAATTACCGTGCAAGATATTGCTGACAAAGCTGATATCAGCCGCAAAACATTCTATCTTCACTATGTCGACAAGTACGATTTGCTCGATCGCGTGATCGAAGAATCACTTGAGGAGTTGCGAGCATTTTCCGAGAGCGTATGCGAAATGGATTGGTTACCTGCAACTGAAATGTGCTTTCAGTATTTGCAAAATCACTACGCGTTCTTCTCGACGATGTTGACCAGTAAGGGTGCACCCTACTTTCGAGCACGCTTTTTAGCGTTTGAGTTTGAAGCCTTCCAAGAGGAATTGCGCCGGACGACGGGCGATCGGCCTGGCGCGTTGCAAGATGTGATGATCCCGTTTGTCGTGCATGCGTACGTCGGCATCGTTGAATGGTGGCTGGCCAATGGCATGCCGTATCCGCCGAAGGTCATGGCGGAGCACGTCGGCACACTGTTGCAAGCACTGTATGAAACGCCGATGCATCGGGACAAGATTGGCTAGGGAGGAGCGTGATCGTTCATTTGGTGGCGAAGCTACCTGGCATTGTTGTCAGCGGCTATCCCGTGATCAACAGCGGAAATTGAGAACGAAATGATGCATGTAAAGCCAGCCCGATCATATCGCGGCACTATATTCGGTTCCCATCAATTGGGCGTTTGTCGTGTATGGTGAAAAATGATTTGCTACAATAATCCTCAAGGTCATCATCCAAGCAGAGGAGGAACTTTCTGATGATGCGAGTTCCCTACGACCATCGCCTCGAGCCAATTGATGAACAACTGACAAAGCTTATTGCAGAACGCCTTCGGATCAGCCAAGGAACGAATGGTTCTCCGGGAAAAGAACAGCTTGATCGGTGGTGCGAAGAATATCAGGTTGATCGGTATGTCATTAGTTCGGTGTTCGCCATGATGAACAATCCACGCCGGCCGCCCCGACTACCTGTATCACCACAAAACTTGGTCGGAATTGTTCCTGTGATGAAGAAGGTCACTGTGGATGGAGTTACCTTTCAGATTACCCGGATGGAGCAATATGCCGATGTCAGCCTTGTATACGTGGAGATTTATACAGATCAGGATGCGGAAACGGTAGAGTTGAATGTGCAGCTGGTGCTGGATGTTCAGCCGAATGAAGGGCACTGTATCGAACATTACCGTTCCCAAGGACACACCAATCAGGCGTCTTTCGTCTACATGGTAAGCCCAACGCTTCCCGATGACCTCAATACGTTTTCCTTCCGACTCATTCCAAGTCCCGTACCTTGTCGCCCACGCGCACCTGAGAAGGTTTTGAATCAAGAAATTGGATTTTATTGACATATTAAGACTTGTGAATACCTATTGCATGGACTTTGTTCTTAATAGCGAGAAAAATGATCGTATTGAGCGGAACGGTACTGATGCGATGTAGATATCAAAATTCATAGTTCTTTACCTATTGAAGACTCATTTTGGACATTCGATTTTCAAAGCCGCATAATAAATTGTGATTTCAAATTCAGTTACATGCGGTTATAAGCTGGATAAACGAACCTTTCCAGCCTTTGCGCCTGTTTTCTGCTTCAAGAACTGGGCGTTCTATATTTATATACCCATTGCCAAGGCATCTCAGTGTTCGGCCGATATAAAACATATTGTCGCCCATGCTCCGTAAACTTCCAAAGCTGGCCGTCCATGTTTCCATTAACGATACCAATGGAGTCCCAAAAAGGCATACGCTCCGGGACTGTTATTCCAGATTTTTCTCCAGGAAGAAGTTTCGAAACTAAAATCAATTTGGTTGTTCCCGACACCAAATTCCCCTGTGCATCTTCATGAAAATGTGGTAGCCAGAAGATGAAATGTGCCCACCACAAAATAGCCACGACCATCGCCACACTGATAATCCCCATTGCGATTTTCGTCAGTCTCTGCATTTGCGCGCCCCCGCCCCTCATTTGCCCCCTCATATCGCATCAAAAGGAAATAACAACCAAGGCGTGATGCAGAAGGCCACCCTCATTTGACATAGGGTACTTTTCCAATTTGATTTCGAAGATTGAATCTGCTTAAGCGATACTGCATTTCTCACGACTACGTCAGTGGTTGCAGTGACTTCGCCATATTTATGACGACATTCCGAGATTGGTACTAAAAACCCCGGCAGCTTCCAAGGTGTTACAATAGCGTATAAACCAAACACCTCCATAATACAAAATGCCCAGAATGTGTTCCAAAAATATTTAGAAATCGGAGTAAACATGTGTTCCAATTGCTTCGTTTAACGATTCGCTTTTTCCATCACCGCAAAATAGTTCCCCTCATTGTCTACGAAATTAAACACTTTACGAGTACCCATATGTACAATCTCGCCGACTGTAACTCCCTTGCTGGATAGACTCCTGTGTAATTCGGAAAGGTTTTCTGTGAAAAATAGCAAGGACGGTGTACCGAGGTTCACTTCAGGTTGCATTTTAGCGACAAGCTCCTTATTGTGGAGTACAATACTCGTTTCTGCTCCTATTGTCGGAACAATCTCAATCCATCGCATTCCTTGGCCATTATCTTCTTCGGAAATGACGCTAAACCCCACTTTCTCCGTCCAGAAACGCACCGCTTCTGCTTGGTTGCTTACATACAACATCACTTGCCCAACCTTGTGAATCATTCACCTTTCCTCCTTTTTAATGTGTCTCAAAGTAACGCTCGTAACTCCGCTGACATTTGTTCGACCAACTCAGGTCTCCCATGAAATTGGGCAGGCGTGTTCTGGAACAACACAATCCTCCACTTTCCTCCCATCGATGTCGCGATCAGCGTGTGATGCGTATTGACGTTCGGATTAATGTCGGATTGTCCACGAGGAACCATCCCTGCGATTGCTCGGAGAACGCGACGTCATCCGACAGAAAACGAACAGATTTCACTTTACTCACGAAGCGAGCCGTTGCGTGATGTTCAAAGATTGGTGCGATATGTGCGTAAATTTCAGCTTGTCCAATCACTTGGCTTCCATCGAAACCAACCTGCTCTCCGTCCTCGGTGTACAAGTCAGCCATGCTACGCGCATCTTGGTGGTTCCATGCATCAAGCAATTCCTGGTAAAGAGTTATGACTTGTTGTTTGCGCGAGTCCATGCTATGTCCTCCCTCACCCCAACCGCCCAATGCCTTTACTCCCTCGTCTTACTCATTCGGATTTGCCAGTACAAACGTGTTGCCATCAGGGTCTTTAAAGATAGCCTCGATTCCTCCCCAGTTGGCTCTTTCGGCATCCTTCACAAATTCAACGCCACGTTCTTTCAGTAATTTACAAGTACCAACCACGTCTTCACAGGTAAAAGCCACATTTTGATAGCCCCCGATGCGCTCTGCTTGTCCAGGAGGCGTGAACAGTACAACGTCCGTTTGCGCCCCAGGCGGTCGAAGCTGAATCCAACGAGTGCCGTTTCCAAATGGTTGGTCAGTCACAACCTCAAAGCCAAGTTTCTCCGTGTAAAATTGCAAGGCAATATCCTGGTTTGATACAGGGATGCTGACAAAACTCACTCGAATCATGTCTATCGTCCTTTCATTTTGCACATCGGTCATGGCTCAGTCATATTGTTTATGCCTGTTCGAAGCTCAACGACCTTACTGGCTTAACATCAAACTCCTGTTTCATCGGTACTTCACACAACAGGGTGCAGACAGGCGTGAAGTCATCTGCTTCAACCAGCAAATAGAAAACGTGGTCAGGATGCCCCGCCACCACGAAGTGAACTTTCACCCCTAATTCCTCACAGCGTCTTTGGATGGATGGTAGAAACTCTTGTAACGCCAGCCTGATGTCTTCGTTGTATATACCGCAGTGATTCACGTCGTGCCTTGCAGTGACATGAAACAGCAAGTTCGTCGCCCCATTCATAATCGAATTCCAATGACTGATCACTCGGATGTACTTATTCGCTTGTTGCCCAAATCATTCTCATGCAAGCATATCACACCCTGCATCGGGACACATGCACGCCTTCAAGACCGTATGGGTCTACACCTATTGTTTTATTAGCTATATAGCTATATACTAAACCGCAAAAGTCACCTCCAGACAAACAAGGCAGGTCGGTGAAAGCGATGAAACCCCATGAATGAACGTGTGTTTAAAGCCATGTCGGACGGCACACGCAGGAAAATTATCGAATTATTGAAGGATGGTCCGAAAACGGCTGGCGAGATCGCAAATCACTTCCCGCACGCTCAGCCGACAATCAGTCGTCACCTAAACGTACTCAAGAATGCGAATTTGGTCGTCGATCAACGCGAGGGAACCTATATCATTTACAGGCTCAACACAACCATTTTGCAGGAATGGCTGGCGTGGCTTCTTGAACACTTCGGGGGTGGCGATGATGCTGAATAAGAAAAGCGCAATGCCTTGGTGGGGGTGGTTTTCGTGGTTTGTCGTCATCGTGCTTGGTTGTCTCGCGTACTTTCATCTCCCCACCCAGGTTCCAAGCCATGTTCATGCGGGAAAGCCGACACTTTACATTTCCCGTCTACTTGCCGTGATGTACGAACCGTCCATTATGCTCGCCATAATACTTCTATGGCATGTATTGTGGCGGATTGATCCGAGGAAAAAGAACTACGAATCGTTCTGGGGGACGTATCGATATATCGGCGGCGTGATCGTCGTATGTGTAGGTTTGATTTACCTCACGGTATTGGGGCACCTTTTGCACATTGGCACAATGCGTTTTGCTCTGACCACATACGGTCTGATGTTCATGTTGATTGCAAATGTCTTGCCACGACTTCGACCGAATTGGTGGATTGGCGTTCGCACGCCTTGGACGTTATCCAGTGAGGAAATTTGGAATCGTACGCATCGTCTGAGCGGACAGTTGGGCATCCCGCTGGGCATCCTCATCATGATTCTTGCCTGGGTGTTGCCGATAAACCGATTCACAACAGTGGCTGTCGTCATACCCGTTCTCTTATGGGCGCTGATTACCGTTGTGGCTTCGTATGTTTACGCCCGGCAAGAGCGGCACTGAAGGTATGTTAAAGGGCAGGCGCCCTACTGAAGTCTGTTTCCCAGGGGGGAAAGACAGTGGCTGATGAGAGCGTTGTTATCGGTGCGGGAACCACCCATCCGCTCCATGGCATATTATCCATTCCTGATGAGACGAATGGCTTATGTCCAGCAGTCGTATTGGTTCATGGGTCTGGTCCGAGCAATATGGATGAGAAGGTCGGGAACAATTCCCCTTTTCGAGACCTCGCTGAGGGTCTGTCGGCAAAAGGAATTGCAGTTTTGCGCTACGACAAGAGAACCTTCGTTTATGGCAAACAAATGAAAGATGACGTTGGCATCTCCGTAAGGGAAGAAACCATCGATGATGCCATCCTCGCGGCTGAATTCCTACGCAACGACGCGAGGATCGATCCGAACAAAGTGTTTGTGATTGGTCACAGTTTAGGAGGAATGCTGGCTCCGCGAATCGATGCAGAAGGTGGACAGTTCGCGGGAATCATCATCATGGCTG
The DNA here is from genome assembly GCF_900107035.1 of Alicyclobacillus hesperidum. GTDB lineage: Bacteria > Bacillota > Bacilli > Alicyclobacillales > Alicyclobacillaceae > Alicyclobacillus > Alicyclobacillus hesperidum. The sequence goes on along the minus strand of NZ_FNOJ01000011.1, from coordinate 65,124 downwards.
GTTCTCCGCGCAAATTGGAAGAAATCTTGATGGATCAAAACAACGACGTCCTGAACTCTTTAAACGGGCTTTTAAAAGTGATTGCAAAGAAACAGATCGCCGCATTGTCCGCCAGGTTTGGCAACATCTATAACCTCAGCGACGAAGAAGCGAAATCCACGAAACTGTTCGGTAAATATACGAGGGCATACTACTTCAAAGAAATGGGGGAACATCCGTCCACTGATTATCTCAAGACATTAGAAAAACCTGTGCTGATTCTGCAGGGCGATAGGGATTTTCAAATATCCGTTGAAAAAGACTTTGGCGGTTATCAAAAACTTCTTGGCGATAAACCAAACGTCACATTCAAACTTTACCCTAACCTGAATCACCTGTTTATGCCTGCTGTTTACGGTGAGATTCGCAAAGCAAAAAAGGAGTATCGGGTTGCACAACATGTAGATGAACAAGTGATACGGGACATTGCGAACTGGATTCGTTCTGTTTGAGACATATCAAAGAAAAGTCACTTGGGAAACGGGACGTCTCGGTACCCTTATCATGAGGGGCTGTACACCGCCCACACTTCACGTTCCTCTCAATTAAAACAAGGGTGAACGTACGCAAGCGTGTACCACATCCAGAACGTCAATGCCTATCACAGCCGTTTGAAGGGCTGGATGCAACGATTCCGTGGCATTGCGACTAAATGCCAGGACAACGAAATGACGTGGTTCGCCTACATTGACACAACTCGAAGCATTGCCCGTGGCATTTGGGAGCAACGATTTCTCGCCATGTCCTGTATCGACCGCAAGATGGTCCGATGCGCTTGCAGGAACCTGCGTGATTGGTAACAAGCGTATTTCCGAAGGATCAAGATGAACCACCAGCGCCAGTTAGCACGAAGGATAAAGGGGGAATGAGTATTGTTTAGCCACAAAGTCAACGAAGACACACAATTGAGATTGCTGGAAGTTCGAGATGCAGACCAATTGTTTGCCTTGTTAGACCAGTCACGCAGTTATCTCCGAGAATGGTTACCTTTCGTTGACGGGACACGTACCGTTCAGGATATAGAATGTTTTATTCAGTCTGGATTACAGAAGTACGCATCCAATAACGGTGTCGAACTGGGTATATGGTATCGTGGTGAACTCGCAGGGGTTCTCGGTCTCCACTACATCAATTGGTCGCACCGATTGACAAGCGTCGGGTATTGGATTGGTGAGAGGTTTCAAGGCAACGGCATCATGACAAATTCATGTCGAACACTCATTGACATTCTTTTCAAGGAATATGAACTGAACCGAGTAGAAATACGAGTTGCTCCTCAAAATCTGAAAAGCAGGGCAATACCTGAGCGTTTGGGTTTTCAAAACGAAGGATGCAGACGACAAGCCGAATGGTTATATGACCATTATGTAGACCACATTATTTACGGAATGCTCGTACACGATTGGAAGGTTGGATTTTAAATAACTGCCCAAGAAGGAATCACCTCTCGCTTCTTTAGATTTTCGAAAACAACATTTAATGAGAATGGAGCGTCGCAGAAAGTTTGTAGATCCGCAAAGTGAAACATCGGAAGTCGATCTATATATCCCGATTGAATGACGATGTGGCGCACCCCTTGAGCCCACGCCAAGGGGTGTAGTTTTTCGTCCTCTACGAGTATCAGTTGATATGAGCAACCATCCCACGTCTCATTCCCATCGTCCCAAAGATGGTTCCAAGAGCCATGCAGAACAGACCTGTTATGAACATGGGACTACCTACATCCTGCGTGTTAAACAATTGCGGTGCATAAGCGGTAATCGCGATAATAAGGATCGTTGACATCACAACTGCTACACCCATGCAGAACAAGATCACCACTTCTGGATAGAATACGAACTTGAGTTCTGAAAGTTGGAAGTCTGTCCTGGTAATCATGAGGGAGACTGCAACCGTACCGATCATCAGCATCAAGGCTATCAAAACAACATATCCACCCAAGAACACATCAATGTGTGTCAATGCATACGCGACATGATGCCAATTCGCCAATGCCGCCGTAGCAAGGATGCTTACCAGCAAACACGATAGCGCGACCCCAAAAGGCTATCAAAACGTTTTTTTGCTTGCGTTTGATAGCACGTCTTAGGGAGATAAAGAACACAGGCAATCCACCAATCAAAAACGCCAGGAATGATATACATCCAGCAACGAAATCTGCATCAAAAAGAACCCTGAACTCTGGGTGGTAGGTTGCCACTGCATTGAACTGATTCAGCGGATCCGTCAATCGTTGGAGCATACTCCACCCGACTCCGAATAACATGAAAGCGCAGAAAACCATCACGACACTCGTGCGGAGCCGATTGACCATACCTGCCACTCCTTCTACCATTCCACTGTAATTCAGGTTTGCGTCGATTGCCCCAATCAATAAATCGACCACTGTCGCGGGCGTAATCTTGTGCTGTTCAAGAAGTGCTAACATCTCCTCTTCATACCGCTCCCGCCAGGCGCGAGGATACAGTCGTAATAGCCAATGCATTAGAACCCCTCCAACGATGCCAATCGCTTTCTCCCGACCGAAGCAACCTGCTCCAGTGTCGCAACTTGCTTACGGAGTGCCATCACACCCTCGGCAGTAATACGATAAGGTCTGCGCCTATCCTCTGTTGGGAGGGCTTCGATCCAACCTTGTTTTTCCAACCGCGTGATCGCACCATAAAGCGTCCCAGGCTCCAGTTGTGTACCACTGAACGCCAAAATGTCCTCCATCATCGCGTATCCATGTTTCGCTCCATTCGCCAAACTTGAAAGGATCAAGAACGATGCATCCGAAAACCGTCCTGATTCATTTTTCCGCATTGGAATCTCCCCAATTTGTATTACGTTATTCTTATTAAGTGCAACTGAATATTAAGGCGTGCTGTGCAATACGTCAAGCCCCACATTGGGCGTTACACCGAAACACCCGAGGAACCACTCGGATATGATTTTCATGTAAGTTTCCCATTATACTGGAAACGATATAAACGGACATTTCAACTGGAGGTGTAAACAACATGACCTTAGTCCCTTATGACCCATTTGGCATCATGAGACGCGACTTCGGCTCGTTTCCCCGACTGTTCGATGACGACTGGTTTGACAACCACTTTGCAAACATGCCACGGGTTCGCTGTGATGTTCGTGAAACACAAAACGAAGTGATTGTGACAGCCGAAATCCCTGGGTTGGAGAAGAAGGAAGACGTGAATATCACTGTCCACGACAACCACCTTCACCTCAGCGGCAAAATCGAACGGATGGGCGAGCACAAGGACGAAAACGTACATCGTATGGAACGATACTATGGACAATTCTCGCGCACGGTGCCATTACCAACAGCGGTAGATGATACGGGAGCAAAGGCGACATACAGGAACGGAATACTGGAAGTCAGGATTCCGAAGAGCCAGAAACAAATGGGTCGACAGATTGACGTAGATTTTCATTGAACGCCTTGCACAATATGCCCCTTGGAATTCCGAGGGGCGTTTTCGTGCTCTGACAATGACCAACTACACGTAAATTGAAGGTTCCGGTGTCAGCCGCTGGCCCTTGAGTCTGTGTTGGTTCCAATGACGTTGATTTGGCACAAGGGATCCGATCACAATGCTAATGATGTCGAAAATCAGGGGAGATTCATACTCCACGATACCTTGACGACTGTTCTGATCATTTCTTCCATCCATCCGTATCACATGTCCCCACAGAAGTAGGCTATATGCCGAGCCGTACTCTCCCTTAGCCCTTTCACCCACTTCAAATCCAACCCATGACTTCTGAAATCAAATTTAGCTCCCTGTACTATGTAATCGTCAAATGAATTTCTTCCGTAGATCACGCCTTTTCCCACCCGTTTTTCTCCATAATTTTTTCCAGATTCATCGATTTTGCGTAAAATGAAGTTGTTCGCTGGCGCGAGGAGGAAAGGCAGAGTTTGAGGGTAAAGGGAAAACAGATTTTGGAATGTATTTTTTCGTATTTTTGAACGGAAATGGTCGAGGAATCCTTGATTTGTCGGGCTCTTTCGCGTCTGGTAGCTCTCAAAATTTTGCTCTGAGTTTCCCCCGCCCATCGCTCTCAGGCATTAAAAAAGACGGGCGAATTCAGGCTTTTGACCCGAACCCACCCGTGCTGTAGGGAACAACTTATTTTACTCAGGGAAGAACTTATTTTACTGGGGAAGAACTTCATTTTGCGAACACAACAACCATCCCCCAAATCAATGGCCTTATTCGACCGTCACACTCTTGGCGAGGTTCCGCGGTTTATCGACGTCATTACCGCGAGCCACCGCTGCGTAATAGGCCAACAACTGAAGCGGAATGACCGCTGCCATCGGTGCCAACGCAGGCAATGTCTTCGGCAGGTAAATGACTTCATCCACCGCCTTCTCCAAGTCCTCGTTACCCACCCAAGTCAAGGCCAAAACGAACGCACCGCGGGCCTTGACCTCGACAATGTTGCTCACTGTCTTCTCGTACAGATCTGGCTGCATCGCGATCGCGACGACTGGCACGCCATCGGTGATGAGGGCGAGCGTGCCGTGTTTTAACTCACCCGCGGCATAGGCCTCTGCGTGGATGTACGAGATCTCTTTCAATTTCAAGGCACCTTCAAGCGATACCGCATAGTCAATGCCACGGCCAATGAAGAACGTGTCGTGCGCATGTGCATACCGCTGCGCAAACGACTCGATTTGCGGCGCCGTATCAAGCACCGCTTCTACCACCTGCGGCAGGTTGTCAAGTGCTTCGATCATTTCGTGCGCCGTTGCTTCGTCAATTTGCCCGCGCACCTGTCCAAAGTGCACAGCCAGCAAGTACAGTGCCGCAAGCTGTGTCGTGTATGCCTTGGTTGACGCAACCGCGATTTCCGGCCCGGCCCATGTGACGATCACGCTGTCCGCTTCGCGCGCCGCCGAGCTGCCCACGACGTTCGTGATGGCCAATACGCGCAATCCGCGCTTCTTCATCTCGCGCATCGCCGCTAGCGTGTCAGCCGTCTCACCCGATTGCGTGATCGCAATAATCAGCGTGTTCTCCGTTGCAATTGGATCTGCATAGCGATATTCAGATGCAATCTCAACATCGACCGGAATCCGCGCAAACTGCTCGATGGCTACCTTACCGACGAGGCCAGCATGCCACGACGTACCGCAGGCAACAATGTGAATCCGGTCAATATTGCGGATTTGCTCCTCGTCGAGCCCAATCTCAGATAGCGTCACCCGGTTTAAGTCATCGGAGACACGGCCGCGCAGCGTGTCGCGGACAGCCTTTGGCTGTTCGTGGATTTCCTTGAGCATGAAGTGCGGATAACCCCCGCGCTCTGCGCTCACTGCATCCCAAGTGACGCGATAGACCTCTTTGCTGACAGGTTCACCATTCAGTGTAAAGCACTCGACACCGTCGCGCCGCAGGATGGCCATTTCGCCATCTTCCATCACGTAAATGTCACGCGTGTATTCGAGAATCGCTGGAATGTCGGAGGCAACAAAGTTTTCCTTGTCGCCAAGCCCAATAATCATCGGGCTGGCCTTGCGGATCGCAATCATCTCGTCAGGATGATCTTTTGCGATCACGACGAGCGCGTAGGCGCCGCGAATACGTTTGCCGACAGCGATCATCGTCTGAAACAAATCGCCATTGTACATTTCTTCAATCAGGTGTGCCACGACTTCCGTGTCCGTTTCAGAGCGAAATTCGTGACCAGCCGCTACTAATTCTTCCCGTAAGGACAGGTAGTTTTCAACGATACCATTGTGCACAATCGCGAACCTACCGCTACAGTCCTGGTGCGGATGTGCGTTTTCGTCCGAAGGTTTGCCATGTGTCGCCCAGCGCGTATGGCCAATTGCCGCCTGGCCATCGACAGGGCTGTCTGCGAGCTTCGCTTCGAGATTCGCGAGCCGCCCGACAGACTTCACAACCTTGATGTTGCCGTTGTCGATGGCCGCAATACCCGCAGAATCATATCCACGGTACTCGAGCTTCGCCAATCCGCCGACGACGACATTCTTAACATTCCTCGGGCCGATATAGCCGACAATCCCACACATGAATAGTCATATCCTCCTTAGCCGATCTGCTCACCCTTGTCGCACCGGTCGCCCGATGGTTTTCAGGCTTTGCTTGCGGCGTGATCGGAAAACGCCGGGAGGCACCCGCCGAATGCTTCGCCAACCTCCTCCGCGTCAACTGCACCGCATTTGCAGCTGCAGTCCAGGCGCTGTTGGACGATGCCCCTGCGTGCAAAGATTCACAGGTGCATGCGACATTTTACTCGCCTATCTCGGATGTGCTACTTAGTTCGCCCCACATTCCCCCTTTCACGGATATGAAGGATAAGCGGCGGGGCCCATGACAAGCCCCAGCCCATGGCTTAAACCCCCAACTCCGCCTCGACTACTTTGACGATCTCGCCACAGACTTTACGCAGCAGCTTGTCATCTGGGCCTTCGACCATGACACGTACAAGTTGTTCCGTTCCGGATTCGCGCACCAACACGCGCCCGCTCTCGCCGAGTGCCTCTTCGGCTGCCCGCAAAGCACTTTGGATTTTCTCATTCTCGCGCCAAGCCCGCTTGTCTCGAACCTGAACGTTCTCCAACAACTGCGGATAGCGCTTCATGACCTGCCGCAATTGCGACAGCGGCTGCTGAGCCTCGACCATCACTTGCACCAATTGCACTGCCGTCAAAATGCCGTCGCCCGTCGTCGTGTGATTAAGGAAGATGATATGCCCGCTTTGCTCGCCGCCAAGCACGGCATTGTCTTCGCGCATGCGTTCCATGACGTAGCGATCTCCCACGGCAGTTCGCAATACGTCGATGCCCTCGGCCTCCATCGCCTTGACAAAACCCAAATTGCTCATGACGGTTGCGACGAGCTTGTTCCCCTGGAGCAGGCCCTTTGCCTTCATCGCACGGGCACAGATAGCCATAATAAAGTCACCGTCAATGACTTCGCCACTTGCATCTACTGCAATGAGTCGGTCGGCATCTCCATCAAACGAGAGACCAACATCCGCGCCATGTGCTAAGACAGCGCGTTGGACGATATACGGATGCGTCGAACCGCAGCCGACGTTGATATTGACTCCGTCAGGCATAGCGTGGATGACCGTGACGTTCGCCCCCAGCCTGCGAAAGACCTCCGGCGCGATGGCCGATGCTGCTCCGTTGGCGCAGTCGAGGACGATGTGCAAACCGTCGAAGCGCACCTGAACTGTGCTGAGCAGAAAGCGAATATATGTCTCCACAGCAGGTTCATCGTACATGCGGCCAATCTTGTCACCCGTCGGTCGGGGCAGATCCCGTGCGCCGTCCTCAAGCAATTGTTCGATCCGGTCTTCCGTCTCGTCCAGCAGCTTAAATCCATCGCCGCCGAAAAACTTAATACCGTTGTCCGCAACTGGGTTGTGTGAAGCTGAAATCATCACACCCGCATCCGCCCGCAGGTGCTTGGTTAAGTAAGCCACGCCTGGCGTACTGATGACCCCTAGACGCAACGCATCGACGCCCATGGACAGAATGCCGCTGACCAGGGCTGTTTCGAGCATATCGCCCGAAATCCGCGTATCCTTGCCGACGACGATGCGCGCCCCAGGCCGACGACTGGTCAATACATACGCGCCCGCGCGGCCGAGGCGAAACGCCAACTCTGGCGTCAACTCGCTGTTTGCTACACCTCGGACACCGTCCGTACCAAACAAACGTCCCAACGACCATACGCTCCTCTCTTATGACCTCAACATTGTGCCACAGAACGTTTGAAGTGCAAAGACTCACTGTATGGCAACCTGTGCAGAGCGCACCGACAAGTTCACAACGTCGACATAGGCTGGTACATGGACTTGGATGGGCAACGAAGCTGTTCCGCTTTTCGCCTTACTTGCGTCGACATAGGCATATACTTGCGACGGATTTTGCGAGATGGCACGCAACACACTCTCCGGGCCGCTGAGTACGACATCGACAGAATTTACCCCTGTGAGCGACGCCTGGTTCCCTCCCTGCACTTGAATCGGAAGCTTCTGTAAGGTAAGCGTGGCGGACGGCTCAATTTGCACAACCGCCGTCACTGTCGGCGGTGAAACGCTCGTCATGCCCTGTTTGAGCGGAACAGGTACAGATATGGAAACATCATGTGAGAGATTGTTCACGTCGACCGGTACGTCGAGCCCCGCCTTGGGAAGTTGAGCTGCTGAAAGCCCGACTTCCGTCACCTGAGTCGTTGCAAGCGTTACCCCTGCAACTGCATACCCAGGCGCAGGTGTGCCCGTAATGACGGGCGTGAGGTTGACGGCTTCCGTCGATGCTGCAATAGGCACAGTCACCGAAATCGATGCCGGACTCACGCTCACGGACTGCACCACCCGGCCAGACGCATCGACAGGTTCCAACTGCACGACTTTCGTTGTAGTTTGACTGAGGCCCGTGATATCGACGGTGCCAACAATATGTTTGACCGAGCGTACGGCCGACGCCGCTCCACTGATGTTCGCCGCAATGGCTCCAGGGTTGAACTGGCCCAGTGTATACCCAACCTGCGGCGTACCAATCACCTGAAGCGAAACAGAGCGTTGCACGGTTTCCTTCTGCTCGAGGACGACCGTGATAGTCGCTGGCGAAATGCTATATGAGCGGATGCCACTTGGCATGTTAATCGCGGCAACATGCAGCGTTTCCGTGCCAGGACCAAGGCCTTGTGCGTTTGCCACCAATTGAGCTTTAAGCATATCCGCTGGCAGTGAGGGCACACGCAACAAGCTCGTCGTCACCCGCACTGTCGCCGAGGGTTCTGGTGAGGTAACAACCATATCGTTGCTGGTTTCGATATGCACCGAGAGCGGATATGTTTGCGTAACGCCGCCTTTGTCCTGATTCGATCCGCCTTGCGGCGCGTGCACCGCCAGCCATAATATACATGCAAGCACGAGCGCGAGAATGCGAAGCGCGGTGGTATTGCGCAAAAACCGATCCATCATCGCGACTCCGCCTTTCTGCTCCAAAACGAAAGCGCACCGTTGCGGCGAGGTACGAGTAGTTCTGTTAACAACTCCTTCAGCGCACCTTCGTCAAGATGGCTATGCAGGACACCGTCGACACCGACCGAAACGCCTCCCGTCTCCTCCGACACAATCACGGCAACGCCATCCGATTGCTCGGTAATCCCAATACCTGCTCGGTGGCGCGTACCGAGTTGCTTGTCCAAAGAGCGATTCTCCGTCAATGGCAAAAAGCATCCCGCCGCGACAATCTGCATGCCGCGCACGATGACTGCGCCATCGTGCAGCGGTGTGTTCGGAATAAACAGGTTGATAAAAAGTTCAGAACTCACACGCGCTTCCAGCGTCGTGCCCGTCTCAATATATTCGTTCAAACCCGTCTGCCGCTCGATCACGATGAGCGCTCCCGTCCTCGTCTTGGCCAGAACCTGCGCCGCTTTGACAATCTCGTTGACTGTATGCGCCATGTGGTCGTTTTCCTGCTGCAACAGGTTGATATTCCACAGGCCGCCGCGCCCGAGTTGTTCGAGCGCGCGACGAAGTTCAGGCTGAAATACGACCGGGATCGCAAACAGGCCGATTTCGATGATTTTGTTCAGCAACCAATTGGATGCAGAGAGATTGAGAAGACTGCTGATCATCGTCACCATGATGACAATGATCACGCCTTTGAGCAGTTGCACCGCTCGCGTACCGCGGATGAGCAACAGGAGATAATAGATCATAAAGGCGACAAAGACGATATCGATCACGTCTTTAAACCCGAAACCGCGGATTGCCGAGAGCCATGCGTCCATAACCATCCACCCAACGATCGGGGATTCTCCTACCCATTGTTTCCTACAAGCAGGAACGAGTCAAGTCCATCCCTCGTTGTGTGTTAAGCGCGACGCGTTTGCCGATTGAGGCGCCGGCGCTGGGCCTTGGCGCGCTCGCGTGCTCGCGCGCGCTGCAGAGCCCGGTAAAAAGCCTGATACAACGCGTGATGGCCTGCATCGGTTGGATGAATCGGATTGCGGAAAAGGCGAATGTCGCGGAATAGTCCGTTTCGGTAATTTTCGACGTAGTCGTGTTCGCGACCACGGAACGACTTTTGCGACTCGACCAGCACCAGGCCATTGCGCGCTGCGACTGCGCGCAGCATGTCATTGTATTGATTCGTGATTTGTTCAGCTAAACCGAAGTTTGGAAACGGATTATACAACGTCGCGAGTGCAAATGTATTGTACGAGCGGTTCGCACACTCGACAATTTCCTCGATCTCCTCTCGCGATCGCTCACAAACCTGTGCAATTCTGTCCGCACTGCCAGTCAACAAGAATGGAGCTGCCTTTAACAAGTCATTTCCACCAATCATCAACGTGACGATCTCGGCCTCGTCAAATATACATGCGGGCAACTCGCGCAAGGAACGGTTTAACTGACGTGATGTCCAACCTGGTTTCGCTTGCACGTGCAAGGTTGCGCGAACGTTTTTGGCAAACTGTTTCTGCAGGAGTTTCGCAAAACTGTGCTCGGGCGTCGTGGCGCCGTATCCATATGTAATGGAATCTCCGAGCGCAAGCATGAGCATTGGTAGCCCCCCCAGCATCGTGTACTGATGTAAGCTATGGGCTTACGCGTGAAGTGGTCACAAAAGTCGCCCAGAAAATGCAGTCCTCGCGTAACACATCAATCTGTTCGCACAGGTCATGCTATACCAGTTGCCATCCGGCCCTCGGCACGCGCGATGCGGTATATCCGCCGCGACGAGTGCAAACACTTCCCAGAGAATTAAAGGAGGTTGAACCGCATATGAAATCGATTCGGCGCTGGCTCATGAGCGCACTAGCAGCGTGTCTTGTCGCGTTTGGGTGCGGTATTGGTCCCCAGGTTTTCGCGGCAAGTACGCAGGCCAACCAGCCAAAGGCCATCTATAAGGTGGATACGAAAGAAAAGGTTGTCGCTTTGACGTTTGATATTTCATGGGGAAACAAAGTGCCAGAACCGGTTCTGAACGTTCTTAAACAACAGAACGTGAAAAAGGCGACATTCTTTTTGAGCGGGCCGTGGACCCTGCATCATCCGGAAATAGCGAAGAAAATCAAAGACATGGGGTATGAAATTGGCAACCACGGAAACCTGCACAAAGATTTCTCGAATTACCCCGACAGCTGGATTCGCGAACAAGTTGCCTTGTCCGAAAAATCCATCTATCAAGTGACTGGCGTCAAGACGAAGCTCATTCGCACTCCGAACGGCGATTTCAATCCGCGCGTCTTGCGTTGCCTGAACAACATGGGCTACACGGTCATCCAATGGAATACCGACTCACTCGACTGGAAGAATCCTGGTGTGCAAAACATTGTCAGCCGTGTGACGAAGCGCGCCGTTCCAGGTGACATCATTCTAATGCATGCGAGTGATTCATCGAAGCAAATTGTCGAGGCACTTCCTCAAATTATCACTCAACTGCGTAACCAAGGGTACCAGTTTGTAACGGTTTCAGAATTGTTAGCAGGGGCAAACGTCTCCTCGAACGTCCGCTGAGCAGACAGAAGTCGAAATCATGGGATAGCCCGGCGGTGCAAGTCACATACTGACTGTACAAACCTGTCGCGGGGAGGGGCTGCCGTGAGCGGAAAAGCTGTGCGCTTGGCCGGAATCGGGCTATGCGCCCTAATTGTCACTGGATGCGGTATGACCAATGCGGGCGCTGACGTCACCGGTGCGACCGATGGCGGCGGCAACTATAGCCAAACCAAACAAATGGTCGTCGATATACTGAATTCCAAAGAAGGCCAGCAAGCACTTCTCGATACATTGAAGAATCCCGAGTTTAAAAATCAATTGATTGCTTCTCCAGACGACGTGAAGCAAGCATTGACGCAGTTTATCCAGTCGCAACAAAGCCAGACATTCTTGACCGAGGCCGCAAAGGATCCTGCTTTTGCGGCAGCACTTGCAAAGGCTGCGCAACCGGAACTGAAGTCCACCGTGCAAAACCTGATGAAGGATCCCAGCTTTCAGCAGGATATGCTGGTACTTCTACAATCGGATGATTTTACGAAAAACCTGCAGACGATGATGCAAGGGCCCCAATTTCGTTCCGACTTGCAAAAAGTTATTTTACAAACGATGACTTCGCCGACCTTTCAAGTCCAGTTTCAGGAAACGGTTCAACAAGCCGTGCAAAAGGCCATGCAAGCGGGACAAGCAACGGCTGGAGGCGAAGGCGGTGGTGAACAAGGTAAATCGGGATCGGAAAATAGTCAGGGCGAATCATCCGGCAGTTGACGATTCGATACAAAATACGGCCGTCGCTGAGAGCACCTGTGCCCTCGTGACGGCCGTTTATGTTGCTGGAGGGGAATTACGCGTGCGACTGCTGTACTTGGCCAATACCCATCGCCTCGGCGACGCGGCTCGCGAGCTTGTCGAAGACCTGCCCTTGCAACGAATCCTGCGCGAAAATACCCGGCGTTTGAACGTCGAGATTGGCAATGGGGATTTCGGCTAGTAAGGTTGTGTTCAGTTGCGATGCAACGCGCTCACCACCGCCCCGACCAAAGATGTATGCCGGATCTCCACACGAATCGCAGACGTAATACGCCATATTCTCGACGACACCAATCACCTCATGATTGGTGCGCACGCCCATCAGACCTGCTCGAACTGCGACCTCTGCAGCCGCAGCCTGTGGCGTCGTGACAATCAATTGCTTGCTTTGCGGTAACAGCGTGTGAATATCAAGCGCTACGTCCCCTGTTCCGGGTGGCAAATCAAGCAATACAAGATCCACGTCACCCCAATGAACCTGGCCAAAAAAGCTACGTAGAGTTTTCCCAAGCATCGGACCGCGCCAGACGACAGGCGTGTCCTTTGGAACGAAGAACTGCATCGAAATCACTTTGACGCCCTCAACCTGGACCGGCATGATCAAATCCTCAATCGTGGCCGGTTTCTGGTCTTGAATGCCAAAGATGACGGGTATGCTGAAACCGTAAATGTCGGCGTCGATGAGTGCCACTCTGACACCTCGCCTCGCCAAGGCCACAGCAAGATTCGCCGTAACCGTCGACTTGCCAACACCGCCCTTGCCGGACGCGATCGCGAGAAATTGTGTGCCTTTCCCCTGCAAAAGTGGCGGAAGTGCAGCCTGCCCGGCGTTGGCACCAGCGGCTTGGCCGACACTGCGAACTTTTGCGGCAAAGGCAGCGCGTTGCTCGTCCGTCATGTGGCTGATGCGAACCTCGACCTGCTCGACGCCAGCAACAGCGAGCAGCCGCTTTTTCACCTCGTCCTCAATGACATGACTTAGTGGACAACCGCGAATGGTCAGCAAGATTTCAACACTCACTCGACCGCCGACGATTTCAACAGCTTGTACCATATCCAACTCGACGATGCTTCTATGAACCTCGGGATCCTGTACGTCCCGGAGCGCTTCTATGATTTGCTCACGTGTAACCACTCGTGCGACAACCTCCCAAGTATGTTTGCGCACTACCTATTCCAACAGCATTAGTGTACATCATCAGGCGGGCGAAACCAAACGTGTGGTCACTACTTCGTACGCTTCCTCGCCGTTCGCGAGCCACGAAACGACATAGCGGGGTCGCCCCTCATCCTCGCCCACAAACCAAGCAGAATTACCAGGAGGAACTTGATACGGTGGCTGAGCCAGCGGCTGTTCCGGCATACTCTTCGGGGATTCTCGGGAAATGGCCAATAGCGGCAGAAGATCTCCCTGCCAGCTTGTGATACTTACATGAGAAAGCACGCGATTGGAGAGATTCTGTACGCGGTAGACCGGCCTGCCGTTCCAGGTCCAGCCAGTCGCAGATAGTTCAAGCACCGGCGCAGCGTTTTGGCTGACCGAATCACGCACCGCTGAATGGGGACGTCCCGCGACGTCGGCCGAGAGTGGGCCCATGACGCGAATGACTACGAAGAACACAGACATAAGCATCAGCCAATACACCCAAGACCTTGATCTGCGCCGACGCCTCATATCCACGCCCCCTTGGCTCCTCAGAATTTCTCAGCCGCCTTGGCCACAGATGGATCGCTAAAGTACCGAACCAGTGCCTGGTACATCGCGAAGGCAACTTTATCTTGGTAGGACGCCGTACGCATCGCCATGGCTTCTTGCGGATTTGTGAGAAAACCAATCTCCGCCAGTACCGTTGGTCCTTCAATGCGCTTCAACAGATACAGCGAGCGATTGGATTCGATCTCGCGTTTGGTCGGCAACAACTCTTCGCGAAATTCGGATTGCATGAGGCTAGCAAGCGTTTTAGCGTGATCGTTTGTCGCAAAATAGAGCACCTGTGCACCATGCCAGTCCGCAGATGGTGCAGCATTGCAGTGAATGGAAACAAATGCGTCAATCTTCTGCTTGCGGACCACGTTCATCCGCCCTCGTAAGTCTCCAAGGTGACGACGTCGGTTTGCGCGATCCTCGTCAGTGGCGAGATCGACATCTGTCGTCCGGGTCGCTACCACGATAGCGCCAGCCTGCTGCAAGTAGGCAATCAAACGTTGCGCGACTGCCAATGTAATGTCCTTTTCCTGGAGACCGTCTATGCCGCGTGCCCCGGAGTCTTTGCCCCCATGCCCGGCGTCCACGACAATGGTCTTGCCAGCAATACCCGAAGGAGCAGCCTCACTGTTGACGGTATGCGCATGTTTATGAAACCATGCACTTGCCTGTGTCATTGGCACGACTGCGGAGGCGGAGATCATGCATGCCATCGCGCCAATCAACACTGGCAGATGTCTCTGTTTGCTAAACATTCTCCTACTCCCTTCGTCAGAAATGCTCGCTCTGCTCAGTTTGTGCAGACGAACCGGAAACCATGAACGAAGAGAACAACAAAAAAGCTGCCTGCACGAAATACATGCAGACAGCGCGGATAATCGATACAAACTCGGTTAGCGCTTCGAGAACTGAGGTGCACGCCGAGCGGCCTTCAAGCCATACTTCTTACGTTCCTTCATGCGTGCGTCGCGCGTCAACAGACCAGCTTTCTTCAGGGTCGGACGCAATTCCGGATCCACTTTCAGCAGTGCGCGTGCAATGCCGTGACGGATAGCACCGGCCTGTCCAGAGATACCGCCGCCATAGACGTTAGCATAAACGTCATACTGACTCAGCGTCTCCGTCAACAAAAGCGGCTGTTTTACAATCAACTTTAGCGTTTCCAAACCAAAATACTCGTCCATCGAGCGCTTATTGACCACGATATTGCCGTCGCCCGGGAGAAGACGTACGCGAGCGACAGACGTCTTACGGCGTCCAGTTGCCATGTATTGCAAACGTGCCAAGGTTCTGTCCCTCCTTTATTCCTTCGTACCGGGTACGAGTGGAATGGGCTGCTGTGCAGCATGTGGATGTTCCGGACCAGCATACACTTTCAGCTTCTTCAGTTGCGCGCGTCCAAGTGTATTGTGCGGCAGCATACCACGAACCGCGTAATACAACACGCGCTCGGGATGTTTTTGTAACATATCCTGAGCCGTCGTGACCTTCAAACCACCTGGATAACCAGAGTGGCGATAATACTTCTTGTCCTGCAGCTTTTTACCCGAGAATTCGACTTTGTCCGCATTGATGACAATGACGAAATCACCCGTATCAACGTGCGGTGTAAATTCAGGTTTATGCTTGCCGCGAAGAATGGACGCAATATGTGTAGCCAAACGGCCCACGCGCCAGCCAGCGGCGTCAATGACATACCACTTGCGCTCAACCGCGCCGGGCTTTGCCATGTACGTCGTACGCATTCAGATTCCCTCCGGATCCTCAATTTGACCAACTGGTGTAACGGGGGAGTCAGTGGGTCAAATATACCTGCACAATTTTATTACAAATCCGCTTCCGGATCAACAACTTTCCCACCGTACTCTGGCGGATACTCGACATTCCAAAGACACAGGCCATGTGGTGGCGCGGTCTCGCCCGCCAACCGACGATCCCTCGCCGCGAGAATGGCCGGTATGCGATCCGCTGCCTCACGACCTTGGCCAACCTTCACCAGCGTACCGACAATGATCCGCACCATGTACTGCAAAAAGCCGCTTCCTTCAACCTCAATCGCCAACCGATTGGGTGACTCGACGAAATCGATCCGATAGAGGGATCGAACCTTGTCCTCTTGCGGCGTCGCGCTGGCGCAAAACGACGTAAAATCATGGCGGCCAAGCAAATGTACCGCTGCTTCCCGCATGGCCTCGACAGCGAGCACACCTGGAACGTGCCAGCTGAAACGGTACAAAAACAGATTTGGTGCCGCACCTCGATATAACAGGTAGCGATAGGTTTTACGAACCACGGAAAACCGCGCGTGGAACCCGGTGTCCACCTGATCCGCCCATAGCGGTATGACGTCTGCTGGTAAACGGCGCCGTAGAACATAAACCATCCGCTCCGCAGGTGGTCCATAAGGCAAATCGAAATGAACGACTTGCGCCCGCGCGTGCACACCCTTATCCGTGCGTCCAGACCCGTGCACCTCGATGGGCGTACTCAGCATGCGTGTCAACGTTTCTTCTAACGTGGCCTGCACGGTACGCAACCCATCCTGACGGGCAAAGCCGTGAAAACCGGCGCCATCGTATGCGACGACAAGGCGTATCCGGTTCCCACGGCTTTCCCTAATGCTATCGGCCATCAAACAAGCTCAATGACGACCATCGGCGCAGCATCGCCGCGGCGTGGCCCAATCTTCACAATACGGGTGTAACCGCCGTTCCGGTCTTGGTACCGCTGTGCGATATCGCTAAACAGCTTCTGAATGGCGTCCGGACCTTCTCCATCCAGTCCCAAAGACTCACGACGTACGTACTGTGCAACCAAACGACGAGCATGCAGATCCCCACGCTTTGCGAGGGTAATCATTTTCTCAGCGATGGAACGAAGCTCCTTCGCTTTCGCTTCTGTCGTCTGAATACGTTCGTACAGCACGAGATCCGTCACCAAACTGCGGAACAGAGCCTTCCGGTTCGACGACGTACGATTCAACTTGCGGTAAGCCATTCCGTTATCCCTCCTTCAAACGTCATCCGTCATCGATAGCTATCCAGGCAGTCAGTCTTCCTGACGCAAACCCAACCCCAAGCCCTCGAGCTTCTCAATGACTTCCTCAAGAGACTTACGCCCGAGATTTCGCACTTTCATCATCTCTTCTTCGGACTTGTCACACAGTTCAGCGACCGTGTTAATACCAGCCCGCTTCAGGCAATTGTAAGAACGCACCGACAGGTCGAGTTCCTCAATCGGCATGTCGAGAACACGATCATTTTGGCTGCTCTCTTTCTCAACCATCATGTCTGTGTCCTTACCACGATCCGTCAGTCCGACGAAAAGCATCAAGTGATCCGTCAGGATTTTCGCACCGACGCTCACCGCCTCGTCGGGAGCGACGCTGCCATCCGTCCACACTTCAAGCGTCAGCTTGTCGTAGTCGGTGACCTGACCCACACGTGTATTCTCTACAGAGAAGTTGACGCGCGAGATCGGCGAGTACAGTGAGTCGATTGGAATCAGCCCAATTTCCTGTTCTTCCGGCTTGTTGCGATGCGCTGGAACGTACCCACGACCGCGGCCGGCGCGCATTTCCATGTACACGCGCCCGCCTTCGGTCAGAGTCGCGATATGCAAATCCGGATTCATGATGTCCACGTCCGAATCGGCTCGAATGTCCGCAGCAGTGATAACCCCAGGGCGATCGGCGTCGATGACAAGGATCTTCTCTTCGTCGGAATGAATTTTCAGCGAGAGCCGTTTGAGATTGAGGATAATTTCTGTGACATCCTCGACCACACCAGGAATCGTCGCAAACTCGTGAAGGACGCCCTCAATCTTGACGGAGCGCACCGCTGCCCCCGGAATGGAGGACAATAGGATGCGCCGCAGTGAATTGCCGAACGTCGTGCCATAGCCGCGCTCCAGCGGTTCGCATACGAACTTGCCGTAGTCTTCGGTTTGTTCCACAATCTCGATTCGCGGCTTCTCTATTTCAATCATTCCTAATCCTCCTTGGGAGTGGTACTAGTCGACGCTCGGAGCTGACCGGAAGCTGGTCAGCCTGCGCTAAGGGTTACCGCGAATAGTACTCGACGATCATCTGCTCAGCCACTGGCGTGTCGATTTCTTCACGCTCAGGCTTACGCAGAACCTTACCGCTCAACTTCTCGGCGTCGAGCTGGAGCCATGCCGGGATCGTCCGATTTCCAATGACCTCGGCCAATTCCTTGATACGGCCATTGTCGCGGCTCTTCTCGCGAACAGCGACCACATCGCCTTCACGCACGAGGAACGAAGGAATATCAACGCGCCGGCCATTCACTTCGATGTGACCATGACGCACGATCTGACGAGCCTCCGCACGCGAAGCCGCGAAGCCCAAGCGATAGACGACGTTGTCCAAACGGCTTTCGAGCAAAGACAACAGCGTCTCACCGGTAATCCCACGACGGCGCGCAGCCTCTTCGTAGTAACGCTCAAACTGGCTTTCCAATACTCCATAGTAACGGCGAGCCTTTTGCTTTTCGCGCAGCTGGCTGCCATACTCCGAGTTGCGCTTGCGACCTTGTCCATGTTGTCCAGGTGCGTACGGCCGCTTGTCGATGGCACACTTTTCACTGAAGCAGCGCTCACCCTTCAGGTACAACTTAATACCCTCGCGGCGGCACAGACGGCACACTGGCCCTGTATATCTTGCCATTCTAGGATTGACACCTCCAATTTCTTGTATACCCGTATCACATAAAACGGCGTGACAATGCACACCGTAAGAAATTCAGTACGACCAGCGAACATCGCTGGCAACCACCCCATCCGCAGTCGATTATACGCGACGGCGCTTCGGCGGCCGGCAACCGTTATGCGGAATCGGCGTCACATCACGGATACCCGCAACTTCCAAGCCAGCAGCTTGGAGAGCCCGAATAGCCGCTTCACGGCCCGCACCAGGACCCTTGACCATGACTTCGACAGTCTTCATACCATGTTCCATGGCCGTGCGAGCAGCCGCTTCGGCAGCCATTTGGGCCGCATACGGGGTGCTCTTACGCGATCCTTTAAACCCGACATTACCAGCCGACGACCACGAAATCACAGCACCACTCGGATCTGTGATGCTGACAATTGTATTGTTAAACGTCGAACGGATATGCGCGACGCCAGCCTCCACATTTTTACGATCACGACGACGCGGACGCGCAGTAGAACCCGCCCCACGACGTTGCTTCACTTTCGCCAACAATTACACCCCCTGAAAGATTACTTCTTCTTACCCGCAACCGTACGACGCGGACCCTTGCGCGTACGAGCATTGGTCTTCGTGCGTTGACCACGAACTGGCAAGCCACGGCGATGGCGAATACCACGATAACAGCCGATTTCCGTCAGACGCTTGATGTTCAGCGCGATTTCACGACGGAGATCGCCCTCAACCTTATGGGAGCGCTCAATCTCGTCACGCAAACGTACGACTTCTTCTTCCGTGAGGTCCTTCACTCGACGGTTCGGATCAATGCCAGTCGTCGCCAAAATCTTATTAGCGGTCGTCCGGCCGATGCCAAAAATATAGGTCAACCCGATTTCGACGCGCTTGTCGCGCGGCAAATCGACACCGGCAATACGTGCCATGTAAAGACTCCACCTCCACGTGTGAGCTGCAAATTCACTGCCAAGGGACAAGCCCCCGGCACACTTTATGAAAACACGAAGACAGTCCCTCTGCACCATCAACAGAAATGCGAAAAACGCACCTCCGGACGAGTACACAAGGAAACAGCCGCGCTGCCTTCGTGATAACACCTACGACACGCGATATGTTCTAACACTACATCCATTACATCTATCACAAGCACCGTGCACGAACCCAAAGCCTTAGCCTTGGCGCTGTTTGTGCTTCGGATTCTCGCAAATCACCATGACGTTCCCTTTACGACGAATCACTTTGCACTTCTCGCACATGGGCTTGACAGAAGGACGTACCTTCATCAGAAACCCTCCTTCACTTGGGGTATCATACCGCATATCAGCGCTGAATGCCAGTCTACGATTACTTGTAGCGGTAGGTAATCCTACCACGTGTAAGATCGTACGGAGAAAGTTCGACTGTCACGCGATCCCCTGGCAAGATCTTGATATAGTGCATCCGGATCTTTCCGGAGACATGCGCCAGCACCTTGTGTCCATTCTCCAATTCAACGCGAAACATCGCGTTTGGCAACGGCTCAATGACCGTGCCCTCAACTTCGATTACATCATCCTTCGCCATGGAACGCCCCTCCTTGATCACGTTGGTTCGCTGCTGCCAGACGTTCTTCCAGAAACATTCTGACCGTGTGACGCAACAACGCATTCGTCACCTTGCCATCGATGCGAAGTTTTTCTGCAACCTCGCCTGCGATGTGCGACAAGCGCCGTACGTGGAGCACATTCTTCTTTTTGGGCTTATCGGCACGGCGGACGCTGCCGTCCGCGACAAGGATGAACCGATCCTCCAGATGCCCGATAACTACTGCCACGAGTCCGGCGTCGCGCCCCTGCATCACTTCGACGAGAGAACCAAGAGGCGGCAATTCCCGAGGTACGCTCATCGCTTGCACTCTCACCTCTTGAATGGAGCCAATGCTGCAACGACGTCGGCGTGCACCTTGTCAATTGGCTGCTCACCGTCAATCTGCCGCAACAAACCCCGCTGATCGTAATACTCGATGAGCGGCGCGGTCTGCTTAAACTGTTCCAGCCTTGTCGCCACCGCTTCTTCGGTATCGTCGGCCCGCTGATACAGCTCACCGCCGCACTTATCGCAGACACCAGCCACCTTGGGCGGCTGAAAGACCATGTGGTATGTTGCACCACACGACTTGCATATGCGGCGCCCGGTCAAACGTTCTTTCAAGACACCAGGATCTACGTGAATATACAAGACGACGTCCAACGGACGATTGAGTTCGTGCAACATCGCGTCCAAGGCTCGGGCCTGTTCCAGTGTCCGCGGGAATCCGTCGAGCAAAAACCCATTGGCAGCATCCGACTCCAAAAGACGTTCGCGCACGACCGCGATTGTCGTCTCATCAGGCACAAGACGCCCGGAATCCAGATACGCCTTCAACTCCAAACCCAATGGACTGCCCGACGCCACGGCCTTGCGGAACATGTCACCAGTCGAAATATGCGGAATGCCATACTCAGACTGGATCCGCTCGGCCTGCGTACCCTTACCAGCGCCCGGGAGACCTACCAAAATGACCTGCACCAACATCTCCTCCTTGGTCTCTGCGATCCCACGCTACCAACCGCCGCGGACGGCGTCCTTGTCACGACTCTCGTAGAAAGCCTCGATACTGGCGCTGCAACAATTGCCCTTCCATCTGCTGCATCGTCTGCAACGCTACGCCGACCAAGATAATCAGCGACGTTCCCTGAATGTTGTAATCGGTCAAGTTAATGGCCCCCAGCAGCAAGAAAGGCAAGATGGAGATTACGCCCAAGAACACCGAACCGAATACCGTAATCCGATTGATGACCTTGATAATGTACATCTCCGTATCGCGCCCCGGACGCACACCCGGAATGAAACCCGCATGCTTCTGCAATTGCTCGGCCAACTGCTGCGGGTTGATCTGTACATGCGTGTAGAAGAACGAAAACACGATGATCAAGAGGACTTCCAGAGCCATGTACCAGCCCGTCTGCGGACTGAGATACCGCAGAATGAAAGCCGCCCAATGATGCGATTGAAAATACGAGGCAATCGTATATGGCAAAATGAGCAGCGAAACAGCGAAGATCACGGGAATCACGCCGGCTGCAATGACCTTGATCGGAATGTAGGACTGCTGCCCGCTGTACACGGTACGCCCTACCACCCGCTTCGCATATTGAATTGGCACCTTGCGCTCAGCCTGCTGAACCAGCACAATGAGTGCAAAAATCACCACGATCCCGGCAATTAAAAGCAGGGTCTTCAAGATGGCGAGAAACAGGTGACTCGACTGTCCCATGTACCAACTCGAGTATACCTCTTGCCCGAGCGTCGAAAATCGAGACAGAATACCGACAAAGATTAGCAGTGAAATACCGTTACCCACGCCTTTTTCGGTGATCATCTCACCAAACCACATCAATAGCGTATCTCCGGCGGTCAAAGTCACGACGATCACGATATATGACCACCAGTTGTTAGCACTCGCCAACAAAAGGCCCGACCGAGCGAACATATAGGTAAACCCAATCGCCTGTAAGCAGCCTAGTCCTACCGTGAGATACCTCGTCACTTGCGTCAACCGCTGACGCCCTGACTCGCCTTCCTTTTGCCACTCCTCAAACCTCGGAATGACACCGGATTGAAGCAACTGGACGATGATCGACGCCGTAATATACGGCGTCACACTCATCGCAAAAATCGAGAAGCGATAAAACGCGCCCCCGGAAAACATATTCAACAAACTGAACAATGCATTATTGCCCTGTCCAGCATTCAAAGCACTGACGTTCATGCCGGGTACCGGAATGTACGTGCCAATCCGGTAGACGGCAAGCACCATCAGGGTAAACAAAATCCGATTGCGAAGGTGCTTGAGGCGCCACAGATTCGCAATGGCCTGCAACACGTCAAATCACCTCGGCGGTTCCGCCTGCGGCTTCGATCTTCTCCTTCGCCGCAGCCGAGAACGCGTGCGCCTTCACCGTCAACTTCACCTGCAACTCACCCGTACCCAGAACCTTCAGCCCATCCAAAGGCTCACGGATCAAACGTTGTTCGAGCAACAATTCTGGCGTTACGACCGTGCCAGCCGGGAAGTCATTCAGGGCTTCCACGTTCACCGTCGCATATACCTTCGCGAACCGACTGTTGTTGAAGCCACGCTTCGGGAGCCGGCGGAACAATGGCGTCTGACCGCCTTCAAAGCCAATCCGCACACCACCGCCCGAACGCGCCCACTGCCCCTTATGACCCCGCGTTGAGGTCTTACCGTGACCGGAGCTTGTGCCGCGACCCACGCGCTTCTTGCCGCGGCGAGCACCCGGCTGCGCCTTTAACTCGTGCAATTGCATGTACGTACACCTCCCTCGCGATTATGCGTCTTGTTCCACCACTTCAACCAGATGGCTGATGCGGTTAATCATGCCTCGAATAACAGGGGTATCCTCGCGGACAACCGTCTGTTGCAACTTGCGCAATCCCAGCGCAGCTGCAGTCTTGCGCTGATTCTCTGGGCGCCCAAAGGGGCTTTTCTTCAGCGTGATCGCCAGCTTTTTTGCCACGTTGTACGCCTCCTTATCCCAGAATCTCTTCCAACGACTTACCGCGCAAACGCGCCACTTCGTCGGCACGCTTCAATTGCTTTAACGCGTCGAGTGTCGCATGCACCATGTTGATAGGGTTGTTCGACCCGAGCGACTTCGTCACGATATCCTTAATCCCAGCCAACTCCAGCACCGCGCGTGCAGGGCCACCAGCAATTACGCCGCTACCTGTAGGAGCCGGCTTAATCAGGACCTGGCCGGCGCCAAACCGCCCCAACGCCTCATGCGGAATCGTAGTGCGCTTCATAGGAACGTGAATCAAATGCTTCTTCGCGTCATCGATGGCCTTGCGAATCGCATCAGGGACTTCCTGCGCTTTGCCAAGACCAGCGCCAACGTAACCATTGCCGTCACCGACAACCACCAACGCGGAGAACGAGAAACGACGACCACCCTTGACGACCTTCGCAACGCGATTCACATGGACGACGCGCTCGGTCAGTTCGAGCTGATTCGGATCTATGCGCACGTGAACACCTTCCTCTCTAAATTAGAACTCGAGACCTGCCTCACGCGCTGCATCGGCTAACGCCTGAATGCGGCCGTGATAGAGGTAACCACCGCGATCAAATACGACTGCCTTATAACCCTTAGCAAGCGACCGCTCTGCAATCAACTGTCCAACTTTGCGAGCCGCCTCCACATTGCCACCGTTGCCTTCGTAGCCCTTTTCCGCCGTCGAAGCGCTCGTCAACGTGCGGCCGGTCGTATCGTCGATCAACTGCACATAAATGTGCTTGTTTGAACGGTAGACATTCAACCGCGGACGCTCCGGCGTACCGGAAACGCGCGCACGCACACGAACATGGCGCCGCTTGCGCGCTTCGTTGCGATTCACCTTCGTAATCACCAAGACTCACTCCTTTGCCCGCAATCGATCACGATTCTTACTTCTTACCAGTCTTACCGACCTTACGGCGCACGTTCTCGCCTTCATAACGAATACCCTTGCCCTTGTACGGCTCAGGCGGACGCAACTCGCGCACCTTCGCAGCATACGAACCGACTAATTCCTTATCGATACCACGGACAATCAGCTTCGTTTGAGCAGGAACTTCGACCTCAATGCCAGGCACCTCGGGCAACTCAACCGGATGTGAAAACCCGAGCGACAGCGTCACTTTGTTACCTGCCTTGTTTGCGCGGTAACCAACGCCAACCAACTCAAGATTCTTCGCAAATCCGTTGGTCACGCCTTCCACCATGTTCGCCACGACGCTGCGCGTGGTACCATGCAAGGCTTTGTGCTTCTTTTCATCGGATGGCCGCTCAACGACGATCACGCCGTCATTCACGACAAGTTTCATATCAGGATGCAAATGGCGCTCAAGCTGGCCCTTCGGCCCCTTCACGACCAAATGCGTGCCGTTTACCGTCACTTCGACCCCAGCCGGAACCGGGATCGGCTTACGCCCTGTACGGGACATGTGCTACACCTCCAATCGAAGAGAACTTACCAAACGTAGCAAAGGACTTCGCCGCCGACGCCCTGTTTACGAGCTTCGCGATCGGTCATGATCCCCTTAGAAGTCGAAAGAATCGCCACACCAAGCCCGCCAAGTACGCGCGGAATGTTGTCATGCCCAACATACACGCGCAAACCCGGCTTACTGATGCGCTTCAGCCCTGTGATTACGCGCTCTTGACCCTTGCCATACTTTAGGAAGAGGCGGATAGTACCCTGTGGTCCGTCTTGAACGAACTCCGCGTCGCGCACATAACCCTCATTTTTCAAAATCTCAGCAATCGCACGCTTGATGTTCGACGCCGGGATCTCCACCTTTTCATGCCGTACCTGATTCGCGTTGCGGATGCGAGTGAGCATATCCGCAATCGGATCGGATGTCATCATCTGTACAAAACCTCCTTCCGAACGAATTACCAGCTTGCCTTCTTCACGCCCGGAAGCTGCCCTTTATAGGCCAACTCGCGGAAGCAAATGCGGCAAATACCGAACTTACGATACACCGAGTGCGGACGCCCGCACACGCGGCAACGAGTGTAGGCACGCGTGCTGAACTTCGGTTTCCGCTGCGCCTTGATAATCATCGACTTCTTTGCCACGGTCTCGACCTCCTCGTCAAGGACTTTTACTTCCGGAATGGCATGCCCATCTCCGTGAGCAGCGCACGAGCTTCTTCATCTGTGTTCGCCGTCGTCACGACAACCACTTCCATGCCGCGAACTTTATCGATCTTGTCATAATCGATTTCAGGGAAGATCAACTGTTCCCGCAAGCCTAACGTGTAGTTGCCACGGCCATCAAACGCCTTTGGTGAAACGCCGCGGAAGTCGCGCACACGAGGAAGCGCAACGTTCATCAGCTTGTCGAGGAAGTGGTACATCCGTTCGCCGCGCAACGTCACCTTTACACCAATTGGCATACCTTGACGAAGACGAAAGCCCGCGATGGACTTCTTCGCACGCGTAACAACAGGACGTTGTCCCGCAATAGCCTGCAAATCCTCAACCGCAGCATCAATCACTTTTGGATTCTGCGTCGCTTCGCCGAGACCCATGTTAATGACGACTTTCTCGACGCGCGGAACCTGCATCGCATTCTTGTATTGGAACTCCTTCATCAACGCCGGTACGACCTGCGCCCGGTACATATCTTGCAATCGAGTCAACGACAAAACCTCCTTTCACCTGGCTACTCAGTCGAGAACTTCGCCAGACTTTTTCGAGTAACGCACTTTGCGCCCGTCTTCCAGGAACTTATATCCGATACGCGAAGCCTCACCCGTCTTCGGATCCGCAATCGCGATATTCGAAACGTGAATCGGTGCTTCCTTCTCGATGATGCCGCCCTCCGGATGTGCCGGGCTTGGCTTTGAATGGCGCTTTACAATGTTCACGCCCTCGACGATTAC
The DNA here is from genome assembly GCF_900107035.1 of Alicyclobacillus hesperidum. Classification (GTDB taxonomy): domain Bacteria; phylum Bacillota; class Bacilli; order Alicyclobacillales; family Alicyclobacillaceae; genus Alicyclobacillus; species Alicyclobacillus hesperidum. Next base: position 38,904 of record NZ_FNOJ01000011.1, on the reverse strand, counting down.
ACGGCCCTCACTCGGGAACACCTTCAAAATGCGGCCTGTCTTCGTCTTGTCCTTGCCTGCGATGACGACGACTTTATCTCCGGTCTTCACTCGCAACTTCGTCACGTTGCCACCTCCTGCGTTCAAATCCCGACTCCTTAGAGCACTTCAGGCGCCAAGGAGATAATCTTCATAAAATCGCGATCGCGCAATTCGCGCGCGACTGGCCCAAAAATTCGCGTGCCTCGTGGGCTCTTGTCTTCGCGAATGATGACCGCTGCGTTCTCGTCGAAGCGAATATGCGATCCATCATTGCGGCGAAGACCGCGCTTGCTGCGAACGATAACAGCCTTGACGACGTCACCCTTCTTGACAACGCCCCCGGGTGTTGCACTCTTAACAGACGCAACGATGATATCACCGATGTTGGCCGTCTTCCGGTTCGAACCACCGAGCACGCGGAAGCACATAATTTCCTTCGCCCCAGAGTTGTCTGCCACGGTCAAACGTGTTTGCGGTTGAATCATCCTAGGTTTCCTCCCTTCCGACTAATGAAACTTAGATAATAACGGCCTTCTCGACGATTTCGACCAACCGCCAACGCTTATCTTTGCTGAGCGGTCGGGTTTCCATAATCCGCACAACGTCGCCGATCTTCGCCTCATTGTTTTCATCGTGAGCCTTAAACTTCTTGGTCCGGCGCACTGTCTTGTTATAGAGGCGGTGCTTCACGTTCTCCTCTACAGCAACGACGATCGTCTTATCCATCTTGTCGCTGACGACCTTGCCAACACGCTCTTTGCGTTCATTGCGTTCCATGAAATGACCTCCCTTCCGAATTAGCCAATACCAAGCTCACGCTGACGCAAAATCGTCTTTGCGCGTGCAATATCCTTGCGCACCTGGCGAATACGCATCGGGTTTTCCAATTGCCCCGTTGCCAGTTGGAAGCGGAGGTTGAACAGCTCGTCCTTCAGCCCCTCAATGCGGGACGCCAGCTCCTCGCTGCTCAGTTCCCGCAACTCAGTTGCCTTCATTTGCGTCACCACCCACTTCTTCACGAGTCACAAACTTCGACTTGATCGGTAGCTTCATTGCCGCCAAGCGCATAGCCTCACGCGCAATTTCTTCACTAACGCCGGCCACCTCAAACATCACGCGACCAGGCTTTACGACAGCCACCCACTTCTCCGGCGAACCCTTACCACTGCCCATACGAGTTTCCGCAGGCTTTTGCGTCACGGGTTTGCTCGGGAAGATTTTAATCCACACCTTGCCGCCACGACGCATATAGCGCGTCATTGCGATACGAGCCGCTTCGATTTGGCGGTTTGTGATCCAGGCAGGCTCGAGAGCAACCAGGCCATACTGGCCAAACGTCACTTCGTTGCCACCTTTGGAATGACCCTTCATGCGGCCACGGAATTCTTTTCTGTGCTTTACGCGCTTTGGCATCAACATGGTTTACCGACCTCCTTGAACAGCGTCCTCTGCGGTCTCCGCAGACTGATTCTTCCGCTGCGGGAGCACTTCACCGCGATAGATCCAAACCTTAACGCCGATTCGGCCGTAGGTGGTATGCGCTTCAGCCAACGCATAATCGATATCCGCACGCAGGGTGTGCAACGGAACCGTACCTTCGGAATAACCTTCGGTACGTGCAATTTCAGCACCACCAAGACGACCAGAAACCTGAACGCGAACACCCTTAGCGCCCGCGCGCATCGAGCGTTGAATTGCCTGCTTCATCGCGCGACGGAAGGAAACACGGCGCTCCAGTTGCTGTGCGATCCCTTCAGCGACCAGTTTCGCCGACAAATCTGGCGACTTGATCTCCGAAATGGAGATGTGGACACGCTTCCCGGTAAGTGCGTTCAACTGATTGCGCAGCGCATCGACTTCTGCACCGCCCTTGCCGATGACCATACCTGGTTTCGCGGTGTGAACCGTCACATTAATGCGGTTAGCCGCACGTTCGATGTCAATCGATGCCACAGCAGCATCCTTCAGACGACGCGAAACATAGTTCCGAATCTTTAAGTCCTCAAGCAACAGGTCTTGATAGTCCTTCTTATTCGCGAACCACTTCGCCTCCCAATCGCGAATGATGCCAATTCGGAGACCAACAGGGTTAACCTTTTGACCCATGCAGCAAATCCCTCCCTTACTTTTCAGCGACGACGACCGTCACATGACTCGTCCGCTTAAAAATACTGAATGCACGCCCTTGCGCACGAGGCCGGAACCTCTTTAGCGTCGGACCCTCGTCTACGTAAATCTCCTTTACGTAAAGCCGATCAACGTTCATATTGTGATTGTTCTCCGCATTCGCGATCGCAGACCGCAGCACCTTTTCAACGACCGGCGAACCAGCGCGAGGCGTGAACTTCAATATCGCGAGAGCTTCTTGCACACCTTTGCCGCGAATCAAGTCGACCACCAGGCGCATCTTGCGCGGAGCGATGCGAATATACTTCGCAACAGCACGCGTTTGCGTTGCCTCCATCCTGCTACCTCCTCCACGAGACTGGCGCCGACGAGCGAAAACTGCGACGACGCCTATATCAGGTACTCCAACAACCGCTTAGCGGGATCGAGAAGACTTCTCATCACCGGCGTGACCTTTGAACGTCCGCGTCGGGACGAACTCGCCCAACTTGTGACCGACCATATCCTCAGTTACGTACACCGGCACGTGCTTTCTCCCGTCATGAACCGCGAACGTATGTCCGACAAACTGAGGGAAAATGGTAGAACGCCGCGACCAGGTTTTAATAACCTTCTTTTCGCCCGACTCATTCAACGCCTCCACCTTTTTCATGAGGTGGTCGTCGCAGAACGGCCCCTTCTTCAATGAACGACCCAACGTCAGTCGCCTCCCTTCTTCAAACAACCCAGACGTGATCCGTATTACTTCGTCCGCCGACGAACGATGTACTTATCAGTCGGATGGTTCTTCTTCCGCGTCTTTTTACCAAGAGTCGGCTTGCCCCAAGGGGACATCGGCGACTTGCGACCGATCGGTGCGCGACCCTCACCACCACCGTGCGGGTGATCCACAGGGTTCATGACGGAACCACGAACGGTTGGACGTCGATTCAACCAGCGACTACGTCCAGCCTTACCGATGTTGATATTTTCGTGATCGAGATTACCGACTTGACCAATGGTCGCACGGCACTCGACGCGAACCTTGCGCACTTCGCCAGAGGCGAGACGAACTTGCGCATAATCGCCTTCCTTTGCCATAAGCTGCGCAGACGCGCCAGCCGCACGAGCCAACTGACCACCCTTACCGGGTTTCAACTCTATGTTGTGAATAACCGTACCAACAGGGATCGACGACAACGGCAGTGCATTCCCAACGCGAATATCCGCATTTTCACCGCTAACAATAATGTCCCCGACCTTTAGTCCATGCGGAGCAATGATGTAACGCTTCTCACCGTCACGGTAGTGCAGCAGCGCAATGCGAGCTGAGCGATTGGGATCATACTCAATCGTTGCCACCTTGGCCGGCACGCCGTCTTTGTTCCGCTTAAAGTCAATCAAGCGGTATTGGCGCTTGTGCCCGCCGCCTTGGTGACGAACGGTTATCTTACCTTGATTGTTGCGGCCCGCACGGTTTTTGAGCGGAACCAGCAACGACTTCTCCGGTTTGTCGGTCGTGATCTCTTCGAACGTCGAGACCGACATAAAGCGGCGTCCAGGAGAAGTCGGACGATACTTCTTAATCGCCATATCGACGACCTCCTTTGTTTATTGCGTTCGAGGCAGTCCGATCACGACTCGCCAAAGAAATTGATCGGCTTCGAATCCGGAGCAAGCTTGACGATGGCCTTTTTGCGATCCTGCGTACGGCCAACATACTTGCCAACCCGCTTGACCTTACCGGTCTGGTTCAGCGTGTTTACGGAAACGACCTTCACGTCGAACAACTTCTCAATCGCCTTGCGAATCTCAACCTTGTTCGCGCGGCGGTCGACCTCAAACACGTACTTGTTTTCTTCCATGAGCTCAGTGGAGCGTTCAGTGATGACCGGACGTTTAATCAAATCCCGCGGATCCATCAGGCGAACACCTCCTCTACCTTCGCAACCGCATCCTTCGTCAGTACGAGGTGATCGTGACGGAGCAGTTCATAGACATTGATGCCGGCCGCATCCATGTATTTCACTCCAGGAATGTTCCGCGAAGAGCGATATAGAGGTTCCTTCTTTTCACCGTCGACAATCAGCGCTTTACCGACGTTGAGGTTCTTCAAAACGGAAACCATTTCCTTGGTCTTCGGCTGGTTCAATTGCAAATCATCCAGCACGATGATTTTACCTTCTGCAACCTTGGAGGAAAGTGCACTGTACAGCGCAAGACGACGCACTTTCTTAGGCACAGAGAAGGCGTACGAGCGAGGCGTCGGCCCAAACACAACGCCACCGCCCTTCCATTGCGGAGCGCGAATACTACCTTGACGGGCACGGCCCGTCCCCTTTTGACGCCACGGCTTACGGCCACCACCGGATACCGCCGCACGGTTCTTAACCTTGTGCGTACCGGCACGGCGTGCAGCCAAATACTGCAACACGACTTGGTGCATGAGATCCAGCCGTACAGGCGCACCGAAAATCTTGTCGCTAAGCTGCAACTCGGAAACCTGTTGACCGGCTGTATTCAAAACTGCCACTGTCGGCATGACTCTGCCTCCTTTCAAACACAGATCCTTACTTCTGTTGCGCCTTCACGGCGGAACGAATCGTCACAAACGAATTTTTCGGTCCCGGAACAGAACCCTTAATCAGCAACACATTCTTTTCGACGTCGACGCGGACAACCTCCAAGTTCTGGACCGTCACACGTTCTCCACCCATACGTCCCGCCATGGTCTGACCCTTAAACGTACGGTTTGCGGCAATAGAACCGAGCGAACCAACGCCACGGTGATATTTCGAGCCGTGCGCCATAGGACCACGATGCTGATTATGGCGTTTAATAGGACCTGCATAACCCTTACCCTTAGACACGCCAATCACGTCAACGACATCCCCAACGGCAAACACGTCAGCCTTCAGCTGTTGACCAACCTCGTAGTCCGCCAAGTTCACACCGCGAAATTCACGTACAAAACGCTTTGGTGCGGTACCCGCCTTTTCGGCGTGTCCCTTTTCCGCTTTCGTCGCCCGATTGGGCTTTTGGTCAGCAAAGCCCACCTGAATCGCTTCATAGCCATCGACTGCCTCTTCGCGCTTTTGCAGCACGACGCACGGACCAGCCTCAATGACCGTTACCGGCACAACTTCACCGTCTTCCGTAAAGACTTGTGTCATGCCAAGCTTGCGCCCGAGAATCCCCTTCAAAGTGTGCACCTCCTCAAACACATACAATACAACGGCACCTGGTGTGCCGTATCCCAATTACAACTTAATCTCGATATCAACACCAGACGGCAAGTCGAGACGCATCAACGAGTCGACTGTTTGCGGCGTCGGATTGTGGATATCGATCAAGCGTTTATGTGTACGAATCTCGAATTGTTCACGCGAATCCTTATATTTGTGCGGTGCACGCAGGATGGTGTACACCTCGCGCTCCGTCGGAAGCGGAATTGGCCCGGCCACCTTAGCGCCCGAGCGCTTCGCCGTATCAACAATGCGTTCTGCCGACTGATCCAAAATCGTGTGATCATACGCCTTCAATCGAATCCGAATCTTTTGCTTCGCCATATGTTTTCCCTCCTTTTCGCCCAATTCGTTGGACATACTCCGCAGAAATTCCCCCATCGGTATCCCATATGGCTTATGGACACATAGGCAACCTTCCGCTTCATCGCTATTTGAGACCAACGTCCGATATTATACTAGACCAGCATCTACGTGGCAAGGTTTTTTGCGAATTCGCAAACTCGGCCATGAAACAAGGCGGCCACAATGGGCCGCCTGATCTAACCATCACTTGCGTGAAGTCATATTACTTGATGACCGACGCGACGACACCAGCACCAACCGTGCGGCCACCTTCGCGAATGGAGAAACGGGTGCCTTCTTCAACAGCGATGGGGGCGATCAATTCAACCGTCATGGAAACGTTATCGCCAGGCATCACCATTTCTGTACCTTCCGGCAATTGAACAACACCGGTAACGTCCGTGGTACGGAAGTAGAACTGCGGACGATACCCGTTGAAGAACGGGGTGTGACGGCCGCCTTCTTCCTTCGTCAAGACATACACTTCAGCGGTGAACTGAGTATGCGGATTGATGCTGCCAGGCTTGCAGACAACTTGGCCACGCTCGATGTCTTTACGCTCCACACCACGCAACAGCGCACCAATGTTGTCACCAGCTTCAGCTTGGTCGAGAAGCTTGCGGAACATCTCGATACCGGTGGCAACCGTCTTACGGCGCTCTTCACGCAGACCGACGATTTCAACTTCGTCGCCAACCTTCAAAGTACCGCGTTCAACACGGCCTGTAGCAACCGTACCGCGACCCGTGATGGTGAACACGTCCTCGACCGGCATCAGGAATGGCTTGGTCGTGTCGCGCTCTGGCGTTGGGATGTAGCTGTCGACCGCATCCATGAGCTCTTCAATCTTCTTGACGTATTCCGGATCGCCCTCGAGAGCCTTCAGAGCGGAGCCGCGGATGACCGGGATATCGTCTCCAGGGAACTCATACTCGCTAAGCAATTCGCGAACTTCCATTTCGACGAGTTCGAGCAATTCTTCATCGTCGACCATGTCGCACTTGTTCAGGAAGACCACCAAGTACGGAACGCCGACCTGACGGGAGAGCAGGATGTGCTCACGCGTTTGTGGCATCGGACCGTCAGCAGCAGATACGACCAAGATAGCACCGTCCATCTGAGCAGCACCGGTGATCATGTTCTTCACGTAGTCCGCGTGTCCTGGGCAGTCCACGTGTGCATAGTGACGATTGTCGGTTTCGTACTCGACGTGAGCGGTATTGATGGTGATACCGCGCTCGCGCTCTTCCGGAGCCTTATCGATTTCGTCGTACTTCTGAGCCTTCGCCTTACCCTTAGCAGCCTGTACGGACGTAATAGCCGCCGTCAAAGTCGTCTTACCGTGGTCGACGTGACCGATGGTACCAATATTGACGTGCGGTTTGCTGCGATCAAATTTTTCCTTTGCCACGAGAGATCACTCCTTATTCGCCTTTGCTCTTCTTAATGATGCCCTCAGCAACACTCTTCGGAACTTCTTCATAGGCGGCGAGCTCCATGGAATAGGTGCCGCGACCTTGAGTACGTGAGCGTAGCGAGGTCGAATAACCAAACATCTCGGACAGCGGAACGAATCCGCGGACGATGCTTGCGTTATTGCGCGTATCCATGCCTTCAACACGACCACGGCGCGAGTTGATGTCACCCAGGATATCACCCATGTACTCCTCGGGGACCGTTACCTCTACACGCATGATAGGCTCCAGCAGAACGGGTGCAGCCTTTTCGGCACCGGCCTTCAGGGCCATCGAACCAGCGATTTTGAACGCCATTTCACTCGAGTCGACATCGTGATACGAACCGTCATACAACGTCGCCTTGACGTCGACAAGTGGATAGCCAGCCAACACGCCGTTACGCATAGCTTCCTGAATACCCTCTTCGACCGCAGGGATGTATTCCTTCGGAATCACACCGCCGACGATCTTGTTTTCGAAGACGAAGCCTTGTCCACGTTCCAACGGTTCGAAGATGACCTTGACGTGGCCATACTGCCCGCGGCCACCAGATTGGCGAACGAACTTGCCTTCTTGGTCGACACGCTTGGTAATCGTCTCACGGTAAGCAACCTGCGGCATACCTACGTTGCACTCGACCTTAAACTCGCGTTGCATGCGGTCGACAATGACCTCCAGGTGCAGCTCACCCATGCCCTGGATGATGGTTTGTCCGGTCTCGGGGTCGGTGTACGTCTTGAACGTCGGATCTTCTTCCGCCAACTTCGACAAAGCAATACCCATCTTGTCTTGGTCGGCTTTTGTCTTCGGCTCAATGGAAACCGAAATAACAGGTTCCGGAAATTCCATCGACTCGAGAAGAACGACATTCTTTTCGTCACACAAGGTATCGCCAGTGGTCGTATCTTTTAGGCCTACCGCAGCCGCGATGTCACCCGCATATACCCGGGAGATTTCTTCGCGGTGGTTTGCGTGCATCTGCAAGATACGGCCAATGCGTTCCCGCTTGCCCTTGGTCGAATTCAAGACGTACGATCCGCTCTCCAAAATACCGGAGTACACACGGAAGAACGCGAGCTTACCGACGAACGGATCCGTCATAATCTTGAAGGCCAGAGCCGAGAAGGGTTCCTCGTCCGAAGAATGACGCTCAATTTCTTCACCATCGGGCGTCACGCCTTTAATAGCAGGCACGTCGGTCGGAGCTGGCAGGTAATCCACAACCGCATCCAACATGAGCTGAACACCTTTGTTCCGGTAGGATGAGCCGCACAGGACCGGGAAGAGTTGTACCTTACACGTACCCTCACGCAAGCCAGCTTTGATCTCGTCGACCGTAAGCTCCTCGCCTTCGAGGTACTTCATCATCAGCTCTTCGTTGACCTCGGCTACCGCCTCGATCAACTCTGCCCGCTTCTCCTCCGCAAGATCCTTCAATTCTTCCGGAATCTCAGTATTCTGCGCCTGCGTGCCGAGGTCATCCGTGTAAATGATAGCCTTCATTTCAACAAGGTCAATCATGCCACGGAACTCATCTTCTGCACCGATGGGCAATTGAATCGGCACCGCTTTCGCGCCAAGGCGTTCTTTCATTTGGTCAACGCAAGCGAGGAAGTCGGCTCCAATGATGTCCATCTTGTTGACATAGGCAATGCGCGGGACATGATATTTGTCCGCCTGCCGCCACACCGTCTCAGACTGAGGTTCGACGCCGCCCTTGGCATCAAACACCGCACAAGCACCATCGAGCACGCGTAGAGAGCGTTCCACTTCAACCGTGAAGTCGACGTGACCCGGCGTGTCAATGATATTGATGCGATGCCCTTTCCACTGAGCAGTTGTAGCGGCGGACGTGATGGTAATACCGCGTTCCTGCTCTTGCACCATCCAGTCCATGGTAGCCGCACCGTCATGGACTTCGCCAATCTTGTGAACACGGCCAGTATAGAACAGAATGCGCTCGGTCGTCGTGGTTTTACCGGCATCGATATGTGCGATAATACCGATGTTCCTCGTTTTTTCGAGCGGGAATTCGCGTGCCATCGCGCCGCCTCCTTCCTAATTAAAGGATAATGGTTACCAGCGGTAATGCGCGAACGCCTTGTTCGCCTCCGCCATGCGATGCGTGTCTTCGCGCTTACGCACCGCACCGCCAGTATTGTTCGCTGCATCAAGAAGCTCGTTTGCAAGCTTCTCCTCCATGGTCTTCTCACTGCGCATGCGCGCGTAGTTGACCAACCAGCGAAGGCCTAGCGTAATGCGACGGTCGTTGCGAACTTCAACAGGAACCTGATAGTTCGAACCGCCAACACGACGTGCCTTGACTTCCAACACCGGCATCACGTTCCGCATTGCAGTCTCGAAGACTTCCATAGGATCTTTCCCAGACCGCTCGCGAATTAAATCGAACGCACCGTAGACGATGCGCTGTGACACACCTTTTTTGCCGTCCAGCATAACTTTGTTGATCAAACGAGTGACCAACTTATTCCCGTAAATCGGGTCCGGAAGCACATCACGCTTCGGAACCGGGCCTTTTCTCGGCACTGAACACCCTCCTTCCATTCATCCCCGCACGAGGACGTTATCGCTCTATTACGACTTCGCCTTCGGGCGCTTCGCACCGTACTTAGAGCGACCTTGCATGCGGTCTTTCACACCCGCTGTATCAAGGGCACCGCGAACAATGTGATAGCGCACACCCGGCAAGTCCTTAACGCGCCCACCGCGCACCAATACGACGGAGTGCTCTTGCAGGTTGTGCCCGATGCCCGGAATATAAGCCGTGACTTCGATGGTGTTCGTCAAACGAACACGCGCATATTTGCGCAGTGCCGAGTTCGGCTTCTTCGGGGTCATCGTGCCAACGCGCGTGCACACGCCGCGCTTTTGTGGGGACGGCAAGTCGGTCAGCGACTTCTCGTGGCTGTTATAACCCTTTTGCAACGCAGGTGCCGTAGATTTCTTCTCGATGTCCTTACGGCCCTTGCGCACCAATTGGTTGATTGTCGGCATATCTGCACCTCCTCTCACTGTTGAACGTCCCATCCCGTGTCCGTTGCAAGCTCACAGAGCCTGGTGGTTCATCGATACGCAAACAAAAATCCACAGACGTCACACCAAACTAGACAGCATCACTCGGCGAGAATGCTTGCCGTGGCTGCCCCCACTTCAATACCACAAGCTTTGCCCAACTGCCGCATCGTGTCGACCCACTCGATTGGAACTCCGAGCTTGGACGCCAATTGAACGACAGGCTCCGTCACACGAGGCTCCGCATCCTTTGCAACATATACGCAGAGGACTCGTCCTGAAGGCTGCTTGAGAGCTTTCAGCGTTTGGTTCGTGCCTATGGTCTTCCTTTTCGCTTGGCGTATGTCGTCAATGGACACCGCACGATCCTCCTTAGGGGAAAACATCGTGCTGACGCACACTACGGAATTCTATCACCGAGATTTCCGGGCTGTCAACCAAATCACTGTCGACAGCCCAAATTTCCCAGAGTCGTTATTCCACCGTCTCGAGAGCTTGATGTTCCTCTTCGTTCACACCAACGGCGACCTCGACCCCTGCTTCCGCACCGGAAATGGGCGCCACCTGACGATACCGCGCCATTCCCGTGCCCGCCGGGATCAGCTTGCCGATGATCACGTTCTCCTTCAGGCCTAATAACCTGTCGACCTTGCCCTTGATCGCAGCTTCAGTCAACACGCGAGTTGTCTCCTGGAAGGAGGCAGCCGACAGGAACGAGTCAGTTTCCAACGAAGCCTTGGTGATGCCGAGCAACGCCGGACGCGCAACGGCAGGTTCGTGATCGGACAACAACGCTTCACGGTTCGCAGCTTCGTAATCGAACAGATCCACATAGGTACCGGGCAACAGTTCGGTGTCCCCAGCGTCGAGAATGCGAACTTTGCGCAGCATTTGGCGGATCATGACTTCGATGTGCTTGTCGTTAATATCGACACCTTGCAGGCGATAAACGCGCTGTACCTCACGTAACAGGTAATTCTGCACACCTTGCAGGCCCTTGACGCGCAGCATTTCCTTCGGATCGACCGAGCCTTCCGTGAGTTCCTCTCCGGCTTCTAACACTTGGCCGACAGACACGCGAATACGCGATCCGTACGGAATTTGATAGGTCTTCGTCTCACTTTCACCAGTCAACTCGATCTCGCGCTTGTCTTTCCCTTCACGAATATCGGTGATGGTGCCGTCAAACTCAGCGATGACAGCCTGACCTTTCGGATTTCGAGCCTCAAACAACTCTTGTACGCGCGGCAAACCTTGCGTGATGTCATCGCCCGCGACGCCTCCCGTATGGAACGTACGCATCGTCAACTGTGTTCCCGGTTCACCAATGGACTGGGCGGCAATAATTCCGACCGCTTCGCCGATCTCAACCATCTTGCCCGTCGCCAAGTTGCGTCCATAGCACTGAATGCACACGCCGTGGCGCGTACGACAAGTCAAGACGGATCGAATGTACATTTCTTTGATACCTGCCGCAACAATCTTTTCGGCAGCTTCCTCGTCGATCATTTCATTCTTCCCGACAATCTTCTCACCTGTCTCCGGATGGAAGACGTCTTGGAAGGAGACGCGGCCTTCCAGGCGATCGCGCAGATCCTCAATGACTTCCCGCCCGTCGCGGATTTCAGCAACGCGCAAGCCCTTGTCAGTACCGCAGTCATGCTCACGAACAATCGTGTCCTGCGCCACGTCGACCAAGCGGCGCGTCAGATAACCCGAGTCAGCGGTACGCAACGCCGTATCAGCCAAGCCCTTACGTGCTCCGTGCGTCGAAATGAAGTATTCCAACACGGACAAACCTTCACGGAAGTTGGATTTAATCGCCAACTGAATGATTTCGCCTGAAGGATTAGCCATTAAGCCGCGCATACCCGCCAGCTGCGTGATCTGCGAGTTACTACCGCGGGCCCCTGATGTCGCCATCATGTAAATCGGATTGAACTGATCCATACTGTCCATCAGGGTCGACGAAATCTTTTCTTTCGCCTCAGACCAGATTTGGCTGAACGTGATATACTGCTCTTCTTCTGTGATCAAACCGCGCCTGTACTGCTGCTTCAGCTTGTGTTCCTTGGCTTCTGCCTCCGCAACGACGCGGTGTTTCTCTTCAGGCACGATGATATCGCTGACGGCAATCGTAATGCCTGCCTTCGTCGAGTAGTTGAAGCCAAGGCGCTTTACGCGATCGAGAATTTCGGCAGTCATCGTCGTACCGTAGCGTCGGAAGCACTCCGCGAGAATGTTCCCAAGGTCCTTCTTGATGACCGCCTTTGGCACCTTGCGCTGTGCGATGGCGTCCATCGGATTGACGCCCTTATCATAGATGAACGTGTCGTCAGCCGGACCTTCCAGCAAGTTCGACTTGGCAGCCGAATTGAGATACGGGAAATCCGCAGGGAAAATGCTGTTGAAAATCACCTTGCCAGGCGTCGTAATCAACAAAGCACGCTGTTGACGTTCCGTAAAACTCGTCTTATTCAATGCCCTCGCCGGGATGACGATGCGCGTTTGCAAGGTGATCAACCGCTGGTGCAACGCGTATTCCATTTCCGAGATCGACGAGTAGACCGTTCCTTCGCCCTGGGCTCCTTCGCGCTCGATGGTCAAGTAGTATGGACCAAGGACCATATCCTGGGTCGGCGTGACGACCGGTTTGCCATCCTTCGGATTCAGGATGTTATGCGCCGCCAACATCAGCAACCGAGCTTCTGCCTGTGCCTCGGCGGAAAGTGGCACGTGCACAGCCATTTGGTCGCCATCAAAGTCGGCGTTGTACGCCGTACATACGAGCGGGTGCAACTTAATGGCACGCCCCTCGACCAAGGTGGGTTCGAAAGCCTGAATACCCAGACGGTGCAAGGTTGGTGCACGGTTCAACAGTACCGGATGCTGTTTGATCACGTCCTCGACGACATCCCAAACCTCATCTGAGACGCGCTCCACCTTGCGCTTCGCACTCTTAATGTTGTGCGCCAAGCCACGCGCGACGAGCTCCTTCATGACGAATGGCTTGAATAGCTCTAAGGCCATTTCCTTCGGCAATCCACACTGGTACATCCGCAGTTCCGGACCGACAACGATAACGGAGCGCCCTGAATAATCGACACGTTTACCAAGCAAGTTCTGACGGAATCGCCCTTGTTTACCTTTCAGCATGTGCGAAAGACTCTTCAACGGACGATTGCCTGGCCCTGTGACAGGTCGACCGCGACGACCATTGTCGATCAGAGCATCAACCGCCTCCTGCAACATGCGTTTCTCATTTTGCACGATGATGTCGGGCGCACCGAGATCGAGCAATCTCTTCAAACGATTGTTGCGGTTAATCACACGCCGATATAAATCGTTCAAATCAGAAGTCGCGAAACGGCCACCATCCAGTTGTACCATTGGGCGCAAATCAGGCGGAATAACCGGAAGCGCCTCAAGAATCATCCAGCTCGGCTTGTTACCGGACTGACGAAACGCCTCGACAACCTCAAGCCGTTTAATGGCCCGATTGCGTCGTTGACCTTGAGCTGTGCGCAGTTCTTCGCGCAACAACTCGACTTCGCGATCGAGATCGATCTCTTGCAGAAGCGTACGAATAGCTTCTGCACCCATGCCCGCTTGGAACGCGTAGCCGTACTTTTCTCGATACGAGCGATACTCCTTTTCCGAAAGCAGTTGCTTTTTCTCAAGTGGCGTATCACCCGGATCGGTCACGACATAGGACGCGAAATAGATAACTTCCTCAAGCGCGCGCGGAGACATGTCGAGCACAAGCCCCATCCGGCTCGGAATCCCTTTGAAGTACCAAATGTGCGAGACTGGAGCGGCCAGCTCAATATGGCCCATCCGCTCGCGACGGACCTTCGCACGCGTTACCTCGACACCACATCGGTCACAAACGACACCTTTATAGCGGATGCGCTTATATTTGCCGCAGTGACACTCCCAGTCGCGAGTCGGGCCAAAAATCTTTTCACAGAACAGGCCCTCCTTTTCCGGGCGGAGCGTCCGGTAGTTAATGGTCTCCGGTTTTTTCACTTCGCCGTGCGACCACGAGCGGATCTTTTCCGGCGATGCGAGGCCGATTTTCATGAACTCAAAGTTGTTCACATCCAGCAAATCGTGCACCCTCCAATCGTAGCGCCTGCTTCAACGGACACCGTCTGGTCAATCGCCGACTTCGTTGTATTCGAGATTCAAGTTGAGCTTTTCCGACCCGTCGTCGTCCTCGTCGATCTCCTTCATCTCGATCTCGCGTTCGTCACCACTGAGGATCTTCACATCCATACCAAGGCTTTGCAGCTCCTTGATCAAGACCTTGAAAGACTCCGGCACGCCTGGTTCCGGTACGTTTTCACCCTTCACAATGGCTTCGTACGTCTTTACGCGACCAACGACGTCGTCGGATTTGACCGTGAGAATTTCTTGCAAGGTGTATGCAGCGCCATACGCTTCGAGCGCCCAAACCTCCATCTCACCGAACCTCTGGCCACCGAACTGCGCCTTACCACCCAACGGTTGCTGAGTCACCAAAGAATACGGGCCCGTCGAACGAGCATGAATCTTATCGTCAACGAGGTGGTGCAACTTCAGCATATAGACGTAGCCAACCGTAACACGGTTCTCAAATGGCTCACCGCTGCGCCCGTCGTACAGAACCTGCTTTCCATCCTCAGGCAACCCAGCTTCTTTCAGCGTCGAAAACACATCTTCAGGATGCGCCCCATCGAAGACAGGCGTCGCCATTTTCAGCCCGAGCACCTTCGCTGCCATGCCCAAGTGAGTCTCAAGCACCTGTCCGATATTCATACGGGACGGAACGCCGAGCGGATTCAGCACGATTTCGACCGGTGTTCCATCTTCTAGGAACGGCATGTCTTCCTCCGGCAAAATGCGGGCGACAACACCCTTGTTACCATGTCGACCAGCCATTTTGTCGCCTTCCGAAATCTTGCGTTTCTGTGCGATGTACACGCGCACCAGTTCATTGACACCCGCCGGCAGTTCGTCCCCATTTTCACGGGTGAACACTTTGACATCCACCACGATCCCGGCGCCACCATGTGGGACGCGCAACGAGGTATCGCGCACCTCGCGCGCCTTTTCTCCGAAGATGGCATGCAACAAGCGTTCTTCCGCTGTCAGCTCCGTCACGCCTTTGGGCGTCACTTTACCAACCAAGATATCGCCCGTGCGGATTTCTGCGCCAATCCGGATGATGCCGCGCTCGTCGAGGTTTTTCAGAGCATCTTCGCCGACATTCGGAATGTCACGCGTGATCTCCTCTGGCCCCAACTTCGTATCGCGCGCCTCGATTTCGTACTCCTCGATGTGAATTGACGTATAGACGTCTTCCTTGACCATCTTTTCAGATAGCAGGATGGCGTCTTCGTAGTTGTAGCCCTCCCACGTCATGAACGCGACAAGCACATTGCGTCCAAGCGCCAGCTCGCCGTTCTGAGTTGCAGGTCCATCGGCCAAAATATCGCCAACCTTGACTCGCTGGCCCTCACGCACAATTGGCCGCTGGTTAATGCATGTGTTTTGGTTCGATCTCGCAAACTTAATCAACCGGTACTTAGCGAGATCGCCCTTGACGACCTTGCCATCGACTTCCGCTTCTTGGCGGACCCAGACCTCACGAGCCGTCGCGCGTTCGACCACACCGTTATGACGCGAGACGACGCAAACGCCGGAGTCTTTCGCAGCCTGATGTTCCATACCTGTGCCGACATACGGCGAGTCGGTCACCAACAGCGGAACCGCTTGGCGTTGCATGTTCGAGCCCATCAAAGCACGGTTCGCATCGTCATTTTCGAGGAACGGGATCAAAGCCGTCGCAACCGACACGACTTGCTTCGGAGACACGTCCATATAATCGATGCGATCCCGATTGACCGTAATCACGTCTTCGCGGGATCGAACCGTGATTTCTTCCGAAGCGAGACGGCCATCTTCTGTCAGCGGCTCGTTTGCCTGCGCAATGACATAGTTCTCTTCCTCATCAGCCGTCAAATAATCAATTTGATCCGTGACGACACCGGTCTCAGGATCAACTCGACGATACGGCGTTTCAATAAAGCCATACTCATTGATCCGGGCATACGTCGATAACGAGTTGATAAGCCCGATGTTTGGGCCTTCGGGAGTTTCAATCGGACACATGCGCCCGTAGTGGGAATAGTGAACGTCGCGCACTTCGAAACCGGCACGCTCGCGCGTCAAGCCACCCGGCCCCAAGGCAGACAGACGACGCTTGTGCGTCAACTCCGCCAACGGGTTGGTTTGATCCATAAATTGTGACAACTGGCTAGAACCAAAGAATTCCTTAATAGCCGCGATCACCGGACGAATGTTGATCAGTGCCTGTGGAGTGATAGCACTCGCATCCTGAATGGACATTCGCTCACGAACGACCCGTTCCATGCGCGACAACCCGATGCGAAACTGATTCTGTAGCAACTCGCCAACGGAGCGCAGACGACGATTCCCCAAATGATCGATATCGTCAGTCGTACCAACCCCACGCAACAAGTTAAAGAAATACGACACAGCCGCCAAGATATCGGACGGCGTGATGTATTTCACGTCAGACGGCAATTCACCGTTGCTGATCACATGCAATACGCGCCCGTCCTCGGATGGGCTAAAAATCTTGATCATCTGCAACGGCACAACTTCGTCCTCAAGCAGATCCCGTGTGGCACGAATCGTGAAACGGCCCACGTTGCCGTTCAAATGCGGAATCACCCGGTCCAACGTCCGGCGATCGAGCACCGCCCCTGCCTCTGCAATGATCTCACCGGTGTCCGCATCGACGAGCGTCTCAGCCAACCGTTGATTTAAAAGCCGGTTTTTCAAATGCAGTTTCTTATTGATTTTATAGCGACCGACACTCGCCAAATCGTAGCGCTTTGGATCAAAGAAACGCGACGCCAACAACGCCCGGGCATTTTCCACCGTCGGCGGCTCGCCCGGTCGCAGGCGCTCGTAGATCTCCACCAAAGCTCGTTCCGTCGAATCGGTCGTGTCTTTATCGAGAGTGTTCTGCAGGTACTCATCCTCACCCAACAGGTCGATGATTTCGTGATCAGACGAAAGGCCAAGCGCACGCAGCAACACCGTGATCGGCAATTTGCGCGTACGGTCGATCCTGACATAGACGACGTCCTTCGCATCGGTTTCGAATTCCAACCAAGCACCGCGGTTTGGAATTACAGTAGCAGCGAACGTACGTTTGCCATTTTTGTCGATCTTACTGCTATAATAGACACTAGGCGACCGGACCAACTGGCTGACAATCACGCGCTCGGCTCCGTTGATAATGAACGTTCCCGTGTCTGTCATCAGCGGAAAGTCACCAAGGAACACTTCCTGTTCCTTCACTTCCCCGGTCTCTTTATTCAGCAAACGCACCTTGACACGAAGCGGAGCAGCATACGTGACATCGCGTTCCTTCGACTCTTCGACGTCATATTTCGGCTCGCCGAGACTGTAGTCGATGAATTCGAGCACTAGATTGCCCGTGAAGTCCTGAATCGGGGAAATGTCGGCAAACATTTCACGGAGTCCTTCACGCAAGAACCATTCATACGATTTTTGCTGGATTTCAATCAGGTTGGGAAGATCGAGGACTTCACGAATGCGCGAGTAGCTACGACGCTCCGCCCATCCGTACTTGACCATATGTCCCTGCAAAACCGTCACCCCTCAAGCGGATTTGTTGGACGATGCGATACTTTGTGAGGCTTATAGAAGATGAGGCCTGTTGACTCTCGGACTAGCGCCCACAGACGACGAAGAGACGACCTCTGACATGCTGCGCCACGCATGCGCGTGAGTCTCCCAAAAAGGAGTCCACATCGCCGCAAGCAACACATACATGCAGAATCTTCTCTTTGCACATCGCCATACTAGACGTTCATGGACACGTCGGTTCGTATTCACCTATTTCCAAAAACCATGGAGTTTATTCAGTAAAGAGGTGCGCATCCGTCCAATCATCACAGTTTGCATTGGATAAGGTTATCACAACTGCGTAAGCTGATCAATCTTTTTCTGCGCAGAAAATGAAATAACCAGATTTTTTATAGACGATCTCGACAACACCGAAGCGTCTCCGCAATTCCTCCAAGGTCGAAGGCGCTCCATGTTTTTTCTGAATGACAACCCACAACTTACCTCGCTTTCGCAAAGCGCGTTTCGACTGCTCATACAAACGATACATCACCAATTTCCCAGCACGGATAGGCGGATTCAGCAAGACGTGATCGAAAACAGCTTCCATGTCGTCCGGTATGCCGTCATTCACGAGGGCCACCGGCTTTCTGAGCAAACCTACCGTATTGCGCACGGCAAGGTCGATGGCTCGCTCATTGATGTCAATAAGCGTCCACTGTATCCCTGGATACACCCTGCCCAGCACCGCCGTTACCACACCGTACCCAGTCCCCAGATCCAAGGCCTCAGTAGCACCAGCCAAATCTACCGTTTCAATCAATCGGCGCGTCGCTTCATCCAATCCACCCTTGGCAAACACGCCGCGATCCGTAACAAGATCGATCGACACGCCACGCACATCGATATGAATCTTACGTTCATCACTCGCAACGGATGGCCTTTGGCTATAGTAATGATCCGTCATGTTCACACCCCCACGATAACAAAAAGGGTGCCCAAGAAACGGGCACCCTCACGAAAGGGAAGCTTACTTGATTTCGACGGAAGCGCCAGCCTCTTCGAGCTTAGCCTTGATGCTTTCCGCCTCTTCCTTCGAAACCTTCTCCTTAAGCGGCTTCGGAGCATTGTCAACAAGGTCCTTAGCTTCCTTCAAGCCGAGACCAGTGATTTCACGAACAACCTTGATAACGCCAATCTTCGAAGCACCTGCGTTTGCAAGGATGACATCAAATTCCGTTTGCTCAGCGGCACCGCCGTCAGCAACCGCACCAGCACCAGCGATAGCAACAGGAGCCGCCGCTGTAACGCCAAACTCCTCTTCAATAGCCTTGACCAATTCGTTCAATTCGAGCACCGTCATATTTTTAACGGCTTCCAAGATTTCTGCTGTTGTCAATGAGATAACCTCCTTAGATATACATTCCTAACCGGTCTACAAGTCGATTTTTATAACCACAAGCGCACAGGGCGCGCATTACTCGGCAGGAGCGGCTTCGACCTCAGATGCAGCACCAGCTCCGCCATTCTTCTCGGCAACCTGCGAGACCACGTACGCAAGATTGCGCATTGGCGCTTGCAAAACGCTGAGCAACATCGAGAGCAAACCTTCACGGGAAGGCAATTTCGCAATCTCTGCGAGCTCCGCACCTGAGACGATCCGCCCTTCGACAACGCCACCCTTGAGTTCCAGCGCTTTGTGCTCACGCGCGAACTCATGCAAAATCTTTGCAGGCGTCACGGCATCTTCGTAACCAAATGCAATGGCCGTCGGGCCAGAGAGGAACTCATCTAACCCTTCGAGATTTACCTGCTTCGCAGCGCGACTGGTCATCGTGTTCTTAATGACCGCATATTCCACACCAGCAGCGCGCAACCGCGTCCGGAGTTCTGTGTCTTCAGCGACATTCAAACCGCGGTAATCCGCAAGCACCACGCTCTTGCTGCGCTCGAGGCGTTCCGCGACACTCTGAACCAACTGTTCTTTTTCTGCGCGTACAGCCAAACCATCCACCTCCTCCAACGGATACACGAAAGGCGCCTCGACAGCACGAGGCGCCCATCAGCCACAAAGGCTATCTGCAACACCTCGGCAGGCAACTTTAACCTCGGCACTATCCAAGGACCTGCTGTCTACGGTCGTATTTCGCTTGTTTACAATGCGTTATTCGCCAGCTACCGCACGTTGTGTATTGACGCGAATACCAGGCCCCATCGTCGATGAAATCGTGATGCCGCGTACATATACACCCTTGGCACCCGAAGGCTTCGCCTTAATCAATGCACCAATCAACGCACGGAAATTGCCAGCCAATTGGTCAACCCCGAAGGAAGCCTTTCCAATTGGACAGTGAATAATCCCAGCCTTGTCCAAACGGTACTCAATCTTACCCGCTTTAATCTCATTCACAGCGCGAGCAACCTCAAAAGTAACCGTTCCCGTCTTGGGATTTGGCATCAAACCACGAGGACCAAGGATACGACCCAATCGGCTGACCGACGCCATCATATCAGGCGTTGCCACGACAACATCAAAGTCGAACCAACCTTGCGAAACCCTCTGGATTAAATCCTCGTCACCCACATAATCAGCGCCGGCTTCCGTGGCTTCGCGGGCCTTATCACCCTTCGCAAAAACCAAGACGCGAGCTGTTTTACCAGTACCGTGCGGAAGAACGACCGCACCGCGCACCTGCTGATCCTGCTTCTTCGGGTCCACACCCAGACGGACAGCGACTTCAACCGTTTCGTCAAACTTCGCCTTCGCCGTTTGCTTCACCAACGAGAAAGCTTCGTCAACTTCGTACAATTTATCGCGCTCCACGAGCTTCGCCAACTCTTGGGCACGCTTGCTCAACTTCGCCATCGTTTCACCTCCATGTGGTATTCGGTTTTACAACCTCCCACGATCCGCCGCCAATCAGTCGGTAATCGTGATGCCCATGCTGCGAGCCGTCCCTTCGACCATCCGCATCGCCGCTTCAATCGACGAAGCGTTTAAGTCGGGCATCTTCTGCTCGGCAATCTCGCGCACCTTGTCACGAGTCAATGTCGCAACCTTATTGCGGTTGGGCTCAGCCGAACCAGATTCGATACCGGCAGCCTTTTTCAGCAGGACAGCAGCGGGCGGAGTCTTGAGGTCAAACGTGTACGAACGATCTTCGTAGACGTACAGCACCACCGGGATGATCAGACCGACCTGATCTGCAGTGCGCGCATTGAATTCCTTACAAAACCCCATGATGTTGCCAACTTGCGCTTGACCAAGCGCAGGACCTACCGGCGGCGCAGGTGTTGCTTTCCCGGCTGGAATTTGCAATTTCACAACCTTGATAACCTTTTTCGGCAACACAGCCACCTCCTTCACTTCAGAATGTGGTGTTTCGGGCATAGCCCTCCCACTTGAAACCATCTATACGACTCGCACAGCGAGCCACAGAAAGTGGATGGCGAACCACCCAACTTGCTGCCCATGTCATGTCAGGTGCTCAACTTGCGTATAATCGACCTCGAGCGGTGTCTCCCGCCCAAACATCGACACCAGCACCTTTAGTTTCTGGTGTTCCGGCTCAACCTCTTCGACGGTACCCACCATATCGGCAAATGGCCCTTCAACAAGGCGCACAACTTCACCGACGTCAAACGACACAATTGGACGCGGTTGATTGACGCCCATCGACTTCAGAATTGCCTGCACTTCATGCGGCATAAGCGGAACAGGCTTCGAACCAGCGCCAGTCGACCCGACAAACCCAGTTACACCCGGCGTATTGCGAACAACATACCAAGAGTCATCTGTCATGATCATCTCGACCAAGACGTAACCCGGATACGTCTTGCGCTGCACCACGCGCTTTTTGCCATTCTTGATCTCAAGCTCTTCTTCCGTCGGTACGAGAATCGTAAAGATGCGATCCTCCATACCCATCGTCTGCACGCGGCTCTCCAAGTTGCTTTTGACCTTGTTTTCGTAGCCAGAATACGTGTGGATGACGTACCAGTTCTTTTCGAGGTTTTCCATCAGCACAGGCCGTAGGCCCGGACACCCCCAAGACGCCTTAATCTACACCGATTACCGACATCAGACGCGCAACGCCGATGTCGAATCCCCATATCAACAACCCCAGAATGGCGCACACCAAAAGCGAGGCAGTCGTATATACGACGACGTCACGGCGCTTGGGCCAGCGGACGCGCCGCAATTCGCGAAACGATTCCGCAAAAAAGGCGATAAAACCGGATCTCTTTTGCTCGTTCACTTCCACCAACGTATCGTTTGGCTTTGCCACGTTCGGATGCTCCTTCTATCGCCGTTCGCTCAGCCGCAGGAATTAGCGGGTTTCACGGTGCGTCGTGTGCGAATTGCAGGTCGGACAATACTTCTTCAGTTCGATCCGGTCTGGATCATTCTTCTTGTTCTTCATCGTGGTGTAGTTTCTCTGTTTGCAATCTGTGCAAGCAAGGGTGATAATTTCGCGCATCCCAAGCACCTCCCCGAACAGCGAAACGAATTGGCGACACAAAAACAGAAGAACCCCCGAAACCGGGGACTCATACCTGCATCACATTAGCATATGACATTGCGAACCGTCAAGTATTTCTCAAGTTTGCGTTTGACACGTTGTAGTGCGTTGTCAATCGATTTGACATGTCTCGCCAAGTCAACAGCAATCTCCTGATACGATCTCCCATCCAGGTAAAGCATCAGGACCTTTCTTTCTAAATCACTCAACAACTCTGACATCTTATCTTCAATATCGTCAAACTCTTCCTGGTTTATAATCAATTCTTCCGGATCCGCTACTCTTACCGTACAAATCACGTCGAGCAGAGTTCTATCTGAATCCTCGTCGTAAATCGGCTTGTCAAGCGAGACATAAGAATTGAGAGGAATGTGCTTTTGCCTCGTTGCAGTTTTAATAGCGGTAATAATTTGGCGCGTGATACACAGTTCAGCGAACGCCTTGAAGGAGGAAAGCTTGTCCCCACGAAAGTCACGAATGGACTTGTACAGCCCAATCATACCTTCCTGAACAATATCTTCACGATCCGCGCCAATTAGAAAGTAGGATCTCGCCTTTGCCCGCACAAAGTTTTTGTATTTCTGGATAAGATACTCGAGCGCGTCGGTGTCACCTTGACGAACCGCTTCTACCAGTTCTTCGTCGGTTTGCTCTTCGTATAGCGTTACATCGGCGTCCAACTGTGTCGGCTGTGTCGACAAACTGTATCACCCCGAGCCTCGTGAATGACGCCATTATACATTATGTAATCTACGAGAAGCAATTGTGATAGAGCAGAAAAATATGCATTCTGACGGCGATCTTCAGCCTTCGTCACTATGTTCTTCGCCATTTGTCGAGCTGCTTCGCCACATCCGTACCCAGCGTATCTGCGAGCGTATGTCGCAATTTGCCGTTTTCCTGCTGCGTCTGTCGAATGATATAATCTTGCATTCTATCGATCCGCCGCAGTAGCTCGTTGGCCGAAATACGCAAGGCTCCTCCCCCGAAGGAAACTTGCTGTTCCGCCGCGTCGGACGTCGCGACTGTGATCTCGCGGTAGTCGTCGCGCATGTCGTAGACCAAGCGTTCGATTCGAGCGTCGGCCGTTTCGCCTGTGTCCGTGTATACGATGCGAATGCCGCTGCGCTCCTCAAGCGCCCCTAACCCATCTCGCTGATGGGCGTCATAGACCAAGACCACATCCTCGTCGTAGATAGCGCGATACTGGCTCAGCAGATCTTCCATATCCCGCCGAGCTTGCTCGAGATCGACAATTTGTGCCAGGGCCCTGCCCGCCCGCCGCGCGATGACGTTGTATCCATCGACAATCAGACAGCGCTGGCCTTTCCGCTTACGTGCGCTGACGGACGACTTCATACAGCATGACCCCCGCCGCGACCGATGCGTTTAGACTTTGCACCTGTCCAAGAATCGGGATCGAGACAAGAAAGTCACACGTTTCGCGGACCAACCGATGCATACCTTCACCTTCCGAACCAATGACCACAACCGTGGGGCCTGAATAATCCACGCTTGTCAGACTAGTCTTGGCCTCCACGTCGGTCCCGACCACCCAATATCCGCGCTCCTTCAATTCTTTCAGCGCCTGAACGAGGTTCGCAACACGCGCGACCGGCAAATACTCGAGCGCACCAGCTGCCGCCTTGGCCACCGTCTCTGTCAGTGGGCTAGCCCGATGTTTGCTGATCACAATGCCTTGACTGCCTGCCGCCTCGGCAGTACGGGCAATGGCGCCTAGGTTGTGGGGATCCGTTACCCCGTCGATGACCACGACCAACGGCGCGTGCCCCGTGTTGCGCGCGACGACCGTATCGAGATCGACATAGGCGTACGGAGCGACAAATGCTACAACACCTTGGTGATGATCACCCGCTATGACATCGAGGCGCGATCGCGGAACAAATTGTACGAGCACCCCCTGTTCGCGCGCTCGTGCCACAACATGTTGCAGTCCTTCGGTACCTTCCGCAATCAGCACTTTGTTCACCGGACGGCCTTCTGACAAAGCCGTCGCCACAGGGTGACGCCCTTTAATCAGCGCTGTCCCTGCTTCCACATGTTCTGATGCGCTCCGGGGTACCTGTTGCAAGCGCCGTCCCTTGTTGCGATTCATCGGCATACACTCCCTCACCGTTCGATCTCGTCCAAATACGCCAGCGCCAAGGCCGCCAATTCGTGTAGCCGCTCAATTTGGTCTGTCGCATGTAAATAGCCAATCAAAGCTTCAAAGCCGGTGCTGTAGCGATAGACGAGGACATCGACATTGCGCCTGACGTGCGCCGACTTCTGATTTCGCCCACGCCGGACCATCTCCAATTCCGCCTCATTCAGCACGGGTTCCAGCATCTTCAGGGCCTCAGCCTGCGCCGAGGCGGCAACGTAGCGAGTGCAACGCAGATGCAAATCGCGTGGCCTGCGGACACCTAAATTAAGGCAGTGATTGCGCGCATAAATCTCCCAGATTGCATCCCCGATGAACGCCAGTCCAAGTGGCGAAATATCCTCGACTCGCCACAACTGTTTCATGACTCAAAGCTCCAACGCGTACCCTGCGGCGTATCTTCGAGAATAATGCCACGGTGCTTTAAAATATCCCGAATCTCGTCGGCTCTCGCAAAATCCCGTCGAGCCCGCGCAGACTGCCGCTCCTGAATCAGCGCCTCCACCTCAGCCTCAAGCTGCGCCGCATGCTGTTCTGGAATCCCAAGGACATCAAGCAACTCTACGATCAAGTTGCGGTAAGCTTCCAAATCCGCCATTGTCAATCGCTCGGACTCGAGTCGCGTGTTGATTAGACGCACGCCGTCGAAAATCGCAGAAATTGCATCGGCTGTATTAAAATCGTCATCCATCGCCGCCACAAAGGCTGTACGGATCTTGGCACAATCACCTGTTGCGGTTGTCCCGGGCAACGCCCCGGTAACAGGTACGACATCAGCGCGTTCGGTCAGCGCAGCAAGATGGTGATCGATGCTGCGAAGCAGGCGATCGATCCGCCCCAACCCCTGCTCAGCCTGGGTTAAGGCTTCTTCCGTATAATTGAGCGGATGCCTATAGTGAGCGCTGAGTAGAAAAAAGCGTACACTGCGACCGTCGCGGCGAGCCAACAAGTCCCGCGTCATGATGAAGTTTCCTGTCGACTTCGACATCTTCTCACCATTGATATTCAATGTGCCATTATGCAACCAGTAGCGCGCGAACACCTTGCCTGAGTGAGCCTCACTCTGCGCGATCTCGTTTTCGTGATGCGGAAAAATCAAATCACGACCGCCGGCGTGAATGTCAATTTGTTCGCCAAGATACAACAAATTCATAACCGAGCACTCGATGTGCCATCCTGGGCGCCCAACACCCCAAGGGCTCTGCCAAAACTCTTCACCGGGCTTCGCCGCCTTCCATAAGGCGAAGTCGGTTGGGTCGTCTTTTTCGTCTTGAATATCGATCCGGTAGCCAGCGCGCATGTCGTCCGGGGACTGATGCGATAGCTTCCCGTATTCCGGAAACGACGAGGTATCAAAGTAAACGCTGCCGTTCCGCTCGTAGGCGTGACCATCTCGAATCAAATCTTCAATAAACCGGATGATCTCCGGTATGCATTCCGTCACCCGTGGGTGTACCGTTGCCGGCCTGATAAACAGCGCCTCTGCATCCGCAAAGTAGTCCGCGATATTCTGTTTTGCCAGTTCACGCGGATTTACACCGAGTTCATTGGCACGCTGAATGATGCGGTCGTCGACGTCAGTGAAGTTCTGCACAAACCGAACGTCGTAACCTCGATACTCCAGATATCGGCGAATGGTGTCAAAGGCGACGAACATGCGAGCATTGCCCAGGTGAAAATAGTGATAGACGGTTGGTCCACAGGCGTAGAATCTCACCTTACCAGGCTCGATGGTCTGCAGTGGTTCCTTTTCCCCGCTCATGCTGTTGTAAAGAACGATACTCAATCTCGTCCACCCTTTCCCAACCGATTCCTAACCAGCAAGTGCTGCGCTCAACCTCTCGATGACAACCTTCTGCGACAATAGCGCAATCGTCTTTTGAAGATCCGGGCCATGAAGTTGCCCCGTCAAGGCCGCCCGGACAGGCATAAACAACTGCCGCCCTTTAACACCAAGATCCGCTTGCACACGTTTGAACCGCTCGCGACTCGCCTCTGCGGTCCATGCTTCGCCAGCCTCACGGCAGTGCGCCAAGTACGCCTCAACGACCGATCGCGCAGTTGGATCCCGCAACAATACAATGGCGTCGTCCTCCCACTCGACCTGCCGCGTGAAAAACGTCTTGCTCATCTCAATAAAATCATGTGCACAGCGCATCCCATCTTGATATAGCGACACAACCTCCTCCAACCACGTGTCATCGGCATGTGCAGGAAGCCCAATGCCTGCTCGATCCAACTGTTCCCGAACCATGCGTGCGGCTTGTGCGACGGGCAGGGCCTTAAAATACTGATTCGCCATCCAGTTTAGCTTTTCGACATCAAAGACAGCCCCCGACTTCCCAACGCGATCGAGATCAAACAGCCGACAAAGCTCATCGACTGTAAACAACTCCTGCTCGCCGCCAGGAGACCAACCGAGCAAAGCAAGGAAGTTGATGAATGCCTCAGGCAGATACCCTAGCGATTGATACGTCGCAATAGGCAGCACATTCGGATCCCGCTTGCTCAACTTTTTGCGTTGCTCGTCAAGGACGATGGGCAGATGAGCGAATGCAGGCGGAGTTGCGCCAAAGGCTTCATAAACAAGCAACTGCCGCGGCGTGTTGGATAAGTGCTCTTCTGCACGAATGACATGTGTGATGTGCATCTCAATATCGTCGATGACTACCTGGAAATTGTACGTGGGAATACCGTTCGACTTCACAATGACAAAGTCGCCGATATCATCCGACTGGAATGACACGTCACCGCGAATCAAGTCGTGTACCACCAGTTCGCGACCAGGTTCCACGATGAAGCGAATGCTGTAGGGTTCGCCGCTGGCCATTCTCGACTCGCGCAGGGCCTCGGGTAAATGGCGGCAGCGCCCACTGTAGCGCGGGATCCTCCCTTCCCGTTCCGCTTGATTGCGCTCTGCTGCGAGATCGTCATCCGTACAAAAACATGGGTAAGCCTTGCCTTCCCGGAGTAACCGATCGATGTACTGGCGATAGATGTCAAGCCGCTCCATACAGCGATACGGGGTATAGGGACCGCCGACGTCGAAACCTTCGTCCCACTTGATCCCGAGCCAGCGGAACCCATCGAGAAATTGAATGTCCGCCCCCTCTACATTTCGATTTGTGTCCGTGTCCTCAAGACGCAAGATAAATTGGCCGCCGTGATGGCGCGCAAACAAAAAGTTAAACAGCGCTGTGCGTACGCTGCCGATATGTAAATGTCCCGTGGGACTTGGCGCAAAGCGCACCCGTACAGTCATCTTGCCACCTCCCTGATAGATTCATCAGCCTTGACCAGCAAAGCGACGGCTTGAGCTGCGATACCTTCCCCTCGCCCGACGAATCCAAGTTTCTCGGTCGTTGTCGCTTTGATTGATACCTGTCCGGGATCGACCCCACAGACGCGTGCAATGTTTTCCCGCATGGCAGGCACGTGAGGTAACAGCTTGGGTTTCTCCGCCAAAACCATGACGTCAACGTTGCCCAGACCATAGCCTTCCTTCGCGATGAGTGCGACTACGTGCGCCATCAACTCCATGCTATCCGCACCGCGATACGTCTCATCGCCAGGCGGAAAATGGGCACCGATATCACCCAGCGCGAGCGCGCCCAACATCGCGTCCATAACCGCATGCGCAATCACGTCCGCATCCGAGTGCCCAACCAGGCCAAAAGGCGCCTCGATATGCACGCCCCCAAGCACCAAAGGCCGATCTGAACCGATGGGATGCACGTCATATCCGAATCCGATTCGCATGGTCTTCCAGACTCCCCCACAACCGATTTGCCAGCCACTCCGCATATGCAAGATCCGCTGGCGTCGTCACTTTCCCGTTATAACTGTTCGATTCGACAGCCGCAACCGGAATGCCAAGCGCCTCCATGAGCGAGCTGTCATCCGTAGGCGATGCCAGGGGTAAATCCCCAAAGTACGCCTGCTGAATCCAATCTCCGCGGATGGCCTGTGGAGTTTCCGCCAAAAACAGCTTGTCCCGCGAGATGGTACGTTCCACGTGCTGCCCTTCCACCCACTTTACCGTATCTCGGCACGGTTTGCCGAGTACCGCTCCACCATGCTCGGCCGCAGCTGTGTAGACGCGAACCACATCTTCAGCTTGTACGAACGGGCGCGCGCCATCGTGTACCGCAGCGACGGTTTCACGAATGTAAAAGCCCGTCTCGCTTACCATGGCCAATAGCGCACGCATGCCTGCCGTCACGGATTCGTGGCGCGTCGCGCCCCCCTGTACAAAAGAAATACGATCATCACAGCCATAGACAGCCCATTCTTCACGCATGCGTGTCACATCAGCTTCTCCTGTAACGACAACCACGCGCTCCGCACCGCCAGCCAGCATAGCTTCTGCGGAGCGTAACCACATAGGCCTTCCCGCGAGATCGAGAAACTGCTTCTTAAAACCCATGCGCCGGCCTTCGCCCGCGGCGACGACAATTGCAAGATACATGTTTGCCTCCTACCTTTCCATCCTGGAATACCATGTCCAAGCATGGAAAAGCCGAGGAGCACCGACTTTCGTCAGGTACCCCTCGCCTTTTCGAACTGCGTGCTGTGCAATTTAGGCTTGATCTCATCACAAAGCCTTCTCTAGTAATTTCGGTTTAGCAAAAATCATTCGACCCGCCGACGTCTGCAAAACACTCGTTACCAAAACGGTCACCCTGCCGCCAATGTATTCACGACCGCCTTCGATGACAATCATCGTACCATCATCTAAATACGCCACACCTTGATTGTATTCCTTGCCGTCTTTAATCACCTGTACGTGCAATTCTTCGCCGGGCAACACGACAGGTTTCAGCGCATTCGCAAGATCATTGATATTGAGCACGGGTACACCCTGCAATTCACAGACCTTATTCAAGTTAAAATCGTTTGTCATCACCTTACCGTGCATTTGCTTTGCAAGCCGCACCAGTTTGGAGTCCACTTCCTGTATATCGTCGAAGTCGATCTCGACGATTTGAACTGTCGCTTTGGACTCCTTCTGAATTCGATTCAGCACATCGAGGCCACGGCGCCCTCGATTGCGTTTGAGCACGTCTGACGAATCTGCAATATGTTGCAGCTCCTCAAGCACAAACGAGGCAATAATCAACGTGCCGTCGACGAAGCCCGTATCCACCAAATCAGCGATTCGGCCATCGATGATGACCGATGTATCGAGCAGTTTGGCGTCGCCCGGGCGCAATGCTCCCTTTTTATCTCGGGCTTCACCGCGTTCTTTCAGTGACAAACGTCCGGAAAACAAATTGAAGAGTTCTTCTCGCTTGGTAAAACCAATGCGCAATCCCAGATACGCAAAAAAGACCGCCACGAAAAACTGAACGGCCACCCCAACCACCGGGATGGAACGAATTTCAGGAGAAAACAGGTAAGCCACAACGAGACCAATCACCATCCCGATGGTTCCACCGAGAATGTCGGCGAGCGGTGCACTTTTCAAACGTTCCTCCAGCCAGCGCAAAAGCGCCGAAACGTAGCCTGCCAAGGAAATGGTCGCAACCAAGAGTAGCGCCCCGCCAATGGCGGCGCCAAACCAATTTGACGTCAGCAGCGAGTGATGAAGATGAAATACGTGAATGAATAAGTCCGGGCAAAGCTGATAACCTAGAACGACTCCCAATACGATAAAAAACAGATGGACGACCTTCTTCATCATGGCGGCGTCACCTCCTACCGTTAGTATGCACTTCCTTTATCCAAGCCTAATCAAAATTGATGAAAAACGATGGAAAGTATAATGAAAAAACACAAGTAGCCTTGCAAATATTGGGGTGCTAGTTCCAGTGTACCATTGCCCCGACAGCTCGTCAAAAGCCGATTCAGGGGCGCTGCGTCCCACAGTTATCGAAGTATGCACATTAATCTTTAGACCTCGTCGCCATATCTGTTGGCGTCGAACGTCGTCTTGCGGTCAGTAGCCTATATCGGATGGAACGCATAACACCATACAATGCGTAAAGGCCGAGAATTCCGAACGCCAGCCAATCGGTGCGCACGATGTGACACCTGATCAATACGAAAATAGTCATGGCAAACACGGGCACAAGCACAAACACCGACTTAGGATACGACACCCGTTTAAAATTCGGGTAGCGTACGGAACTGACCATTAATAGCGACAAAATGAACAGGCCCGCCGGTAGGATCACCTGTGCTGGATGGAGAACAGGTTTCATCAAGGCCATGGTCGCAAGCACGCCACCGGCAGCGGTAATGGGAAGACCAACGAAGTAGTTGCGTACCTTCGTTTGCGTGTTGAAACGCGCTAAGCGTAAGGCACCACAAATCGGAAATAACACAGCCAGCAAGTCTCCCAGCAAACCTAACTGTCGCAATTGCACCTGGTACATGACCACGACGGGTGCAACACCAAACGTGACCATATCCGACAAGGAATCAAGTTGCTTACCAAACTCACTTTCGGCGTGGAGCAAGCGCGCGGCTCTTCCATCGAGACCGTCGAGCAACATGCCCAAGACAACAAGAAGTGCCGCTTCGTCCAATCGCCCATGTAAAGCAACTAACGCAGCGGCGACACCGACCACGAGATTGAACAACGTCAACGCGTTTGGAATCGCGCGAATGAACAACCGAAGACGCCTCCCATGATGTCAAATCTGCCGTTCAATCAGAACTTGTTCCTGTATGCGGCTGAGTCCGTTGCGGATCATCCGCGCCCGAACCGGCCCCACCCCCTCCACTTTGTCGAGATCGGCAATACTGGCTTTCAATATGTTAGAAAGGACGCCGAAATGCTCAACAAGGTTCTCAATAACTGGTTGTGGAAGCCGGCTAATTTTGTTCAACACTCGGTAGCCGCGCGATGAAACGGTCTCCTCTAGTTGATTTGCACTTGGTGAATAACCGAGTGCACGTGCCATGAGACTGCCATCGAGTAACTCTTCCGCCGACATGCTGTGGATTTGCGACATAATTTGATGCGGCGTATGCGTCGATTCAGGACTTACAAAGTCTTTAAGAAGAAGGTACGCCTGCTCGTCGAGGTTGGCTACCAACTCCTCAAGTTGCATGCTGACGAGACGCCCCTCGCTGCCCAGCTCAATGATGTAGCGCCGAATTTCAGCCGTCACACGCAATACTGTTTCGAATCGCTGTAACACCGTCGTCACTTCGTCCAGCGTTACGGCCTCTTCGAATTCCAGTGCAGTGAGATCCGTCAGCTCTTGTTCTAATACCGTCTTATATTTTTCCAGGGTCTGCAATGCTTGATTTGCTTTCGTCAAGATGACGCCAATGTCGCGCAAGACATATTTGAAGTTGCCTTGATACAGGGTTATCACATTTCTACGCTGGGAAATGCAGATGACCAGATGCCCGCTCTGCCGGGCGACGCGTTCAGCCGTTCGATGGCGCGTACCCGTCTCCGAGGTTGGTATGGTGTGATCTGGATTCAGATTTGTATTGGCATAATGCACCCGCCGAGCGTCCTCACTGATGATAATCGCACCGTCCATCTTGGCCAACTCGTAGAGATGGGACGGCGTCAATTCGCATTGGATGGAGAAACCTCCGTCCATGATCGACAGAACTGTGTCCGATGCGCCGACGACAATTAACCCCCCCGTCTTGGCTCGAAGAATGTTCTCTATCCCCTCGCGCAACACGGTCCCAGGTGCCACCATACGGAGAATTTTATTAATTGCGGCTTCTCGTTTCGCGTCTTCTTTCACAATGTCACCTCAAAAGGCCTTCTGTATTGCGTCTTGAACTGATTGGACCGGAACAACCTCGAGACCGGCAACTGAATCGGTCATCGTCTGCGCCGCGGGTACAAAACAGCGCTCGAACCCGAGCTTACGCGCCTCGCGAAGTCGTTCCGAAAGCCTCGTCACAGCTCTTACTTCCGCGGTCAACCCGATCTCGCCAATATACAGGTCGCCATGTGCCAGCGGCCTATCGCGATGACTTGACACAAGTGCGAGGGCGATGCCGAGATCGACCGCAGGTTCGTCGACTCGAACGCCGCCAGCGACATTGACATATGCATCCGATGCCCCGACTTGCAGGCCAAGCCGCCTCTCCAATACGGCGAGCAACATATTCACACGCTGCAGATCTGCCCCTGTCGTCATGCGGCGTGGTGTACCGAAACTGGTAGGTGCCACTAACGCCTGCACTTCAAGCAACAACGGACGCCTGCCCTCCATCGCTGCGACCACGGCGGATCCGGGTGCCATGACCCGCCTCTCTGATAAAAACAACAAAGAGGGATTTGCGACTTCGCGCAAGCCATCGTCCCGCATTTCGAAGACCGCTAACTCATTCGTCGACCCGAACCGATTCTTCACAGCGCGCAATACTCTATACATATGATGTCGCTCGCCTTCAAAGTATAAAACGGCATCGACCATGTGCTCCAACATGCGCGGTCCAGCGATGGCACCGTCTTTGGTGACGTGGCCAACAATGAACGTGGCGATATTCTGTGACTTTGCAAAGCGCAACAAAACCCCAGTACATTCGCGCACCTGCGCAACACTACCAGGAGCCGACGTCAATCCCGGCCGAAAGACAGTTTGAATCGAGTCGACAATTAAAAAGTCAGGACGCAACTGTCCCGCAGCTTCAATGGCGAGATCAAGATCCGTTTCTGCTAGCACAAAGAGATCATCATGCACCGTTCCCAATCGCTCGGCTCGCAGCCGAATTTGCGTGGCGCTTTCCTCACCTGATATATACAAAACCCGTCTACCGGAGCGGGCGATGGCATGTGACACCTGAAGCAACAATGTCGACTTGCCAATGCCCGGGTCACCACCAATCAGGACAAGCGATCCCGGTACAACACCACCGCCAAGGACATAATCACATTCCTGAACGCCCGTCTGAAAGCGCCGTTCTCCTTGTGCTGGAATCGATAAAATAGGTAACGCCTGACTGCGCGTAGGACTTCCCGCTACCCGATGCGGGGCCGATGTAGTGACTTCCTCGATAAGCGTATTCCATTCGCCGCACCCGGGACAGCGCCCCATCCATTTGACCTCGACATGTCCACAGGACTGACACACGTACTGTGTTTTCGTCTTCGGCAATACCTTCCCGCCTTCCTCTTCCTCACCACACATGATACAGAACTCTGGAGATTCGTCCATGGCGGACAGGAGATGATCCGGTGATCCAACACAATCATTGTTCACACGAAAACAGCCGCCCACATGCCCCAATAGAGCTGGGCGGCTGCTTTCATTCAGCCTGTCGCCTGTTATACGCCTACAGGATGCTGATTGACCTGTTCGATGCGCAGGTGATCGCCATCGAGGCCCAACACGACGCTGTCGCCTTTCTTAATTTGGCCGGACAATAAGGCCTCCGATAGCCGGTCCTCGATATGGCGGACAATCGCCCGTTGCAATGGGCGTGCGCCATACTGCGGATCGAATCCTTCCTTGGACAAGAATTTCTTAGCCTCGTCAGTCAGCGTAAATTCGATCTCTTGTTCCTTCAAGCGACGCTGGAGGTTATGCACCATCATGTCGACAATCCTGCCGATATGGTCTTCATCAAGTGAGTGGAAGACGATGATTTCGTCAATGCGATTGAGAAACTCAGGGCGAAACGTCTTCTTCAAATCTTGCATGACCTTGTCTTTCATATCGAGATAGCGACTGCTTTCGTCGCGCTTGAAACCCACACTTCCACCTTTGCGCAACTCCTCAGCTCCGACGTTCGACGTCATGATGATGACCGTGTTGCGAAAATCGACCGTCCTACCTTTACCATCGGTCAAGCGGCCATCATCCAGCACTTGCAGCAAGATATTAAACACCTCTGGATGTGCCTTTTCGATCTCGTCGAGCAACACGACCGAATAGGGCTTACGGCGTACCTTTTCCGTGAGTTGCCCGCCCTCCTCGTAGCCGACATATCCCGGGGGTGAACCTACGAGACGGGAGGTCGTGTGGCGCTCCATAAACTCGGACATGTCGATGCGAATAAGAGCATCTTCATCGCCAAACATAGATTCGGCCAAGGCACGTGCCAATTCCGTCTTACCCACGCCGGTTGGACCAAGGAAAATGAAAGAGCCAATTGGGCGCTTCGGATCCTTTAAGCCGGCACGCGCCCTCCTGATGGCACGCGATACGGCTTGCACCGCCTCATCTTGACCAATCACGCGCTCGTGCAGAAGTTGTTCCATATGCAACAGCCGCTCCGATTCCTCTTGCGCCAACTGCTTCACGGGTATACCGGTCCAAGCCGCCACCACATGCGCGATGTCATCCGCCGTAACCCGGACATCATCGTGTTGCTGCGTCTGCTGCCAGCGCTCCTTCAATTGTTCAAGCTCCTGCTTAATCTTTTGCTCCTGATCGCGCAAGCTGGCCGCTTGTTCAAACTCCTGACTTTGCACAGCAGCATCTTTCTCACTGCGAACCTTTTCTAACTTCTGCTCGAGTTCCTTGAGATTCGGCGGTGCAGTGTGCGTCCGCAAGCGCACGCGCGAACCTGCCTCATCAATCAGGTCGATGGCCTTATCTGGCAAGAAACGATCCGAAATGTACCGATCCGACATCCGCACAGCGGCTTCCAAAGCCTCATCGGTAATTTTTACGCGATGATGGGCCTCATAACGATCGCGCAACCCACGAAGTATCTCCAAGGCCTCTTCTGGAGACGGTTGATCGACCGTGATGGGCTGAAAGCGGCGTTCCAGTGCCGCGTCCTTTTCAATATGTTTGCGGTACTCATCTAAGGTGGTTGCACCAATGCACTGAAGTTCCCCACGGGCTAATGCTGGCTTCAGGATATTGGATGCATCAATTGCACCCTCGGCGCCGCCCGCACCAATTAACGTGTGCAACTCGTCGATAAACAAAATGATGTTACCCGCCTGCCGAATTTCGTCCATGATTTTCTTTAGGCGATCTTCAAATTCACCGCGATACTTCGTTCCCGCGACGACTGTCCCCATATCGAGCACCATCACGCGCTTGTTGCGCAGCGTCTCCGGAATGTCTCCGGCCACAATACGCTGTGCTAGGCCCTCGGCGATAGCCGTCTTACCGACGCCAGGTTCGCCAATCAGAACGGGATTGTTTTTTGTACGCCGAGACAACACTTGAATCACGCGTTCGATCTCGTTGGCGCGTCCAATCACCGGATCGAGCTTGCCATCACGCGCCATCTGCGTTAAGTCGCGAGCGAGGCTGTCGAGTGTCGGAGTACCTACTGAGCTGTCTTTATCCCCTGCGAGATCGACCGCGTCACCACCAAGGAGTTGCAGCACCTGTTGGCGGGCTTTATTCAAGCTGACGTTCATGTTTGCCAAAACCCGCGCCGCAACCCCTTCACCCTCGCGGATAAGACCGAGCAGAATATGTTCAGTGCCGACATAAGAATGGTTGAGCTTGCGAGCCTCATCAATGGACAGCTCAATCACCTTTTTGGCGCGCGGCGTGTAGGTCATCGCGCTGACTTGACCCTGGCCTTTGCCGATGATCCGCTCGACTTCCTGTTGCACTTTATCTGCTTGAACGCCCAACATTTGCAAAGCGCGCGCGGCGATACCCTCACCTTCGCGGACAAGACCTAGCAGAATATGTTCAGTGCCCACTCCTGGATGACTCAGTCTTGTCGCTTCTTCTTGCGCCAAGGCTAACACTCTTTGCGCTCGCTCCGTAAATCTTGCGTACATTATCGATGCACCTCCGAGTCGTCCAAACGTAACCTTTCGCGAATCAGCGCCGCCCTGCGAATATCTCGTTCTGTCGCCGCAAGTTCACGATGATAATACTTTTGTAAAAAGGCCGGCTGTGTCATGACCATCAACTCTTTTAAAATGCCGGCGGACACGCCTTGAATAATGCCCAGATCAATGCCCAAGCGAACATCCGATAAGCGCTCCATGGTCTCCTTCGTGTCGATGCGACGGGCGTATGCCAGAATGCCAAACGAGCGGCTAACTCTGTCTTCGAGCTGTGTACGATTCCTAGCTAACAACGCCTTTCTCGCATTGCGCTCATGTTCAATCAGTTGATAAACGACACTCTGCAAATTGGCAACAATCTCTTCTTCAGTCTCGCCGAGCGTAATTTGGTTTGATACCTGGTACAGATTCCCGTATGATTCAGAACCTTCCCCATAAATCCCTCGTACTGCCAAACCGACCTGTGACACAGCAGTCAACATGCGGTTGATACTTCCCGTCAACGCCAGTCCTGGCAGATGCATCATCACCGAAGCTCGAATCCCAGTGCCGACATTCGTAGGACATGCCGTCAAATAGCCATATTGGTCGTGAAATGCATATGTGAGATGTTGCTCTAACGCGTCGTCAATGGCACTAGCCATCCGCCAGCCATCGAGCAGTTGCAATCCCGGTAAAATACACTGGATTCGCAAGTGATCTTCTTCGTTCACCATGATGCTCACGAGCTCATCTTCACGAATCACCATCGCCCCATGCTTTTCTTGCTGTGCTAGATCGGGACTGATCAAGTGCTTCTCCACAAAGACCTGCCGATCCAGCGGCGATAATTCGCGACAGCGAACCATTTCATAGTTCCCGAGTTGTTGCATAACCGGCGACTGTATGGCCTGTTCCATCAACCGCACGATCTCATCCGCATGGCTGTCGGTCTGCAGAATGGGAAATGGGTAACCCTGCAGGTTGCGGGCAACGCGAATGCGGCTCGTGAGCACAATGTCGTCTTCGGGGCCGCCCTCCCGCATCCATTTGCTGACTGCCCTCTGCAAAAAGTCGCTGAGTGACATACCACTTCCTCCTTATTCCGACGTCTGCTCCAACATGCGAATTTGATCCCGCAACTCTGCGGCCCGTTCAAACTGTTCCTGAGCGACGGCTTGCTGCAATTCACGGCGCAAAGCGTCCAATTGACGTAGTCTCTTAATCTTTGCTCCTGACTTCACGGGCACCTTACCCGTATGACGGTTTCCAGTCTGAATTCTTCGTAGAAGAGGCTCCAATCTGGCCGCAAAGCTATCGTAGCAGTCCGGGCAGCCAAACCTACCGACCTGCGTGAACTGGTTGTAGGTCATTCCGCAGGTTCCACATCGAGGCTGAACCTGCGCCTGCACAGGCGCAAATCCAGGCGATGAATCCATGCTGAGAAGTCCACTTAACAACTTGTTAAAATCGAACGCATTGCCTGCAAGGAATGGGTTCATCACCTCTCCTTGCTCTTTTGCACAAACCTCACACAAATGATAACCCGTCTTTTCACCATTGATAATTTTCGTCACATGAACCGTCGCCGGACGCTCATGGCATCGCTCACACAACACAGCCGAACACCTCGTTTCCTCAGTCCCGATGAGCAGCGATCACCTGTAACGCACCATACAATAGCTTGGCTCGCAATTTGTCCCGTAATGGAAGGTCTACAGCAAGAACCTCGCGGCGCAACATATTTTGAAGCATTTGCGCTTCACGACGCGTGACCCAGCCCTCACGATATAGCCGCTCGATGAGAGCCTCACCTGTCGCCTGACTGATCTCGTCCCCGAGAGAGCGCAGCACTTCCAACACTAAGTGTTCCCGATCCAACTTCACCCGCCGAATTCGGATGTAACCTCCGCCACCTCGTTTGGACTCGACGATATATCCGTGATCGACCGTAAAACGAGTACTGATCACATAGTTAATCTGAGACGGAACGCAATGGAACTGCTCGGCCAATTCACTGCGCTGAATTTCGACCATATCGAAGTCGCTTTCCTCTAAAATACGTTTCAGGTACTGTTCGATGATATCCGAAATGTTATTGCCCATTGGCCGCAACCTCCATTTGTTTGGCAGCACCGCCCTTTAACGTATTTTGACTTTGACTTTTATTGACCATATTATACAGCAGGGAAGGGCAAATGCAACTTTCCTTCGCGTAGTCTAAACAAAATGTGAGTTTGGCATGTGGAGAGCGCTCGTACCTTTCGCGTCGACGTGTCAAGCCTCACGCTGCCTCTCGATGCACTCGGCCGGGATGAGCTTTTCGTTTTCGGGGATGTGGGCGGGGAATGGTGCATATAGCAAAACAGAGCCAGGCAACTTCGCCTGACTCTGTTCTCTCTTGCCTGGCAACGACCTACCTTCCCAGTCCCTCTCGAGACAAGTATTCTCGGCGCTGGAGGTCTTCACGTCCGTGTTCGGGATGGGTACGGGTGTTTCCCCTCCGCTATGGTCACCAGACTATCATGCTTCGTTTGCTCCTCGCTCACACGGCTTCGGCCTTCGGCCTGAAGATGTGTTCGCTCGGACCCAACTTCGCTTCAGATGGTGTTTCACGCAACCCTTGCGCTATATTCGTTTGTCCTGGCGCTCACGTGGCTTTGGCTTT
>NZ_FNOJ01000003.1 GCF_900107035.1 Alicyclobacillus hesperidum | reverse complement strand
TAGTCTGGTGACCATAGCGGAGGGGAAACACCCGTACCCATCCCGAACACGGACGTGAAGACCTCCAGCGCCGAGAATACTTGTCTCGAGAGGGACTGGGAAGGTAGGTCGTTGCCAGGCAAGCGAGGACAGAGTCAGGCGAAGTTGCCTGGCTCTGTTTTGCTATATGCAGCATTCCCCGCCCACATCCCCGAAAACACAAAGCTCATCCCGACCGAGTGCATCTGTACGCAAGGCTGAAGGCTCATACGATAAGTACGAGGAGAGACCCAATCTGGTTTGCCGCGTCTAACTATAGTCACACTGGATCTTAGCGCAAGTTCGAGTAAACGGTTACAGTAATCTTGGTAAGTTCGTGATGGGGAGATGAAGCCATGTCCATCGAATCGTACAAACCAGGTTTAGAGAACGTGATCGCATGTGAAACGTCCATATCGTATCTGGATGTCGAGCATGAGGAAATCGTCATACGAGGGTACGACTTGATTGATCTCGCTAGGCAATTGTCTTATGTCGACGTGATTGGTTTGCTACTGGATGGACGACTGCCTTCGCCTGACGAACGGGTGACGATTGAACAGATGTTGTCGGAGCAGGCTCATCTGCCTGAAGGTATTTATGCCATCTTAAGCAGTTTACCCGCTTCGACACACCCGATGGACGCCTTGCGCACCGGTGTATCCGCGCTCTCAGGGTTTGATCCAGAACTCGCAAATGCTTCTGTTGAGGCCAATCGGCGACGGGCGTTCCGGCTACTTGCGCTCGTACCGCAAATCGTAGCGAACAGCTATCACATCGCTCGCGGTGAAGGCCTTGTGCAGCCGCGCTCAGATTTGTCGTTTGTCGCGAATTGCTTATATATGATCACGAAACGCGAGCCAAGTGCCGCGGAGGAACGCTATTATAACCAAGTACTGATGGTTTACTGTGAACACGAACTGCCAAACTCTACGTTCGCCGCTCGCGTCATTGCCTCGACGCAATCGGACATGTATGGGGCGTTGACTGGTGCTGTGGCATCATTGAAGGGACCTCTACACGGAGGCGCGAATGAGGCCGTGATGAACATGCTCCTTGAGGCGCAAACGGTGGAAGGGTTTGAACGGCTCGTCCGAACGAAGCTTGCGAACAAGGAAAAGATCATGGGATTTGGGCACCGAGTTTACATGCGCAAGAGCGATCCGCGTGCACTTTTAATGAAAGAGGCACTAAGGGAAATGTCCGAGGCCTCGGGCGATGATCGTTTGTATCACATGTGTCTTGCAGGTGAAGAAATTGTGCGGGAGGAGAAAGGGCTGTTTCCCAATCTCGACTACTATGCAGCACCTGTCATGCACCTGCTAGGCATTCCGGTTGAACTGTTTACACCTGTGTTTTTTGCGGCGCGCGTCGTCGGACTGGCTGCGCATGTGACGGAGCAGTTGGAGCACAATCGTTTATTTAGGCCCCGCGTTTTGTACACTGGCCCACGCGGGAATAAAGTTTCACAAATCATCGCGGACAACTAACGATACGAGACTTGATGACTGGATTGGCGGGCTATAGGTTTTCATCACACGGAGGGTGTTAGTAGGTATGGCTACAGAGGATGCAGTACATGACAATCATCGCGGCACCACAGACGACGTTCTCGTCAACATTACGGACTATGTCCTAGGATTAGGGCAAGCAAGTGAAGAGGCTGTGGAAACAGCACGCTACGTCCTTATGGACACGCTCGGTGTGGGTATGCTGGCTTTGCGGTTTCCCGAGTGCGCGAAACACATTGGTCCATATGTGCCAAACTTTAGCGTTTCGTTAGGAGCCCGCGTACCCGGCACGAAATACGAACTGGATCCGGTGCAGGCGGCATTTAATATTGGTGTGATGATCCGCTGGCTAGACTACAACGATACTTGGCTGGCGGCAGAGTGGGGACATCCTTCTGACAATCTAGGTGC
Source organism: Alicyclobacillus hesperidum (assembly GCF_900107035.1). Taxonomy (GTDB): domain Bacteria; phylum Bacillota; class Bacilli; order Alicyclobacillales; family Alicyclobacillaceae; genus Alicyclobacillus; species Alicyclobacillus hesperidum. The sequence continues at coordinate 255,853 of NZ_FNOJ01000003.1, read as the reverse complement.
CATTTTGGCAGTGGCCGATTACATGAGCCGGCAAAATCGGTTACACGGTAAACCACCATTGACCATCAGGCAGTTGCTTGAGCGCATGGTACAAGCACATGAGATCCAGGGTGTGCTGGCTCTGGACAATAGTTTGAATCGTCGCGGGATCGATCACGTCCTATTTGTCAAAGTGGCTTCTACAGCGGTCGCTACAGCGATGCTTGGTGGCAACAAGGAGCAGGTGTTGAATGCTGTCTCAAACGCCTGGATTGACAATGGACCTCTTCGAACGTATCGCCATGCACCCAATACCGGATCGCGCAAGTCATGGGCCGCAGGTGATGCGACTAGCCGTGCAGTGTGGCTCGCCTTCATGGCCCTCCGTGACGAAATGGGCTATCCAAACGCGCTTACGGCACCAAAGTGGGGATTTCAGGACGTTGTCATGGGCGGCAAAGAGATCGTGCTCGCGCGGCCACTCGCTTCGTATGTCATGGAGAATGTATTGTTTAAAATCTCGTTTCCAGCTGAATTTCACGCGCAAACAGCCGTCGAATGTGCACTTCAGTTGCATGAACAGGTTGCGGGTCGCATTGACGAGATCGAGCGAATTGTCATTACGACGCACGAGTCGGCGATTCGCATCATTGATAAGAAGGGGCCATTGTACAATCCGGCGGATCGCGATCACTGTCTGCAGTATATGACGGCAATCGGACTTTTGTATGGGCATCTTACGGCAGATCACTACGAGGACGAGACGGCAGAAGATCCGCGCATCGATTGGCTACGCGAACGTATGGAAGTCATCGAGGATGTTCAATACAGTCGTGATTACCTCGATCCTGACAAACGTTCCATCGCAAACGCTGTACAGGTGTTTTTCCACGACGGATCGCATACAGAGAAGGTCGTGTGCGAGTATCCGATTGGCCATCGTCGGCGTCGTGCGGAGGGCCTTCCGAAGATTGTGGAGAAATTTCGAGCAAATTTGGCGACCCGGTTTCCACAAAAACGCGTCGATCGCATTGTCGGTCAATGTCTTGATACGCAATCTCTGTACGAAATGGGCGTAGATGAGTTTGTTCAACTGTTCGTCATTTGATGTTCGTGTTTTGAGGAGGAATAGCTTGTGGCCTGGTTGGTTGAACAACAGCCCAGTCAGGAAGAACTGGCACAACAGTTTTTAAAACGCATTTCAGAAGTTGACATACTTAAAATTCCGGGCGCACACGATGGACTGGCTGCGCGCATTGCCAAGCAGGTCGGCTTTGAAGCCTTGTATCTGTCAGGAGCGGCGTATACGGCAAGCCGAGGATTGCCCGATCTCGGCATCGTGTATTCGAATGAGGTGGCGGAACGTGCAGCGGATCTTGTCCGCGCTTCTGGGTTGCCCGTGTTGGTCGACATTGACACAGGGTATGGCGGCGTTCTCAACGTGGCGAGAACCGCAAAGGAAATGGTGGAGGCACGCGTAGCTGCCGTGCAGATAGAAGACCAAGTCATGCCGAAAAAATGCGGCCATCTGAACGGTAAGCAGGTCGTTGAGCCATCCGAGATGATTGAGAAAATCCACATGCTGAAGACTGCCGCTCCGACGCTGGTCGTCGTTGCCCGTTCGGACGCGAAGAGTGTTGAGGGTATCGACGCGATGATTGAGCGCGCAAATCGGTACGTTGAAGCAGGGGCAGACGCCATTTTCCCTGAGGCTTTGGCGAGTGAAGAGGAGTTTCAGTACGTTGCCAAACGCGTACAGGCACCGCTTCTGGCCAATATGACAGAATTCGGTCGGACACCTTACTATTCAGCCGAGCAATTTCAGTCTTGGGGATATCGCATGGTGATTTACCCTGTAACAAGTTTACGTGTCGCAGCGCATGCCGTGGAGCTCGTCTATCGTGAACTCGCCGAGCATGGTACACAAAAGGCGTTTGAGTCAGCGATGTTGACGCGGCAGGCGCTGTATGAAGCCATACGCTATTATGATTATGAAGCCCTTGACACGCATATCGCACAGACGGTGCTCGAAGGCCACATGAAGAAGAAGTGACACTTACGTGAGAGCATCTTCATTGAAATTGATACCTCCACGCGCATGTGCGAGAAAGTGATCAATCAAGATTTGCTTAGGGCCATGGGCGTTCGCAATGAGTGAAATGTTCCACGTGCATGCGGATTCGAGCGGCAGGTAGGTGACCCCTTCCGCATGCAGATGTGTGAACGATAGGGGAATCAATGCGACGCCCATGTTTGCTGCGACAAACGCAACAATGGTTAAAATCTCCGGAGCTTCGACCGCCACTCGTGGCACAAATCCAGCTTCCTTGCAACACAGTGTTACAATTTCGTAGTAACCGGATCCGCTGCGGTACGGCGTGAGAATGAACGGGTGCGGAGCGAGATCGCCAAGGGATACCGCCGCCTTGTGAGCGAGCGGGTGTGAACCGGGTAGTGCCGCCACCAAGGGCTCCTCGGCGATACCTTTGCAAACCAGGTTGGGATTGGCCACCGCTCCGCGGACGAGACCGACGTCGATTTTGCCATCATAGAGTGCCTGCATTTGTTCCGTACTTTTCATTTGTCGCAACTCGATGTGTACTTCGGGAAAGTGCAGGCGAAACGTTTGAAGAATGGCCGCCACCCGATAGGTCAGGGATCCAACAAAGCCAATCGATAAGCTTCCTTTTCGTCCTACGTGAAACTGCTCGGCCTCGCGTCGGGCCTGTTCCGTGGCAGTGAGGATTTCCCGGGCTTTCTCCAAATAGACTTGTCCGGCGGCCGTCAGTTCGACATGATGTCGATCTCGCGCAAACAACGGAAACCCTAGCATTTCTTCCAACTCTCGGATTTGCCGACTCAGCGGTGATTGTGAAATGTGTAAGCGCTCGGCCGCGCGGCTGAAGTTCAACTCTTCAGCGACAGCGACAAAATAGCGGAGATGTCTGAACTCAATCATGCCAATCACCTTCCATCATCTTGACGGCGCTATTGTATCACGAGCGCTCTTGTCATGCGTTTGCGGGAGGTAAAGGAGGCGGTCTACTTGTTAAACGTACCTGCACCAACGGCGGCAGATGTCGATGCGGCCCGTGAGCGGTTGCGCGATCGCGTCTTGTATACGCCGCTCGACTATTCCGAGACATTCTCGCAGTTGTCCGCCAACGATGTTTACCTGAAGCTCGAGAACCTACAAAAGACGGGATCCTTTAAGTTGCGAGGAGCTTACAACAAGATTTCCACGTTGACCACAGATGAACAGGCACGTGGCGTGATCGCAGCTTCCGCCGGCAATCACGCGCAGGGTGTCGCGTATGCCGCGCGTGGCAAAGGTGTCCCCTGCACGATCGTCATGCCGGAAGGCGCGAGCCTTGCCAAGGTGATGGCGACGCAGCGCTATGGCGCGCGCGTCGTTTTGCACGGGAACGATTACGATGAGGCATACGCCCACGCTAAGCAACTGGCGGACGCCGAAGGTCTCACATATATTCACGCGTTTGACGATCCGTACATCATCGCGGGGCAGGGGACGATAGGGTTGGAAGTCTTGGAACAACTGCCGGATGTCGGAGCCATTGTCATCCCGATGGGCGGCGGCGGCCTTGCTACTGGGATTGCGTTGGCGGTCAAATCGCGGCGTCCAGACATCAAGATTATTGGTGTCCAGGCACAAGCTGTACCATCGTTCGTCCATGCACTCGAGCGAGGCCAAATCGACGCTGTCCAGGGTCAGCCGACGATTGCCGATGGCATCGCCGTCAAACGTCCCGGCGCGTTGACGTTTGATCTCGCCAGACGTTATATCGACGACGTCGTCACGGTGGACGAGGATGAGATTGCGCGGGCGATGATTTATTTACTTGAGCGTTGCAAGCTTGTCGCCGAGGGTGCCGCTGCGGCAGGCATTGCGGCAACGATTTTCCGAAAGATCCCGAACAACCTAGGGAAAGTTGTCTGTGTTCTCTCAGGCGGCAACGTCGATGTCGTTGTGTTGTCACGCATCATCGAGCACGGCTTGACAGAAGCCGGCCGTTACCTGCGCCTTGCGGTCACCATTCAGGACAGAGTGGGAGCCTTGCGGGATGTGCTGGATATCGTGGCTCGGCATCGCGCCAATGTATTGACCGTGCACCATCAGCGTGTCGGATCGCACATTCATCTCGGGCAGACAGAAGTGGAGATCGATTTGGAAACGCGCGATCACGCCCATATTCAATTGCTGTGTGACGCGTTGAAACAGGCTGGTTACACGCCAACCCTTCGCGACTAGCAGGATGGATATCAATAAATTCCCTTTTTTGCACGATATGTAGTCAGGGTGGTTCAAAGCATAGAAAACAGGCCTTTACTTCGTGAATGGCGCGATGACCACAGTCTGATGTCGCGCACATTGCAAAGCAAAGGCCGTTTTATGCAAAACATATTTCGGTTAAACCCAGTTGTCTCCATTGTTATCATTGAACGAGTCGTTTTGGAACGGGTCATCATTAGTTGGGAAGTCCACCTGGTTGTCCCAACTGTTTGGGCCCATATCGCCATATGGCCCTTGGTCATAAGGGCCATTGTTCCAATCGGCGCCCCCGTACTGATCCATGCCAATTTCCCGCTGCAATTGATCGATCTCATCTTGCTGAATAATGTTCTGCTGCATCAGCTCGTTGATCATCTGCTGATCTTCCATCTGGCGAAACATGTCGTATTGCATCATGTCGATCCGCCCTTGTTCCAACAGGTAACTGAGCAGCGCACCAGCCGCCATGCCGCCGAGAAACGATCCGGTCCGCCCAAAACCGCCCGTATACCCCGGCGTGCTGTACGGCGGGGTCACATCGTAATACTGGTTGTCGCGAAACCCGTTGTTTTGAAACGGTCCTCTACGATAGCCGTTCCCAGCTTGATTTCGCCTTGCCAACAACACGACAAGCAAAATGACGATCACGACAAGCAAAATCACGACCAAGATGTTTCACCTCTCGCTTTGATGTACTCATCATACCGATATCATCCCTCGCCGGCCATACAAAACACAAAAAATGTGTTGCAAGTTTGCGAGGTTGCGTTATAATAAGGTCAAGGATAGTCAAAGTCAAATAAACGCTTCCTATTGGTCAAAGATAGTTAAGGTCAACTGAGGATGAATCAGCTATTGCGAATGAAATGTTGAGTATAAGGGAGGTCAATCGACATGAAATGCAACTTATGTCACGAACGTCCCGCAACGGCACACATTCGGACGCAGCGAAATCAGCAAGTGTTCGAGCTGCACCTGTGCACCGAATGTATGGCGAAAGTTCAAGCAGGCTACAAACTGCCCAGTGCGTTGGGCGGCTTCGATTTTGGTTCGGCAATTCCCGGAATGAACGACTTGTTTGCACAGTTTCGTGGTGTGCCGCGCGAGGCACAGGTTCGCACACAAACGTCAGGCGGCGGTTTCCTTGACCAATTTGGTCGCAATCTCACACGGCTTGCGGCCGACGGCCGGATCGATCCGTTGATCGGGCGCGACAAGGAAATTGCGCGTACCATCGAGATTCTTAATCGCCGCAACAAGAACAATCCAGTGCTCATCGGGGAGCCTGGTGTCGGTAAAACAGCCGTCGTCGAAGGCTTGGCGTTACGCATCGTGCAAGGTCAGGTGCCCAGCAAGCTTCGCGACAAGCAGATTTACGCTATCGATGTGGCATCCCTGGTCGCAGACACGGGCATTCGCGGCCAGTTTGAAGAGCGCATGCAGGGGCTCATTCGCGAATTGGAGTCTCGCGACGACGTGATCGCGTTTATCGATGAAATCCATCTGCTCGTAGGGGCTGGGTCGGCACAAGGCTCTATGGATGCAGGTAACATCCTGAAGCCCGCACTTGCACGTGGCGATTTGCAAGTCATCGGTGCCACGACCTTGAAGGAGTACCGGCAAATTGAAAAGGACGCAGCCCTAGAACGCCGATTCCAGCCAGTGACGGTCAACGAGCCGAGCGTTGACGAGGCAATCGCGATTTTGCAAGGGATCCGTTCGAAGTATGAGGAATTTCATCAAGTTCAATTCACGGATGAAGCGGTACGCGCGTGTGTGACATTGTCTCAGCGTTATATCGCAGATCGGTTTCTTCCCGATAAGGCGATTGATCTGATGGACGAGGCGGGTTCCAAGGCGAACTTGGCGCAGGCCGATGGCCGCGCGGATGACATACAGGCACGACTTGCGGCATTGGCTCGTGAAAAAGCCGAGGCGGCCCGCGTCGAGGCGTATGAACGCGCAGCCGAACTGCATCGGGAAGAGATGCAATTGCGCGAGCAGTTGGCAAGCCTGGCGGCACAAGGCAGTCAGTCCAAGCGGCCGACCGTGACGGAACGGGACATCGCCGCGATTGTCGAAGGGAAGACGGGCATTCCGGTGACGAAGGTAGAAACCGATGAACAAACCAAATTGCGCCACTTGGAAGAGGATTTGGCGCAATACGTCATCGGACAGCCACAGGCGGTCAAGCAGGTAGCCAAGGCTGTGCGCCGGAGCCGCGTGGGCTTGCGCAAGGGAGACCGGCCGATTGGTTCGTTCTTGTTCGTCGGACCGACTGGTGTTGGTAAGACAGAATTGGCGAAGCGTCTGGCCGAGCGTTTGTTTGGCTCCAAGGATGCGATGATTCGGCTCGATATGAGCGAATACATGGAAAAGCATGCGGTATCCAAGTTGATTGGTTCGCCTCCGGGATATGTCGGATATGAAGAAGCTGGCCAATTAACAGAGCAAGTGCGGAGAAAGCCGTACAGTCTGATCTTGCTCGACGAGATTGAAAAAGCGCATCCTGACGTACAACACATCTTCCTGCAAATCATGGAGGATGGTCGTTTGACGGACAGCCAAGGGCGCACGGTCAGCTTTAAGGATACGATTCTCATTATGACGAGCAACGCAGGTGTCATGGAGCGCAAATCGACGGTTGGCTTTGCACTTGGGGAAAACAAGCACGATGTTTCAACTGAGTCGAATGCGGATCAGTTGACCGCGTATTTCAAGCCGGAGTTCCTGAATCGTTTTGACGCAATCGTCCAGTTCTCTCCGCTCGCCGAAGCCGATATCGCGCGGATTGTGGAGCTATTCCTCGGTGAGCGCAAGGAATGGCTGGCGGAGCAAGGTGTCGAGTTGTCGTGGACGCCGGAGGCCGTAAAGGTGTTGGCAGCGCGTGGCTATCATCCAACGCTGGGAGCGCGTCCATTGCGCCGAGCCATTCAGGAGTTGGTTGAAGACCCCATCGCCGACCTGTTGATCGATCACGAACACGTTCAAGCGGTGCGCATTGATGGCAACGATGGCGCATTGGTTGTCAAACCAGCCATGGCCGCTGGGACGACGTAATGCCGACAGCGTCATCATGTGAGTGAGAAAGCGATGGCTTCCCAAAGGGGGCCATCGCTTTTTATGGTTTTTCAGTGCAAGTTCAGAACTTGTATCTCAAATAGTTTCGTCAATCTTTTACGGCGCACTTTCTTCAAGTTTGCAATCTCTCTATCATGGAATTCAAAAGCGCCGTACAGGGAGGTATTGCGAACACCGTGCTGAATACCATCGCTGCCGTCATTTCGTTGGCAAATTTCGTATTGTTAATCTGGCTCCTGCTTGGACGGGGAGGCGGACTATCAAACAAATCAAACAATGGACGAGAATCAGGGATTCAATTCGAACGCCTGGAGCGTAGCCTGCGCGACGAAATCATGGCAAGTCGCGAAGAAGCGAATCGATCGGCGCGCGAGGCCAGGATGGAGATGGCGGCTCAGGTACAGGGGATTTCGCAGTCGCTGGCACGCACGCTAGCTGATGGCGCAAATAGCACTGTGCAAGCGATCACGCTGCAACAACAGGCATTGATCGATGCTATCGGTGAGATGTCGCGACAGCAAAAGGGCATGCTCGATTCGTTTAACAAGCAACTCGCCGATTTGGCTCAGCTTAATGCGAGTCAATTGGAGCAAGTGCGCGAAGCTGTGGAGCGCCGCCTGCGCTATTTGCAGGAGGAAAATAGCAACAAGCTTGAGCAAATGCGAATGACTGTCGACGAGAAGTTGCATCAGACACTCGAACGACGCCTCGGGGAATCGTTCCAGCTGGTCAGTGAACGTTTGGAACAGGTTCATCAAGGATTAGGCGAAATGCAGTCGCTTGCGGCGGGGGTTGGCGATTTAAAGCGCGTGCTGACGAACGTAAAATCCCGCGGGACGATGGGGGAATTACAGCTTGAGACCCTGCTCGAGCAAGTGTTAAGTCCCGAGCAATATGCACGCAATGTCGCCATTCGACAAGATTCACAAGAACGGGTCGATTTTGCCGTCCGCTTGCCCGGGAAGGATGACGGTGACGCACCTGTATGGTTGCCGATCGACGCCAAGTTCCCCCTCGAAGATTACCAGCGTCTGCAGGAGGCTCAAGAAGCGGGCGACCTCGACATGTTTACAGAGGCTGCAAAGGCACTGGAGAATCGTATCAAACTCGAGGCCAAATCGATCCGCGACAAGTACATACAGCCGCCGCTCACGACCGATTTTGCGCTCATGTTTCTACCGGTAGAGGGGTTGTTTGCCGAGGTCTTGCGCCGCTCCGGCCTCTGGGAAACCTTACAGCGCGAGTATCGCGTCATCATCACGGGACCAACCACGATTACGGCTCTCCTCAACAGCCTGCAGCTTGGCTTTCGCACTTTGGCTATACAGAAGCGATCCAGTGAGGTGTGGAAACTGTTGGGGGCGGTTAAATCTGAGTTTGGGAAGTTCGGGGATGTGCTTGAACGGACGCAGAAAAAGTTGCAAGAGGCGAGCAACACCATCGACAAGGCCGCGGTTCGCTCGCGTGCTATCGAGCGGCAATTGCGTTCCGTCGAAGCGAGTCCTTTACCTTCGGAACCCAAATGGCTGGAAGGCGAAGGGTGACGGCACAAGGCGGCCGTCCCCTTCGTGATCGCTTTGGTCAGTGTTTTTTATTCGTTTTGATACGCCGCCACTTTCGATCGTCGTTGGTTGTTTCGGGAAACCGTTCTCCCTTGTGTAAATACACTCGCCGTGGGTGATGTAGATCCTCGCTGTCCGGGTGTGCTCCAACTTCAATGTACACGCCGTTGTTTGGTGCTTCATAGCCGGGGGTAAACTCGGAACGTTCGCCCATGTATCATCACCTCACACCTAGTGTCCACCGCTTTGGCGGTTCACATGACTGGTGATTCGAGGCATGTTACGTAAGCAGCGGTACCAGACTGGGGGCGAGTGCCAGCGTAATGAAGGCCGCAATCACCATCGACAGACTTGAGCAGGTACCTTCCATTTGCCCCATTTCAAACGCACGTGCCGTGCCGATGCCATGGCATCCCATGCCGAAGATGGCACCTTTGGCGATTGCGGATCGAATGCGGACATAGCGGATGACGAGGGGCCCGATGACGACGCCGGAAATACCAGTAATAATGACGAATACGGCCGTAAGCGTTGGAATGCCGCCAATGGTTTGCGAGATGTCCATGGCAATCGGAGTCGTCACTGACCTAGGCGCGACACTGGTCTCAATCATGCCGCCTAGGCGCATGAGCCGCGCGAGAAGGATGGACGACACAATGGCGGCCGCAGCGCCGGAGACGAGGCTGACAAGGAACTCAAGCCAATGGGCCTTTAATATGTGCACGTTTCGATACAGCGGGATGGCAAGTGCTACCGTCGCCGGACTCAGCATGTCGGTCAGCCATTTGCCGCTTGCAAAGTAGGTATGGTATGAAACGTGCGCCAGGGATAGGAATGCGATCAGTACGGCTAAGCACGTCAGTACAGGATTCAAAACTACATAGTGAAAGCGCTGATACAATTTTTTGCAAATCCCGTAGCAAATCAAGGTCGATACGAGACCAAGCCACATTACCATGATGCCACCTCTTTTGCATCTTCATGTGCTGTGCGGCGAGGGCGGCGCAGCTGCCTTGCCTTCCAGATGTTATCGGCCATGGTGCCCGTGATGAGCATGACAATGGCTGTGCTACAAACAATCGTGACTAAAATCTGTAATCCCTCATGTAACATCAAGTGTCCGTATGTCATAATGCCGACGGATGAAGGGACGAAAAATAAGAGCATCTCGCGAATTAAAAGGTCGCCGCCACGAGCAATCCAGTCGAGTCTCAGTACCCGAAATTGCAGCAGCAAAAACAAGATGATGAGGCCAAAAATGCTACCGGGAACGGGCGTGTGCAGCAATTTCGAGATCAAGCCGCCAAGATCAGCTAATCCGTACAAAACTGCGATCTGCAGAATGATAACCGCAATTGCCACGGTTTTTTTGCGTATCCATGTCAAGCGTTGCATCGTTGCACACTTCCTTTCCGTATTAAGCTTACGCCTGCCGGAATAGAAGGTCTAATATATAAATCGTAAGTGAATGAGTCGCAGAACGAATCATCAAATGGGGTGATGATGACGGAACTTCGTCAACTCGAATACTTCGTCGCCGTCGCTGAGGAATTGCATTTTGGCCGCGCCGCGAAACGTCTTGGTCTGACACAGCCTCCCTTAAGTCAGCAAATCCGGCAATTGGAAGGTGAACTTGGGGTGCGTCTGTTCGATCGAACCAACCGCAAGGTGCGCTTGACCGACGCGGGAATGGCTTACTTACAGGAGGTGCGCCAGGTTTTGGCACGATTGCAGGCGGCCACCGAGACGGCAAGACGAGCCGCGTCTGGCGCCGTTGGTAAACTTGTCGTTGGCTTTGTCGGGTCGGCTACGTATGATTGGCTGCCACCCGTCATTCGCCGTTATCAGGAACTCTGCCCCAGCGTCGAGCTCATCTTGCGTGAAATGCCGACACCGGCGCAAATGGAAGCTCTCCTTACGGGTGCGATCGACGTCGGTGTGCTGCGCACCCCGGCTGCTCATCCGGATTTGCATGTGTGTTCAATTCGGCGGGACGAATGTGTAGTTGTGTTGCCAGTTGGCAGTGCCTTAGCGGCTAAAAGCGGCGTCCACATGGAGGATTTACAGGGCGAGCCGTTGGTGCTTGTCGCGCGATCCATCTGGCCCGGGCTATATGACAGCGTCGTCACGCTCTGTCGGGCGGCCGGCTTCGGTCCGACCATTCGTCTCGAAGTCACGGAGGTGCAAACTGCCGTAGGGCTCGTCGCAGCCGGCATGGGCGTGAGCATCTTGCCAAAGGCGACGCAAAACGTGCATGCGCGCGAAGTGCGATATGTACCCATCGAAGGGCCGGCACCAGTGGTCGAATTGGGCATTGCTTGGCGGCGAGACGACGATTCCAGCGTTGTCCAGCGGTTTTTGCAGATTGCTCAGGATTGACAAATGAAGAAACAAAGTGTTATGTTATATTCTGACTTCACGCGAAAGGAGTGTGCATTCCCATGATTCGTATGCTGACGATTGCACTGGTTCCCATGGTCATCCGTTCGGGAATGCGACCTCCGTCTCGTTGCGCGAAAGTATGAGCAAACGAGTACATATCGCGGGTCGCGTTCCGACGCGGCTCGCGTTTTTCATTTGCATGGTTTGCAAATGAATTACGGCATGCCGCGTCAGGTATGCCTTTTTTGTGTAGGAGGACGAAACGTGTTCCAAGTATTGTGGAAGTTGCGATGGTTTTTCTGGCAGCAGCGAAAGCGCTATGCCATTGCCGTTGGCCTGCTCTTATTCCTCAATTTCGTTGAGGTCGCTCCACCGGATATCGTGGGGCGTGCCATCGATTTGATGAACCAGCGGGGGATGACGGCGGGCACGTTGTGGGATCTCGTAGGCGCCCTGGCGCTTGTCATTGTCATCAGCTATACGTGCGGCTTTACCTGGCAGTATCAGTTGTACGGGGGTGCGCGCGTGCTCGAGTTGTCGCTGCGCAAGCGGCTCATGCGACACTTTCTCCAAATGACGCCGCGGTTCTTTGAACAGAATCGCACGGGAGACTTAATGGCGAGATCGACCAACGACCTAAATGCGGTTTCGCAGACCGCCGGGTTCGGCATTTTGACGTTGATCGACTCGACCACCTATTCCGCGACCATTCTTGCGACGATGGGCTCCTTGGACGGATGGAGGTTGACGTTGCTTTCACTCGTCCCCATGCCATTTATCGCCTTGGCCATGACCAAGTATGGGAAAATGTTGCACGAGCGATTCACATTGGCGCAGGACGCGTTTGGCGATATGAATGATCGCGTCTTGGAGACGATAGCCGGGATTCGTGTTGTGCGGGCCTACGCGCAGGAAAAGCACGAGGAGGAGCGCTTTGCAGCGACGATGGCCGATGTCTATCGCAAGAACATCGCCGTGGCGCGCATTGACGCCTTGTTCGATCCGACCATCAGCATGCTTGTTGGCATTACCTATTTGATTGGCCTTGGCTACGGAACTTACCTCGTCTTTCAAAGCCAGCTGACGATTGGCCAACTGACGTCGTTTAACGTCTATCTGGGAATGTTGATTTGGCCGATGCTTGCCTTCGGACAGTTGATTAACATCATGCAACGCGGCAACGCATCACTGGATCGGGTCAACGAAACCCTTGCGTACGAGCCGGATGTCATCGATCCGCCGTCAACCGTGGCCGTTGACCGCCCTGAGGAGATCCGGTTTGAACACTTGACCTTCCGCTATCCAACTTCGGATCGAGACAACCTAAGAGACATCGAACTCGTTATTCGCCGCGGTGAAACCCTAGGCATTGTGGGACGCACAGGGAGTGGAAAATCGACATTGCTACGCCAGTTGCTTCGCGAGTACCCACCATCGCAAACAGGTGCGTTGACCATCGGCGGCGTGCGGATCGAACAGATTGCCATGGATATCGTACACGGTTGGTTGGGATATGTTCCGCAGAATCCCATGCTGTTCTCGCGCAGCGTCCGCGATAACGTTCGCTTTGGTCGGCACGATGCGACGGACGCCGAAGTCATGGAAGCCTTGCGCCTCGCCGATTTTGTGAAGGACCTTGACAGGCTGCCAAACGGCCTCGACACGTTAGTTGGAGAACGTGGGATTTCGCTCTCCGGCGGACAGAAACAGCGCATTGCTCTGGCGCGGGCCCTGCTCGTCGATCCTGAGATTCTCATTCTTGACGACGCGATGTCTGCCGTCGATGCTCGCACGGAAGCACATATCATCGAATCGATCCGCTCGGTTCGCCAAGGCAGAACGACTCTTATCGCAAGCCACCGCATGTCGGCAGTCGCACATGCCGATTGGATTGTCGTGATGGATGATGGACGGATTGCAGAAGAAGGTACGTTTGCCCAGTTGATGGCGCAAGGAGGCTGGTACGCGCAACAGTACGAGCGCCAGCAAGCGTACGGGGAAGAGGCACTGGATGACAGCGATGCCATTGCCTTGGCGGAGGAACGGGGGTGATTGATCTGAACGCTGAAAAGCAGGTAAACAAGCGACTTGTGGAATATGCAGCACATGCGAAGGGAGCTATCGCGTTAGCGATTGTCATGCTTGTACTCGCGGTGGCGGCGCAGTTGGCAGGGCCGTTTGTCGCAAAGGCCATTATCAATCGACACATCATGGGCATACAGCAGGTCTGGTACGAGGTGACACCGCGAGCCGCCGGCGCGGTCGAGTGGGAAGGCAAGTGGTATGCGCGGGCCGACCGAATGCCGGCGCAGAGCAAGCGATTAAACCCACATACGCTGGTGGCCGTGGGCACGCGTACGTATTTTCTCGACGGCGTGGTATCGCATGTCGTGCGAGGCAATGAGGCAGGCCAGATTCGCGAACAGGAGGGCGGTCGCTCGCTGGTGATCACGGCCAGGCCGTTGACACGGCAACAGTTGTTTTCGTTTTATCGCCCCGAAATTCCGGGCGTCATTCGGTTGGCTTTGATCTACTTCGGCCTGCTCGCTGGCGCCGCAATCTTTTTGTACGGTCAGCAGTACTTGTTACAAGTATCGGCAAACCGGATTTTGCAGCGGATGCGCAAGGACGTATTTCACCAAATTCATCGGTTGCCGATCCGCTATTTTGACAACTTACCAGCCGGCAAGGTCGTCTCGCGCATCACGAACGACACTGAAGCCATTCGCGACTTTTACGTAAATGTGCTCGCCAACGTCTTGTCAAGTATCGCGACGATGGTCGGTATCTACGTCGCTCTGTTCATTCTGAACGTCTGGTTGGGCTTGATGGCGAGTATTTTAATCCCGATTTTGATCGTATGGATTTGGTTATACCGACGGGCGACGGTCTCCGTCAATGTACGGATTCGAGCTCTTTTATCCGAGATCAACGCGATGTTGAATGAAACGATACAGGGCATTCCTATCATTCGCGCCTTTCATCGCGAACAACGGACACAAGCCGAGTTCGACGAGCTTAACCAAGCGTATTACGATGGGCAAACGCGGCTGCTTCGCGTAAATTCAGCGACGGGATTTAATCTGGCCGGCGTCTTTCGCAATTCGTTTTTTATCGCTATCATCGCCATCTTCGGCTGGCGCTCGATGCATCTAGAGTCTCTTGTCTCGTTTGGCGTCCTATACGCTTTTGTTGATTATCTGAACCGGCTTTTTCAACCCATCACGCAGGTTGTAAACCAATTGGCCAACCTGGAACAGGCGCGCGCTTCGGCTGTTCGCGTATTTGAATTGCTCGACGAGCCCGGGGTCGATCCGGTGTTTGGCTCCATCCCGCGCTTTTGCGGCGAGGTGGAGTTTGATCATGTGACCTTTTCGTATGACGGTGAACATAACGTGTTGAATGACGTTTCGTTTCGCGCTCAGCCCGGTCAGACGGTGGCGCTCGTCGGACACACGGGGTCTGGGAAGAGTTCCATCATCAATCTGCTGTTCAGGTTTTACGATCCGCAGGGCGGTCAGATTCGCATCGATGGCGTCGATATTCGCACCATTGCACCGCAGCAATTGCGCCAGCACCTGGGGATTGTGTTGCAAGACCCGTATCTGTTTACGGGGACCGTTGCATGGAATGTCAGCCTTGGCGACGAGCGCGTCTCACGGGCAAGGGTAGAGCAGGCGTTGCGCGATGTCGGTGCCGATCGGCTGCTCGCGCACTTGCCCAACGGCTGGGATGAACCGGTGCTAGAAGGCGGCGGCACCTTGTCGGCAGGCGAGCGCCAATTGATTTCGTTCGCCCGCGCTTTGGCGTTTGATCCGGCCATTCTCGTGCTCGACGAGGCCACGGCGAGCATCGACAGTGAAACAGAGCGCCTCATCCAAGACGCGCTCTCCGTGCTCAAGCGAGGACGAACGACGTTCATCATCGCGCACCGACTGTCAACCATCCGCGACGCGGATTTGATCCTCGTGCTGGATGGCGGCGAGATCGTCGAACGCGGAGCGCACGATGAACTTATGCGCCTTGGCGGGAAGTACCGCCAGATGTATGAATTGCAAACAAATATGGCGCCGGCTAGCGGCGCCTAATGCAATTGCAGTTATAGTTACAGCCTGACGATCGCGCGCCCGCGCATGTCGCCACGCAGAATCCGTTCCAGCGTCTGCGGCAGCTGATCCAGCGATATCTCTTGGACGATGTGTTCGAGCACCTTTTGCGGCTTGAGTTCCCGTGCGATGCGTTGCCACAGCGGGGCGCGGATCGACATCGGACAGAGCACAGAATCGATGCCGATGAAGGTGATGGCGCGCCGTAGAAACGGAAATACGCTGGCGGCAAGTTCGGGGCCGCCGGTAAAGCCGCTTACCGTGATGCAGCCGCCGTATTTCATGGTATTGAGAATATACGGCAGGGCTTTTCCCGCAACCGGGTCGACGGCGCCGGCGAAACGTTCCGGTAGGTTCGCAAATGAGTCGCCATCGCGCAGCACGAGTTCGTCCGGCGACACGATTTCATTTGCGCCCAACTCTCGTAGAAACGCGTGCTCGCTCTCTTTGCGCGTGGAAGCGATCACTTGGTAACCCAGTTGGCTGAACATGGCCACGGCAGTGCTACCCACACCGCCGGTGGCCCCCGTGACGAGCACCGGTCCGCTGTCCGGACGCAATCCGTTTTCCTCCATTCGTTGCAAGGAAAGGGCAGCGGTAAATCCAGCCGTACCTAGGATCATGGCTTCGCGCAACGTGAGTCCCTCCGGCAGCGGCACGACCCACGAAGCTGGCACGCGTGCGATCTCGCTGTATCCACCAAAGTGCCCCGTACCGAGGTCGTAGCTGGTCACAATCACCGGATCGCCGGAACGGAACCGGGTATCCTGCGATTCGATGACCTCTCCTGCCAGATCAATGCCTGGCACCATCGGGTATTGAGTGACCAAACGGCTGTTGGGCAACGAGCAGATGCCATCTTTATAATTTACACTCGAATACCGGACGCGAATCGTGACTTCACCCAAGGGCAAATCATCGAGTGTCAACGTGCGGATACCTGATGTAAAGCGAGCATCCGTTTGGTTGACGAGAAATGCGCGAAACGATTCCACCATCAATCCCCCCGTTTCAATGGACCTGCACGCCGATTTTATCCAACAGAAAGGCGTAAATCTCTGCTTGCTCGCGCATGTGCTCGAGTCGACCGGAGGATCCGAAGTGACCCGCACCCATGTGCGTCTTCATGACAAGGACGGTATCGTCAGACTTCATGGTCCGAAGCCGGGCCACCCATTTGGCAGGTTCCCAATAGGCCACCCGAGGGTCGTTGATCCCGGTGGTGACGATGATATGCGGATACGCTTTTGCCTCGACGTTGTCGTAGGGGCTATAAGACTTCATATAGGCGTAATACTCAGGGTCTTCCGGGTTGCCCCACTCGTCCCACTCGAGCGTGGTTAACGGAATCGTCGGATCGAGCATGGTCGTGACCACGTCGACAAACGGCACACCGGCTGACAACGCCGCAAATCGATCACCACCAAGATTAGCCACGGCACCCATCAACAAGCCACCTGCACTGCGCCCATCTGCGGCGAGTTGAGTGCGCGTTGTATATCCGCGACGGATGAGGTCGTCGGCAGTGGCAATGAAGTCGGTAAATGTATTACGTTTATTGAGCATTTTTCCGTTTTCGTACCATTGGCGCCCCATTTCCGATCCGCCGCGTACGTGCGCGATGGCGTAGACGACGCCAAGATCGAGAATTGGCAGGAGTTGTGGCATAAATGCCGGATCGAGATTGTGGCCATATGAACCATAGCCGTAAAGCAACAGTGGTGCAGGGCCGTTTTGCAAAGCGTCCTGTCTGTAGACGATCGACACGGGTACTTGCACACCGTCTTCGGCCGTTGCCCAGATCCGCTCCTGACGATACATCTGTGGGTCGAATGGGCCACTGACGGGAGCCGTTTGAAGGGCGGACAGTGAACCTGTTTTTGGCTGAAGCGCATAGGTGGTGCGTGGTGTTAAGAACGATTCGTACGCCAAAAGCACTTCGCTCGTGTCGTAACGGCGATTTTCGCTCACATGTACCGCGTACAACTGGTCAGGCCAGGCAAGGCGCTGCAGGTTTCCATCGCAGTACGTCCAAATCTGGGTTAGGCCATCTTGGCGCCCTTCGATGACCAGCGCGTCGCGAAATGGGTGAACCGCAAGCAAATATCGAGTGTCGTCGTACGCAAACAATTCGCGCATCTGTGTCGGGTTGAGCGGCGCGATTGGGTGTTCAAACAGGCTGAAATTGAATCGGTTGCGATTGGTCAAGACGAGCAGGTGATCACGCCAGTGCTCCAGGCTGTATTCCACGTCGGTCTCGCGTGGGGCGAAAACGGTCCATGAAGCAAGCGGGTGATCCGCAGCGATATATCGGACTTCGGTCGTTGTTTTGGTCGATGAGGTTAAGAAGAGATAACGCCCACTTTGCGATTTCGCCAAACTCAGGACGTACGTGACGTCTGATTCTTCATAGAGCAAGCTATCGTTTGTCGGGTCGTCCCCGAGCTGGTGACGCCACAGCCGATAGGGCCGTTGGCTTTCGTCAACCGTCGTATAAAATAAGTAGGAACCTGTTGCGTCCCACTCGACACTGTCCCCGATAAACACGTTTTCGATGCGATCCGGCAGCAATTCTCCGGTCGTGAGATCCTTGACAAAAAGTGTATAGCGATCGGTGCCGTCCCGATTTTCGAGATAAGCGAGCTTGGTTTCATCGGGGCTGATGCGTGTCTCCGTGACACTCAAATATCCGTCGCCAGCGAGTTCATTCAAATCGAGGATAATCTCTTCCTCGGCCGCGGCCAGTTGTGTCCTATCTGCGGCTCGTTTGCGGGCGTAGACTGGGTATTGCAAGGATTTTTCCATGCGGGTGTAGTAAAAGTAAAGGTCACCTTGGACGGGCACTTTTTGCTCGCTTTCCGGGATACGAGCGACCATTTCCGCATACAGGTGATCCGTGATGTGGGAAAGCGCGTCCACGTGTTCACGATAGTATTCGTTTTCAGCTTCCAAATACAGAATGACGTCGGGATCGGACTTATCGCGCAACCAGTAGTAATCGTCCGGCCGCGTATCGCCATGAATGGTATGGGGGTGGGGAATCCGCTTTGCTTTCGGGGCTTCCATGATGAGTGCCTCCTTGGGTTTTCAACAAAATATGTATCATTCTTTTGTATCATAGCATGCGGTATGGTCATTTTCCTTCAACGGGAGAAGTAAATGAACAGTCCTACATACGAAATGGGGTGAATCGCATTGCGGAATCTATTTCCATATTTGCGTCCCTACAGGTTCGCCATCGTCTTTATCGTGACGTTTATCTTTATCCAGTGCCTTGGCAATCTATATCTTCCTACCTTGATGTCCGACATTGTCGACTATGGCGTGCTTAAGGGCAATCTTCACTACATCGTCACGACAGGCCTCTTGATGCTTGCGGTCTCCATCGCTTCAGTATGTTTTTCGATCGCGGCGAGTTTTTTATCCTCTCGCACCGCTTCGAGCTTTGGGAAAGTTCTGCGCCGCGAGGTTTTTGCCCATGCACAGACGTTTTCGCTACATGAATTTGACGAATTGGGCACGTCTTCGTTGATCACGCGGACGACCAACGACATCACGCAAGTGCAGCAGTTGGTCAACATGATGCTGCGGATGATGATTATGGCGCCGCTCAATTGCATCGGCGGCATTTTGATGGCGGTCTACACGGATGCCAAATTGTCGTTGATCCTCGTCGTCATGGTGCCGGTTTTGGCCGCCATTATCGCGCTTGTCTTTACGCGGGCGACCAAATTGTTTCGCACGATGCAAGCCAAAATTGACACGCTTAACCGCGTTTTGCGCGAGAATTTGACCGGAATCCGCGTCATTCGATCCTTTAACCGCGTTGCCTATGAACAGGACCGATTCGATGTAGCTAACTTTGATTTGACGAACACCACCACGCGCGTACAAAAAATCATGGCCGTGATGTCGCCAGCTCTAATGTTGGTCATCAATCTCTCGGTGATTGCGGTCATTTGGTTCGGTGGCATGCGCGTGGAGCGCGGCACGATGCAAATCGGATCGCTCATCGCCTTTATTCAGTACATCACTCAACTACTCTTTGCCATCATGATGGTATCGATGATGTTTTTCATGATTCCGCGAGCGTCCGCTTCTGCCAACCGCATTTGGGCTGTGTTGCAAACGAAACCGGATATTGTCGATCCTGTTGCTGAGGATGCCCAAGCATCGCGTACAGAGTACGGCCAGGTCGAATTTCGCGACGTCACGTTTCGCTATCCTGGTGCTGAAACGCCCGCTTTGTCTCATATTTCGTTTGTCGCCAGGCCCGGACAGGTGACCGCCATCATTGGCGGTACAGGGGCAGGCAAGTCGACTTTGGTCAACTTGATCCCGCGTTTTTATGACGTGAACGAGGGGGTCGTGCTGGTCGGCGGCGTCGACGTAAGGGCGCAAACGCAGTCGGCTTTGCGCGCAAAAATCGGGTACGTTCCGCAAAAATCCGTGTTGTTCAGCGGCACCATCGCCGACAACATTCGTGCGGGGCGGCAGGATGCAAGTGATGAGGAAGTCAGGCGAGCTGCCGAGGTAGCTCAGGCTATCGAGTTTATCGAGGAAATGCCGGATGGTTTTGCGTCGTACATCGAGCAAGGAGGTCGCAACGTATCCGGCGGCCAGAAGCAGCGTTTAGCGATCGCGCGAGCACTCGCCAAGCAGGCTCCGATTTACATTTTCGACGACAGTTTTTCGGCACTTGATTTTCGCACGGATGCCCGCCTACGTGCGGCGTTGCGCGATGAGGTGCAGGAAGCCACCGTCATCATCGTGGCGCAACGGGTAAGTACGGTACGCGATGCGCACCAGATTGTGGTTCTCGATGAAGGACGTATTGCAGGGGTGGGCACGCACGACGAACTGATCGATTCGTGCCAAGTTTATCGCGAAATTGTTGCATCGCAAATGGCAGAGGGGGAGAGCGCATGAGCGAGGCCGAACGCAGAGACATGCGGACGATGCGCCCGCCGATGCCAATGGGCAGGGGCGGTATGCGCCCTGGTATGCCAGTGCAAAAGCCGAAGGACTTTCAAGGCACGTTGCGTCGGTTATCCCGGTATTTTAAGCCACATCTGTGGCGGCTTGCCGTTGTTCTGTTGATGACGATTCTTAGCACGCTGTTTAGCATCTTGAGCCCAGATGTCATGAAAAACGCGACGGACGATCTCGTCGCTGGCATCCGTCATCGCCTGCATGGGATCCCGGGCTCTGGCTTTCATCTCTCTGGCATTATTCATGTCATCTTAGAACTGGGCGTCTTATACGTCCTAAGTGCGTTGTTTAGCTACATCCAGCAGTTTGTCATGGCCGGTGTTGCTCAGAAGACGGTTTACGCCTTGCGCAAGGAAGTCAACGCAAAGATGGCACGCCTTCCCTTATCCTTTTTCGACTCGCGGCCGACTGGCGAGATTATGAGCCGCTTTGTCAACGATTTCGACAACATCGGTAACACACTGCAACAGACGCTCACCCAGTTAATCAGTTCGGTCGTGACGTTTGTCGGCGTGATTGTGATGATGTTCTCCATCAGTCCGTGGATGTCTGTCGTCGTGTTTTTGACGTTGCCCCTGTCTTTTTATGTGACGCGTACCATTGCCAAGCGCTCGCAACGCTATTTTGTCGGGCAGCAACGCTCACTTGGGCAACTTAATGGTCACATCGAGGAGATGTACACAGGGCACCAAATCGTTAAGGCGTTTGGCCTTGAGGATAGGGCGATGAGTCAGTTCATCGAGTATAACGAAAAGCTGTTCGAGTCTGGCTGGAAGGCGCAATTTATTTCTGGAATGATTTTCCCTTTGATGAATTTCATCGGGAATATTGGCTACGTTCTCGTCAGCGTGATCGGCGGTTTTCTCGTCACTCGCGGCGCCATTGGTATCGGAGATATCCAGGCGTTCATCATGTACGCGCGTCAATTCTCACAGCCCATCACCCAACTGTCCAGCATCTCCAATATCATTCAGTCAACAGTGGCCTCGGCAGAGCGTATTTTTGAATTGCTTGATGAAGAAGAGGAAACGCCGGAGCCGGCAGAGCCGGTGCTACTGTCTGCGCCGACGGGGGATGTGCAGTTTAAGGATGTGCGATTCGCCTATCAACCGGATAAGCCGCTCATGGAGCATCTGAACATTGAGGTCAAAGCCGGGCAGATGGTTGCGATTGTGGGGCCGACAGGCGCGGGGAAGACGACACTAGTGAATCTACTCATGCGCTTTTACGATGTTGACGGTGGCTCCATCCGCATTGATGGTGTCGATATCACGCGACTGCAAAGAGGGCATTTGCGCAGCATGTTTGGCATGGTGCTCCAAGATACGTGGTTATTTCACGGCACCATTCGCGAGAATATCGCGTATGGTCGCGCCGGTGCGACGGAAGCCGAGGTGGTTGCTGCAGCTACGGCGGCGCGTGCGGATCATTTCATCCGGACGTTACCTGATGGGTATGACACAGTGCTCAACGAAGAAGCCTCGAACATTTCGCAGGGGCAAAAACAGCTTTTAACGATTGCACGAGCCATTCTTGCTGATCCATCCATTTTAATCCTCGATGAGGCGACGAGTAGCGTTGATACGCGTACCGAGATCCTTATCCAGGAAGCGATGTCGAGGTTGATGGAAGGGCGAACGAGTTTTGTCATTGCGCACCGACTGTCGACCATTCGCAACGCCGATCTCATCTTGGTGATGAATCATGGCAGCGTGATCGAGCAAGGGACGCATGAGGATTTGTTGGCACGTCGCGGCTTTTATGCCGAACTGTACTATAGTCAATTCGCTGGAGCGCCAGCGTAAACGAGAAAATTCGTCCAGAAGGTACCGCCGCACGATGAGGATAGCGCCGACTCTTCAAGGGGGACAATGATTCGACACCTTGAAGAGGGAGGCGCATCTTTGATGAGGGCGAAGCTCGGTTGGGTAAGTGCCTGTGTCGCGGTTTCTCTGGCGGCCTTGACAGGGTGTGGCACACCGGCGAACACCGCAAACCAGGCTGCCAATACGGCCGCTGGTTGGGTTGCGGGCACGGGTAATGCTGTCGGGCGCGGGTTGGCGGACGTAGGCAACGCGGCCGGCCGCGGGGCAGCTGCGATTGGGAACTTCGCAGGCCGCGGCGCAGCTGATGTCGGCAACGCCATCGGCGGGGCACTGGATCCGCGCGTCGCGCCAAACGGCCGCGCGACAACTCCGTATGCGGGCGATGTCGCCAGACCGCCGTATGGAACGATCCGACATCAGGTTCAAGTTAATGCCGCAACGAAAACAGTGTATGTGCAACTGAACACTGCCCTACCAGCACGGGCGAACGTTACACGGCCCAATTTGACTGCCAGCGACGGTCGCGCTGTGATGGCACCAACATCGCCACGCGCCTTCACAGATGGTCGCGGGGTAACGGCACCAACATCGCCAAATGCCTTCACGGATGGGCGCGGTGTGACGGCACCCGGCGCTTATACGGCGGGCTCTGCTCTTGCCAACGGTGGTTGGCTACAAGTGTCTATCCCAACCGGCTGGAATGTCGTCGTTACCGGTAACCAGGCCAACCATGTGCAACTTCGATCCGCTGGTGACCTGAATCGTGTGGGGGTCAATCCACAGCCAGGACGAACCGCCACGCAGGTGCGTTACCATTTGTCGGCGCCGGGTCAATTCCACCTTGTGACGACGGATGCAAACGGCCGAGTTGCGCAAATTCTCGATACCGTGATTGTTTCGAAAGCGACTCAACATCCAGTTTTCACGGTACGGTAGTCACAGCATTCATGAGTTAGAGCATTCGTGCGCATATCATGCCAAAGTACGTCGGCCGCTCATATGATAGCAACCGCGGCCGGCGTGCACTTGGCGGCACGGCCCCCGCAAGAACGAGCGCTTGCCAGATGCCATCCGGTTTAGCATTCTCGATAATTTCCTCCGAAAACTGCATAAGCTCTTCCAAATCTCCACGCGAAATACATGCCACAACTGAATCATCCAGCACAGCCGCATCTGGGTGCCAACCGTACGGTCCACTAGGGTCGTGGGTGTGTGACCAATCGCAACTCGCGATGATGGCAATACGCCTTCCCATCGATGTTGCGACTCTGGCAATCTGTTCGCCCAGTCGAATGTGTTCCTGGTATGTGCGCGATCGCGCCGAATTGACAACGACAATGGGCATATCAGGCATAAAAGATAGTGGAATGAGCGAGCCCCAATCGAGTGGAAGTGTCGAGAACACGCCTTTTTGGGTCGCGAAGTTGATAACGGCCATCGGTAATGAAGCGCTGTTACTGGCAACGCCAATAGCTCTGGCAAAAGCTTGATCGACCACGCGGCGCATGTGAACTCGTTCTCCTACATCCAGACGCGTGTTGCCCACCATTTGGGCGACCGTTAGCTCCGATAACTCCCCTTCCATAAATGAACTTGCGGCAATCGTGAATTGATTGTCTGCGCGCAGACCGTGCGGCGTGATGACAACGATGACATCGACTTCCTCGGCCCGCATTTGCTGACCAAGTTTCTCCATACTGGCTCGCGTCTTGGCCATCAAATGGGGTTCATCACCGGCCAGTTCTTTGAGAATGGGCAACCCATGTGGCGTGATGCATGCAAATACGACGGATGATGATGCCATGATTGATCGCCTCCTGTCGCAACTGTACGCCAATTGCGTGCTATGGCCAAGGGAGTAGCAAATTGCTTCTATTGGCTTATGGAAGATAAGCGAATACAATTACAAACTAAGGACGCGAGGATCAGGGGAGATGAACATGGCGAAAAGCCGCGAACAAGCATTTAACGAGATCGTGCGGCGTGTGCGCAAAGAGTGTTTCGGCAAGGGACCGGAGCGCATTCATACCGTGTTTGTCGACAACATGGCCATCTCCATCTTGCAAGGGAATTTAACGCCGACAGAGAAATTTATCAGCCGTACACCGGAAGGCGCGGAAATTGTCAGATCGGCTCGTACCAATATGATTCAGGCATTGTATGCGAAAAAAGTCCCGGAAGGCATGGAGGAACTGGCTGGCTCAAAGATGTTGTACCTGTTCTCTGACTTCAAGGTTGAAGAGGATATGGGCGTTTCCGTCTTTATTTTCGAAAAGCCAATTGGGCAAGGTGCGCCATCTTGTACAAACGCGACCGACGCCACAGATGAAGCGTAAGGTGTGATCATATCTATGGGGGCTAGTCAATTTTTCTGTTGAATTCGCTTTCATAACTAAACTGTGCTATCATATGACATGTGGCGAGCACATTCGTGTGAGTGCGCGCGTTACAAAAGGCTCGACGCTTGTATGGTAGGCCTGTAGGCTCTGCAGGCAAACACATCGGCACAAGTTGACTGCTTTGGCGGACAATTTGTGCCTTTTTTGTGTTCTTTGGCTCTGATGGAATCCTGTCATGATTTTTCATTTTCCGGCCGAATTGAAGCATCCTATGCCTGTTCATGCGCGATCGAGCAGCGAAAAAATCCAGAAAGGTGGAATTTGGATGAGCAATTTCTTGACTCCGGCGGAAATCGCCCAAACCGCTGCCGCCATCGGCCACGACAAGGCAAAACAGTCATGGTGGAAACTGTTGATTCTTGGTTTTTTGGCAGGGGCGTTTATCGCGCTTGGATTTCTGGTGGACATTCGCGTGACTGCGAGCTTGCCAGACAGTTTGGCGTCCATCAAGAGTCTATTGGGCGGCGCCGTCTTCCCGGTCGGCCTGATGTTGGTCGTGATCGCCGGAGCAGAGCTTTTGACAGGCAACATGATGACGTTACCTCTCGCGCTGCACGCGAAGAAAATTGGTATCGGCGGCCTTGTGTACAACTGGTTTTGGGTGCTTATTGGCAATTTGCTTGGTGCGTTGTTTGTCGCTGGTGTTTTCGGGTTGGGTGCACATCTGCTCACCGAGGATCCGTTTAAGACGACCGTCATTGCGCTGGCGACCGCCAAGGCAAAACTCCCGTTTGGCTCGACCATCTTATCCGCCATTGGGTGTAACTGGCTGGTTTGTCTCGCCGTATGGATGGCGTATGGCGCAAAGGATATTGGAGGCAAGATTCTCGCTATCTGGTTTCCCATCATGACCTTTGTCGCGATCGGCTTTCAACACGTTGTTGCTAACATGTTTGTGCTACCGGCGGGTCTATGGGTTGGCGCACCCATTTCATGGGGCCAAATCATCGTCGAGTGGATTGGCGCGTTTATTGGCAATGCCATCGGTGGCTGGCTGTTCACCGCGACTGCATATTTTCTGGTCTACATGCGAAAAGCCGGGGACACCACGACGGGCTGACAAGCCCATCGCATTCATACGTCGAGTGCCGCGCCAAGAATGACTTTGGCGCGGTTTCTTGTCACATTCTCCGAAGTCAGCTACATCATTTGCGATAAAAGCAAGGAGGTCATAGCCGTGAAGGAAGGAATCATTCGGGTCGTGATTGACGGGCAGGAGCACTGGGTACCATCCGGGGCGTCCGTTTTAGACGCGATTCTCGACAGCGGCGTGGATCATCCGCACGTGTGTTACCATCCTGCACTTGGACCTATCGAAACGTGCGATACGTGCATCGCGCAGGTCGATGGTCAATTGGTGCGCGCTTGTGCTACGCAAGTTGCATCTGGCATGCAGATTCAAACAAAGTCCGTCGCTGCCCGCTACGCACGGAAAGAAGCGATGGATCGGATTTTGCAAAATCACGACCTGTATTGCACGGTGTGTGATAACAATAATAAGAACTGCACTCTGCACAACACCGTGATGAAGATGGGCATCGAGCATCAAGCCTATCCTTTTACACCAAAGCCCTATGAAGTCGATATGAGCAATCCTTTTTATCGATACGATCCGAACCAATGTATTTTGTGTGGGCGCTGTGTCGAGGCTTGCCAGAACTTGCAGGTCAGCGAAGTGCTCTCCATCGACTGGTCACGTGAGCAGCCGCGTGTCATTTGGGATCAAGATGTGCCCATCAATGAATCGTCCTGTGTTTCATGTGGCCACTGTGTAACCGTTTGTCCATGCAATGCCTTGATGGAAAAATCGATGCTGGGAGAGGCGGGATACCTGACCGGGATTGAAGCGGGCACCTTGAGCCAAATGATCGATATCACGAAACAGGTCGAGCCCGGCTATTCATCGATTTTTGCAATCTCGGAAATCGAAGCGGAATTGCGGGAGGCGCGCATCCGTAAAACCAAGACGGTCTGTACCTACTGTGGTGTGGGCTGTTCGTTTGACGTGTGGACGAAGGGCCGTGACATCCTCAAAGTGGAGCCTCGGATGGAAGCGCCCGCAAACCAAATCTCGACGTGCGTGAAAGGTAAGTTTGGATGGGACTTTGTCAATAGCGAGGAGCGCATTGTCGAACCGTTGGTTCGTCGCGGCGACGCCTTTTACAGCGTGACCTGGGACGAGGCGCTGGATGTTATTGAAACGCGCATCAAGGCGATTCAAGCCCGCGATGGGTACGACGCGGTCGGATGGATTGCCTCATCCAAGTCGACCAACGAGGAAAATTACTTGATGCAAAAGTTGGCTCGCTCCGTGATGTTTACCAATAACATCGACAACTGTTCGCGCTACTGTCAATCTCCGGCAACGGAAGCCCTGCGGCGGACGATGGGACTTGGGGGCGACACCGGATCGATCCGCGATCTCGAGTTGGCCGATCTCGTCATCATTGTCGGCGCGAATCCGGCCGAGGCGCACCCGGTGCTATCGACGCGCCTGCGCCGTGCGCAAAAGAAGCGAGGACAAAAACTGATTGTCGCCGATGTCCGCCGCAATATTATGGCAGAACGGGCCGATCTGTTTTTACAGCCGCGCCAGGGAACCGATCTCGTGTGGCTGTCCGCCGTGACGAAATACATTATTGACTGCGGCAAGCACGATCAACTTTTCCTGCGTGATCGCGTAAATGGCTTTGCGGAGTTCGTGCGCTCGCTGGATGCGTTTACGCTTGCGCACGCAAGTGAAGTTTGCGGAGTGCGTGAGGCAGAACTGATTCGCATCGCCGAGATGATTATGGCGGCGGAGCGGGTGTCAATCTGCTGGGCGATGGGCGTCACACAACACGTCGGCGGTTCCGACACGAGTACTGCAATTTGCAACCTGCTCTTGGTGACCGGAAATGTCGCGCGGCCTGGCACAGGTGCATACCCGTTGCGGGGGCACAACAACGTACAAGGTGCGGGCGATATGGGCTGTGCACCGACATTTTTCCCGGGGTATGAGCCAGTGGCCAATGAGGCGATTCGCCGGAAATATGAACAGGCGTGGAAAACGCCCTTACCGATCACGCCGGGCCTCAACAACCACCAAATGGTCGATGCTATTCACGAAGGTAAGCTCAAGGCCTTGTATCTCGTGGGTGAAGACATGGCGGTGGTCGATTCCAACGCAAACTATGTGCAGCAGGCGTTCACAAAACTTGAGTTTTTTGTCGTACAGGACGTGTTTTTTAGTAAAACGGCTCAATTCGCGGATGTCATTTTGCCGGCGTGCCCGAGCTTAGAAAAGGAAGGCACGTTCACCAATACAGAACGTAGAATCCAGCGCTTGTATCGGGTTCTGGAGCCACTCGGCCAGGCAAAGCCGGATTGGGAAATCATACAACTGGTCGCCAATCGATTCGGCGCGAATTGGCAATATACATCGCCACAGGAGATCTTCGAGGAGGCTTGTGGTCTTACGGAGTTATTCAAAGGTGCGACCTATGGCCGACTCGAAGGCTATCGTAGCTTACAGTGGCCCGTCGCGGCGGACGGTACAGATACGCCCCTCTTATATGTGGACGGTTTCGCCTTTGCGGACAAAAAAGCGCGCTTATATCCGGTCGCCTGGACACCACCTATCACAGTTGCGGACGAATACGATCTTGAGCTGAACAATGGCCGCCTGTTGGAGCACTTCCATGAGGGAAATATGACGAGCCGCGTACCTGGCATCCACGCGAAGGTACCGGAAACATATGTCGAAATCTCACCTGCATTGGCGGCGGATCGCAAGATTGCAAATGGCGCACTTGTCCGTCTCATTTCGCCTCACGGACGCGTGAAGGTGCGCGTGGTCGTAACAGATCGTGTATCCGGGAACAAAATCTATCTTCCACTGTTGTCCCGACGCGACGAAGAGGCCGTCAACCTGTTGACGTCAAGCGATCACGACACGGCGACGTTCACTCCGGCGTACAAGGAGATGCGGGTGCGCATGGAAGTCATCGAGGCGAAGGGAGAATCCCCGATAAAGACAGGGAATTTCCGCTTAGGTAAGCCGAACCCACAGCCTGGCGTCAATGTGGAGCAAAAGTGGGGGCGGGCAGACTACGCACCACTAGTGACAGACCGCCGTTCATAATGGCAGAAAGGATGGGGAGCGATGGGCGAGCCTATTACATCCATTCAGCGGCCGCAGACTGCCGCTATCAAGTCACGCCAGTCCACGCACGAACGTGTCATGGCACAACTGGCTTCCGATGAAGAAGGCGTCATCGCTGGCTTGAGATTGCTCGGGGCGCTTGAGGACAAAGGATTGCTTCCGCTATTCACCGCGATGGTGGAACGAGGTGACCAGGTTTTGGCCCGCGGGGTCGAGGCCTTGAACACGCCAAGTGGCATTTCCACTTTACAAATCGCAATCACTTTGTTGCAATGGGTAGGCAAGCTCGATCCGGACAGTGTTTCCACGCTTTTGACCGCACTGACTGCAGGCGTCAATCGGGTCGCTGGCAAGGACGACGGAACTGCTGTGAGTGTTTCGGAAAGCGGCGCACGCCCGCTGGGGATATACGATTTGCTAGCCAAGTTTCAGGACCCAAGTGTGAACACGGCGATTGCATATCTGTTTGAATTCTTGGCAGGTATGGGCGAAGCGCTACGCGCAGCCCGATTGTCGAAATAAGAATTTGTCGCGGGGACGGTGGATCGAACGGTGTGGACCAACATCGGTTGCGGCGAGCGGGTAGATCTCAATGAAGGGCTTTGGCTCTCGCGCCTGTTACCCGCCAGTGATGGTGGTGTGCCGCCGCTCGATCCGCTTTTGCTCATCGACGACATTCAGATGAACCGGTATGGGTTTCCTTCGCACGTACACAGCGGTTTCGAAAAGCTCACGTTGACCCTAGAAGGACGCGTTCAACATACGGATGAAACTGGGCGCGACGAAATACTCTCTGCGGGTGATGTGCACTACCTGTTTGCAGGTACGGGGTTTGTTCACGCAGAGCTACCTGTTTCACAATGCCGAGTTATACAAATGTGGTTTAATATACCTTTTAATACTCGAGATTACAGCGGATTTGCAAAGACCTATCGACGACCATTGTATCTGACGCACAAAACGGATTGGGGGAGCCTCTTGGAGATAGCTGGTCCTTCGGCGCCCATTCAATTGGTCTGTGCAGCGTCGGTTTCCATTTGGGAGATGAAACCGCGTGCCATGGCCGAGCCCAGTTGTCAAGGCATGGGCTTAGCATATTTGTTGCATGGGGAAGTGTCAACGCCGCAAGGGGTGGCCCGCAGTGGACAGTGCCTCACTGTTGGTAGCGCACATTCACGGTCTGGGAAGATCCACGCTGGTGATGAAGGGTGTGTTTTTCTGTGGGTGACAGGTCAGCCCCTAAAGGAGCCCGTTTCCATGTTGGGCGGGCATGTCATAAAAATCACATGAGTTCCAGTGCACGAACTTCGTGGCAATACGCCGTTTATGTCGAAGGGTTCGGCCATTTCTCGGGAAATGTCGATATAGGCAACAGGCTTTTGTGAATCCAGATGGCGGCCTGCGCCCCTTCACCCATCGCAATGGAAACCTGTTCTGAGTGTGCCACGACGTCCCCTGCAGCCCATATGAAGGGAACCGAAGTTGCTTTTGTCCGTGCGTCAACCAATATGTGCCGGTTATGGTGTAACGATACACCTAATTGGGCGGCTAATTCGCTGTGTACGGTGTTGTGCCCAAATGCCACGAAGGCCCGCTCGGCATCTAGGATCGTTCCGTCTGTGAGTTCGACAGCATGGAGTTGCCCGCGACTCTCGCGAATCTGTTGTACATGTGCTTGTCGTCGCTCAACTCCGAGTTGTCGCAGGGACGCGGACAAGTCTTCGGGCAAGGGAGTCGAGCCGTGATCGATATAGATCAGTTTTGGTTGCCAATAGGTGAGGGCCAAGGCCATCTGCGCACCTGCCTTACCCTGGCCGAGAACGACTGTCCTTTTACCGCGCACTTCGTATCCGTCGCAATCTGGGCAAACGTACACGGTTATCCCAAGGCATGCGGCGAGTCCTCTGATGTCTGGCAAGTTGTCCAGGACGCCTGTGGCAAGCAGTAGACGCTGTCCCAAAAAGAGCTGGCCTGTGCGTGTGTGTACCTCGAATAAGTGCTCTTGATTCACGATGGTCTCGACCCAATCTTCCAGCCACGTGACGCCATATCCTTCAGCTTGCTGTCGGCCGAGTTGTCGAAGTGTTTCGCCACTTACGCCTGCAGGCCAGCCGAGCAGGTTGTGATAAGCCTGGCAGAGCGTGCTTCGGCCATAGCCGCCGTCGATCACGGCGACTTGCCGACAGTAACGGCCCAGTTGAATGGCCGCTTGTGTGCCAGCAATGCCGCCGCCTACAATGATACAATCGTATGTCACTGCGAGGCACCTCCATATGCGCCCACCCGGGGACGCAATCGGTTTGCGCGCATACTGTGCCCAAGCAAGGACCTCGTTAGACCTGCTTCGTCAAATTTCAATCCATTGTTTGTGTTTCTTCAAGAGTGCGATGGGGCCACCCAGATGCATCAAATACTTCATCTTCGAGCCGTCTTTCAACACGAGTGCCGCGGTGCCTGTCGCGTGATGATGGCCCACTTCGGCAACACCGTAAGTCGGCCCAAGGGACGCGACCATGCCGTGATCGTGATATACGAATTCGTCCATCGTATCGTTATGACAGAACCGTATGATGTTGTCTGCCACATGCTTGCCCATTTGTTCGGCCACTTGGCCGGTGGGAGGCAGGACCTCGCCATCTTTTGTCGTGAAGCGGGCGCTGTCACCAATGGCAAAGACATCCGGATGCCCTTGGACCTGTAAGTAGCTGTCGACTTCGATACGATTGCGATCATCGATGGGAAGCCCGGATTGGCGTAATAGGGATGGGGCTTCGACGCCGCCTGTCCAAATGAAGGTATGCGCGTGCAGGCTCTTTCCGCTCGCCAAAAGAACTTCATTGGCGTTCGCTCCGATAACGCGCTCATTCAGAACGAGTCGCACGCCTCGTTCCTGCAATTTTTGCATGGCAATTTGCCGCAGGTCGCGATGTACGTTCGGCAAAATTTCGTCATGTGCGTGAACGAGGGTCAGTTGAAAGTCGTCGGCAGAGAGTTGGTGTTGAAGTAGCAGTTTCGGCGCGAAGTCCGCAAGCTCACCCATCAATTCGACGCCGGTCAGCCCGCCGCCAGCGACGACAATTTTGAGATCGTTCGGGTCGCCCGTACGTCCATAGCGCAGAAATGAAGCTTCGATGTGTTCGCGGATGGACTTCGCCGTCGCCAATGAGTCCAAGACAAAGGCGTGCGAAGTGAGTCCGGGAATGCCGAATGTGGCTGTTTGACTGCCTAACGCGATGACGAGTTTGTCGTACTCGTAGTAGCCAGCTTCTGTCCAAACCATATTTTTGTGTAGATCCAGTTCTCGTACGACGTCTTTGACAATGACGCTCGTATCGCGGTGTAGGACATCGCGCAGATCGATCGCGTACGTTTGCGCGTCGTGGCGACCGCCTGCTACCTCGTGTAGCAGTGTTTTGAAATAGTGATAACTATGTTTGTTGATGAGGGTGAACGGAATGTGATGTTTTTCTAGGTGGATGGCCGCGGCGAGACCGCCGTAGCCCGCTCCCAAAATGACGATTTTCGACTGCAAGGCTCTCGCTCCTCTCTGCACTCATCATATACGAAAGATGATTCCAAGCGGAGAGAGAAGTGGGGAAGCGGGATCGAAAGACGATGACGAATTATACAAATAGGTCACACTCGTGTGAGCGTGACCTTGGTGAGTTTGCGCTGTCAATTAATAAGCGCCAGCGCCATAGGGCACGAGCAGAATGAACAACACGAAGATGATGAGAAACACGACAGCCCAGCGAGTGTAACCTCCAAATACGCCGTACATATCAGCACCTCCTCGTCGTTCGATGGTTCATCGTACGCAGGTGCCGCGAACGGCGCGTGGACGAATGTCCCGGGTGGTGGAAGAGCAAGGGTGCAGGAAAGAGGGAGGAGAGATGAAAAAAGCCCGGTTTCCCGGGCCGAGCATCTACATCGAAATCAATAGGTATCGGGATCTGGACCGAAGCGGTGATTCTGATTCAACCCGCGAATTTGTTCCATGTCTTCCGGGCTCAGTTCAAAGTCAAAGATATCCGCGTTCTGGATGATGTGATCTCGATGAACGGATTTCGGAATCGTCACGACTTCCTCTTGCAGATCCCACCGCAATACAATTTGCGCCGGCGTCTTGCCGTATTTTCGAGCAAGTTCCTGCAGTACCGGGAGGTCGAGATTACCACGCATAATAGGGCTCCACGCTTCCAATTGAATCTGGTGTTCCCGGCAATAGGCGTGTAGCGGTTGTTGTGTCAGCAAAGGATGGTATTCGACCTGATTGACCGTCGGCCTCACCTTACAGTCGGAGAGAATGTCTTCAAGGTGACGAATTTGGAAGTTGCTGACGCCAATCGCCCGTGCCCGACCTTGCTCGTAAATCGTCTCAAGAGCGCGCCAGGTTTCCTTGTACTTTCCGGAGATTGGCCAGTGAACCAAGTAAAGATCGACATACTCCATACCAAGGCGCTTAAGGCTTGCATCGAACGCGCGCAGGGTCGAGTCGTAACCTTGGTCGTCGTTCCACACCTTTGTGGTGACGAAGATGGAGGCGCGATCGATCCCGGATTCGCGGATGGCCTTGCCAACGCTTTCTTCATTTGCATATAAGGCTGCGGTATCGATATGGCGGTATCCGGCTTCCAATGCGTAATGAATCGCGGTTTCGACTTCCGTGCCGGCCTGTGCTTTGTACACGCCTAGGCCAAACCAGGGCATCTCCACACCGTTGTTTAACGTTACCGTGTCCGCGAGATGTTTTGCGGTCATGATAGCATCCTCCTTTGTCTGCATCCACCAGAGACGATTATAGACCAAGAGCACGCCGCGGTCACAAATTTTGACTTGCCTTATGCGTAAAGTCCAACGGCACCAGTACTGACCAGACGTGGTGACATTCACGTCTAGGCTGGACATTTCGCGCAATTCCGTTCATAGTTGAACTGAGTTCCGAATTGTTAGACGACATATGGGGGATGAGCGCATGGCATACGTCTATCTACTGGATACCACACTGCGCGATGGCACCCAAGGAGAAGGCGTCAGCTTGACAGTGGCAGATAAGCTTAAAATTGCGCAAAAACTGGACGATCTCGGCGTCGCCTACATCGAAGGGGGATTTCCTGGTGCCAATCCGAAAGATCAGGACTTCTTCCGGACGGCCAATGATCGTTTGCATTTAAAGCACGCTAAACTGACGGCCTTCGGCTCGACCAGGCGGCCCTCGACCAAGGCTGAGGACGATGCCGGATTGCAGACTTTGCTCGGCGCCAACACACCTGCCGTCGCCATCGTTGGTAAGGCTTGGGACTTCCATGTCACGGAAGCTTTACGCATTGACCTTGGGCAGAACCTAGACATGATTCGCGACACGGTACGCTATCTAAAGCGGCACGGGCGCGAGGTCATATTCGATGCCGAGCACTTTTTTGACGGCTTTAAGCACAACCGCGCATATGCCTTGGCCACGTTGCAAGCAGCAGAAGAGGCCGGTGTCGATTGGGTGGCGCTGTGTGACACCAACGGTGGCAGTTTGCCCGATGAGATTCGCGAGATCGTCGCCACTGTGGTGAGCGAAGTCCGCGTGCAGGTCGGCATTCATACGCATAACGACGGAGAACTCGCCGTAGCCAATACACTTGCTGCCGTCCAGGCTGGCGCTCGCATGGTGCATGGAACCATCAATGGCATTGGGGAACGCTGTGGCAACGCGAATCTGGCCTCCATTATTCCGAACCTCGAACTGAAGCTTGGGTATTCGTGTTTGCCCAGTCGCCAACATCTGCGCCAATTGACGTCGACGGCGCGTTTTGTCGGCGAGGTGGCGAATCTGGTCTCGCATAGCTATCAGCCGTTTGTGGGTCACAGCGCGTTTGCCCATAAAGGGGGCATACATGTCAGCGCCATCGCTCGCAATTCCGAGACCTATGAGCACATACAACCGGAGCTTGTGGGCAATGAACGTCGCGTCCTGATTTCAGAATTATCTGGTCTGTCAAACGTGCAAAGTCAGGCGGAGGCGTTTGGTATATCGGTGGTCGGACGATCTGACGATTTGCGGACGCTCCTCGAGAAGATTAAGGAACTTGAATACCTCGGTTATCAGTTTGAAGGTGCGGAAGCGTCTCAGGAACTATTGTTCCGGCGCACACTTGGTGAATTTCAACAGCCTTTCGAGGTGTTTTCCGTTCGCGTCGATACGGACGTGCAAAGCGAGGCAGATGTCACCTCGCAGGCGATTGTCAAGCTGGGCGTCGGGGGAGAAATTGTGCACACCGTGTGCGAAGGCAACGGGCCGGTCAACGCCTTGGACGCCGTTCTACGCAAAGCGCTTGCCGCACACAGGCCGGAGATTGCACACATGCATTTGACCGATTACAAAGTGCGGGTGCTCGATGAAAAAGACGCGACAGCGGCAAAGGTGCGCGTGTTGATTGAGTCGACCGACGGACAACGCGTTTGGAGGACGATTGGCGTATCGGAGAATGTCGTCGAAGCGAGTTGGGAGGCGCTGGTCGACAGCATGAATTATTATTTGGCCATCGTAGTTCCGCAGCGCGAACTGGTGAGCTCAACTTGAATTTGGCTGCTCGGGGCGTCACAATCAGGTGGACGAACCGAGAGGAGATGGTTGTATGGCGACAATGAGAGCTGTTCAAATCGCTCAACGTGGCGGGCCATTGCAACTTGTCGAGTTGCCAATTCCAGAACCAGGTCCGGAACAGGTGCGCATTCGCGTGGAAGCGTGTGGCGTGTGCCACGGGGAGATGGTCGCCATTGAGGGGCATCACCCACACATGGTGTATCCGCGGGTGCCGGGTCACGAAGTCATCGGCGTGATCGATAAGTTGGGGGATGGCGTCGCCGGTTGGAACGTAGGCGAGCGCGTCGGTGTCGGCTGGATGGGCGGCCATGGCGAAGTGACGGGGCTCACGCAGGACGGCGGCTACGCAGAGTATATGGTGGCTTACATCGATGGTCTGGCGCGCGTGCCGGATGGGCTGGAAGCGAAGGCAGCGGCCCCGCTGATGTGCGCTGGAAATACGGTGTTCACTGCCCTTCGTAGCAGCATGGCGCGCCCGGGTGACTTGGTCGCCATTGGCGGCATCGGTGGACTGGGTCACTTGGCGGTTCAATATGCCAGAAAGGCCGGTTATCGAGTTGCGGCCGTATCGCGCGGGCGCGACAAGGAAGAACTGGCGAAATCGCTTGGCGCAGACGTCTACATCGATGCGAAGGCTGACGATCCGGGTGCAGTGTTGCGCGAATTGGGTGGCGCCCGGGCCGCATTGGCGACAGCGCCAAATGCAGCGTCCATCCGGCAATTGTTTGAGGGCCTGGCGCCAGGTGGCGAACTGATCATCGTCGCCGGATCGGGAGAGCCCATCGACATCAGTGCCGCGGAAATGCTCGGTGGCAAACGCGCCATGCGCGGCTGGACGGCTGGGCCGGCAGCGGATTCCGAGGCGACTATCCGATTTAGTCTCCTCACGAATGTCGTACCCATGATCGAGACGTTTCCTCTTGAACGAGCTCAGGAAGCGCTGGATAAAATGCTGAATGCTGACGTTCGCTTTCGCGCCGTGTTGTCGATGGCGTAGGAGCTGATGTCATGCAGGAAGGCAATCCTATATCCTGGCAGCGGACACTGTGGACGATGGCCGCTGTCCAGGCCATTATGATGATGGCATTTTCTAGTATGGGACCGTTTCTCGCCCTGTTTATCGGCCAACTGGGTGTCAAGAGTGAGCATGCTGTCGAGGTCTGGGCGGGGGTGGTCGCAAGCGCCAACTTCCTGATGTCGGCCATTATGTCGCCGATTTGGGGTGGCGTCGCCGATAAGCGCGGCAAGAAGATGATGGTTATGCGCACGACGTTAGCCATCGCCATTGCGACTTGCCTTATGGGATTTTCCCACAACGTCTATGAACTTCTGGTTATCCGTATGTTGCAGGGGGCGTTTAGCGGCTTTTCTGCCTCAGCGAACGCCTTGGTTGCCAGTGTCATTCCCGAGGAACGGCTTGGCTATGCCTTAGGGTGGTTGTCGACGTTTGCTATGGTCGGAAGCCTGCTCGGACCATTGCTCGGCGGCGTCCTCGTCGATACGTTTCACCATAATTACCGGATCGTCTTCTTTTTGACCGCTCTGTTTGCATCGACAGCGTTTATCTTGACCTGGCTTCTTGTGCGCGAGCCAAGTGGGAAAACGGACGCCAACGCTTCGCGCAAGCGGCTTTCGCTCATCGGACAATTTAAACTTCTTGGCGAGATGAAATCGATACAAGTCATGTTTTTTGTTCTGTTTGTTGCGCAATTCTCGGTGATGAGTGTACAGCCTGTGTTGCCGCTGTATATTCGCGAGTTGGCTGGCAAATCGGCGCAACTCGTCGGCATTTTAGGCACGCTATCTGGCGTTTGTTTCGCCGTCACGGGTCTAGCGGACTTGATTTTTTCTCCGTTTCTCGGCAAGCGCAGCGACCGCATCGGTTATAAGCGCGTCTTGTCGATCTCGCTGTTTGGCGCGGCGCTCTGCTATTTGCCACAGGCTTTGGCGCCAAACATCTGGGTCTTCATGCTCGGCCGCTTTGGCCTAGGCATCTTCGTCGGCGGCATTTTGCCGACGGCAAATGCGCTTGTCGGACGCCTAACGCCGCGTGAACAGCGGGGGCGAATATACGGTTTCACATCGAGCTCGACCTTCCTCGGGAGTTTTGCTGGCCCACTTGTCGGTGGCGCGATATCTGCAGCGTTTGGCATCCGCACGATGCTTGCTGCCGTGATCGGGCTTTATCTTATCAATCTCCTCTGGGTGCGGTTGCGCGTTCAGGAGTGGTCTGACGAACAAAGCGCAAAAGGAGTCTAACCCAATCAATTGTATGGCATGTCAGCAAGCGATCAGGCACTTTCGTAGGCTTTCACCACGTGTGCAGAGCCTGCGGGGATGTCTGGTCGCTTTTTACATGGCAGAACAGTTGCTGTGACTGTGACCGACGCACGATGCTCATCCGCATAGAAATTATCCACCGACACAGGCTATGGATCATCCGTAGTCTGTTTTTCATGTCAAGTTTTTGCACCGATCCTATTGCCCAATGGAGGTAGATACGCTATGCAGGATGTGGATGCGAAGGCCAGGTCTACAGGGTCGCAGCGCGATTCCGATTTAGAGGCTCGTCGCAAAATGGAGCGCAGCTTTGAGGCCATCAGCCCATTCGAATTTCGGCATGAGTTGATCAAACTGGCCCGTGGTCATCAGCGAAAGAGTGCCAAAGCAATGCTGGACGCAGGTCGAGGCAACCCGAACTGGGTCGCGGCTGCGCCGCGCGAAGCGTTCTTTGCACTCGGGCAGTTCGCGATGCAGGAATGCCGACGCGTTTGGGACGATGGCGATCTCGCTGGCATGCCTCGTCGCCCGGGGATCCGTGATCGGTTTCAGGAATTCGTTTCGGAAAACCCAGGTCTGCCAGGCATCGACGTATTGGCGGAAGTGGTGAACGAGGGCGAGCGCAAGTACGGTTTTGCACCCGACGAATGGCTACACGAGCTGGTCGACGGCATTGTCGGGGATAACTATCCGACACCGGATCGCATGTTGACGCGTACAGAGCGGGTGGTGGCGCATTTTTTGGCGAAGGAAATCTGCGCGGGAGGCGTCCATCCCGACGACTTACGACTGTTTGCGGTCGAGGGTGCAACCGCGGCGATGTGTTACATTTTCGACTCCTTATTGGCGAATGGCTTGATCGAGCGGGGAGGCAGGGTCGCCATCATGGTGCCCATTTTTCCACCCTATGTCGAGATTCCGGAGTTAGATCGTTACGCATTTGACGTGGTCGAGATTCGCGCGACAGGGAGGGATGCACAAGGGCGCCACACTTGGCAGTATCCGCCCGAGGAGATCGCCAAACTGGCTGATCCGTCCGTGCAGGCATTATTTCTGGTCAATCCGAGCAATCCACCGTCGGTCGCTTTAGACCGCGACACAGTGGCGCAACTCGTGCGCACGGTACGGGAACAGAATCCGAATTTGATGATCATCAGCGACGACGTATATGGCACGTTTGTCGATGGGTATCGGTCACTGATGGCGGACCTCCCCTATAACACGATGCTTGTCTATTCACTTTCCAAGTTTTTTGGTGTCACGGGCTGGCGCCTGGGAGCCATCGCACTTCACCGCGAAAACGTGTTTGACGCCAGGCTGCGGCGATTGCCGAAATCTGAGCAGGAAAAACTCTGTAAGCGATACGGCACCGTTTCGCGCAACCCGGAGGCATTGTCGTTTATCGATCGCATGGTGGCCGACAGTCGCCAGGTTGCTCTCAACCACACGGCTGGTTTATCGACGCCGCAACAGGTTCAGATGGCCATTATGTGCGCGTTCACCATGACGGAGCGCGGTGAGCGCTACAAGCAATTGACGAAAGAGATTTGTCACCGCCGGATGGGACTTTTGTACGATGGGCTCGGACTACCGTTGCCGAACTTGCCGCATGACGCCGATTACTACACCGAGATCGATCTCGAACACTGGTCTGTCAACACGTTCGGCGAGGCCTTTACCCAGTATATGCTGGACCGCTACGAGCCTATCGACATTCTCTTTCGGCTGGCCGAAGAGTCCGGTATTGTGCTTATGAATGGGGGGGGATTTCACGGTCCGAAGTGGTCTATTCGCATCTCGCTCGCCAACCTGGACGACGAGGCATATGCCGAGATCGGTCATCACCTCAAGGCCGCATTGCAAGAGTATGTGGACGCTTGGCGAAATGAGACTCAGGATACCGTGTCCAAACATGATGCTGAATAGAACGGTTGTTTTATTGATCTAACACTTGAAGTTAGTCTGTACTAACTGTAGAATACGCTGTAGAAAGTTGACTACATAGGTCAAGTATCTGGTGGCAACCGAGTATTCTACAGTTAGGAGGACTTCCTTGTGATCGGACGACGTTTTGGCGTCAAGCAAATCATAATCGGCTTGCTGGCAATGGTGGTCATCGCTGTGTTAGTGTGGCAAGGGCTATCTGCGGGTGGTAATCCGGATCCTACGAATCCGAATATTGGGCGCGGTGCAGCGATTGTCGATACAGGTATCCTCGTCTTTCGCGAAGGTCTCGAGACGATTCTCGTGTTGTCTGCGATTACGGCGAGCCTCGTTCGCACTGGAAAGGGGTATTGGAAGCCCATTTCCGGCGGCGCTGGGCTCGCCTTTGCGGCAACGCTTGTCACATGGTTCGTTGTCGTTGGGATCATCTCTTTGGTTGGGCAGACGGCACCGGAACTTTCCATTCAAGCGGGCACAGGTCTGCTCGCCATCGTCGTTTTGCTCATCGTCATGAACTGGTTCTTTCATCGGATTTATTGGACCGGTTGGATCAGTATGCATAACCGCAAGAAGAAAGAGATTATTGATCACCTTGAAACATCTGCGGACACCGGAGCCGGTCAGACCGCGAAGAGCCTTGCTTACCGTGGTTTAGTAATTTTGGGATTTACCTCTGTTTACCGCGAGGGCTTCGAGGTTGTCCTGTTTTTGCAAAACACGCGGATGCAGGTGGGGTCGGGCGTCGTCGTCATTGGGGCGGCCATTGGCTTGGCGCTGACCATGATGGTTGCCGTGTTGACATTCTTCGCTCACCGCAAACTTCCATATAAACGAATGCTTGTTTTAACGGGCGTTATGTTAGGAGCGGTGCTTCTGGTCATGGTCGGCGAGCAAGTACAAGAAATGCAACAGGCTGGATGGATGCCTTCGACTCCGCTCAACTTGCATCTGCCAGCGTGGACAGGATTGTGGTTCTCGTTGTTCAATAATCTCCAAAGTATTGTCGCACAACTGATTGCGGCTGTTGTCGTCCTCGGCTCGTATTTTGGGGCTCAATATGTGCGCGTTTGGAAACCCCGGCGTGAGGTGGCAAAGGGCATGGCGGTGTAACAACCCATTGATGGTTAAACGCGGCGCGTCTCTGCCTTCTTCCGGCATGCTACAATGGTGTTATAGGAGAGAACATAGCACTATAGACAGACGGATAGGAGTGGAAGAGGCATGACGTATCAGATGGTGTTCTTCGATATCGATGGCACGTTGATCGACGAACATAAGCGAATTCCGGCCGACACATTGGAGGCTGTCAAAAGGCTGCAAGAAACCGACGTCGCCGTCGCCATCGCGACCGGGCGAGCACCGGATCAATTCTTGCATATCGCCCAACAGTTTGGCATTGACTCTTATGTTTGTTGCAATGGGGGATACGCACAGTTTAAAGGTAAGCCGGTATACCGTCGACCCATTGATCTGAAGTTACTAGAAGCCTTCGCGGAGATGGCGGACAGATATCATCATCCACTTGTCTTTGCAGGCAGTGAGGCTTGTTACGCCAATCGAGAGGATCATCCATTTATTAAGGAAGCGTTCGCTTACCTTGACATTCCAACACTGCCTCTATA
Source organism: Alicyclobacillus hesperidum (assembly GCF_900107035.1). Classification (GTDB taxonomy): domain Bacteria; phylum Bacillota; class Bacilli; order Alicyclobacillales; family Alicyclobacillaceae; genus Alicyclobacillus; species Alicyclobacillus hesperidum. The sequence continues at coordinate 214,650 of NZ_FNOJ01000003.1, read as the reverse complement.
CGATCCGGACGGATGGCGAAATCATCAGATTTATCAAGTCTACTTGTACTGCGCGGAAGGTGATGAACAGCCGTTTGTTCAGCGTTTTGGAAGCGACTTCCGCTTTATTCGCCCACACCGCTATTACCTGGATGTGTTTCCTAAAGACGTGTCGAAGGCTGGCGGGATTGAGGCGATGCTACGCGAACTTGGGATTCCGCAGGATGCGTCGATTGCGTTTGGCGACGGCGAAAACGACGTAGAAATGCTGTCGTTCGCAGGGCTCGGCATTGCCATGGGCAACGCAAAGCCAACGGTGCAACAGCATGCAGATTATGTAACCAAGCGGGTCGATGACGGCGGGATCGCAGATGCACTCGCTCGCTTTGGGCTTATTGATCCTCCTGTCACGGTCTCTCCGTAAGTTGGTAAATGGAAAGCAAGGGCCAGTGGGCCGACAAGGCTACCTACTCCCCGGTAAGCTGCGGGAAATGGGCTGCCTTGTCGCGTTTTGCCATCGATTGTCGTTAGATGGTGTACGGCGTGGCGGTCAGCGATTCCGCCTTGCGCACCGCTTCTTCGAGGGACATGCCGGTAAACGCCTGTGCCGGGAAGAAACGACCACTTTTCTGATCATCGACGAAAGCGCCGACGGCGATGCCAGGTATCACGCTTTCGACGGAATTGGGCGCATTTGGCCCGCCGAGATCCGTGCGGCACCAACCGGGATCGGCGAGGTTGATCATGACATTCGTGCCCTCGAGACGAGACGCCAAGTCCTTTGTGAACTTGTCGAGGGCCGCTTTGCTTGCTGCATATGCCGACTGCTCGGGCTCGTTGCGAATACCGCTGGTGGTGTTGATGACGCGGCCAAACCCGCGACTGATCATCTTCGGCAACAGTCTGTTACAGATCATGACCGGTGCGATGAAGTTGATGCGAAAGCTCGCTTCAAAATCCTCGACAGGCGTCTTCCAATAATCGGTACGATATGCGATTTGCACAGCCGCATTGTTGAACACGATGTCGACAGGTGTGCCGCGCGTCTCGATTTCATCGAGCATCCGTGTCACTTCGTCGAGATTTTCGAGTTCGGCCGCAACCGAGTACGCCTCAACACCCAGTGCTTGAATATCCTTTTGCAAGGATTCGGTATGGGCAAGGGATCGACTGTGAAGAATCAAGTTACATCCTTGTTTCGCCATAAAGACGGCCGTTTGATAGCCGACACCTCGGCTGGCACCCGTGATCAATGCCCAACGACCTTGTACATTCACCATGATTGCAACGCTCCCTGGAATCGGTTTCACGGATACCATGGTCCGCACACGGATTCTATCATACTTTTCGGAAGACGTCCTAGGCTTCCTTTCCTGCCGGGCGTGAGCTACGCTAAGATGGCAGACCAGCGGATGACGGCGCCTGCATAGACAAATCCGCTGCCAAATCCAGCTAAGAGCAGTGTTTGCCCTGGTTGTATGCGCCCATCGTCGACCGCAATCTGGATTGCCAAAGGAATGCTTGCACTCGACGTGTTGCCATACCACTCACCGCTGAATAGCGTCTTTTCCATGGACCATCCCATTCGCTCGCAAACCGATTCGATCAGGCGCAGGTTGGCGCTGTGCGGAACAAACCAATCGAGTTCGGAGGCTGTCAGACCCGCCTCCGCTAACAACCGCGGGACTTCCGCTTCCAATGTTTGAACTGCCAACTTAAAAACTTCACGGCCGCTTTGCACGATGCACCCGTTACCCGAAACCGGCGTTCCTTGCACGTCCGGACGCAGGCCGGCGCGATACAGGAGGTGTGCTGCATGGCCGACCGTGTGATTCCCGACGGCCAGTACGCCCGGTTGCGCCGCGGGTTCGACAAGACACGCGCCTGCACCATCGCCAAACAGGATACAGGTGGACCGGTCCGCATAGTCGGTCACTTTAGACAGCGTTTCACCGCCCACCACCAAGACCTTTTGTGCCATTCCACTGGCGACAAAGGACGTCGCAACTTGTATGCCGTAGACAAAACCGGCACAGGCGGCGGATAGGTCGATGGCACCTGCGCGCTCAATGCCAAGGCGCGCTTGTAGCTGCGCGGCTACGCTTGGCATGGGGTGATCTGGCGTAATGGTGGCAACCACAATCATGTCGACATCCGCCAGCGACACAGAAAAGCGCCTTATCATATTTTCAGCGGCACGATAGCAAAGGTCACTTGTAAATTCTGAAGGGTCGGCGATGTGCCGTTCGCGTATTCCTGTACGTTGAACGATCCACTCGTCTGTCGTCTCGACGATCTCCGAGAGATCCTTGTTGCTTACAATGCGGTTTGGTACATATGCACCAAAAGCGGTAATGGCGGCGTAGTACGGTCGTTGGTAGGAAGTGGGCATGCCGTCACGTCCTCTCGAAGTTTGTCGAATATAGCTATATGTCAGATTGACGGCGATATGAAGCCAGAGGGCACGTCAGGTTGTCGCGGCGCACATAGTGCTTGAGCAAAGTGCGCCACCGCCAACAGTAAACAAAGCTGTGTCGCCGTTTGATACGCGATCAAGAGGCTAAATTCCTGCTAGATCTGCACAGGAGGCTGTGTTATGGAGAAGCGCGGCAAATGGACAATTCTCAGGTCTGAAGTGAAGTATGAGAATCCTTGGCTTTCTGTCGTTGAGCACGAGGTCGTACGTCCGGACGGGAAGCCTGGCATATATGGCGTGATCGACGCGGGATACAATGCAGCTACCGTTGCGATTGACGGTGAGTTTAACGTCATTTTGGTTGACGAGTTCGTCTTTCCGTTTGGCGTCGTGCAGCCGCAAATACCCAGCGGGCAGTTTCGCGATGACGAGGAGCCGCAGGCCGCTGCTTCTCGCGAACTGTTCGAAGAGACAGGCGTCACGGCGACCTCTTGGGTGAGCTTGGGGACCTTTCAACTGAGTGGGGGGATTTCAACACAGGTTAGCCACCTGTTCATCGCGCAGAACTTGTCCTTCGGCGAAAGAATGTTGGAAGGAACGGAACAGATAGAGATGCGGAAAATCCCGTTCGAGGACGCCTTGGCCATGTGTCTCGACGGTCGCATTCAAGACTCGGTCTCGTTGGTCGGGCTCTTGCGGGCTGCACAATGGTTGCGGCAAAAAGGAAGTTTGCGGGGTTAGGCTCTTGCCACCTGGATCTAATCTGTACTGATGAGTGAGAAGGGGCGTGTGTGATGCAACTGGGACATCAAGTGTATCCATTGAATATGGCGACAGACGTCAAAGTGCCGGCGCTATCTCTGCAGGCTATGCTGATGCAATCCATCGAGCGGTGTCGAGAGCGGATCGCCCTTGTCGCCGGTGAGCGCCGCGTCACCTACGGCCAACTTGGCGACGATGTACAGGCCTTTGCGGCCGCCTTGCAAGCTATCGGCGTCGGGGTTGGCGATCGCGTTGCATTGATGTTGCCGAACTGCCCGGAGTATGTGGCAGCCTATTACGGGACGCTCACCGCAGGTGCAGTTGTTGCGCAAATCAATCCAATGTCTGTGGATCGCGAATTAGATACTCTGCTACGGGACTCCGGGGCGGTCGTGCTCGTGGGGATGGTAAAGGCCAAAGCTAGGCTAGAAGCGTGCCGCCGGGGGAGCGCGATCCATACATTGATCCTGGTCGATACAGAAACACCAAATCGCGCGATCACGTCTGTGAGGCTGGGGGAACCAGAGCGCGTATACAGCTTTAACGAGTTTTTAAGAAACGGTCGTGCTCTGGAGGTGACACCTGTTTCGTTTGACCCAAGTACACACCTTGCAGCCCTGCAGTACACGGGCGGTACCACTGGCCAGCCAAAGGCGGCGATGTTGACGCATCGCAATCTGGTTGCCAACGTCGTACAAGCTGCGCATTTCTATCAAAGTGCGTTGGTGCCCGGCAAAGATGTCTTTCTTGCCGCGTTGCCCTTGTTTCACGCCTTTGGCATGACCCTGTGCATGAACGTTCCACTATGCCTGGGGAATCGCGTCGTGCTTATGCAAAGGTTTGATGCGGAACTTGTGGTTGACGTGATCGAACGCGAACAGGTCGATATCTATCCCGGCGTGCCGACGATGTTTATTGCCATTGCCAATTTGCCCAATCTGCAGCCCGCGAGGCTTGCTTCCTTGCGACTTTGTATCAGCGGTGGCGGGCCGCTTGCGCCCGACGTGCTGCTCTCGTTTGAACATCTTGCCGGCTGTCCGGTTCTAGAAGGGTACGGTTTGTCCGAAACATCCCCCATTACGCATTGCAACCCGCCGTTTGCGCAGCGCAAACCGGGGACGGTGGGGGTGCCGTTTCCTTCGACCGAGTGTCGCATTGTCGATCTCGCCGATCACGCACGGGAGTTGCCGGCTGGCCAACTTGGCGAACTGGTCGTACGAGGTCCGCAGGTCATGCAGGGATACTGGCGAATGCCCTTAGAGACTACGGATGTGCTCAAAGATGGCTGGTTTTCTACGGGCGATCTCGCCGTCGCCGACGAGGAAGGTTATATCTCGATTGTCGATCGCAAGAAGGACATGATTATCGCGAGTGGGTACAACGTATATCCACGCGAAGTTGAGGATGTTCTGTATCGACATCCGCTAGTTCGAGAAGCGATTGTCGTCGGTGTACCAGACGCATATCGCGGTGAGACGGTCAAGGCCTGTATCGTGTTGAAGCCGGGTGCGCAACTTAGTGAAGATGAGCTGAAGGAACATTGTCGACAATATCTGGCGGCCTACAAAGTGCCAACGCAAATCGCCTTGGTCGACGAACTTCCGAAAAGTGCGGTTGGAAAGTTATTGCGTCGCGCTTTACGCACATGATGGACCGTCGTGTTAAGGGGGGCGTCAAATGGCAAGCAGCCGGTGGCGGATGCTTATGGCGGTAGGCTTGTGCACCGCCATGTTAACGGGATGTGCCAATGAGCATGTTGTTTCGCCAGAAAACGCAGAACAACCTGGAATACAGTCACATAAAGGAGCAAACGGCGCGCCTTCGACGTCGACCGGGAGCCCAAGTGTCACGTCGACACCACTGCCTGCAGGTGTCACGAATGTGCAACAGTTGGCCTATCAGCTTCGTGGCGAACTTATGAAGCAGATCTCGAATCCAGCCCAAGGCCAGGTGTGCCTTGACAACGCGTGCACCACGGCGGTGACGTCGTTTACTGGACCATCGTCCGAGAATCCGAAAGACACGTTGACGATGGCATATTATCAAATGAAAAACGGTTGGTACGTTCTTGTCGCACCGAAGGCGGGAAACGCGTTGGCGACCGCTCAGCAGATTGCCAAGGCCCATCTCTCGTTTCCCAGCCAATCGGGCGTTCTCGTCGTCCGCGACGGCGAGATGGAGTGGCATTGGCTCGCACAAGGGCGTGAGTGGACGAAACGACAGCCGTTTGTCAGCCGTTAGCTGAGCTTGTTTGCCAACGCGATAAACGCATCGACATCGGCCGCAGCGAGATCGACCGCAGATTGCCAGAAGCTTTGCTCTTCCAGGTTGACGCCCAGATGTTTCGCGGCGAGATCTTCGACGCGCATGCGTCCCGTGTCGCGCAGCAGTGCGACATACTTCTCGGCGAAGGCAGGGCCTTCGCGCAGAGCTTGCGCATAAATGCCGCTGCTGAACAGAAATCCGAACGTGTATGGGAAGTTATAAAACGGCGTTCCTGTAATGTAGAAGTGAAGCTTCGACGCCCAAAAGTGCGGATGATAACTCACCAGAGCGTCCTGGTAGGCTTCTCGTTGTGCTGCGACCATCAATTCATTTAGGCGATCCGCCTTGACAAAGCCTTTGCGGCGCTCTTCATAAAACCTTGTTTCAAACAGGAAGCGCGCATGAATGTTCATCAACATCGCGACCGCGCGGCCGATCTTCTCGTCGAGCAGTGCCAGCTTTTCTGTATCGGTCTCTGCTTCTCGGATAGCCGCGTCCGAGACGATGGCCTCGGCGAACGTCGATGCCGTTTCCGCGACATTCATTGCATAGTTGCTGAGCAACTGCGGCAGACCGCGCATCACGTGTTGGTGATAGGCATGTCCAAGTTCGTGCGCCAGCGTCGCCACATTGCCGGGCGTGCCGGAGAACGTCACAAAAATGCGCGTTTGCTGGCTGACAGGAAAGCTGGTGCAAAATCCACCAGGCCGCTTCCCGGGTCTATCTTCCGACTCGATCCACCGATTCTCGAAACAGGAATCCGCGAACTTCGCCATATCTTCACTAAAGCGCGCAAAATGACGGACGATGAACGCGCGGGCTTCCTCGTAGGACACTTTGTTCGAGGCGGCATCACACAGTGGTGCGTCGACGTCTTCCCACCGCAGCTTGTTCACCCCAAGAAGCTTGGCCTTCGCCTCTAAGAATCGTACCATCGCTCGTTTATTTTCTTCGATCACGCGCCACATGGCATGGAGAGTGCGTTCCGACATGCGGTTTATTTCCAAGGGCTCTTGCAGAACCGACGTCCATCCTCGTGCTTCATAGACGGCAAGCCTGTATCCAGCGAGATGGTTGAGCGCGTCTGCACACAAATCGGCTTCGCCAGCCCATGCTTTTTCCCAAATGGCAAATAGTTTTTCCCGATCGCTCGCCTGCGCTGAAGCGATCCGGTTAGCCAACTGACCCATCGAGACTTCTTCGTGTTGTCCATCGATTTCGATATCAGCATGCATCCGGCCGACAATGGTGTCATACAGCTCGCCCCAAGCGCTATAACCGTCCACTGATAACTTTGCAATGAGTTTTTCTTCTGGTGCGGGTAACTGTTCCTTGGCACGCCGTACCCGTTCCTGCAAGGCAAACGCCAAATCGCTGATTTGAGGTTGCGCGAGAAGTTCGTCGAAGGCCAAGTCGTTGAGAGAAGTTAGAAGTTCGTTAAAGCTGGTCAAGGCGCTTGTAAACGTGGCGCGCATGTGCTGCAGGCGTCCAAGCAACCATTTGGCGTCTGTGTCACGAACATCCTGCGCCGTAAGGCAGGAGATGAACGCTCCGCTTTCCCGCGTGCGCGCGGCGATTTCCTGCATGTCGAGCACCAGTTGCGCAAGTGTCCTAGATTCGGCGTTTCCACGTTGGACGAGGTCGTCACATGCGTCTGTAAAATGGCGTATCCGCGTGTCGAGATCGTCGAGAAACGCGTGAAATGATTGGGACTTGCTGCCGCCCGCAAAAATGACGTCCAAATCCCATGTCTGCTGCGAACGATGAGTCAAGCGTATCGCCTCCTTAAGACCATTATAGTAAACGCTTAACTCAATCATCTTTACATTGCATGTATTTCTTCGCCTATGCGTTCTTTACAACGTTCGCCAGGTCGGCTAATCTGCAGGTGGCACACTGCTGAATGATGTTTGGAGGCTTTGCCATGGAGCGCTGCGGCTGGGTATATCATGATCCGCTTTATGTTCGCTACCACGACGAAGAGTGGGGCGTCCCGGTACACAATGATCGCAAACTGTTCGAGTTTTTGGTGCTGGAGAGCGCACAGGCGGGGCTCAGTTGGTATACAATCTTAAAAAAGAGGGAAGCGTACCGTCGAGCATTTGCGGAGTTTGATCCAGTTCAGGTGGCGGCGTTTGGTGAGGAAGAGATTTCTGCGTTGTTGTCGGAGGGCTCCGAAATTGTGCGCAATCGCGCGAAAGTGGAGGCGGCCATCAATAACGCCGCAAAATTTGCCGAAATCCAGGCCCGCTGTGGTTCCTTCGCAAACTATCTGTGGTCTTTTGTCGATGGCAGGCCAATTGTCAACGCATTTCGTGACGTCGCGGAAGTGCCCGCGAAAACGCCACTTTCGGAGCAGATCAGCCGCGAATGGAAGCGAGCGGGATTTCGATTCGTGGGGCCAACTATCGTTTATTCGTACATGCAGGCTGTGGGTGTGACAATGGATCACGTGGTCTCGTGTTTTCGCTATGCATCGCTAGCCGGCTCGTCTGCTGTTCGCTAACCGGTTCAACGCCGGGGGGTGCTTTGACGTCTCGTTTTCTCTGCCACTCGTTTTCCGCGGCGCTTCCGCTTTGTCGTCGCTGGCTCACCCAAGATGGCCTGCAACAAGGCTTGCACATGACGGAGTTCGGCAATGAGCTCCGATTCCGGGACAGAGAGGATTCGTTGTTCCAGGCGCGGGTGAATCAGCGGCAAGGCCTGATTGACGATGACGCGGTCGAATCCATGCGCATTGGAACGGACTCGTTCCTCTATGAGCTCGATGGCAGCGAGCGTTCGTTCAGCCGCGGTTTCTCCCTGAAGTTGTGGCGATTCATCGCTTTCGTTCACGACTCACCCTCCTGTCGTCCGAGGATGATAACACCTTACGTTGCCTCATGTGGATGAGAGGCGGCTCTTATCCATGATGGTGCGATGGCGGCTTGAGTACGATTGACCCAGAGATATGAAGAGTGCTACTATAAAAAAGTAACCTGTAACCATAGGGGGTATTGACATGGCAACCACAAAACTTACGGACGCCAACTTCAATGAGGCGATTCAGAGCGATAAACCCGTTCTCGTCGATTTCTGGGCTACTTGGTGTGGCCCGTGCAAAATGATGGCCCCAGTGCTCGAGGAGTTTTCGGAAGCGCATAGCGACAAAGTGACGGTCGCCAAAATTGACGTCGACGAAAATCCTGTAACAACCGGGCAGTTTGGCATCATGAGCATTCCAACACTCATTCTCTTTGTCAACGGGCAACCTGTGAAGCAGTTGGTTGGATATCAGCCGAAGGAGCAACTTGAGGCTCAACTGTCCGACGTGTTGGCGTAAGCGAAAGGCGGGATCTGGATGTCGGCATCGATGGAACATGCGGACGGCCAGAATATCGAGTGTGCAACCTTTGCCGGGGGATGTTTTTGGTGCATGGTCAAGCCGTTTGACACGTGGCCTGGGGTGGTGCGCATCGTCTCAGGTTATACAGGTGGAGATGTCCCACATCCTACGTATGAACAAGTTTGCACCGGTACGACTGGACATACAGAGGCCGTTCAAATATGGTATGATCCGGCTGTCATGTCGTATGAACAATTACTCGACATCTTTTGGCGGCAAATCGATCCGACAGATCCCGGTGGGCAGTTTTACGATCGCGGTTCGTCGTATAGAACCGCGATTTTTTATCACACAGAGGCACAGCGGCAAGCTGCTGAGGCATCGAAGGCGAGGTTGGCAAACAGCGGACGTTTTCGCCAGCCCATCGTCACCGAAATCCTGCCTGCCGGGCCATTTTATGAAGCAGAGGAGTACCATCAGAATTTTTATCAAAAGCAACCTGAACATTACCGCAGATATCGTCAGGCGTCAGGGCGGGATCGGTTTATTGCCGAACACTGGAGCCCGGCAGAAGATAGGTGAAGCAGGCGGACGTCCGTCCGCCATTTTGTCGTCTATCCCTTGCGCCGTCTGGCCATATTAAACGTGAGTATGCAGACGGTTGGCGAAGGGGATTTTTGAAGATGGCCACATTTACAGAGATGGGGTTGAGCGCCCCTGTTGAAAAAGCGCTCGAAATGATGGGCTTTGAATCTGCGACCGACATTCAGTCGCAGGCGATTCCAGTTGCGCTTTCTGGGCAAGACGTCATTGGACAAGCGCAAACCGGGACCGGTAAGACTGTCGCTTTTTCGATCCCGGTTGTTGAAAAGATTGACGTGCAAAGTGGCGCCTTGCAGGCTGTGATTCTGACGCCGACGCGCGAGTTGTGTATTCAAGTTGCCGAAGAGATCACGAAAGTGGGCGGCGTAAAAGGCGTACGCGTGCTCGCAGTGTATGGCGGGCAGGACATCAACCGCCAAATTCGGGGCTTGCGCAATCGTCCCCATGTGGTAGTAGCAACGCCAGGGCGCCTTATGGATCACATGAATCGCGGCACCTTGAGCCTGCAAAACATCGTGATTGCCGTACTGGACGAAGCGGACGAAATGTTGGATATGGGCTTTGTGGAAGACATTGAAACGATTCTTGGCGCTTGTCCGCAAGATCGTCAGACTTTGCTGTTTTCGGCGACGATGAAACGCGGTGTCGTTCAGTTGGCACGCAAGTTTATGCGCGATTTCATCACGGTGACCGTAAAAGCGAGTGAAGTGACGGTACCGACCATTGAACAGGAATACTACGAGGTCCCGGAGATGCAGAAGCTTGACGTTCTGACGAGGCTGCTTGACATCCATAATCCGGAGCTTGCGATTGTCTTTGGCCGGACGAAGCGGCGCGTGGACGAATTGACAAATGCCCTGCAGATGCGGGGATATGATGCCGATGGGCTGCATGGTGATCTCAGTCAGAAGCAGCGCGACATGGTGATGAACAAATTCCGCGAAGGAAAACTGGAAGTGCTTGTCGCAACAGACGTGGCTGCGCGCGGCTTAGATGTAAGCGGCGTGACGCACGTTTACAACTTCGACATCCCACAGGACATTGATAGCTACGTGCACCGCATTGGCCGCACAGGACGGGCTGGCAAAAGCGGAATCGCGTCGACGTTTGTCACACCGCGGGAAGTCGACCATTTGCATCAGATTGAACGGATCACGCGTCATAAGATCCGCAGGCGTCCGTTGCCAACCTTTAGTGAAGCGAAAGAAAGTAAACAGCGTCTGGCAATGGAGGAACTGCTCAAGGCAAGTCAAGCGGCTGATCTGAGCTCGTATCGCGGCTTTGCCGAAGAACTGCTCAGTCAGCAGGATTCGATGGCTTTGGTCGCAGGCGCTTTAAAGCTGTTGACCAAGACGCGCAAAGAAATCCCGATTCGCTTGACCGCAGAGCAACCTATTCGCATCCGCAAGCCGCATGGAGGGCGGGATCGCAAAGGTCACGGGGATCATTACCGACGCCCTCGCCAAGGATATGTACGTTCTGATGGTCGGCGTTAAATGCGGTGACCAACTTGTAGATTAGCGCACGGTTAACCAAACCCGCTGATTCTCCCAGGTCGTGCGGACATCGACGTGAAATGCGTTCCGTAACACGTCGTCGGTCAGTACGGCCTGTTTTGCTCCGGATGCGGCGACACGCCCTTCATCCATCACGAGGGCGTGCGAGATAAAGGGAAGGATTTCTTCGACGTGATGCGTGACGTAGATGATCGTGGGTCCCTCGCCATTGTTCTGCGTGCGTTCGAGCGACGAAAGCAAAAGTTCGCGTGCGCGTATATCGAGCCCTGTACACGGCTCGTCGAGAACGAGTAGCTTGGGTTTTGCCATAAACGCGCGTGCGATGAGCAGACGTTGACGCTCGCCTTGTGATAGCGTGTTGAACGGTGCTTCGGCCAAGTGCAAAAGTGAAACCTGTTCAAGTGCATGTAAGGCATCCTGGCGATCTTCGTCCGTGGGCGGCTGCCATAAGCCGATGGAACCGTACCTGCCGCTGATGACGATCTCGTAAGCCTTATCAAAGCTGGCGTCGGCCTCAAAGCGACTGGCGATGGCACTGCTCACCCAGCCGATGTGTTTTCGCACCTCGCGGACATCCACGCTGCCGTATCGCATTCCAAGTACGGTCACGCTGCCATGTGTCGGCCATTGGTAACCGCTGATGATCTGTAACAGCGACGTTTTGCCCGATCCGTTCAGGCCAAGGAGCGCCCAATGTTCGTTCGCGCGAATGCGCCAATTTACGTGTTCCAAGATGGTCCGCTTGCCGCGTACCCATGTGATGTCTGATAAATGCAAAACCTCCAAATCATCCGCCTCCTTGCTTTGCTATCATGCTACCACAGAGGGATGTAAGTTTAGGAGAGCGCGGGCTTCTATGTATGGCGATCTGTCAATTTCTTGAGAATGTGCGTGAGGCTTTCGCGGAATCGCGCATCATCCTCTGCCGATCTCGCTTTCGGGCCGCGCAACTTAGACCGCATCGAACGTGGCATACGCCGCATACGAGCGCTTATGGCGCGGTTCGCGAGCAACCTATCAATGTTCTCAGCGTCAAAGATGAGTCCGTTTGGCGATAATGCGGCGGCTCCTCTCGCCAGTACGAGCGCGGCCAGGCCGTAATCTTGCGTGACGACTACGGTTGGTACGTTCGGATTGATGTGGTTCACGATAGTCATATCGGCAGCTTGCGGATCGGCATCGACGGTGATGTGATTTGGTTCGTCACGGAGATGGTTGATGGAACTTACCGTGGTCACCATCGCGCCGTATGACGCGGCAAGCTCGCGCGCGATCGCGATGGCGGAGCGCGGGGTGGCATCGGCATCAATCCAAATCGCCACGATTATCTTGAGGTTCATCGTCGTGGCCCTCCTTAAGAAATGAAAAATCGCCACGTCGCGTGGCGATTTTTCATGAGCGAGAACTCTGTTTATGCCTTGCTGGCCTGGATTTCTAGCTCAATTTTCACTTGGTCGCTCACGAGGACCCCACCCGTCTCCAGTGCCGCGTTCCATGTAAGACCAAAATCCTTGCGGTTGATGCTGGTTGTCGCACTGAAACCGGCGACCTCTGCACCCCATGGGTTTTTACCCGTTCCTTCGTAAGTCACATGGAAGGTGACTGGCTTTGTGACCCCACGAATGGTCAAATCACCCGTCATATCGTAAGCATCGGTGCCCGTTTTGGTCGTGCCCGTTGCGCGGAAGGTGATTTGCGGGTGGTTCTCCACATCAAAGAAATCCGCGCTGCGCAGGTGATTGTCGCGGTTTTCGTCACCGGTATCGATGCTCGCAGTCTCGACCGTGAAGTCAATCTCTGCGTTTGTCAAGTCTTCCGGGTCAGCGACAACGGTTGCTGAGAACTGTTTAAAGCTACCGCGTACGGTGGTAAACATCATGTGCTTGACGCTAAAGCCGACGTGGCTGTGGCTCGTATCGACGTTCCATGTGGACTTGGCCATCAGAAGTTGCCTCCCTGTTCATGAGTTCGTTGCGATAGAGCGGACAATCATCCGCGCTTCGTTCATTCCTTATTATTCATCAGTAAAGTTCGTTTGGTAAGTACGCACCTGTAAGTTCCATGGTATACTTGAAGTAACCATAATCGAGTGGGTAGGGATATTCGAGTGGAAAATCATCTGACGCAATCCGAGTGCCTTGTGGCATCAACCCTCCAGGTCATCAGCGGCAAGTGGAAGATGGTGATTCTCTACCACTTGTTTTCGCAACCCAATATGCGGTTCTCTGAGCTCAAGCGCAGAATTCCCGGTGTCTCGCAGCGCGTTCTCACCAAACAACTGCGCGAGTTAGAGCAAGAAGGAATCGTCGTTCGCACCGTCTACCCAGAGGTTCCGCCGCGCGTCGAATATGCCATTTCACCATACGGTCGTTCGTTGCGTCCCATTCTGGACATGATGCATAGTTGGGGTGAGGAGCATTTGAAGCGAACTGGGCGACTGTGAATCAGATAAGCCTGCTTGGGCAGGCGTGCCCTTGCGTTTGTATTATAATCCGAAAGTTTCACTTTTAAACATTTTATGGTTTGTTCTGGGTTTTGAGGGGGGCAAAATCATAGTTTGCCGGTCGATATACTTATAGATTTCTTGTCTGCTCGTGAAAAACGTGGGATGATAGAAGAAGGAGTGAAGCTGTCGGCTGGACATCGGTCGATTGGCCTGACTCGATGCACCCATTAGGCAGGACTAAAGGAGGCACATAAGTGGCAGGTTCAAGCGGAGCCAGCGTTCAACTGGTGAATTTGATGGTCGCTCCAGAAGCGGTTGCGGACAAGCGGGCCAGCCTGAATGCAAAGAAGCAGGTTGTCCTTGATGAAGTGGCTGTTTCTGATGTGTATCAATTGGGGATTGGCGCATTCAGTCCGCTCACGGGTTTTATGTCTGAGCGGGACTATTTGAGTGTCGTCGAATCGATGCGACTCGAAAGCGGATCGATCTGGTCGATTCCTGTTGCACTTCCGGTCTCGGAGGAGCAGGCGAAAGACATTCACTTGGACGACGAAATTGCCCTCGTGCGCCCGGACGGGGTCATCTGTGCGGCGATGCGCGTCGAGCATATGTATCGCCCGAACCTCGAGCACGAGGCGGAAATGGTGTATCGCACGAAGGAGGACGCCCACCCGGGGGTTCGTCGCGTCTATGAGCGAGGATCTGTCTATCTCGGCGGCTCTGTACAGGTGTTTGCTGACGAACGGATCGATGAGTTTTCGAACCACTTCTACACGCCGCAACAAGTTCGCGCCGCCTTCGCGGAACGTGGATGGAAGACAATTGTCGGATTTCAAACGAGAAATCCCGTTCACCGTGCGCATGAATACATTCAAAAGGTCGCATTGGAGACTGTCGACGGGCTGTATCTCAATCCGTTAGTCGGCCCGACGAAAGCGGACGATGTGCCGGCCGATGTGCGCTTGCGCGCTTACAAGGCCATCCTTGAGCACTACTATCCGCAAAACCGCGTCTTCTTTGGCGTCTACAAAGCCGCGATGCGTTATGCCGGCCCGCGCGAAGCGGTCATGCACGCGCTGGTCCGTCGCAACTTTGGTTGCACACACTTCATCGTCGGGCGCGATCACGCCGGTGTTGGCAATTACTACGGTACGTACGACGCTCAGCGGATCTTTGATCACTTCGATTTTGCGGAGTTGGGAATCACGCCATTGTTCTTTGAGCATTCATTCTACTGCAAGCGTTGTGGGGGAATGGCCACGCCCAAAACCTGCCCACATGGCGACGAGGATCACGTCATCCTGTCCGGCACCAAGGTGCGGCAGATGTTGCGAGAGGGCATCGCTCCGCCGCCGGAGTTCAGCCGCCCTGAGGTTGTAAAGGTACTCATGGAATACTACTCAAAACAGGCCTGACGGCCCAAGGTTTGACCGGTCTGCATGGCCGGTTCCTTCCCGGACGGAGGAAGTACATGTCTGACAAACCGTTTGTCAAGCTTGACGATCACCTTTGTTTTACCATTTACGCGTGTTCGCGCGAGACGATGAAGTTGTATCGGCCGCTGCTAGAGCCGCATGGACTCACATTCCCGCAGTATCTCGTGTTGGTCGCCTTGTTCGAACTAGGGGAATGCACCGTCAAGTCGCTTGGCGAACGACTGTATTTAGACTCCGGGACCTTGACGCCACTGCTCAAACGCATGCAAGAGTCGGGGCTGGTGCATCGGCGTCGGGCTGAGGACGACGAGCGGAAGGTTTACGTTTCTCTGACTGAAAGCGGGAAGTCCCTGCGTCAACGGGTTGCGGACGTACCCGAATGTGTTCTTTCGCGCGTACACAATCTCACGATTTCCGACGTCGAGGGACTGCTCACCGATATTCGAACGCTGCTTGGGAAGATTCACGCGGCGACGCAGGTCGACGGTTGACACCGTTACGGAGGCCGCGAATCATGCAGGGATGAGCGGCCAAATGCGAGCGGTAATGGGTTGTGCGGTAAAAAGCAAGGGCTCTGGCGCCAGCGGTGCGAACCCGAAAGGCGTAAACAGGCTGTTGTGTTCAAGGCGCCATCGCGCTTTGCGGAGTTGCCATGGACTGTGGGCGAGATCGCCTCGCCATAGTCTTTCATGCCAATATGTAAATAAGTGAAATCGGTTGACCAGCCATGCTTCGAGCGATCCGCCACTTGGCGTGAATGGCTCAGCGGTCGGAATGGGTTGGTACGTACACGCAAGGCCACCTCGATGCAGGTGGCCATTTGCGTGGAACCTACAGATGGTCTGTTGATGTGTTGAGGAAAAATAAAACCTGGCATATTGATACGGTACGTGAAAGCCAATCCGAGCGAGCGATGGCACAAAAACATGTCCGGCATCCAATCGAAAAAAATAGACGCCCGGTGTGCCACGGTACGTCACATACGTGCGGAGGTTACATTCGGGGAAGTCGGCCAAGCCAGGTAAGGTCGGCAACCCACGCAGATGCATGCGAGTGACATAAAAGGGGATGGCGCTGACCCAAGCCGTCCCGTCATACGTGTCGACCTCTAGACCCACCGGCAAAAGCGGTTGAATGTGCCTTGCTGCGACAGGCCAATGCGCAAACAACAGGTGTTGCCATGTCTGCTCCATCACCCAGCTTACACGGAACAAGCCCCGAAAACTCATCATGGTCATCCTGCCCCCAAACGGTAAGACGTTGTCGTCGTGCAAATTAGGGTGTGCAATGGATGGGAAAAGGATAAGTCGTTGCGCTCCAGGATTCTCCTCCATCAGTCGTGACCATCCAACGGATGGAACCACTCTTCAGAATTTCGATCGCGTATGCCTGCGAGGTTGAGATGGGTTGAACGTCGATGAGCGATGAAACGCGAATCGACGATCCAACTGATTTCCATGTGTCCCCTCCATTGTCCGTTGTGAACACTTTGTTTTGTTTCGGATCGATGGCCCAGCCCGTTTGCGGCGTGACGAAATGAAGGGCGACGCCAGGGGTCCACCGCTCCACTGCGACAGGGCTCCAGGAAACTCCGCCATCGGAACTCCTATAGATGATGTAGACGCGCTTGCTGGCGATGCTTGCCTCGAGAGCCCAGATGCCGACGTTTCCGAAGAACTGCGGCAACTCCGTCCAATGGATATTCGTCAATGCGGCTGTGCCATTCGGGAGTGATAGCTGTGGTAGCTCGCTCGACCACGAACTCCCTGCGTTGGTCGTATACGCAATGGATGTCGGCGATGACCAGCGATAACCCACGGCGGCGCTCGAAAACGAGATCGCTTGGGGTGTACTTGGAAACCAGGGGTTTACAGTTGCCAGTGGGTTTGTCCCGCTCAGAGTGGTCACCCAGTTCTGGCCACCGTTCACGGTTTCCCAAAGGGAAAACAGACTGCCGTCCTCGGCATACGCATATCCGACGTGGGCGTTGACCATGTCGACCTGTCGGACAACTTCCCCGGCGGCAGGCAGGTTCGCCGCAACCCACGTATTGCCTCCGTCGTTGGTGCTGTATATGGTGGTGACACCGTTTTGCAGTGTCGCGACGACCCCTATGTTTTGGCTATCAAATCCGCATGCCGTCACGATGGCGTCCGAGGAGACGACAGTAGGCGGTGTTACATTGCGCCATGTGAGGTCATCGTCCTCGCGATACCACGTGTTCCCGGACACTGCCCATTGGCCGTTCGTCCAAGGCAACAAGGCCGTCGCAGTGAATGCTTCGGAACTAGTCGCGGTGCAGACGGAGGTAGGGATGGACGGGGACACATGAAGGCCTGGCAGCGCGGATCCCTGTGTACGGGGTGCTTTTTTCCCGGGTGTGACTGCTTTTGCAAGTTCGTCAGGTAGACTCGGCCCCTTTTTGGCGAAGTTGGCATGCATATCTGTGCCGACAGCCACGATGGCCCCAAGAAGGATCACAACAATACCCAGCCGTTGCACAGGATCCCTGCGCGAGATGAGCCAGCGACGAACTCGGGTCGGTTTCATCGGTCGTTCTCCTTTCCCGTCGGTGGGCCACTACGTTTCAAACCTATGAATCTCATTCCACGACCTACCACAGAGGTCGAATCCCAGTATGTCATGAACACATGTTAGCGCTCACACGATGGAAATCCTGCTTATCGCCCATTCGGTATCTCGATCATTTTTTGCTACCATAAAAATGACGCTTTGCTTGGCGAGGTGAACGGTAAATGCAGAGAGGCCGTTTTGCACCGAGTCCCACAGGACTTATGCATGTGGGCAATGCCTTTGTCGCCTTGCTTGCCTGGCTACAGATGCGATCCGCAAACGGAGGTTTTATTTTACGCATCGAGGATTTGGACCGCGGCCGCTCGCGCACCCACTTTGTCGAACAGATTGTAAGTGACTTGCGTTGGCTTGGCCTAGATTGGGACGAGGGCCCCGACGTGGGTGGCCCCCATGCCCCGTACGTGCAAAGTCAGCGGATGGCCCGCTACGAACAGGCCATGGCCAAATTGACCGAACGCGGTCTGACCTACCCGTGTTTTTGCAGTCGAGCGGACATTGCGGCCATTGCATCCGCGCCTCATGGATGGTTTGGCGATGAGCCACGTTACGATGGACGTTGTCGGCTGCTGTCGGCAAGTGAGCGCCAGCATCGCGCCGAGCAAAAGTCGCCATCGTTGCGGCTGCAAGTACCAGCCGAGGTTACGGTTTCGTTTGTCGATCTCGTTCGTGGATGCCAAGTAGGGCGGCCGAGTGACGGCGGAGATTTCGTCGTGTGGCGGGCGGACGGCGTCGTCTCGTATCAGTTGGCGGTCGTCGTCGATGACGCCGAAATGGAGGTGACGGACGTGTTGCGCGGGCGCGACTTACTTGCGTCGACATTGCGCCAAGGCTTCCTTTACGAGGCCTTCAAGCTACCACCACCCGCCTATGCGCATGTACCGCTCATCGTCGACGAAGGCGGGCGCAGGCTGTCGAAGCGAGATGGCGATTTGACGCTTTTTGCCCTGCGCTCTATAGGCGTCGCGCCAGAGCGCGTCGTTGGCCTGTTGGCGCATCTGGCCGGTTTGCTTGAGCGCCCTGAGCCGATCCGTCCATACGCACTCATACCTCGTTTTCAGATGGCAAAGCTGCCTGTGTCAGATATCGTGTGGACTGCTGAGCATCAATCTTATCTGCAACCCCATTGAGGTGATCACTTGACGAAATCGTATCGGCAGCTGCGCATGGGTTTGCACGGCTACGGCTTTATTGGCCGTACGCATGTGCTTGCCAGTCAACTCAATCTCGCAAGTTCCAGGCCTTGCCCACACATCGTATGGGATACAGCTGTAGTGCACGATCTCGCTTCACCCGTTGCTGCGCTGGCAAGGCAAACGTTTCGTACGGTGACGGACGACGTGCACGCGTTTTTGCGTGAAGATTTGGATGCTGTGTCCATAGCATCGCCCAACGACGCCCATATGGCTGCACTCGCCAGTGCGCTACAGAATCGCCTCGCCGTGTACTGTGAAAAACCTTTAAGCGGCTTTCTCGACGAGTCTCGGCGCATGGCAGAGATGGTTGAGGCGGCAGGGGTTGTTCATCAAGTTGCGCTTATGTACCGTTTTCATCCGGCGGTGATCGATGCCTACCATTGGTTACGCAGTGGCCGCCTCGGGCGAGTTCTCACGTTTCGCGCCGAACTGCTCCATGGGGGTTATCTAGACCCCAACCGCCCGATGGCGTGGCGCCTGCGCCAAGCGCAAGCGGGTGGGGGAGCTCTTACCGATCTCGGTGTGCACTTAATCGATCTTTTGTTGCACCTGCTTGGCCCGGTTCAAAGACTTGCGGCGGAGTTGCGCACATTTGTGTCAAGTCGTCCGGGTTCGCGAGGAAGCGAGGCGGTGACGGTTGATGACTGGGCCTTGGCAAGGCTCGACATGCAATCGGGCGCAGTCGGTACACTTGAGGTCTCGCGCGTTCACGTGGGACGGGAGCGCGATGGCATCGAGATCGTATGCGAGGGCGGCGTGCTGTACATACCGCTGGATCGCGAGGCGAGGGCCGAGATTTGGTCGCCGGCTGGCGAACCTTTGTCAGGGCCTACGCTGGACTCGCATCCGGTGCTTGCACCGATGCCGGCCAAATTTGCGCAGACGGCGCACTTAAACGCGCACGCCGTCAGTATTGCGGTCTTTGCACTGCGCGCGGCAGGTGAGGAGATTGCTTATCCTGTGCCGACATTCCACGAAGCCTTGGCTGCCGAGCGGCTCGTCGATGCGATGCGGACGTCGGCGGAAGAGGGAGGCAAGTTGGTAACCGTAAGCACCTGACGTGACCTTGTGGCGCATCAGCCCGTTTTCTCGTGGGTATCCTGAGATGGAAATCCGTGTCGTGGACGGGAGCAACAATTGGACGGAGGGATCGACGATGGCAGGAGAGACACATTTGTGGATCGACGGTGATTGGGAGGCGGGAGAGCGCTTGGTGCCTCTTAAAAATCCCTATAGCCAAGACGTCATTGCGCAGATTGGCTACGCTTCCCCCGCGCAGGCGGAGCGGGCCATTGCCGTTGCGGCGCGGGCGGCCAGGTCGTTTCGCCAGGTTCCAGCCTGGCAACGCGCAGCTATCCTGCGTAAAGTGGCTGACTTGATTTCGGATCGGAAAGACGAGTTGGTCGATACCATCGCGCGCGAGGCTGCAAAACCTGTGAAAGCGGCCAGACAAGAGATCGATCGGACCGTTGAGACATATCGCTTTGCGGCAGAAGCCGCACGGACCATCCATGGCGAGACTGTGCCAATGGACGCCGCGCCGCGCGGGGAACACCATGTAGGATTCACGATGTGGCAGCCATTGGGTGTCGTCGTGGCGATCACGCCGTTTAACTTCCCGATGAATCTTGTGGCGCACAAGGTCGGCCCGGCGATTGCCGCGGGCAATGCCATTGTACTAAAGCCAGCGGAACAAACGCCTTTGTCGGCACTCGTGCTCGGCCACATTTTTGCCGATGCCGGACTGCCTAAAGGCGTGCTCAATATCATTCCGGGCGATGGTAAGGAACTCAGTGAAGTGCTTACGACACACCCGGATGTTGCGTATGTCACATTCACCGGTAGTCCATCGGTCGGACGGCAGATCCGTGCACAAGCGGGCTTGCGCAGGGTGACGCTGGAACTCGGATCGAATTCGCCGCTTATCGTCGATGAGGGGTTCTCGGAGCAGGAGTTAGGCAAAATAGCGAGCGAGATCGTCAGCGGGGCGTTTGCGTACAGCGGACAGGTATGCATTTCGATTCAGAGGGTTTATATCCACGATGCGGTGTTTGATGACTTAGTAGAGCGGATTGTCGCGGGGGCGAAAGCGCTTCGGTTTGGCGATCCCATCGATGAGGCAACCGACGTCTCGGCTTTGATCAATGAGCAGGCTGGCAAGCGACTGGCAGGTTGGCTCGATGAAGCGAAGGCGGCTGGGGCGAAGATACTTTGCGGTGGCGACATCGACGGCAATCGCATGCAGCCGACGGTCGTGACAGGCGTGCCTGCCGACGCAAAACTCGTCACAGAGGAGGCGTTTGGGCCCGTCGTCGTCGTCGAACGAATTTCGAGCTGGGAAGTCGGTGTGGAACTTGCGAACCGGTCGAAGTTTGGGCTTAACGCAGGGGTCTTCACGAAGCGGATCGATCGCGCGTTGGCGGCGGTGGAAACGTTGCAGGCAGGTGCGGTCTTGGTCAACCAGGTGCCGACCTATCGCCTGGATCATATGCCCTACGGTGGTGTCAAGGAGAGCGGTGTCGGCCGTGAAGGGGTTGTCTATGCGATGTACGACATGATGGAGCGCAAACTGGCGGCATTTCGCACGAAATCCCTGTAAAAGATACAAACGGCGAGGCCAGGGACATGCCCTGGTCTCTTGCGTTTCACTCAGCTTGTTTTGGACGAGCGCGCAAATAGTATATGGGCAAACCCACGCTGCGGAACTTGGCCTCGTATTCGGTCTGCACATATTTGCTGGACAAGCTTGTTCCGTCGGGTTCACCTTCTGCAAATGCGCGCGCGCATTCGGCGATGTCCCAACCATTTTCCGCAAGTGAAGCCAGCGACCAGTTAAATAGATCGAGGTTGTCCGTCTTTTGTTCGAGCCAACCGTCTGCACACAGCCATTTTGCGTACAGGGCAAGCTTCTTCGCGTGGGTCAGGCGGCGATCGTAATGGCGTCGGCGCGGCCACGGGTCGGAAAAGTTCAGGTAGATGCGGGCGACGCGAGGTTCGTGCCAAAGCTCTCCGATATGTCCAATGTCCCCGACGATAAACGTCGTGTTAGACAGTCCCTGCCGAGCCGCGCCCGCAGCCGCTTTGGCAGCGACCGCCAGCATTTTGTCGACGCCCACAAAGGTTGTGTCCGGGTGGAGCTTGGCCATGGTTTGCAAAAAGCCACCCTTTCCACAGCCAATCTCCAGGCAAAACGATTTTCGTTGCGCGGCATACCACACTTGTAGATCGTCTTTGCGGGCGTCAAGCAGCTTTTCGCCGCCTTGTTCAAGCCATTTTCCCAATCGATGTGATCCTCGGTAGCGCATAACTTCCCCTCATTTCTTGCGTCATCGTATCTGGTTGGCAGTTTTGTTGCAAGTATGGGTACAATGTGGGCAACAAATGGTTGGGGGCTTTGTCATGGCCAAAGAAGCGTTACTTATTGTCGACATGTCAAACGATTTTGTGCACGATGAGGGAAGCCTCACCGCCGGTCGAGCGGCACAGGCGATTGTTCCATACATCGTGGAGCTAGCGGATCGCATGGTGAGAGACGGACAGATCGTTGCCGTCTGCATGGATGAGCATCAGGAAGGAGATCCACATTTCCTCGATTGGCCGCCACACAACGTCAAAGGGACGTGGGGGCAGCAACTGTACGGCGACCTCGCCACTTGGTATGACCGGGAGCGCGATCGCGACAGCGTGATGTATGTCCCCAAGGCCAGCTACAATGCCTTCTCTGGCACCGACCTCGCCGTTCGCCTGCGCGCTTTCGGCGTAGAGCGGGTACACATTGTCGGCGTCTGCACAGACATCTGCGACTTTCTCACAGCTGGCGGTGCGTACGACGCTGGTTTTGCGACCGTTGTGCACCGCGCTGGCTGCGCGACCTTTACGGACCAAGGCGAGCTATTTTTAGAGCATATGCAGCGTTGCTTTCACACCGAGATCGTGTAAATGCGCGCCATTTCATCACATGACCTGCCAGTGCATGCCGCCATCCTGCGAGCGCAAGAGCGTTGCATTAAGTTTGGAGTCGAGCGCAAGTATATACCATGTCGCGGGATCCGCGATATCAAGCGTAATATGAATTGCACTGGCAAGGCTACCCTGTAGCGAATGACCAACCGTGTACCAGCTTTGCCCGTCGTCCAAGCTGCGGAGAATCGTTTCTTCGCTGTTGCGCAATTCAAGCAACACAAGGCCATCGGGTGCAATGGCGGACATTGCTTGCACTTGGCCTACGATTAAATCGTTGACAGTCCAATTTTTCCCGTACGTGGACGTGCAGACATACAGTTGATTGCCGTTCGCTGTCGGCACCATGAACGCCACCATCAGGGATTGATTCGAATTCGCTTTGACGAACTCGACAACCGGAGGCGCGGTAGCCTGGGATGGCAGCGTCAATGCACTTGTGTGCCAGTGCAGACCGCCGTCTATCGTTTCGACGACATTGACCGTTTTGGTCAAATCGTCGACTCCTGCGTACAAGCCCGTCTTGCCGTTGGGGGCAAAATCCAGACGTGCGGCATAGCCGTTGTGGACAAGTTCATCCTGCGAATTGTTCACCATGTGCCAAGCTTGTCCGCCGTCGGTAGTCGCAAACAGATATTTCGCGGCGGCGCCGCCGCTGGCGTCATCTTCGAACAATAGCCAACCTGCTTTTGCACCTTGCCACTCGCCAAATGCGACCTGAGACACGCCGGCAGGAAGGGAGAACGTCGATGGACTCCATGTCGAGCCGCCGTCGCGCGTAGTCAGGATGTGCGCTTCACCAGTATCGATCCACACCAAGGACCACATGCGTTTGGACGAGACGATTGGATATACATAGTCGACGCCGCTAGGGCCGTTTGCCACAACATCGTCGGTAGGCAAGGGAGGCAGGGATTGGCGGACCCACGTGTGTGCACCGTCTTCCGTTGCATACAACACAAAGTGGCTCCCTTGATACCCCCACGCCACACCCGCGCGATCGTCAAACATATGGATCTGTGCATCAATGGCGTGTACGGCGTTCGCGAATGTCGCGGGAGTCGTTGTTGCTTTGGCTGCAATTCGCTGCAGTGCGCTCCCCGCCGCCTGGGTACCGTGTCCATGCACGACACTGGCGGCTGCTGGCGGCTCGGTTGGCGTTGCTCCACACCCTGCAAGCAACCCTGTGATGCCGACCATGGATGCAAGCAAAACAACGCGCGCGTGCATGTCAATCGCCTCCCTATTTCTTAAAGTATACCAAACGAATTCCAAAACGTGCTTCCAAACGCGCATACGCAATCCTATAATGAGAATAGATTGTGGTGCGAGAATCTACAAACTGAAATGAATGCGGACGGAAGTGGGAGTTCCAGATGACGATATTAGGTCCCCTTGCAATCTCAATCGCCTCTGTCACGATGTTGTCATGGTCCGCGCAGATGCATGTGGGCGAGCAGTTGGCAAAGCCTGTCGCCGATATTCACGCGACAGCTTCCCACCAAATGGCGAACCGTGTTGTCGGAAACCTCGTGGCACTCGGCGATTCCATCACGTTTGGTTACAACCTTGGCAATAACCGCGCGCCTTCGCAGCTTGCGTTTCCCTATCTCATTGGGAGCAAAGTACACGACAACGTTATGGATCTCGGCGTTCCAGGGTGGACCAGCGCGAATCTGCTGCATGCGCTGCAATCAGATCCGAGTATGCGGGCGGATGTCCAAAAGGCCAACATCGTAACCATCGATATTGGCAGTAACGATTTACTGCAACCAGCCCTCTCGTTGCTTTCTGAAAGTGCAGCGAATTGGCACGACGTTTCGCTGACAGCGGCTCAATCTACACAGTTGGCTGCTCGGCTTAGTAGCGGTGTGCAGGACATTGCGACAAACGTAGCGGCTATTTTGCGCGACGTCCATACGCTTAATGCGAAGGCGACTGTCGTCGTATACGACTTGTACAATCCCATTCCAGTGTCGGATCGCTCGCTGTACATGGCCGCTGAGGCCGCTATCGGCGCTGCGAATGTACAGATTGCCAAAGACGCCGTCGAGTACGGAGATGCGATTGCGGACGCCTATGATGCGTTTGCCGGGCATAGCAACTATATTTTGCAGAACGACGTGCACCCGAGCGTAGCAGGGCAAGCCGCCCTGGCCAAGCAAGGGGAGGAGGCCCTTTCGATGTCGGCCGCCTTTCAGGCCATTGCTTCGCCCAACGGATGGAATTCTATAACACAGTGGCTCGGTCAACAATTGGCGAACGGCATATCGTGATGGCGAGGTATAGAACAGGCGCCCTAACACCATTCTGGTGCGAAGGTGGTCGTCGCGGAGAGGAGCCTTATGAACAGCGAATTACAGCAGGTATCTGACACAGTGGTGCATCCGCCCAGAACGGCGTGGGGGCGCTTGAAGATGGCTTCTATTCTGGGCGTGTTGACGGCCATCGCGCCGCTGTCCATCGACATGTATTTACCCGCGCTACCGACGATGGCGCGCGATTTGCACGCGGCGACGGCGACGGCGCAACTTAGTTTGACGGCCTGTTTGGTCGGGCTCGCGATTGGCCAGCTTTTCGCTGGCCCCGTGAGCGATGCCAGTGGCCGCAAACGCCCACTCTTGGCAGGACTTGTGTTGTATTTGTTGGCCTCGCTCTTATGTGGATGGATGCCTTCGGTCTGGGGACTTGTTGCACTCAGGTTTGTGCAGGGCCTGTGTGGTTCCGCAGGCATCGTGATCGCTCGTGCGATTGTGCGAGACATGTACAGCGGGATTGAATTGACGCGCTTCTTTTCACTCCTGATGTTGGTGAATGGCGTGGCTCCCGTGCTGGCGCCGGTCATCGGTGGTCAGCTACTGCGCTTCACGTCGTGGCGGGGGGTGTTTTTCATCCTCTGTGGCATCGGTGTCGTCTTGACGGTACTGGTGGCACTCTCCTTGCCGGAGACGCTGCCTGAACACCACCGTACGCGAGGTGGCATAGAAGGGACGATATCTGCGTTTGGGCGTTTGTTTCGCGATCCCGTCTTTGTGGCGTACGCCTTTGCGCAAGGACTCGTGTCCGCTGGTATGTTTGGATATATCTCCGGATCGCCTTTTGTATTGCAGGACATCTATGGGCTTTCGCCGCAGTGGTTCAGCGTCTGTTTTGCCATCAATGGCATTGGCATTGTACTCGCTTCCCAAGTGAGCGGATGGCTTGCCAATCGCGTGGAAGGTCCGCGTTTGTTCCGGTCGGGAGCGTGGATCGCCGCGCTGGGAGGCGTCTCTTTGCTGCTGAGTGTGTTGTTGGGTGCGGGACTTGCGGGGATCTTGCCGTCGCTGTTTTTCCTCGTGTCCAGTGTCGGCATTGTCAGTACCTTGGGTGCGTCGCTTGCGATGCAAAACCATGGACGCGCCGCCGGGAGCGCCGCTGGTTTGATCGGCGTTTCGCAGTTGTTGCTTGGCGCAATCGCGACACCGCTTGTAGGTTTGGGGGGCGCGCGCACAGGGCTGCCGATGGGGATCGTCATTGCCTGCGCAGACGTTGGGTCACTCGTATGGTATGCCGCTTGGTCGTTGCGCATCAACATGGATGGCAGGGAGGTAACGTAAATGAATGAGGCCGATGCATTTCCTCGTGCGGCGATCGATCCGTTCGAGGAGGAGGCAGGGCGGCTTCAGCACGTGTTGCGGACAATGGAGCACGCTTTGGCTGGCGGGCCGAAGCCGCCTGTGCGCGACGAGGATGAGGAAGACCAGGATGAAGCGTTGACCGCAGACGAAGTCGCGGATGTCGCGGTCGCCGAATTGGCTCGCGAGCGGCGGCGCGAAATCGAGCGGGCGATGCGGGAACCGTATTTCGGGCGGATCGACTTCTCCCCCGCGGGGATGAGTCGCCAGCGCTTGTACATCGGC
Source organism: Alicyclobacillus hesperidum (assembly GCF_900107035.1). Lineage (GTDB taxonomy): Bacteria > Bacillota > Bacilli > Alicyclobacillales > Alicyclobacillaceae > Alicyclobacillus > Alicyclobacillus hesperidum. The sequence goes on along the minus strand of NZ_FNOJ01000003.1, from coordinate 188,254 downwards.
AAGCGCGGCATTGACGATCCGGCTTCCGGCGATCGCATCGTCCTAGATTGGCGCGCACCTGCAGCCAGCCTATTTTATTCATTCGCAGGACAAGGGGACGAAGCGAGCTACGTCTCGCCGGAGGGCGAGGTGCGGGGAAAGGTATCGCTGAAGCGAAACATCGTCGTTCGCGATGGCGAATTGCAGCGCGTGGTAGACAGCTATGTTGAAGGCCAGGACCAGGCTGCGGCGACGGACGAGTTTCTCCTTTATCGGCTCCAGGATGCGAAAGACAGTCGCCTGCGCGACATCGTCGCGACCATACAGGCGGAACAAAATGACATTATTCGAGCGGATAGGAGCTTGCCGATTGTTATCCAAGGCGTCGCTGGTAGTGGCAAAACAACCGTCGCCCTCCACAGGCTCGCATACCTCTTGTACCAGCATCCCGAACGCCTGCGCGCCGAACGTATGGTGATTTTTGCACCATCGGCGATGTTCGTCGACTATATTTCTGAGGTACTCCCCGAACTAGGCGTAGGAGGCGTACAGCAGACGACCTTTTCCGCGTTTGCTTTGCGCGTGCTGGATCACGCTGTGCTTCTGGTCGATCCCGGTGAACGTCTGCGCCAGCGGTTCGCGCTTCGCCAACCGCCGGAATATGCGACCGCCATGCGGGAGGTGGAGTGCAAAGGCAGGCTTGAAACGTGGCATAGCCTGCAGGCATTTCTCGGCGAAAGTGAACAGTCGATGCTGCCAATGGGAGCAGCAGTCGCACCGTTCGGCCGTTCCCTCGAACATGCGACAATCGCTCGCTGGTTTTTCGAAGAATATGCCAACTATCCAGTCTTTGTACGTAGGCAGCGCGTATTGGCACGCGTCCGTCGGCACTTCGAAATGGAAGCCAAAGCGGCTGGCCAGACAGATAAATCGTCAAAGCGAAAGTTGGCGGCAGCCATTCGCCAGTATGAAGAGCGGTGGCCGAACATGGAGCCACTCACGTTCTATCGCAGGTTTCTTGAATGGCATCCTGAGTTGACGACGTCTTCGCTGCGCCAGCCTGAGAAACGCGGTGCACGTCCGCAGGTACAGCCGGAAGATCTGCCGCTTCTGCTCGCGATTCATCAGTGGTTGTACGGTATTGATCCGCGCGATCGGTTCGATCACGTTGTGATCGACGAAGCGCAAGACTTCTCACCTGTACATTTGCAGGTTTTGCGAGCCTATTGTCCGAGCAACTCGTTCACCATTCTTGGAGATCTCTCACAGAGCATCCACAGTGAAGCGGGAATCCGCGAATGGAGTGCGTTCATTGACCAATTTCCGAGCGGTTGTCGCTACGTGGAACTGTCGGTGTCGTACCGTTCGACTTTCGAGATCATCGAGTTTGCCAATCGAATGTTGCGGCCTTTTGGCCCAGCGGTCGAAGCAAAGCCCGTGTTCCGCAGCGGTGATAAGGTGCTGGTGGAAGAGGTGGCGTGGCGAGATCGCTTTGAGGCTGTGCTTCATCGCATCATAGGAATGCGTGAGTCGTCTTCAACAGTTGCCGTGTTGACACGTACGGAAGAAGATGCTCACGTTTATCACAATGCCTGTTTGGAAGCAGGGCTCGACGCCCATTTGTTGACGGCCGATCGCGGCGATTACGAAGGCGGCATCAGCATTGTCCCAATTTACCTTGCGAAAGGTTTGGAATTTGACAGTGTGATTGTCGTCGATGCCGATGCAAACCATTACAATTGGAGCGAGCGCGATGCAAAGCTCTTATATGTAGGTTGTACAAGAGCCTTGCACCGACTTTGCATTCTCTACGCAGAGCCCATTACGCAGTTGCTTGAGTGGACGAAAGCCTAAGGGTACTCGTCCACTTTCGTTTTTTAGCTGGACATCATTTGTTTAGTTTCGAAAACAAAAATCAAAAAAGACAATAATGGTATACAATACGTCTCCCTGTCTTGCATGTTATTCTTTATAATGATTTTGAGAAACCGTTTTCATTCCTCGTGGGGCGCGGGGGGAGGGCTACCGTGAGCTTAAGTGTGCAGACAAATATAATGGGCCAACCAGTGTTTCATGCGTTTGTCGAACAAGGGCCAGCTTGGCCAATGACTTCATGGGATGTCTTGCAACAAAAGCCGATTGAAGTCAACTTTATGGAAGTGGGCAAACTTCTCGAACGAGTTCACGAGCGAAAAGAACTCTTGTTGTGCACCATACGAAGTTCTCAGGTCGTTCCCATTTATCCGTTTTTGACACAGATGCAGGCGGGGGGGTTTGAATGCATCCATGTGCTAACATGTGATGCCAACACCTATATCATTACGTTTGCCGCGTTTTCGCCCGAGCGTGCGATGGGATCGTTCGAAGCCGGCATTGCTCGCCTCGCTTCAGAAAGATCGCTAGTTGGTGTCAGTCGGACGTTCATCGACACTGATGTGCGCCGTTGGTGGACCGCAGTACTCGAGTCGACGTCCGCCTGTCACTTGAATATCTATCAGGACCATGTGTTTTCCCGATTGGACCGCGAACTCGTTGCCATTTCCGACGAGGATCGCATGCGCTTTTTGAGCCGCATAATCACAGCCTTGGACGATCGCGGTTACGAAGGCGCCGCCGCCGTGATCGACCAGGTCTTTAATCAGATTGTGGAGCATAACTACCGCATTGAGGACGTGGCCGAATTGTCCTCGCAGGTACTTTTGGCGGCGGTTGGACTGAAGGCTGGCAGCGGGCGCGACAGGCTGGTGCAGTTGCCGCTTTCGACGCGCCAGTGGCTTCAGTACGTAGCCAAACAATGCCCGAAGTGGTGGGACTGGCGCGATCGGCTGAAACAGTCCTTGATGGTCATCATGGGTCGCGAAGAGGCGCTCACGTCGGCACACAGTGCGCAAATCGGGCAGGTCATTCAGGTGATTGAGTCGAACTACGATTCGGATCTCGACGTTGCGTCATTGGCGGCTCGCGTATTCTTGAGTCCGAGCTATTTAAGTAAGCGATTTAAGAGCGAGACTGGCATGACGATTCGCGAATTCATTGTTCAGACTCGTTTGAATAAGGCAAAAGATATGCTTCTACATGATTTTCATCTCAAAGCTTACGAAGTTGGAGCTCATGTTGGCTATCCGGATCCCACATACTTCAATAAGTTGTTCAAACGACAAGTGGGATTGACGCCGAAGGCATTTCGAGATCGCGCCGTGCGTCAGTCGCTTGGTATTCACGAATCGGAATAATTGAATCACATATGCTTTATACCATTGGCCTGCCAAGAGTGAAAACGCTCTCTGGCAGGCCAATTTATTGTACATACAACCTTCCTCATTCGTTAGGATAACGAATGAACCAAACGGGTTGGAACCTACATCGCATGTGTTGAGATGAGCAGGCTCCATATTTCAACATAGATATTGATATTTTTCATTCGGTTATGACCTTTAAGTGTACCTTTCACACCTTATACATCCGCATTTCATTTCACCGTTTCCGAAAACCTAATAAAATATACGAAACAAAAATATTGCCTCATTTCGGTTGGATAACGATATTTAGTTATTTGCAAACAACATACTTTTTGTTATCCTAAAGTTAGGTCTTCGGTGTTGCGTGATGTGCGGTGGACCGAACCGACGTGCTTTATTGTGAGAATGAGAAGGGGGATCTTGAAGTGAAAAAGTGGGTTGCAGTAGCCTCCATTACAGGTGTAAGCGCTTTGGTCTTGGCGGGGTGTGGAACTCAGAATGCTGGCGCATCGGCAAATAACACGAGCCAAACGGGTGCGGCGTCGCAAGCCGTCAAAACGATCACCGTCTTAACGAATCGAACGGATATGCAGGCGAATGGCATGCTGAAGAAATATGCTCAGGCCTTCGAAAAAACACATCCTGGAATCACCGTGAAGTGGCAGACATTCGTAGATAATAGCACGGTGCAGGCTCAGATGAATGGTGGGACATATCCGGACGTGATGTTAATCTTGCCTAACATCACCCCAAATGAATTACCACAATTCTTTGTGCCTCTCGATACTTTGGGATTGGATAATAAGATATATTTTAAGGATTTCCAATCCTATGGTGGGCATGTTTACGGGATACCGACGTTTGGCGATGTGAATGGCATTGTATACAACAAGGCGGCATTTAAAAAAGCTGGAATCACTTCCCCGCCGACAACATTGAACGCGTTCTATGCGGATTGTGCAAAATTGAAAAAACACGGAATTATTCCTATCGCACTTAATTACACGGATAAGTGGCCACTTGCCAATTGGACTGACACGCTTCCTAATGTGATCGCAGGCAATCCTAATTATCTCAACACCATGGTTCAAAGCAAAGCTCCGTTTACTCCGAACTCACCTATGGGACGGGCGTTGAATATCGTCGATACCATCGTGAAAAACGGTTGGGCAGAGCCTGATTGGAAGAATACGAACTGGGCGAATTCGAAGACGCTGGAGGCTCAGGGCAAGGTTGCCATGATGTATTTAGGGCAGTGGGCCATTCCGCAAATTGTCTCAGCTGGGACGACCAGTTCAAACGTAGGCTTCTTCCCGTTTCCTGCGACAAATCAAGGAAAACCTCTTGCGATCATGACACCGGACTGGGAGTTAGCCGTTAACAAGCACAGCAAAAACATTCCGGCAGCCGAGGAATTGGTCAAATGGATGGTGCTTGATTCGGGGTATCCGAACTATGCCGGAGGTCTTCCTCCTGTCAAAGGTATGAAGTCAAATGTGCCTCAAATTCAACAGTTATACGCACAGGCTAAAGTGGTTCAAGGCGTTCCGAGCACGACCGCGTTAACGCAATTGGAAAACACGTCGCAAATCGATATCAATGGAGGCGGTGCAGTGCAAACGGTACTGAATGCACCAAATTTCACATCCGCCTTGCAACAGTTGAACCAGCAATGGGAAAATGCTGCCTCATTGTCGGGACAATGATGTGATGGATAGCTTTCAGCATTCAATCCCCTTTGGTTGGGATTGAATGCTGAAAGAATTGGGGAGAGTGAATCAATGTGAATTTTCACATCAGTTACAAAGCCCAGCGCATGTTTTTGATTTTGGGTTTCTTGATCGTTCCACTAGCTCTACTCGTGACTTTTTCACTATACCCAGCAATTAAATTGGTTCTCTATAGCTTCACATCCTGGAATGGACTCACGACCTCCTATCCTTGGGTTGGGTTGCATAATTATATTGAAATTTTTAGGAATCCAGCCTTGTTTGGGGTGTTTATTCATAATTTTAGCTATTTCATTGGTGGGCTTGTCCAAAACGTCATTGCGTTGGGGTTTGCATTGCTACTGAGTAAAAAAGTAAAAATCCGCAACGGATTTCGTTCTATTTTGTTTATTCCGTATATGCTAAACGCAGTAGCTGTTGTATATATATTCCAATTTATGTACCAGGATAATGGGGCTATCAATACGATTTTGCGCGTGGTAGGCCTTGGAGCACTGGCGACCGACTGGATTGGCAATAACCATGTGATTAACTGGGCGTTGGCCTTTGTTTCGCTGTGGGAATACTTTCCGTTCAATATGGTGATTTATCTCGCAGCCATACAATCCATCCCAGAGGACATGTACGAGGCAGCTCTTTTGGATGGAGCTTCGGCGTGGCAGACACTTTGGTATGTGACCTTGCCAAACTTGAGGGCAATCATCCAAGTTAACCTGTTACTGACCGTCTCGGGAGCACTTGAAGCGTTTAATATCCCATTTATCATGACAAACTCTGCGCCGGCTGCAGCAACCTTTTTAACTCAGACGATGAATGTCGCGTTTGTGTTTAATAATTACGGACTTGCCTCTGCGATGGCTATTGTACTCTTGGTCATTGTCGTACTGGTTATTAGTATTCAGCGCAAAATCGTCGGTGGAGGTGACGATGTCGTATGACGACCAAAATGACCAAGCTCACAGGAAGTATTGCCAAGTATATGGTCCTGACCATTGGTGTGATTGTCGTTGTCTTTCCATTATATATTGCTGTCGTCAATTCGTTAAAAAGTAATGCGGATATGAATCGGCTCAGCCCATTACAACCCCCGGCACACCCTGATTGGCAAAACTACGTTACCGCATGGACGGGTGGGACTTTGGGATCCGCATTTCTCAACACCTTCTTTATCATCGTGTTGGCCGTTGTCGGCAATATTGTTTTTGGAACGATGGTAGCGTATGTGTTAGGGCGGTTTAACTTTCCATTCAAACGAGTCATCATGGGGGCGTATCTTGTTGCCATGTTTATTCCCACCATGACCGTTCAAGTCGCTATCTTTGGCATAATCAAGAATGTTGGGTTGTTCGATACGAGATATGCTATGGTTCTTCTTTATTTAGGAACCAACGTCGTTCAAATCTATATTTATATGCAATTTGTAAAAAGGATTCCCGTTTCGCTTGATGAAAGCGCAATGTTGGATGGGGCATCCTACTTTCGCATCTATCGTTCTATCATTTTTCCTCTGTTAGCTCCTGCTAGCGCTACTGTTGCGATACTGCAGACGATTGCTATCTACAATGATCTTTATTCGCCATATCTCTACATGCCTTCAACCAACTTAGGCGTCGTCTCGACCGCGCTTCTGCGGTTTGAAGGTCCTTACTCCGCACAGTGGAACTTGATTATGGCTGCATCGGTTATCATTGCGATTCCGTTATTGCTGATTTACCTTTTTCTGCAGCGTTATATCTTCGCTGGTATCGTCAACGGAGCGGTTCGCGAGTAGAAGGAATTTGCGTCATGTGAATGGGGGAGCCAAATTGGAGTTTATCCGTGGCATCACGTGGGGTTGGGTTGGAATTCGAGGAACATGGATGACAGACGAAGCTAAGCGCTCCTTGATCAAACTGAAAGAGACGGGCGCGAACTGGGTAACCCTTGCGTTTCAGGCTTTGCAGGATACGCCACAAAGCGTGGAGGTAAATTATTGGGATGAACCGGTTGTGACGGACGAAGAAGTTTCGTTTGCGATTGAATATGCTCATCACTTAGGGTTAAAAGTTTGTCTTAAACCTGTTGTGAATTGTCGTAATGGCACCTGGAGGGCACATATCAGTTTTTTCGATCACGACGTGCCTGGGGAACCCACATGGTCGGAATGGTTCCAAAGCTATGGGACATTCATTATACACTATGCGGAATTGGCAGAACGTCTTGGATGCGAGATGTTTTGCGTCGGCTGTGAAATGGTGCAGGCGGACAAGCGAGAGCTGGAATGGCGTACCTTAATCGGGCAGGTTAGAGAAGTATATCACGGTACACTGACGTACAACTGCGATAAATATCAGGAAGAATATGTTCGTTGGTGGGATGCTGTAGACATGGTTTCGTCGAGCGGATATTATCCTGTGTCTTCGTTTCCTGAGAGGGTAAAGGAATTGCGCACATTTGCACAGCAAGTGAACAAACCGTTCTTTTTCATGGAGGTTGGCTGCATGAATGTCGAGGGTGCGGCTGAACGACCAAATGATTGGTCACACAAAGGTGCCTTGTCCATGCAAGAACAAGTCATGTTTTACGAGAGGTTGTTTTCGCTTTTGGACAATGAGCCGTGGTTTTATGGGTACATGTTGTGGGACTGGCCAGCGACACTCTACGCAGACGATGAAGCGGCGTATAATCGGAATTATTGGTTTTATCACAAGCCCGCTGAACATGTGATTCGACGCTATTATGCAAGGCCTCAGTTTCGAAATGTTTGATGCCTTCCATATTGAGCATGACTACCTTTTTAATTCAATATCATTGGCGTTCTAAAAGCCTCCATCTGGAAGATAAGGTTCAGATGGAGGCTTTTGCGTGTTCAGCGCGTAACGTGTAAATTTCTGTTAATCAATACCAAGCGTTGCTTCACACTTTCGGCGGATCGCAATCCGTCTTCGGGAGTGTTCTTCACGTAGTCCAGTAACTGTGACACGGTGCTTGTTGCCACGTGCATGCGTGTATCGGACGACGCGTAGTAGATGAATACCGTTCCATCGTCCTTTGCAACCCATCCGTTACAAAATGCTACGTTTGACACATCACCTACGCGTTCTGAGCCTACAGGAGCGAGGAAATATCCCCCTGGCCTCGCGATCACGCGTTTGGGATCGTGAAGATCGGTGAGGAAAAGGTAGAGTACGTAGCGTAGGCCAGCGGCTGTATTGCGCACGCCATGAGCCAAATGCAGCCACCCTTCCGACGTCCGAATGGGTGCCGGTCCAAGTCCGTTTTTGGCTTCCTTAATCGTGTGGTAGATGCGATCATCAACGATGTGTTCTACATCGATCACCGCACCTTCCATCGTATCTGCCAGGCCGAAACCAATACCACCGCCACTGCCCGCGTCGATAAAACCGTCCTGTGGGCGTGTGTAGAATGCGTACTTGCCATCGACGAACGTCGGGTGTAAGACAACATTGCGTTGTTGCGGAGACGGTGTCACCAAGTCGGGAAGTCTCTCCCATGTGCGCAAATCTTTTGTGCGTACGATGCCGCACTGTGCGACGGCCGCTGATTGATCGCTGGCAGGTGCCGACGGATCGCGCCGCTCCGTGCAAAACAGTCCATAGATGTACCCATCTTCGTGCTGAACGACACGCATGTCGTAGACGTTTGTATCTGGCAGGTCTGTCTGGGGAATGACAAGGGGCTCATCCCAAAAGCGAAACTGATCGATACCGTTTTCACTCTCTGCAATAGCAAAAAACGATTTGCGATCCGCTCCTTCGACCCGAGCGATGAGCAGAAATCGATCATTCCACAGAATGGCACCTGCATTGAAGACAGCGTTCACGGCCAAGCGTTCCATAAAGAACGGATTTGTTTCAGAATTCATGTCAAAACGCCATGTGAGGGGGACATGATCTGCGGTTAACACCGGATGGCGATAACGGGTGAACCATCCATGCGTTTGTTCTATCGGTTCGTTACGGCGCGTTAAAAGCGCCAAATAATTTTGCTCAATCCATGCACGGCGATCGTCGTATCGATTCGACATGGGCTCATTCTCCTTTTACCGCGAGCCGCTGCCACAGTTCCATACAGGCTCGCGTGTTGTGATACGGACATTTCCATGGCTCTACTTTCCATTTTGTCATGTCGGGGTTCCCGTCGCGATCGACAAGCCAAAACCATTCGCCGTATTGTTTGTCCGCGATGTACTGTTCAATAAAGTCCCAGACCAATTGACTCTTGTCTAGATACTGAGGATCATCTGTTATTTGATAGGCGTTCACCAGGCCCACTGCAGCCTCCGCCTGAGGCCACCAGTGTTTATCATCATCGATCACGCGACCTGCACGACCTTCATTGAACAATCCACCATCCATATCAATGCCTTCTGCGATTGTTGCCTTCACCATTTGTACTGCCAAGTCACGCGTCGATTCGATGCAATCCCTATCTCCTAAGGCCTCGGCCGCTTCACACAACAACCAAGAACCTTCGATATCGTGGCCATAGGAAATGACGTCGGAAAGTGGCCGCCAATCAGCATCAAAGAACAATTGAAAATGGAATGTCTGGGGATGGACAATGCGCGTAATCACCACCTGGAGTAACTCGCGCAGGCGATAGCGCAGTTCGGGATTTGGCCATACCTGATATAAACGCGTATATGCCTCCAATAAGTGCAAATGTGTATTCATCGATTTTGGCGCAGCGAGATCAGAAATACCCAGTTGATCCTGTATCGGATTCCAATCCTCTGAGAACGATTCGAAGTATCCGCCGTGTACAGAATCTCGAGCGAAGCGTTCCACACATTCGTAAATCAACTGCGCGTACAAAAGAGCTTCTGGATTGCCTGAAGCGGCATAATACTCGGCACACGCGTACATTGCAAACGATTGTGCATAAATGTGTTTGCGTCTCTGAACAGGTTGTTGGTTACCATTCACCATCCAGAATACGCCCAGATGGCTTGTATCCCAGAATGCGGATTTGAACAAAGTCCATAGATGATCTGCAACTTGACGGTTTTCCATACTCGTTTCAAAACCGCTATGGATGGCACGAGAAAACGTCCAAAGAATACGGGTCGCGAGAATAACGCCCAAATCGGCGTTCGGGTCTGGAATGCAGTCATTTGTGACCTTTCCGTAGAATGATCCGTCTGTCCGGAGAGCGTTTTCTCGCCACCAAGCGAGAATCCGCCGACCTTCGTTTGCGGCTCGTTGCTGTAAATTGATCGTCTTCAGAACCATCCCACCACCTGTAGTTAGGATAACAAATACAATACTAAGCTAACTATAAGTGATGTGGCAACTGTGTTTTGCGTGTGTGTATAGGGGAACAGCCGGGGGATGTGTCTAGACGAACGGCGATGAATCAGTTAGGCTAACAAAAGAGTGATATCGGAAGTGAAGGGTGTAATGGATATGGCCAAAAAAGTAACAATGCAGCAGATTGCTGAGCAGGCTGGCGTATCAAAGTACGCGGTTTCAAAGGCACTGTCAGGGCAGGCGGGTGTGAGCGAGGAGACACGTGAGCGGATCGTAAAAATTGCAACACAGTTGGGATATTTTCTCCAGGATAATAGAGGAAATGTACGAAAGTCCGGCACTGCCAAAGAGAAAGGGAAAGCGAATACGATTGTTGTGCTCTTGCCCAATGTCCGCATGCAAAACCGGGCATCGTCGTTTTGGGGAAGAATTGTCGATGGCATCTCCACTGCGGTAACAGAGCGAGGTTATGGGACAATTCTAGTCACGGAACATTCGCCAGAAAACTTTCTACAGGTACTGAATCCTTCTGGTGTGCTTGGTGTTATCGGGGTGGGACTTGTGGCAACCTCGTTACTGTTGGAAATTCGCAACATGGGCTTGCCGTTTGTTCTCATCGATCACGAGGACGAGTCTGTTCCATCCGATACGGTGTTTGTCAATAACTTCGATATTTCTCGGCAACTCACACACTTTTTGCTTGGCCAAGGTCATCGTCATCTGCAGTTTGTAGGGGATCCTTGTTTCGCACAAAGCTTTCGGCACCGTTGGCTGGGGTTTCGCACCGCACTCGAGGAGCGAGATATCCCATTGCGTCAGTCCAACGAATTGGTAGGTACCTTGGGTGTCACAAGGGACGAGCATATCGCTGGCCTAACGCGAATTGTAAGCCAATTGATGCGCGGGGGAGACATGCCCACAGCGTTCGTTTGCGCAAATGATTCGCTTGCCATCAGTGTGGTGACAATGTTGCGAGAAATGGATATTGATGTGCCTGTCGACGTTTCCGTGACAGGCTTTGACGATATTGATGATGCATCGGAGATCAGACCTGCTCTCACGACCGTTTACGTAGATAAAAAACAGATGGGAGCGAGAGCGGTAGATTTGCTTATGCGCCGAATCGATCATCCGGATGCCCCACGGGAAAAGTTGCATATTTGCGGCGAAATCGTTTTGCGCGATTCGACGGCTGCGCCTGCAGAGCGCTGGCATCAGGCGGATCGCGAGGCTTAACGGCCGCGTGGAATGCGCCAGCTCATCGCAAACACGACGATACCGAGGCAGGCGAGTACGATGCCAAGAATGTGCAATTGCCCCGTCGTGAGGCCGCTACCGAACAACAGCCCGAGCACGACAGTCGAGATGATGGTTCCCATATACCGGGCCATTTGAAAGAGCCCCGAAGCAGTGCTGATGACTTCTCGTGGACTGGTGCGAAACAAGGCCGTCTGCAGCCCGACATTGTTAAAACCGTTCGAGAGCCCCAACACGGACAGAACGACGGCGAGCCACCAAACAGGTGATTGGCCATGTAGAGTCAGATAGAGAACGCTACCTACGGTCATGAACACGGCCGCGAGCATTAAGGGTGGGCGCGATCCGCTTTTGGCCACCCAGCGCCCGGTGATGGGCGACGTGACCAGACTGAATCCTGCGACGCACAGCATGAGCAACCCTGTTTCCTGGGTATCGAACTGTCGCACTTCCTGGAGATACGTTGGCATGCCGAAAAACACTGAGTAAAAGATGATGTTGACCGTCGCGAACTGGACGAGCACCCACGTTAGGGCGGCGTTCTGTCGGAAAAAGCCCAGGCTCAGAAAGGGTAGTTCTGCCTTGGTTTCGCGCCAACCAAACAGGGTAAAGGCGACGACGCCAAGGACAAGTCCCCACCACGAGGGTCTGGATGTGAGCGAAAGTAAAAAGATGATGGCACCAATGATACCGAGAATAAACAGAAAGATACCCATCAAATCGAGTTCATGCAGAACGGCTCGCATCCTTCGCCCGAGCGGTGCCGTTGGCTCCTTGTCCCGGCCACTAGGTAACACCCAAATTGCCAATAAAAAGCTCGCAATGATAAACGGAAAATTGACCCAAAAGATTCCCTGCCAATCGGCGTAGTGCATGATAATGCCTCCGATGGAAGGGCCGAATGCGGCGGCACCCGATGAAAACACAGCCAACAATGCAAGCGCCTGCGACTGTCGTTCTGTGATCACGTTGCGCACGATACCCATGCCCGCAGGATATACGGCGCCGCTGCCCAGGGATTGAATGAGGCGCAAAACGATGAGCCACGAGAAGCTAGGCGCGAAGGGGGCCAGCGAACATGAGAGTGCAACGAGCAGTAAGCCGATAAGGAATAAGGGTTTACGGCCGAGGAGATCGGCGAGTTTGCCCATGATTGGCTGGGCCACGGCGCTTGCGAGATAGTAAGACGAAATGAGCCAGGATGCGGTGGTAAAATGGACGTGAAACACGTGCTGAAATTTCGTCATGGCAACCGAAATCATCGACGAATTGAGCGGATTGAGCAAGATGCCAAGTGCAATGGTCATGAGAAATAAGGCGCGTCTATGACCATTCGGTTGCGCGGCGACAGAGTTATTTGGCACACTAGACATTCCGGTTCCTCCTCACACTGGCATTATGATACGCCTTGCGAAGGAACGTTTCCAAGCGACAGGAGGGCGGCGCATGCGCGTTGTGATCGTACAAAACGAAGATGAATTAAAGGCTTGCCTGGATATTCGGCGAAAGGTGTTCGTCGAAGAGCAACAGGTGCCTGTGGAAGAAGAAATCGACGAACAAGATGTCGTCGGAGTGGGGCATCACGTCTATATCGAAAACGACGAGGGGACTCCCGTAGCCACGGCTCGCTATAAGCCGTATGGCGATGAACGTGCTGGGACAGCAAAAATTCAGCGAGTTGCAGTGCTTAAGGCCTATCGCAAAGGTGGCTTTGGTCGGGCTGTTATGGCGGCCATCGAGGAACTTGCGCTGGCAGATGGATACCATCGCGCCGTCCTCGATGCCCAGTGCCATGCAGAAGCGTTTTACCGCAAGCTTGGCTATTGCACCGTAAGTGAGGAACCGTTTTACGATGCGGGGATCTTGCATGTGCGCATGGAAAAGCTGCTTAAAGGAGCGCCAGTCGCTCGATGATTGACGCATGCTGCGGAAATTGCGTGACGAGTTCATGCCGTTTACATAGCTCAAAGTCCCGGAAATCAAAACCTGGCGTGACCATACAACTGACAAGCGAGTAACCGAACACGTGTTGATTGGGTTTTTGCGGGGCGGGCGACGAGCCAAAGATGGTCCCCTTTGGCACGAGTAACTGCGGTCGTTCACCAATATCCATGCGCACACCGAGCGCGTGTGCTGCGTATTTCCCGGAAGCATCAATGGTGTGAACGACGAGCGGATCGCCCACGTGAAAATACCAAAGTTCGTCCGACTTGAGTCGGTGAAAGTGAGAGACGTCGTCCGCACGCAATAAAAAATAGATAGATGTGGCGCTGCGTCGCGGGGAGCCATAGCGACCCAGTGTCGCTTCGTCTTCCATCCACACAGGCGAATGGTAGGTTTCGCGATAAAAACCCCCTTCCGGGTGTGGTTCGAGTTGCAAGGCTTCAATCCAGTCGGATGCGTCCATGTGCGGGCCTCCTTGTTGAACGTGTTTGCATTTGCATTGGTACAGCCGAATTTGGCACGATAGAGTAGGCACTCCTGTTGATTATGGCATATCCGAGAGGTGGAATGTCACAAGGCGTGTTCAACTCGTATTCACAATCGCAATCGGTCGAAATGCTTGGTCGGCGCTCAGCTGTTTGCAAGAACTTTTGGATGGTTTCAGTCCGGCGGTGAGCGGCACAGCTATTTCCTTTGGACAAGCGAAGACCTATGCGCAAGCGTTTGAATCTCCGACGTGACGGTCGGCAGGAAAGCAGGGAAACAAATTGCAGCCAATCGATGTTCAATCGGTTCAAGCAGCACTAGAGAGATTTGTCGGAGACGACGTGTATTTGCATCTTGAGACGACCAACGGTGCGTATGCGGCACATCGATTCGGCCAACCGATGGCTGTCTGTGCCTATATTCGCAATGGCTTGGTGAAGTTTGAGCGAGCACAGATCGCTGGCACTCGTCCGTATCGCGTTGGCCTAAAAATGGCGTCAGGTTGGATCTATGCCGAAGGGCTGACGGATTATGAAGTAGACGGCGAAGGACGGTTGTTGCTCGCAGGGCACGATAGTGAAGGACGGCTCGCTGTCGCTTTGCAATTGTCGAGAACGCCTTGGCCAATGGGCGTTTTGGACGAGGAGAAGGAGGTGGAGTGAACGTGGGTAACGTGGAAAAAACGCGTCATCTGCTGCTCGTGTTTCCGCACCCTGACGATGAGTCGTTTGGCAAGGCGGGCACGGTAATCCTATTTACGAAGGCCGGAACTCCAGCAACCTTGATCTGCGGCACACTTGGTGAGATGGGGCGCAACATGGGGAATCCCACGTTTGCAAATCGCGAGACGTTGCCAAGCATCCGCCGCCGTGAGCTGGAGGACGCGTGTCGTGCACTTGGTGTCGACGATTTGCGCTTGCTTGGTTTGCGGGATAAGACGGTTGAGTTCGAGGATCCGGAACGCGTGGCGGATCGCATCGAGGCCGTTATCCGTGAAGTGAAGCCGTCAATTTTGATGACCTATTATCCAAAGTATGGAGTCCATCCGGATCACGATGCCATGTCACACGCCGCGGTCATCGCTGTCAAGCGCTTGCCGAAAGAGGAGCGGCCGGTGATCTGGGGGTCGGCGGTCGTGAACGATGCGGAATCTATTCTTGGCGAACCCGATTTCGTTCTTGATGTTTCATCCGTTCTCGACGAGAAAATGGCCGCCATGCGTGCCCATAAGTCCCAGTACCAAGGTATGTTTTCCCGTATGGAAGAAGCGTTGGCACAAGGCGGAGCTGTACGCGATGAGGTTTTACAGCAACTGACCCGGGAACGCTTTTGGATTTATCGGATCGAAGATTAATGGATTTTGTGAGGGACGACTGTGATACGTGTTTTATTCATTTGTTTAGGAAATATTTGCCGTTCACCGATGGCGGAAGCGGTATTCCGGAACATGGTCGAAGAAGCTGGTCTCGCAGATGAAATCGACGTTGATTCGGCCGGGATCGGCAACTGGCATGCGGGCGATCCGCCGCACATAGGTACCCGGCGTGTTTTGGAGAAGAACGGGATCGACTGGAAAGGGCTTGTCAGCCGCCAAGTGACACCTGACGATTTGCAACGGGCAGATTATGTTGTCGCGATGGACGATGCCAATATGGAGGCTTTAGAGCGGCTAGGGGCACCACGGTCGGAGCGGGTCTTTCGCTTGTTAGATCTCGTACCGGATGAACCACTGAATGAAGTTCCGGATCCGTATTATGATGGGCGTTTCGATGAGGTGTATCGACTCGTACAGCTTGGGTGCAGGGAGCTTTTGCAGAAGATACAAAAGGAACTTGCAAAGCGCAAAGCAAGTAAATAGATATTTGTGACGGACAGGTTGTGGTAATCCCACATACCTTGCGAGTGTGGATGATACAACCACACAAGGAGGTATGTGGGATGCATGTTTTGAAACACATCCACTTTGCGGATGCCCATCGTCCTTCGCAAGCCTTGGCCAACGGGGGACAGGGCTATTTTCCAGCGGACATTCGACGGTTGTACAATATTCCCACAAATCTTACCGGGGCCGGGCAGACTATTGGCATCCTTGAGTTTTCGAGCGGCTACAGCCTTCAGGATGCGACCTTGTTCTGGCAGATGCATGGCATCACGCCGCCAAATGTTGTCTTTGTCTCCGTCGATGGCACGCGCAATGACGGTGGCACCAGCGTGGACGATGAGGAAGCCTCACTGGATTTGCAGTGGGCTGCCGCCATCGCACCGGGAGCTCGGTTTGTCATCTATGAGGCGAATGCCGGTGAGACTTACCCGGAGTTTGAAGCTGCAATGTTGCGTACGTTGAACTACATTGTGAACGATCATCTGCATCAGCCGAGCGTCCTATCCATTTCCTACGGAGACGGCGAAGATTCGTTTGATGCGGAGGCGCTGCAGTCCATAGCTGACCTCATTCAGAAACTGGATGAGCGCGGCGTAACCGTCTGTATTGCTTCTGGCGATCAGGGGGCCTACGGTTTGCACAATCCGTTTGGCCCTTATGCGCGTCATGCCGATGCGCCAGCCACCAGTCCTCATGCGGTGGCTGTCGGTGGCACGCATCTGTATGCACATGGTGGCGAGTGTGCCTGGACGTATCTGGGACCTCAAAATGGCGGCGCGAGCGGAGGCGGCTTTTCAGATATCTTTGCCAAACCGCCGTGGCAGACGGCAGTGCCCGGCCATGCGCGTGGTGTGCCCGATCTCGCTCTTAATGCGGATCCAGCCAGTGGGTATCAAATTGTGTTTCAGGGTCAGTCTGCCATTGTCGGTGGCACATCCGTGGCCTGCCCTGTGTTTGCGGCGATTATCGCACTGGCCAACGAGCGTCGGGCCACATTGGGACGTAAACCCCTTTCATCGCTGCCGCAGTATCTATACACGTATGCAAATAAGCTGGGCTTTCACGACATTGTCGTCGGGAACAACACGTATAACGGCGTCATTGGCTACGAGGCCATACCAGGTTGGGATGCGGTGACCGGATTCGGATCAGTCGATGCTACACAATTCATCGACACATTGGTTAAGGACGTACCGTAATGCCAGTTTGGTAGCATCCAGTGGTGACAATCCATCCGAAGAACCAATAGGCGATACACGTCATATAGATGGGCGAACGTCACTCTGTGGAGGCGGGGAAGCGGATGGATCAAGCCAAGATGAAGTGGTTACCCCATCGCGTTCATACCGTATTTCTCGAAGATGTGACCCCAGACGATCCTGTTGTTGGTCGCAAGTATACCTGCATTCGCTCCTTACGTACTGGACGCATGCATGTGAGCATCGGCAAGCAATACCATGACGCAGAGCTGTCCCGCCGCTATGGCCGGTGGGCTCGCGAGTCGATTGTGGCCGAATGGGTCTCGCCAGATGAATTGCAGGTTCACGTGCACATCAGCGGCGCAGGTGTGCACGGGCGGGCCGGGATGCGCAATCGCAGGTTCCTGCGCGATTTGCCCTTCGCATTGGCGGCTATGCGTCATGCCGACGGATACCTTGTCCAAGTTCATCCAGAACTTGATCATGCTCAAATCGTCGTACGTTTTCATAGCGATGTAAGTAAATATGACCGAACTGAGACCTGGGGACACTGGCGAGATTACGCGATCACGCCCAATTGGCGACATCGATTTAGTCGTTAATGTTGAGAATCAAAGCATACAAGCCCTGCCTGGCTGAGGCGGGGCTTCTTTGTGGTTTTTGATATAAAAGTTAACGTGTGAAAAAATAATTGAGTCTATATGTTAATAAATATAACATTCGTTATTGACCGCCTTGGGGGTTGTCGGTATGCTTGTTGACAATGATACCGTTTCTTCCAGATATCAGGGGTGAAATGGGGGCCGCACGGGATGGAACCTCCGTTTGAAACGGTTATTTTCACGCAGGCTGATGAGGCGAAGAATCTACTGATGATGCGTCAGTTGAAGGAAGCGGTGGAGAATCAACAAATTCGCATTGTTGACATCCGACGCTACCGGGATCAATTGATTGTCACCATTCGCCGGCTCTCGTCCTGAGACGGGCGGGAGCCGAATGTGGCCACGCGGTGAGAGTCGCTGCGTCGGCTGTCCACGCCACTCCTTCTGGAGGCGGATCGAATTCGATCCGTCTCGCTTTTTACTTTCACCCGCAATGTACCATATGATTTTCACAATGATTTTCACAATGATTTTCACAAAACACAAAATAGATATTGACATTCCAGAATGAACCAATAAGCCAATCACGGAGTCTCGGTTCTGGAAAATCCGAATGACTCGTTCACGGCGACGAATTCGTTTAGGCTTTCCATTGTCTTCCGTAGTTTCAATTTGCAGAAAAGCGCGGCGATGACGTATGCATGATGGTTGCATAGTCATACACAATCTGTGTGTTACACTTATTTCAGTTAAGGGCAGGAATGCGCAAAAAGGAACCATGATATAGGTCCCGAGAAAGCAGTACAATCACCATGAAGGGTGCATCATGCACAAAGAATTAGGAGCCAAAATTATGGAATCTATCCCCCATGACAATCCCCTAGTCGTATCTTTTGTTCGTGCGGTCCATTCAGGTGACTTGGAAACTCTGCAGAGTCTCTTAGATACATATCCGGCTTTCGCGACAAAGCGTGTAGTTGACAAAAAGGGTGGTTCCCGTACTGCGTTACACGTTGTCACTGACTGGCCCGGATACTTCCCTAACGGACCTGTGGTTGTGAAGATGTTAATCGAAGCGGGAGCCGACCCAAATGCACCTATCATTGGCAGTTGGCATTCAGAGACGCCGCTACACTGGGCGGCAAGCAGCGACGATGTGGATGTTGCTGCTGCGTTGATTGATGGGGGAGCGGACATCGAAATACTTGGTGGCTCCATCGCCGGTGGCACACCTTTGGATAATGCAGTAGGTTATGGATGTTGGCATGTTGCAAGACTTTTAGTAGCGCGAGGTGCTCGTGTTGACAGCCTATGGCACGCGGCGGCACTCGGGATGATGTCTCGTGTTGAGGAACTGATGGCTTCTAACCCATCACCGACTTCGGATGAAATCAACGAAGCTTTTTGGCAGGCATGCCATGGAGGTCAGCGTAGGGTAGCCGAATACCTTTTCAGCCAGGGCGCAGATATTAATGTCATTCCTGATTATACAAGTTTGAGGTCACTCGATGCGGCTGGTGCCATCGACACGCGTAGAGATATCATGGTCACTTGGCTGAAAAGCAAAGGTGCTAAGTCGTCAAAAGGGTGATTGGCGACGGTCTATTCACCAAACTTACTTGAACAGACCGGGGCGTTAGTTCAATAACTAGACCCGTCCAATCCTGCAGCGTTATGCAAAACGCGGTATATCGGAACGCCGCGTTTTTCTGCATTTTTAAGTTGCGGAAAACATTCCATCCCAATCGTAGTGCGTATCCGCTTGCGGTATTTCTCTGGCAACGACAGTACAGCGGTGATATCGTCAAAGCCATTCTCATACTCCTCCTAGTGAATTTGTTGTGGAAAACTCATTCTACCAAAGAGGACGAAATGGCACTTTCATATGTCACGCAGTGCGTCCACTGAATTTACACTAATGATATGGACTCCTGAGCGTATGGCCAGCTGCTGCGAAGAAATCGAGCGTTGCTGCTATGCACAAGGAGGGGATAGCCGATATCCCTTCCTTCTATATTGCTTCAGCCTGCACAGCAGGACAGTTTCGACACATCCTTGTCAAACGTCAGTGCCGCCAACTTCAATCCTTCTGCCATGGTCAGATACGGGGCAAGCGTTGATCGCAAATCCTCAATGGTCAACCCAAACTTGACTGCGATCACGCCTGAGTAGATGACATCTCCGGCATTTTCCGCTACGACATGAACACCGATGATCTTCCGTGTCCTGGCATCCGCCACGAGCTTGAACACCCCGGTCGTCTCCCGGTTGACCAGAGCCCGTGGTACAGCATCCAGCGGTAGCACGGAGGTCAGAACCTCGTAGCCACTGGCTTTTGCCTGTTCTTCCGTAAGTCCTACCGCTGCAATGGCTGGGTTTGTGAACGTCACGCCTGGCACGACGTTCAGATCCACGGACTGCTCAGCGCCGGCAACCGCATTCCGCGCCGCAATGGCCCCCTCGTATGCTGCCACATACACAAACTGCGGCCCCATCGTCACGTCCCCTGCGGCATAGATGCGGTGATTGCTGGTGCGCAGGTATTCATTGACCAGGATTTCGCCACGATGACCGACCTTCACGTTCGCTGCACCCAGGTTCAACGACTCCGTGTTCGCTTTACGGCCCGTTGCGACGAGCAACGCTTCGGCCTCCACGACCTGTTCCTTGCCATTTACAGTAGTGAATATCCGTTTGGTGCTCCCTTCCTGCTCGACACGTTGAATGGCGGCATCCGTGATGACACGGATCCCCTTCTCGGTCAAGGCTTGTTTCACAGCAGCAGCGACCTCTGGTTCGGCTTTGGGCAAGATGCGGGATCCACGTTGCAACAGCGTGACCTCCGAGCCCAGGTTCCGAAACAGGCTTCCCATTTCCAGCCCGATAAATCCAGCGCCAATGACGGCAAGACGCTTCGGAACGTCCCGAAGTTGTAAAGCGGTCGTGCTGACTAGGTAATCCACATCGGTGAGACCAGGGATGCTCGGCACGAGCGGTGACGCACCGGTTGCTATCAGGAAGTTGCGGGCCGTGATTTGCCGACCGTTCACTTCGACCGTCGATTCGTTCACAAAGTGCGCTTCCCCTTGAATCAGTTCCAATCCATATTCGTCAATCAAATCCACATACTTGTGTTGGCGCAGATCCCCAACGAGTTCATTCTTGCGGTCAACAAGGGTATTCATGTCTACTGGACCAGCGCTTGTGTTTAACCCGAGAAACGGATGGCTCGCTGCCAGATGATTGATTTCCCCTGCCCGCAGCATGTTCTTTGAGGGGACACATCCAATGTTCACACACGTCCCACCGACTGTGCCTCGCTCTACCATGGCGATTTTCGCACCATAGGACGATGCTTCAATCGCAGCAGAAAACGCTGCGCCCCCGGAACCGATGATGAGGAAATCAAAATCGTAGTTCCCATCCAATTCGATGACTTTTCCCGGATGGCGGTCACTGAGGATGGTCGCATCCCCTGGTTGATAGCCCAAATCGGCTATCGCCCGTTGTGCATCATCCAAACGATTCAGGTCATCCAATTCAAAAATGGCTTCATTTCTGCGAAAGCTGGCGGATATCGATTCAGCACCTACACTTTGAAGCGCGTGGGATACGTGCCGTTCGCAGTCATGACAAGTCATACCGTTTACCACAAGCCGAATTTGTTTCTTGCCGCGTGAATTCGTCAGAAAAAGCACCTCCGTCAAAATCCCGCATAGAAACGCACGTACGGAAACCAGTAAATGACCAAATACACACCCGTTCCGAGCGTCATCAGCGCACTCAACCGCCCCATCCATCGGGCCCCAGACCGAACCCACTTTCCGACCAGTTGTTGCGAGATCGTGGATGCCAGGGAAATGATGGTCACCACCAAGCCCATGCCAAGCGCATAGAGCACAAAGTCGGACATCCCACTCGCAAATCCCTGACTGTGAAAAGACGACAACACGAGAACAGAGAAGAGCGGAAGCGTACAGCCAAGAGAACCGAGCGCATAGGCGATGCCGTATAGAAACACAGACCACTGGCTGCCTCGTTGTAGATTCCAGTCACCCCCGATATGGAATTCCAATCCACGCTTTCCAAACAACATCAGTATCCCCAGAAGGACGAACGCTACGCCGACGACCTCTGCAATCCACGCCACTGCTTTGCCCAATACAGTCGCAAACGTCACAGCGATGACGCCAGCCAGCAAGAATACAATCAGAAAACCGGCCGTCATGAGTAACCCAGCCCACACCCCGTCCCAGACACCCCGCTCACGTCCGGCAATCAGGTGAACAATATAAGAGGGCAACATGGCGACACCGCATGGGTTGAAAGCCGCCATCATGCCCGCACCCAGAACGACGGCAACTTCGGCGTTCATGCAAGCACCTTCTTGAGTTGGGCTTCTGACGGTACAACCCCTTCGTAGATGACCTTGTTGTGATACAGCACGACGACCGTATCCAGTTCCGTCACGTGGAACTTTTGGAGAAGAGACGAATTCGTCTCCAATACATAAGGCTAGTGGCTGCCTGCCACCTGTGCAAACTGCGCAATCGTGCTGGCATTGTCCGCTTGAGGCTCCACGTCAATCGAAATCAGTTGAACGCCTGGCATGTTCTGAAACTTGGCCAATGCTGTCTCCGTCGGCAAACAGTCTGAACAAGACGAGGTCATGAAATGTAGCACGGTCTTCTCATTGGGATTGACCGTGATGCGCTTTCCATGAACATCGGTAAATGTAAGGTCGCTCAACCCGGTAGCCGTCGCAGAGGTTTGTTGGCTTGTCTGCTCTGCAGTCGCCGACAGCGATCCCGTTGCCGTGGGTGCCGCTGTTGCACGTTCAATCTGCACACGTTTTTACATCCTGGTGCGACACCGGATGTGTTCAGCATTATCGGCGACAATTTCCTTAGCCAGTTGAAGGATCGTACGAACACGTTCATCCGAAATACGATACAGGATGTATTTGCCCTCTTGCCTCGATGTCACGTAACCACACCACTTCAGACAAGCAAGTTGGTTTGACACCTGGCTTTGAGACGCACCGACAGCCTCCACGAGCTGGCTCACATTCATCTCTCGATTTAGCAAGGCCTCCACGATTTTGAACCGGGTCGGGTTCGACAATCCGTGAAAAAACTTGGCGTAAATCTCCGTCTGAACCGTACTATCGGGTGCTGATATGTTCAAGTCCTGCATGGTCGTCACTCCTTACAAACTGTCTTTCGGTGGTAGTTCCTTGCTCGGAAGAACTGTACAGCATGAATCTGTCCCGGACTTTTTGCCTTTGCGTGATACAAGGAACATCACAATGCCAATCAAGATGACAAGGCCGCCCAAAATCCAATAGCGGTCTGACGCCAAAACGGCACCCGCTGTCGTTACGCCGAGGGCTCCAATCAAAGTCGGCAGTCCGCAGCAGAGCACGGGAAGAGCAACGAGTCCGAGTAATCCCCACATGCCAGTACCTGAGTGCCGTTCCTGTTCATTGTTTTGCACAGTGGCTCATCTCCTTTATATATCATAATATCTTTATATGTTGTGTAAAACAATAACCGTGCCACGTCTTCTTCTTGTCAATCTTGGCCGCGTCTCCCGACATTCGACTCCATGCGGATGCGGTTGATCCATGCTTATTCCAGAAGATCAACAGTTGAGTCAAGTATGCTGTGTAAAAATGGATGCCACATGTAAGGTGAGTGTTTTGCAGAATTTTCATTTTCTGATTCGAAACAACTCGATGTACGCATGACCAAAGCCGCTTCTTTTGCGTATTATGCTACCAACCATCTCGTATTGCCTCAGTTTGTCCTGGTAGTCATAACAGCCGTTTTGGCTCCCTCGATCCGAATGATGCAGTACAGGCTCTGTTGGTCGTAGAGTTAGTAGGCCTGCTTCAGAAAGTGTATATTTTGTGCCTGCACAATACCTGGATAACGATTCTTAGAAACAGATATAGCGCGATGCGTGAGGATAAAAAGGAAGCCCTGCCAGGGTGGCGGGGCATTGCCTGTGAACGCGTGAACGGCGAACACATCGCACAATGAGTATGCGTATCCAACGCGCGGTTATCTTGTGTGTTAGTAAAAATCACCGTTGTGTCCGGGTTCCCGGCGGGGGCTGCAACAAACCTCGGCGCTTTGCACCGTTGTGCGCCATACGCACCAATTCCTGTACGCGCTCGTCGCGGGCGACGTCAAATGCGAGCGTCCCCAATTTGATGAACGTGCCAAGCTTCATCCGCGACACCTCCTGGCAAACCAGCCTTCACTCAAGCATATGGCTCGCCCCGACAGCATGTTCGATCCAAAGCCATGTTTGCGGCCTATTTTGCTCGCCCGCTTGTAACGCAAGTGGAACGCGATCGCCATGTGGGGGTGGAGTGACGCTAACCTGGTAACACAGTTTGTTGACGATTGTGTTCGCGGTATAATAACGGTGGAAGGGGAGAGCGACGATGGAGCAGATCACGTCGAATGATCGTTACCGTGAAGTGACGCAAAATGGGCGAGTGATGGTAGAGTTCTACGCCAACTGGTGCCCGGATTGTCGCCGGATCGAACCCTATTTTGATGAGTGGGAAGCTAAGTACAAGGACTCGTTCTCCATGGTTCGCGTCAACCGCGACGAGTTGCCTGATTTGGGAGAAGAACTCCAAATCCTTGGGATCCCGACGTTTATCGCGTATGACAACGGTAAAGAAGTTAATCGTCTCTTTAGTCGGGATGCAAAATCGAAGGAACAGGTCGAAGCGTTCCTTGACCAGGCGTACCAAGGGTGACGTAACCTACGGGCCGCGGGCGTTTGTGAGCGCTGCGGCCCATTTTGTTCCCCACAGAGGAGGACGAGTACTGCATGACGTCGCTGCATCACTTCTTTCATCCGAAGGTCGTGGCAGTGGTCGGCGCGTCGCGAGGCGCGGATCGACTGGGCCATGTTATTTTTCGTCATATTTTGAATAGCGATTTCCGGGGCACCGTGTATCCCGTGAATCCTTCTGCGCAGTCGGTGGCCGCCGTCAAAGCATACCCAAGCCTACGGGACGTGCCAGAGCAGGTCGATCTCGCCGTCATCGTCGTACCGGCGAGTCAGATACTCCCCGTCGCGGACGACGTAATCGCAGCAGGGATTAAGCACGTAATGATTGTGTCATCCGGTTTCTCAGATATGGATCCGCCCGGCCTCGAATTGGAGCGCGAATTGCTTGAAAAGTTGCGCAGCGCAGGTTGTCGTTTGATCGGACCCAATAGCCTTGGTCTTATTCAAATGGATGAGCAGACACAACTCAACGCCAGCTTTGCACCCCAGGTCCCGGAGTATGGAAGGGTTGCGATTGCATCTCATTCGGGGGCACTGGGTATTACGATTCTTGATTACGCGGCGTACATTGGCGTCGGCGTCGCCAGTTTTGTCAGTTTAGGCAACCGTGCAGACGTATCAGGCAATGATCTCCTTCAATATTGGGGCGCCGATCCGTCGATAGACATGATCTTGCTTTACCTCGAATCGTTCGGAAATCCGCGCAATTTTTCGCGGATCGCACGTAGAATCACGCGGCAAAAACCCATATTGGCGGTGAAGAGCGCACGTACGCCAGTCGGCCACGACGTTGCGAATTCTCGCACAGTCTCCGTCGCTGCCGAGGATGCGACCGTGGAGGCAATGTTTCAACAAGCAGGCGTCATTCGCGTTGATACCTTGCAGGAATTGTTTGACGTGGCAGTGCTGTTGCGTGCAGGTCCCATTCGCGCCGGGCGCCGGGTCGCAGTCGTGACCAATACTGCTGGCGGAGCCGTGATGACGGTAGATAGACTGGTGCGCGAGGGGCTCGAGTTTATCGGCCCGGTCATCAACATTGGCTTTGAAACGCTAGCGGAAAGCTATCGGGTCGTATTGCCGCAGGTGTTGCGCGATCCGGCGATCGACGCCGTCATCGTTCTATTTACACCTGTCGGGCCGTCAAACGAAGAAGCCGTGCGTGTCGCCATCTCGGCGGCACTCTGCGAAGTGGCAAACGATCCGCCGACGCCTGGTGTGCGCCACCCTTATGAGAAACCTGTCGTCGCTAATTTTTTGACCACGGGCGATTATCGGGTACGGTGTCTGGAAGTCGATCCGGAGCGCGAAATTCCTATCTATCCATTTCCGGAACAGGCTGTGCGTGCTTTGGCAAAGGTCATTGCCTATCACGAGTATCGGGACAAAGACCCGGGTGTTGTGCCGGAACTGGATCGAATTCAAACAGACGATTCGCGTGCTGTCATTCTTGCCAGTGCACCGACAGGGGAAGAAGAAGCGTCATCTTATCATCTTACGTGGACAGCTTTATCTGATGCTTTGTCTGCGATCGGTTTGGAGGCTGCTCCTGAGCCGGACGAGCGAGCGGAAGAGAATGCAGCGTTCAACATCACTATGGAAAGCGATCCGCTTTTTGGCCCGCTGCTCCGTTTACATTTGTCTTCTGAAGAGCGCGGCGTCGCAGTGTTGCGGCGGACGGCGACGCAGACCTTGCCGGCGGTGCGCCTGGTTCCTCTCACGGATGCCGATGCGCGCGGAATTTGGAGTGAGGCCGAGGTCAACAGCGGATCGGCAAGCATGGAACCGCATCTTAGCATCGTCCTTGATGCCGTCCTGCGCATGTCGCAGTGGGGCGAAGAAGTGCCCGAAATTGTGCGCGCGGATTTGTATTTTACAGTGGTAAAAGACAAGGCTGTGTGCGTGGCTGGTCATGTGGAAGTCGCGCGTTTGAACGGGTAACATAGGATGACAGAAGTGGAGGGGTGGCTATATGGAACATCGAAAGCTGATCATTCTGGGTACAGGCCCAGCTGGTTATACTGCGGCCATTTATACCGCAAGAGCGAACTTGGAACCGCTCGTGTTTGAAGGCGAGGAGCCGGGTGGGCAACTGACGCTCACGACAGAAGTGGAAAACTTCCCAGGATTCGTGGATGGCGTTATGGGTCCTGAGTTGATGGAGTCGATGAAGAAACAGGCGGAGAAGTTTGGTGCGGTATTTGCCCGCGGTAAGGCGACTTCCGTCGATTTGTCAAAGCGGCCTTTCACCATCACGGTTGACAAGGATCGCGTCTATACGGCTGATGCGCTGATTATCGCTACGGGCGCTTCTGCAAAAATGTTGGGCATCGAAGGCGAAAGTGAGTTGATTGGCCGCGGTGTTTCGACTTGCGCGACGTGTGATGGGTTCTTTTTCCGCAATAAACGCGTGATCGTCGTGGGCGGCGGCGATTCGGCGATGGAAGAGGCCACGTTTCTGACGAAATTCGCTTCGGAAGTCACGATTGTGCACAGGCGCAACGAACTTCGGGCGTCGAAGGTCATGCAAGATCGCGCCCGAGCGAACGAAAAAATTCGTTTTGTCATGAATGCAACGTCGGAAAAGGTCCTCTCGGACGGCAGTAAAGTAACGGGTTTGCAGGTCGTCGACAACGAGACGGGCGAGCGCAAACAAATCGAAGCTGACGGCGTGTTTGTCGCTATTGGACATCGGCCGAATACCGAGTTTCTCGGTGGTCAGCTGGAATTGGATTCGGTTGGCTATATTGTCACGAAGGGCAATACCTCCGAGACGTCTGTGGCTGGAGTGTTTGCGTGTGGCGATGTGATGGATTCGCGTTATCGGCAGGCGATTACAGCGGCTGGTTCGGGCTGTAAAGCGGCGATGGATGCGGAAAAGTTTTTAGAGGGACATGCTGTGGAAGATTGGTCGGTCACACTGAACGCTTAAACCTACGGCATGCTTATACTTCAGCGAGGGGCTCGCTTCGCAGCGAGCCTTTTGCCGTTGCTTCTTTTTGACGCCTGCATGGCCACCTTGGCGCTCGCGCATACTTTACCCGAAGCACCCATTAACCAAAGAGGGAGTTGACGTTTGGCATGCACATGAACCAACCGTTTGGCGCAGGCCAGAGTAACGTTATGGGGCAAGGGTTCAACACACTGCGCCAATTTGGCACCCATCCGCAAGAAGTGCAAAGCCATATCCAGCAAGATTTGTATCCTGGGTATTCGTACGCGTCGTCACCGATGCACGCGGGTGCGACGAATCCGCAAATTGTCCAACAACATATTGCACAGGATCTTGGATACGCACAACCATCCTACGGATATGCTGGTCCACAAGTACCAACGGGCAGCACGCTCAGCCAATTTGGTAGCAACCCGCAAATGGTGCGCCAGCACATCCAGCAAGATCTGCATGGATACGGCTATGCTGCGATGAATCAGGCACAAAATGCGGGTGTGACGCATCAAGTGATGCAAAGTGTCCCGGCACAAATTCATAGCCAGACGTTTGGTTACGGCTATGCTCAGCATCCGGCTTCACACAGCACGCTTGGCCAATTTGGTTCGAACCCACAGATGGTTCAACAGCACATCCAACAGGATTTGCATAACCAGGTTGGTGCGATGACCAGCCAGCAAGCAGGCGCATTCCACGGTGCTAACTATCCGTCGGCACAAGGGGCTGTCGGCACTTTTAGCCAATTCGGGACGAACCCGCAAGTCGTCCGTCAACACATTGCGCAGGATCTCGGATACTATCAATAATTGTTGCGAATGACCGCGAATCGAAGTTACAAGAGTGTGAAAACTGGCCGTTCCATCCGTCTAGATGGGGCGGCCAGTTTTTTTGCACGGTGGTGTTGTGGCACAATAACCCACAGAAGCGCTGATTGCCATGCCTCGGCACGGCTGACCCAGATGGAGGGTTATCTATGGAACACGCATTGACATGGACCATTGTGGAACTTTCAAGTAAGTTGCGGTCTCGAGCTATATCGGCGGTGGAAACGGTCGCCGCGCATCTCGAGCAAATCGCCGCGCATAATGTTGCTGGACAGGGCATTCATGCCGTGATCGAGGTGAATGCAGAGGCGTTACTTGTGGCCGAGGCGCTCGATCGCGAGGCTGCCAAGGGGTATTGGCGTGGCCCGCTCCATGGCATTCCAATTCTCGTCAAGGACAATCTTGACACGGCGGACACCATGCAAACCACAGCAGGTTCCATCGCGCTCGCGGGGCACCACGCCAAAGAGGATGCGACGGTTGTGCGCAGGCTTCGTGAGCAGGGTGCCATCATCATCGGCAAGGCAAATTTGACAGAATGGGCGAATTTCCTGAGTGACCGGATGCCAAATGGATACTCTTCGCGCGGGGGTCAGACGAAAAATCCGTACGGACCAGGCGTGTTTGATGTCGGTGGTTCGAGCGCGGGATCAGGCGCCGGCGTTGCAGCGGGGTTTGCTCCTGCAGCCATTGGTACGGAGACCAGCGGTTCCATTCTCAGTCCGGCAAGCAGTAACAGCCTCGTCGGTGTCAAGCCGACCGTCGGATTGGTTAGCCGCCATGGGATCATCCCTATCGCGATGAGTCAGGACACGGCTGGACCGATGACGCGCAGCGTCGCGGATGCGGCGCTGTTGCTCGCTGTCATGGCCGGGCCTGACCCGAAGGATGTTTCGACACACGGTGTACAGGTACCCTCTTTGGCTATGTGGTCAAGTCTCAGCCAGGGTGGGCTCCGCGGCACGCGTATTGGCGTGCCACGCGACTACGACAACGAGTTAGAGGACGAGGAGCGGATCGTCTATCGCAAGGCCTTGGCCGATCTCGAAAGCCTGGGAGCCGTCCTTGTCGAATGCACACTACCGACCTCGTTTACAGGCGGAATCGACGTGCTCATCGAGGAATTTCCGGTGGCTCTTAACGCCTACTTAGCTTCTGTCGAACCGTGGCTAGCGGTGCATTCGTTGGCCGATGTGATGGCTTTTAACGCCCGTAACGCGGACAAGGCGCTGCGGTATGGCCAAGCCATCTTTGAAATGGCCGCCGCGCGCGCCGGCGACAAGCTCGCTAGCGGTTCGTATATTCGAGCGCGGCTGGCGGATTTGCATGAGGCACGCACAAATGGTATCGACAAGGCCTTGAACGAACATCGCCTCGATGCGCTTGCGTTTGCCAATAACCTTGGTGCTGCTATTGCGGCGAAAGCAGGGTATCCGTCCATCACAGTGCCAGCGGGTTATACGAGCGGCGGAAAACCCGTCGGCCTCACGTTGACCTCAGGAGCATTCTCGGAATGGAAACTATTACAACTCGCGTACGATTACGAGCAGGCGACAGGCCATCGTCGACCACCTGTGCTTGCGGAGTAAGGAGGCGTTGATTTTGGGTTTTGCAATTGCAGGAGCTGTGTTTGCGTTTCTGTCTGTCGCGATTGGGGCTTTTGGGGCGCATGTGATGGCGGATCGGATGTCCGCGGACATGTTGAATGTTTATCACACGGGAGATCAGTATCAGATGTATCATGCATTGGCTTTGCTGGCCGTGGGCATTCTTTTGCACCTTGGCATCGGCGGGCGGGCCATGCATTGGGCCGGCTGGCTGTTCTCCGTCGGCATCGTCCTCTTTTCTGGCAGTCTGTATGTTTTAAGTATCAGCGGTGTCAAGGCTTTGGGGGCGATCACGCCGATTGGCGGGCTCTGCTTTCTGGCCGGATGGATCTGTATGATTGTCGGATTTGCGCGCTGATCGCCACAGGTGCCAGGCGACTCCTAGAAGGCAAATGGCGCCGCCAAGGCCTGTGCTGCGTGTGATAGGTTGACCAAGAAGACAGGCGGCGAGCAGCGTAGCCACAATAGGTTCGCCGACGACGGTCATGGCAATGGTTGTTGGCTGCACTCGGTTGAGTAGAAGGTTGAAAAGCCCGTGCCCAAGTACGGTTGAAACACATGCTAATAGCGCAAACATAAGCCAGTTGTGGAGTGTGTAGGGCGCAAAAGGAATGCTTGTCGTCATGTTGAACAAAGCCAGGACGCCACCTGCAATCGCGAAGACGATGGCGTTATACAGCCAAGGCGTCAGCGTTTGCCGCACCCGCCCGCCGACGAGTACATACCCTGACACGGCCATGGTGCCAAGTAAGGATAGTCCGTCACCGGCAAGGCTATCGCCTTGATGTCCAGCGTCCGCGAAGGCGACGAGGCCGGCCCCGATAATGGCAATTGCCATCGCTAACACGTCGGCTCCTTTGACTCTTGAACGCAGGAACAACCATTCGCCGACCATGACAAACAGTGGCTCAAGAGCCAGAATGATAAGCGAGGATGCGACACTAGTCTCCTTGAGCGATTGGATCCAGAATAAAAAATGCAGCCCGAGGCAAATGCCGCTGACGCCAAGCCACGCCGCGTCCTTCCTCGAGATGTGGGCGAGCTGTGAGCGCTCGCGCCAGGCAAGTGGGAGGATGAGTGCCGTGGCCATGAGCAGGCGATACATGCCAATGATACTCGCTGGTGCGTTCGACCATTCGATGAAGATGGCAGAGAGGGAGATGGCGACGAGGCCGCAGGCGAGTACAGGTAAGGTCCAAACTTTCACGAATGATTCGATCCCCTTTAAGGAAGTTTGAAACATGTTGCGGGTTGATGGACACCGGCACGCATTGCAAGGCTTCCTTGACGTCGGTCCGTGCACTCTGTACATTTTGTCTATCGTTTGTTCTCGTTGGGCGAGAAGGGAGTGTTTCTATATTGAAGATTGAATCAAAGCTTGCGCAAATCGGCAATCGCAAGGATCCGGTTACAGGGGCGATTTCGCCACCCATTCATCAATCGACGACTTATGCGCATCCGGCGCTCGGTCAAAGCACTGGTTTCGACTATACACGCACGCTAAACCCAACGCGCAAAATCGTTGAGGATGCGATTGCCGAACTCGAAGGCGGTGTTCGAGGGTTCGCCTTTGCCTCTGGGATGGCGGCTGTTCATGCCGTGTTTTCACTGCTCTCACCGTCTGATCACGTCATCGTCTCAAGCGATTTGTACGGCGGCACGTATCGGGTGCTCGAGAAAATTCTCAAGCCTCTTGGCATTGTGGCGAGTTACGTGCACACAGGTGACATTGCTGCCGTCGAAGCGGCGGCAACACCGAATACGAAAGCGATATTCATTGAGACGCCGACGAATCCGACGATGCAAATCACGGATCTTGCGGCCTGTAGCAACTTGGCAAAGGCCCGGGGTTGGCTGTGCATGGTAGATAACACATTCATGTCGCCATACTTTCAACGGCCGATTGAATGGGGTGCGGACATCGTGGTCCATTCGGCGACCAAGTTTCTGGGGGGACATA
Organism: Alicyclobacillus hesperidum; assembly: GCF_900107035.1. Classification (GTDB taxonomy): domain Bacteria; phylum Bacillota; class Bacilli; order Alicyclobacillales; family Alicyclobacillaceae; genus Alicyclobacillus; species Alicyclobacillus hesperidum. The sequence goes on along the minus strand of NZ_FNOJ01000003.1, from coordinate 156,530 downwards.
ACGACGTTTTGGCGGGGCTTGTCGTGGCCAAGTCGGAAGACGTCGCAGAGCGGCTTTATTTCATTCAAAATTCGATTGGAGCGGTACTCTCCCCACATGATTCTTGGCTTCTTCTACGCGGCATGAAGACCTTGGCACTGCGTATGGAGCGATCCGCCATGAATGCAAACGCCATCGCGGCCTGGCTGGACGCACGCGATGACGTCGCCAAAGTATATTTTCCGGGACTCGATCATCATCCAGGCAAGGCCATCTGTGCAAAGCAGGCAAGCGGCTTTGGCGGGATGGTTTCATTTGAGGTGATCGATGCCCGCATGGTTCCGTATGTCTTAGAACATCTGAAGGTCATTACATTTGCAGAAAGTTTAGGCGGTGTAGAATCGCTCATGACGTACCCAGCGCGGCAGACGCATGCGGATATACCGGAAGACATCCGCAACGCGGTGGGCGTTACAGACAAACTGTTGCGGCTATCCGTGGGTATTGAGCACATCGGCGATCTGATTGATGATTTGTCTGGTGCGCTTGAGTGGGCAACAGAACAAGTATTCGCACGCGGCAGACGGGGATAATTCCGTCTGCGTTTTCATATCTCAATGGCGATGATAGAACTTTGCGCATACCTTTGTCTTGTCAAGCATGTATGAACAAGGGGCTGAGTTCACATGAGCACAAGGATGACAAGGAGTGGATCAGAGGGAGAACCGGAATCTAGGGCCGGGCAAGTGATGCACAAGGATGGTGCCATGCCACCGATCGATCTAGGCCAGACGCTGCTGGGTCCATCGTTTCGTTACGATTTGCGTTCACCCGACATATCCAAATTGGATAGATTTATTGTCGAGAATCCCATTCGCGATTGGTCAGTGGTCAGATGGAAGGATGTCGGGCGCCCCTTTCGCGTAGAGAATTACGCAAGTGGGAAACGGGTATGGGAGGAGCAGAATGGGGACCGGATGCCGATTCAAACATCTTGGGAGATGTTTAACCGGTCTTTTCACGAGTGGTTTGTCAAGGATGTCCCGTATGAACAAAGGCGCATGATGGGTCAATTTGCCCGCGCAATCTTGGGTTTTCGCGGAACAGAGATAGGAAGGCTTTGGCGTGAGCTGCAACAGGTTGCATTGTGGAATACGGCCCATCGCCTCACGGATACCATTTGGGACCCACGCGGCAAGCGTGCACTATTTCGAGGACTGGACGTGAGTAAGCCGCGAATTTTGTTTTTAGGCGCTGCTGAAGGTTATGAGGCTATGCAGCTATCTGCCATGTATCCCGGCGGTGAAGCCGTGCTCGTCGACTACGATGGATTTTGTCAAACGCATCGCTTTGGTGAGTTTCCAGAGGATTATCCGTTCCTTGGAACTCATCCACAAACCGGAAGCCCGCGCGCGTGGTACAAAGGCGATATGAACCTGACTTATCTCGTGTCGGACATCCGCCAATTGTCGTTTGGCCATGAGTTTGACATCGTTATCAGCGTGGGCTTGCTTGAGCACTTCCCAGACGAGTACAAACCGGAATGCCTTGAATGGCACCGCAAATTTCTAAAACCTAATGGTTACGCTATTCTCACGACGCCGCGTCACAGTTGGAAGACTCGACTTTTTTATCACGTCATGGCAGAGGCCATGAATTATACGTATCGCGAACTTATGTCCATCCAGCAGATGGGCCTGTACATTCATGAAAACGGATTCAATATCCTTCGTCACGGCTATATCAAAACGCATAACGGCGTTGTCGCGCGTGTGCGATAGATACGCATAACCGTTGACCCAAGGCCTACCCTCGCGGCTCAGACATAAAGGAGCGAAGCGGACAGCCCATATTCGCCATGAGTTCGTCGAGTAGCCCTAAGGGCAACCCCACCACGTTATAATAGTCACCCGTGATCGCTTGTACCAACAGGCTGCCGTATCCTTGAATGGCGTATGATCCAGCCTTATCTAAAGGCTCTCCCGTTGCAACGTACCACCTAATCCAGTTTTCGTCGTGCGCTCGCAGGGTGACGGTGGTATGTGCAAAATCGACGAGACAGTGTTCATTTGAACGCACACAGATGCCCGTGTATACGTCGTGCGCCTTGCCGGCAAGAGAAAGAAGCGTCTGCAAGGCTTCCTGTTCGGACGACGGCTTGCCCACGATGCGACCGTCTACGACAACCACGGTGTCTGCCGCGATGATGATTTCCTCGGGGGTCTGTCTGCGTGCCCATACGGCGTCCGCCTTGCGCCGGGCCAATTGTTTCACCGCATCCGGTGGCGCTGTTCCCGGTACAATGGTTTCGTCGACATGACTTGTTACCACTTCGAAGGGAATGCCAAGCATCGCGAGCAATTGACGGCGACGGGGGGATCCGGACGCAAGGATCAGCGTTTTGGCTGTGTCTGTCATCGATTGATGCCTCCGTTTCGAAAACCTTCCGTGTTTTGTGCCTGCGCGTTCGGGAAACCTGTTCATGAACGCGATCGACCCACAAAGGAGGCGTTGCGCATGCCATCGCGACGAAAGTCGATTGGACGCGGTGACGAAGCTTCAGGACCGGTGATGAGTGCGCAAGCAAGCGCGGCCATGCGCCGTGGTGCGCGAGTCGACGAAGAACGCCGGTACGGCAACCCGGCTCATGGCAAGTATGCGCGCAAGCTCGGCGGTGAATATGGTGCATCGGTCCAGGATGAGCAGCTTTAGTCGTTGTGACTCGTAAGAATTGACTCTTCGTGCCACGGGCTATTGGTCGGCGCCGACCTTTGTGATGGCGCCGACCGCACCTGTTGCGCCGCAGACTTTCCCGCCAGCCGACCGGTCGAAAACGCCACTGTAATGTTGTATCCGCCTGTATGCGCGTGCACATCCATCACTTCGCCGGCAAAGAACAAACCGCGGCATAATTTCGACTGCATGGTCTTTGGATCGATTTCTTTGACACTAACGCCACCGCCAGTGACCGTCGCCTTTTCTAACGGCAAGGTACCTGTCACGTGAATCGGGCAACGTTTAATAGTTTGTCCAAGTTCGTTCATCTGCACGCGCGTTAAGTGAGCTAACTGAAGGTCCGCTGGCACGTTCACCACATGTGCAATGTAAGCAGCCAACCGCTCTGGAAACGTCAGTTCGAGTTCCGTACGGACAGCCCGCCGCGGATGGTTGGCGCGATCGGCGAGTAAGCTGTGCAACCACTCGTCTTGTTTCATGCTGGGTACAAGGTCGATGGTCGCTCGTAAATCGATGTCGGGATGGCGCCTTTTGGCCGTTGAGACGTAGTGGCTACAACGAAGGGCTGCGGGGCCACTTAGGCCGAAGTGAGTAAATAACAAGTCTCCGCTTTCGGTTGTCAAACGTTTACCTTTGCCTGTCCAAATGCTGATTTCGACCCCATATAGCGATAAACCCTGCAGTTTTCGCGAAATGATCCATGGCTCGTCGGAAACCAGAGGGACTTCTGTTGGGTAAGGGTCCACAATCTTGTGTCCGACGGTCTTTGCCCATGCATAGGCATCGCCGGTACTTCCTGTTTGGGGCACGCTACAACCTCCGGTCGCGATTACGCCAGCAGGCGCCGTGAGTGTTTGCCCGCGAGCTAGACGAATGCCTACGAATTGCCCTTCCTTGGTTAGTATGCGGGATACTGGCGTATCCAAGAGAACTTCGACCCCTAACGAATACATATGGTCCACAACCGCTTTGACAACCGTTTTTGCGTCATTCGATACAGGAAATACTCGGCCTCGATCCTCCTCTTTTAACTTAATTCCCAGATGCTCAAAAAAGTGGATGATATCATGGTTAGAAAACTGACTCAATGCGGAGTATAGGAACTTCGCGTTACCTGGGATGTTTTCCATCAACTCGGGCAATGGTTTGGCGTTGGTAACATTGCAGCGGCCACCACCTGATATGGCAAGCTTGCGTCCGAGACGATTGCCTTTCTCGACTAACACGACGCGGGCGCCACATTCGCGCGCGGAAATGGCGGCCATGAGTCCAGCCGGGCCGCCGCCAACAACGATAACGTCGTACATAGGAAATCCTCCGGTCCATTATCAGTCATTCCAGTGTAGGGAATGCTGGTGTCAACCGCAAGTCCAAGTACGTCATCGTAAGGCTGATGCAGTAACTTGCTTCAACTGGTTACAAGCATCATGGCACTCAAGCCAATCAATAAGGCGGCGGCGCCGCTCCACCAGGATAGACGTTCTAAGCGGGCGAGGAAGAGAGCGGAGAACAAAGCGACAAAGACAGGTTCCGACGCGGCTAGGATCGCTACGGTCGATACAGAGGCGTGATCGGCAGCAAAGAAAAACAAAAAGACGCCTGCAGCTGAGCACCAACCAGCGACGGCAAGCCAGATGTTAAGGTGTTGGGCATACCATCTAAGAAGCGCCAACAAAGTACCACGGCAAAGCAGCCCAATGACGTAGGTCGACGTGGCTGCGCTAAGGTCGATGGCCGCCGCGGGCAGTGGCGAGAGGCCAGTTTGGACGCTCAATTGTCGAAAGACGTGACCAACCCCTTGTATACAGGCCGCTGTGATGCCAATGACGGCGGCGCTTTGGAACGCGAAGCGCGCCGCACGGTGTTTGCGAAGCCGACTCTCGATCACAAGCAGCAGAATGGAACCGAGAACTCCGCAGAGTCCGAGCCCGTCGTCGAACGAAGGATCTTCTCCTAACGCGAACGCCGCGACGGCCATGGTTGCCACAGGACTGACACCCTTCAATACCACGCCGCGTACAGCGCCAAGTTGATTGACCGCTCGATAGAGCAACATACGTCCTAAAAACGTACCAACGATTCCGGAACAAGTTGCCCAAAGCACAGGCACGGGTAAATCGGCTCCAGGTTTGATCAGGCGGCCGCCAACCATGTATTCGATGATTGCGACACCCGAGAGCGAAATGGCACTCATGGCCAGAATGGGAAGCAGCCCGTAGTCGGGTGGTGACGACTCAGCCTGACCCTTGCGCAAAAAACAGTAGGATAACGCATAGCAAATGGCGCTGCCCAGCGCAGCCAAAAAGCCCACGCGCACTCACCTCCGTCTGTGCGGACAAACCATGTGTATTCGAAGCTGTCCCGATGTAGAAGGCCAAGCACGTTTGGCGATTCTAAAGCTCCTTGTTACAATGTAAGAGCGGCTATCAAGTGTTTAGTGAAGCTGTAGTCCTGACTTGCGAAAGGGGTATACAAGTGGACGCATTTCGTTTCTATAATCCGACAACTTTGTACTACGGTAAGGGTCAAATAGAGAAGCACCTGGCTGAAGAAGTAACGAAAATCGGCAAGCGGGTACTCCTGTTGTATGGTGGAGGGAGTATTAAGCGCAATGGCCTCTACGACAAAGTGGTGGGTATTCTGCAAAATGCGGGCGTAAGCTTGTTCGAGCTATCGGGTGTCGAGCCCAACCCGCGGTTGTCGACGGTACATAAGGGCATTGCCATTTGCCGTGAGAACCATATCGACTTGATTTTGGCCGTTGGCGGTGGGTCCGTTCTCGACTGTGGCAAAGCTATCGCAATGGGCGTTAAATACGATGGCGATGTGTGGGACATTTATCAGCGCAAGGGCAAAGCCACAGGGGCATTGCCGCTGGGCACCATCTTGACGCTTGCGGCAACTGGCTCAGAAATGAACTCTGGAGGCGTCATCACAAACTGGGAGACAAAAGAAAAGCTGGGCGGCGGATCGCCCTATACGTTCCCTGTCTTCTCGTTCTGCGATCCGGAGAACACATACACAGTTCCGCGCGATCAGACGGTCTATGGCATCTGTGACATGTTGGCACACTGTTTTGAACATTATTTCCATCCAACGCGGCATACGCCTCTACAACAACATCTGATTGAGGCCGTGATGCGCACCATCGTTGAAAACGCAAAAACAGCCGTCGAAAATCCGAACGATTACGATGCGCGCGAAACGATGATGTATTGCAGCACGATGGCTTTGAACGGAATGATCTCCATGGGTATCACGGGGGACTGGGCTTGCCACGCGATTGAACATGAGATCAGTGCCATCTATGACATCCCGCATGGAGGTGGGCTGGCGATTGTCTTCCCACACTGGATGGAGCACGTGAAAAATGTCAATCCGAGCCGCTTTGCTTCATTGGCAAAGAACGTATTTGGCGTCGATGCCAATGGCAAGACGGACGCGGAGCTTGCCGACATCGCGATCGCAAAGGTTCGTGAGTTCTACCAGTCGATCGGCGCACCGCAGCACTTAGCGGATTATCAAATCGGTGATGACCAGCTGGAGCGCATGGCCAGTCAAGCGGTTCGTTTTGGCGAGATCGGCCATTTCAAGAAGCTCGGCAAGGATGACGTGCACAAGATTCTGCAAGCGGCGTTATAAGCGGCAGTGTATATGTAGGCGCCTCGTGTATGGACGGGGCGCTTGTTTGTGTGTCTGGACGCAATAGATTTTGTGTAGAGAAGTTGATTTTCATACTTGCGATCCGAAACGTTTTCGGTTACGATCAGGCCAATCGCGGACAGTGTCTGAAGCTCTGTATTGTCACATATGCAACGAGACTTCTGAAAACGTTTCGGTGTCCGTGTCAGGAAAGGGGATTCCGCCATGACCGTCACCATTCGCGACGTGGCAAGGGCTGCCGGCGTTTCCATTACGACAGTTTCTCGCGCATTAAACGGTGGCGACGACGTGGGGGAGGAGACGCGTCAGCGCGTACTTGAAGTCGCAAAGAAATTGAACTATCGTCCGAGCCACGTCGCTCGAAGCCTTGTCTTGCAAAAAAGTCGAAATATTGGTCTTTTGGTCTCAGATTTTAATCGCGGCGGTCATCACTTCATGTACGACGTATTGGTGGGTGTGCATGACAAGCTCGCGGAATATGGGTATGACGTCACTTTGGTGAGCACCAATACAGCTCGGCAACAGCTCATTAGTTACGTCGATTTTTGCCGCGAGCGCAGTCTTGAAGGCGTCGTGGTCATGGGCATCCGTTTGGACGATCCATATGTCGAAGAGGTAGTGGAATCAACACTGCCAAGCGTGGTTATCGACTTACCTCTCTTAAGCAGACATTGTGGCTATGTGATGACAGACAACGTGAATGGTGTGCGTTACGCGATTCGGCACTTGGTGAACACAGGACGTCAGCACATCGGCTTCATCAACGGATACTCCCATGCAGCAGTCAGCATCGAGAGGCTACGGGGGTTTGAAGCTGCCATGCGAGCATATGGCATGGCGTATAGTCGTGATTCAATTTTGCACGCCGATTTTACAATTGAGGGTGGTGCGAAGGCGCTTGCTGACCTACTGTCCCGCCATCCTGAAACTGATGCGGTGTTTTTTGCAAGTGACTTAATGGCCATAGGTGGCATCCAGCATTGCAAGGCCTGCGGAATTCGCATTCCTGACGATTTGGCCATTATCGGGTTTGACAATATCGAGTTGGGGCGATTTGTAACTCCATCGTTAACCACGGTTGCGCAGCCGCGATACGAGATGGGGAGTGATGCCGCTGAAATGCTGGTCCGTATGTTACAGGAGGACGAACAGCCATCAGGTACATTGCTGCCTCCAGAGCTGATTGTTCGAGAAAGTGCATAGAAGTTGCAGATGGCTTTGAACTGGGAGTGTGGAGATAAAAGATGAATTTCCATGTCATTAAGGAAAACGACCTATTTTACCTATCGGACTTACAAGGAATGTGTAAGCATGGTTCCGAAAACGTTTCGGAAGGAGGGCTGTTTACGCGCGACACGCGAGTGTTGTCACGGTTAAATTGGGTGACAAGACCAGACTCGCTCGTGTTGCTTGAGAGCGAGTCCAAGGAAGGCTACCAATGCCATTACTTGTACACGAATCGACCTCCTGCGCAGGAAGGTGACATACCAAGAGAAAGCATCCTTGTGACCCGTTCACAATCCGTCGACGGGCGTGTTCTAAAGGAAAGCGGTATCATACGAAATTATTCAGGGGACGATGTGCAAATTGCCGTCTTGTATGAAATTGATGCCGATTTCGCTGATATGTTTGAAGTTCGAGGATTCGCTAAATCATTTGACCGGGAAGTACAGGTTAGCGTGTCCGGAAACGTTTGTAGTTACCGTTACACTGCACGCGACGGTCGAACGATGAAGACGTCAGTGGAGCTTTCTACGGCGGATGGGCCACGTGCGTGGGTACCACTCGGCGACACAGCTATGCAGGGCAAATTTACACTGCATGTACCTGCCCACGGCCATGCAGCATGGGAGCTTGTGGTCACGCCCTCCGTAGAAGGTGTATGCAACATAGACGCCCCGGCGCATAGTTCCGGAAACGTTTTCGGAGATGCGGAATCCTATGCAATGAACGCAGATGTGCACCGTTCATATGAACGATGGTTTGCGCGGATGCCAAGGATCCAAGGTGACGATAGGTTCGTTGCATGGTATACACAAGGGCTCAAGGACATCCGGATGCTCTTGACGGATTTTGGCTACGGTCGCTTTCTAGTGGCTGGTGTGCCTTGGTATGCAGTCCCGTTCGGGCGTGACAGCTTGATTGCGGCTCGTCAGATGATGGCAGCAGCTCCGGAGATAGCGCGAGGTACACTTGCCACGCTGGCTCACTTTCAAGGCAGTGAAGTTAACCCCAGACGCGATGAACAGCCTGGGAAAATCCTGCATGAATTGCGCGACGGAGAGTTGAGTCGCCTAGATGTGCTCCCTTTCCATCCTTATTTTGGAAGTATCGACTCGACCCCGCTTTTTTTAGTGGTGCTGGCTGATTACTTCCTGTGGTCAGGGGATCGTGCATTCGTAGAGCAGATGCTTCCCTCCGTAAGGAATGCCTTCCGGTGGATCGAGCAATATGGCGATCGCGATGGCGATGGATTCGTTGAGTATTGGTGCGAATCTGACGGGGGAATTGCCAATCAGGGTTGGAAAGACTCGGGAGACTCGATGATGCACGGAAATGGCCAACTCGCGACTGGGCCCATTGCACTCGTGGAGGTTCAAGCCTACGTTCACAAGGCTTATACCAACTGGGCGCAGATTTTCGCCTTGTTTGGCGATGGCGCAGAGTCGATTCGTTGCCAAGAGCGCGCGAACAAGCTGCAACAGGCTTTTGTCCAACACTTCTATGATGCAGAGCGGAATTTGCTTGCTCTTGCCCTGGACGGTGAGAAGCGACCGTTACTCGTTGCGTCATCCAATATGGGACAGGTGCTGTGGAGTGATATCCTGCCTCCTGAAATAGGTGTTGCTGTTGCAAGGCGCATGTTGGATCCTGATTTGTTTAACGGCTTTGGGATAAGGACGCTGTCTGCCGAGGAAATCAATTACAACCCACTTAGTTACCATAATGGTTCGGTCTGGCCGCACGACACGAGTCTCATTCTCTCGGGTGTACGAAGGTATGGTGGGTGGGACCTAGCCGAACCAATTGTAAATGGTCTTCTTCTCGCTCAGGATGGTTTTGCGCATGGTCGTCTGCCGGAGCTATTCTGCGGATTTTCCAGCAGAGAAGTTGAGAAACCTGTGCCTTATCCTGTTTCGTGCTCTCCACAGGCCTGGGCCGCAGCGGTGCCAGTGTTTGTCTTGGAGCAATTGTTGGGGATGGAACCCTGTGCACCTTCTGGGCGTATGGCGCTCAATCCTCATTTGCCGAGCGGCATGGATGATTTGGTCATCGAGGACATCTGTGCGGGACAGGGCAAATTCAGTGTCGCCTTGCATCGCGCCAATGGAGAGTTACTCGTATCGATACTTGAAAATACGACAGGCCTTGTCATTGATGTATGCACTTCCATGAAGGGAGTGATGTCAAAGGCCTGAGTGGATGAGTATTCAAGAGACGAATGTCGACTTTTATGTCATTTTGAACACGGTAATGGATTGAATTGGTGGGGTCAAAACCAGGTTGAGGAGGAGTCGAGGTATGAAGAAAAGAGTAGCTGGCATTGCTTGCATCACACTCGTTGGCATTGGCGCAGTCAGTGGTTGCGGGGTGCAGTCGCAACCCAGCAGTACTGGGAGTGCTTCGGTGGCACCTGTACATCTAACTCTGGGTATGTGGGCATCTAGTCCTGCAGAAAAGACGCTGGTACAAAACCAGGTTGCAGCTTTTGAGAAACAGAACCCAAACATTAAAGTGAGTATTCAGGTGATTACCGGAAACTACCTTCAGGCATTGCAACCGATGCTTGCTGCACACAACGCGCCCGATATTTTTTACGTGGACTCTTCCTATGCACCAACGCTTGAAGCGTCGGGAGCCATTATGCCGTTAGACAATTATGTGAAGCAAGATCATGTGGACATGTCCGACTTTCGGTCTAACTTGTTAAATGCGTTTAAGTGGAAGGGGCACATTTACGGAATCCCAAAAGATATGAACACAATGGCCCTCGAGTACAATCCATCATTACTTGCAAAAGCAGGCATCAAGGCTCCTCCGAAAACATGGAGTGAATTTGACCAAGACGCTGCCAAGTTAAAGGCCAAGGGCATCGTTCCTTTGGATATGCCTATTGATGTTGCGCGTTATTACCCATTCATCGCTGATATGGGTGGTAGCTACTACAATGAGATGAAAGATCAAGCGACGTTCACAAATAAAGCGAATGACGCTGGACTGACATGGTTTATGAAAGAGATGGAAGAGAAAAACTTTGTTACTCCTCAGGACCAAGGCGGGTCTTGGGCTGGAATTCCGTTTGCACAAGGAAAAGCCGCGATGGCTTTGGAGGGGGCATGGCTGGTGCCCTCTATGCAACAGACGGCCCCAAACATGAAGTACGGAATCGCAGATTTCCCGTCTCTTCATGGCAAGGATGCCAATATGTTGTTCACAGTTGCCTATGAAATGGCGCGCACTACGCAGCATCCGGCTGAAGCGGCGAAACTACTATTCTTCATGACTGGAAAGCAAGCCCTTAAGATGACGGCCGATTCTGGTTTGGCCATACCATCGCGAACGAGTGAACAAGGCGAGTTCTTGAAAAAGTATCCGTCATACAAAGGATTCGTAGATGGGCTTAAGGCTGCTATTCCATATCAGTTTGGTACACTTGGGCAGAACTTCTTGGATGCGATTAACAACGCAACACAACAAGGCATTTTGAAAAAAGAATCCGCGGCGCAGGTTCTGAGTCAAGCCCAACAGACACTTAACTCGCAAATGAACGACTGAATCAGATTTGATTTTGTGCGGGGTGCGCAATCATTTCGCGCACCCTCAGTTCTTTAGCAAATAAGCTCGTGCAAAGGAGGTAGTACATTTGGCGGTTTCGGTACAGCCCAGTCGCGCATGGCGTTCTCGCTTGCGAACGAGCACGGTAGACCAAGCGTTGGCGGGATACTTGTTTATCTTGCCAGCACTAGTAGAACTGTTTGTATTTTTGCTTGGTCCCATTGTTTACGCCTTTGTTGTCAGTTTCAAGCATTTTTCGTATCTTGATCCGCTGGACGCTCACTTCATCGGGGTTCAAAATTACATCCACTTATTTCAGGACCCTGTGTTTCTTAGAGCACTTTGGAACACGACTTTATACGCTTTGGTCGTGGTTCCCGTGCAGACGGCCTTAGCCATGTTGCTCGCAGTTGTGGTTAACCGCATCCGTGGCAAGACCGTCTTTCGCATCATTTACTATTTGCCATCCATCACGTCGACGGTAGGGGTTGCGGTCATTTTTGGTTTTTTGTTTCAGCCCAATGGTTTGCTCAATCGCTTGTTGTTTCTCACGTTACACATTCAAGGACCGGATTACTTCAATAGCCCGATGTTCGCGCTTCCGGCCATTATGGTGGTAGCCATTTGGACGACAGCAGGGCAGTTCATGATCATCTATCTCGCAGCATTGCAAGATATACCGACTGAGTTGTACGAAGCGGCTGCCATCGATGGTGCTAAAGGGTGGCAGATACTGCGCAGTGTGACTGTACCCATGCTAAAGCGGACGACGTTTCTAGTCGTGGTACTCGGTATGATTGGGGCATTCCAGGTATTTGACCTAGTATACGTGATCTCCGGCAATAGTTCACTACCACAACAGGATACAATGACGGTGGTTCTTGACTTGTTTGAAAAAGGATTCCGGACGATGCAAATGGGCTATGCGTCGGCAATGGGATTCGTATTGTTTGCGATCATCTTGGTACTTACACTCATTCAACAATTGTTCTTGGGACGGGAGGATTCGTAATGTTGGCGACACGTCAGCGCGGCGCAAACTGGAGACGAACACGTATCGGACTATATGTGGTGGCCATCGCATATGCACTTGTTTCTCTTTTGCCGTTCCTTTGGTCATTGTACACATCGCTTAAACCGACGTCTGAGGTGTTTCAGTTGCTTGTTCCATGGAAGACGCTTACCGTCGCAAGTTATGCATCCATCCTACATGACTTTCCTTTTGCAAGATGGTTCTTGAACAGTTTAATCGTCTCAGTCATTGTGACAGTCGGCAATCTTATAGTCAACACCTTTGCGGGGTACGCGTTTGCAAGGCTGAGGTTCCCATTTCGTGGGTTTTTGTTTTATTTGTTCCTAGGGATTATGATGATTCCCGGGCAAGTTGTACTCGTCCCTATCTATATCATCTTGGTGAACTTGGGGTGGATCAACTCCTACGCAGGCTTAACGATTCCATTTTTGCTTAGTTCAACCATGGTGTTTTTGTCCCGGCAGTTCTTTCTTGGCATACCTAAGGAGTTAGAGGAAGCCGCACGCATCGACGGGGTTGGTCACTGGGGGATGTTTTTCCGAATTATGTTACCCCTGTCAAGGCCATTATTGGCGGCACAGACCATACTTACATTTCAGGGCAACTGGAATTCATTTTTGTGGCCTTTGCTGATTGGCCAAACAACCTCTATGTATACCCTCCCGGTCGGGCTGAATTCGTTTTATGGGCAGTATAATGCGTACTGGAACAGTGTCATGGCAGGGATGTTGCTGCTCACCGTGCCCATGATGATCATTTTTGTAATTTTTCAACGCCAGTTTGTTCAAGGTGTAGCAAGCGCAGGATTAAAGGGATAACTGTTTAGAAAACTTATCAAGAAATCGTATGCTCGGAGGAAAATATGAAACGCGATTGGTGGAAGGAAGTCGTTGTATACCAGGTTTATTGGCGTAGTTTTAAAGACTCGAACGGCGATGGGTATGGGGACTTGGGTGGGGTGATTGAAAAACTTGATTACCTGTCAGAACTCGGTGTCGATGTCATTTGGTTGAATCCCATTTACGAGTCACCGGATTGTGACAATGGATACGATATATCGGATTACTATCGTATCATGCCGAAGGCGGGCACGATGGAACAATGGGAAAGGCTGCTTGATGAAGTTCATGCCCGTGGCATGAAGCTAATCATGGACTTGGTGGTCAATCATACATCAAATCTTCATCCATGGTTTCTGGAATCCCGATCGTCGCGCGACAATCCAAAGCGAGACTGGTACATTTGGCGCGATGGTCGAAATGGTGCGCCACCGAACAACTGGCGTTCATATTTTACTCCGTCTGTCTGGGAATGGGACGAAGCGACGGGACAGTATTACTTTCACTCGTTTGCAACTGAACAACCCGATCTGAACTGGGCGAATCCGCAAGTACGCAATGCCGTTTATGAGATGATGAAGTTTTGGTTGGACAAGGGGATCGACGGCTTTCGCATGGATGCAATCAATCTTTTGGCGAAACCAGCTCGGTTTTTTGATGCGGAGAATCCTTTTCATATTAGTTATCTCGCCAATAATCCAGGTATTCACGAATACCTACGGGAAATGCACGATCGCGTTCTACGACACTATGACGTTCTCACTGTGGGAGAAATACCGTTTGTGACGCCAGAGGAGGGGCTAAAGTACGTCGGTCAGGATCGACGTGAATTGCATACGCTGTTCCATTTTCAAGTTTGTGACGAGATGCCGACATGGGACATGTTGCGCTTTAAATCGATTCAAAAGCGCTGGCACGAAGCTTTTTATGGACGAGGGTGGAACTCCCAATTTTTAAATAACCACGACCATACGCGCCAAGTTACACGTTACGGTAACGATGGCAAGTATCGAATTGAGTCGGCGAAACTGTTAGCCACGATGATACACACCTTACCGGGTATTCCATACATCTATCAAGGTGAGGAAATCGGCATGACAGGCGTACATTTTTCGACGATCGAAAGTTACCGGGATATTGCGCTGCGCATCCGCTATCAAGAGGAAGTGGATAGAGGAAGGAAGCCGGACGAGGTTCTTGCTGAACTTGCTCCTCTTGCACGCGATAATTCGCGAACACCGATGCAGTGGGATGACTCCCCTAACGCGGGTTTCACAGTTGGTGAACCATGGATTCCCGTCAATCCGAATTACCGTGAAATTAACGTGAAAAAGGATCGCGCACAATCGGATTCCATTTTTGCGTACTATAAAGCTTTAATCTCGCTGCGACGGCAATATCCAGCTCTTATATATGGGGATTATACAGATTTGTCGGAAGGCGACACACGCTTGTATATGTATACACGGCAATGGCAGGATGATGTATGTCTCATTGTGCTAAATCACGCAGAATCGGAAACCTACTTCCAATTTCCAGAGTGGTTCCGAGATGGTGACGCACATCTTATCCTCGCCAATTATGAAGATCAAACGGACGTCACGGATACGCGATTGCGTGCGTACGAAGCGAGAATCTATGCTATGAATGTTGTAGAGAAGCCTGTTTAAGACAAAAGGGGACCCACCGCGGGGTCCCCTTCACATTCTGTTCAGCTTACGCCTGTTGCTCTTCGCGTACGAAGTTGCGCAATACCGTCTGCAAAATACCACCATTGCGGTAGTATTCAACCTCAATATCGCTATCGAGGCGGACATTCGCCTTGAAGGTGAATGACGAACCATCTTCTCGCTCCACTTTGACGTCGACCGTCGAACGTGGCTCCAACTCATTCGTAAGGCCAAGAATGCTGAATGTTTCACGGCCCGTTAGACCGAGGCTTTCCGCACTTTCGCCGGCTTGGAACTCGAGCGGCAGCACGCCCATACCGACCAAGTTGCTACGGTGAATCCGCTCGAAACTTTCCGCGATCACGGCGCGCACGCCGAGCAAATACGTGCCTTTTGCAGCCCAGTCACGGGACGAACCCGTACCATACTCTTTTCCGGCGATCACGACGAGTGGTTGGCCGTTCTGCTGATACTGCATGGCGGCGTCGTAAATCGGCATGACTTCGTTCGTCGGGAAGTAAGTCGTATAGCCGCCTTCCGTACCCGGTGCTACGCGATTGCGGATGCGGATGTTAGCAAACGTACCACGCATCATCACTTCGTGGTTGCCGCGGCGGGATCCATACGAGTTGAAGTCGTACGGCTCGACGCCATGGCTCTTCAGGTATTGTCCAGCAGGGCTACTTTGCGCAATGCTGCCAGCCGGCGAAATGTGATCCGTCGTGACGGAGTCGCCAAGGTATGCGAGTACGCGGGCACCACGGATCTCTTCGATATCCGGGACATCCGGCGTCAGGCCGACGAAGAACGGCGGTTCTTGGATGTAGGTCGATTGTTCATCCCACACATAAAGGTCGCCATCCGGCGTGTCCAAAGCGTTCCAGCGCTCGTTGTTCGTGAACACACTCTCGTATTCCTTGCGGAACAGTTCTGGACTAATGACTTTGCGAATCGTCTCTTGCACTTCTTCGTTAGTCGGCCAAATGTCCTTGAGGTATACGTCGTTGCCATCTTTGTCCTTGCCAAGCGGTTCTTTGGTCAAGTCGATATCGACCGTGCCAGCGAGTGCGTACGCGACAACCAACGGTGGCGATGCCAAGTAGTTTGCACGTACCAAAGAGTGAATGCGGCCTTCGAAGTTACGGTTGCCCGAAAGAACGGCCGAGACAAGCAAATCATTCTCTTGAATCGCCTTGCTCACTTCATCCGGCAGCGGACCACTGTTACCGATACAGGTCGTACAGCCGTAACCGACGACGTCGAATCCGAGTTCAGCGAGCGGTTGGAGCAAGCCAGCCTTCTCGAGGTAGTCGGTGACGACACGTGAGCCGGGGGCGAGCGACGTTTTGACATAGCGAGGTGTCGTCAAGCCTTTCTCTGCGGCCTTCTTCGCGACCAAGCCAGCGCCAATCATGACCGATGGGTTCGAGGTGTTGGTGCAACTGGTGATGGCCGCAATGACGAGTGCACCTTGATGCAGTTCTGCCGTCGCGCCGTCTTCGTATTGCACGGTCGCCGTCTTGTCGATCGCGTCGGCAACGCCAAAGCCGCCTTCGCTCACCGGCTTCGTGAGCCCTTCCTCGAACTTTTTCTTCATGTCGGACAACAGGATTTTGTCTTGCGGGCGCTTTGGACCAGCCAAAGAAGGCTGCACATCGGCCAAGTCGAGTTCCAGGGTATCGGTGAAAACCGGATCCGCCATGTCGTCAGTGCGGAACATTCCTTGTGCTTTCGCATATGTCTCAACGAGCGCGATGAGGGACTCGTCGCGGCCGGTGCTGCGCATATACTCGAGCGTTTCTTGGTCGATTGGGAAGAAGCCCATCGTCGCGCCGTATTCTGGACCCATGTTGGCAATGGTTGCACGATCCGCTAGGCTGATATTTGACAAGCCAGCCCCGTAGAACTCGACGAATTTGCCAACGACGCCCTTTTTACGCAGCATGTTGACAACTGTGAGCGCGAGATCGGTCGCCGTTGCGCCTTCCGGCAGCTTGCCAGTGAGCTTGAAACCGATGACTTCCGGCTGCAGTAGGTATAACGGCTGACCGAGCATGCAGGCTTCCGCCTCGATGCCGCCGACGCCCCAGCCAAGTACGCCAATGCCGTTGATCATGGTCGTGTGCGAGTCGGTGCCGACCAAGCTGTCAGGGAAGACGACTTGCTCGCCGTCGACTGTACGCTCCTGCACGACGCGCGCGAGATACTCGAGGTTGACCTGGTGCACAATGCCCATGCCTGGCGGGACGGCGCGGAAGTTGTCAAACGCTTTTTGCGCCCAGCGGAGGAACTTGTAGCGCTCTTCGTTGCGCTCAAACTCACGGCTGATGTTGAACTCAAGAGCCTCGCGCGAGCCGAATGCATCGACTTGCACGGAGTGATCGATTACGAGATCAACCGGGATCAGCGGATTGATACGATCCGGATTGCCGCCAAGACGATGCATGGCCGAACGCAATGCGGCGAGATCGACAACGACAGGGACGCCTGTGAAGTCCTGCAGCAAAATGCGAGCCGGTTTAAACGGAACGTCCGTTTTCTCAGGGTTTTGCGCGTTCCAATTAGCCAATTGGCGGACATGATCCTCGGTAATCACGCGTCCGTCGTATTGGCGCAGTACCGCTTCTAGTAAAATTTTGATAGAGATAGGAAGGCGGGAAATATCCGCAACGCCATGATCCGCAAGTGCGCCCAGGCGGTAATAGGTGTACGACTTTCCGCCGACCTGCAGGGTTTGCTTCGAATCAAAAAGATTCTTGGCTCCCATCTGACTCACTCCTTTTCAACCTTGCTTCTGTCTCTATTGTGCGGCACCAGCGTGGATCTGTCGAACCGTCATCCAGATTGCCGATAGGGATATCGAAATCATTCCGGAAAGGTCGACCCAACTGCAAGCGTTCGCATGAGACGAACCCTCTGTCACTCTACTACCAATTGGAATGCCACGCAAGGCAGAGGAACCCCGACATAACCCTTTGTCAATGCTTGTTGTCACCATTCGACAGATTGCGCGGAGGCAATGGACCAAAGTACTGGTACAGGTGTGTCTCGATTCGCCCATTGTACAATTTGCGCCGTTTGTCCGCTTGTTTGCCGTATAATCGCTCAAATTGCGGATGTGACGTTAGCAAGAAGACGGACCAAGTATCTAACTTGCGAAATGTTTTGCCAAGGTCGCGATACAGCGATTCGGCTTCCTCAACCTCCATTAAACGTTCTCCATAAGGAGGGTTGCTGACGATCACGCCATAATCCCTGTCGGCCTTGAAGCGGCGGGCATCGGCTTGCTCGATGCGGACCATGTCCTCAACCTCTGCATAACGCGTATGGCGTCTACAGAGTTCAAGTACCTCGGGATCGTTGTCCGATGCGACGATATCGAGCTCGACGTGGCGGCGTGCCGCCTCTGCCTCGGCGCGGGCTTGCGCGAAGACGTCTTCACCGATGAACGCCCAATCTTCGGCGTCAAATGAGCGTAACAGGCCCGGTGCAATGCGCTGGCCGTACAACGCCGCTTCAATAGCAATAGTGCCCGATCCGCACAGCGGATCGCGAAACGGGCGGTGTGCATCCCACCGACTGAGGAGGACCATCGCAGCGGCAAGCGTCTCGCGAAGTGGGGCGACGGCATTTAGCAATCGATAGCCGCGTCGGTGCAGACCGCTACCGCTAGTATCCAGACGAATGGAGGCAATGTCCTTTAGCAACGAAACCTCGACGCGCACGGGAGCGCCCGTTTCAGGCAAGGTAGCTCGCCCGTATGCTGATTGCAGGTTGTCGACAATGGCTCGTTTGACGATACTTTGACACGCAGGTACGCTGTGTAACGTGCTTTTGACGGAGCGTCCGACGACTGGGATGTTCGCGTCAACCGGAAGCAACTCTGACCAATCGATGGCCAAAGTGCCTTGATACAGGTCTTCAAAGGTCTCAGCACGAAACGAAGTAAGTTCAATAAAAACGCGTTCGGCCGTACGCAACCACAGATTTGCCCGTGCCACAGCTAATGCGTCACCACGAAAGCGGACAAGCCCGTTTTCACTGTGTGTCTCGTAGCCCAAGTCCTGGAGTTCGCGCGCTGTCAATGCCTCAAGACCGAATGCACAGGTTGCGATGAGTTCAAATTCCATCTGTCCATCGACTCCATTCCCACATCAAGTATCCATTATGTACGAAAAAGACCTTTTTCCCGAAAAGGACTGGCAGGTCAGTGCCTGTCCAGCCAAGCGTCGGGAAAAAGGCCTCACGTGAAGGTTGTTCGAAGCGTGTAACATCTTCATCAAACACCTTCAACGACATTCTACTGAGTTCATCTCATCGGTTGAGAAGTAACACAATCATCGACGCCAGTGAGAAGCATGCGCTGATGAGGTAGACGACGGTGACCGTTTGTACTTGTGATAGTCCTGATCGCAGAAGCCAGTGGTGCACGTGATTTTGATCTGGCTTATAGACAGGTTTACCGGCTCGTGCCCGAACGAATACGACGCGCAGGGCATCGAAGATAGGAACGCCGAGTGCAAGAATCGGTACGCCGATAGAAATGACCGTCGCCGATTTGAACGCGCCAACCGATGCAATGGCCGCGAGCAAGTATCCGAGCACGGTGGATCCGGCATCACCCATGATGATGCGCGCCGGGTAGAAGTTATGGCGTAAAAAGCCCACCGCCGCGCCGGTCACCGCGATGGCAAACCAAGCCGATGCGTGATCGCCCTTTATGAGGGCGATGAAAAACAAAGTCGTCGCCGAGATGGCCGCGATGCCCGCGGCAAGGCCATCGACGCCATCGAGGAAGTTAAACACATTGGTCACACCAACAATCCACAGCACCGTCAAAAGTACAGACAACACCGTGGGGATAGCGACAAAATGATGCCCTCCAAACGGCGATGTAAAGCCTTGGATGCCGCCGCCAAACAACGGAACCAACAGGGCAGCTAAAATTTGAATGACAAAGCGGATGGAGACTGAGAAATCTTTGCCTCGTGTTTTGAAATAGTCGTCCAACAAGCCTATTCCAAACAACATCGCTGCGCCCATGAGCACACCGACGTAAGGCGTTTGCAACCAGTTCTTCCAAGCGAACCCTAAAAAGAATGCGGCGAGAACGCCGGCAAAAAGGGCGGCACCGCCAAGGAGTGGCAAGGGATCGCGGTGGATTTTACGCTCGTTGGGCAAATCGACAAATTTCAACCGAATGGCGATTTTTCGCATGTGTGGCGCCAATGCAAAGGCGATGAGAAACGCAGTGACGCCTGAAAGCCAAAGCGGCATACTGTCCTCTCCTTCGAGTGACATTCACGGCAATTATACTAAACCATCGCCCATCCGGCTATACTGCTGTCAGTGTGTGTCTGTGCTAGAAGTATGTCGGTTGCATGACAATTCGCCCTTCGCCGTTGTATTTCTGCCCGACCTCTGTAAACATAATCGTTGTGTGAACTAGGCGGACATTCGATCCGCTTCGACAAGGAAGTGAAGTGGATGCAAGCAAACGGGGTCGTATACGAGGAGCCGTCAAATGGGCTAGAAAATGCAAAAGCGACGTTGCGCGATTACATTTCGATTATGAAGTGGGGCATCACCATCGCCAATCTGATGGCGACGTTTGCTGGCATGTGGGTCGCCTCCGGTGGCCATCCAGGGCTCGCACCGCTCTTGTTAACGCTCGTCGGCACCGCGCTTGTCGTCGCTGGCGGCGCTGCGCTAAACAATTTTTACGATCGCGATATCGACCAGCACATGGCGCGCACCAAACATCGCGCTGTGGCACAAGGTAAAGTCTCTCCGGCTGCCGCTTTGGCCATCGGTTTGTCGATGAGTGTCGTCGGTCTTGCTGTCCTGCTCTTATTCGTCAATTGGCAGTCGGCTGCATGTGCCTTTGTAGGACTCTTTGTGTATTCGTATCTTTACACTGTCTGGTTCAAGCGGCATACCACACTGAACACGGTATTGGGCGGGGTGTCGGGCGCCATGCCTCCGCTCATTGGTTGGGCTGCAGGCAGTGGCGGATCCATTTCGCTCGCCGGTTGGTGTTTGTTCTTCACCTTTTTCCTCTGGCAACCACCGCACTTTTTGCCGTTGGCTATGAAGAAGACCGAGGACTATCGCGCTGCAGGCATCCCGATGTTGCCCGTTGTCCGCGGTTTTCGCGAGACGAAGCGGCAGATTGTACTGTACACTGCGGCTATGGTTCCCGTATCCCTAATGATGACGCCATTAGGTGCTGAAGGTTGGATCTACTTCGTCGTCATGGCCGTTCTCGGAATTTGGTTCTTGTACCTCGGTGTTAAAGGTCTCTATATCCAACCTGAGCGCGATCTCGAGTGGGCAAATCAGGTATTTCGCTTCTCACTCATCTATTTGACGGCTTTGTGTGTTGTATGTGTACTTTCGGTGTCCATTTTCTAAAGTAGACAAGCTACAGCAAAAGGCTGCTCCGCAGGGGGCAGCCTTTTTTGCGAAGCAGGGCTCATCGCGGTGCTGTAAAATGCCAATAGAAGTTGCCCCAGGGTGCGAGTGTCAGGCACGACGCGTCTCCAGGCTTGGGAACGGTGGACGACCAGTCGGCTTATGGCTGACTCGGAGGCAAGCGAAAGGCACATGCCCTGGGCACAAGGAGGTTAAGTGTCGTGAAAACGCATGCAGCCGTACTTTACGAAATGGGATTGCAAACGCCTTATAAGACCAGTCAGCCTCTTCACATCGAAACACTCGATCTCGATCCACCAGGCGCCGGCGAGGTACTGGTGCGCGTCCGCGCGGCGGGACTGTGCCATTCTGACCTGTCGGTGATAAACGGTTCTCGCCCGCGCCCGTTGCCTATGGCTTTAGGGCACGAGGCCGCTGGTGAGGTCATCGAGGTGGGGCCGAGGGTGGAGGACCTCGTTCCTGGCGATCACGTCGTATGTGCTTTCGTCCCTAGTTGTGGCCACTGCCTTCCTTGCCAGGAGGGGCGCCCAGCCTTATGTGAGTCAGGAGCGGCTGCAAATGCAGCGGGGACGTTACTGTCTGGGGCGCGGCGTCTACATCTTGGTGGTCAGGATGTCAACCATCATCTTGGTGTTTCGGGGTTCAGCGAATATGCCGTGATTGCGCGCAACTCGCTCGTCAAGGTCGATCCCGATGTTCCATTCGAACAAGTTGCCATTTTCGGCTGTGCGGTCATGACGGGCGTTGGCGCAGTTGTCAATACGGCGCGCGTTCCGGTGGGCTCCAGCGTAGCTGTCGTCGGACTTGGCGGCGTTGGCCTTAGCGCGTTACTGGGTGCCGTTGTCGCGGGTGCGCGGCGGATTGTGGCGATTGATGTAAATCCAAGCAAACTGGAATTTGCCACGAAGCTTGGGGCCACCGATGTATTTGACGCGCGCGATCCGGATGTCATATCCCTTGTCAAAGCCGCAACGGATGGTGGAGTCGAATTTGCATTCGAAACAGCCGGGGCGGTTCCAGCCATGCAGACGGCGTACGCGGTGACCCGCCGCGGTGGTACGACGGTGACCACGGGACTTCCCGATCCAAGTCACCTCTTTTCTGTCCCACAAGTCACACTTACTGCGGAAGAGCGCACCGTCAAGGGAGCGTATGTGGGCAGTTGCATACCAGCTCGCGACATTCCACGGTTCCTGGAACTCTATAAACAGGGTAAATTACCGGTGGATCAACTTCTGACAGATCGCATCCGTCTCCATGAAATCAACGAAGGCTTTGATCGACTGAGCCAGGGCGATGCGGTCAGGTTGGTCGTCCTGCTCTAACACGACGTGGCAACGGGATGGTATGTCTGTCCCTGCGGATCGGGCGGGTGGCGGTTGAACGATGTACGGAATTTCGTTAAGATCGCTAGTGGGAGTTTAGATAACGACAGGGAGACGAGAGACATGTATCGTCGCGAAGAGACGAAACCGGTGCGCGTCGGCGACGTAGTCATCGGCGGGAATCATCAAGTCATCATTCAAAGCATGACGACGACGAAAACTGCCGACGTCAAAGCGACGGTTGAGGAAATTCATCGGTTGGAGGACGCCGGCTGTCAGGTTGTCAGAGTCACTGTCAACACGCGCGATGCTGCGGCTGCCATTAAGGAGATAAAACGCCAGATTCACATCCCGCTCGTCGCCGATATCCATTTTGATCATCGCCTTGCACTTGAGGCCATTCGCAACGGAATTGACAAAGTGCGAATCAATCCGGGCAACATCGGCAAGCGAGAAAAGGTGGAGGAAGTCGTCAAGGCGTGTAAGGAGCGGGGCATTCCGATTCGCATCGGTGTCAACGCGGGATCGCTCGAAAAGCACATCCTCGAAAAGTATGGCTATCCGACCCCGCAGGGTATGCTGGAAAGCGCGGAGCACCATGTGAAAATCCTTGAGGATCTGGATTTTGACGATATTATCATCTCCATGAAAGCTTCGGATGTGCCTATGGCAATCGAGGCTTATCGGCTTGCCGCTGAGCGTTTCCATTACCCCTTGCACCTTGGCATCACGGAATCAGGTACGCTGTTTGGCGGTACGATTAAGAGTGCAGCTGGCCTTGGAACCTTGCTCAGCATGGGCATTGGCAATACGATGCGCGTTTCACTTTCGGCAGATCCGGTTGAAGAGATTAAGGTAGCGCGCGAGTTGCTGAAAACGTTCCATATCGTTTCGGACGCCGTGACTATCGTATCGTGTCCGACTTGTGGGCGGATCGATATTGATCTCATCAGCATTGCAAATGAAATTGAGGATTACGTACAAAACATTCGTGCACCTATTAAGGTTTCGGTGCTTGGTTGTGCTGTCAATGGACCGGGCGAGGCGCGCGAGGCGGATATTGGCATTGCAGGTGCCCGTGGGGAAGGACTGCTGTTCCGTAAGGGAGAAGTGGTACGCAAAATTCCCGAAGCGGAACTCGTGTCGGAACTGAAGAAGGAAATTGACATCATGGCAAAGCGCTACGCTGAAACAGGCTCGATTTATTGACGGAATCTCGTGCCATGGGGTTGTAGCTTTAAGGGTCATTGCGTGGCGAAAACGAGGAATCTTCTGCCTTTCAAACTCCATTTTGTCATTTCATATGTAAAAGCCGCCTCCGCTCCTTTGTATGGAGATGTTCCGGAGGCGGCCGTTTTCATATGAAAGCGGCCGCCTCAACTCTCGTCATCATGCAAATCCCTGTATCAACCGTTCTGTTACATCATGCTGACGAGTACGATTACCAGTACTTTGACTTATCCATGTGATGATGCATCATGTGTTTGTGCTCTTTGGCATCCTCGTAATGTTTCGACGGAATACGCAGCACCTGGCCCGGATAAATCATGTTTGGGTTTTTGATGCCGTTGGCCCGGATGATCTCAGAGACCGTTGTATCGTATTTCACCGCGATGTTGCCAAGCGTGTCTCCGCGTTGCACGATGTATTTGACCACTGATCCAATCCCTCCTTGTACTGTCCGGTGCAATACTTTATGCGGCCTGTGTCGCGACCGCAGCGGATGCTTGCCCAACCTCACGGGTTGCAAATACACGGATCTTCATATATGCTTGCTTTAGTACATTAGCGAAGTAAAGTGACTGCACATCGCATATGGGCACCCACATAAGTGGCAGTGACCCAGGACAGATAGAGATGGCGTGGTGAGTTAGCGTGGCAAACGATTTGTTCATCGGAGGAGCAGGATCTGTAGCCTTCGCGGCGGACCTGGGTTTTGCCGAAAGGCCACCAGGCATGCAGGATGGTTACCCTGACTTTGCAAAACAGCGGCGGGATGTCGAATCCCGGCTCCTTTCGTTTTTTGAGGAAGCAGGTTGCCAGCCGGTGACCAGTGGGCTATTTGAATATGTCGACACGCTGTTGCGCGCGAGATCGAGTGAGGCGGCGCGAGACTGGATTCAATTGTTTGACGGCGGCGGAAATGCTATCGCTTTGCGCCCCGAAATGACGCCTTCCATCGCGCGTATGGCGGCACCGCGTGTCGCGAGTGGGCGCGTGCCTATTCGCTGGTGCTACTGTGAACGCGTGTACCGTCGAACGAGCGATCCCGCTTCACTTTCGTGGGCCAGTGGCAAAGCGGCCGAGTCGACACAAGTCGGCGTCGAATGGATTGGCGAACCGGCCAGCGTGGCCACAGACGCGGCATTGCTCACGTGGTTGCACGATGCCGCAACGCGCGCGGGCATCGCCGAGCATAAAATTGTCGTCAGTCATGCTCGTTTTGTGCCGAAACTGTTGCAGGCGCTTGGTTTTCCGCGCGACGTGAGCCTTCAGCTTTTGCAGTGCCTGACAACGGGCGACTACGTTCTATTTCGACAGACGGTCGATCGCGCTGCTACAGAGTGCGGCGATATTTTGACAAGGCTGCTGCGCTGGTCGCCGGAACGCAAGGGGCTGCAAAGAGGCGCCATCAATCGCGAGCAGTCGGCGAGGGAATTAAACGATTTGCTCCATGCGGCACCTGATCGTGAAGCGGCGGCTGAAGTGGTACATGCGTGGGGATATTTGTGTGAATTGGCAGACGCACTCGCCGCGGCTGGCTTAGCGCCACACTGCACGACATTTGACCTCACACTCCATCGCGATATGGATTACTACACAGGCATTGTCTTTGAGGCATTTGCACATGGCGTTGGTGCACCTATTGCGCTTGGTGGTCGCTATGACGAACTGCTTGCCCAGTTTGGCGCACCTGCGGCGGCCATTGGCTTCACGTTTGAGGTCGAACGCGTGCTTGCCGTGCTTGAGGCTACAGCCAAGAGTGGGAGGGATGCCTGATGCTGACAGTGGCACTTGCCAAGGGAAGAACGGCAGAAGATGCGTTGCCATTATGGCGTGCAGCGGGCATCCCGTTGCCAGAAGATATGGACGAAAGCCGAGCACTCGTCTTCGAAGTGCCCTGGGATGGCCATCCTCCTCTGCGTTATCTACTCGCGAAGCCTGCCGATGTGCCAACCTATGTTGCTTACGGCGTCGCCGATGTCGGGATTGTTGGCAAGGACGTGTTGCTTGAGCAGGATAGGGAGATGTACGAGTTGCTTGATCTCGGTGTCGCGCGCTGTAGGCTGTGTGTCGCCGGGCTCGAGGGCGATCGCGCAACTCAACCGCGCCGAGTGGCGACGAAGTATCCGAAGCTTGCGGATCGCTATTTCCGGGCACTTGGGCATTCGGTCGAGATTGTACCGCTTTCCGGTTCCATTGAATTAGCGAGCGTGATCGGCTTGACGGATCGCATTTTCGATCTCGTACAAACGGGTGCGACGCTCGCGGCCAACGGCCTGGTGGTGTTTGACGAAGTTGCCGACATTTCGGCGCGACTGGTCGCCAATCGCTCCAGCTACCGCATGAAGCACGATGATATTGTGGCGATGGCAAATTGCTTGCAAGCGGCAATCGATCAGCGAGGAGGACAGGCACATGCGCTTAAACGTGGTTGAACGCAGCGACTTTTCGTGGGAGCGACGGGCGACGGAAAACGAAGAGGCACTCCGGCAGGTGGCTGCTATCGTCGCCGATGTGCGCGAGCGCGGCGATGCGGCGGTGGCCGACTGGACAGCCAAGTTGGACAAGCAAACGGGGGTGGCGCTTCGCGTACCGCAAGCGGCGCTACAGGCCTCGTTTGAGGCATTGGCGCCCGAATTGCGGGAGGCGCTCTCCTTGGCGGCGGATCGGATTCGGCGTTATCACGAGGCGCAGTGGCCGGAAGATTTCACACTATACGGAGACGATGGCGAGCAACTCGGTCTTGTTTGGCGACCGCTTCGACGTGTCGGCGTGTACGCACCTGGGGGGCGCGGGGCGTACCCATCGACCGTGCTGATGGACGTGATTCCGGCACAGGTCGCAGGTGTCGCGGAGATTGCGCTTGTGTCGCCGCCGGGGCCGACGGGGCTGCCGCACCCGCAAGTGTTAGCGGCGGCTCATCTGCTAGGTGTCGATGAAGTATATGCGGTGGGCGGGGCGCAAGCGGTCGCGGCTTTGGCTTACGGAACCAAGACGATTGCACGCGTCGACAAAATTGTCGGCCCTGGCAACCTTTACGTGGCACTCGCAAAGCGACTCGTGATGGGAGACGTCGGTATCGACTCCATTGCAGGTCCCAGTGAAGTGCTGATTATCGCCGACGAGGCGGCAAATCCTCGCTACATTGCGGCCGACATGCTGGCGCAGGCGGAGCACGACCCCGAGGCCGGCGCCTTATGCGTAAGCCCATCGATCGCGCTGTTGGAGCAAGTGGCCGACGAACTCGAGCGCCAGCTTGTGGATCTACCGCGCGCCGAGATCGCAGAGCAGGCCTTGGCGAGGTGGGGTGCGTTGGTACATGTCGAATCGCTAACCGAAGCGGCCAATCTTTGTAACCAATTGGCGCCGGAGCATGTGGAATTGTTGGTGGACCACTCCGAAGAACTGCTGTCGTCGATTCACTTTGCGGGGGCTGTCTTCCTTGGCGAAGCGACGCCAGAGCCTGTGGGTGACTATTTTGCGGGTAGCAATCACGTTTTGCCAACCCACGGTAGTGCGCGTTACGCCAGCGGGCTCGGCACCCACGACTTTTTGCGGCGCATGAGCGTGGTTGCCTATAGTCGAAAGACGCTTGCCAAACATGCCCGCCATATCGTCGCGTTGGCTGAGGCGGAAGGCTTGACGGCTCACGCGCGTTCCATCCTCGTCCGACAGGAGGCTGACCACAATGACCGCTGATGCTCAACGCACCTATAGCGCACATGTCGAGCGTGCGACGGGCGAGACAAAGATCGATCTCACGCTTCATTTACACGGTACAGGCCGCGTATCGCTCGCTTTTCCCGTACCCTTTTTGCGCCATATGTTACACCTTTTTGCCGCGCACGGCTCGTTCGATCTCGATATCACAGCCGATGGCGACGTCGACGTCGACGATCATCATCTCGTCGAGGACATCGGCCTTTGTCTCGGCCGTGCCATCGCGATCGCGCTTGGCGACAAGCGAGGCATTCGCCGTTACGGCGAGCGGCACACGCCAATGGACGAGACATTGGCGCGCGCCGTGATCGACCTGTCGGGAAGGCCGGCCTTCGTACTTCAGGCGTCGTTTAGCGATACGCGCATTGGAACATTTCCTACCGAGTTGGTGGCTGAGTTTTTTAAGTCCGTCGCCAACGAGGGGCGTATGGCTTTGCACCTGGCCGTCCTTTATGGCGAAAACAATCATCACATGGTGGAAGCCCTGTTTAAGGCGTTCGGCGCAGCGCTGCGCGAAGCTGTCACGCTGACAGGCGGAGGCGTCAATAGCACCAAGGGGGTGCTTGAATGATCGTCGTCCTTGATCCGGGGATCGGCAATTTGCACAGTGTCCTTGGCGGGCTTCGGAGAGTGGGACGCGAAGCCGTCGTCATTTCAGATAAAGAGGCCTGGGACAATCTCCGCAACGATGCAGACGGGCCCGTGCAGGGCGTCATTTTGCCGGGGGTCGGTGCGTTTGGCGACGCTATGACACAGTTGCGCCTTTCCGGGCTGGTTTCCGTAGTGGAACAGGTTGTCACGTCGCGCATCCCGCTCCTTGGTATTTGTGTTGGCATGCAGCTCTTGTTCAAAGTGTCGTTTGAACACGGCGAGCATCCCGGCTTGGCGCTTTTGCCTGGGCGGGTTGTGCGGTTCCCAGCAACGGCGAAAGTGCCGCATATGGGATGGAACGATTTGACCAGTGTACGGAGCCATCATCCGCTGCTACAAGACGTTGCCATCGGGGATTTTGTCTATTTCGTCCACTCGTATTACGTGCAGGCTGATGAGGCAAGCGACGTCATAGCGGCGGCCTCCTACGGCGGCATAGAGGTGCCGGCCGTCGTTGGGCGCGGTCTCGTCTACGGAACTCAATTTCATCCAGAGAAGAGCGGCAAGGTGGGCGAAACCATCCTCCGCAATTTTGTGCGGTTGACCGAACTCGAAAGGTCGGAGGTGTCGTCGCCATGGTGAGCCAGGACTTTATACTGTTTCCGGCCATTGACGTGCTCGGTGGTCGCTGTGTGCGGCTGTACCAGGGCGACTATGAACAGCGCACCGAGTACAACCAACATCCCGCTGCCGTGGCGCAGCAGTGGTGTGAAGCAGGTGCGCGCTTTCTGCATGTTGTCGATCTCGATGGCGCGAAAGACGGTGCAAGTATCAACGCGGCGACCATCGAAGACATCGTGCGAACGGCCAGGTCTTACGGAGCATCCGTCCAGGTCGGTGGTGGCATTCGCAACCGCGACGCCATCGCTCGTTGGCTAGATCTTGGGGTCGAACGTGTCGTGCTTGGCACCGTTTCGCGGGACATCGAACAAATGGCCCAGTTCGCCTCCGAATTTGGCGGTCGCCGCATCGTCGCCGGCCTTGATGGCCGTGGAGGCAAATTGGCTGTTACAGGTTGGCTTGAACAAACCAATACTCCCATCGTCGATCTCGCGCATGAACTCGCCAAAGTCGGTGTTTTACACGCCTTAGTCACCGATGTCGATCGCGACGGAACCGGGCAAGGTGCGAATCTTCAACTGGCGCGGTCGGTGCAAGAGGCGGGGCTTTGGAGTATTGCAAGCGGCGGCATCAGCGGACGCGACGACATCTTGGCGGCCAAGGCGGCAGGGCTCGCCGGTGCCGTCGTCGGCAAGGCGTTATACGACGGCAAGTTCGACCTGCGCAGTGTGATGCAGGAGCTTGCGGTGAAAGGAGATGGCGTTTGATGTTGACCAAACGCATCATCCCCTGCTTTGACGTGCTCGATGGGCGCGTGGTCAAACACGTTGGTTTCCTCAACAACCGCCGAGATGCGGGTGATCCGGTCGCACTGGCTCAGATTTATTGCGACGCCGGAGCCGACGAACTGGTGTTACTCGACATTTCCGCGTCGAGCGAAGGCCGGTTGGCGACACGCAAGGTCGTAGAGGAAGTTGCCGCGAAGGTCAATATTCCACTGACGGTCGGAGGCGGTGTATCGACCGTGGAAGATGTGCGTTCGTTGCTCTTGTCTGGCGCAGACAAGGTGTCGATGAACACAGGTGCGTTTCGCAATCCGCGCCTCATCGAAGAATCGGCGCACCGCTTCGGAGAACAGTGCGTTGTCGTCGCCATCGATGCTAACCTTCATGCGCAAATGGGCACCTATGAAGTCATGCT
Organism: Alicyclobacillus hesperidum; assembly: GCF_900107035.1. Classification (GTDB taxonomy): domain Bacteria; phylum Bacillota; class Bacilli; order Alicyclobacillales; family Alicyclobacillaceae; genus Alicyclobacillus; species Alicyclobacillus hesperidum. The sequence goes on along the minus strand of NZ_FNOJ01000003.1, from coordinate 126,718 downwards.
GCAAGGGGGCAAAGTTGGCACGGGTAGCGACGCGATCGCGTGGGCAAAGCGCGCAGCCGAACTGGGGGCGGGCGAAATATTATTGACGAGCTTTCGCCAGGACGGTACACGAGCTGGATATGATCTCGAGCTGACGAGTGCGATAGCGCGTGCAGTCAACATTCCGATCATCGCTAGCGGCGGTGCGGGGGCAAAGGAACACTTCTTCGATGTATTAACCGAAGGGATGGCAGATGCGGCATTGGCGGCGAGTGTGTTTCACTTCGCTGAGACGAGTGTTCGCGATGTGAAATCGTATCTCCGTGAGAGAGGGGTGCCTGTGCGATGGGTGGAGTAAAAGGTGAAATCGACCTTGCTGCTGTGCGCTACGATACGGCAACTGGGTTGGTTCCGGTCGTCGTGCAGGATGCAGAGACGGGCGCCGTGCTCATGCTTGCCTATGCGAACCGCGAGGCGCTGAAACGGACGCTTGCGACAGGATATGCGTGGTTTTGGAGCAGATCGCGCCAGGAATATTGGCGAAAAGGTGCCACCTCCGGCAACGTGCAAGAGGTCGTCGAACTGCGCCTCGACTGCGATGGCGATACCGTTTTGTATCTCGTCCGCCCACATGGGCCAGCTTGTCACACGGGCGAGGAGACGTGTTTTTACCGGCGACTGACACATGGGGGCGTCGAAGGGCCGATTCCTCGCGGTGTTGTTCAGGAACACGAAGACGCAAGATCAGGCGATGACGCGATTGTGACTGCAAAGGGTTGGGTCAATTCGGAGATGGCGGAGTCGGCGATGGTTGAGGCGGACCGCGCTGCACCACTGCAGATGGATTGGCGGGTGCTTGATACCCTTTGGCAGACGATTGACGAACGCTATTGCAATAGGCCGCAAGGGAGTTATACGACTTACTTGTTCGAGCATGGTGCATTGCGAATCGGTAAAAAGGTAGGCGAAGAGGCGACGGAGGCGGCACTCGCTGCGGTGGCTTATGAATGCCGTGGCGGGGATCAGGGAGAGTTGGCAGCGGAGTCGGCCGATTTGTTGTATCACTTGATGGTGCTGTGGCGCAATGCCGGGCTATCGCCGACCGATGTGCTTGCCGTCTTGGCTGCTCGGGCTTAAAGCCCGAGCGTTTTCATGTTGGCTTCTGGATAGCGAGTGCCTGCGGCTACCCCTTTCGGTGCGATTTCGTCGATGGTTGCGAGATCGTCGGCGGTAACTTGCACGCGTAAGGCTCCGAAGTTGTCCTCCAGATACGTACGTCGCTTCGTCCCAGGAATGGGGACGATGTCCTCTCCTCGTGCCAACAGCCAAGCGATAGCCAATTGGGCAGGTGTACATCCTTTTTCTTCTGCCATACGGCGGATTTTGGCCACGAGTTGCAAGTTTTTTGCAAAGTTATCTCCTTGGAAACGTGGCGAGTTGCGGCGGTAGTCGTCTTCGGGCAGATCTTCATAGCGCGTGATTTCACCTGTCAAGAAGCCGCGGCCAAGCGGGCTATAGGCCACAAATCCGATTCCTAATTCGCGTACTACAGGAAGGATATCGTCTTCCACATCTCGGCTCCATAACGAATACTCCGTTTGCAAAGCCGCAATCGGATGTACTTGATGCGCCCGTCGGATTGTTTCCGCGCCCGCTTCTGACAAACCGAGATAGCGCACTTTGCCGGCTTGCACGAGTTCGGCCATCGCACCCACCGTTTCTTCGATAGGGACCGACGGATCGACACGATGTTGATAGTACAGGTCGATGTGATCGACACCGAGACGTTGTAAGCTTTTGTCGCATGCCTCTTTCACGTATTCGGGGCGCCCGTTGATGCCGAGGAACGTTCCGTCCGCCGCGCGTACATTGCCGAATTTTGTCGCGATCACAACCTCGTCGCGATAGGGCCGAAGTGCCTTTCCGACGAGTCGCTCGTTTTCTCCGACGCCGTACATGTCGGCGGTATCGAAAAAGTTGATGCCAAGTTCAATGGCGCGCTCTATCGTGCGGATGGATTCTTCATCATTACGGTTGCTGTAAAAGTCCGACATACCCATACAGCCAAGGCCGATGGCTGAAACCGTGAGACCCTGTGAGCCTAGCTTGCGCATTTGCATGTTGCCTGCCTCCCATCTCAAGTACGAAAACTGCCAAGGGTTTGCTCCTTAAAGGCCATTGTCAATCATCCTGCGGAAAAAGGCAAAACGATGCGGAAGTACAGATGACACAGGTTCCTGTTTGAACGGCAGATTCGTAACGCGCTTTCTTGTTGTCAGCACACGACATCGCAAGGAGTCGTTGCTGGGCGCGTTTTGGCATGGCTGGAAACGCAAGAACGGCTGGTGTTGCCGACAAGCGCGCCAGGACAGGCTATGAGCTAATACCTGAAGCAGTGGACGAAGCTTGCGTGCTATGTGGAAGACGGGCAGCTGACGCTCGAGGTACTCTTGCCCTGGTCAAACACGCTACCGACGGGAGTTCGGTGGGGAAAGTGTACTAACACCGAAAAGGCCTGCCAGATCGATGGCGGGGCTTTTTCATGACCGCGATTCGTTGCTACAGTTTCTAAACTTCAATGGGCATGCATTCGTGATGGACCACAAACAGGTTGAGGATTTTCTTGTCGACGTGGTGAATCATCAGTACACATTTGAACCGGTTATCCACGTGATCGAATCACATGGCCATCCACAATCGCAAAAACCTGACGTTTGAAGGCACCATACCTACATCAGGACACACGCCCTACCTAGGACGTTCCATCGGTGCATTGGATGTACCATGGAGGTGAATGCCGTGGTTGTCATCTTGCGCCAAATGGCGACCGGGAGTGCGGAAATTGTCGTCACAGCGGGAAGCAGTTCGGATGAACAAGTGGTCATTGCGGACTATCTCGGAATGACCGTTGGTGATGTAATCCGCAATCTGGAACGTAAAGGTTATGCGCTGACGTTCGTCACGGAGCACTACCTTGTACTGCAAAAGCAAGCGCGCCGCGAGCGAAAAGCGCGTTATGCCAAACCGACGCTATTTCCGATGTCATAACCGGACTTCCGCATGTCACCTTTTTCTCAAATCTTTATTAAGATTTCCAGTTGGCAACGGCCGGCCGAAGTCGTAGCATAGGCTACGGAGAGATGGAGGCCGGTCGTTGCGTATGCCTAAATGGTTTTTGTTTACGTTGTTGATCCTTGCGAACCTCATCTGGTCTGGCAGCTTTACGGCAACCAGTATTGCCGCCGAGTCGATTGCGCCCACCCTCATTGTCATGTCGCGCATGTTGGTCGGGGGATTGTTGCTTTCGCCAGCGTTATTCGCTCATCGGCGAAATAGCAATTCATGGAGCCTGCCAAAGACCATCCGAATCGCTCTTCTTGGCTTACTCGGGTTTACGCTTCCTGTGACGATGGAAACCATCGGGATCCACATATCCTCACCAGCACTGGGCGCGGTTTCAATCGCACTTGAACCACTGCTCACTCTTTTGGTGTCGTCCGTTATCTTCCATACGCGCCTTGGTCCCCGCAGGTGGTTCGCAATGGGCCTTGCTGCCGTCGGCGCGTGGGTCGTTGCGGGTTGTCCTCGGCCGGGCGTATCGGGTTATCTCGCGGGCGATTTACTCATGCTCGGAGCGGTTGTATGTTATGCCGTCTATAATGCGGTGTCCGGGCGTCTGACTGCCGACGTGCCGGCGACAGGTGCGACGTCCATCATGCTCTTAGCGGGCGGCGTCGGGTGTGTCCCGCTGTTTTGGGCCAGTGGCCATCCCTGGCCACATCAAGTTTCGCCTGCGAGCTTTTGGAGCCTCGTTTTCCTGGCTGTTCTTGCAACCGCAGGCGCATACCTCGTGTGGATTGTCGTCCTGCAAGATCACGATGTCGCCAGCGCGGCGATCACGCTTTATCTGCAGCCCGTATTTGGCGTGCTATTGGCGATCGCGATCGTTCATGAACGCCCGTCCTTGTATTTCTACATGGGTGGCGTCATGATTCTACTTGCTCTCTTTCTTGGGCAGTACAGAGAACGAGATGCGGCAAACCGGAAAGCCGGTCAAGAAACAGACAGACCAGATAAGGTCCAATCTAGGTAAGCACTTGCTTGCGAAACTTGCCGCAATTCGTCATGATAAAGGATGTTCAACTGAATCAATCCTTCGGGGCAGGGTGAGGCCACGCGGCCAATTCCCGATCGGTGGTGATCCGACACAGGTTCGGCGAGTCCACGAGCCAGATAGGCAGGAACTGGTGAGAATCCAGTACCGACGGTACAGTCCGGATGAAAGAAGGAATCGAACCAAGTGGATTTGGCGTGTCTATGTCGCCTTGGCTTGGTCGTTCGGTTATTTCATCGTGGTTTGTGAGCGCCCCTGTCGATGCAGGGGCGCTTGTTGTCGTTTGTGGGGGTGTTTTCACTGCACGTGGACGAGCATTTTATGCGTTATGCGCTTGCGGTGGCAAGTCTTGGCGGCGCGCAGACCTCGCCAAATCCCCGCGTTGGCGCGGTTGTCGTGCGAGACGGCGAGATCGTCGGGCAAGGGGCGCATCTAAAACCGGGCGACCCGCACGCGGAGATCTATGCTTTGCGAATGGCAGGGGAAAAAGCGCAAGGTGCGACGATTTATGTAACGCTCGAGCCTTGCAATCATCATGGGCGCACACCGCCGTGCAGCGAGGCGATTTTGGCAAGCGGCATTAAACGCGTCGTGGTCGCCGTGCTCGACACGGATCCCCGCACGGCCGGGGGGGGCGTTGCACGTCTTCGCGATCACGGGATCGATGTGACGGTCGGCGTGCTAGAAGACGAGGCTCGCGCACTCAACCGCGCTTTCTTTCACCGACTGCAGTCGGGCAGGCCGCTCGTCGTGTATAAGGCAGCGCTGACCTTAAGCGGCCATGTGGCCGCCAACACAGGCCATAGCCAGTACGTCACAGGTCCACTCGCACGCGCGGACGTGCAACGTTTGCGGATGGAGCACCCCGGTATTGCAGTCGGTATTGGAACCGTCCTAGCGGATGATCCGCGATTGACCGTGCGCAACTCAGACACCGAACAGGCTGGCGATTGGCAGCCGCTTCGCGTGATTTTTGATTCTGGGCTGCGGCTGCCAGCTTCGGCACGCATGCTTGCCGAGCCCGGGCAAACTGTGATTGTGACGACCCCATCCGCGCTTGCCGACGAAAGGCGGGTGCAGGAAATTGAGGCGGCAGGGCAGGTTGTTTGGCTCCCGGTCGCCGGGGACAAAGGCCGCACTTCGCTCACAGCGGCATTGCCCAAATTAGCTGCGCTTGGGCTGAACTCGATTCTGCTTGAAGGTGGCCCGACGCTCGCGGCGGCGTTTTTGCAGGATAGGCTCATCGATGACGTGTGTTTCTACGTGGCACCGAAGCTGTTGTTAAATGGCTTGCCGCCGTTTCTGGGGGCAGTTACGCAGTCTATGGCCGAAGCGATTGCCCTTCATCATGTTGCGGTGCGTCAAGTTGGCGATGATCTTTGTATCACAGGTCGCGTGAAGTACGCGCCGTGAGGAGGTGAGAACATGTTCACAGGGTTGGTCGAGGAGTTGGCGCACGTCGTCCGCGTCGATGCGAGCCCACATGGCGCCGCGTTTGAACTGGCAGCTGACAAAATCATGGAAGACATGCAGTTGGGGGATAGCATTGCCGTCAATGGCGTCTGTCTCACGGTCGAGCGCATGCAGGGAGATCATTTCTTCGTCTCGGCTGTGCCTGAGACCCTGCGCCGATCCAACCTTGGTGGCCTGCAAGCTGGAGACGCAGTTCACGTCGAGCGCGCCATGTCTGCCAGCGGGCGCTTTGGTGGGCATATCGTCTCCGGGCATATCGACGGGACAGGCCGCGTGCGCGAGGTGCGCCAAGACGGCATTGCACGTGTGCTGGTCATTGAGGTCGATCCTGCGCTCATCCGGTACATGGTCGACAAGGGCTCTGTTTGTGTCGATGGTGTGAGTCTCACCATTATGCGCGTTGTCGGCCAGGCATTTTCCGTTTCCATCATCCCTCACACGCGCGGTGCAACGCGATTTGGCGGCGTACGCCCAGGAGAAATCGTGAACATCGAGTGTGATATCGTCGCCAAATACGTTGAACGACTCTTGATGGGAGGGGCTGCCGTCGAACATGAGGGAGCCTCAGGCTCAACAACAGGTGGAATTACGTTAGACATGCTGGCGCGGCATGGTTTTGCGTGAATTGTAGAACGTGGGGGTGAAGGTATGGATTCGATTGAAGCAGCTATCGCCGATCTGCGCGAGGGGCGCATCGTCATCGTCGTCGATGACGAGGATCGGGAAAACGAAGGCGATTTTATTGCCCTTGGTGCGAAAGCCACACCAGAGGTTGTCAACTTCATGATCACGCACGGCCGCGGCCTTCTTTGTGTGCCGGTCACCTCGGAGCGGGCGGCGCGCCTTGGTTTCGCGCAGATGATTGAACGCAATACTGACCACTTTGGCACGGCCTTTACCGTTTCCGTCGATGCTGCCAGCACACATACAGGAATTTCGGCCTATGAGCGTGCGGAGACGATCGCAGCGATCGTCTCCGAGACGTCGAAACCGGAACACTTTCGCAGGCCAGGTCACATCTTCCCGCTCATTGCAAAGTCTGGCGGTGTCTTGCGGCGAGCCGGACATACCGAGGCGGCTGTCGATCTCGCTCGTCTTGCCGGTGAACCAGAGGTTGGCGTCATTTGTGAAATTTTGAATGAAGATGGCACGATGGCACGTCTCCCACAGCTGGAAGAAGTGGCACAGAGATTTGGCCTCAAGCTAATCAGCGTCGCCGACCTAATTGCCTACCGCAAGCGTTCGGAAAAATTGGTGAGTCGCCAAGCGGAGGCAAACTTGCCGACCGCATACGGCGATTTTCGGGCCGTTGTGTATACCAACGAGGTCGATGACAAAGAGCACATTGCGCTTGTTTGTGGCGATGTGACAGACGGCGAACCGACGCTAGTCAGGGTGCACTCGGAATGCCTGACCGGCGATGCATTTGGTTCGCTTCGTTGTGACTGTGGGCCCCAGTTGCACGCCGCATTGCGGCAAATTTCTGAAGCGGGCAAAGGTGTATTGCTGTATCTGCGGCAGGAGGGGCGCGGGATTGGGCTTCTCAACAAGATTCGTGCCTACGCCCTCCAGGATGAGGGAGCGGATACGGTGGAAGCCAATCACCGTCTCGGCTTTCCTGACGATCTTCGCGATTACGGCATCGGTGCGCAGATTTTGCGCGATCTCGGCGTGCGCAAAATGCGGCTGTTGACCAACAACGTGCGCAAGTTGCGCGGCATTGCTGGACATGGACTTGAAGTCGTCGAGCGCGTGCCGTTACAGGTGGATCGCAACCCGCACAACGAACTATACCTGCGAACGAAACGAGACAAGTTGGGACATCTGCTGGACTTGCCGTGATCGTACGTGGAGTGGGCTATTGTAAAACCTTATGACAAGCAGGATTGCCAAGAGGAGTGGACGAATTTGCGTACTTACGAAGCACAATTGGTGGCGTCAAATCAACGTGTGGGCATTGTCGTTGCAAGGTTTAACGAGTTCATCACGAGCAAGCTGTTGTCCGGTGCGCTGGACGCGCTCAATCGGCACGGCCTGCCAGAGGACAACGTCGAGGTCGCCTGGGTGCCTGGTGCGTTCGAGATTCCTTCCGCCGCGAAGTGGATGGCGACGAGTGGTCGCTTTGATGTCGTAATCGCCCTAGGAGCCGTGATTCGGGGCTCAACGCCGCACTTCGACTATGTCTCAGCGGAAGTGGCGAAGGGCGTCGCTCAGCTTTCGATGAACACGGACACGCCGGTAATTTTTGGAGTTCTGACAACAGATACCATCGAACAGGCGATTGAGCGCGCAGGCACGAAGGCGGGAAACAAAGGCTGGGATGCGGCTGTCAGCGCTATTGAAATGGCGAATCTGCGGCGGATGTTACAAGGTTGATGGATGGGGGATGGCGTGATGGCAAAACAGCAGCTTGCGAGCTACGGCGCTTGGGCGTCACCGCTCTCTGCGGATAAGGTGGTACAGGCGGCGACGGGGCTTGGCAGTCCGAAGTGGGACGGCGAAAGTCTGTATTGGCTCGAGAGCCGACCGCACGAAGCGGGGCGCATTGCGATTGTGAAACGGTTGCCGGACGGACGCGAGATCGACTGTTTGCCGATCCCATTCAATGCTCGATCCCGCGTACACGAATATGGCGGTGGAGCATATGCGGTCAAAAATGACGTCGTCTATTTTGTAAACTTCTCGGATCAATGTATCTATCGCGTGCGCTTTGCTGGCGAAGAACCTTTGCCGCCTGAGTCTGTGACACAGCCGTCTGCGCTCCGCTTTGGCGACTTGTTTATCGCGGAGGATGTCATTTTCGGCGTTGTGGAAGATCACGGGACGAGCGGCGAACCGGTCAACAGCTTGGCGGTCGTGCGCCTTGCTGACGGTCGGGTCGACATCGTCGCCAGTGGACACGATTTTTACGCGTATCCGCGCCTATCGGCAGACGGCAGGCGGTTGGCTTACATCGCGTGGGATCATCCAAATATGCCATGGAATGGGACCTACCTGTATGTAGCCGATTGGGATGGAGAGAAGCTCGCGAATGCACAGCGGATCGCAGGTGGACGGGAAGAATCTATCTTCCAACCCGAATGGAGCCCGCGTGGGCAATTGTTCTACGTGTCAGACAAGACAAACTGGTGGAATCTGTACGCTTGGGATGCCGGCGGTACGCGCGCCGTCGCACCGCGCGACGTGGAATTTGGACGTCCGCTTTGGCAACTGGGTAGCTCGACGTATGCGTTTATTGACCATTCGCACATCGTAGCTACATACGTGGAGAACGGCTTCGGGCGATTGTGTGAGATCGATGTAGATACAGGTACTTTGACCGATATAGAGACGGCGTTCACGGGCTTTGACGATTTGTTCGCAGATGGTGCGGGTGGTGTGTTCTGTGTCGCCATGTCGACGCGGCGTCCTGCTGTCATCGCGAAGGTGTATGGCAAGAGCGTCGACACCGTCAAGTTTGGACCAAGTGCCGCTCTTAGCGACGACTGGATTGCAGAGCCGGAGGCCATTGTGTTTCCGACTACGGGCGGTGAGGTGGCCTACGGCTTTTACTATCCGCCCACCAATCCACAGTATGTTGCACCTGCTTCCGAGCGGCCACCGCTATTGGTGATGTCGCACGGCGGTCCGACCAGCGCAGCCCGGCCGGTTTACAAATTGTCGATTCAGTACTGGACGACGCGCGGCTTTGGCGTTCTCGATGTCAACTATGGCGGCAGCACTGGGTATGGGCGGAAGTACCGCGAGCGCCTGGCCGGGCAATGGGGCATCGTCGACCTCGACGATTGTTGCCAAGGTGCCTTATATCTTGTCGAGCGTGGCGATGTCGATCGCGATCGGCTGTGTATCACGGGTGGCAGTGCCGGCGGCTACACCACGCTGGCCGTGCTTGCGTTTCGCGATCTGTTCCGCGTTGGTGCAAGTCACTACGGTGTGAGCGATCTCGCTCTGCTCGCCAAGGAGACACACAAGTTTGAATCGCGTTATATTGAGCAACTCGTTGGTCGGTATCCGGAGGAACGGGAGCGATTTGTCGCGAGATCGCCCTTACAGCACGTGGATCAGTTTGCGTGCCCGGTGATTTTCTTCCAGGGTGAAGACGACAAAGTAGTACCGCCCAATCAAGCGGAATTGATGGTCGAGGCACTAAAAAGGAAGGGTGTGCCCGTCGCCTATCTTTTGTTTCCGGGCGAAGGCCATGGGTTTCGGAAGGCGGAAAACGCGAAGCGTGCCTTGGAAGCGCAGTTGTTCTTTTTTGGAGCTATCTTGAACTTTACGCCGGCTGATCCGATTGATCCCGTTCCCATAGAGAACTGGTCGAAGTGAGAAGAAACTTGGACGGGTGGCTGACCTGTACCGATGACCACGGCATCATCATTGGCTTTCGGATAGACACAGGCTTGTTTTTGGCTTGTCGGTTGATGGGGAGCATGCTACACTAGCCTATGAAAAAAGGAATACCGTGAATAGGGGACTAGGGGTGCCGACGTTGGCTGAGAGGTGACATAGTCACCAACCCTTTCGGACTCGACCTGGATAATACCAGCGTGAGGAAGTGCCCACCGTCGCTACGCTATCAGCGCCCTTTTCACCCGTCGTGGAAAGGGCGCTGTTTTGCGTGCGAACAGGTTCTCCCAAAGGTCGTCCTGTCACGGAAGCGAAGGGAGATGCAAGTTGTGCTTGCGAAATGGAAGTTACGTGAAGTCATTTTAATGGTTGTGCTTGCGATTGTCTGCGGCGGATTGTATCGTGTGTGGGACGTAATCAATGCGCTGGTGCCAACGACCGCCTATGCGTTGCAGGCGGCGATGACAGGGTTTTGGATGATTGCAGGTGTTCTCGTTCCCTATATTATTCGACGCCCGCTTGCCGCGTTGATCGCCGAGTTGGTCGCAGCCGCTGTGGAACTTTTGCTTGGTGGACAATTCGGCCTTGGAACCATGGAGTCGGGTCTTATTCAAGGGATTGGCTCGGAAATCGCGTTTCTTATTTTCGCGTATCGGATGTTTAACCTGTCCTCTTGTATGCTTTCCGGAACACTCGCCTCGCTAGCCTACTTGGTTCAATGGTACTTCCAGTATGGAGGCAAGTCGTTGGATCTTGGTACCATGCTTTTATCCATTATGATTTCTCTCGTCAGCGGCGCCATTCTCGGTGGTTGGTTGCCGAAGTTGATGGGTGATGCGCTAAAGCGTACGGGTGCCGTTCGAAATTACGCCATTGCGAAGGATGGGCGGGCGATCCCACAATGAGCCGGCCGCTGCCTATCCATGGCGAGTCGCCGCTTGTATCGGTACGCGATCTCGCCGTGACATACGATGGGGAAGCGAAACCAAGCGTGCGCGGGTGCACATTTTCCATTCACCCGGGCGAATGCGTGTTGCTCGCGGGGCCGAGCGGCAGTGGAAAAAGTACGCTTGCCATGGCCTTGGCTGGCATTATTCCCCGGTCTGTCGAGGGCGTAGTCACGGGCGAATGTTGGATAGCTCCATCGGTATCAAAACCGGGGAAAATTGGCTATGTATTTCAAGATCCAGAATCTCAGTTCTGCATGCACCACGTCGACGACGAGATTGCGTTCGGGCTTGAGAATTTGCAGGTTCCGCGCGACGAAATGGCACAACGGACTAAACAGGCCCTTGCCGCTGTGCATCTGCACGTTCACCCGCACGCGGCGCATGCGCGCTTTTCTGGCGGAATGAAGCAAAAGCTTGCCATCGCCTGTGCACTTGCGATGGAGAGCGAACTGTTCATCTTCGACGAACCAACGGCAAATCTCGACCCGACTTCCACGCGCATGGTGTTCGCCATGATTGCAGAATTGCGCAAACAAGGCAAGACACTTCTCATCATTGAGCATAAGTATGAAGCTTTGTTGCCTGTGGTCGATCGCGTCATTGCACTGAACAATGCAGGCGAGCAGGTCGGTGTTTTTGCTGCCGACGAATGGCGCAGGCTTAGCCAAGGAGAGTCAGGCACCTGCCTGCATCCCAATCCTTTACCGGTCTTCCCCACCTCGTCTCCTGACCCGGTATTAGCGCTTTGCGATTTGGCCTTGACGTACGGCGGGGAGCAGGTCTGGCAAGGGATTGATGCACAGGTTGGGCGCGGAGAATGGATTGCCATCGTTGGACCTAACGGCGCAGGCAAGTCGTCGTTGCTTGAGACGATGGCGGGTTTGCGCCGTCCGTCGAAGGGGATCGTGAAGTTCGCTGGTCGGGCCATCACGGGCATGTCAGCGCGTGAACGCTACTCGCATATCGCATATGGCTTTCAAAACCCAGAATATCAGTTCCTGTATGAGCAGGTAGCGGACGAGATGGCGAGCCGGGTGCTTGGCGATGACATTCCAGAGGACGTACTCCATGCCCTTGACGAGTTTGGGCTGGCCGAACACGCGCATGCCTCCCCTTATGCCTTGAGTCAAGGACAGAAGCGCCGTTTGTCCGTCGCAGTGATGATGCGAACTCATGCGGACATCTGGTTGTTTGACGAACCCACGTATGGTCAGGACCCGGCGTCCGAAGCCCAAATCTTAAATAGGCTATTGCAGTTGCAAGCTGATGGCAAGAGCATTGTCACGGTCACACACGATATGAACTTGGTCCAGACGTACGCTACACGCGTTTGGGTACTCGCTGAGGGCACGCTGTTATACGATGGGGCGGTGTCCGAACTCCTTGAGCGCCAAGACATCCTCGAGCGTGCGCACTTATTCGACGATATAGTGCCGCTTTCAGACGACGGGCCTGATCCATCCGCGGGCATTGCGCCGGAGGATGTGACCACAGCACTGCAACATGCACCGAAGCAGCCTTCCTGGCCAAGAAGATCGCCTGTTGGCAAATGGCATCCAGATGTGAAGGCGTTGACGCTTCTGATCACTGCCGTCGTTTGCATGTGCTGTTGGTCGTTCGGTGAAGCGGGGAGACTCTGGGCCTTGGTCCTCGTCCTAGCGTTTGCGTTCGGGTGGTGCCATCCAGGGAAGATGGTCAAACGTCTGTTACCACTTGTCCTCGTCTACGTGATCTACCTTTGGGCATTCGCGGCAAACGCGGCTACACCGCCGGGATATCGCTACGTGCACTGGCTGTGGTTTCACATCAGCTGGTATGGTTTGAACCAAGGGTTGCTTGTCGTAATGCGGACTTTTGCGACCGTCATCTTGGCTTATGTCCTGCTTGTGACGACGGATGGCACCGATTTTATGGTTGGGTTGAGCCAATCGTTCAGGATTGTACCGAAAATGTCCTATGGTATGATGGCCGGAATGGGATTTCTGGGCCGTTTTGGGCACGACTTAGAGACGTTCCGCATGGCACGGCGCTTACGAGGCCGCGAGGGTTGGTGGATTTTACGGCCTGTCACCTACGCGTTGCCATTGCTCAGCCAGTCCGTTCGTATCAGCGAGCGACTCGCGATCGCGATGGAGGCACGAGGGTTTTATGGAGATCCTGCCAACGCGTGGAACGGGCGTACGTACTATCGGCAAGTATCTTTGCGAGCCCGCGACATGGTCGCCGGCGCTTTGACCATCGCGACGGCGTTGGTGTTATGGTTGACTTAACGTTTTCTCCGAGTAGGGATGGGGCAGCGTGGACGACACGTTGCCCCATCTTCATGTATTGGTCACGTCGTTTATACGGCTATGCCCGTCTCGAAGTGGCGCTCAATCCGGGATCTGCTGCTGAACAAATCGTCCAATTTCTGCAATGGCAGCGTCGGCTTCTGGCATGGGGAAGCTTTGGAACACATGCCACATTTCATCCCAGATATGCAAGGTGACACTGACTCCGGCGGCGCGTGCTTTGTCGGCGAAGCGAACCGAGTCGTCGAGTAAACATTCGTGATCGCCCACGTGAATAAGAAGCGGGGGCAGGCCTTGTAAATCGGCATACAGTGGCGACGCGAGTGGGTGTGTGAGGGTTTCTTCTGCCGTGTACAGTGCGGGCGCCTTGCGAATGCTGTTGGGCTCAAGCCACGGGTCGTAATTGGCGCGCGTAGTCATCGATTCGCCCGTGCCTGCGAGATCGGTCCATGGTGACAAGAGGATGGCGCACGCCGGGAGATCCACGTTTGTGTCGCGTAGCGACAGAAGTGTCGCGGCGGTCAGACCACCTCCAGCAGAGTCGCCTGCGATGGCGATGCATGCTGGAGTTATCCCACCGTCGCGTATGAGTTCTTTGTACACTTCAACTGCATCTTCGACGGCAGCGGGGAATTTATGCTCTGGGGCGAGTCGATATTCGATCAACAGAACGCGAGCCTTGGCAGCTCTGGCGATGCGCCAACACAGACTCCGGTGCGATTCGCAGCTACCCATATAGTAGGCACCACCGTGAAGGTAGAGGATGACGCGGGTGTTCGAAACGCCTTTCACCTCTATCCATTCTCCATGCACACCCGCTATGTTTGTTTGGGTGACGAGCACATCGTCCGGTTGGGGAATGGTTCTGCCCATTTCGTCCAGGGCAGCCCGTTGCAATTCGATGGAGGGTGGGGGGCCTTCATGTTCACCACTGCGATACTGACTAAGCATTTGCCGGATGGCCATGGCTTCGTGGCTAGGCAATTTAATCTCCTCCTACATGCAGATATGAAAGCGTTATCAATACAATCTTATAATATGATAATCTTGTGTGGTAAAGCGGAAAGTCTTTGCCTAAGCGTGACGTATTGCTGATCTCCGTCTTTGGTTGCTATGGGCCGGTAGGTGTTGCGCTATAGAGCTATAGAAAAGAGGCTGCCCTAGGTGATTTGGGAGCAGCCTCATGGTCGTTGTGGTCTAGTTCATTCTCTATGCAAGGAGTCTGATTTCATTTCCCGAAAGATACTCACCAAGCCGACGCCCGCAAAGATCGCAAACAGCGGCATCAGAGGGTATCGGAATCTGTCCCACGCCGGGAAAAAGAAAAAGAAACACGTGTTATACAACAAGAATGCGAAGGGGAGCCAAGCCTGGCGCCACCCCGGGATACGGCGCACCCAAAAGTAGATTAGGCCTATACCGGCAGGCACCATAAAGAGAAAATAAGCAGTCGTCAGAACAGCATCCATCGGACGCAGCCAGCCTGCGACGTGCGGTGAAACGCGAAACGTGTACCAATTCGCATTGAGATCGTCTTTGTATAAATCCCAAATTTTTATAAACCCGTTGACGATGGTTCGGCCGATATGGTGTTCAATATAGTGAAGTGCCGCATGTTCACCGACGGCGTTCTTTTGTACCTCATTGTGAATGTTGAGCAATGGGTTGACGTATGGGTTGTACGACCACCAATAACCCCCATTCGTATGTATTCCCTGAAACAGATTTGTCCCACCGTTTGTCGACACAAGTACCCAATGGTGCATGGTGATGCGGTTGCGAATGGTCACGGGCAGCACGCTGATGAGCATGCCGACAAAGAGCGTAACAGCGCGGGCAATCGCGGGCCAGAATCGCGCTTTCAACGTTCCGGATTGACCGCTCATGACTTCGTACAAGAATACGAACAACGGAAAGGCCAGGGGAATTGGTCGAACGTCAACCGCGAAACCGAGCACAATTCCCGCAATGGCAACACCGAAGGATAGCGCTCGGAAGCGCTCCGCTCGGACATACAAATACAGCGAGATGAGCAACAGCGTGGTAAATAGTTCTTCCGAGCCAAGAACGCTGTTCCACACGATTTGACTCGGCAACAGCGTGTACGCAATGGATGCGGCCAGCGCGTAAGCGTGATTCTGAAATAATCTCCGCGTGAGTACATAAATCATCCAGACGATCACGGTCGACAAAATAGCATTGACTACCAGTCCGACTATCACTGAGGGTCCTGTGATGCGGAAGATCAAAGATAAAAACAAGGGCCAGCCGATGGGCCAGTAGGCCGTGGGTTGACCGAACCAGTTGTAACCCTGATTGTTTGCCAACTCGACAGCGTGATCGTAATACCATTGAAAGTCCGCTTCTTGAACTGGATGCATCAGCCCTATCCAAATGAAGCGCACGATGATATTCGCTGCCAGGACGAGGAAGATGGCCGCCTTTTCACGGCCTTTTGTGGGAAACTGCTTCATGAAGTTGACGGCTCCTTTCAAACAGCATTATGCTACCCTACTTTTGATTTCCTTGCGAGTTCATCCGAAACTTTGATTCACAATTCGACACGAGCCGCGCAGGGAATGCAGCTGGATGTGGTATGATAAGAGTGTCGGCCAAAATATTTTTGCACTGGGAGTGGACATATGCCCTACACAGAACAAGATCAATTGGCTGTCAAGACGATTCGGACGCTGTCGATCGACGCCATCGAAAAGGCCAACTCGGGTCACCCTGGTTTGCCGATGGGCGCCGCACCGATGGCGTACGTGCTGTGGTCGCGCTTTATGAAATTCAATCCGGAAAATCCGAATTGGATCGATCGCGATCGCTTCGTGTTGTCGGCCGGACATGGTTCGATGCTATTGTACAGCTTGCTCCATTTGACTGGGTATGACGTGACGATCGACGACTTGAAGCAGTTCCGTCAATGGGGCTCGAAGACGCCTGGGCACCCTGAGTATGGCCATACGCCGGGTGTCGACACGACCACGGGTCCGCTCGGTCAAGGCATCGCGACTGCAGTCGGTTTTGCAATGGCAGAGCGTTTCTTGGCGGCCAAGTTCAATCGCGACGGCCATACCCCGATTGACCACTATACATACGTAATTTGCGGCGACGGGGACTTGATGGAAGGCATTAGCGGCGAAGCGAGTTCGCTGGCGGGTCATCTGAAGCTGAACAAGTTGATTGTGTTGTACGATTCAAACGACATTTCGCTGGATGGACCGACCAATTGGTCGTTCACGGAAGATGTCAAAATGCGTTACCGTTCATACGGTTGGAATGTGCTCCGTGTTGAGGATGGCAACAATCTTGACGAGATTGAGGCGGCTATCGCAAAGGCGAAGACATTTACCGATGCGCCGACCTTGATTGAGGTGCGAACCATCATCGGTTATGGTGCGCCCAACAAGCAAGGTACGTCGGGAGTGCACGGCAGCCCGCTCGGCAAAGAGGAGACGAAGCTGGCAAAAGAGACGTACGGGTGGAAGTATGCAGAGGACTTCTATGTTCCTGACGAAGTGCGTGCCCTCTTCGCTGACGTGAAAAAGCGCGGTGTCGATGCGGAAGCTGCGTGGAAGGCGGCGTATGCGGATTACGCCAAAGCGCATCCTCAGGAAGCGAAGACGTTGGAAGACGCCTTGGCTGGTAAGGCAAACGTCGACTTTGACGCTGTCTTGCCGGAATTCACGGATGCCATCGCGACGCGCGAAGCGTTCGGCAAGGTGATCAATGCAGTTGGCCCGCATATGCCAACGCTGCTCGGCGGATCGGCCGACTTGTCAAAGTCAAACAACACGTTGCTCAAGGATGAAGATCACTTCAAAGCCCCGGATTATGCAGGTAAGAATGTCTTTTATGGCGTTCGCGAGCATGCGATGGGCGCGATGATGAACGGCCTTGCGTTGCATGGTGGGATTTTCCCGTATGCCGGCACGTTCCTCGTATTTGTCGACTACCTGCGCCCGGCTGTGCGCTTGGCGGCGCTCATGAAGCAACCGTCATTGTTTGTTTTGACGCACGACTCCATTGCGGTGGGCGAAGACGGCCCGACGCACGAGCCGATCGAACAGTTGGCGTCGTTGCGCGTGATTCCAGGCTTGCGCGTGTTCCGTCCGGCTGACGGCACGGAAACGGGGCTCGCCGTCAAGTATGCTTTGACGCATCGCGACGCGCCGGTGGCGCTTGCATTGTCGCGGCAAAAGCTCCCGACCTTGGCGGAGATCAAGGAAAATAAGGGTCAATTTGAAAAGGGTGGCTATATCATTTACAAGCACGGCGATGGCTCTGACCTGGCCTTGCTTGCATCCGGCTCCGAGGTTCAGCTTGTGCTCGAAGCAGGTAAAAAGTTGGCCGCCGAAGGCGTCAAAGTACGCGTCATTTCGTTCCCGTCCCTTGAAGTGTTCCGCGCACAAGAAGAGGCTTACCGCAATGACGTTCTGCCGCCAACTCTGCGCAAGCGCGTTGCGGTCGAGATGGCTCATCCCATGAGTTGGTACGAATTTGTCGGTTTCGACGGTGAAGTGCTGGGCATTGATCGGTTTGGTGCATCCGCCCCTGGCGACATCGTCGTCAAGGAGTACGGCTTCACGGTCGACAACGTATACGCGGCTGCAAAGCGCGTGTTGTCACGCTAAACCAACCGTCCAATACGTGTCGCAAACGGCAAACACCCCTCCAACCAGCGCTGTCTGGAACGAGGGGTGTTTTATTGTGGTTTTTATGGTTTATCGGGTGGCTTCAGCCCTTAAAACGAACCTCTCGCTCGTAGTGTTCCGTGACGATCTCGATGAATCGTTTGGTGAGAGGCTCGTGTTCGATGGCGTCTGGGTACGCGAGAAACGTCGGCCGACAGAACTGAGGATCTGGCAGCGCGATGCCAATGACGCCCTTGGCGGCGGCATCGTGCAAGGTGCGCCGCGGTAGGAGCGAGATCCCGAGTCCTTGTGCGACCATTGCTTTGATACCATCAATGCTGTCCAGTTCCATGCGCACGTCTGGATAGACATCGTATTTTGCGAGCAACATCGAAATGCGTCGTCGAAATGGCGCAGTGGTGTCGGCAAAGGCGATAAATGGCTCGTCTGCGAGCGCACCGATGCTCGGAAGGTCGTGGACAAAGCGGTGGCCAATAGGCACGACGAGATCGATCGCGTCCGCTGGATATTCCACCAGGCGAACGCGAGGGTGATGAATGGGCTCGCCGAGAAAACAGAAGTCGACTTGGTTTCCCACGAGTGCTTCCACCATGTCTTCGTACATGCCCATCCGAACCTGCAGGCGTACTTCTTCGACTTGTAGCATGTGGTGCAAGCAGCGTGGTACGTCGGTCGAGACAAATGCTCGTCCGGACATCACACGCAGAGTGCGAATGGGGCGGGCCGCCGGCTCAAGCATGCGGTGTTCAATCTGCATCATTTGTTCGGCGAGCGGGAATAAACGGGTTCCTTCTGCCGTGAGCTGGACGCCCCCAGGTGTGCGCGTGAACAGTTGGCAGCCGAGATCGCGCTCAAGTCTCTGCAAGCGGTTGGTGACCGTAGATTGCGACATGTAGAGTTGATCGGCTGTTCGTGAAATCGACTTGTTGCGAGCCACCGCAAGAAACAGTTGCAGATCTTTCGTCTCCAGATGGGTCGCCTCCCACAGGGGGTATTTCGCCCTCAAAAGCGCCCTCGTAACCAGCATGTCACGACGGGTATCAGGCGTTCAGCAACTCGCGTGTTTCGATGATGCCACCGCCAAGACACACGTTGCCATCGTAAAAGACGACCGACTGTCCTGGCGTGATCGCACGCTGGGGTTCGTCAAAGACAACTTCACACGTATCCGGACCGCGCATATGCACCGTCACACCTTGATCGGATTGTCGATAGCGGAATTTGGCGGTACAACGGAACGTGTCCGGCTGAGGCGGGCGACCTGCCACAAACGACAGCCTCGACGCGCTCAGGCGCGTCGCAAACAGCCGCGGGTGATCCTGACCCTGCGCTACAATTAACACGTTGCGCTCAAGGTCTTTGTCGACAACATACCAGGCTTCACCGCTGCCTTCCTGTAAACCACCGATGCCAATGCCACGGCGTTGTCCGATGGTATAGTACATCAAGCCCTCGTGTTGGCCGATCCGGTTGCCATCCACATCCTCGATGATACCGGGCTGGGCTGGTAAGTAGGTGCTTAGGAACTGGCGGAAGTTGCGTTCACCGATAAAGCAAATACCTGTACTGTCCCTTTTCGCTGCCGTTGGCAGTCCGTGATCACGCGCTATCTGCCGTACCTCCGCTTTCTGCAGGTGACCGATGGGGAACATGGCGCGGCGCAAGGGCTCTTGATCCAGTGTATGCAGGAAGTACGTCTGGTCCTTGTTTGGATCTGCCCCTCGGAGCAATTCAACGGATCCGTCCGCACCGGTGTGCAGTTGGGCATAGTGGCCCGTCGCCAAGTAATCTGCACCAAGGTCCAGCGCTCGTTCCAGCAATTCTTTAAACTTAATCTCCTTATTGCAAAGGACGTCTGGATTCGGGGTGCGTCCACGTTCATACTCTTCAAGGAAATATTGAAATACGCGTTGCTCGTACTCGCGTTCGAAATTGACGCCGTAATATGGGATGCCAATGTGCTCGCAGACGCGAGCGACGTCCTCGAAGTCTTCGGTGGCCGTGCAGTGCCCGTTTTCGTCTGTGTCGTCCCAATTTTTCATAAACACGCCGACGACGTCATAACCTGCTTGTTTCAATAAAAGCGCGCTGACGGACGAGTCGACGCCACCGGACATGCCGACGACTACGCGGGTCGCCATAGGGTTCCCTCCTCTTTTGCCTTTTGGCGGATTTGGTACAATGTAAGCTGGCAACAGAATTTAGAGCCGTATGTGAAAGGCGGGTGTTCACCTGTGTTTACGTTGGACCGATCCGCCATCCTCGGACATCCGCGCTTGCGCTTCCTGACAGATCTCGTCCCGATCCATGAACATCTGGACAACATTGAAAAGTTTATTCGCATCTGCTACGAAGAGCAAGGCTGGCATGTCGCACAGTCAGGGCGCATCGTCGCCTTGCGCGCGACGGACGAGGATAGGCTGTCGAGCGCCTTTAAGGCGAGCTTGTACCTGGGCAAATACAACGATATGGCAAATACGCAACGGTTTTTGCGCAGCATGGTCGCGGCAGGGCACTCTTACGAACCTATTCGCGGCGAAACCGTCCTGTTCCTCGCCATAGGCGTCGGAAAATCGGTTTATGATCACCTTGTTACATATACAGTCGGGCGTCCCACACGCATCGCGGGCGGGCAGCGCGCCAATGTGCCATGGGGATTCGAGCTTCCTGTCGAGGCGAAAAACCCGGATGAATATGAAGAAGAGTTGGAACGAATTCGCCATGTGATCCGATTGGCGAAACAAGACCGGGCAGAGCAGTTGCAGGCGGCCCGGGCGAAACTGCCGGTCGGATATATCATGCCGCCATTTCTGCTCGAGTTTTCCGAGGAGGCTTTGATCAAAACGGTCTTCCGGCAGCGCCTGTTCGAAAAGGGCGCGCAAGGGGCGACAGTCGATGTCGTCACCGACATGTTGAATGCGTGCATCGCGATCGACGAGGAGAAATGGAAGTTTTTAATCGATTACCATGGCCCGCATTTGCAACAGTGGGAGAAAGCGATGCGGACGCTGCGCAAAGACGGATTGACAATCCGCGATATCGCTGAACGCTTGGGCGTCTCGCTCGACGAAGCGCTGGATCGAAATCTGTATGAGATGTTGATGGAGACGGTTGGCAAACTACCCCCGTCGATGTGGGAGAAGCAGCGCTAGTCGTTTTACCATCAGATTTCGGTGACCGACTCAACCACCCAAATGCCGCCTGGTCCTTGTTTTTGCGGTTGGTACAGGTTGACTAGATAGGTGCAATTGCGATGCTTGACGCGTACGACCGCATGCATGAGCCCACTATCTGCATCGCGGTACTGTTCGACAAAGGTGTACACGTCGTTCATGCGCAAGCCTAGGTGGACGATGCCTACCTCTTGGGCCGTGCGGACAGGGCTCAGGCGCCACATATTCTGGCCGCGATCGACGCTGCGTTGGATGCGCTCAAAGTCCTCGCCAGGAATGGCGACGTGGCCTGTGACCACTTCCGGGCATGGCATGGTGGAGATTCCTCCTTTGCGGGCAAACGATATGCCACACTGTATGGGAAGCGGGCGAGTTCGGATACGACATCCGCCCACATGTAAGACTTTTTGCGGGAGGTAACGTGGATGGGTATTTCTGGGCGTGGGAAAATTGCGATTGTCACAGGTGCAAGCTCAGGCATTGGCGAGGCCACTGCGATCGCGCTGGCCGAAGCAGGATTTCAACTCGCCGTCGGTGCGCGCCGAGTGGAGAAACTGAGTGCAGTGGCAACGGAAATTGAGCGTATCTCGGGTAGCAAACCCCTTGCCTTAGCCCTTGACGTCACAGACACTCAAAGCGTCGACGCATTTATTGCAGCTGTTTTGGAACGGTTCGGAAAGGTTCACGTGCTGGTGAACAACGCTGGCAAGGCCTTAGGCCGGGATCCGATTGATGAAGTGGCAAACGAGGCAGATTGGCAAGAAATGCTCGACACCAATGTCATGGGGCTTTTGCGCATGACGCGGCGCTTGGTGCCACACTTGATAGCAAGCGGAGAAGGACATATTGTCAACATCGGATCGACCGCGGGACACGAGGCGTATGCTGGCGGAGGTGTGTACTGTGGTACGAAGTTTGCAGTACGTGCCATAACGGGAGCTTTGCGGCAGGAGTTGCTTGGCAAGCCAGTGCGGGTGACGTCAATCGATCCGGGAATGGTCGAGACCGAGTTCAGCATCGTCCGCTTTCACGGCGACAAGGCGCGTGCGGATGCCGTCTATGCAGGCATGCGGCCGCTGACTGCGGCAGATATCGCCGACTGCATTGCCTTTGCCGTCACGCGACCGGTGCATGTCAACATCGACGACATGATCATCACGTCCATCGACCAGGCTGGAGCCACGCGCGTCGCACGCCGAGACGGGCAGTAAGGAGGCGGGCTTACGTGCTGATTTCAGCTACCGAATTAGCGGCTCATGTGACAGACCCGAATTGGACCGTGTTTGACTGCCGATTTCGCCTGACCGATCCGAATTGGGGAAAAGCGGCGTACGACGAAGGGCACATTCCCGGTGCTCACCACCTGGATCTTGAGCGCGATCTGTCCGCTGCGCCCCAGGCTCACGGCGGTCGTCATCCGCTCCCCGATATGGAACGCCTTGCAATGCGGGTTGGCGAGTGCGGTGCACGGCGGGACTCTGTCATCGTCGTCTACGATGGCGGCGAAGGCATGGCGGCGCGCGCTTGGTGGCTCCTACGCCACATTGGCGCGCAAGATGTGCGCATGCTCGATGGCGGATGGTTGGCTTGGACGACAGCAGGATTGCCCGTCGTCGCCGATCCGCCGCAAGATGAGCCCGTTACCTTTGCGCCGTGCATCACATTGGAAGACACGGTTGACGTGGATGATGTCCGCGACATGGTACAGTCCGGTTCTGCACTTCTTGTCGATGCGCGTCAACCTGCTCGTTATCGCGGCGAGATCGAACCCATGGATAAGGTGGCTGGCCACATTCCAGGGGCCGTCAATCGACCATGGGAGGAGGGGATTGGTTCCGACGGGAAATGGCTGCCTGCGAGCGTGCAACGCAATCGCTTTCACGACCTTGCGACTGCGGGCAAGCCTATCGTCGTCTACTGCGGATCTGGTGTGACGGCGTGTTCGACGCTTTTTGCAATGGAGCTTGCGGGCATACAAGGTGCCCGACTTTATCCAGGCAGTTGGAGTGACTGGATTTCGTATGCGGAGAACCCGGTTGCTGTGGGCGATGGGGAGGAGGAAACCAAGGCATGACGCCGCTTGGTATCGACGAGGCAAGAAATTGGCTATCATCCATGGTCGGTGAAACGGTGTACGTGCACCTGGAAGTCAATCCAGAGGCGTATATCCGCAACGTCCCCTGTAAGCTCAAGGATGTCGCAGTCATGGGCGATCACGCATATCGCGTGCATCTTGTATTGACAGATCCAGACGGTCTTTTGTCAATTTCGGGTGTCACGGATTTTGTAGAAGACGGCGATGCCATCGTGATTACCGGATTTGATACACAGTCGCGAATTCGGCAGACGCTGACCGTCAGTCGCAGACTTCTCGCCATGTGATGGCGTGATGGCCTGTGGCCAGAGGGGAAGGAGGAGCACGATGGCGACCGTTGTAGCTGTTTTTGCGCATCCGGACGACGAGACGTTTATCTGTGGAGGAACCCTGGCTAAGCTTGCTGGCACGGGTCACCGTGTCATTCTCGTCTGTGCGACGCTTGGCGAAATGGGGCGTAGGCTTGGCATCCCGCCAATCGCGACGCGTGAATCGATTGGCCAGGTACGCGAACGAGAACTTCGTGCGGCGTGCGAAGCGCTCGGCATCGAGCGGCTTGAATTGCTCGGGTTACGCGACAAGACGCTCGAGATACAGCCGCAAGATGAAGTGGCGGATCGTGTTCTGCAAGTGTTTCTACACGAAAATCCTAGTGCGGTGATTACCTTTCACGACCCATTAGGCGGACACCCTGATCACTGTGCCATCGGGCGCATAGCTACGGAGGCATTCAACCGTTACGAAACAACAACGTCCGGAAACGGCGCGCGATTGTTTTACGTTTCCTTTGGCGCCGACACCGCAGATTTTCACCGTTTTCCGCAGCCAGTGCTGGCTACTGTACAAGTGGATGTGAGTGGATATCAGGTAGAGAAGTTGCGTGCGTTCCGGGCACATCGAACACAGTCGCAACTTGATCGGGCACTTTGGGGGAGCGAACGTCGGGGTGTGGAGCGTATGGGAAATCGAGAGTACTTTGTGCACACGATGGGGCCCCGTTTGACGCGGCCGACTTCGCTACTGGAGGAATGACAAACGACGGAGGTGGCTATATGTACGACGAGCGGGAATTGTCCCGAGACGTGAGAGAAAGGCTTGCCATCACGCGTGAATTGGCGAACAAATTCAGCGCACGGGCTGCCGCGTACGACGAGAGCGGAGCGTTTCCGCATGACAACATTCGCGATTTGCAAGCCGCGGGTTATGTGTCCTGGACGGTGCCACGCAAATATGGCGGCTTAGAAATCGGTTTGTCGGAAATGCTGATGCATCAAGAACAACTGGCTCGCGGGGACGGTTCGACGGCGCTAGCCATCGGTTGGCATGTCGGCATGATCCTTAATCTTCGATCGACCGGAGCGTTTCCAGACGAACTGTTTGCACAAGTTTGCGAGACAGTCGTACGCGATGGTGCCTTAATCAACAGTTGTGCCAGCGAACCTGCAACCGGCAGTCCGAGCCGCGGCGGCAAGCCGGAGACGACTGCGGTTCCTGTCGACGGTGGCTATCGCATTTCCGGCCGCAAGACGTTTAGCACGCTATCGCCGGCGTTGACGTGGATTGTGGTGACTGCGACCGTTGCGGGAGAGGATGTGGTCGGACAATTTCTCGTGCGCGGCGAGGATGTCGAGATCGTCGAGACGTGGAACGTCCTGGGCATGCGCGCAACGGGTAGCCATGACATCGTGCTGCGCGATGTATTTGTGCCGTCGCATCACGTGGTATCCATCGCCCGCCCAGGCGCGAAGACCGAGCGGAACAACGATGGTGGCGGCTGGCTCTTGCACATCCCGGCGTGCTACCTAGGTGTCGGGCTTGCTGCACGGGACTTTGCCATGCATTATGCCGCAACTTATCAACCGAACTCTCTGCCGCATCCGATTGCGGACGTTCCCCACGTCGAGCAGAAACTTGGCGAAATGGAGTTGAAGCTACTCGCTGCGCGCACGCTGTTGTACGATCTCGCTGCGCGGTGGGATCGGCTGGATCCTGCGGATCGCCCACGGTTACGGGCCCAGTTTGGCGCAGCGAAAACACTCGCGACCAATGCCGCAAATGAGGTCGTCGATCTCGCCATGCGAGTCGTTGGGGGCCGCAGCCTATCGAAGTCGCTTCCACTGGAACGCTATTACCGCGACGTGCGCGCAGGACTACATAACCCGCCGATGGATGACGCGGTCTACCGCATGCTCGCCAAAGAAGGAACGGCGCCGTATCGGCAGACGAATCCATCCTAAGCGCGGACAACGGTCGGGGTTCGTGCGAGCCTTTGGTTGTGATCAGACCCCGACCGGCGTAATCGCTTGACATCTCATGATTTTGCAAAGTCGATGTAACCGCTTTTTCCGTCGGCCGCGACAAACAAATTGACGGCATGATAGTCCTGGTTGCCAAATCGAATTTTTCCGTTGCTTTCATACAACGTGCCTGCTGCACTCTTCGACTGGCTTTTAAGGCCTGGGAACAATAGCTGTTCATGTCCGTTCATATACAGGTTTGCGGTGTAAATCGTTTGCCCGTTTTGAACATGCTTCTCCAAGTTCCACGCTTCTCCGGTGGACGTCGAAGGAACCGGTTTTGCTTGAACCTGAATGCGAATTTGTCCGCCAGCCAGCTTTTCATAGCTGGCTGGCAGGGGCACGCTGCCGCCGATGCGGATCTTTGCAAGCGCGACGACGACGACCAGAATAATCAACCAAATAAATTGCCGTCCACGGTTGTAGCGCATCGGGTTCGCTCCCTACTTGACCTCGATATCAATCGATTTGATGTATGCGGTCGCGAGCGGGTAACTCAGTTCACCCGTCTGTGGGTTGTTGGTGACTGGAATGGATGCAATTTTCTCCACGACGTTCATGCCCGAGACAACGCGTCCGAATTCGGTGTACTTATTGTTCGGTGGCTGGAGTATCTTGGTATCGTCTACCGTGCAGATGAAAAACTGGCTGCCTCCCGTATGCGGTTGACCCGAATTTGCCATGGCGACGACGCCCTTCGTAAACGGGTATTGATGCGTCAATTCGTCCGGAATGGTATAGCCGGGGCCGCCTGTTCCGTTGTTATTCGGGTCGCCGGTTTGCACCATGAAGTCTTTGATAATCCGGAAGAACGTGCAGTCGTGATAAAAGTTGTGTTTCGCCAAAAATACAAAGTTGTTGACCGTAATTGGACTATCTTTCGCGTCGAGTTGAATCGTGAAGTCACCATAATTGGTGTGAACGACGGCGTCGTACGTCTTTGCCGTGTCAATGGTCATTTTTGGCGCACTTGGCCATTGCTCGGTCGTTGTATGAAGGCTTGGTGGATTCGCCGCATCGCTCGTCGTGTTGGCCGCGTTGCTCGCTGCGCTGTTCACCGTCCCAGCCGACGAGTTCACCCCGTTCGTCAGGTTTGTCACGTTCGTCGTGTTGTTGGTCGGGGTACCACATCCTGCCGCGAACGCGCACGTGGCCAGAACGGCGATCAGCGTATGTACAATTCGTGCTTTCATGCCATGCCTCCTTGCTGATATCTGCTTGTCCCATCATAGCACATGCCTAGTATCGGTCGTCGACACACGCTGTTTGGCAGAGACACCATCACACGCCTATGTTTAGTCTGCCAAAAACAGCCTGGCAGAATCCAGCGGGATCGCTCCCGTCTGAGGAGACTACGCCGCCATCTATGGATATGGGAGTTGTCATATGGATGCTGTAGCGAAATAGCGGAGCTTGGGATTCGACAAACGACAGAGGTGCACTGAAGCGTAGTCCGCCGAGAAGTCCTGCCGCAGCAAGACAGGCACTACCTTCGCCGGAGACGGCAAACCAGCCCTTGCGCCCTGCAAACTGCCGCACGTAGCGGTGCAAGCGAATATCGTTCCACACTTGTGCTGGGTACAAGCCACCTGGTAGCACGCAAAGGGCGAGATCGAGCGGAACCGCCTCTTCGACGGAGCCATCAGTACAAACGGCAAGCCCTTCCGCAGTCGTACACGGCGCGCCGTCTAGCGTCAGTGTTCTTAAGCGCCAGTCCTGTAAGGCAAGCGTTTCAAGGAGCGGTGAGACGTCGTGCAGGCGGCACTTGGGTAGTGCGATGAATGCAGCTTTGGGCATGCAGTGAGGCTCCTTTTCCAATTCGGGATCGAGAGTAATCGTAGCAAAAGTTGAAAGCGTACGAAATCTGTCCGATGAAGTTTCTATTCCGTATCCAGACCTTTTTTCCGAACGTGTTCCGTGGTAGCCTGTAATCTTGCAGAACTGTGCACGGGCGAGTGAGGAGGTGCATCATGGCAAAACCCCAAGAAGACTTCCTGGCAGGGCTCAATCCCGAACAACGCGAGGCAGTTCTCACAGCCTCCGGGCCGTTGCTTGTCGTCGCTGGCGCGGGCAGCGGTAAGACCAGTGTGCTGACGCGTCGGATTGCCTATTTGATTGCGGAACACGGCGTGCCAGTGCCGGAAATTCTTGCGATCACGTTTACCAACAAGGCGGCGCGAGAGATGAAAGAGCGCGTTCGCTCTCTTATCGGCCAGCGTGCAGACGATTTGTGGATGGGTACGTTTCACAGCATCTGTGTGCGCATCCTTCGGCGCGAAGCCGAGGCGATTGGCTATACGCCCAACTTCAGCATTCTCGACAGCGATGACCAGCAGGCCCTCATCGCCCAATGTTTGCTCGACTTAAATTGCGACCTCAAAACCTACGACCCACGCGCGATCGGCAGCCGCATTTCGTTTTGGAAAAACCAGTTGCGGGACAAGGGACCCGTGATCGACGAGTCGGTGATCACAGATTTGGTGGCGGCCGATGTGTACGAGTTGTATCAGCAACGCTTATTTGCCGCAAACGCGATGGACTTCGACGACTTAATTGGCAACGCGGTGAAACTATTTGAGCGCGATTCGGCCATTCGCGAGCGATATCAGGCGAAGTTTCGGCATATCTTAGTGGACGAGTACCAGGATACCAACCATGCGCAATACCGTCTTTTGCAGCTATTGGCAGATGGGCACCGCAATCTCTGCGCGGTCGGCGACTCAGATCAGGCGATTTACGCGTGGCGGGGTGCCGACAGCGAAAACATGTTGCGCTTTGAACGCGATTACCCGGATGCGAAAGTGGTTATGCTCGTGCGCAACTATCGGTCCACCGAAGCGATTCTGAAAGCCTCAAACGCGCTCATCGCCAACAATACGCGCCGTAGGGAGAAGGCACTGCGGTCGACGCGGGGCGCGGGGGAGAAGCCACTTGTATGCTGCTTAACCGACAGCGAGGCAGAGGCGGCGTTTGTTGCCGAAAAGATTGCTCTGCACGTTCTGAACGGCGGATCGTATGGCGATTGTGCCGTACTCTACCGAGCCAATGCGCAATCGCGCGCCGTCGAAGAAGCTTTGCTCAGTCGCGCTATTCCCTACACCATTGTCGGCGGCTTGACATTCTATGATCGACGAGAGATTAAAGACGTATTTGCATACTTGCGCGTCTTGGTGAATCCTCGGGACGAGATTTCGCTTCTGCGCATCATCAATACACCGCGACGGGGACTCGGCGATTCGACTGTCGGTCGCTTGTTTGACTATGCACACAGCGAGGGCATGACCCTGTTTGAGGCTTTGGCCTGCGGCGAAAGTGCGGGGTTGTCGGCAAAGGCCAGTGAGGCCGCGCGCATATTTCACGATCAGTTAGAAGAACTCATGCTTTGGATGGAGGGCATGTCGGTCAGCGAATATCTCGCCGAGGTGCTACATGCGACAAAGTACCGCGACATGTATTTGGAAAGCGGCAAGAAAGAAGATCAAGCACGTGCGGAGAACATCGACGAACTGTTCAGCGTGACCAAATCGTTTGACCGGCGCCGAGGTGGTTCTGTGGCCGAGTTTCTCGCTGAAGTGAGTCTGCTCAGCGACGTCGATAAGGAGCGAGATAAAGGGCAAGGCACTGTGCGCTTGATGACTATGCATGCGAGTAAAGGTCTCGAGTTTCCGGTCGTCTTTCTCATCGGCATGGAGGAAGGTCTGTTTCCACATCCCCGTTCGATGGATGACGATCGCGCCGTCGAAGAGGAACGCAATTTGTGCTATGTCGGCATGACGCGCGCGATGAACCAGTTGTATATGACATATGCGGTGGAACGGACCCTTTATGGTCAAACCGTACAGCGCGATCCGTCGCGGTTTCTCGCGGAAGTGCCGGACGAGCTTGTCGCCAAACTCGATCTTTCCATCCAAAACACGTTTTCGCCTGTCCCTGGTCAGCACGTGCGCCATGCGCAATACGGCGAAGGTATTGTGTTGCACATCGCGGCAGGAAAAGACGGTGGCGATGAACAGGTGCAAATCATGTTTCATCCGTCGGTTGGCATGAAGTGGGTTGCGAAGAAAGGATTGCGGCCCGTCCAAGATTCCGTGGTACAATAGACCAGTCAACAACATGTTGGAACACAATCGCATAGATGATGCAGGGGGATCTGTCGTTGAGATATTGGCTGATCTTATTGAGCGTTTTGGTATTTCTCATCATTGTCTATACGCTCTTCTATTTATGGGCGCGCCGTCGCCAGCGCAAGTTTGACGAGCAGTACCTCGCGAATAAAGAGCGTCATGAAGTGTTTGTTCTGGCAAAAAAGCGCGTGCGTGAACGCGGCCCCTCTGGAGTCAGCAAGTATGTTCCACTGCCGACTTACCAAGTGACGGGGCGAGTGAGCGTCGGACAGACCATGCGCGGGGTGAACGTCAACCGCGTCACGACTGTGACCTTCCGGACGACAAAAGAGGAATACGACAAGATTGAGGTCAATCGCAAATACAAGATGGATATTATGGGGAACTACATTGGTAGTGTCGTCACCGAAGTGAGCAGCAAGCGTCTGAAAAACGCACAACAGCGGCGCCAGCGTGAGGAAACCAGTGCGCCGAACACGCCGCGTCGGTGGTTTGGTCGCAAGCGGTAAACTCATTCCTTCGTTTTGAAGGAATCGCAAATGGATGGGCGTCTGCATAGTGTGTGGTGTCGACGGTGGGCAATTGTTCAGGGAGGTCGGACATCATATGCAGACGCATGCGCTCCATTTGATGGTGCCTGGCTCAACGCGCCAGGCAAAGCCGGCGGCGGTTCGCAAGCCAGCTGTAAAGGCGAAGCGAATGGCGAAAAAGCCGGCAGTTACAAAGGATCCAGTCACAATCACGTATCGGCCGCGCACTGCGGCAGACGACGACTTTATCGTTTCATTGACGAAGTCGGAACTCGGCGATGTGCATCAAAAGGCGTTTGGACAGCCGTTCCCGGAGGAACAATTTCGCACGTACATCCAATCAGGTGCGCCGACATTTGTCATCGAACGAAACGGCAAGCCAATTGGATACTATTCGTATCTGACGAGTTATGATGGGAAGATGCACATCAGCGCGATGGTGATCCAGCCACGGTACCAACGTGCTGGCATCGGCAAGGCGGCCATCGCCAAAATCGAAGAAGATGCGCGGCGGATGGGCATTCATACGCTCGAAGTGTTCGTGCAGGACAACAACGAACAAAGCCTTGCGTTTACGCGCAGTTTGGGATTCCAGGAGGTTTTTCGCTTCGAGCCCCATACCATTGCGTTTCACAAGGTGATTGCTCAGTCAGTCGCACCAGGCTTTGGAACAGGGATGCCCCCCATGGGCATGCCTCAATTTTGAAGGCCATCGTCGAGTCGCGCGACGCCAGTGGAATAGGTGTCGCGCGTGTGCTTTGTCTGCAGACCTGACGCCTACTTGGCGTGTACGCAATCGCCTCTTGCATGCGGATCGCCGTAGCGCGTATGCTAAATACATATTTGGAGGGGATGAACCGATGTCAGAACATGAAGCTACCTCCACGGAAGCGCGGGTTCGCGAGGCACTCGACTCGATTCGCGACGCCATCCAAATGGACGGCGGCGATGTAGAGTTTGTGTCGTATGACGAATTGTCAAAGACGGTCTTTGTCTCCTTACAAGGGGCGTGTGTCGGTTGCCCGGCCAGCGTCATGACGTTGAAAATGGGAATTGAGCGAGCCATCAAGAAGGTCGCACCCGACGTGGAATACGTGGAAGCTGTGTAATACACCAAGTAGGCATTGTGGGGAATCCCAAGGGTTTCCCTTCCTGCCCAAGTTCATCGCAGGCGTCGCCGGAGCGGTGTCCACCGTCCAGTGGCGCCTTTTTTGTCCGTTAAGATGGGTTGCGGATTGAATTGACTACGATCTGGTACATACTTACAATGTCTGCGTCGAGATGGGGAGAGTTGCGGTGGAGGTTCAGTATCGATCTGGTCTGTTAAGCATACGCCTGGACAAAGCGTCAGCCGGATGGTCCGTCGAGCGGTTTTTAAGCGAGCGGTTGGGGCTTCCCCATGGCTTTATCAACCAGCTTTTTCATCGTGCCGGCGTCACCTACAATCGGGATCGCGCGAAACCTGTCGATGAGCTTGCAGCAGGAGGCCGTCTCTTGCTCGCGGATCCATCATGGGGGAGGCCGACGACGCGCGAGATTGCCTCTTCAAACGCCCCAGAGCTTGCCGTTTTGTACGAGGACGATCACGTTCTTGTCGTCAACAAACCGGCAGGACTCATTATTCATACGGAGGATCCAACTGTCACCGCCCTCGATGACATCGTCGCGGGTTACCTGGCGCAACGTGATGGGCAGGGTCTGCACGTGCACCGACTGGATGGCCCGACGACCGGTGCAGTTCTCTACGCCAAGCACACCTTTATGCTGAGAGCGCTCGACGCTCAACTTGTCAACAAGGCCATACAGCGTTCATACGTTGCTATCACATGGGGGCGACGATTATCCAATGGCGTGATCGATCAACCCATTGGTCGTGATCGCCATCAGAGTGGTAAATTTCGCGTGGCATCCACGGGTAAGCCAGCGCGTACACATGTAACGGTGCTTGCCGTACGCGAACAGGCGGGCAAAGAGCTGTCGTTGGCGCAATTGCAACTGGCCACCGGCCGTACACATCAGATACGGGTTCACTTATCGGCACAAGGAGCGCCGATCGTCGGGGATGCATGGTATGGCGGAACTGGGCTTGGCAATTGGCCAGCGCCAGGACAAATTGCGTTGCATGCGGCCAGTTTGCGCTTCTGGCACCCGTACGACGAGCGGTGGATCGACATCCATGCGCCATTTGATGCGGGATGGTGCGACACACTATTGGACAAGTTCGGCCATGTGGGTGAATTTATCTTGCGGGAGTGAGCGCGATGGGCGTACGCACGCGTGTTCGAGTCTTCGGGGACTTTTTGACACAGCTGTTGGTCAACGTGTTTCGCCACGACATTGCATCGCTCGCCGCGCAGATTTCGTTTTATGCCATTTTTTCGTTGTTTCCGCTCCTCATTCTGATCATCTTCGGAGCCAGTTTGGCCGTTCCGCACCAGCCTGTGGTCAAGCTCTTGGTCGAAGCGCTCAAGCCCTATTACCCAGATGTGTCGAATGCCAACCACTTTCTCCAAGATAACATAGAAAAGCTGGGCACAGTCGGAGCACGAGCTGGTTTCGTCAGTTTGATTACGCTCGCGTGGTCGGCGACCAGCGCGTTTATCGCTGTGCAGCAGGCCCTGGATAGCATCTTTGAAGTGACGGCGCAACGCTCCTTTTTGGCTCGACGCATTGTCGCGGCCATCATGTTGTGTCTGCTCATCGCGCTTGCTGTGATCTGTTCGATTGCGTTGGCTATCTTTCCGATGGTTCATCTGCATGTATCGGCAAGTTCCTTTCTTGCCGCTTGGGTCTCGCGCCTGCGTGGGATCACTCGCATCCTGTATCCCTTATCTTTATTTGTGACCAGTTTCGTCGTTTATCGTTACCTGCCGTCGCGCCGCGTGGATGTCAACAGCGTCATTTTGGGTGCATTGGCGTCCACCATCTTGCTCGATCTCGCTCGCACCTTGTTTGTCGTCTATGCGAGTCACCTTGTGACCTACCACTTCATCTATGGCAGCTTGACCGTCGTGATTTTACTCGTATTGTGGATGTATATCGCACTCATCATCCTGCTGTTTGGTGCGGAAGTGGCGGCGCTCGTCGAGAAGATGGGGAATGAACGCGAGGGGGCAGATGAAAGTGAATAAGACAGGGGAAACCGATGTTTTGTTGGATGAAATTGCACTGCTCGGTATGCGTTTTTACGGTTACCACGGTGCGTACGAGGGAGAGCGGCAACTTGGGCAACGTTTCATTGTCAGCCTCTGGTTGTCTATCGACTTGCGTCGAGCGGGTGAAGCCGATGATCTCGGCTTGACCGTAAATTATGCTGATGTCTATGCTGCCGTGCAAACGATCGTGGAGGGGGAACCTAAGCGTCTTTTGGAGGCATTGGCCGAACGGATTGCACAAACGGTTTTGTGTGAGTTTCCACTTATTCGTTCTATTGTGGTGGAAGTGGAAAAACCGGGGGCGCCTATTCCCGGTGTTTTAGATACCGTGCGCGTGCGTATTCACCGCAAGGCGCCTTCTGATTGATCAGGCGATTCGACGGTACAGGTGAGTTGCCAAATAGAACATGATGGAGGTAGGGCCAAAGGCGTAGACCAGCCGTCGGGCTTTGCGCACGTCCGCTTGTTGCTCCACTTTCGGATCGGAGAGATACATACCAAGTAACCCCTGTACGACGTACTTGTGAATACGGCCGCCGATGGGAATGTGTTCGGCACTCTGCCGACTTTGCTGCGCAAAGTGGCGGAGACGGTGGAAAGCGAGCGATGGATCCCCATAACATGCCACGAAGTTAAAGTCGCCAGACTGTTGATCTTCAGAAAGATCGATGAAATAGTCGAGCAAGATGTGTAGGCCGCAAATCCAGGGAAAGTAGTGTTTGTGTATGAGCTGTACAGTTTCCTGTTCAATGGGTTCTGTGGCAGCCAAAAACAGTGAAAACATCCCCAAGGTGGAGCCAGTTGCGGCGGCAAATTCATACCACTTCGTATCCGGATAGTCATGCAGATAGGGTGTGCTCCAGTCGATGAGTCGTTGTTCGCGCATTGCGTGCTGAATGTGTTTGTGTTCCTGCAATTCGCTATAACGTTCGACGTACCAACTGACCTGCGGCTGTACAACGGCGTAATAGGGTAATTGCGTAAGTCCTTGCTGGCACGTTTGTACCAACTCAGCGAGATAACCTCCGTCGTCGACCCTGCCCCAGAGCCCATAGTACTCGCGCAAGGGAAAATGGGGACGCACCGCATCGAGCATACTCCAATGTAGCTGGCGAAATGTCGGGCCATCCAGGACATTGGCGCGATCGCAAAGATTGTCGAGGTAATCGCTGATCGTTTGTAATGCAACAATGACTTTGACCAGTGTTTGCGCGTAGCGTCGATTGCCAGCAGCATAGACCGTGCCACCGTCCGCGTGAAATTGCTTGTCCGCAAGGCTGGCTAACGCCTGTTGGCGCAATGTGGGGTCTGGAATGGCTGCAGCCCGCGCGCGCCAATGCGCAAGTTCGGCGCGTGCGAGCGGCATCACATGGCGAAAGAGGCGGTAGAGGAAGAGACTTGGTCGCGATGGTGTGCCAATTTCCAATACAATGACCTCCCGGCCCTTTCGCGGCTTTTGGGGACGTCACGGTTTGTTCAGCATTTGATTCAGAGTCCCCATCCACCCGATGACTTTTTTAGCATTATCCATGTTAACCCACTTTTCAAGGTTCCAGCCATCCATCCCGGATGGTTTTGCTTCCTCGGGGGCTGGTTCTGCCTTAGCGGGCTCCGCCTTAGCGGAATGGGATGCCGGGGACGGCGCTCCATGCGACGGTGCAAACGGTATGGGCTGGCTACTCGTGGGCCAGTGGGCGGGTGGATAAGGTGTATGTGGGTGCCCTTGCGCCGGTGGCGTCCACGGTTGCAAAAGCCCCCTCCGCTTGGCCCCGCTGTGCACCATACCGGCGAGTTGTTGCACCTTTTCATCGTTTGCGATATCGAACGCAAGCCCGCCGAATTTGATGATGGATTGCAGTCGCACACCCCTCACCTCCTGCACGTCGGTTCTCTGATATCGTATGCTGATTTGGCAAACGCGCACTGCGGCATGTATCTAAGACAGCTCGTGCGCGAAACGCAGTTTTCACGTATCATGAACAAAGAGCCAGGAGCTAGGAGAGGAGATTTTGGTCAAAGATGTCAAAAACGATGGAATCCACGCTGGAGATGGGGCGCCAATACGAGCGGATCGCAGCGTGGTTGGAGAGCGTTGGCGGCGGCGTGTATGCGCGCCGACTGCTTGATATATTGGCCGATCCGGCTGCCGAATCGACGTTTACGGTAGCATTTTGCGGCTTGTTCTCGGCCGGCAAGTCGAGCTTGGTGAGCGCTTTGTCAGGCACTCGCCTCAAAACGGGAGCGAATCCGACGACGGCGGACGTCGAGGGCGTGCACATGAGTCTGCCAGGGAGCACTGGACAGCTTCAGTTGCTCGACACGCCTGGCATCGACTCGACGGACGAGCGGCATAAAGAGGCCACCATGAACGCCTTGTATCAGGCGGATTGCGTCGTGATTGTCGCGGACTATCAGCACGTCGAAGCCGAGGAAAATCTCGAATTGCTACACGCCTTTGTCGAAGAGGGAAAACGACTCGCGTTTGTTGTGCATCAAATTGACAAGCATCTAGAGTCCGAATTGCCATTTGTCCAGTTTGCCGACAGCGTGTATAGCGTTCTAGCGGATTACGGCATTGCGGAGGATACCATCTTCTTCACTACGGTTGGCCAATCCCCGCACAACCAACTGCCCGCATTGCGGAGCTGGTTAGTCGCACAAGCCGAATCCGAAATGGCGAACGGAGGCGTCGAGAATGTGCGCCGCCGCCTTGTCGATGTAGCCAAGGAAGGTGTTGCAGCTTATTTTGATCCACTTGTCCAAGCTGCTGGCGAGGCTGTCGCCAAGGCTTGTGGGAGTGCGCCGCTTTCTGCAGACGAGGCGGTAAGTTGGCTGGATCGCGAAGCGGAAAAGCTACGCCATCTACGGGAGCAGTACGACACAGGTATGCAAGCCGCGCGCGATCAGGCTCAGGCGACGCGTGAAAGCTGGTTGCGCTTGATTGAACTCGCCCAAATTGCCCCCTATGATACCACCGAAAAGGGGCGTATCTATGTCGAAAGCTTGCGACCAGAATTTAAGGTCGGGTTGTTTCGATCCGCACAGAAGACCGACGCTGAGCGGCTGCGGCGCGCAGAGGCGTTCGCGAAAGACATCGCAGAGCGCGTCCACAACTATCTTTTGACGCCACTGGCCAACCAAATCGCGAGCGATGTGCGGCAGGCTGGAATCGATCCCGCCACGAGCGCCCGACTGGCCGATGGTGCGGCTGCCATTCATATCGACGTCGATGTTGAATATGTTTCGCGTGTCGTGAAGCCTGGTGCCTTGGTTTCATCACAGTATCCATATCAGTATGTCAAAGATGTCGTCGCGCGCATTAAACGGGATGCTTTGGCAACCGCGGCCGACTTGGCCGAACAGTTTGTCGCCGCTTGTCTCGCAAAGTGCGAGGATGAGCAGGCGACTACGCGTGCGGATATGGAGTTGGCTAGTGATCGTTGTGCAGCGTTGCAGGCGTATCTGGACATCTGCGCTCGCGAGCAGCGTGCATTCGATTTGGTAGCAGCCGGGGAGGTGCCATCGGTATGACGCAGGACCGCGAGCTTTATATCGAACGACTGGTGAAGTTGCAGGAATCCGTGCGCGACATCAGCGGAATCGACACTCGATTCATGGACACGGCCATCGCGCGACTTTCGCAAAGGCAGATGGTCATCGCTGTTTTCGGCGCGTTTTCAGCAGGTAAATCCTCTGTCTTGAACGCCATTTTGGGAAGGCCATTGCTCGTCGTCTCCCCAAGCCCGACGACCGCAGCCGTCACGGAACTGCGCGGTGCGACGAAGGACGACGCGAAGGTTCAGATTGCGGCGAAGACAGAAGAGGAGCTGTGGCGCGACGTCGAGTCGACTTTACAAGCCCTGAATCGGCACGCGAGCGACCTTTCTGCGGCGATGGCCGAGATCGATCGCCTAACCGTCACGCAATTCCCGGTCGCCTATCGGCGCCACGTACGTTTTCTGAAGGCGCTGCGTGACGGTTATGAAGACATGCGCGCTAGGCTTGGGACGACTTGGGTAGCCAGTGTCGAAGATTTACGAGCATTTTCAGCCGACGAACGATACGCGGCATATGTCGGCCGTGTCGACGTCCAGGTGGACGATCCGCTTTTGCAACGAGGCTTTGTTTTCGTCGACACGCCGGGTGTCGATTCCATCCATCAGCGTCATACGAATGTTGCCTTCTCGTACATGCGCGAGGCGGATGCTGTTCTGTTTGTCATGTACTACACGCATGCATTCAGCCAGGCGGATCGCGAGTTCCTCTTGCAGCTTGCCGGGGTTCAGGACGTATCTGAGCAGAATAAGCTGTTCGCAGCCATCAACGCTGTCGATCTCGCCACGAGTGACGAGGAACGCGAACAGGTTCGAGCGCGCGTCATATCCGAACTCAGACGCCTCGGTATCCGGCAACCGCGCGTCTACGAGGTTTCGGCGCAATTGGCCGAAGCGGGGCGGCGCCTGGCAGTTGACGCGACCGATGCTGACGCGTTGGCACTAGCGCGATCGCGCTTGCGCGATGAGACCTGGCAGCCGGATGCGGCTTCGCTCACCGCGCTTTGCGAGTATGCTGGAGTCGATCGCCTTCAGGCCGATCTCATCCAATACGTCGAGTCGTCTGCAGACGGCTTGGCCGCAGATTTGGCAAGGCGCACGTTGGCTACTTTGCGCGAACAACTGGTTGCACGGCAGCGAGAGGAACAATTGCGCATCGCTGCGGACGACGCAGCGCGCTCGTCGCGCCTTAGGGAACTCGATGAGCTAAATCAGCGTATGGAGGCTGCGCGTGTGGATAGTGAAGTGCGCTTGGTGCGGCCACTTGCGCAGGAACTGCACGAGCTCTTATTTCACGCGGGGGAACGGCTGCGTTTTGCCTATCGGGACTTGTTCCGCGAGGCATTCCACCCAGGGAGGTTTCGCCTTGGCAAGCCCACGGACAAGTTGCGGGAGGCGGCGACGGAGCTGGCAGGGGCCATTGGACGGCGGATCGACATTGAACTGCGTACGTTTGCGCTTCGCGCGGAACGCTTGGCGAGCGAGGTACTGACCGGCGAAAAGACACATTGGGAAGAAGAAATGTCGAGGTTGTCGCTCGCTGGTGCGACACATGACGGTTCGACCGCAGGGGGGGTTCAAGTGGTCGACGACGTGCTTAACGCCGCGCCTGCACATCTCGACGGCGGTATGTTTGAACCATTTTTCCGCCACTTCTCCTCTGCCAAGCAGTTTTTTGAAGGCGGTGGGCAAAGCGCCATGATGGAGGCGACGGAACCCGTCGCAATGGCCGCTGCGAAGGAAATACTCGCAACGCGGGGACAGCGTCTCGTAGAGCGCTGCAGTGCGCAGTTGGAAACGGCTTTAGCTGCGTATTATGGCAGTGCCGCAAAGCGCGTTGCAAACGGGCGTGGGATGGCGGATCAAAAGCCTGATCCGGAATTGGTGAATCGGTTACAACACGTCATCGCCACACTGGCCGACGCGTAACAGCCACCTCGCGCGTTGTAACGTGCCTTTTGTTTGTGCACGTAGAGGCGGATGGTTAGAATGAAGGCAACAACATGTGGTGGCAAAAGGGGGAGGCACGATGGGGCGGCGTTTCGATGAGTTTGACGATTGGCCGGGCGATGGCCGGCGTAGGCGAACGGTGTTGCTACCAAGCATCGTCGCAGGTCTCGCGGTGTTTTATGTGCTAGGCATTTGGACGGGAGCAGCCATCAGCCACTCCGGACACCAAGCGACGGTGGAATACGTACCTTCGGTTGCGAGTAACGGTTCTGGATCGAGCAGTTCGACCACGGCGATTCCTGGCGTTGACAATACAACCTTGGTTACGGATATATACAACCGCGTGAAAAATAGCATCTTCACGATCACGGCGGTATCTGGGGGCAAGTCAGCTTCGGACAGCGGGGCCGAAGAGGATATCGGCACAGGCTTTCTCATCGATCGTAACGGGGATATTGCGACAAATGCGCACGTTGTCGGCAGTGCCAAGACCGTCGAGGTATCTAGCGGGAACCGTCAGTATGTCGGACGCGTACTCAATGCTGACAAATTGGACGATCTCGCCATCGTCCGTATCCCTGCTCCCGCTTCGTTGCAGCCGTTGCCACTCGGGTCGGTGAAATCGCTACAGCCAGGTAGCCTGGTCATTGCCATTGGCAATCCGTTTGAACTCACGTCGAGCGTCAGCTCCGGGATCGTCAGCGGCTTGAATCGCTCCATGTCTGAGTCGAGCGGTCACGTCATGAACGGCATGATCCAGACGGACGCGCCGCTTAATCCAGGCAACTCCGGCGGCCCTTTGCTCAACGCTGCAGGCCAGGTCGTCGGCATTAACACCTTGATTGAAAGTCCAATCGAAGGCTCGATTGGCATCGGTTTTGCCATTCCGATTGATAGGTTCATTCAACTTGAACCAAAGCTCTTGTCCGGCCAGCCCATCGCGCATGCATGGCTTGGCATTGAGGGAATGGATATCGATAACCTCATGCAAGAAGCCATGCACCTGCCTGTCTCGTCCGGCGTCTACGTCACGGAGACGACCAAGGACGGCCCCGCTGCGAAAGCAGGTTTGCAAGGCGACAGCAACGCGAATAAGCTGAATAGTGCCAACGATACAGCTGATCCCTATACCATCTTGAAAGGAAATGGGGACATTATCGTGGGCATCGATGGCGAGCCAGTAAACAGCATTGAACAGCTGACCCAGTATATCAATCAGGACAATCCCGGTCAGAAGGTAACGCTGACAGTGCTGCGCCATGGGAAGAAGATTACAGTCGAAGTGACATTGGGGACTTGGCCGTCCGGACATTGATCCGGACGGCATTTCAGGATTACGATTGCGCGCGCGAATGTCGGTAAGCACGTTTACGTTCTTGGCCTGCGTAGGACTGGTGGAACATTTTCAGTAAAGCACGCTTCTCTAATCGGGAAACGTAAGATCTGGATATCTCTAGCAGATCTGCCACTTCGTTTTGCGTCCATTCATGACCGTCTACGAGTCCAAAGCGCAACTCGATTACGCGACGTTCCCGTTCGTCTAGGACATCGAGTAGTTTCTTCATACCGTCGATTTCCATCTTCCGACTGACCTCATCTTCGGTGGAATCGCTCTCAGAAAACAAAATGTCGGAGATGGTGATTTCATTGCCTTCTTTATCTGTGCCAATGGGACTGTAAAGTGAGACATCCTTACGCGTTTTGCGCTGCGCCCTCAACTGCATAAGAATCTCGTTTTGAATGCAGCGAGCGGCGTATGTCGCAAACTTTGTGCCTTTTGCAGGCTGGTATGTGTCCACCGCTTTGATCAGGCCGACCGTGCCAATTGAAATCAAATCGTCCTGATCAATCCCGGACGTATCAAACTTCTTAGTGTCGTCAACAATGTCACTTGCGGTAGCCCAAGGAGGCGACTCTGTGCATTTTCAGGAGATCATCCATCAATACGGATATTTTGGTGTGTTTCTCATCATCCTGGTTGAAGCCATCGGCTTCCCGTTTCCTGCGGAAACCACGCTCACGCTCTCCGGTATCGAGTGGTCAAAAGGTGTCTTTCACCTTGTACCACTTTGGCTTGCTGGCTGCCTTGGCAACTTGATTGGGTCGGCCGTTGCGTACCTCATTGGGTGGTATCTTGGTCGTCCAATTGTCCTCTTTTTTGGAAAATTCATCGGTATCACATCCGCGAAACTTGACGCTGCAAATGAACGATTTCAGCGTTATGAGCTCTGGGTGGTGTTCATCGCCAAATTTATCGCTGGTGTGCGCATTCTAATTCCGTACCTCGCTGGTATCAACCGCATGAAGCCCTGGTTGTTTTTTGTGTTTAATACCATTGCCGCCATCGTCTGGTCGGGCCTATTCATTATCGCTGGTCGTTATATTGGCGAATTTGTCACGAAGTACTGGCCGTTTTTCAAACATCACATTGTACTCTTGGTTGTCGTTGTCATTCTCCTCATTGCACTATTTGTGTGGTTTCGCATCTGGGAGCATCGGCGCAGTCAAGGATCGAAACGCGATGACACCAACTAAATAAGTGGGTACATTTCTGTGCATCAATAGCCGATCCGTGTTAGGACATCTCCTCTTTCGCATACAACCGGGAAGGGGGTGTCATCATGGATCGGCTGTTTTATGTTGACTGGCAGACTTCGATCACACCGATGTCGCCAGCACAAGCAAAGGACGTTTTCGCTAGGCTCATTTGGCAAGATTCGCAAGGGCGTCACGATTGTCGTGAGAAAGCGGGGAATGCCAATGCTGACAGCCGTGTACACGCGCGTGTCAACAGGCGTGCAGGCCGCTGAGGGGCATAGTCTCGCGGTCCAGCGTGAGCAGTGTATTCACTACGCACTGGCGTTAGGCGCTTCCCAAGCGGACATCCGCGTGTATGAAGAAGCTGGGGCATCCGGGGAAGATATGGATAGACCGGCCTTGTTGGCATTGCTCGATGAAGCCAGGCGCGGCACAATTGCAAGGGTCATCATCAAACACCCCGATAGGCTTTCGCGCAACGTTGCTGACAAGGCGATGATTGTCCGCGAATTGCAACAGTGCGGGGTGGAACTTCATTTTGTCGATGTCCCCAACTGGGATCAGTCCGACGAGGCGGTGCTTCTGTTCCATATTATCTCTAGTATTGCAGAATATGAACTGCGGCAGATACGTCGTCGAACACTCTCCGGAAAATTGAGGGCTGCCAAGGGTGGACAGTACATGCCAACGGGTATTGACCCCTATGGTTACAGGTATGAAAACGGCAAGCTCGTCATCGTCGACAGTGAGGCCGCCGTCGTCCGCATGATGTATCGGTGGTATGCGTACGAACAGCTCAGTCTGCGCGCGATTGCCAAACGCCTCGATGCGTTAGGTGTGCCCACGAAGACGCGCTTATCCAAGAACTGGTCTCACGCAACCGTTGGACACATATTGGCCAATCCCATGTACACGGGTACTTGGTATTTTAACCGCCGGACAACCCGCAAGGCCCTGCGACTCGCCCGCAGGGTGCCTGGACTTAAGCGCTCGAATCGGCGCATCGTGGTGGGCTGGCGACAACCGAGTGACTGGATTTGCATCCCTGTCCCACGGATCGTTGATTCAGATCTTGCTGAGGCGGTGAACGCTCGCCGCCGGTCGCGGGCGCGCGCGCGTACCGCGAAAGCCAAACGACACTTGCTCGGAGGTTATCTCACCTGCTCAATATGTCACCAGACGTGGTATAGTGCGGCATCTGACAACGGGAAGGGAACCACACAGCGGTGGTATCGACGTCCACCGGAAGCTGTCAAACAGACGCCCCGCTGCCCCTATCGGTGCAAACGGGTACCAGCCGCGGCTATCGAACAAGTCGTCTGGCGCGAGTTGGTGCATCGGATTATGAAGAGCCAGGTTTGGGACGACGTGTGGGCGCATCTCTCTGGTTCCGCAATCCTCGGCGACGATTCAGGCGCAGCAGACGATTTGCGGCTTATGGCAGAGCAATTGGCCACGATTGAGGCGGCCAAGGGAAGACTTGCCACCCTTTATGCCTATGGCGATCTCGATATGAACACGTACACAGTGCGCAAGCGCGAGGCTGAGATCCGCTGGCATGCATTGCGCGAGCAAGTGTGCAGACGTTGCATCGCGAAGCGCACGGAGGCGATGGAGCGCAAGGCCGAGCGCGAGAAGATAGAGGCATGGCTACTCGCCGACGGGGACGTGGACCCCGGGGAGCGTCGGGCGTGGGTCGAGGCCGTGATCGATCGCGTTGAATTGGACGCCAGGGGCGAATCCGTGCACCTCACCGTGCGTTCGCGGTTCGAACTGTAACGAATCGGTGATTGTGTCGATGACACGTTGGCGACATGTGCAACCAGGCGCAAATTGTGTTCGACAAGCAGGTCATGTGCCCGCTTGTCGCCGTGTTTGCGCCATAAGTCGAAATATTTCTGTTCATCGTCTTTACTGAGCGGTTGCGGAAACGATTGGTTGACAAATCCGGTGGCGAGCACGATGTCTCGCATCAGAGCAGCGGCCAAGGCGAATGACAGCAAGCGGCGTTCACCTCCGACTGTGGAAAGGGCAGTGCGCCCTAGCCTATGTCAGTGCGCAACGATTGGTGCCAGCATGCGATAAAGGCCCTCTGCCACCACTCGATGCCCTCTGTCGTTCGGGTGAACCGGGGCGGGGCCCCGCAGGGCATCCGCGATCGTGCCTGTGCGGTAGTTGCGAATCAATTCGCTTTGGCGGCCGGCAAACCAGTCCGCAACCGGCGCGAGCGCAGCCCCGGTCGCGGCCGCGACAGAGCGGATGGCTTCATTCAAAGTGGCGACCGCCTCGCCCGCCAATGGACTGTTTGGAAAGGGGTTGTATTGTGTGCAGACGATCACGACGTTCCTGCTGTCCGCCTGTGCGAAGCGCACGATGTCTGTCAAATTCCGTTTGTAACGCACGACGAGCGGAGCAATGGGCAACGATTTGCGACCGCTTGCCAGTGTGGCCAAGGCCGCTTGTGCGAGA
Organism: Alicyclobacillus hesperidum; assembly: GCF_900107035.1. Lineage (GTDB taxonomy): Bacteria > Bacillota > Bacilli > Alicyclobacillales > Alicyclobacillaceae > Alicyclobacillus > Alicyclobacillus hesperidum. The sequence goes on along the minus strand of NZ_FNOJ01000003.1, from coordinate 83,021 downwards.
TCGTCTCCACCAATCCAAACCGTGACCGCGCGGGCATTGGTCAGTGGCAGGTTGCCTGCGGCGCCGAGTGCAGAGAGCAAATCTGTACTTGTCCAACCTGGTTCTGCGAGAATGGCGTCGCAACACGAGCGCGATCGGAGATGTGATTGAAGCAGTGCCGTCAACACGCTCGGGTACGCGCGGGATGGAGTAGATGCGCCTTCGCCGTATGTGATGGAGTCGCCGAGACTAACCAAATGCATTGTTCCTCACCTCTTTATGACAAGCCACAAGCCCACACCCCTGCCGCATAGAATGGAGCGAAGTGTGTGCATATCGATAAGAAATGCAAAATGCAGCGCGGACGAGTGGGTGTATATCCAACGCAATTGGGAGAGGGGATTGCGTCATGACAGTGAGCGCGAGTCACGTTTACCTATATGCCGCAACGACAGGGGACTTAGTGAAGTGCTATGCGGCCGCGGACGTCGCGGGCATTCCGTATGCGAATTGCACGGGCAACTTTCAAACGGCATGGAAGATGGCAGCCAACGCCTCGACCTTGGTCATTGCGGTAGGAGGGGCCGCTCTTTATTCTCTTTACTATAATCCTTGTGATTGGTCGAACCCGGCGGCTATGGCTGGGGGTCACACACCGTTTGAACTGGAACCGAGCGGCCGGGGCATTGCCGAGGCGCGGGCTAACTACGTGGTGAATGCGGCTGGTTATACAAGTCTTGACAGTCTGACGCTCGCGGTTATGTTGGCATACTACGCGGTTCACGGCACGTTTCCGCGCGGTTACAAGGCGATGCCGCAACAAGAGGTACCACAGAGCGTCTGCGTGCGGGGGGCCTCGCCGAGCGTTGCGACGGTTTCTGTGAAAACGACGTCCGTTGACCCTACGTCCAAGGTGACGGCTCCATCGGTGGGGATTTATGCGTCGTTTACGACGGAAGCCGAAGTCATGACCGCCTTGCAGCAGGCGTGGCCAGGCATCGCGGTGACGGCGGCCCTGGGCACGCAGGCAAGTCCCTACACACACGTCGTGGCAAACGAGCCGGATGTGCTTGTCGCCAAGGCTTTAGAGGCATCCGCTTCAAATGCATGGTGGTTGTCGTTTTGGACGGTCAGTTGGCCGCAATCCGGCACGACGTATTATCAGGCCGGGTACGATGGCGGTGTGTACGCTGCGCAGCAAATCGCGAAATATCCAGGTTCGCGGCGACCTAACTTTGTGATTTTGGATCCGGAAGGATACAATAGTCCTGCGACGACGGCCGCCGATTTTCAATCGTTCATCAATGGTTTCGCGGCTGGTGTACACAGCGTCAATAGCGAATTGCAGGCCGCATTCTATGCGAACCAGTGGCAGTATTCGACCTATCAACTCGCCAAGCTGGATCTTCCGGCATTTATTGCAATTGCTCCAATCGCTGGCAATCAGCCGGAGGTGTCTGGAGCGAATATTAAAGGCTACATTGCATATTACGCAAGTTGTCCGGCAGCATCCTATATCGCACAGGTTAAGCTGTGGGGCGGATTGTATAACACTGTTCAATTTCCGGACAGTGGTGTAGACTGTTCGCCAGTCTAATCGTAACGAAGCTGCGGCCGTTTGGGATGTCCTCGACGAAACTGCGGCCGCAGATGCAGGGATCGGACAGGGAGGTAACGTAGTGACAACGTCTCATGTTGACACCAATGACAAGCAGGAGGCGGTTTTCCCGTTGGACAAGCCTAGGATCGATATGGCTCGCATCGAACAGGCCGTACGCACCATCTTGGAAGCGGTCGGAGAAGATCCGGATCGGGAAGGCCTTATCGATACGCCAGCCCGCGTCGCACGCATGTACGCGGAAATTTTCGCGGGGTTGCACCAGGATCCGAGAGAAGAGTTGAGTGCGCGCTTTCATGTGGAGCACGGAGAGATGGTATTGGTGCGGGACATTCCGTTTTACTCGATGTGCGAACACCATCTTCTCCCGTTTTTCGGAACGGCACATGTCGCTTATTTACCGCATGCAAACGTTGTGACGGGTCTATCGAAATTGGCTCGCCTTGTCGACGTTGTCGCGAAACGGCCACAGGTGCAAGAGCGGATGACAAATGAGATTGCGGATGTATTGGTATCCGAGTTACAGGCCGAAGGCGTGTTGGTCGTCGTCGATGCAGAACACCTGTGCATGAACATGCGCGGTATACGCAAACCGGGCAGCCGTACCATGACGTTGGCCGCCCGCGGTCGCTACGAAGAAGATGTGCGTATGCGTGAAGAGGTATTACAGATGATTCGCTACCATGGCTGAGCGCGAGCCTCAGCAGCAGTAATGGCGGCGACGGGATTGCTGTTGCCGTTCATCGCGATCAGGGAACGCATCATCGTCTTCGCGAGATGGGTCAATCATCGGGCGATCGCGCCGGTCGTCCCGTGTACCCGCTTGCTTGCGCGAGTCAGGTGATCCAGGTACGCGCGACGCGTCTTCGAATGTGCCAAAGACCGTTGGTTTGCCGTCCTCGACGACGGATTTTCCTTTTGCAAACACCCGTTCAATCTGCAACTTGTCGTCGCAAATGATTAAATCTGCATCACAACCCGACTGGATCTTCCCTTTATGGCGGAGTTTGAGGACGCGTGCGACGTTGCGCGTGACGATCGAAATGGCTTGCTCCACCGGCATTCCTTCCTCGCGAATCAAGTCCGCAGTCTCTTCCCAGAGCGTTGCCACGCTACCAATGCCCATCGCCACGAGTCGTCCTTGTTCATCGAAAATAGGGGACGAGCCGTTGCTATCCGAACTCATCGTGATATAGGCCTCGTGAACACCAGCATCGAGCAACTTGACAATGGCCTTCGACGGTTTGACGGAGATATGGTCGTGATTGTCCGGACGAATGCCTGATGTGACATCGCAAAGGCCGCCAGCTTTGCCCCATTCGATGGCTGCCTCTAAGAGACCCGGATTGCGGTTGAGGTGCGTTGGAACGAAGACTGTTCGCGGCAATTGCGTGCGCTTTGCAACGCGGTGCAGGAGATCTAGGTGGTCGTTGTCGTCGCCCACGTGGAAATGTACGACGCCAGCTTTGCCGGAAAGAAGGCCACCGACATGAGCCTCAGATACCAACTCGGCGATCTCGTGTTCGTCAGGGTGACTCGATCTTGAGTCCGAGATGGCGATCTCGCCGACTCCTACGACCTTATCGATGAGTACGATGTCTGAGCGGGGTGTGCCCGTGATGGTGCGCGTCGGAACTTGATAGGCTCCACAGTAGATGTACGTTGTAATGCCCTCAAAATCAAGGCCATTCGCTTTCGCAAGAAGTTCCTTCGTACTCCTGGTCACGCCGTCGGTGCCAAGGACGCCTACGGCCGTGGTTACGCCGGCGACGGTCAAGTGGGAGAGGGAAATCTCTGGCGTGCGGTAGTGAAAGCCGCCTTCGCCGCCTCCTCCTGCCATGTGCACATGTTGATCGATAAGGCCAGGGAAGACGTATTGTCCATCGAGATCGATCACGTCGACATCGACGCTTCCATGTAGCGAAATGTCGCGGCCAATGGCGAGGATGTGGCGATCGCCAAGCAAAATGTCCTGTACGCCTAATTCCTTAGGAGCGAAAATGCGTGCATTGCGAAGAATGGTCAATACGCTCATGGATGAATCCTCCTACGGGGGAACTGTCCGACTTGGGAAGACCAGGGTTACGAACCCCATACCGCAGATAGTGTTCCCGATTCAGAATTTCCCATGAGCCACCAAATATCCATGTTTATGCAACGACAGCCACTGTCCGCTAAGGGCAGTGGCTGTTGTCACAATGTATATGGCAAGGCAATTAAGAAAGTGCGGCTTCGTAATTCTTGTTGGCTTGATCCCAGTTGACGACGTTCCAGAATGCAGCGATATAATCTGGGCGCTTGTTTTGGTACTTGAGGTAGTACGCATGCTCCCAAACATCGAGGCCGAGAACTGGCTTTTTGCCTTCCATGAGCGGGTTGTCCTGGTTCGCTGTGCTCATGATGGCCAATTTGCCATTGTCGACGACCAACCAAGCCCAACCGCTGCCGAAACGGCCAGCCGCTGCAGCCGCGAACTGTTGCTTGAACGCGTCAAAGCTGCCAAACGTTTGGCGGATGGCATCGCCGAGTTTGCCGGTTGGTTCGCCGCCGCCATTGGGGGAAAGAAGTTGCCAGAACATGCTGTGATTCGCATGGCCACCGCCGTTGTTGCGGACAGCAGTGCGAATGTCTTCTGGCACAGCGTCGAGATTGCTAATGAGTTGCTCAACCGTTTTTGATTCCAGATCCGCGTGACCTTCGATAGCCTTGTTGACGTTTGTTACATACGTACCATGGTGACGGTCATGGTGGATCTCCATCGTCAGGGCATCGATGTGCGGTTCAAGCGCATCGAAAGCGTACGGCAAAGGTGGGAGTTGATATGCCATTGCGCAAGCCTCCTTAAAAGTCAGATCAAAATCCACTAGTATTGTAGCGCAGAAGCTTGGCAATTTCCAAATTTCCAGTGAGCCGAGAGAGAAAATCCGTGTTCGGCTGTTTACCGTTGTCCTCGTAGATGGTATACATGGAGGAAGATTTGTCGTGAAAGGAAGATCCGTTTGACTTTGTTGGCAGGAAAGACAGTCGTGATCATGGGCGTTGCCAATCGCCGTAGCATTGCTTGGGCGGTGGCGGAGTCCGCGCGACGCCTGGGCGCGCATCTGATATTTACATACCGTAGCGAAAGGGCTGGCGAACAGTTACGAAAACTGTGTGCCGACGCGTTGCCAGATATGGAGCCGCATATTGTCCAGTGCGATGTTAACGACGATGTGTCCATCGAGCAGGCGTTCAGCGAGATCGGGCGCTACACGGACCGCATCGACGGATTGGTGCACTCCATTGCGCATGCGCGCGTTGAAGATTTGCAAGGCGAGTTTGTACAGACGTCGCGCGACGGTTTTTGGTTTGCGCACAGCACCAGTGCGTATTCGCTGGTCGCGGTCAGCCGCGCAGCCCGTCCCTTGCTTAAAGAAGGCAGCAGCATCGTGACGATGAGCTACCTCGGGGCGGAGCGCGCAGTTCCCAACTATAACGTGATGGGTGTGGCCAAAGCGGCGCTTGAGTCCGCGGTGCGTTACCTGGCTGCGGATCTTGGTCCTCTTGGCATTCGCGTAAACGCCATTTCCGCAGGTCCCATTCGCACACTTGCGGCCAAAGGGGTGCGCGGCTTTAACGACGTTCTCCACGCCGTCGAAGAGCGTTCTCCGCTTAAGCGCAACGTGACCGCCAAAGAGGTCGGCGACGCAACGGCGTTTCTCGTAAGCGATTTAAGCAAAGGTATCACAGGGGAAGTCATTCATGTCGATGGAGGATACCACACTGTGGGCTTCTAATTGGTTCGGGCATGCCATACATGTTTTCTGGCCGCAGCATTTACCTGCGGCCTATGGCTGCACTTGCTTCGCAGTCAAAGATCTGCACCAATGGCCTCCTGAACGTGGTGAAAGCCGTCGGCCTCCAACAACTTGTCCAATCCTTCTGCGATTTCCCGAACGACTTGCGGACCGCGATAAATAAATGAGGTGTAAATTTGCACAAGGCTGGCGCCAGCTCGAATTTTGGCGTAGGCATCGGCGGCTGTGAAAACGCCACCGCAACCTATAATTGGTAATTTCCGAGCGACAGCTCCGGCGAGCAAGCGAACGACGGCGGTCGAGCGATCCGCAAGAGGTTTGCCACTGAGGCCGCCTCCTTCGCTCCGTTCCTTGCTCCTGAGGCCCCCGCGTTCGACAGTGGTGTTTGTGGCAATGAGGCCGAGGTTTAACGCATATGGCGAATTGGCCAAGGCTTGTCCAATCGCGATCACGCTTTCATCGGCGAGATCGGGTGAAATTTTCACAAAGACCGGCAGATTGTGGCTTGCCCGGACAGGCTCGATGGCCGCAAGCAAATCGAGCAAGAACGAAACGCTTTGTAAGTCGCGCAACCCGGGTGTATTTGGCGAACTGATGTTGACGGCGATATAGTCCGCGACGTCTGCGACGGCCTTTAGTGCTTTCACGTAATCGGAAATAGCCTCGTCGTTAGGCGTGATTTTGTTCTTGCCGATATTCACGCCAATCGGGCCGCGCCGCATTTGGTTGGCACGCAAGCGATTGGCAAGGTTCGCTGCGCCCTGATTATTAAATCCCATGCGGTTGATCAACGCTTCGTCTGATTTTAAACGAAATAACCTAGGTTTTTCGTTGCCGGGTTGGGGCAGGGGTGTCACCGTTCCTACTTCGAGAAAAGAAAAGCCGCATTGAAACAGGCCGTCCACGGCAATAGCGTCTTTGTCCAGGCCTGCTGCAAGCCCAATCGGATGGGCGAAGGAAAGGCCCAGCACTTCCTGAGCAAGGCGGGGCGAAGGTTGCCACTTAGGCGCGGCTAGCTTCGCGAGCGCAGGGTGCTTGGCGAGTTGGTCGAGCACAAGGTGATGGGCCTGTTCCGCTGTCAGCCGAAACAAAAGGAAACGCGCAAGCGGGTACATAACGTCCTCCGATCATAGTCGAGTCTGTTGGCAAGTGTAGCACGTTTTACCGAACAATCAACCGCGTGTCACATCCTGTACCGTTGCCTCGTCAAATGAGGTAGGGAAGTGGCGTTGAAGGGGTATGAACATGAGAAAGATGCGTCAACAAAGCTCGGCGGAACTGCCCGCTGCGGCGTTGCTCGAGCAGTGGATGGACGCATACGGTCAAGACGTTGTTCGCCTTGCATATTCCTATGTGCACAACTATCACAAGGCGGAAGACATCGCGCAGGACGTGTTTTTGCGCGCTTGGCAGAACTATGCAAGTTTTCAAGGGCAAAGTTCCATCAAAACGTGGTTGCTGGCCATTACAGCAAATCGAGCCAAGGACGTGTTGCGTTCGTGGAGCGTTCGCCATGAATTGATTGACGATGGCGAATTGTTGACGAGCTTGCCCGTTACTCATGATACGGCGCGCATCGTCGAGCAGCGATTGGAGCGGGACGAGGTTTGGCGGGCGGTGCGTAGCTTGCCGGAGATGTACCGCGAAGTCGTCGAATTGTACTACGGAAACGACTTATCGAGTGCCGAGATCGCTTCCGTACTTGGGATTAATGACCAAACAGTGCGTACCCGGTTGCACCGCGGTCGCCTTCTGTTACAAAAGGCGCTCATAGGGGAGGGGGAAGGGCGATGAACGAGGATGACAACGAGTTGCGCGAAAGAATGAAGGGACGGGCTGATGTGCCGTTTCGTCCCGAGCTCAAGGACAGCATCCTGGCCGCTGTCAGGGCACAACAGTCAAGCAGGAGAACGCGCAGGCCGCGATGGGCAGTTTTTGGCACAGTCGGCGCTCTTGCCGCATGCGTTGCCATCGCGCTGACGTTCACCTTGACGGCACCTATGTCGAAAAAGGCACAATCAGCGCATCAGCAAACGCTTATGCGCGCTACTGCCGCCGCCGCATACCCGCTCGCCAAAGCGCCGATTGCAATTACCGACGTCCACATTGGAACGCTGCCTGGGGAGCCGAAAAACTCGTGCGTGATTGCCACGTTGAAAAATGTATCGGAACATCCGATACTCGAACCACAAGTATTTGGCGTGCTTTCGTTTACGCCGCAAGGGACACGTACAGAAAACTGGCTGACATTTGTCAACGCGCCTAGTGCGGCAATGATGCCTGGGCAGACCGTGAAGTGGGGATTTCACCCGTCAGGGCCGCATGCCAACGGTTCCGAGGCACTTGCGGAAACGCCTCACTTGGTGTTCTATTTAGCTCACAAGGTGGCGCCGAATCAGGCAGATATCATTTGGCAGAAAAGCTCGCTCACTGTGACCAACGTGCAGCTGACGCCACGCCCGACGGTTGCGGGCGCCAACTGGCAGTCTGTGCAGGTGAATGCAACCTTGTGGAATCCTACGAATGCGCCGATTGACTTGCGCCAAACGCGCGCGGTGATCTGGTTTTCGAAAAAGGCCGGCGAAAGCTTTTTAGCGGCAGATAGCATTCGCTTCTTGTTCCACATGACACCTGAGATTCCAGGGGAAAGCTGGCCTTCGGTCGTTGAGCCGGGTCAACATATTCAGGTCGCTTTTCGCGTGTTGTCGACCAATCAATCTGACTTTTTCAGCCGCACGCCACACGTCTTGGCGGTTGAAGCGCCGCTTGTACAGTCCTAGTTGAGGTGACTCTCTGTGACTACGCGTTTTTCGATCTCCGAGCTGGCGGAGATGTTGCATGTGCCGGTCTCGTACATTCGTCAGGCTGTCGATGCCTTGGCAAACGATTTGACCGGTGAATCGTTTGTGTTTCAGGATCGCAACTGGCGTATTGGTCCAAGTGACGTCAAGCGCATCCAAGAGTGGATTGTCGAGCATCAGGACGAGTTGGCGGAAGTGTCGCGACCGCGCCACCGCAGGGTCCGATCGCGCCGGGTCGCCACCTCTGACTCGGACGACTAAGCCTGCCTTCGTTGCGTTTGTCGAAGGAGGTCAGTACACTGGGATCGTAAGACGAGGAGAATCTGGCTCGGCTGCTTGTTGTACAGGCTGTTCGCGGCCAAGGGGAGAAACGCACGTGATTATTGGCATACCGAAAGAAATCAAGGACAACGAAAACCGCGTTGCCATTACGCCAGCTGCGGGACATGCTCTCGTGGCGGCCGGGCACGATGTTCGGATCGAGGCGGGAGCTGGACTAGGCAGTGGGTTTGAAGATGCGGATTATGTGGCTGCGGGCGTAACGGTGGTACCCGATGCAGAGACCGTGTGGAAGACCTCGCAGATGATCATGAAGGTGAAAGAACCGCAACCGGTTGAATATGCCTATTTCCGGTCGGACTTGGTGCTGTTCACCTATTTGCACTTGGCGCCCGAGCCGGAGTTGACGAGGGCATTAATGGATGCCGGTGTTACGGCCATCGCCTACGAAACGGTTCAATTGGCGGATCGCTCGCTGCCTTTGCTTACGCCGATGTCGGAAGTCGCTGGCCGGATGTCGATTCAAATTGGTGCGCATTTTCTGGAGAAGGCTCATGGCGGACGTGGCGTATTGCTCGGCGGTGTGCCCGGGGTGCCGCCCGCCCGCGTCGTGATCGTCGGTGGCGGCATTGTTGGCACCAATGCGGCGCGCGTTGCAGTCGGGATGGGTGCGGACGTGACGTTGTTCGACAACAATCCGGCCCGTTTGCGCGAGTTGGATGATCTGTTCGCGGGGCGCGTGCGCACGGTGATGTCTAACCCGTACAATTTGCGTGAACACATCGCGGGTTCGGATTTACTTGTAGGCGCAGTGCTGATTCCCGGAGCTCGGGCGCCAAAGATCGTCACAGACGAAATGGTGCAACAGATGAATCGCGGTGGTGTTGTCGTAGACGTCGCCATCGACCAAGGCGGATCGATCGCGACGATTGATCGCATCACGACGCATAGCAATCCGGTCTTCGAAAAATATGGTGTGTTGCATTATGCGGTCGCCAACATTCCGGGAGCGGTACCGCGGACGTCGACGCTCGCTCTGACGAATGCGACGGCTCCGTATGCGTTGCGCTTGGCCGCTGGTACAGAGGCCGCCTTGCGGATGGATCCGGCCTTGGCGCGCGGCGTGAATGTATATAAGGGCCGTGTGACATATCAGGCGGTCGCAGACGCTCTACAGCTGTCGTACACGCCAATCGACAGTTTGTTGTAAAAGTCGCATTCTAGAGGCGACGGAGGACGAGAGGAGGGGCGACATGGTCACTGAAGAAGTTGTTCGCAACATGTTAATGGATGTTCTGGATCCGGAAATTCAGATTGATATTGTCAATCTCGGCATGGTATATGGTATCGACATCCTGGAAGGCGGCAAAAAAATCAAGGTGACAGTAACATTGACGACAATGGGTTGCCCACTGTTTGACGATATCAAGGAGGAGATTATCGAGAAACTCTCGCTTCTTGAAGGTGTCGAACAGGTGGAAGTCGAATTGACGTTTGATCCGCCTTGGGATAAGGAAATGATGTCGGAAGAGGCCAAGTTGGTTTTTAAGTACCTGTTTTGATTGTCTCTGAGCAAGTTTGGTTTTGGAAGATCAAAAGGCCGGACGGTAGGGGCTTGTTACCGCCCGGCTTTTCCATGGGAAGTTTTCGTGTTCCCTTGCATTTTCACGCCTTTGTGCTACCCTTGTGAGAGAAAGATGACTTTTACAGTCAACATTCGCGTATCACTCTATAGATGAACAGTGAGGTTGGTCTAGGTGGGGAAGCCTGATTTTCGCGTACAGAACCTGCATGTCAGTGTCGAAGGCAAAGAGATTCTCAAGGGCCTGAATCTACATATTCGCGGCGGTGAAATCCACGCGATTATGGGACCAAACGGAACGGGCAAAAGCACGTTGGCATCATCTTTGATGGGGCATCCGCACTATGAAGTGACGGCTGGCGACGTCGTGCTCGACGGCGAAGATGTGCTCGCGATGTCGACGGATGAAAGGGCTCGTGCAGGTCTGTTTTTGGCCATGCAGTATCCAGCGGAAGTGCCTGGTGTTTCGAATGCAAATTTTATTCGCCAAGCATTGAACGCGCGCCGCGGAGAGGGCAATGAATTGCCGGTAATCCAGTTCCACCGGAAGCTTCAAGAAAAGATGAAGGCTTTAAATATTGACGCGTCGTTTGCAGAGCGCTATTTAAACGAAGGCTTTTCCGGTGGCGAGAAGAAGCGCAACGAAATTTTGCAGATGTCCATGCTCGAGCCGCGGATCGCCATTTTGGACGAGATTGACTCCGGTCTGGACATTGACGCCCTGAAGATTGTGGCCAATGGCGTCAATCAACTGCGCTCGGACAACATCGGCTTTTTGATCATCACGCACTATCAGCGCTTACTGAATTACATTGTTCCGGATCATGTGCACGTCATGATGCAAGGGCGTATCGTTCGTTCAGGAGATGCCAAGTTGGCCGAAGAGCTTGAAGCCAAGGGGTATGATTGGCTGAAAAAAGAACTTGGTATCGAAGACGAGACCGTCGAGGTCGAAGCGTAAGGGGGGGCGCGGGATGAGCGAAGTCAATACGGCTGTCAGCCATGTTCACCGCGTCGCTCAAGCGTTGGGCGAACCTTCGTCGTTGCTGGCGCTAAGAGAAGCGGCTTGGCGGACATTTCAGGAACTGCCGCAGCCCTATGTTGAAAAAACAGACCTGCGCAAATTGACGTGGGAGACCGGGACATTCTCGGAGCAAGTCGGCAAAGTTCCCGCTGAAGTGCAAGCGTACATCGATCGTCTGCAACATTCGTATGCCCTGTTTGTCGATGGATTGCCCGTCGATCTTCGCTTGACTGAGGAAGCGAAGGCGGCAGGCGTAACCTATTGCACCATTCACGAGGCACCAGAAAAGGCGGAAGCACTGTGGAAGGCACATTTCGGGACCGTCGTGACGGCAAATGAAAACAAGTGGACGGCGCTGAATCAGGCGTTATTTGCTGGTGGCGTTTTCTTGTACGCCCCTAAAGGTACGCACATTGATGCGCCGTTTGAGACCGTTTATGTATGGACTGGTGGCGAATCCGGGGCTTATTCGCGCAGTCTCGTGGTTGCAGCAGAATTGGCCGATATTCAGTATGCGGAGACGGTATTTGCCGCAACGACTGGTGCAAAGGTGGTCAACAGCCATGTGCTGGAGATTGTAGCGCTGGCAGATAGTCGAGTACAGGTTTCTACGGCGGACGCATTCCATCGCGGGCCCACACACTTTGTAACCCGTCGTGCACGCGTTGGCAAGGATGCGCACGTCTTATGGACAGTCGCCGACACAAGCGACGGCCTCTGCGTGGAGTTGGTGGAAAACGAGTTGGCCGGGGCGGGGGCGAAAGGTCTCGCTCGCGTCGTTGGGCTTGGACATGGGCGTGCACACGTCGACTTGACGGCGAGCATGCGGCATGTGGGACGGCATACGGAGAGCGAGATCGTCATGCACGGCGCTTTGCGCGACAAGGCGAACACGATTTTCCGCAGCCGCACGGAAATCGTCAAGGGCGCTGTCGGTGCAGGCAGTGAACAGCATGATCGGATGATCATGATTGACGGTACAGCACGCGCGGACGCCATTCCGATGTTACTCATTGATGAAAACGACGTCCAGCGCTGCGGGCATGCTGCGAGCGTCGGCAAAATCGATCCGACACAGGTCTATTACCTGATGTCGCGTGGTATTCCCAAGTCCATCGCCGTGCAAATGATCATCTGGGGCTATCTGCACGATACGGTCGAGGCTCTCGCGAGCGACCCGATGCGGGAATTGGTTGTGGCGCGTATAGAAAGGGAGCTTAGCCGATGAACCCGCTTGCGATTCGGGAGGACTTCCCGATTTTTCAAGAGAAAATTAACGGCCATCCGCTGGTTTATCTGGATAATGCGGCGACTTCGCAAAAGCCGCGCCAGGTCCTTGATGTGCTCCGTCGTTATTACGAGAGCGAGAATTCGAACGTCCACCGGGGGGTACACACTCTTGGCACGCGAGCTACAGAGGCGTATGAAGGAGCCCGCGAGAAGGTCGCGCGCTTCATCAATGCTCCGTCGCCATACCAAGTCGTGTTCACCCGCGGGACTACAGAATCCATCAACATGGTGGCCCACGGCTACGCGCGTGCCCACCTGCAGCCTGGTGACGAAATTGTGCTGCCGCCGAGCGAGCACCACAGCAATTTGATCCCGTGGCAACAGGCGGCGCGTGCGACTGGCGCGACGCTTCGCTACTTGCCGTTACAGGAAGATGGAAGCATCCGTTTGGCTGATGTAGAGGCGGCCGTGACGGACCGAACGAAAGTCGTCGCAATTGCGCATGTGTCAAACGTTCTAGGAACGGTCAATCCGGTGCGTGAGATAGCTGCGATCGCGCATCGCCATGGCGCCGTGATCGTCGTCGATGGCGCGCAAAGCGTGCCGCATATGCCTACGGATGTACAGGATTTGGATTGCGACTTTCTGGCGTTTTCCGGCCACAAGATGCTGGGGCCGACAGGTATCGGCGTCCTTTATGGGAAACCGTCGTTGCTCGCGGAAATGGAGCCGACGTATTTTGGTGGAGAGATGATTGACATCGTCGAGCTACACGAGTCGACTTGGAAAGAGGCGCCGTGGAAGTTCGAAGGCGGCACTCCCATCATCGCAGGTGCCATCGGTCTGGGTGCCGCGATCGAGTACTTGAGCAACATCGGTATGGAGGAAATTGCGAAGCACGACGCGCACCTTGCTGATCTCACCGTTCAGCGTTTGGCGGAAATCGAGGGCGTCACGGTATACGGTCCAGGTCCAGGCAAACCCCGAGCGGGACTTGTAACATTTAATCTGGACGGTGTGCATCCGCATGACGTGGCGACAGTGCTGGATGCTGCAGGCGTTGCTGTTCGCGCCGGCCATCACTGCGCTCAGCCGTTGATGCGCATCTTACATGTTGGAGCTACAGCACGTGCGAGCTTTTATTTATATAACACAGAAGACGATGTCGATGCCTTTGTGGCAGCGTTGAAACAGGCGAAGGAGTTCTTTGGCCATGCAATTGGATGATTTGTATCGTCAGGTGATCATGGACCACTATCAGCATCCGCGCAACCAAGGCCAGCTTGCTGACGACGCGATCGCCGTCGATCTGCGCAACCCGAGCTGTGGTGATGAAATTCGCTTGCAGATGCTGGTGGAGGACGGCGTCGTGAAAGACGTGCGTTTTCGCGGCAGCGGATGCTCCATCTCGATGGCTTCCGCCTCAATGATGACGGATGCCATCAAAGGTAAGACGATTTCGGAAGCCTTGCATCTGGCTCATACGTTCCGCGGCATGATGAAGGGCGAACCGGCCGATCTCGATGAGTTGGGCGAATTAGAGTCGTTACAAGGTGTATCCAAGTTCCCGGCTCGAATCAAGTGCGCGACGCTCGCGTGGCAGGCGCTTGAAAGGGCGGCGGGATCAAGTGAAGTCGATGGCGAAGCCAAGGCATGATTCACACATGTTTGATTTCCCAAAATCTGCATTCGTGATGTAAAAGGAGGACGTCCAGATGGCGAAACCTTTGCCGGATATGGAAGAGTACCAGTATGGCTTCCGAGACAAGGACGTTTCGGTCGTTAAGTTTGAAAAGGGACTGACGCGCAAGACGGTCGAAGAGATTTCGATGATGAAAAACGAGCCGGGGTGGATGACGGATTTTCGCCTTCGCTCGCTCGAGATTTTCTTGGAAAAGGGTATGCCGAAATGGGGCGGAGACCTCAGTGAACTCGATTTTGACGACATTACCTACTACGTGAAACCGTCGGAGAAAAAAGGGAAGACGTGGGAAGAGGTTCCTGAGGAGATTAAAAATACGTTTGATCGACTGGGTATTCCCGAGGCCGAGCAGAAGTTCTTGGCCGGTGTCTCCGCACAGTACGAGTCTGAGGTCGTCTACCATTCGATGCGCGAAGACCTCGAAAAGATGGGCGTCTTGTTCACCGATACAGATACGGCGTTGCGCGAGTATCCCGAGATCTTCAAAGAGTATTTCGGGACGGTCGTGCCGCCGGAAGACAACAAGTTTGCCGCGTTGAATAGCGCTGTATGGAGCGGGGGCAGCTTCATCTATGTGCCGAAGGGCGTGCGTTGTGAAGTGCCGCTGCAGGCGTACTTCCGCATCAACTCGGAGAATATGGGTCAGTTCGAACGCACCTTGATCATTGCCGATGAAGACAGCTTTGTGCATTATGTCGAAGGTTGCACGGCACCTGTGTACAGCACCAACTCGTTGCACAGTGCCGTCGTCGAAATCATTGTCAAAGATCGCGGGCGTTGCCGCTATACGACGATTCAGAACTGGGCGCCAAATATTTACAACCTGGTCACCAAGCGCGCGGTTGCATACCGCGATGCGACGATGGAATGGGTCGACGGCAACATCGGGTCGAAGCTGACCATGAAGTATCCATCGGTGTATATGCAGGGTGAAGGTGCGAAGGCGATGGTACTGTCAATCGCGGTCGCTGGTCGTGGGCAGCATCAGGACGCAGGCGCAAAAGTGGTGCATAATGCGCCGAATACAACGTCCACCATCGTTTCCAAGTCCATCAGCAAGCATGGTGGTAAAACTACCTATCGCGGTCTTGCAAGCTTTTCGCCAAGCGCTGTGGGTGCCAAGGCCAATATCAAGTGTGATACGCTGATCCTGGATGACAATTCGACGTCGGATACAATTCCGTACAACGAGATTATGAACGACGACGTCACACTGGAACACGAAGCGTCTGTGTCGAAGGTGAGCGAGGAGCAGTTGTTCTATTTGATGAGCCGCGGTATTTCCGAGGAGGATGCAACTCGCATGATTGTGATGGGCTTCATCGAACCGTTCACACGTGAGTTGCCCATGGAGTACGCTGTCGAGATGAACCGTCTCATCAAGTTTGAAATGGAAGGTTCGATTGGTTAATGGCTTGGGTCAAGGCAGCAAAAGTGTCCGATCTCGCTGTCGGCGAGATGATGCAAGTTGCGTTTGACGACGAGGATGTCGCTTTGTACCACACGGAAGATGGATTTTTTGCGACGTCTGATGTGTGTACACACGCTGCACAATCGTTGTCTGCGGGCAAACTCGAAGGGCATATTGTCGCGTGTCCGCGACACGGTGGTAAGTTTGACGTTCGCACGGGACAGCCCACTGCTTTTCCGTGTGTGATTCCACTTGCAACATACGCGGTTGAGGTTCGAGGAGACGAGGTGTGGATTGACTACGAGGCCTAATGGCCTCCTGTCGATTCAGCGTCTATTCGCTCGGCCATGAATGAGATAGGGGAGATTCGGTGAAAATTTCGAGCAGAACCGAGTATGGTTTGCGCGCGATGGTGGCCTTGGCGATGATGGCTGGCGTCGATCGGCCTGTTCCCTTGCGGGCGGTTGCCGAATCCGAATCGATACCTGAACCATTTTTAGATCAAATCATGGCGAAGCTGCGCAGGGCAAATTTAGTCACCAGCGTGCGTGGGGCCAATGGTGGGTACCATTTAAGCCGTCCGGCGGATGAAATTTCCGTTGGGGAGTTGGTGCGCGTTTTAGAAGGTTCATTGGCGCCTGTCGCATGTGTCGGCGAGGCAGACAGCTCCGAGTCGGCTTGTGATTTATTTGTCGGTTGCCATGCGCGCAACGTTTGGGTAAGAGTGACAAATGCCATCACCCGGGCGCTTGACGCCCTGACATTGGCTGATGTTATGCACGACGAGGTGCCGCTTCATACTTGAGAAGCGGCACCTCGTCGCATATCATGTTCATCCTCAGTTGGTAAATCCGAGGTCCAGTTTGGGGAGCGATTGAATGTCTTCGACGGCTGTGTCTCGGGCGTGGCAAGCGTCCAAGTATTCGAGGTATACTCGCTTGATGGACGGGTGTTTGTGCAGGATGACCGGATCGACGAGCAAGTGGTGTTCATTTGCGTCGTATGAGATATGCAGGCTTGGATTGTAGCCGCAATCGCGCATTTCGTTGAGCAACGCCGCCAGTGCGTCTTTCACCCGAAAGTGGGCGTTTGACCACGAATCTGAGCGGTAAGTTTCCATAATATGAGTTGCTCCCTTCTTTGCTGTCTCCAGTTTGAAAGGCCATCTTACGCTTAGTATAATCAGCACGGAGGCCTTTCGCCAGTTTTTCCAGCGCGAGTCTCCTTTGTTTGGCGAATAAGCAAAAGGAGGTTTCTCGAATGCCATTGGTTGGTCGTCCAGCTCCTCATTTTGACATGCTTTCAACGAAAAACATGGAGACCCTTGCTGAACGCGTACAGTTGTCGGATTATCGTGGTAAGTGGCTCATTCTCTTTTTCTATCCTGGAGATTTTACGTTTGTCTGCCCCACGGAAGTCATGGCGTTTAACGAGCGCATCCAGGAATTTCATGATCTCGATGCTGAGGTGTTGGGTGTCAGTACGGACAGCGTACATAGTCATAAGGCTTGGATTCAATTGCCGCGGACACAGAATGGCCTTGGCGGTTTGAATTACCCTCTTGCTTCTGATTTTACAAAGCGCGTTTCGCGCAGTTATGAAGTACTTGACGAAGAGACAGGTACAGCGATGCGCGGTCTGTTCATTATCGATCCCGACGGCACCGTCATGTACCAAGTTCTCCACAACAACGACGTCGGGCGCAGCGTCGATGAGACATTGCGCGTGCTAGAGGCACTGCAGGCTGGTGGCATGTGTGCGGCTAACTGGAAACCCGGCGACAAGACGCTGTCCGTATAATGTGGTTCGGATCTACGGTGGGGAGTTCTGACGATGTCAGAACTTCCCTTTGCATATGTAATGATTGCGCAACAAACCGGCTGGATGCTTCAGGTTAGGAGGGATTCTGTATGCCGATGAGGTTAGGAACTGAAATGCCACAATTGGTGGGTGCCACGGAGTGGATCAACGGCGAGCCAAACATTGAACCGGGGAAGGTAGTTTTAGTTCATTTTTGGGCCGTTTCGTGCCACATTTGCCACGAAACCATGCCAGAAGTATTGCGATTGCGCGATGAATATGCAGATCACGGTCTATGCACCGTTGCGGTTCACATGCCACGAATGCAAGAGGACACGGAGATTTCGCGCGTACAAGCCGATATTGAACGATATCATATCACGCAACCGTGTGCCATTGACAACGAGCATAAGCTGGCGAATGCGTTTAGCAACGAGTACACGCCCGCCTTCTTTGTTTTTGGGAAAGATGGAACACTGACATTTCGAGCCGCAGGTGACAAGGGCTTTGCAAAGGTCGAACCGAAGGTCCGTGAAGCGCTTGGACTTGCCAGCTCTTGAGGACGTTCGGTTCGCCTTCGGTTGGGTTTCACGCGCTGCGTGGTATAAAGGTTTCCACCGCGACAACGACCACCGCGACAAAGAAGAGTACCCAAAAAAACCGACGCACTGACAATGCCTCCCAAGTGTTGCTGGTTGTTTTACAGCACAACTATCGGTATTGTAGCAAATCGGATGCACAAGTTCACGTGTATAAGCAGACGCCGGCACCATGCTTGTTGCCATGGGCCGGCATATAAGAGGTGGGGGCTGTGCGCACGTTCGATCCCCTGGATTGGGTGCACGCGTTTGACGATTACGAGATGTACATGTATCTTCGGCAGGATGGCAATGCGGCAGATGGGATTTACATGCAGATGTTGCAGAGGGAATTGGTTGATGGAGCCGAGATATGGTCTGTGCTTTATGATCGGCGTTTGACATCGGACATCAGTCAGGTAGGACTTGATCCTCAACATCCGGCTTACGAGGATGAGGTCTTACGCAATTACTTGGCGGCACATCCGACGGTTGTCGACGATGAGAAGGCGTATCTTGCCAAGTGGTTACAAGGTCATGGGAAGGCTGAAGGTGAGGCGTGATGGGGAAGCAGGGGCATAGGCGTAAGCAACAGAATGATTCGTTTGCGGACGATAAGCCCGCATACGCTGCGGATCGGATGGATGTAAAACCCAAACCCGAGTCCGCAAAACGCGGCGATGATGCCGAGTCGTTTTTGTTGCGCGATGCCATGAATGCCGATGTCGCGGCGCGCTTGGCGGCGTTAAAGAGCGCTTTGGTCGAAGAGGCACAGGCGCGTCCAGTGACACAGCAACAGCAAAAGAAGGAAAAAACTGATATGCGCCGGCCGGCCGCAGAACGGTTGGCGGAGAATCCAGACTTATCGTTCGCAGAACTGTTCGATCCGGCGGATGATGACGATGTTTCGTTTGAAGAGATGTTGGCCGATTCCAAGCTCGATTGGAGAAGCTTTAAAGACGAATAAAGTTCGCGATGTTGCAGAAGGGATTGTAACTTGGATGGCAGATGTGCCACAATCAACAACTCTCGGTACGGCGATGCGCGCGGCGCTGGCTGCCGGTGAACGGATGTCTGCACGTTACTTGACAGAGCTCGTTGTTGAGACGAAATCGTCTTTGGCAGACGTTGTGACAGATGTTGATCGCGCTTGTGAAGCGGCTATCCGCGATGAAATCCACAAATCCTTCCCGGGGCACGATGTACTGGGTGAGGAGGGAGTTGCACCGGGCCGCGAGGCGGCTGTAGCGGCGCTTGCCGCTTGCGCAGAGCATGAGCATTTATGGATTGTCGATCCACTCGATGGAACGACAAACTTTGTCCACGGGCTTCCGCTGTCGGTCGTGTCGATTGCGTACGCCGTTGGAGGACAGCTCGAGACGGGTGTCGTGTTCGACCCATACCGAGATGAGTTGTTTTTTGCCGTGCGCGGGGGTGGCGCACATGTATGTACAAAGTCCGACGCGCAAGCGTGGCTGACACAGCCTGACGCCAAACTTCCTGGACGGAAAATAGTGGTTTCCGGCGTCGGGGAACTTCGCCGGGCAGTCATGGCCACCGGCATGCCTGTTCGCCATGCGGATCGCAAGCGCGTGATGCAACTTGCGGCAGAGTTGATCAGCCGAGTCAAGAGCTTGCGCACGCTTGGCGCAGCAGCGTTGCATTTGGCGTACGTGGCCGCTGGCCGCATCGATATCTTCTGGGAGTTCGACCTAAACGCATGGGACATTGCGGCTGGGGCCTTGTTGGTGACTGAGGCGGGTGGGGTCATGCAAACGCTCGCCGGCGAGTCGTACACACTCGCGGCCCGGGATGTGGCGGCTGGGTCTGATGCAGCGGTGCTGCGCGAAGTGGCGCGCGTTATGCAGCAGTGAGAACTTGGAACACAGTACTGGAGATGAACGAAGTGTCAAATCAACGGGAGCGAGCACAGCAACGGGTTGAGGAGATTGCAGCTTTGCCTGTGTATCGCGATCGAAACCTGGCGTTATTGACTGATTTATACCAATTGACCATGATGTATGGCCACTTTAAGGCAGGCAGACACGAGCAGCGGGTTGTCTTTGATTTGTTTTATCGTAAAAATCCATGTGGCAACGGCTATGTCATTGCTGCGGGCTTGGAACAGGTTGTTTGGTACCTGCATCAGTTGCAGTTCTCCGTGGACGATCTCGCCTATCTGCGCTCGCTCGACATGTTTTCCGAGGACTTTCTTGAGTATTTGCGAGATTTTCGCTTTCGCGGGGACGTGTATGCTGTGCCCGAGGGCACGGTCGTCTTTCCCAACGAACCACTGCTGCGCATTGAGGGCGCGATTGCGGAGGTGCAATTGATCGAATCCGCGCTACTGGCGTTTATTAACCACCAGAGTTTGATTGCCACAAAATCGCGGCGTATTGTCGAGGCCGCGCAGACGAATGTCAAACATCCTGGTAGCGCCGTGATCGAAATGGGCTTAAGGAGGGCGCAGAACGCGGATGCAGCCGTGTTCGGAACGCGCGCAGCATTTATTGGTGGCTGCGTAGCCACGAGTAATGTCTTGGCGGCTAAGTCATATGACATCCCGGTAGCGGGTACACAAGGGCACAGCTGGATACAGAGTTTCCCGACCGAATTAGAGGCGTTTGAGGCCTATCGTGCAGCGTTTCCGGAGAACACAGTGCTACTCGTCGACACATATGACGTATTGCGCAGTGGAGTGCCTAATGCCATCCGCGTTGGTCTGGCGATGAAAGAAGCCGGGCAATCGCTAAAGGGCATTCGCATCGACAGTGGCGATCTCGCGTATTTGTCAAAGCGTTCCCGCCAGATGTTGAATGCCGCAGGCCTTGCGGATGTTCAAATTATTGCCTCCTCTGATCTCGACGAATATACGATTCGCGACCTTCTCACGCAAGGCGCCGAAATTGATTCCTTTGGTGTTGGTACGCGGCTTATTACAAGTACGGATTGTCCCGCTTTAGGGTGCGTGTACAAGCTCGTTGCGCAGCAGTTTGGGGATCGACTGGAGCCACGCATTAAAATCTCGGAGAATCCGAACAAGGTTACAAATCCGGGGAAGAAGAAGGTGCTTCGCTTGTATGTCGATGGCGCCGCGGTGGCCGATTTGATTGCACTGGCTGACGAACAGTACGACCCGTCAGAGCCGTTGGAGTTGTTCCATCCCATCCACACTTACAAGCGCAAAGTGGTACAAAACTACGAGATCGAAGAACTGCTCGTTCCCGTGTTTATCGGCGGCGATTTGGTCTATGAATTGCCGTCTCTACGTTCGATTCAGGCTCGCGTCGAACATCAGCTTAGCGCATTTTCATCGGAAATTCGGCGCCATTTAAATCCGCATGAGTACCATGTCGATCTCTCACAACCACTGTGGGATTTGAAACAAAGGTTGTTGCACCAGTGGCGCCGTTCAGCGCAGAGCTGACAGCATGGCATTGTCGGCAGTGCCACTGTGTGAGTCCACTTTGGTGTATGATAAAGTCAGCAAAGGAGGGCATGACGATGGAGGTCCTCAAAATCACACCGCGCGGGTATTGTTACGGCGTGGTAGATGCTATGGTGATTGCGAAACGAGCCGCAGAAGACAAGCGGCTTCCTCGGCCTATTTATATTTTAGGCATGATTGTGCATAACCAGCACGTGGTCGATGCGTTTGCACGTGAAGGCGTGATTACGGTCGATGGCGAGGATCGGCTACAGCTGCTTGAAAAGGTCGATTCTGGTACAGTGATTTTTACGGCACATGGTGTATCGCCGGAGGTTAAGCGACGTGCACAGGAAAAAGGTCTGCGCGTGATCGACGCGACGTGTCCGGATGTCAATCGCACGCACGAGTTGATCCGCGAAAAGACGGCGCTTGGATATGAGATCGTATACATCGGTCGGCGCGGCCATCCTGAACCCGAGGGAGCCATGGGGGTTGCACCAGGCCATGTTCATTTAGTCGAAAGTTCGGCAGATGTCGATGGCTTACACCTTGCGACTGACAAGATTGTCGTGACCAATCAGACGACGATGAGCCAGTGGGATACGCGTGAACTGACGGAACTGGTCGTACAGAAGTACCCAACAGCGGAGGTCCATAACGAGATCTGCCTGGCGACGCAAACCCGGCAGCAAGCTGTGGCAGAACAGGCTGGGTCGGCGGACGTCTGTATCGTCGTCGGCGATCCACGCAGCAATAACTCCAATCGGCTGGCGCAAGTGGCCGAGGAGATTGCTGGGGTCAAGGCGTATCGTGTAGCCGATGTCACGGAAATTCGCCCAGATTGGCTTCTGCAGGCGAAAAGGGTGGCTGTCACCTCGGGTGCAAGCACACCGACGGCTGTGACGAAGGAGGTCGTCGACTTTTTGGAACGATTTGATCCCGCAGATGAGTCGACGCATACACCGGTTCGCACGTTGCGACCGGATAAAATCCTGCCTACGCTACGCAGCACGGCGACACACGGGACCGGCGGGCGATCTTGATCCATGAACGCCACATATATCGTAGGGGCAGCTTTAGGTATCTTGGCGATTGCGCTTTTTGTGTGGCGCTCGCGCGTCACACGCGGACATAAAGGGCGCGGCTGGCTGACAAGCGCCGCAGTTTTTGTGTGGTTTATCTGGATTGCCTATTGTGGATTTCTTATAGGATACAATGCTGGCAATCAAGGGTTTAGTGTTCTCTCTTTATTGCATATTTCTAGATGAGAGATAGCAAGAACGGATGTTTGGGTTCTGTAAAAGCAAGCTTTGGCAATGGGGTTTGAAAATTTGTTTGCGCAGGTTGGTTTCGAGACCTGCGAATTTGTTATCTACAATTTGCGGTATTTTGTGCCGATTCGAGAAAAACCGAAAAATTTTTTGTAGTCCACGTAACAGAATTGTTCGAAATGTTACTGCGCGATGATATAATAGGCCAAAGGGTTTGACGCCCTTGGAAGATATCTTGACATGTAAGGGGAGCGTATATGGATCAAGGTAAATTTAAACGAAGGCTCAGTCTTCTAGACCTATCCTTATTAGGTATAGGGTCAATGGTTGGATCTGGGTGGCTCTTTGCATCGCAAAAGGCGGCAGGGTTTGCGGGCGGCGACGCTTGGATGGCTTGGATTTTTGGTGCCATCGCCGTCTTGTTGATTGGTCTCGTCTATGGTGAGCTGGCGGCTGCCATTCCGCGCGCAGGAGGCTTTGTTCGCTATCCCGACTACACGCATGGATCGCTTGTAGGTTTTCTCATTGGCTTTGCTTCCATGATGGCTTATTCATCCGTCGCTGGCGTTGAGGCAGAGGCCGTACGTGGGTATATGTCCAGTTATATACCAGGTCTTGAAGATGCCGCGCAAAACGTGACGGCCTGGGGTTATCTACTGCAAATCGCACTTTTGGTTATCTTCTTTCTTATCAACTATTGGAGTGTTAATGTATTCGGAAAAATCAATACTATCGTTACACTCTTAAAGTTTATTGTTCCATTGTTGACCATCATTTTGTTGCTTGTGCACTTTCATCCCCATAATTTTGCGGTTGGTGGAGCTTCTCCCGGTGGTGTGCACGGTGCGATGCAGGCTTTAACAGCCGGGGGACTGGTCTTTGCGTTCCTTGGGTTCCGACAAGCGGTCGATTTTGGCGCGGAAGCTCGCAATCCACAGCGCGATATCCCGCGTGCCATCATCATTGCCGTGATCGGTGCCTCTGCGATTTACATTTTGCTGCAGATTTCATTTATCGGGGCTGTACCCGCGAGCCACTTGACACAGGGGTGGGGCGGTGTCGATTTTAAATCGCCGTTTGCTAATCTCTTAGAAACGCTAGGGCTTGGTTGGGCGGCGGTCATCATTTATGCAGACGCAATTCTATCGCCATCGGGAACTGGCAACATCTATTTGTCAGGCACGGCTCGCACGCTGTTCGCTTGGGCGAAAAACGGATACTTCTATTCTGTGATTGGTAAAGTCGATGCTCGCACCGGTATTCCTCGCGGCGGTCTCTGGATGACCTTGATCCTATCGATTATCTGGACGCTTCCATTTCGCTTCAGCGCATGGAGCGGTTTGGTTGACGCGGTTACGTCAGCGACCGTCATGACGTATATGATTGGCCCTGTCTCGGTAACCGCATTGCGCAAAACCTTTCCAGATCTCGTGCGTCCCTACCGTTTGAAGGGTGTCCACATTATTGCACCCCTCGCATTTTTGGCCGCGTCATGGATCATCTATTGGGCAGGATGGCAGACTGATTCATTGCTCATTGGTTTCACGTTGGCATCGCTCATTTTGTACTTTGCGTTTATGGATCGCGATGCACAGACGCGCAGCCAATTGCGATCCGACTGGAAAAATGGGCTTTGGCTCATTGTTTACTATGTGTTTATTGGTGTCATGTCGCTTTTGGGAAGTTTCACAAATACGAAGGTTTACCCTATCGTGATTCCTGCCCCATGGGATACGATTGTTGTCGGTGTTGGGAGCTTAATTTTCTATTACTGGGGTGTGGCAAGTGCGTTGCGCGTGCCGCGTATCACGGATGCCGATGAGGCAGAAGAGTCGACGCTTGGCAACTTCTGAGTTACCATAGGAATACGGCAAAAGGGATGCCCTTTGTGGCGTCCCTTTTCTTGTTGAAAGCAGTTTGGAGGTTCGGTGCATGGACATGGATCTCGTGTGCGTAGAGCGTCGACGGAAGCTTGCTGAAGGCCTGAGGCGCAGCGACATGGAAGCGGTTGTACTTTCTCATCCTGCAAACTTCTATTACTTTACAGGAGTGTGGTTGGAAAGCGGAGAGAGGTTATCGGCTCTCGCTGTGTTTGCGGATGGTCGTTGTTTTGCACTGGTACATGAAATGTTTGCTGATCCGGCTGCGGTCATGGGCGTGCCTGTGCTCACGTGGCGGGATGGGGAAGACCCATATGTGTTGCTTACCTCGTTGATGGCCGACGCACACCGTACGATTGGCGTCGATGGAACGTTGCCAGCAAGACATTTGCTTTCGTGGATGCGCGTGTCGCAAGGGCTTGCGTTCCATTTAGGAGACGCGATGGTGGAAAAGTTACGCGTCAACAAAGACGTTACGGAACTCGATCTTTTGCGCACTGCTTCTAGGCAAGCGGATGATGTGGTGGGTGCCGTGAAACAACACATTCGGCCTGGTGTGAGTGAGCGTGATATAGCAAGGACGCTCGAATCACTCTGGCAGTCCGTTGGTGCAGAGGGCATGTCGTTTCCAGCCATTGTTGCAACAGGTGCACATGCCGCTGAGCCTCACCATGAGCCGGGTCTTGCCGCGATCGAACGTGGGCATGCTGTCATTGTCGATACAGGCGGCATATATCGTCGCTACTGTAGTGATATCACGCGTACGTTTATTCTCGGTGAACCATCGTCGCTACTGAAGGAAGTTTATGAGTGTGTCTTGGCCGCAAACCTGGCGGGCATTGCAGCAGTGAAACCTGGCGTGACTCTTGGGGAAGTTGACCATGTTGTACGCAGCGAGATCGAGCGTGCAGGATATGGATCATATTTCACGCATCGAACAGGACATGGAGTGGGACTCGACATTCATGAAGCGCCATTTGTCGTCGGTGGTAATGATCAGGTACTCGAGCCGGGCATGGTGATGAGCATCGAACCGGGCATTTATTTGCCCGGGCAATTTGGCGTTCGGATTGAAGATTTGGTAGCGGTGACCGAAACAGGTGTGGAAGTGCTGAATCAGGCGCCCAAAGCACTTGGTGATGTCGTCATTGAACTGTGAGGGGCAAGCTCGCTTGGCGAATGCGGGTTATGCGCCGTCTTCATCGTGCAATTCGAGTTGCGCGATGGGGACGGCGGCTGTCTCTCCAGTCATTTGCCAGACACCCCAGGCCATGACACCTTCGATGGCTGTTACCGTGAGGCGATCATATTCCTCCGCGATACGGTAAGTTCGACCGATTTCGATCTCAATCTCGTCTCGAATCTCATAACTTTTAGCTAAATACCACTTGGTCATGTAGACTTCGTACTCTGTCCAATTTTGTGCGTCGTAGGCCCGTTGCCCCTTTTGCTGTAGTTCCTTCATCTCAGCTCGCAATTGTTCCTTGGTCATGTCGCTATAGAGCATGGTTGAATTCCGCCTTTCACAGGTCAGCCTGAAGTTGTCCACGGACATTCAGGTGCAATGTGTCATTCGTCATTATAACGACTGTGACGTGAAGGCGGTAGCGCCGCTTGTCGAGTGTGATAGTTTGAACATCGACGATGGCAGAAGGCATGTAAGGGTGATCTACTAATATTTGCATTGATTTCCCGATTAGGAAAGAAAGGCTTTGCAGAACTTGTCGTTTGATCGCCGTCTGTAAAAGAATATCTGTGCCCTGAGGGCAGTCAATTTGAATTTTGCGCAACGTATAGCGAGATGGATCGGTACGTTCTGCAATCAAAAATTGATTTTCATTTTCCAGTTGGTCATTGGCTTGGCGAAGCGCTTTGACTTCGACGTGCATGTGATGCAAATCGCGGTTAGTATAGGCCATAGCGGATGCCATGCCGGCGAGTGCGCCGATCGCGAGCGCTGCAAGTATGCGTTTCACGGTTGCTCACGCCCCGCTGTGAGCCAATGAATGAACATGTATCCCACGTGACAACCAAGAAAGGCCGCGACCAAATAGATGAATTGGCGCACCATAGGCCCTGGATGAAGGCCAAACACACCGCGGTCGATCACGCGCAACACGTCCATCGATCCTCCTAATGCCGCGACAATCGCCCATACCTTCAGATCAGAGGCAAGCGTGCTCATCGTCGTATTCGGATCGTGATGCGTCAAAAGTGCGGCAACGCCTCCGAGAAGCGAGCCCCCAATAACGAGCCCCATCGATACGAAAAAATCCAGAAGACAGTTGGCGGCAATACTGTTGAACAACGCGATCCCTCCTTGCGGCGAGTTGGTTTTTGCGCATGTCCAACGGCCTATTTCAATGTACGGATGGCCGGCGACCGATATGCTGGGCATCGATTGGGGAACCTTTGTAACGGATCCGCTATTGGCGGAGCTGAGTTCGCCCTTGAGGAGGCATTGTAATGACCGATTCACAAGAGCAAAAAAAGACGTTGGGTGTTCACCCGCGCCCCATCTACAATTCGGTGCAGTCTGAGCGCGGGCCGGACGACGTATTGGAAGAGGCAGAAAACGTCTCTCCGCATCGTATGGGGCCGTCGGTTCCTGGAGATGACGCGACGCTTGTTGCGAGCGACAACCCAGATGACTTCGACTTCGAAGGCGACCATGTGTAATTGTGCTTTCAGGGTAGCGTGGTCGCCCTGTGATGCGCTGTTTTCGCCATCCTCCGGCAGGTGTTATGATGGTGGAACAGGGTTTTGAAGTCTGGGAAGCGGTGAGAAGATGCAGGGTGAAGGCGTCAATGCGAAACTCGGGCTTCCGGCGGCGGTAGAGGTTGCCCTTGCCGGTGGCACATCGGGTGAGAGCCCCGCAGACCGTTGGTTGATCGCTGTACGCGAGTTGGCTTCACACATTGTTGGTTCGGGCGACGTGTTGGCGATTGCAGTGCCTGTCGAAAACGGGCCGGCGGCAAATGTGCGCCTTTTGCGCCAGTGGGCGCTCGCCGCGGCCGATGTGATGGTGGCCGCGGGCGATGGAACATTTGTGGCCAAGTGGGCACCGGCTTGGTCGCTGGAGCCGCTCTTAGCGGCGCGCTTTCGCCTTTTATCGGTGGCGGAGACCGAGCCGAAGATATGCAATATGTTCAGCGAAATAGATGAGATCGATTGGCTGTTTGTCGAGCTTGTGGATGCCATTGCCCGTACCCGCCTTGAGCGGGTCGAGGATTCGGCGGCGGCGCCTGATCGACCCTATCGGGTGATGTATCGAGGCGAGTCAGAGGTCATGGCGGCTTGGCTTCGAGCGCTGATTGCGAAGGAATCGACGTTTGTCGCAGACGGCTGGCTTGTCGCGAAGACTGTGCGTGGCGGGCTTGCACAGTCGGGGTGGGCGGCGATGGAATGGGCGGATCGCAGCGGTAGGCCGTTTTATGAAGTGGCCTTTGCGCTGCAAGCGCCGCCGCCTGACACCCCGACTGCCGATTGGGTATTGGAGTTTTGCGTGCGCCACCGATTTTCCGGGAAGCTTGTACCGCTGTCAGATTGGTGGCGACAGACGGCGCGCAGATGGCGGATTGAAGGCGACGTATTAGTGGCTCCGGATGCGTGGATTCTGCCAAAACTGCGGGAGGCTGCGCGTCACTGTCCGCAGATTGCAGACGCTTTAGGACGCCCGGCGCCCTCGTATGTCGAGATTCCTGTCGATGACGTCTATCCACTACTTGTTCAGTCTATCCCGTCGCTTGTGGCGGCAGGTTTTTATGTCGAGACGCCAAAGGTGGAACAGGCAGGAGATATTCGCGTACGTGTCCTGGTTCGGCAGGCGCGTGGTGGACGTGACAAGCGAGCCGTTGCATCGGCTGGCCAGCAGTGGCTCGATGCGCAGCAATTGGTGGACTTTGATTGGTCAATCGTCGTCCAGGATCGCGAGTTGTCGCAACAAGATTTTGCACAGATGGTCGCTGAACAGACGCCGTTCATCCGCGTCGAAGGATCGTGGCGGTTGGTGCCAATTGCGGATATTTTGCGGGAATTGGAGAGGCTCGGTCTGCGGTCGGACCATAAGGCGACCGTCCTTGATTTGTCGCGTACCATTGCGCTCGCGCAGGAATCGCAGGATCTTGCGCTTGATGTCGAATTCGCGACAGAGGCAGCTGAGGTCAAGCGTGTGGTTGACGTGTTTACGCATGCCCTGCACGTCCCTGCGGTCGAACCGCCGTATGGACTGCGTGGGCAATTGCGTCACTATCAGGCGCATGGGTTTTCCTGGTTGATGCATTTGCGCGAGATCGGCTGTGGTGCCTGCTTGGCGGATGACATGGGCTTGGGTAAAACGGTACAGCTGCTTGCATATCTACTCAAGCTCAAGGAGGAAAAAGCGGCACAAGGCGTGCATTTGTTAGTGTGTCCTACTTCGCTTCTGGCCAATTGGCGCGCCGAGTTGGAACGATTCACACCCGGTTTACGGGTATATGTGCATCATGGCGCACTGCGCGATTTGGATGCGGCTTTAGCGGCCGGCAAGGTCGATGTGGTCATGACGACCTATGCGACCTTGGTGCGCGATCTTGACTCATTTTTGACTCGGTTGTTTGACGTGATCGCAATCGACGAGGCACAGAACATCAAAAATGCGGGTACCAAGCAGGCGCAGGCCTTGCGAATGCTTAAAGGGCGGCATAAAGTCGCGCTGACAGGTACGCCAGTGGAAAATCGGCTGGAAGAACTGTGGGCCTTGATGGATTTTTTAAATCCAGGTTATCTAGGAACTTTGGCTTGGTTCCGCCGAACGTTTGCCGATCTCGCTTCTGGTGACAAGGACAGCGCGTCCGATATTGCACGCCTGCAGGCTTTGTTGCGTCCTGTTTTGTTGCGGCGGCGAAAGACCGATCCAGATATTCAAACCGAATTGCCCGAGAAATGGGAAGTCGACGAACGTGCGTACTTGACGGCCGAGCAAGCGGCTATGTATCAAGCGTTTGTCGATCAGCTATTCACCGGGATCGGTGCGGGGGCTAAGGCCATGTCGCGACGCGGTATGATCCTTTCGACATTGGTGCGGTTGAAGCAGGTATGTGATCATCCCTGTCTCATCTCCGGTGGAGCACCTTCGTTGCGGCGTAGCGGAAAACTGAGACAGCTTATGGATCTGTTGCGGATTGTCGTTGAAGATGGCGAATGTGCCTTGGTTTTTACGCAGTTTCGCGATATGGGCGAGATTTTGTGCGACACGATGGAAGCGGAGTTTGGCGTGCGCCCGCAGTTTTTGCATGGGGGGTTAACTGCCCGCAGCCGTGGCGAAATCGTCGAATCGTTTCAAAATGGGCGCGATCCGTCGCCGATTTTGGTTCTATCGTTGCGCGCCGGCGGCGTCGGTCTCAATTTGACGCGGGCCAATCACGTATTTCATTACGATCGCTGGTGGAATCCTGCAGTCGAGGATCAGGCTACTGACAGGGCATATCGGATCGGCCAGACCAAAGACGTTCAGGTGCACAAAATGATCTGTGCAGGCACGTTGGAAGAGCGGATCGATCAGATGATTTTGAGTAAACGCGAGCTGTCAGAAGCAATTGTCTCGTCATCGCAGGAGTGGGTGACTGAACTGGACGACGATTCGTTGCGCGAGTTGTTTGCATTGACACCGCAGACCGTCTTTGAGGAGGACGATGTGTGAAAAAAAGCGTGTTAGAGCCGTTTTGGCGCCCAGTGTGGAATGCGGTGGACAAGGCGCGCGTGCGCAAGGCAAGGCAGGAGGCTAAAGCCGGTGCTGTCGTCCACGTCGAGTTGGTACGCGGCGAAATTTGGGCTCAAGTGCGCGCCAGTGGCCCGCGGCGCAGTTGCCAGGTGGCACTGCCGCTTTTGGCTCATTATGAGGAACATATTGAGGCTGTTGCGAAATGGCTGGCCATGCGGCCTGACTGGATGGCCGCCCACTTTGCCGGGGAGTGGGATCCAGAATATGTGGCGTTTCTCAAGTCGAATCGACTCGATGTACTGCCTGATGATTCCGTTGTGGATAAGTTGCGGTGGGGTGCCAAGTGCACGTGTGATGATTCCGATCCGCTGTGTGTACATGTCCTGACAGCTTTGCTTCATCTCATTTGGGAGGCAGACGAACATCCCTTGCGGGTATTTCGATTTGTTGGGCTGGACGAAGAGCTGTTGCTCGACGCCGCTCATGGCTGGACGGCCCGTTGGGTTCGCAGTACGAAAGCAGATTCGCGCGGGGCGGGGGCTACGGATCCAACTACGGATCCAATTGAACAAGTGACGGACGCGGTGAGTGCGTGGAATGTTGCCATTTGGTTGAAGGGAGCCGGCACAAATCCGGTGGGGCGACTCGTGCCGCATTTTCGAACTGGTGACAGGATGGAGTAGGCAGATTGTCGACATGTGGCAGCTACTGTGCCTGCGCCTGATTGGAAGGCATCGACTGTTCGGTTGTGTCTTTAGCATTCGTCCATATTTCCCTGGGCGATTCAGGCGCATGTTGTACCTCGTCACTTTGCGTCTGTTCGCTGTTCGTGGTGACGACTTGGCGCGACAACAATCCTATTAGAAATGCGAATAAAACGAATGTCATGACGAAACCGATCCCCATGTCAGCCATCCTCCCTGGTCGCCGTTTCAGGCGGACATCTACAAACGATTAGACGATCATAAAGACATTTTTGTTGCAAAATGATATTCCTTCATTTGGAGCGAACGTGTGTTTGTATATCTTGTTGCCTTTGCATATAATCTAACCAGAACATATGTTCTGGTGGTGAGGCCGTGAAATTTACGCTCTACGGTGAAGGACAAGGGCTTTCGGTCGATTTGGATAGGCCGTTTGTGACGGTTGCCCAAAATCGTGTTGCGGATGTATCGATTTCAGCTAAAAAAGCAGGCGTGCAAGTCGGATGTTCTGTGGCGCAGGCGAAGGCACTGATACCAGGCGTACATGTGGTTGAGTCAGTTGGCGAATCACGAGCGCTGACATCCGTTTACCAAGTGCTTTGGGACGCTTCGCCATTTGTCAAAACACTCCCTCAGCAATTCGCATTTTTTGTCCAATTGCCGTCCGGGCATCCACCGCTTACCGAAGTTCGCTCCATCTGCCGGCGGTTTGACGACGTGTTGAGCTGTGAGCAGCGAGTGCGAGTTGGCTTGGCAGAGCATCCGTTTGCCGCAGAGGCATTGGTGTGCTGGAGCCGAATTGAACGTGTACCCAACGCTTTGTACTACCGAGTTGGTCGTCAGCAGCTTTTGATTTCACCAGCGATTGCACGAATGTTAGAGGGAAGTGAACCTATCTTCGACTGGACGCGCGGTTTGCCGATTGCCGTTGTCTCGGCAATTCCAGAGCCCTGTCGCAACGAACTTATCCATCTTGGTGTGCATCGTTTGCAGGATTTGGATGAGATTGCGGATGAAATGCTCGTTTCTCGCTTTGGCACAGAGGCACTATCTTGGCGTCGGATCGGCAAAAGGATTCGTTATGGCCTGATTGTTGCCGATGCACCACCTGGTGAGCACTTGGCGATATGGCGCTCTCCACTTGGCGAACCGATGCCCGAAAGCGGCTGGGACAGCGTTTTAGAATTGCTTGCTGCACAGCTTTGTCAAAGGGTCGTTCATTCTGATTCAGGCATCAGGCGGATTGCGCTTCGGTGGCAGACGGATGCAGGGAGTGGGGAGTGGGTGAAAACGTTCAAACGGCCTGTATATCAGGCGCATACTGTCGTGGAACAGTTACAGGGCTGGCGTGATCATGCCTTAGGGTGTTGGCTTGAGGAGATGGAACTCGAAGCCGTCGATGTACAGTTGTTGCCGACGGTACAGTCAGGATTTTTGCTGTTTGGTGAGGGAGACGAACCTGCACGCGTCGCTGCAAAAGCCAAGTTGCAATCCGTGCGAGAGCAATTGGTTCACAAATTCCAGAAAATTCAAATCGGTTTGGTTCCGGACTTTCGTGAGCTTCGTTTGGCTGCTGTATTGCGGGGAATGCCTGGGTGAGTCGAATTGTCCGCAGACCCATCGCAGTCTCTCGCTGGTGCGACGGGGAGCCACTTGCGTTTCAGGATCAAGAGGTTGTGCGCGTGATTGTCGACGTGATCGATCGATGGTTTGAGATGGGGTGTTGGTGGCTGGGTGAGGGTGAGCGAAAAATGATGCGCGTTTGGACGGAGGATGGAGGCTTAATGGATTTAGAAGAAGATGCGGGACAGTGGTTTATCTACAAAGTGTGGGATTAAAGAAGGTAGGTACCTATGGTGTTTATTCATCTGCACTGCCATTCGCCGTATTCATTTCTAAGTGGCGCCTCTTCAATTGAATCACTTGTGGCACAGGCTGCACTGTACCGCATGCCAGCTCTTGCGCTCACAGATCACAACACTATCGCCGGTTTGCCGGAGTTTCATAGGTGGGCGGGGATTTATGGTATCAAACCGATCTCTGGAGCCGAACTGACCATGGAAGATGGATCACATCTCACCGTTCTTGTGGAAACCAGGCAAGGTTTTCGCCATTTATGTGAATTGCTTACCATCATGCATGCTCAAGAAGGCGGTCGTACGCAACCGCGATTGGCAGAGGCGGATTTGTTTCGATTATCCGAAGGGTTAATTGTGTTATCCGGTTGCCGCCATGGGCAATTACAACAAGCCTTGTCCAAACAGGAATATGCGCGGGCGCGCCATTGGGTCGAGCGCTATCGCGAGATATTCAGAGATCGGTTGTATTTGGAGCTTGTTGCTGACGGTTATCCTGGTTATGCATCGCGCATGCGGCTACTTTCCGAGTTATCAAGTTGTACAGGAGTCCCGTTGGTGGCTACAAGTGATGTTCATGCTGCCAATAAACAATTATTCCCTGTTTACGATGTGTTGCGTTGCATGGCACTCGGCTGTGATGTTTATACACCGCATCCAGGGCGCCCTCTCAACCGAATGGGATGGTTGCATGACGCCGACGAAGCCATCTTACGATTTGCTGGATTTCCAGAGGCGATTGCACGGACAATAGAAATTGCGGATCGCTGCACGGCTGTTTTTCCCATAGACAAAACGCTTTTTCCGACATATAGAACGGAAGATGGACGTGGCGGGTATCCATTCTTAGAACAACTCGTATTTGCGGGGGCGAGGGAACGTTATGGATGTCTCGATGGTACCACGACGGCGCGATTGCAGCATGAGTTAGATATCATTCGCGAACTGGGTTATGTCGATTACTTTCTTGTTGTCTGGGATATTGTTCGCTTCGCGAGAAGCCGCGGGATTCGCTGTGCTGGACGCGGTTCCGCGGCCGACTCTGCCGTCGCGTACTGCTTGTATATTACAGATGTTGACGCGGTGGGCAGGGGGCTGTTGTTCGAGCGCTTTATGTCGCTTGAGCGGGCGGAGCGCCCAGATATCGATATCGACTTTGCCAGCGATCGGCGCGATGAGGTAATCGACTATGTATACCACCAGTATGGGCGGGAGCGAGTGGCTCGCGTTGCAACGTATCAGACGTTTCGTGGGAGGTCGGCAGTGCGGGAAATTGGGGCTGCACTCGCGTTGCCAGAGGATCTGCTCGCCGCATTGGCCAAGCGCGTTCCTTGGTCGACACATGCCGATCAATTAGAAGATGCATTGGGACGCGTCCCGGAGCTACGGATGTTTCAAGAATATCGTGAGAGGCTCACCTGGTTGTTTGCGATCGCCCGTCACATTGCCGGATTCCCTCGTCATTTTGGCATGCACAGCGGTGGAATTGCCATCAGTAGCAGTCCTTTATTCGAAGTCACGAGTTTACAACCCTCGGCTTCAGGCCATTGGATTACACCATACGATAAGCGAATGTTGGAAGATGTAGGTCTTGTGAAACTGGATTTGCTATCGCTGCGCACCATGTCCGCTATAGAAGGGGCAATTCGCGAGAGTTCTAAATTCGGGCGGATCGATTATGACGCCATTCCACTCGAAGATGAAGCCACCTTTTCCATGATCCAACGTGGGGATACCATTGGCGTGTTCCAGCTCGAAAGTCCGGCACAGCGCGCGTTACAGGCCCGTTTAGGTGCAACGGGGCTCGAGGACATCGTGGCGAGCGTCGCGTTGATTCGTCCAGGCCCCATTCTCGGCAATATGGTCGATCCGTTTATTGCACGACGCCAGGGACGTGAACCCGTGACTTATCTTCATCCAAAACTGGAGCCCATTTTGGGGAAGACGTACGGCGTCGTGCTGTTTCAAGAGCAGGTGATTGAGATTGCCACCGCAATTGCCGGATTTACGCCAGGGGAAGCAGATGAGTTACGGCGTGTTATGAGTCATGCGCGCAATTATACTGAGATGAAAAAAATCGGCGAATTGTTCATGGAAAAGGCGTTGCAAAATGGTATTGCAGAATCGGTGGCCGCCACGATCTTTTCTTACATCCAAAGTTACGCTAGTTATGGTTTTTGCGAAGCGCACGCGGCTGCGTTTGCGACCACTGCGTACAAGACAGCGTATCTTGTCCAGCATTATCCGGCACTATTTTATGCATCCATCTTAAACCAATTGCCCATGGGGTATTATCCAGTGCACGTCATTTGTGCTGAAGCGAAGCGGCGTGGTATCCATATTCTGCCCATCGACATCAATGAAAGTATGTGGGATTGCACGGTGCCCTCAGAGTCCGAAATTCGGCTCGGGATGCGTTTAATATCAAGATTTCCTGAAACAGTGGCAACCGCTGTAAACGAGGAGCGAACCCGTGGGGGACCTTTTCGATCCGTCGTCGATTTGATTCTCCGTGTGCCACAGGCGGATCGATTGCATATTGAACATCTGGTGCGCGTCGGTGCGTTGGATCGCGTCGAGGAGGCAGATCGAAACGAATTGATTTGGCAGCTTCCACAATGGTTTGCTCAACGTCAGTCGGGAGCGCTACCCTTGATCCATTCGTCCGCGCATCTAGCGAAACAGCCACGTACGGCTATGCGGCCAGCTTCGCTCGCGCAACGCCTTGCCGATGAATACGCACTTGTCGGCGTTGGCATGAGTGGGCATTGGCTCGACTTGTATCGCTGTGATTTGCAGCAGCTTCATTACAACACCATAGCAGAAGCACTTTCCATGCCAGACGGTGAGCGTGTGATAGTCGCTGGTTTGGCGATCCGCCCTCATCGCCCGCCGACCAAAAGCGGGCGCACGGTTGTCTTTTTTACGTTGGAAGACGAAACCGGTATGTTGGATGCGACAATGTTTGAATCTGTCTATCGTACGGAGGGTGCGGTAGTATTCACGCCATATGGGCGGTTGCTTGGCGCTTCAGGTGTTATGCAAAGGCGAGGGGGAGCACGAGGACAACTTTTAGTTGAACACATCTGGGGACTCTCGTAATGGAGCCAAGGGCCAGCGTCCTGCGAGAGTCCATTTGGCGTAATATTCACTACATGATAGTGGATTTCTTATTTTGTATGTATATTCTATCGAAAACAGGTGTTGGCCTTTTTCAGGGGAATTCATCATCCATCCGTTTTGGATGGAGGGATTGTCCATGAATGAATTTCTTCGGCCCGCATGTCGCGAACTTAGTGAAGGATGTCGCGCAGAAACTTGGCATACTCGACGCATCCCGGCAAAACGACATGGGTTGGCATTAGGTATGATTTTCATCAGCCTCGGCTTAAGCGGCTGTGGCATCCTACCGTTCGGAAACAACCAAATGTTACAAGAAACGCTTCCGAAGCCTGCATACGCTCGCAACGGAATGGAACTACTGTGGGGGCCGGACATCAAGCAGAAAGCTTTGCAGATGATTCGAGCCAGTCGACGTGAGGTTCATCTCGACATCTACGAGTTATCGGATCCAGATATTCTACAAGCCCTCGCAGATGCGCATCGCCGAGGTGTAGACGTCCGTGCCGTCGTCGACAGCACCGAATCGCATTCAACCACCATAGCCGTACCCACGCTTCAAAAGGCCGGTATTCCAGTCGAGCAGATCCAGATCAAGCAGGGGATTGATCACGTCAAAATGTTAATTGCGGATCAAGATGTGCTGATCGGTGGTATGAACTACGGGCAGGACAGTTGGAATAACAATGACGCATCCGTATACCTTCCAGGCCAGAGTCAAAAATTTGAGGAGCTTTTCGAGTGGGACTTCGCACGTGCTGGCGGTCAGGTCGTAGCGACGCCGAGTTTTCCACAGCCCCTACTCGTCGATAGCCGTATCGGCGAGGCGGTGATCGATGCTATTGGGCAAGCGCATAGCGAAATCGATCTCGAAGCATTCGATTTATCGGATACTGACGTTATTTCCGCTTTACATAGCGCCCTTGCGCGCGGAGTACAGGTGTCGGTTCTTGTCGATCCTTCCCAAACTTATAACCGCAAAGCCGTATCGGAGTTGCAGAGCGCCGGCGCTTTGATACGATATTACCGTCCCTACCAGGGAGAATTGATGCACGCGAAGATCCTCGACATCGACAGTGGGCGAATTTTTATGATTGGGAGTGCCAACTTTAGTCATCAGGCTTACACGTACAACCATGAAGCAGATCTTTGGTTAACGAACGTGCCAACGTTTTCCCACGCGCTTACAGAGGATCTGCACGTCCAGCTTGCTCGAGGAACTGACTATCCGATGGCAGAGAAGGAGAGACAATGGGACGAGTCATGACCTTATGGGGGCACATTGAGCAAATTGACACGAAGGTCATGGTGTGGATCGAAGCCAAATGGGGCCGTTCTCATGCGTTTGACTCCACGATGATGGCAAGTGCCAAATACACACCGTTCATTATCCTTATGATTCTTGTCGTTGCTTCTACGGGTTTCGCTTTTCCTGGTCTGCGAATCACCGCTGTATTGAGTGTCGCTAGTGCGATTGTAGCTGCCGTCACGGTGCGAGCCTTGCACGAGCCGGTAAGTCGGCTTGTTAGTCGCCCACGACCTTTCGACAAGGAACCATGGCAGCCATTGTTATGGCATGAACCGGGTGATTCGTTTCCTAGCAATCATGCGGCCGGAGGTTTCGCACTTGCCATTGGCGCGTATCACCTTGGTCCCTATTTTCCACTATTGCTCGGTTTGGCAATTTGGCTGGCTTTCGCTCGAGTTTATTGCGGATTGCACCATATCAGTGATGTTGTCGTCGGGGCAATTGGTGGATCCACAGCAGGAATCACATGTGCATATCTGCAATGCGCATTATTTCACTTACCGTAACTCCAAGCCACCTCAATGAGTATCGCATTTACGTCAAGAGTTCGTCTGACAACAGCACGATCATCGGTTGTTGATATCGAAGCAAATGAGGCCTGTCGTGAACCCATCCGCAATTCGTATAATAGGGAATAATTTGGTCGATGATTCGTCAACCTACTTTTGACATATCAAAAGTTGGAGGAAGACGATGCAGGCATTTTATCGAACAATGCTTATGACGGCGGCTACACTAGGGGTTATGGGTTGGCTAAATGTCATGTCAGCGAGTCCCATTCACGTCACCTTGCGCGATGGACAAATCGTACCGAATGAAATTGATGTCGATAAGGGAACGACCGTACAAATTACTGTTCGGAATGAAGGAACACAGGTTCACAATTTTGTCATACCTGATTTCTACATCTTCACACAGAACCTCAATCCTGGTGAATCTGTCGACGTGTCATTTGTTCCCGACAAAACAGGGCATTTCCGATATTACTCGGATCGTCAGGGCATACCGGAACCAGGTATGCAAGGCACGATGACTGTCGATGGGGAACCGTGACGAGGCAACTGTACCGCTGATACAATAGAGTGCGGGAGGGGACGAAAGCATGGAGATGAAGGTCACGAGCAAGTGGCTTGGGCAACGCCACTTTCAAGCTGATGGGCCATCCGGCAACACCATTTATATGGATGCCCGCAAGGAAGAAGGCGGTACGGGCCAGGGCAATCGACCCATGGAACTATTGTTGATGGGATTGGTGGGGTGCACAGGTATCGATATTGCAATGATTTTAGAGCGGATGCGCGTCCCCCTCGAAGGGCTGGAAATTGAGGCTGTGGGCGAACGGCGCGAAGAATATCCTCAGGCCTTTACGCGCATTCATCTAACATATCGCATGACAGGAGAAGTGCCTGCGGCTAAGGCTTGGCGAGCCATTCGCCTCAGTGAAGAGAAGTACTGTTCCGCGATTGCATCCGTACGCGCTGAAGTGATTCCCCATCTCGTGTTGAACGATTCAGATATTCCACCTCTTGATGTGATTGGACAGGCGGACGGCCAGCCAGATTAACCTGGCGGCCATCCCAATTGTCGTCCACCCAGAACATGGTAATGTAGGTGCGGTACAGTTTGTTGACCGTGACGGCCGACATTCGTTACAACGCGGTATCCTGTTTCTGCAATCCCTGCGTTGGCAGCGATTTGAGGAATGACGGCATGTAGATGACCAAGGATTGCCGTATCCGAATCCGTCACAGATTGTGCGGACGAAATATGGCGCTTAGGGATAATCAAAATATGTATCGGCGCCTGTGGGCGAATGTCCTGAAATGCATAGACGAAATCGTCCTCATACACTTTTTGGGATGGAATTTCCCCGGCGACAATCTGGCAAAACAAGCAGTTCTCCAAAATGGCTACCCCCTTTCATCATCGTCATATATCAATTATACATCGAATCTTTCGTCATCACGATCATGCGATGGTATAATGATGAAAATCAGCGTTGGAAGAGGGATGTTGCGTGCCTATTGTTGGCTACTACAACGGTGAGTTTGTGACACCGGACAGCGGGATCGTACCATTGGACGAACGTGGACATCAGTTTGGCGATGGCGTGTATGAAGTCATTCGCTGCTATAACGGTCGTCCGTTCTTGCTTGATTGGCATCTGGATCGCCTCTGGATGAGCCTACAAGCCCTTCGCATTGTCCCTCCGTTTACAAAAGACGAATGCGCGTCA
The DNA here is from genome assembly GCF_900107035.1 of Alicyclobacillus hesperidum. Lineage (GTDB taxonomy): Bacteria > Bacillota > Bacilli > Alicyclobacillales > Alicyclobacillaceae > Alicyclobacillus > Alicyclobacillus hesperidum. The sequence goes on along the minus strand of NZ_FNOJ01000003.1, from coordinate 43,713 downwards.
TTGATTGAAAGACTCATCGCCGAGAGCAGGGAGCCAGAGTCCGCCATTTACCTTCAGGTTACACGCGGTTCGGCTGTTCGCAACCACCTGTTTCCGGAACCGACGGTCAAGGCTAACGTGAGTGCCACAGTACGACCGGTTACATCGCAAACATCCAAGGCACCGGGAACCCTCCTGATGATGGCCGATGAGCGGTGGGCGAACGCTTGGATCAAGACCATTAACTTGTTGCCCAATATCTTGGCGAAGCAGACGGCACACGATATGGGTGCAGACGAAGCGTTGCTGGTACGCGACGGAGCCATGATCGAGTCGGCAAGTTCGAACCTTTGGTTTGTTCGCGACAACCAGCTGATAACGGCTCCTGCGGATCGCTACATCTTAAATGGTATCACCCGCCGTTTTGTGATGGAGCTTGCCAACCAGTTGGGAATTGTTGTGCGCGAGAGCAAATTGCCAGTCGAAGAATTGACTAAGGTCGACGGCATATTTATTACTGGTACACTGACCGAAGTGTTTCCGATTCAACGCGTGGTGACTCACCCTGACTTGCCTTATGCCTCATTGCCTGCAGTCAAGGGTTCAGAGCCGCTTGCTGCTGATAAGTGTCAAGTGGCGTGGGAGGCACGTGATCTTTCGCTCGTCGGGCGTTTGCAATCTGCCTTTGCTGATGCCATTGCGACATTTTCAAGATGAGATGTGTGACGGACTGGGAGACGAGTTGTTTGGAACGAAAGACTATTTCACTGCCGAGATTGGGTAGGTTAACCCCAACGCTCGAATCGACAATGTTGAAAATCACAGAAGAGGTCGGCGAGCTCGCCCAGGCCATCGGCAAGTTTCGGGGCTTGTCGGGTGAGCAGGATATTAAGCCGGACGAAGAAGTCGTACGAGCCATAGTCAGCGAACTGCTGGATGTTGCACAGACGGCTACTTCCATGATGTTCGTGATCGAGGACTTATACGGAATTGACATGGAGGCTGAGATGGAAAAACACATCGAGAAGCTGAAGCAGAAAGGCTATTTGTAGGTAAAGGCCGCTTTGCGGTTTTCAAGCGGCCTTTGGCTCTCAGTTCCGGTCTAGTAAAAAATCAATTTCTTCTTTGTATTTTCCGTTTGGGGTCTCCAGAATTTGCGGGATGCCGCGCAGTTGTGGGTGGTGGACGATGCGCTTAATGGCTTCTGCGCCTAGTGTTCCTTCACCCACATTGGCATGCCGGTCCTTACGCGATCCAAATGGATTCTTCGAGTCGTTAATGTGAACCACTTTTAAACGGTCGATTCCGATCACGCGGTCAAATGCCTCAAGAAAGCCGTCGAAGTCATTCACCACATCATAACCGTAGGAATAGTTGTGGCAGGTATCGATACAGACGGCGAGTTTGTCCTGGTGTTGAACACGATCGATGATGGAAGCAATCTCCTCGAGGCTGTTCCCGACTTTCGATCCGTCGCCCGCCATCGTTTCGAGGCAGATCCACAATTTTTCATTCCCCGTGAGAATTTCATTAAGAGCGTCGGCAATCTGTTGAATTGCAAAATCTTTTCCTTCTCCCACATGTGAACCGGGGTGCATGACAATGTAGCGCAGGCCCAGATATTCAACGCGTTGGATTTCCTCGCGCAGTACGTCGATGCCGTAGCTTCGTGTTTCAGTTTTTGGACTTGCGAGATTTACCAAATACGACAGGTGTACGACCGGATCGACAATGCTATGGCGTTGCATCAGCAGAACGGCTTCATCGCGATGAAATTGTTCAATTGGACGGGCTTTTCCACCGCGGTTGCTCCGCGTGTAAATCATAAATGTATTCGCCCCGTACGAAATGGTCTCCTCGACCGCAGCCAGCAATCCTGTTTTTGCGATGGATACGTTCGCACCGAGCAGGATATCGTCGTAGTTCATCTGATTCTGTGTCCCTCCGCATTTTACCTGTGTCGCATCCATCGTAACACAGGCGATTGTCCATCTGCATGCGGTGCCTCACATCATTCCACTGGGTTTGACTCATACTACAACTCCGCAGGCAGCGTGTTGCTGTCGTTAACAAATTCGCGTAGACCACAACTCGTGCCACAGTCCGTGTCGCGGGCGTCCGGAAGACGCAGATGTGCCGCAGCAAGGGGGATTGCCATGCATCGCCAGCCGTTTTCACTGCCGACCATGGCTTGGTGGCTGCTCGTCGTCAGCGGCTTCTTTCATTTGTCCATCGGCTTGTCCAACACATTCGTCAACATCTTTCTCTTTAAGGTCGACCACTCGTTTGCCGCCATTGCATGGTATAACTTATTGGTATTCATATCTTTGCCATTTACATTTGTGCTCGCTGCATGGATGTCGCGCAAGACGTCGACGGCGATGGCATTGCGGATCGGTATCATTCTACATGCCGTTTTTTACGCCGTTACCTTGATGGTTGGTGAGCAAGCCGCGCATATTCCCGAATTGCTTGGTCTTTTGACAGGTGTTGCGGAGGGTTTCTACTGGCTCGCATTTGATGTTTTAAGTATCGAGTATACCGACAAAAAGGGGCACGAACCGTTTTTCGGGATTTTTGGCGTGCTGACCTCGGTTGCCAACGTTGTTGCGCCGCCAGTTGCTGGTCTTTTAATCAGCCGTGAGGACGCATTTTTTGGCGGTCTTACGGGATATCACGTGGTGTTTGGCATTTCGTTCGTCTTATTCATCGCGGCAACTTTGCTAAGCTTCCGCCTACATAGCCAGGCGCTTCCAGACCTGCGATTGTTGTCAGGTTTTCGCGCTTTACAACGACGGCCTTGGCGCAGAATTTTAATTGCCTCGTCGTTGTACGGTATCCGTGAAGGCGTGTTTATGTTCTTGATTGGATTGCTTGTCTATGTTGCGACAGGCAGTGAAATGAAGTTAGGTGAGTTTTTGCTGTTACAGGGAGCCTTGTCGTTTGCCGCATTTTTCTTTGCTGGTCGCTTCTCGGGGCGTTTTCGTTGGCGATTGCTCGTTGCCGGTGCCATTGGTATGGCTTGTGCCGCTTGTCTGTTTTTATTGCCGATCCGCCCTTGGACCATCATTTTGTACGGTTGCGTCACTTCGGCAACGTTGCCGTTTTTCCTGGTGCCGCTGCAGGGTTACGTTTATGATGCGATGGATGATATCGCGGGGCACGATGTGCCAAGCACGACGCACATCGTTGTGCGCGAGTGGTTTGAAAATGCCGGACGGATCGTTGGGACCATTCTATTTATTTCCATTTGTCGCCATTCATCACCACAGGCTGTTCGAGGGTTAAGCATCTTATCGTTTGGTCTTGGCTTGGTGCAATTGGCGACGGTGGCCCTGGTCTGGCAGGTAGAACGACGCGTGTTCCGGCGGCGTTCTGGCACGTTTGCTGCCTCGCTTGGCGAAGATGAACAGAGTGAATCGCTGGCGAAACGACGGGCGCGGCCGACTTCCTAGTTGCTTATAGGCATAGACGTGCACTGTTTTCGTCATGCAAGACGTTCCAGTGGGGTATAATACGGAAGATGAGCGGGCGATGGGAGTGATTGTGTGGAGTCGTTTCAAACGCTATCCGCTGGGCGTTGCCACGTACACATACTGCCTCATGCCGGATTTCGTACCAAAGAAGTAAGCATACGTCTACATGTTCGCATGGATAGACAGCACGTGACCCCTTATGCGTTATTGCCACATATGTGGATGAATGGCACCGATAAGTTGCCTTCGACCCGCAGCTTGACGACTGCATGCGATAATCTTTACGGAGCCAGCGTGCGAACCTCGCTAGGCAAGCGTGGAGGATATCATATCCTTGAGCTTAGTGCAAGTATTCCGGACGTTTCGTTTGTCGCGGAAGACTCCTTGGTAGAACGAGCGCTCGATCTGCTTTGTGATGTGCTCTTTGATCACACTGAGGGACATGGCTGCTTTGATGATGCTCTTGTACGTCGGGAACTCGACTTGCACCGTCGGCGAATCGAAGCGGCGCGCGATGAAAAAATGAGCTTCGCCTTGCAGCGATGCTTTTCCATCGCCTGTGAAGGTACACCGGCGGCACTGCCGCGCCTCGGCTTTGTGGAGGATTTACCAAAACTAAACGCCAGTCAATTGTTCGGAGCCTATGAAGAACTCTTGCAAAATGCCGAAGCGCACGCTTATATTGTGGGTCCGTTCGACGACCTGCACTCGGTTGGAGCGGCACTGTTGCAACGGTTGACCGAAAAAATGATAGGTGGATCGGCAGTGCCTATCGAACGGGAAGTGCTTCCACGACCGGAGAGCCGTTCTGTTCGCGAGGTCACCGAGTATGATGACATCCATCAAAGTCAACTCGATCTCGCATATATAACCGGTATTGGTTACGCAGACCCAGAGTATCCAGCGCTATTGATGATGAATGGTGTGTTCGGCGGTTTTGCACACTCCAAACTGTTCATTCATGTTCGCGAGCGTCATTCTCTGGCCTACACTGTCTGGTCGCACGTAGATCAGGTAACAGGAATGCTCGCGGTGATGACAGGCATTAGCCCAGAAAAGCGTGAACAGGCTTTGACCATCATCGAACAACAACTGAACGATCTGCGCGACGGGAAAATTGCCGACGAGGAGTTAAAATACACATACCGAAGTCTGCGCAATCAACATACCGTCTTGTTGGATCAACCGGCGGCACTTGCGAATTGGCACCATCAAGGGATTATGTGTGGACGCCAGCGTGACATCAATGAACTTTTGACCGATCTCGAACGCGTCACGCGCGATGATATTACAAAAGTCGCACAGGCTATTGCAATGAGCACGTTGTACTTCCTCACGCGAAAGGATGAGGCATGATGAGCAAGCAGGCCGATCTCCTTAAGCTTACGGTTACAGAACACAAGCTCGCCAACGGCCTTGAGGTCTGCCTCATGCCAAAACCAAACTTTCACCAGACATTTGCCATGTTTGCGACCAAATACGGCTCTATAGACAATGAGTTTGTCATAGACGGCAAACGGCGTCGGGTGCCGGACGGTATCGCTCATTTTCTGGAACACAAGATGTTTGAGGACGAGCATGTCGACGTCTTCGCCCAGTTCGCCGCGCATGGCGCCTCCGTCAATGCGTTTACGACCTTTGACGAGACGGCGTACTATTTCTCCTGTACCTCCGACGTCAAGGACAATCTGAACATCTTGCTTGATTTTGTTCAGCGAATTTATCTAACAGACGAGAACGTCGAAAAAGAAAAAGGCATTATCGCGCAAGAAATCCGTATGGGGGATGATAACCCGGATCGGCGTGCGTTTATGGAATTGTTGGCAGCCATGTATCAGGAACATCCCGTCAGGATTGACATTGCGGGCAGTGTAGAGTCGATTTACGAAATTACAAAGTCCGATTTGCTCGATTGCTATAGCACGTTTTATCATCCGTCGAACATGGTTCTCGTCGTTGTCGGTGGATTCGATGCTAAGGAAATGCTGGAGTGGATCGAGCAGAATCAATCGCAGAAGACGTTTGGTAAGGCACCGGTCATCGAACGAGTCTATCCGTCGGAGCCAGAAAAGCCAGGGTCGCCTCGACACGAAGTTCGTCTAAACGTCACGCAGCCCCGTTGCCTGATCGGCTGGAAAGAGCCACATGGAACATCCAACGGGCGGGATTTGCTGCATCAAGAGATGTTGACGGGTGTGTTGCTCGATGTTTTATTTGGGAAGACGAGTTCTATTTACACAGAGCTACTGGATGCAGGGCTCATCGACAAAGGATTTTCGTGGGAATATGAACTGACCGAGCATTACGGCTATACAGTGGTGGGAGGGAATTCACCCGATCCGTATGCGTTGGCAGATCGGATCGCTCGCTACGTGTCTCATATCCGCAACAGGGGCATCGACGCGGATGCTTTTGAACGCGCACGCAAAAAGGCGATTGGTCGATTTATTATGAGTCTTGATCAAAACGCGTACTTGGCAAAGACGTACCTCACCTATCGCCTGCGCGGTGCTTCATTTTTAGATACGGTAGACGCATTGACGAGTTTGTCCTTGGCGGACGCCAACCGGCGGCTCGACGAACATTTGCGCGAGGAAAGTCGCGTCGTAAGCCTCATTCTCTCCAACCAGGCGACGGGTTAAGTCGCCTGGTTGCAGGTGCCGTAAGAGGTCGGAGGAACGGACATCGTGTGGATCATCATTGGGATCGCTTGTTTTATTTTGTTGATAGTATGTGTGTTCTATATACTCTATCGGCGAACGACGTCCACATGGCCAAAGCCAGAAAGACGCCCGGCAGGAAGGCGTCCGCAGCCGGAGCATTGGGGAGCAGAAGGTCTGTACGCAACTTGGATCGGCCATTCCACGGTGTTGATGCAAATTGACGGCATCCGCATTTTGACCGACCCGGTCTTTTCCCGGCGAGTTGGCGTGCGTATCCTCGGGCTGACCTTCGGCCCGAAACGCCATGTCGATCCGGCTCTTGAACCGAGCGCCTGTACACCTGTTGACGTGGTGCTACTCTCCCATGCGCATATGGATCATTTGGATCACCCGAGTTTGCGGAAAGTTATATCGACGAAGACGGTCGTTGTTACGGCCGAGGGGACTTCGTGGTTGGTTCGTCGCCACCATCCGTTGCGCATTCACGAATTGGCTCCATCGGAGTCGGTGGTGCTCGAGTGTGGCCTTGAGATAAAAGCACAAGCGGTGAAACACTGGGGAAGCCGTTATCCTTGGAATCAGCACATGGGATATCAGGGCTACGTGATTCGTCGCCATGCGTGGTCGGTATTTTTTGCTGGCGATACGGCTCGCACCGACTTCACGAGCGTTCGCAAGTTCGAGCCGCAATTGGCGCTCATTCCAATCGGCGCATATGCGCCGTATCCGTTTGAAAATGCTCATTGTACACCGGAGCAAGCGTGGGACATGTTCGTCGAGACGCAAGCGCAACGGTTGCTGCCGATTCACCATGACACGTTTGTCCTATCGCAGGAGCCGGTGGACGAGCCCATGCGGCGGCTGTTGGCCATCGCATCGTCGCGCGAACAGGTATGGGATGGCCCGCATGGGACGACCTATTATGCAAGGCGGCCTATCGATATTCAAGAAAATCAAACAATCAATTGACGGGAAGTCTGTTTTCTATGAAAATTCGGTTGAACCGTGCGTAGGACTCAACCCACCACGTCGATGGCTGGAACAGGAATTTGTTTTGCAAAAGGAGAACATTGATCATGGATGGACAAACATATCGCGGGTGGCCAGGACTACTGGCACAGTATCGGTCGTTTCTACCTGTAACTGAGTCGACGCCGCGTTTAACTTTGCACGAAGGCAATACACCCTTGATTTACGCCGAGGTATTGAGCGAGCAGCTCGACTGCCATGTCTATTTGAAATTTGAAGGGGCCAACCCAACCGGATCGTTTAAAGACAGAGGAATGGTAATGGCTGTAGCAAAGGCAAAAGAAGCCGGTAAACAGACCGTGATCTGCGCCAGCACGGGCAATACATCGGCTTCTGCGGCTGCCTATGCTGCTCGCGCAGGCCTGCAGGCTGTCATCCTCATCCCACACGGTTATGTGGCGCTGGGCAAATTGGCGCAGGCGGTGCAGTATGGTGCGAGGATTGTGGCGATTCGTGGCAACTTTGATCGCGCTCTCGAAATCGTCCGCGAGGTGGCGGAACCGCTCGGCATGGAAATTGTCAACTCCATCAACCCCTATCGCTTGCTGGGCCAACAAACGGCTGCTTTTGAAATATGCGACGTGCTTGGGCGCGCTCCAGATGCGCTGTACATTCCCGTTGGCAATGCGGGCAACATCAGCGCCTACTGGATGGGCTTTGAGGCCTATTACCATGCTGGTCACGTGCAATCGAAGCCGCGCATGTTCGGTTTTGAGGCGGAAGGTGCGGCAGCCATTGTTCGCGGCGAGCCAATTACCAGCCCTGAGACGTTTGCGACGGCCATTCGCATTGGCAATCCAGCCTCCTGGGACAAGGCGGTGCATGCGGCCGACACGTCAGGTGGCGCGATCGACTTTGTTACCGACGATGAAATCGCGAGTGCGTATCGCCTGATCGCAAGGGAAGGCGTCTTTGCTGAGCCGGCGTCGGCCGCCAGTGTCGCTGGACTGATGAAGCGGCATCGGCAAGGTTCCCTCACGCCGGGAGAAACTATCGTCTGCGTGCTGACCGGAAATGGTCTTAAAGATCCCGATAGCGCGATCCGCTTGGCCGGTGATACGGCAGAAGTGGTGGATGGAGATCTCCAGTCTGTCATGGCAGCTCTCGGAGGCACACGATGAACTCGTCATCCATGAGCCTGACGCTATCCGTGCGCGTACCCGCGACTTCGGCAAACCTCGGTCCGGGGTTTGATTGCCTTGGGCTTGCTTTACAGCTATATAATTCGTTTACGATCACTCTTGATCGTCCCTTTGCCATCCATGTGACCGGAGAGTCTGCCGATTCGCTTCCCAAAACGGCGGACAACGTCGTGATGCGATCCTTGCGCGGCGCTCTGGCGGCTGCCGGTGTCGCGCTTGATGACCTGCCGTCATTTGCACTTCATCTCGATAATCAGATTCCCGTGTCGTCTGGCTTAGGATCAAGTGCGTCGGCCATCGTGGGTGGACTTGTCCTAGCCAACGGATTACTTGCTCGGTTTGTACCGAAGAGCGTTTTGACGCGGGAACGGCTTCTGGAGTTGGCGACGGAAATGGAAGGCCACCCAGATAACGTGGCTCCGGCGCTGTGTGGCGGTGGTGTGCTTGCGTTCCACGATCGCGCTGGTCTACGTACGACGGCGGTGCCGATTCCAGACAATCTACGTTTCGTCGCGGCTACGCCCGACTTTGCACTGAGCACTGAGATGGCAAGGCGCGTCTTGCCCGACGCGTATCGGCGTGCCGACGCGATCGAAAATGTCGCACAGTGCGCAAGGCTCATGCTTGCACTCGCCAAACCGGATCTCGACTTGTTGCGAGGAGGCATTGTCGATACGTTTCACGAGCCGTACCGCAAACGCCTAGTACCGGGAGCCGACGAAGTCGAACGGGCGGCAATTGCCGCGGGAGCTTATGCCGTGACACTCAGTGGCGCAGGCCCTACCTTGTTGGCTTGGTGCAAACCTGAAGTCGCAACAGCGGTTGCAGACGAGATGACTTTGGCTTGGCGGAATGTCGGAATACCGTGCCGCGCATTGGTCTTGAAACCCGTGTATGGAGAAACGTTGCCGCAGTGGGGTATGGAAGAAAATGATGCAATCCCAGTGAATGAGGTGTAAGCATGGATATACGCGACGCATTGCCAAACACATTAATGGAGCATCTGGGAATGGAGGTTGTGGAGGCATCGCCGGATCGCGTTGTCATGACGATGCCTGTGGACGCACGCACGCATCAGCCGATGGGCCTATTGCATGGCGGTGCCAGTGTAGCGCTGGCAGAGTCTGCTGCAAGTCTTGCTGCTGCGTTGAATCTCAACTCACCAGACAAGGCAGCTGTCGGTATGGAAATCAATGCGAATCATATTCGTTCCGTTCGTGAAGGGACCGTCACGGCAACTGCAACACCTTTGCATCGTGGTGCCACATCGATGGTGTGGGACGTGCGGATCGTCGATGAACGGAATCGGCTTGTCTGTGTTTCTCGTTGCACGGTTGCGGTTGTGCAGAATCGTTTACGACAGGAAGACGGGAAGCCGCAGGAGTAAGTGGCAGGACGGATTGGGAGGCTTCATTCATGGACGGGCATCTTGCTGGCATATCACAAGAGGATCGGCGTTTGTTGCAGGGAACAGCACAGTTTGCACTCGCTGGCAAGCGCGTCGTTGTGACAGGAGCGAGCCGTGGCATCGGGCGTGCCTTGGCTATCGGTCTTGCGGCTTGTGGCGCCGATGTGGCTTTGGTCGGACGAGATCGTCAAGCGTTGGCGGAAGTGCAGGAGGTCATTGCGCGGTTTTCCGATGGGCGTGTGGAGTCCTATGCGTGTGATCTGCGCAATGTGAATAGCATTGGGGCCATGGCGGAGGCTGTTCTTGCCGATGGGGCGGTGGATGTGCTAATCAACAACGCTGGTGTCAACATACGGGAGTCCGCGTTTGACGTGACACCGGAGTCGTGGCAAACCATCATTGACACGGACCTACGAGGTGCATTTTTTACTGCCCAGGCATTTGGTAAACACATGGTCGAGCGGCGCATCGGAAGTATCGTCAATATCTCCTCGGTTGGGGGGCATGTAGCTCTGCGTACGGGCGTGGTCTATGCGGCTGCCAAAGCGGGGCTGCAGCAAATGACCAAAGTGCTTGCGATGGAGTGGGGAAAGTATCAGGTGCGTGTCAATGCCGTCGGTCCTTGGTATTTTCGCACGCCGTTAACCGCCAAGTTGCTCGATCAGCCCGAATACCTGGCTGACATTTTGGCGCGAACGCCGTTAGGCAGGGTCGGAGAACTGCACGAATTGGTCGGGCCTGTCGTGTTCTTTGCATCGGATGCATCGACTTATGTCACGGGGCAGACGTTATTTGTGGACGGCGGCATGACGATTTTCGGATTTTGAATGTAGGACCAAGTTTTTGTTGAAAAAAGCGTCCCTGTCTTCGGCCTTGGGGTAAACCATGGTTCGAGGTACAGGGTGTTTTTTTGTTTTGAGCGAATGCGGGGCACGCTCAGCACGATCAAATACTGGTTGCTGGGCACATTCCGCACTTGGCAGGTAATTCGGACGATTTCGCCGAACAAGGATGTAACTGGGAGAGTGAAAGCGGCTTTGCACATGAAACCAGGCTGTTCATCATATCGATGCATTGCAGTGGATGAAGGGTATACCGTCGGAGACTCATGACCTCAATGTTGCAAGAAATTCAGGTCTGTCGAGCGATTCACCAGCAACGACATAACGACAGTATAATCATGAGGTGATTTGGAATGACAAATCGAGCGGATGGAAGTAACTACGCACCAGAGGGGCGTCCACAACCCGTATGCAAACCAGGTGACTTTCGTATCGCAGCCGTCGGGCTCGATCACGGACATATATTTGGCATGTGTCGAGGACTCGTCGAGGCCGGCGCAGAGCTTATATGGGTGTATGATCCGGATCCCGCGAAAATGAAAAGCCTTCTCGATGCGTTTCCGGGTTCCCGTCCTGCTTCGTCTGAGGAACAGGTGTTAAACGATCCGAACATCCAGCTCATTGCAAGTTCACGCATTCCAGCGGAACGTGCGGCATTTGGCATTCAGGTCATGCAACATCAAAAAGATTATTTTGTGGATAAGGCTCCGCTCACGACACTTGAGCAACTGGAACAGGTTCGCCAGGCCGTTGAACAAACGGGACAAAAATATGCCGTGTATTACAGTGAACGCCTGCACGTGGAAAGCGCCGTATATGCGGGTAGGCTGATTCAGGTGGGTGAAATTGGCAAGGTAGTTCAAGTGATGGGGATGGGGCCGCATCGATTAAATGCTCCTTCCAGGCCGGAATGGTTCTTTCATCGCGATCTATATGGAGGTATTCTTTGCGACATTGGCAGTCATCAGTTAGAACAGTTTTTATATTACACCGGCGCGAAAGATGCGACGATTACCGCAAGCAGGGTCGCGAATTATGCGCATACAGATTATCCTGATTTCGAAGATTTTGGAGATGTGAATGTCGTCGGCGATAATGGGGCGTGTGGCTACTTTCGCGTCGATTGGTTCACACCTGATGGCTTAGGAACGTGGGGCGATGGTCGCATGTTTATCCTTGGCACCGATGGCTACATCGAGATGCGCAAGTATACGGACGTTGCCCGTGAACATGAGGGAGATCACGTCTATCTTGTCAATCATAGCGGTGAGTATCACATTGCTACTCACGGCAAAGTAGGCTATCCGTTCTTCGGTGAACTCATCCTTGATTGTCTAAATCGCACAGAGCACGCTATGACACAGGAACATGCACTGAAGGCCGCGGAATTGGCTGTGCGGGCACAGATTTTGGCGACACAAGGGAAGGCCGCACACGCATAATCGTTATCCCAACGCGGCCTCCACCTCCGGCATGCGAAGTTTTACAAATGAACGCCTTGCTTCTTCCTCCATACGGTCATCGAGGGGATCGAGTGTATCGTCAATGCCGGCATATTGGAGCATGGTCCGTAAAATGGCATCCGCCAGACGCGGGTTCTTGGGCAGCAATGGACCATGAATATACGTACCCCATATGTTACGGTAACGGATTCCCTCGAGGCCACTCACGCCGTCGTTGCCGTGGCCGTGAATAACCGAGCCAAGGGGGGTACCTTGGTGAATGGTTCGGCCACCGTGATTTTCAAACCCCATCACGACGCCGGCTTCCTCCGTGAGGATTGCGACATTGCCGATTAAGCGGGGCTGGCCCGCGCTGTAATTGGTCACCATATCAATCAATTCAAGCCCAGGTATCTTTTCACCACTGGGTACCTGGTAGTAGGCACCGAGCAATTGATATCCCCCACAGATGGCGAGTAAAGGAAGGCCATCCTCGACAGCATGGCGCAACTCTGTGCGATGGTTTGCCAAGTAGCCCGCAACCAGCATCTGTTCCCTATCCGATCCGCCCCCGAGCAAAACGAGATCATATGCCCCGAAGCGAGGTGTGTCCGCATGCGTGATTTCATCGACGATCACGTCGTAGCCACGCCACTGCAATCGCTGTGTGAGCGTGAGGATATTACCCCGATCCGCATATAAATTCAACAAATCAGGAAACAGATGTCCTATACGCAAGGGTCTGTGACTCATCGTTTCTCACCTTCTCACTTAACGTGTGCACCGCCGGGTGCAATAACGTATACGTCGATAGGACATAGACAGCCGACTGTGCCGCAGTTGCCTCCGAAACGGCTTTATCCATGGCATCGTCCATCTGCTCAATCACGCCAATTTTATTTGTGTCAATACCCGCATATTTCAAACGCAGCGCCATGTCGTGTGCTCGCAGACCGCTTGTAATAATTCGCTCCACGTGCTCATCTTCTGCCAGTTGTTCAAAGTCAGCGTCCCACAGCCACGAAACATCGCGCCCATCAGCGGCGAGATCGTTAATGCCGATGACGACCCATTTGCGCCGCGGATCGCTCGTCACGGTTTCGATCACGCTGTCACAACCTGTTGGGTTCTTGATCAAGTTCAGTGTGACAGGCACACCTACGTCAAATGACTGCATGCGTCCGGCTGGAGGCGAGTACGATGCAAGACCCGCATGAATCGGATCGGCCCAAAGTCCAAGAACGCGGGCCGCGCTTACCGCGGCAAGCACGTTATATGCATTGTACAGACCTTGAACAGGTAACGTCAGTTCGAGTTCAGGCACAAGATCTTCCGCAAGTGTCAGGGTATGTCCTCGGTACGTCCCCAAAAACTCAGGATGTGGTCGAACAAAATCGCAGGCAGGACACCGGTACAGACCGAGTTGGCCATACCAGAATCCTTCATAGCTCAGCTCATGCCCGCACTGCAAGCAAAATTGACCATCGCGCATCTGCTTACGCGCCGATACCTTCGCAGTTGCGCGATCCATGCCATAATAAAACGTTTTGCGGCTGGCACGCAGGCCAAGGTGACGACAAAGCGGATCATCTCCGTTGAGAACGAGGCATGCTTGAGTCTTGCGAATGGCGGAAAACAGTTTTTCAACAGTCGTATCAAGTTCACCGTACCGATCGAGTTGGTCACGGAACACGTTGGTGACGACGATCACGACGACTGGCAAGCTATCCGCGATCAACGGAAATGTGGCTTCGTCCACTTCCAGAACGGCTGTTTTGGCGCGTATACGCCCTGTCCACGACGATTCGCGTAAACACGCGCTCACAATGCCCTGGATGAGGTTGGCTCCCTTGTGATTGGTGATGATATTTTCTTTTTGGCTGATCATGGAAGCCAGTAGCGATGTGGTTGTCGTCTTCCCGTTTGTTCCGGTCACGATGATGACTCGCTCTAACTGGCGTCCAAAACGCCGCAATAGGTTGGGGGAGAAGCGCAACGCAATTTTTCCCGGGAAACTGGTGGCGTCATGACCACGTAGGCGCAAAAGCCAAGCGACCAGCTTGCCTACCCAGATGGCGAGCATGAGGCGGATCGTCCTTTCTTATGCGGGCCGAGATGGTCTAGGCACCGCTCTCAACATCACTGTGGATTATACTATACGTGAGACATGGTACGCTTGTCTGGTCTCGAAAAAAGTCGAAATAGGGCAAGTGCGGGAGGAGTCGGTGAGTTTGTTGCAACTCTATGGGTATGCTCGTTGTTCGACTTGTCGCGAAGCAAAACGCACGTTGACGGAAGCGGGAGCCGATGTCCAGTTTCATGATATCGTCGCGTCGCCGCCGGATGCGACTACGATTCGGCGCTGGTTACAATGCTCAGGCCGTCCCATTGAAGATTTTGTGAACACACGTGGCACGGTGTATCGGCAACGCGACTTGAAACGGGCTCAGTTCAGCGAAGACGAGTGGATTATGGAGCTGACCCGCGACGGCAGATTATTAAAGCGGCCCATTCTTGAAACGCCAGACGGCGAGGTATACGTCGGTTACCATGAAGGAGCTTATCGGCGAATCGCCATGGGAGGAGGCGATTGAGTGAGTGCCCGCCTGTTTTTTGGACTTGAGTTACCCGTGGAATGGAAAAGAAGTTTGCGTACGCAAGTGGACCTCCTGCGCGAGTCTTACGTTCGCACGGCTGCATGGTCGAATCCAGACCTGGTCCATATCACCGTTTTGTTCCTCGGCATGGTTGACGAATCCGATCGCGCATCGTTAACCGAGGCTGGTCACGCCGCGGCCTCCCAATTGAAGCCGCTCCGCATTACTACGGGAAACTACGGCGAATTCTCAGGAAATCGAATTTTTTGGTTGGGACTCGACCGTCAGGCATCGGATTGGGACGAGTTGATGCGACTTGGCGAGTTGGTTCGGCAAGCGGTGACCGAACGGGTTCGATTGGATCTAGATGAGAAGCGATTTCGACCACATATCACGCTGGCGCGCAAGTTGGCTAAGTGGGTGGACGTAAAGAGACTACCGCCGCCCACCCGCCTATCGACTGTCGTGACAGAACTGTGCCTCTTCGAGTCGTTGCGCGAGGATGGGCGGTTGGTATATCCCGTGCGCGAGCGCTTTCCGCTTGGTCAATGGGGTGAGGAGCCATCCGAAGCGCCGGTTGCCGGCGTCTGACCTGATGCCTCGGCATTCAGTTTGCGCCTGCGGCGCCGCTCGTAATGGAGCAGGCCCATTGCGTTAATTGCGAAGTCGTCTGCGATGGCTTCCAGATTAAATTCGTGGTGGCCAAGCTCCGTGAGTCTTTGCTCCATGAGATCGCTGAGTTCGCCGACAAGTCCTGTAATCGATTCGTCCTCGTCGTAGCGCCGATTGATGATGGCCGCAAAAGCCCTACATAGCCGTTCCGTTTCGTCCAAGGCTTCGGCCTTGGGCGTTGCACCAAAATGGGTGTGCAAAATGGTGCTTTCCGGCCGTTGCCGGAAAAGGGCCATGGTGCGTGAGACCGCATCCGGGTCGAAATCGACTGGGGATGTGGACGGCATCACAAAGTCGAACGAAAAGCCGGTAAACTCCTTGCGGAAGCGTAGGCCTGCCGCATCGCCGGCGATGATGATGTCGGAACTTGGGTCGACAATGGAGAAATGGTGGCTTGCATGACCCGGCGTATCGAAGAACGTGAGTTCATGTTTACCGGTTGAAATGACGGATTCATGTTCCTGGATCTGAATTTGCTCTGCGGCGACCGGCTGGACGGGGCCAAACAGATCAAGAATGCGCTTACCATAAACGTCTGACGCACCCTGAAATAGGCGGCTGGGATCGGCCATGTGGCGAGCACCACGCGGATGTACGAGCAATTTGGCTTGTGGCGCCTTGGCCATGAATTGCCCGGCGCCTCCAGCGTGATCGAGATGCACATGAGTAACAGCGACATAGGCGAGATCGGTTGGACGAAGTCCGATGGCGTTAAGACCCGCAAGCAGGGCCGCGTGGGAGTTGGCGGCACCGGTTTCAATCAGAATCGGGTATGTGTCGCAGATGACATACGCTCCGGTTCGAAAAGGTCGGCCTTGTTCCAAAAGGTCGATGAGCCAAACATCTGGGGCCATTTGCTGTGGGGCAGGGAAGGATGTCTTCATCGTTTGAGCCTCCTATCGCTTATCACGGTGTCGCTTGCTCTGAGTCGATTGTACATCGCGACCGCTTTGCCGCCCACGTCGATTCGTTGTCAACTCCTGTTGGGCACGCCACGACAACGATAAGTTCCGTTGCGGTCGCGTCGGGGCTCCCACGTCTTGCTGGCGGCTTTGTGCGCTTGGCTTGCGGCCGCGGCGGGACGTTAATCGCGCGACTGGAGCTGGACGTTGCAGAGGTGGAAACTTGGCATCGGAAGGATCCGACTGCGAACGCTCTGCACGAAATTCTTCGACCGAGATGATATCCGCAATCGTGTCCTCCTCGGGCATGACAAGCCCTGTTTCGCGCGATACACTCATCAAAATACCTGCGGCGAGTAAATTGATGGCCACATCTGTACCACCGTAACTGATAAATGGCAATGGAATGCCTGTGACTGGCAACATCCATGTCACAGCTCCCAAGTTGATGGCAGCCTGAACGATGATAGTGCTCGTCAGGCCGATGGCGAGTAACGAGCCGAAACGATCACGCGCGTAGCGGGCAATGTGGAACCCGCGCCAGATGAGCACGGCAAAAATAGCGAGCAGGCCGATGTCGCCAAGCCATCCCCACTCTTCCGTGAACACCGCGAAAATGAAGTCGGTGTACGATTCTGGCAGATATCCTGTCGAAGCAATGCTCGACGCGAAGCCGCGGCCTGTCCACCCGCCGTTTGCAATGGCGGTTAGTCCTTGGACCAGTTGGTAGCCGGAGGTCTGTGCATGTTGAAACGGATGTAAAAACGCCGTTAAGCGACTGGAGCGATACGAGGCCATATGTACGCCAAGTAGACCCAGACCAAAGCTGATGAACAACGTAATCGCAAGCGGTTTAATGCGCAAACCGGATGCGAACAACAAAACCGTGGCGCTCAGAAAAAGCGTCATGGCTGTACCCATATCGGGTTCTGCAAAAACAAGAAGGGTGAGCAGAAACGTAATCACGAGTGCTGGACGTAGCGCGCGTTTATTGTCGTGAAGAACCGGCAGTTTTTTTGTCAGTAAAAAAGACAGGTACAACACGATGGCGATGACGGCGAGTTCCGACGGCTGCAAGTGAAAGCTGCTTGTGCCAATCCAGCGGGAGGCTCCTAAACTGCGGTGGCCAATTCCAGGAACCATCACAAGCAAAAGCAAGGCAATACTGGCGAGTAAACATTTGGCCGCATGTCGGTACCAGAAGTGATACGGGATATAGGTACACGCGGCAAATGCCACGAGTCCGAGGCAAGCAGCTACTAACTGGCGGACGGCGAAGTGACCGGGACTTAGGCCGAGGTGCAAGTCATACACCATGCTGGCTGAATAAATGGTCACTACGCCGATGCCGGTCAGCATGAGGACCGTAATCATGAGGATATAGTCAGGCTGATGTCGTTCGGTCCGCACGTTCGCACCCCACTCCGTAACTGAAGACAACTCGTCTTTCAATTCGACGTGGGTTGCCATATCCCTGCATCCAAAATGCAGTATGACAAACGAAAAGCTTAACTGGTTCGGCGGTTACCACCAGTGCATGCCGATCGCCGTGATGCCGAGGATGGCGGCGAGCGGGATCGCAAAATGCCAACCGCTACCCGGGCCGCCTGGCCCCATCGGCATTTGGCGGAACGGCTCGGATTGCTCGTAGGCGACGAGCGAGGTGGGCGTGCGGACACTGCCGAGAATCAGGTGGTGCTTGCTCAAATGGACGACTATGCCCTGAAACGTCCCGAACGGCGTGTGGCAATGGACGTGCTGACCAATGTATTTGCGAATGTCGTGGTGCGTAAGCATAGGTGAACGCCTCCTTTGTCACTGCCTAGGGTATGGGGCGCGTATCCCGAATGACCCGGCGAATGCACAGATTGTCCGTTTTTCGGGAACATTTGGCTTGCTGCGGGGTGATGCCATGCGGACGTCTGATCGGTTGGCGCAGCGGTGGGAGAATGGGCACAATGTTCGATGTAAGGTCATTGCGCATCGGGGCGCGAGTCTACACAGGCCGGCCAATACCCTGGATGCTTTTCGGTTAGCGCTTGATATGGGTGCAGATGTCTTAGAAACGGACGTTCACTGGACGCGCGATGGCGTGCTCGTCGTTTCCCACGATGAAGTCGTGGATACAGTTAGCAACGGTCAAGGTCGGATCGCCGATATGACCTATGCAGAATTGTTGCGGCTCGATTTTGGCTATCGATTTTCACCCGATGGAGGTAAGACCTTTCCATTTCGCGGCCAAGGCGTTCGGATACCAACATTTCTGGAATTGTTGAAGGGCTTCCCGAATTGTACAATCAACGTCGACATCAAACCGCGGGATGCACGCATCAGCGAGTTTTTGCGAGTGGTCGACGCGGTTGGGGCGCTTGAGCGGATTATCTTGGCTTCGTTTCACCACGCGACGCTTTTGGAGGCGCGATCGCGCTGCCCTAGGCTACGGACAAGCGCATCCGTGCGCGAAGTGGCTTCTTTTCTACTCGCTTCCCGCATGGGCATTAGACGTACAAAGCACAGACTACCGTATGTGGCTTTGCAGGTGCCCCGAGAGCGGTACGGGATAACCGTGGTAGATCAAACATTTGTCGATCGCGCCCACGCCGCTGGCGTCGAGGTGCATGTGTGGACGATCGACGATCCCGATGAAATGCGCCGCTTGATCGATCTTGGCGTCGATGGCATTGTCACAAATTCGCCGCAGACTTTGCAGAGCGTCCTGCTGGAAAGCGGGGCGTAATCGTGCCATGATGGGGATGTTTGATTTTGACGGGAGGAGGACGGCGCGTGGAATCGTTACGAAGAAATATGAAGTACATCGACCTCTCCGTGATCGGTGTGTTGATTCTGCTCGCCGTGTACGCCTGTATGGCGATCAACGCGACGACTAGGGGCAACCACAACCCGCTCATCCCGAGTCACGTGATGAGCAAGCAGATCATGTGGGAGATTGTTGGGATGATTGCCCTTATCGGCGGGATGTTGTTCGATTATCGGCTGCTTCGGCGCGTGCACTGGTGGGTATATGGCATTTCGATGGTGCTCTTGGTAGCCGTTTTCGCGTTTCCAGCCGTACAGGGTGCGCACTCGTGGATTCGGTTGCACTCGCTGTCCATTCAGCCGTCCGAGTTGGCAAAGTTGGCTTTAATCATCTGGCTGGCGAGCTATATGGCGAATGTGGAAGAGTCGGAAGTTCCCGATTATCGCTTGCGTAAGCAATGGATCATTCTTCCGATTTTTTTAGTGCCATTCGCATTGACGTACAAAGAGCCAGCGCTTGGACAAGCACTGGTGATGATCGCCATCGTGTTAACTATGTACACGGTGTTTGCACGGCGTGCGCAATTTCTGATGATTATGGGCTTTGTCGTGGTCATCGTCGGCGCCTGTATTTTGGCGACGACCATCTATACGCAGCAGACGCTGGGGCTCATTCAAAATGTGCTCATCAAACATCACCTTTTAAAAGCCTACCAGTCGTACCGCATTCTGACGTGGCTCAACCCGAGCTTTAGCCAAGACCAGTATGGATACAACATTCATATGACGCAAACAGCGATTGGCAGTGGACAATTGTTTGGCGAAGGCTACGGGAAAGGTGTCCTGACGAGCGGCGGCTGGGTGCCAAATCAGTGGACCGACTATATCTTCTCGGCGATTGGAGAGGAATTCGGCTTCGTTGGTTCGGCGATTTTGGTGTTGCTCTTTCTTTTGCTTTGCTATCGTTTGATCCGCATTGCCCAAACGACGATGGATCCGTTTGGCATGTACATGGCCATTGGTGTGGTGGGCATGTTTTCGTTTCAGGTATTTGAAAACATTGGAGCGGACATGTATCTGAGTCCGTCGACGGGTATCACATTGCCATTTATCAGTTACGGTGGCACATCGCTTGCCATCGACTATCTTGCGGTAGGGCTCATTCTCAGCGTCGGTTTGCGCCGTCGCAAGATTCGTTTTCAAACCATTGAACACAAGGGGCGCTCGTTGTGAAGTTTGTCGTAGCGGATCGCATCTCGCGTCTACCATCGCAGTTTTTTTCAGGACTCACGCGCCAGGTTGCGGCCGTTCAGGCCGCCGGGCACGATGTCATCAATCTTGGTCAGGGAAATCCTGACCTGCCGACGCCACCACACATTGTCGAAGCTCTTCGCCGTGCTGTGCTCGATCCGGTGACGCACAAATACCCACCCTTTCGCGGCTTACCGAAACTCAAGGAAGCTGTTGCCGCGTTTTATCAGCGCACGTATGGGGTGGCGGTAGATCCGGAGACGGAAGTGGCCGTGATTGTCGGTGGCAAAACGGGACTCGTCGAATTGGCCGAATTATATCTGAATCCTGGGGATGTTGCGCTCGTTCCGGATCCAGGATATCCGGATTATCTTAGTGGCATTGCGCTTGCTGGCGGCGTGCCTTATCCCATGCCGCTGCTTGCTGAACGTTCCTTTTTGCCGGATTTAGACGCTGTTCCTGAACAAGTCTGGGATCGTACGCGGCTTTGGTATCTCAACTACCCGAACAATCCGACGGGAGCCGGCGCGACACCTGAATTTTTTCAACATGTCATCGCTAAGGCGAGCGAGCATAGAACGCTTGTGGTGCATGACTTTGCCTATGGTGCCATCGGCTATGACGGCAAGCGGCCGCCGTCTTTCATGGCGCAGCCAGGGGCGAAGGAAGTCGGTATTGAAATTTACACGCTTAGCAAAACGTTCAACATGGCCGGTTGGCGCGTGGCGTTTGCCGTGGGAAATCGGGACGTGATCGAACATATCAATCTCATTCAAGATCACTACTACGTGTCGATTTTTGCGGCGGTGCAGGAGGCTGCGGCAGAAGCATTGACTGGGCCGACTGATTGCATCGACGAGTTGGTGAATGCGTATCAAGTGCGCCGTGACGCGTTCGTGCAGAGTGCGCATGAGCACGGCCTCTATGTGCCACGGCCAGATGGCTCATTCTTTTGTTGGGTGCCGATTCCAAATGGCATGAATTCCGTTGCGTTCTCCGAGGCCCTGTTATCTCAGGCGCATGTAGCCGTCGCACCTGGAGCAGGATTTGGCGATCACGGTGAGGGATATGTGCGCGTCGGCTTGCTGGCTCCGCCGGATCGCCTGGCAGAAGCGGCTCGGAGAATGGCCATGTTCGCCCGGCCATCTTAGTATCCACGCATCATACAGCGAAAAGGCCCGAACCCCGTCAGGGGCGTTCCGGGCCTTCGCCAATTTGGGATTGTTGCCTAAACTTATCCGCGAGTTGAATCAGCCAAAGATGGTGATACGGCTCCTGGTAGAGTACGGGCTCGATCCGCCTGTCGCCCGGCCCGATCTTGTACATCCACACCGTCGCTTCCTGACGAATGTTCTCGTGCATCCGGATACCTAGGTGGATCGAGTCGCGATAGCCGTTCTTATACGCAATGACGCCCAGTTGCCCATGCAGCTCGGCGACCATTGGCCGGTACTTGGGATTGCGGAAAATGGGTGCATCAAACCATGGCGTGTCGCCGTTTTTGTCGGTGCGAAACCGCTGCTCGGTCTCGATGACGACCACTTCCGCACCTTCGAGTGGTTGTTTCGTGCGCCCGTCGATCACATGAATGCGCAATTTGCTCGTTTTGCGCGTGTATCCCCACGATTCGGGGCCGGCGGGCGTGGCTTGACCGGCAGCAGGCGGCTGGTTTCCTGGCGCCGGAGTTGCCGTTCCTGACGGATTGGACTGTTGTGGCGTCGAAGTGCCTGGTGGCTTGGCGCTGTTGTTGGTGCCAGGCTGCACCGGATTCGTGCGCGGAGGTGTCGGAACTGCCTGATTCGGCCTCGGTTTTGCAGGGGCTACAGGCGTGCGGTTGCCTGTCGCGTTGTTGTTGGCGACAGTATCTTGAATTTGCCCCATCGTGGCCACAGCACCGCGCAGGCTTTGTGCATGATGGTTACTCGACGAACTGTCGTCCACCGGGATCGCCATCGCGATCACGCCAGCAGCAGCACATGCGAGCAGAACAGAGCGAGCGGATGGAAAACGCTTCATAGCAGGATCTCCTCGATAGTTTAGAGTCGTATTCTTCAAGAGCCAATGGTGGCTCTAGGTACTACGATTGAAGCTTCATCAGTGCCCGATTCTGGTAATAGAACTGCAAAATCTGTACGTAATTTTGTCCTCGTTCGGCCCAGTACTCGGTTCCCCATTGTGCCATTTTCTGTGCGTTGCGGTATTGCCAATTTGGATCGTTCTGATAACCGGCTGAATAATTGAGTTCGATGATTTCTCCATTGGGTCGCGTATACGCCACGTTTTGAATAGCCGCAAATGCCGCATTTGTGGTTGGCTGCGACGACAGGTCCTGAAAATGTTGGAAATTTGTCGTGTTATCGACGTCAAACGTGAAACCGTCTATCGTCACAGGATGCAGATGGTGGTACCATGCAAACATTTTGACTGCCATTGCACCCGCTTTTAATGCTTCAGGACGCCAACTTGGGAACCACTCGTTGGGCAATACATCTTCGCAGTACGTCACAAACGGGACGGCTTGGACGTAGATAATGCGGCCACGCGGATCTGGTTCGCCGCTCGCGTTGTTTTCCCGAATCGCCACGCGCATGACGGAAGGCATGCTCGTGTTGTAAATCGTCTGAGCGGCTTCCACATTGGGTGCCGCGATCACGCCAGGCATCGCGAGCATGAAGCCGATGGCCGCGACTTTTGTTCGACGGCGTAATGTCTTCATGGCTGTTCCCCTCATTCAATGGTCATTTGCCTTTACTTTGCCCATCGCGGCACATGCCATGCATCGATATACGTGTGACAGAGGAGCAGGTGAAGGGTAGAATAGGAAGGCAGTACGTTCGAGGACGGGAGGGCAACAGGATGCAAAAACTAGGTCTTACAGGCACGTCAAAACATCAGACGGATGATCAAATGAAAGGTATTTCCGCTGTCCTGATGGACGGCGATGAGGTATTTGTGGACAATGGTGCAATTCATGCGAAAAGCAGAATTGAATTAGGCATTCAGTTTGTCAAGTCGCTTACAGAAGTGCCGAATCCGCGCCGAGTCATCGGCTTGTGGGTCACCTTAAAGCGCTTTGCGGACGGTATGGGATATTCAGGTGCCATGCCATTTGAACTTTGGATTGACGCCGACGCGAAATTGGGATACAAGAAACTCGCGGAACAGGTTAATAGCATGGACAAGGCGGTGCGTGGCACCGTTGATCTCAGCCAGCTCACGGATGCCGAAATCGAGGCATTTGCATCATTTTTACGCCAGACGCGCGCTGACCTGTGGGAGCATGCTGCAGAAGGGTTTCGTAGCGCGTTTGCGCGCGCTGAAAGCGGGACATAACCGACCCGAGAGAAGGAGGATACCTAGCCGTTGAACCAGAATGAAACGCCGCTTTTTGACGCCCTGCTTCGCCATGCGGCGCGCCAGCCGGTGCAGTTTCACATCCCGGGGCACAAGCGGGGAAGGGGTATGGACAATCGGTTTCGATCGTTTGTTGGGGACAATGCACTTTCCCTGGATTTAATTAATATTGCGCCACTTGACGATTTGCATCACCCCACAGGCGCCATCAAACATGCACAGGAACTTGCTGCGGAGGCGTTTGGGGCGGACTACACCTATTTTTCCGTGCAAGGGACATCGACGGCCATCATGACGATGGTGCTGGCAACGGTTGGGCCTGGCGAGAAGATCTTGGTGCCGCGCAATGTGCACAAGTCCGTACTCACCGCCATCATTCTCGCTGATGCGCACCCCATCTTCCTGCACCCAGAGGTGGATCGGGAATTTGGTATCTCGCACGGATTATCCGTGGAAACGGTCGCGGATGCCCTGCATCGCCATCCGGACGCACGGGCGTTGGTTGTCATCAATCCTACCTACTTTGGCATTGCGGCCGATCTCGCTCGCATCGTCGAGATTGCGCACAGTGTGGGCGTACCCGTTTTGGTCGACGAAGCGCATGGCGTGCACACCGGGTTTCATCCGGAATTGCCGCTTTCCGCGATGGAGGCTGGCGCGGACATGGCGGCGACGAGCGTGCACAAACTGGGCGGCTCGATGACAGGCTCGAGTGTGTTGAACGTGCGCGAAGGGATGATCGATCCGCGGCACGTGCAGGTGGTCCTCAGTATGCTCACGACGACGTCAACTTCGTACCTGCTATTGGCATCTCTTGACGTTGCGCGCAAGGAATTGGCGATGTTCGGGCGAGATCGTATCGGTTATGCCATTGCCTTGGCCAACCGGGCGCGGGCGGAGATCGAACAAATCCCAGGGCTTACGTGCATGGACAAGCGGCAGCTTGGTGGAAGCGCCACGTATGCGCTCGATCCGACGAAGTTGACGATTTCCGTGAAAGACCTGGGCCTGACGGGCTACGATGTGGAGCGCATCCTGCGCGAAGACTACAATATAGAGGTCGAGCTCAGCGATTTATATAACATTCTTTGCATTGTTTCGTGGGGCGACAGCGAGGACGATGTAGCCGCACTGGTGACGGCGTTGCGGGAGATTGCGGGGCGCTTCCGTCCGCGTGAGATGAAGGAGCATGCCCCGGTTACGTTGCCGTCGATGCCCGAACTTCGGATGACACCGCGGTCGGCTTTTTACGCGCCCACGGAAATGGTTCCTTTGCAGGAGTCTGTCGGCCGCACCATGGCGGAGATGGTCATGGTGTATCCGCCAGGAATTCCTATCTTGCTACCGGGCGAGATCATCACGCAGGACAACATCGACTATATCGAAGCGAATCTGCGCGCCGGGTTGCCTGTACAGGGACCGGATGACCCGGAAATTCGCATGATCAAAGTAGTCAAACAGGATTCGTAAAGGATTTCCAGTGCGGGACAAGAGGAGGACAACAGATGGCACTGCAGGTGGGCGAACAGGCGCCGGATTTTCAAGCCGTCGCAGACAATGGCGAACAAATAACACTGGGCGATCTGCGTGGACAAGTTGTGGTGCTGTACTTCTATCCGAAGGACGATACGCCCGGATGTACTGTCGAAGCATGTGCTTTTCGCGACTTACAGTCACAGTTTGCCGATCTTGGCGCAGCCATTTATGGCGTGTCCCGCGACGATGTGAAGTCGCACGGCAAATTTCGTGACAAATTTCAGTTAAACTTTCCGCTACTTGCCGATACGGACAGCCAAATTTGTGAGAAGTATGGCGTTTTGAAGGAGAAGAACATGTTTGGTAAGAAGTCGATTGGCATTGAGCGGACTACCTTCGTAATCGATCGCGATGGCAGCATTGCGGCCATTTTTCCGAAAGTCAAGGTGGATGGTCACGCCGACGCGGTCCTCGAGGTGGTGCGTAGCCTCGGCTAATTCAGCCTGTCTTTTCGCGCCGATACGCGTATAATAGAAGGGTGAGGAGGCGAACCACTGTGATCACGTTGACCGAAAGCGCGGCGGAGCGCGTGCGGGCGCTCATTTCTGAGCAGGCTTCCGACGAAGACGCGTTGCGTCTCTATACCAAGCCGGGTGGTTGCACGGGTTTCAGCTACGGCATGGCTTTAGATGTACAGAAAGAGGGAGACCAAGTCTTCACTCAACACGGCGTCAAGGTCGTCGTGGATCCAGAGAGCTTGGAGTTGATCGACGGCTCGGAAGTGGATTATGTCGACGACCTGACAGGTCAAGGCTTTAAGATTAACAACCCGAATGCGACCTCGATGTGTGGATGTGGCTCGAGCTTTCGAACGGCGACACACGCTGGCCAACCGGGTTCATGCGATTGAATATACGTTTGGCTGACCGGGCCGCGAAGGCGACTCGGTCAGCCTTTTTGATAAGCAGGTGAGTTCGCTGTTTGAGAAGGTTTTGAAAGATCCGGTACATGACGAGATCCTGTTTGACGATTCACTGCTGTGGGATTTGGTGAATGTTCCCGCGGTCCAGCGTTTGCGGCGTATTCGCCAGTTGGGTACGTCGTATCTAACGTTCCATGGGGCCGAGCACACTCGGTTTGCTCATTCTCTTGGCGCGTACGAAACGATGCGCCGCGTCTTGTATCATCTACAACGCGAGTGTGGCTGGCCAAAGGATCGCCGCGACGAGCGCCTAGCACTCTCCGCTGCCCTTTTGCACGATGTCGGGCATGGTCCGTTTTCCCACACGTTTGAATCGGTACTCGGCATTCACCATGAAGAATGGACATATCGTATCATTCTCGAAGACTACGAACTGCGAAAGACGCTGGATGGCGTCGATAGCGACTTTGCTCTGGATCTAGTGTCCATTCTTCGCAAGGAAGGGCGTTTTCCAGCGATTGAGGCCCTCATCTCGAGCCAACTCGACGTCGACCGCATGGATTACATGTTGCGTGATGCACAAGCCACGGGAGTTTCGTACGGACGCTTCGAATTGGCGAGGCTTATTCGCTCGCTGACGATGACTGACGGGCGCATTTATGTGAAATCGTCCAGTCTACATACCGTCGAGCAATATTTGCTGGCGCGTTACTTCATGTACGTGCAAGTTTACTTACATCCTGTAACGGTTGGCAGTGATGTGTTGGTCGAGAAAATTCTTACGCGCGTGCGGGATTTAATGAGCGAGGAAAGTCGGGTTGAGGTGCCGGATGCCTTGGCGCGGGTACTCGCTCCTGCCGGGACGGATGTCGCGGCCTATGTGCGGCTTGACGAGGCGGTGCTCGTCTATGCATTCCATTTGTGGTCCGAGGCAGACGATGCGATTCTACGGGATCTCTCAGCGCGTTTCTTGCATCGCAAGCTGTTTGCACCCGTGGTGCGGGAGGATCCCTCGCAGATCGATCTCGCGGCTTTGCGCACTACTGCGAAGGCAATGGGTTTTCATCCTGATTATTACGTTTCGCAACGCCAGTGTATCATTCCCGGATACGACGTTTTAGGGCAAGGTATCACACTCATCGGCGCAAATGGGGATATGGTCGACTTAAGTCAGGCATCGAAATTGATCCGTACATTGGTTCCCAGTCGCGAGAATCGGTTGTTTCTACCTAAAGAAATGCTGGAAGAGAGCGCGGGATCGCTCGGACGCCGCGCCCGTTCCATCGTTTATTCGAGACCCTGACCCGACTTACGGCGCATCCAAAAGGCGATGACGGCGATGACAAGAATGACGGCGCCGACATACGTGAACGGTTTGACGTGATCGGCAAACACTTGCCAATTCTTGTTGAGTTGGTATCCCGCATAGAGCATGCCAAGATTCCAAATGGCTGATCCAATTAGGGAAAACACAATAAAGCGCCCCATGCGCATGCGTGCAAACCCTGCTGGTAGCGAGACAAACGTCCGGACCGCAGGCACCATGCGTCCAAAAAAGACGGTTACTTCGCCAAAGCGGTTAAACCAGTGTTCGGCCTTGTCCAAGTGGCGGGCGTTCAAACCGATATAGCGGCCGTACCGAAGCACAAATGGCCGCCCGCCGTAGTCGCCAATGGCATAAGCAATCAGGGAACCGACAAGGTTGGCTATCGTGCCAACAATGAGCGCTGGCCAAAAGCCAATGAGATGGCGAAATGCCAAAAAGCCGGCGAGAGGCATGACAACCTCAGAAGGAATTGGAATGCAACAACTTTCGAGCGCCATCAAGACAAAAATGGCTAGCAAACCGTGCTGCACGATAAAGAGGTGAAGATGCGACACCACAATCCCCCGTTCTGTTCTACGCTGGAATCCAAACCGCACCAGAGGCTCCAGTAGGGATCCATCGCTGTTATCGTAACGTTTTTTCTTTCGAAAGAAAACGACGAAACGAATGGGGGAAAAGTTCAAAGGTATCTCAACAACGGAGTCGCTTCACGCAGAACGGTTATCCGTTCTGCGTGGACTGTTGTTGTTCGGCGGCGCCCATCAGCCGCAAAGCTTCGCGAATTGGCATTCCGCAGACGATGCCAAGTGTTTCCGCCTCTTGCGTACAGCTTTCTACGGTGCCGTCCAACAACTCGGATATGGTCTTTACGCCAGTTGCGCGCACGGCGACGATACCGCGGCTTGCAAGTTGTGTGCGCAAAAGCGCGATATCCAATGCTCCACACATCGCGTATCCAATCGAGTTACTGATTACAAGCAAGTTTGTCTTTGGCAGGGCGACGTGTGTCGCCGTAAACGGATATTCGCCGATCCACACGGGCTGAAGATGCACCATCCTGCATTCTCCTTTGAACATAGATTGCGTATCGCTTCAGCGTATTCCGCGAAGCACATGGGTGCCAATCGGGATGGCGGATCGCAGATGTGGACTGTGGTAACATATACGTGATGTCTTAGGCATCGAGAAGGAGGCATACATACATGGCGACACATATCGACGTTTTGCGTGAACTGTGTGATGCGTATGGCATCTCCGGGTACGAGTCGGGTGTGCGTAAGTTGTTCGAACAACACTTGGCACCCTTGTCGGAACAAGTCCTTCGTGATCGCTCTGGCGGGATCGTGGGCGTCAAAACGGGTGATGCTACAGGCCCGAAAGTTCTGGTTGCCGGGCACCTGGACGAAATCGGATTCATGGTAACGCACATCACGCCGGAAGGCTTTTTGAAGTTCCAGACCATCGGAGGCTGGTGGTCGCAGGTCGTGTTGTCCCAGCGCGTGATTGTCCAAACGCGCAAAGGCAATTTGCTGGGTGTGACGGGTTCGAAGCCTCCACACATCCTGCCTGCCGAAGAACGCAAGAAGGTCGTCGAACTCAAGGATGTTTTTATCGACATCGGTGCGACGAGCAAAGAGCACGCAGAAGAATTGGGCGTGCGTCCGGGTGACGCGATTGTGCCTTATTCGCCGTTTACGCAAATGGGCAATCCTAAGATGTATATGTCGAAGGCTCTTGACAATCGATTGGGCTGCGCGACGGCGATTGGCGTTCTGAAAGAACTGCAGGGCCAATCTCATCCGAATACGCTGTATGCGGGTGCAACTGTACAGGAAGAAGTGGGTCTGCGCGGGGCTCGCACGTTGGCGCACCTGGTCAATCCAGATATTGCAATCTCGGTGGATGTTGGTATCGCTGGCGATACACCCGGCATTGATGGTGACCAGCGGGGGCAATTGGCCGATGCGGGCAAGGGTCCCTTGTTGATGATCTACGACGGTTCGATGATTCCAAACAACCGATTCCGCGATTTTGTGCTCGATACGGCGGCGACGGAGAAGATCCCGGTGCAAGTGGAGAGCATGAGTGGAGGTGGAACAGACGCGGGGGCGTTCCACTTGCACGGCATTGGCGTCCCAAGTGTCAACATCGGCTTTGCGACGCGGTACATTCACAGCCACAACGCCATCGTGCACGAGGATGACTACTTCCAGGCTATCCAATTGATCACGGCCCTGGTCAAGGCACTCGATAAAAGTGTGGTCAAGGAAATTCAAGAATGGTAAAGTGATGGTGGGTACAAGCGGGCGCCGTTTTTCGGCGCCCTGCCTATCAAGGAGGGCCGCTGTTGATGTCAGACGTTCCGCACTTCCTATTGGGGCTGTGGGCCAATACTGCGCTGATGGCGGCTATCTGTGCCATCGTCTTTACACAGATATTGAAAGTTCCCATTCATTATCTTACGACGCGCGCCTGGGATATACATAAGCTACTGGACGCGGGCGGCATGCCAAGTTCACATGCTGCCGGCGTTGTCGCGTTGGCGAGCGCTTTGTGGTTTGTCGTGGGTCCCTCATCCCCGGTCTTCGCGACTGCGGTTGTCTTTGCCGCCATCGTGTTGTACGACGCCGGTGGCATTCGTCGACATGCTGGCGAGCACGCAGTGCTTCTCAATCGAATTGCAATGGAATTTTCTCAACGTGGGGAGTCGGCTGCAACCGTTCAAGAGGAAGGTGAGCGCCTTAAGGAGATCTTAGGTCATGAACCGAGCGAAATCATCGTCGGGGCTTTCTTGGGTCTCGCGATTGGAATTGCCTTTGGGAAATGGTGGTGACCGCGGTGCATTCGAGTGCTTGGCAACCTGCTCGCCATCTGCATACGGATATCGAGCGTAGGGCAGCTCACACCCCGCATTCGGTCATCGTTTTCGCATTTGCCTTTGACAGTCTCGTCTGGGTTCGCCATCCCCTACGCGGTTGGGAGTTACCCGGCGGCAAAGTGGAGCCGGGCGAGACGCCGGAGCAGGCGGCCCACCGCGAGGCTTGGGAAGAGGCTGGACTCAAATTGGAACACCTCGCATGGCTGGCCGAATATACCATTGTGTTGCCAACAGGCACAGAAGGCTTCAAATGGGTGTATACAGCCGATGTTTACGACGTAGCTGCAAGACCTCAGGGTTCTGAAATTGTGGACGTGTGGATACCACGACCAGCCATCAATCCCGCAGATGTGAAAACGTGCGAGACTGTGAGTCCAGTGATGAAGGACGACATGTTTTCGAATTTATTTCCCATTGCTCGTCAGAGATGGTTAGAAAGGAGGAGGGCGAATGTTCCTCACTGATGCTCACAAGGAACAAATTGAGACGTGGTTAGCGGGGCTTTCCGAACGAGTAGCGTGGTTGCAGACGCTATCCCAGCAAAGTGACGCTTGGGAGCACGATTTGACTTGGCGCCTTGCCGCCGAGCGCGCATTGCATACAAGCGTCGAGTACGTGACAGATATCTCGTCGCTTATCATCGATGCTTTGGTCATGCGCGACCCCGGCGGCTACGCCGACATTGTGAAGGTCTTGGTCGAAGAACAGGTTGTCGACGCACAATGGTTCGATTCGTTCACGGGCATCTTCGACCTACGCACGAAGTTGCTTCGCGATCACGCACAGGTCACACCGACCGAGATTCGCCAAGCGGTCGTGCGTTACGCAAACCAATTTTCCCCCTTTATCGACGCGATCCGTGCATACATCAAGTGATACAGCTCACAGTGTGAATCACACGTCTGTGAGATTGTCCGGGATATAAACCGTGACCTTGCACTGCTTCACTCCAAACTGCAAGGCATTTCTCCTGGATGGCATCAGCACGTCGATGTGACGTCCGCGAATGGCGCCGCCGGTATCCTCGGCGATGCGCCAGCCCACCCCCTCGATGTAAAGTAGGCTCCCATACGGAATCACAGTGGGATCGACGGCAACCGTTCGGCCCGTTTTCGCAAAAGTGCCGGTTGCGGTGATGCCAAAGCCAGGATCCCCGGGATCTTTACCCGTCGAAATGCGATCCAAGTTGTATGCCGTGATCGTAAAAAGATCGCTTTCCTTGCGATATTTGCGGATGTCATAATCACGGCCAAACACGGTGATGGCACTTGGCTGTGTGGACATGTCTGTCCGTTGGTACACATGGTGCGGTCGTACGCAGTCACCTGCGGTAGCTGGCGCTTCGCCCCACCATAGGGATGTACTCACAACCGCCGCAATGCAAAAGCCAGATAAGTGGTAACTGTTCATGTCTGTAATATGTATCGCAAGCGGCGAAACATACATCGCAAAAGTACATTCGCGCACCGAAAGGCAAAGGGCTGCAGGCAGTCGATACCTGCAACCCTTTGCGGGAAACTATGGGATTCGTAGATTAGTACATTTTCCTTACAGCTGTAAGGTGGTTGCCCCAATACGATCCCGGTTTGACGCTCAGGAAGCCAACCTTTCCGAGCCCTCCGCCGCACTGAATCATCTCGCCATTGCCGGCGTAAATGCCAACGTGCTTACCATACTCGAAAATGAGCAGATCGCCTGGTTGCAAGTTTGACTTGGGTTCCCTGATTCCCACTTCGTAATACTGCATGCGGGACGACGTGGTGAACTTATAGCCAAGCGCGTGATGGTAAACGTACTCGACAAAGTTGGAACAATCAAACCCGTACTGCCCTCGGTCTTCGTTATGCCCCCAAATGTACGGGGTACCAAGTTTGCTTTCTGCCACTCTGAGAACAGCGTTGGTTTTTGCCTGATACGAGGCGCTTTCGCTGGCCAACGGACGAATGTTGTGATCGATCGAAACTCCTGGCGGCAGGTTGACACTTGCCATAGCTATCGTCGATCCCAGTGCAAGCGTGGTTATGGTTGCAGCGACGGTGGAGATTGCCTTCTTGAACATCAAATTCCTCCTAAAGCCTCCGAGGTTAGTTGACGGGTTCGGTGGAAGAACAGTCCCTACGCCCCGGCGATGCCGGACGGCGATTCACCCCATGTATTGCAGTCCCCCGTACCTGAAATTCAGGATTCGGCTGTTTTTGTGAGTTGTACGTAAAAGGTTATCACGGCGGTAAACCCAATTCCTTATGAGATCAATGGTGCAATTGGCAATCTACTCACGCTACTAGATGATTGTTGACAATATTGTCGGTTCATATCGTGATCGAAACGGGCATAGATTGGGGGCAAGGGAGCATGTGACAGGTGGATTCGTCGTTAGGGAGTGTTGGTATATGCGGCGCAAAAGTATTGAAATCGAAGGTGTTACGCACGGTCAGACGCCAATCCCGCAAGGGGCCAGGCTAGGGCCATTCGTCTTTTCCTCAGCGATTGCCGGTGTCGATCCCACGACAAAACAAATTCCGCCCGACCCATCGCGACAGGTGGAGTTGGCATTTCAAAACGTCGCCGCCTTTATGCGCAATGCTGGAGGCACGCCCGATGACATCATCAAGATGACGGTCTACGTCGATGATGACGACATGCGAGCCCTGGTCAATGAGGAGTGGATCAAGATGTTTCCTGACCCGGCATCCAGACCGGCACGACACGCGATTTGCGGGCCGTTGCGACAGGGTGCACGCGTTCAACTAGAAATCATCGCGGTCATCGCGCAGGAGGTTTAAAGATGGCGAAAATCGTCTTAGGTGTTGGTTCTTCTCACAGCCCGCAAGTAAGTAGTCCGTCCGAGGTGTGGCCCTTGCATGCCCAGCGGGATCGCGAAAATCCGGACACACAGTATGAACAGCGCGAGTTCCAGTACGCGAACGTCCTGGCACCACAACTCCGGCCGGAGGTTTGGCAACGCAAGTACGAGCAGTGCCAAATGGCAATCGACCACTTACAATCGGTGATTGCACAAGTGAGCCCTGATGTCATTGTCGTCATCGGAGACGACCAAGAGGAACTGTTTTGGGACGAGGTGAAGCCCGCGTTCGCCGTGTACTGGGGAGACGAAATCGTCGACTTACCGCACCGCTTGGAAGACTTACATCCTTCTCTTCGCCCTGTGATCTGGGCCTGGCACACGACGGATGAGCCTGTGCGCTACCGGACCGAAAGCAACTTGGGCAAGCACATCCTGCTCTGCATGACAGAAGAGAGGTTTGACGTTGCACAAAGCAGAACGCAACTGCGGGATCGGTCTTTGGGACACGCGTACACGTTTGTGAAACGGAGGTTGGTGCCACAAGACATCCCAATGGTACCGGTCTTTATTAACTGCTTCTTTCAACCGAATCAACCGACTCCGGCGCGTTGTTATGAGTTCGGTCAGGCGCTGCGGAGGGCAATCGAATCATGGGATGCCGATCTGCGCGTGGCTGTGATCGGATCGGGAGGCTTGAGCCATTTCAAGTTGGATGAATCTTTAGATGAACTGGTCATCCGGGGACTCCAAAGTAAAGATGCAAGCATTTTGAAAGCGCTTCCCAGGGATCGTCTGGAGGGAGCTTCGGGAGAAATTCTGAATTGGATCGCTGCTGCAGGAGCCGTCGAACACTTGCAGCTTGAGTATCTCGAATATGTGTCTGGCTATCGGTCACCAGCCGGTACGGGTGTGGGTATGACGTTTGCCATCTGGAGATAAGAGGTGACATGGTTACATGAATGACATCCGTACCATTGAGCGCAGGACTGTTGAGCTGAGTCACGGCAAGACAGTCGTTTGGGAGGCGGGCACGGGGGACCCGGTGGTGCTATTGCACGGTGTTCGATTTTGGGAAGGGGGGGATTATTGGATTTCCACGATTCAGGCACTGTCCGCACAGTTTCACGTGTACGCGCCCGATCTGATGGGGTGGGGCGATGGGGAGAGGCTGTTTGTCGAATATTCGTTCGCATACCTTGTCGATTTCGTACGAGAACTGCAGGATGCGCTGGGAATTACATCTGCTCACATCGTGGGTCACTCGATGGGCGGTTGGGTCGCGGCCCTGCTCGCGTATGAAAGCCCCGAGCGAGTTCGCACGCTTACACTGGTGGCGAGTGGTGGCATGTCCACTTCCACGCCGCACATGATGAAGCACGTGCAGGTGCCTACTCGTGAAGAGCTTGTGCAGTATGCCCGGGGGATTGGGCAGATGCATGAGAGCGAAATCAAAGAGGCCGTAGAAAGATGGCTCGCGCGTGTCGAACGGCCCGATGCAGTGGCTGTATACACGCTCATCATGCGGCACATGACGCATCCGATACACCGAGCCCGATATAATCTCCGCCGAAGATTGCGATTCATCAAGGCACCGACGCTCATCGTCTGGGGGGAGTTTGATTTGGTCAATAGCATCGAATTTGGCAAGGAAATGTATCAGGCATTACCTGCCGCACATATGGTCGTCCTACCCTGCGGCCACGACTGTGTAAAGGAACAGCCTGATGCCTTTCACCAGGCACTCATCCCGTTTTTACGGGAGTACGCGAAGGGGGATGGACCATGAAGTCCAAATCATCGTTCTGGACGTATCAGAATGGCATTATTGTGATGATGTTTTTTGCCTTCGGTCTTGTCTTTATGGATCGCCAGAGCATTACGTTTCTTGAGCCTTTCATTATCCCCGCGCTGCACTTGAATAACGCGCAGATTGGTATGTTCGCTTCTGCGCTGTCCGTTTGCTGGGGCGTGTCTGCGTGGTTTTTCTCCAGCTATTCCGATCTCATCGGCCATCGCAAACCTATTCTCGTCATCTTCATGGTCATTTTTGCCCTGACATCTGTGCTATCGGGCGTCGTCGGGTCGTTTTTGGCGATGTTTTTCGTCCGCGCTCTGATGGGGCTCTCCGAGGGGCCTGTGTTTCCCATCGGCGCAACAGCGGTCAAATCCGTCTCGACGCCTAGTCGACAGGGCTTTAACATCGGCTTTGTGCAAAGCGCCAGTGGTTTGCTTGGCAGCGCGATCGCGCCGCTCGTCGTCGTCGGATTGGCCAACGCGTTCAATTGGCGTGTCGCCTTTTATCTATTGGCGATCCCGGCACTTATTCTCACGCTGATAGTGGCGAAATACATGCGCGAACCGCAAATTCGGTATGAAGATACACAGGCAGAAGTGCATCGTTTGCGCTGGTCCGACTACAAGGTGATCTTCCGCAATCGGAATACGTGGTTGTGCCTGATTTGTTCTATTGGTTTTATCACATGGTTGATTACATTTGCGACCTTTGCCCCTGTACTTATGACCGAGGTTGACCACATCAGCACGACACAAATGAGCTGGGCCATGAGTGCATTCGGATTCGGATCGTGGATTTGGGGATTCGTCGTCCCCTTCATCTCCGATCGCATCGGCCGCAAACCGGCATTGATCGCCTCTGGCCTTTTAGCGACATTGGCGCCACTCGTGCTTGCGGAGGTGCACACGGGAATCGGCGTGCTGATTGTCCTTCTGTTTGTGCTTGCCATCGGTCAAGGCTTTTCTCCTGTCGTGATGTCCATCATTCCTAGTGAGTCTGTGCCGGCCGTGTTTGCGGCATCGACCATCGGATTGATGATGATGATTGGCGAAATTTTTGGTGGTACTGTCGTGCCTACACTTGCGGGGGTCGCAGCCGATCACTTCGGATTGACAATGCCGATGTTCATTGCAGCAGCGGGATCGTTCCTTGTTTTCTTGATTGGCTTTGGCGTTCGTGAAACAGCGCCACGCAAGGTTGGTCAGACGCGTCGCGGGGAAAACCAAGCCAATGTATCGACGCCTTCCATTTAATAACGCTTACAATAGGCGGTGAAGGATATGAAGTATGGCAAACTTGACCGATCGCTTCTCGAAAACGTGCGTGCGAAAGTGCAGCGCGGTTTGTTGCCACAATGGGCGTTTACCGATCCGGATGTGTTTCAAGCAGAACTCGAGCGCATTTTCGCAAAGACGTGGAATTTCCTCGGGCACGAATCTGAGGTCGCACGTCCGGGGGACTATGTCACTCGCTGGATTGCGCGTGATCCCGTCTTGTTGGTTCGTGATGCAGAAGGCAAAGTGCAAGCTTATCTCAATTCCTGCACACATCGTGGGACGAAACTGTGTACAGCCGACTTTGGCAACAAAAAAGCCTTCACCTGTCCGTACCACGGCTGGACGTTCAATCTTGCGGGAGAGCTGACCGGCATTGTCGCAGGAAATAAAGTTTATGGCAAGGAGATGGATCGCAGTCAATGGTCATTGCGCAAGATCCCACGGGTTGAAAGTTATCAAGGTATGATATTTGGATCGCTGAACGAGCATGTAGAGCCTCTCGAAACATTTCTAGGGGACATGAAGTGGTATTTTGATTTGATGCTGGGTCGTAGCGATCACGGCATGGAGGTACGCGGCATTCCTCAGAGATGGATTATCCACACCAACTGGAAAATTAGTGCTGATAACTTTGGAGGAGATCCGTATCATACGGCGATGACGCATCGCTCCACCGTTGAATTGGGGATCAGCCCAAAAGACCCGATGTATGCAAGCTACGGATATCAAATCGTCTTGGATAACGGGCACGGTATCAACATCGTTACGCGCCGCAAAGACATGAATGTGCCTCCGTTTCAGGGACTTCCACAAGCCATGTGGCCAATGTTTGAACGAAACCTCGATCCGGTGCAACTAGACGTCTTTCGCAATACGATGATTACGGTCGGTAACTGTTTTCCAAACCTGTCATTCGTCAGTCCGATGCATGGGACAGGAGGGCCGGATGAGCCGTTGACATCGTTTGTCAATTTTCGGGTGTGGAGGCCGCTCACGCCGACTTCGATTGAAGTGACATCGTGGTTGATGGTAGATAAGGATGCCCCCGAAGCGTTCAAAGAAGCATCCTACCTCAGCTACGTTGGTTCCTTTGGCCCAGCAGGCACATTGGAGCAGGATGATGCGGAAATCTGGACGCGCGTCGCCGAGGCTAGCCAGGGCTGGATGACGCAGGACAAAGACGTTCATTACAACAATGTCCTCAACTATTTAATGGGTTTAGACAGAGTTGAACCGGATCCATCATGGCCGGGGCCGGGCGTGGCGTATCCAACGTGTTATTTAGACGCCATTTCGCGGGCCTTTTACGAGCGCTGGATCGAATGTTTACTCGATGACGCGATTTGAGCTCGATATCTGCACGTCAAAGAGGTGGAGCATATGCACTATGATGACATTTGTAGATTCTTGTATACCGAGGCTTCACTACTCGATGCACGCAAGTATGAGGAGTGGCTGGATCTGCTGGATGACAATATCCGCTATCGGATGCCATTGCGTGCAACGCGGGACTTCAAAGACCCTTGTGACATTGTGAATGATATGACGTTTTTTGACGAGACAAAGCAAAGTCTCCGCACTCGGGTGGAACGACTTCGTACAACCTCCGCATGGGCAGAGAATCCCCATACCCGCACGCGTCACGTGGTCACCAATATCCTCGTGACTGGGGAGAATGGCCCGGATGAGGCGACCGTGCAAAGTTATGTGTTAATCCTTCGCAGTATTCGTGACAAGGCTGATGTCGAGCAGCTATTCGGGGAGCGAATCGACGTGATTCGCCGTGTGGATGGATCGCTAAAACTAATGGAACGAACCGTTCATCCAGATCAAACGGTTTTATCCATGCTTAACTTGAGTATCTTTGTGTAATCTGCACGCTGCTTTTTCTCGCGACCAAAACTCACTGCCCACCCGTGTCGGTGGGCGTTTTTACGTGGCGCAGAGAGTAGAAAAAGATGAACCCCGCTGCAGGGCGGCGGGGTTCATTAGGCACTTATGCCTGGGCATTGGTCGAAGTGGTGTCGGAAGATGATGTCGTCGGTTGAGCTCCTTGAATATGAGCGCCTTGCGGGAAGGTCCCATTCACCCAATTGGTAATCCACGAATCAAGGTGCGATTGGATATTGGTCTCTTGCGACGCTGTCAACTTTCCCTGGGAGACAGCCGCATTCAAGTCGGACTGAATCGTCGTTTCCAAATCGGAAACCAGCGTAGATACTGTGACATCCTGTGCCGACGCGACATCGGCCAGTGTCTTGCCCGCTTTTAGGTCGCTCTCCAGCACCGACGTACTCAGATTCAGGTCTTGAGCCGCAGTCGAAATGAGGCTTCCTTCAAGGGCAAACTTGGCACCCCATCCTTCGCGGTGGAATCTGACGGGATGGTTTGGCAACTTGCCATTGACCCAATCGCTTATCCATGCATCGAGATGAGATGTAAGCTTCGTCTCCTGTGCACTCGAAAGTTTCCCATCGGCAACCTCGGTCTTTAGCTGTGTTTGCACGCTTGCATTCAAGTCCGCTGTCAACGTAGATGCTGAAACACCTTGCGCCGACGCGATGTCAGCCAGTGACTTGCCTGATTGCAAGTCATTTTGCAGTGTCTCAGTGCTTATATTGAGATCTTTAGCGGCTGTTGCAAGCAAGAGTTGACGCAGTTCCAATGGATCCCGACGCTTTTCGGCTTGTCGGTTGCTGGACGCACTTTGGGAACCAGCCTGGGTCGATGCGAACACAGCGTGGTGAGATGAGTGTGACACAGATGCGAATACAGCCGTCGAACCAAGTCCAAGCGTGACTGCGGTTGCTAGGGTGCCTAGAATGGTTTTGCGTGTGAAGTGATACGCCATGTCTGTTACCACCTCGATACCGTAATTAGGAGCTTCGTGGCTCGACATGAACATAACACCTAAGTATTGAATTTTGATCGAAGTAGGCAAAAGTATTCCTTGGCATCCATGTACATGACCATGGGGGTTAAGACGAGACGTCGCTTAGACTTCCACTTCCTTGAAACGCATCAAGGGTCTGGCGCATGGCGTCGCTTGGTGAGTTCGCGTACACAGGATTGCCGATGTCGTTCACGATGTGTGCAATCTCGCTACCAGGCTGACCATTTAACCACACCGTCGTTGCATGCGTAATGCGAATACCAGGCGCGTTTGGCACTTCGATCGCGCTGTTTTGCACGACGGCAGCATCTCGGAAGTAGGAATAGACGCCGATCCCGAAGACCTGGTTTGACGTGACATTGGCCGCGACTTTGTACGAGGCGTAACCGTTTACGGTTCCATTGTGGCTCATCCACGCGGCCTGATTCGGCACATCGTAGGGATCCTCGGATTGGTAGAAGTAGACACGTCCGCCGTTTCCGTTCCATACGGTTTGATATTGTTCGTGATGTTCATTAAACAAGCCATACATGGTCACGTCATCGCCATTGACAACCAATCCGTTGGCATCCACATTTTGATTCCAGCCAACTCCTGTGCCGTGATCGGCCCGCCATAGCCAAATGTCGTCGCCGATAACATGATTACTGTTGATGACTAGGGAAGCATCGGTCGTCCCGGGGCGCGCTCCACCGACACGGAAGGTCAGGTCGTATAGTATGGTGGGATCACTTGCGTAGTCAAAGTGCGGCGATTGAAATGCTGCCTGACCATGATCTGACCCAATGGTCATCAGGGCCGGGGTGCGTATTGCGTCAGCATCGATGATGAGGCCAGCAATGCGGACGCCTCCAACGTCGGCGACGGACATGGCCTGTTGTCCGTTAGCTGCAACCAGAGTCGGAAAGCCAAGGCCCATCACAATCGTGTCTGGATGGGTGATCCGGATGGTATTCGTAATTTGATAGGTACCTGGTGTGAAAATGAGGTTTTTACCTTGATCGAGTGCACGGTTAATCAGAGCGACCGGTGTACTTGGGAATGCAATGAAGAATTGATCGATAGGAATCGAACGCCCCGGCGTCGCACCATTCTCCCAACTCACACCTTGGCGATTTGTCTGCAAGGCGGGTACAAAGACGTTAAACTTCCCTTGATTGTCCATGTACAGGTACGGCTTTTCAGCGATCACGGGCGTCTGCTGAACAACCGTATATGGCTCTGCAGGCCATGTTCCGCTCGGTGGATTCGTGTCACCAACGAAAACCATATTCCATACGCCGTTACTCCAGTTGCCGTACTGATTGTTGCGCGACAACCACTGCTGCTGAGACGCAGGAACGACTTTGCCATCGACCATGGAGTCAGCCATAAAACCTCCGCTTGCATAGCCAGCTCCCCATGACGATGTGAAATCGAATAAATCTAGGTTTCCTTCGACATGCACTCGGCGAATTGGGGCTTCTTGTGAGACGGCCCATTGCATTCCTTGCGGATCCCACTTGACGCCGTTATCGGTGACGCCAGCGGTTGGATCGACCGTGAGGTTTTCGACTGAGCGCCAGAAGTTGTCTGTGGCGTTGCCATCATTGTACTGTGCGTTGGCGTTGATGTTGCCGTCAATGGTGACGTCTCCAGGATTCTGGCCTAGTCCGGCAACCTGTGTGTAAAATCCTTCTTTAACGTCGACTTGATAATTACCCGGCTTAAAGAGCAATGCGTATCCCTGGCTACCGAATTCATTGGTCTCCTGCTGACTGAAGATTGTATCTGCAACTTGCTGAATACTGGAACTCGGCATAGAAGGATCGAACACATACACGTTAGGGCCGAAGATTGTATGATTGGCGTTAGATGTTGGCACAGCGGGTGTATCGGCGCTGACCACGGTCAATCCAGGACTGCACACAAGGGACACGCATCCAATTGCACTGAGCCACCTTCGAATTTGCATGGGCAAACCCATCCCCCTGGTTCTCATGGTTTGTAAAGAGGTGAAGATATGAACAGCACGTTCACGCAGACGTAGACAGATGCCTTACACCACCTCCGCGCCGGCACAGATAGCTAAAACGTTAAAGCAATGGCCTAGCGATTGTATGAGGATGTTCAAGATCATGCATAAGCGGTTGCGTGAAGTTTAGAACCACTGTAGGCAGTAGGGGGACGGTGGGGATGAGAGGCGAGCCGTATACACGCAGCGCAGTAAGTACCTGCTAGCCATGCAAATCTTGGCTCGCGGGATATTCAAGTGACCCACCAAGCATCGCGAATACACGATTGCAGGACGAGTTCCAGAATTTCTGAGGACACCCGATAGGTTATCTGTCTCTTTCCTTTGTGCCGAACCAGTTGAATCATCCCGTCACCATACAGGTAAGCAGTAAACTCATACATGCGTTTACCTTGCTTTACACGAATAAAAATTGGGTTTTTGTTCAAGGCAGGGATTGTGCCATACTCGAACAGAAAATCTGCGTTATTAAACGCCACAATGAACCGATCTCGATCCCGACCGCGCAGTTCCGTGCCGTATACGTTAACAGATGAAATCTGCGGATTTTCAAGCTTAGGATGTATCTCGAATTTTGAAATCAACTTATTCATCAACAAGCTGGGCGGAGTCAGCAGAAAGGCGCCCAGCGGCAAGACGACAGCAGATGCGTAAACAAGCCAATGCGGTATAGGCGGCAACGCGGATTCCCCCTCACCAAATGCCAGCTCCAGCTTAAATATTATAGCTCGTTGCGCCTCAACTCTTATACACTTCAGGGCGGGTTTATTTGGATAATTGTCGAAAACGCATGGGTATTGCATATGGATTTGATTTGGCACTGAACCGATTTGTCAGGATGGCTAGACTGGGTTCAGAGGCTGAGGACATCGTGCTACTTCGTTAGGTCGGCCTTTTTGTCTAGGTAAGGCTGTCCATGTGCGCGATCGCGATAAAGGTCGGGTGGTCTTCCCGCCTTGCTCAACGGATGAGTTGGGAATGAATATTACGAATTCAGCGCAGGAAGGGATGTATTGAAATGCACAGAATTTGTTTGTGAGCGTGCCATAATGGTACAGTTAGAACTTATCACGGTAGCCGTGTGCACTCCAAATAGGGCGGAAGGGGGTACGTCTGTTGTTGCGATGGAATTGGTTTATGGATACGAGTCCGTTGCGCGAGTCCCCAGCGTTTCGTCGACTCTGGTTGGGGACGGGTATATCCACCTTCGGCGGTTATATGACCACCTTTGCGGTAACGCTTCAACTGTACAACCTCACACATAGTTCGCTAGCCATTGGTTTGGCGGGATTGTGCAGCGGAATTCCTACAATGGCTTTCGGTTTGCTCGGCGGTAGCATCGGTGATTCGATGGATCGACGGAAACTTGTTCTCGCCGCGACGAGCGGGCAAACGGCAGTATCCGCACTCTTTGCGGCGCAAGCGTTTATCGGAGTGAAGTTGCAGTGGATTCTCTACATTCTATTGATTGCGCAGTCGCTATTCGGGGCAATCAACGCACCGGCACGCCGGACATTTTTGCCCCGTATTTTACCTAAACACCGGATACAGGCCGGTGCCGCATTAAACACCGCGTTCACTCGTTTTGCCGAAGTGGCCGGGCCGTCTTTGGCCGGCATTTTGGCTTCGCTATGGGGATTTCAAGTATGTTATGCCATCGACACAATCAGCTTTGCTGCGGCGCTTTATGGGGTCGCTCGTTTACCTGCGATGCCTCCGGAAGGGGGAGCCATCCCCAGCAGCTTGCGGTCTATTGGTGAAGGCCTGCGCTTCGTTGTCACGCAACCCGTTTTGTTGGGGGCCTTTTTGGCTGACCTCAATGTGACCGTGCTTGGGGCTATCACACCCCTGTTGCCAGCGCTCAATGCGGCCCGCTTCGAGGGGCGGCCAGATACCCTGGGATTTCTCATGGCTGCGACAGGCATTGGCGGGCTCATGTCTCTCATCGTATCCGGCCCGCTTCGTCATCTCTCGCGCGAGGGTCGTGGCATTTTATTTGCCTGTGCGTTTTGGAGTATGAGCGTGATGGGGGTTGGACTCGTTAAGAGTTTATGGTTAACGCTGCTTTTGCTTGCCATCGC
The DNA here is from genome assembly GCF_900107035.1 of Alicyclobacillus hesperidum. Lineage (GTDB taxonomy): Bacteria > Bacillota > Bacilli > Alicyclobacillales > Alicyclobacillaceae > Alicyclobacillus > Alicyclobacillus hesperidum. The sequence continues at coordinate 730 of NZ_FNOJ01000003.1, read as the reverse complement.
TGGCGCCGCAGACACCATACTTGTTGTGTTGCGTTCGACGCTTGTCCAAGTAAGCACGCCGGATTCATATCGGGGTCGTGTCAGCGGTATGGACTATGTCGTGGGGACGGGGGCGCCAAGGCTAGGCAATGTCCGAGCGGGCTTCATCGGAGCTATCCTGCCTCCTGGTGTATCCGTTTTTGTCAGCGGGCTTTCCTCACTGGTTGCGACCGTCATCCTAGCATTATCGGTACCGGCGTTTTCTGCTTACACAGCACAAACCGCCTTTGAGGTTGAGCACGAATCTGTATAAAGTGTATATAAGTTAGATGGATTGAAATATCTACATCTACCTATGTAAAGGAATACGTTTCAAGACGTGGATGGTAATAAGCACGGTAAATGTCAACGTTATCAGTGTATTTTGTCAAGCAAAAATCCCCGAAAAAATCGTGTGTTTTTCCCCATCCATGCGACGGGGATTTTTAACGCTGTTTCATCAACGCATGCTTCATGCGATAGCTTTTTCCCTCGAACACCAGTAGGTGTCCATGGTGCGCCAGGCGGTCAATCATGGCTGCGGCCATCTGGTCATCTGTGAATACGGAACCCCACTTTGAAAATTCGAGGTTCGTTGTAATCACTAGGCTACGGCTTTCGTAACTGTCCGCAACCACGCGGAACAGCAACTGCGATCCCTCACGATCCACCGGTACGTAGCCCCATTCGTCCAGGATCAACAAGTCAGCAC
>NZ_FNOJ01000002.1:244761-259835 GCF_900107035.1 Alicyclobacillus hesperidum | reverse complement strand
GTGTTGGAGAAACGAAACATCTTACTCTGAATCTGGCCAGACGAATCAATGATACACGCTTCATGCTGACGCTTGCCGATATCGATTCCAATGAAATACATGAACAGTACCTCCAAGTAGGTCGGGAACCGCGCAACCTTGCGATCTACAACCTAGTTCGACATTCGGAGAAGGGGGGATCCCTCAACATCCAGCTCATTCGTAAACTCTCGCAAGGCGGGGCCTACACTCTACTCGACGAGAACAAAGTCTCAAGGAGGGGGTCGTAGTACCCCGACCACTACGAGAATTGTATCTCAAGACTCCTTGAGGTACTAACATCATCATACTAGGAGGGGGTTCTTTCGATATGCGTCCAAAAACTTTGCGCCAACTTGGTGTGGCCGTCCTCATCGGTTTGGTGTCTTATGCAATTCCGGCCATCACAGTTGAAGCTGCAACCACGAACAGCACAGATCTGCAGCAATCCATCACACAATTGGCCAATGAAATCGATACGCTGAGTGCAATAGCCAACAGTTCAACCGGAAGTTCATTGGCAGGTAGCGTTTTAGCCGTGTTGCGCTCACCCAGTATGGACTGGAACGAGGTACTCTTTGGCACGGATGCACTGACGCCAGGAGAACAGCAGACGTCCGCCGCATTGTCTGTCGACGTTACACAGTTGCTGACGCTGCAAAGTTCGGATGCACAAGCGCTGATTCATTCGGTGATTCAAAACATGGAATCGCTCAACAATACGATTCAGCCGAGTGATGTAGTAACGTTTCTGCAGAATATCGTGAACCATGCCTACTCGGAAATGAGCGCCTTAAAAGCGTTACAGCCATTGAATGAGACAACGTCTGCACAGCAACTCCATACTGCGTTTGACGGATATCTGGCCAGTGCAACACCTGCAATTCAATCACTGTTTGGGCTCGGGGGCTCGGTAGTGGCCCAGGGTGGCGGCGTAAGCACCGTGGGTGTGTCAGACGCTGGCGCGCCTTCGCTACCCACACCACCTCAAAATACAGGTGGTGCATTTACGACAGTTCTCCAGACTGCAACGGTCAATTTGGCGGCGTCGAGTGTGACGCAAAGTGTAAACGGTGCATCCTTCGTATTCACCGTACCCGCCCATGCGTTTGCAACGACCGAGACCTTGACATTAACCGGCGGCAAAGCTTCGGATGCGGCTGGAGTACTGACGGCAACGTATGCCGGCTTTGAACCGCTCTACACATTTGGTGTATTTTTCTCCGGTGATGCCCCAATGGTTCCGATCTCGGTGCAGGTTGATGCGCAGTCGTTGCCGGCGAATGTGCAGGTGTTTTCCGTCGCAGCAGATGGGACGCTGACCGCCATTCCCGCGACCGTTGCCGGCGGATCGATTACCTTTTCTCTACAAGCAGACACAGACGTTGTCATCGCTGCGCCCAACAGCACATCCGTGCAGCCCATTGTTGTACCATCGAAGCCGGTGCCTTCATGGTCGGGATATGTGACGGAAGCTATCCAGGTAAACGGTAAGCCCCAATCTGAGGTTCCGGGGATTGTGTCTGGAGGAACCACATACATGCCGATTTGGTATGTGATGAAGGTGTTAGATGCGATAGGGTTTCAGAACACGTGGAATGGACAAGGCTGGTATCTCGTTGCACCGAAAGGTAGTAATCCAGATTTTTCGCATGTACAAGTGGGAACCGGAAAGGGTATTTATCTCAATGGGAAACTGATTGAACGAGTACCCATCAAGGTTGCGACGGATCCAACGTCTCATACGAAGACTACATACATGCCGATTTGGTATGTCATGCAGGCTCTGCATCGAGTGAACGTAACGAGCAGTTGGGCTCATTCGGTTTGGAACATCCAGACTACGGGGATCGTCAATGCATCATCGACGTAACTCATGATGGTTAAAAGTGATGCCTCGGTATCTGCGAGAGACCGGGGCATGCTTGCGGAAAAAACTGTGTAAAGGAAGAGGTATTGTGAAGAAGTGGATTTGGGGCGTTCCCATGATCGCATGCGTCCTGGTAGGAGGGGCTTGGTATGCCAACCATCGGGTCAAGCAGGCGGTCGCTGCGCAAGTGGTGACGCTTCTTACACAACCGCAGACCAAGAAAGAGGTTCAGGCGATGCTCAAGTCGCTGCCGTCCGCAGCCTCCGCGGGTGCGTCGGTGTCGCGGCAACCAGAAAGCACAAATCACGCAGCGACGCCGGCTTCGCTTGGAGGGGCAGTGGCGGGATCGAGCAATGGGACAGAGAGTGATGCTCGCGATGCGAACCCGTCACATCCGTCATCCAAGTCCTCGGTATCCCTCAGTGGAAAGGCGCCCTCGGCATCCGCAGTCGTGAATCCTGAAGAGCAAGGGGCGCCGCAATTTCAAAACCGTGAACAGGCCATTCAATTTGCCATGAGCCGATTTTCGGAAGCGGAGCTGGCGGAATATGCGCGTCTCTACGCACAACGGGGCAGCCTGACTCCTGCCGAAAAGGAAAAGATCAAAGAGCAGATCCTCTCACATTTTACGCCTGCGCAAATTGCTGCGCTGGAAGCGGCACTGGGTTCATAACGTCTCCTCACCGGCGAAACCAACCGAAAATACCGCTACGCCCATGCCTTGCCGCAACTTCAATAGGGCGGCAAGGCTCTCCAAACCAAATGGCATCCGCATTCTCCATCAAAGTGTCAACCATGGATTCCCCCATTCGCTCTCCTATGCGTTCGTAGGCAGACTGTAGACCAGGAGGGCGAGTAGTGGTATTGTGCGCATCGGATGCAATCACATCAATCTGACCTTGTTCCAGCAAAGACCATGCCAATCTCGAAGATGTTCGAGATTTGTCGTCCTGCAAGATGAAGGCCTGTGCCGTCGCTTGCATCAACAGCCCAGATTTACGTAGCTGCGTGACGAGCGATGGATTGCGCTGGATGGCTAGGTTGCGTTCTGGATGCGCCATAATCGGCATATATTTTCGGATCAATAATTCGTAGACAAGACTGAGGGCATAGTCAGTAATGGCGGGCGTTTCGAACTCAACAAGGACATAGCGTGTACTTCCGAGAGTTGGTACCCTGCCCATTTGTAAGTCCTGTTCAAGCCTCTGCGACAGCCTGACCTCTGCGCCTTTGGCAAGTATAGGTCTATCACTCGCTGGCCGCGCTTCGAGATGGGTAAATGCATCTTCAATATCCTCCTGCGCGACCTCAAAGTGAGGGCTGAGATAATGCGGTGTACAAAAAGCGCGATGAACGCCATCGTCGTTCATCGCGGCTAAGAGACACCGAGACGCCTCCATGTCCGCAGGCCCATCGTCTAAACCTGGGAGTATGTGAGCATGAATATCTGTCAGAGGTCTGGTCATGTCTTCCCCACCTCCGGTTGTGATTAACGCTCCAAGCTGTAATCCGAAATCGTTCCAAGTACCGGGAGTTCGAGCAGGCGCTGGGCATCTTCCGCGCTGCGGATGCGATTATCGAGGTACTCCAAAAGGAATGCAATTCCAATACCCACCAAAAGCCCAAGTATCAGCGCGATGGCAAGATTCAACTTCTTGTTGGGCTTCACAGGTTTGGCACCAGGTTGATTCACAGCTCGATCGACGATTTGGACGTTCTCGACATCCATCAGACGAGCTGCGCGTTTTTGGAAGTCAGTCGCGAGTGCATTCGCGATGCTGACGGCCTGTGCTTCACTCGGGCCGATAACCTTGACATCGATGACCTGACTCTGTGTTGGTGAAGACACGGTGATCATCTTATCCAACTGTGCAACGGTGTACGGTAAGTTGAGTTGCTGAATGACGTTTTCTTCTATCGACGCGCTTTTGATAATCGCGCTGTAGGTGTTGACCAATGCCTGGTTCGCCATGATGGAATCGTACTGCAGACCTGCTTGCTCTGCCGAAGTCTGTGACTGGTTGACGAGTAAGGTCGTATCGGCCTCATATTGAGGACGTATGACAAAAAACGACAAAATCCCGCTCACAATGATCGCAACAATGGGGATGCCGATGACGATCATCCAATGCCGCCGAATGATGTGCCAATACTGACGAAGTTCGAGTTCTTCCACTGTCGCTATGATCCTTTCTCAATCAGGAAGTGACTGGAGTTCCTGCTGTGTAGTAGCTGTAATAATACGAGTCTTTTTTGTTGTGTTTCACGCGATTGAGCACAACGCCCAAAATGCGCGCTTCAACCTGCATGAGTGCTTGTACGGCGCGCTTAGCGTGAAGGCGATGCGTCTTCTGGGAATCGACAACAAAGAGCACGCCGTCCGCGATATGCGAAAGCGCCAGTGTATCCGATACGGACAACACCGGGGGGCTGTCAATGACAATCATGTCGAATTGTGAACGAAGCACGTCCACTAATTCCGCAAATGCACGACTTGCCAACATCTCGGCCGGGTTCGGTGGAATTGGGCCGCTCGTTAGAAGATACAGATTTTCTGCTCCACTCGACACAATACAGTCTTGCAGCGAGCGCTCTTTAATGAGCAGAGTACTGAGACCGATGAGGTTGGATACCTGAAACCGCTGGTGGACTTGCGGTTTTCTCATATCTGCGTCAATGAGGAGAACCTTCTTGTTTGCCGCCGCTGCGACAACTGCCAAATTGGTTGATGTTGACGTCTTTCCCTCACCCGGTGCAGTGCTGGTAACCAACACAACCTTTGTGTCTTCCGCCACGCTTGCAAACTGAATGTTTGTGCGAAGCGTACGGTAGGACTCCGTTAAGGGAGATTTGGGATTGATGAGCGAGATGGGTCGCTGGATGTCCTCACGCGATGCCAAAGAGCGCACTCCCCTCAATTTTTACATTCGACTGTTATCCCTTCGACATCATTCGAGGAAACTCCTGCCGACCTTTTGCAGAAAAGTTAGTAAGACCAACACGGATACATGTCCTGTCAGTGAATGATTCAAGCATGGAATCAAATCAGGATTCCGATTAATACCAAGTGGCATGGGTTTGCCAAAATGACACAAACGAGTGGTTTATAAACTTTACGCATTGTGCACAACTCTATATAATTCAATTTACTTTCTTTAAGTCCTCTCGGTTGCATGTCATCCCGCTCATAAAACTAGCAGAAACAGCAGTCGAAAGCATGAGGGGATTACTTGTAAATATCGCGAGGTGAAGTTGTTTTCGTGTTGTCTTTGGGTCCAAACACGCCATTGTATCCGAGCGCAAGATTGTACATTCCTATTAAGTTGAAATTCGTACTCTGTCAACTGGGAGCGCTCTTGTGGGTTGCCTTTTCTGTCTACCTGTCACGACCTTGGTTGCACAGCTTTTCGCGCTATGTGTCCTTTCCCGGAGCGCTATTCATCATCACGGGGCTGGCCTATATCCCTGGCTACTTGAACGCATTTCAGGTCGTGAGTTTGCTCCTGGATCGCCAACCACCCTTGCGAGATGAAGATCCGAAATTGCCAGTTACAATCCTGATTGCCGCGTGGAACGAAGAGCGGGGCATTGTCGAAACCCTGCGAAAAATCGCATGCCAAGACTATAGCGGGAAGATCAACGTTTTGGTTGTGGATAACAATTCGACCGACGGCACAACAGAAACGGCTTTGCGCTGTGCCGAAGAATTTGGGTTGGACGTAAAGTGCCTGCTTGAAACAAGGCCTGGGAAGAATCATGCATTGAACCACGGCCTTCAACATGTGGAGACGGAACTCGTGATCACGCTGGATGCTGACACGTTGCTTCATCCTTCAGCAATTCGTCACCTTGTCAGTCGCTACGTAAGCTCGCCGAATGACGTTTGTGCGGTTGCAGGAGCCGTTCTTGTCAGGAATAGTCGTGCCACCACCTTGGCTAGGATGCAGGAGTGGGACTATTTTCTTGGAATTGCCTCGACCAAGCGACTGCAAGGCATGTATCGTAGCACCTTGGTCGCGCAAGGAGCGTTTAGCCTGTATCGAACGGATTCTGTGCGCGAAGTCGGTGGTTGGCCTGATGCGATTGGCGAGGACATCGTGTTAACCTGGCGATTCTTCTATCAAGGATGGACAGTTTACTTTGAGCCGCTGGCTGTAGCTTTCACAGACGTTCCAGTCCGATTCAAGCACTTCGCGCGTCAGCGCAGTCGATGGGCGCGAGGCATGATTGAAGGTCTTAAAGAGGTAAAGCCCTGGCAAAATCCGGTCGCGTTCTCGAAATTTCTCACGGGTGTCGATTTGGTGATTCCTTATATAGACGTAACGTACACGTTCTGTTGGATTCCGGGGCTTGTCCTGTGTATGTTCGGCAAGTTTTATATCGTCGGTCCCTTGACACTGTTGGTACTTCCCATTACGTTACTCAGTAACTTGGTGCTGTATATGTATCAAAGGCGAGTTTTTAAGCGGTTGAATCTGCGAATTCGCCGCAATCGGGTAGGCTTTGTGACGTACGTTTTGCTCTATCAGATGATGATGTCGCCTATATCTGTTTGGGGTTATATTCAGGAATTCTTTCAACTCCGTCGCGTATGGAAATAGCGTAAGTAGCGTCTCTGGATTGCCGTCGATCCAATACGAAAGAAGGGCTAGCGAGCACGGGGACGACCGCTAGTTCCCTGTTTTTGAGCCGGGGACTGAGACGTTCTAGTACAAAGGGGCGGCCTTGAGACCGCCCCAAGTAATCTGGTTTTCCTCATTTGAGGATCACAACCGCTCCGACACGGCTTTCGCCTGCGTAAATTGCAACAGGTAGTCGCGTCCGCCTGCCTTCGAGTCGGTGCCCGACATATTGAATCCACCAAAAGGATGCACGCCGACAAGCGCACCTGTCGATTTGCGGTTGAAGTACAAATTGCCCACCTGGAAGTTGACGCGAGCGTACTCCAAATGATCGCGATCCCGACTGAATACAGAGCCCGTCAGCCCATAATCGGTTCCATTGGCAATATCGATGGCTTCTTCAAACGAGCCCGCCTTGATCAGCGCAAGCACAGGCCCAAAAATTTCCTCCTGCGCAATGCGCGCTGTCGGTTGCACATCGCCGAAGATGGTCGGCTCAATGAAATAGCCATGTTCACTCGCTGGCTTGCCACCACACAGCAGCGTACCTTCGCCTTGCCCAATTTCGATATATGACATCACCTTTTGGAACGCACCTTCATCAATCACCGGACCGACTTGGCTATCTGCGTTCTCCGCCTCGCCCACACGCAGATCCTTCGTGATGGCCAGCAGTCGTTCCACCATTTCGTCGTAAATCGATTCGTGCAGAATGGCTCGGCTACATGCCGAACATTTTTGCCCCGCAAAATGGAAGGCGGAAGCGACAATTTGGCGCGCCGCATCGTCGAGATCGGCATGTTCGTCAACCACAATCGCGTCTTTGCCGCCCATTTCCGCGATCACGCGTTTCAGCCAAATTTGGCCTGGCTGCACTTTTGCTGCCCGTTCATAAATGCGGCAGCCGATGCGGCGCGAACCCGTGAATGAAATAAAGCGTGTTTGCGGGTGATCTACCAGCGCCTCACCGACGGTTTCACCTGCGCCAGGCACAAACTGAATCACGCCCGCCGGGACACCCGCTTCCTTCATCACTTCCATGAATTTTGCGGCGATCACAGGCGTTTGCATAGCTGGCTTCAGAACCACCGTATTGCCTGCGACGATGGCCGACGTGGTCATCCCTGTCAAAATAGCAAGCGGGAAGTTCCACGGCGTGATAATAGCTCCGACACCCAGCGGAATATAGTAGAGTTCATTGTCTTCTTCGCGAATGCGGGTGAGTGGTTGCGGTTCACCAAGGCGTATCGCCTCGCGAGCATAGAACTCAAGAAAGTCTATCGCTTCCGCAGTGTCCGCATCTGCCTCTGCCCATGTTTTTCCTGCTTCCAACACCATCGTCGCGGATAACTCAAATTTGCGTCGACGCATAATGGCCGCAGCCTTGAACAAATACCGCGCACGCTCCGCAAAAGACTTTTTGCTCCACCACGTAAAGGCGCGTGCAGCGCCAGCAATGGCGCGTTGTGCATGTTCGGCCGTTCCTTCGTAGACACGACCCACGATTTCTTCCTTGCGCGACGGATTGATGGATTCAATCAGCTTTTCCGTCGTGATGGCTTCACCATCGATATACAGCGGATACTTGTTGTCTTGTTCGCGTTTGACCGCTTCAATGGCGGCAATCATCTGGGCGCGAACGTCGGGATGCGAAAATTGGCTAAATGGCTCGTTGCGAAATTCCGGCAACATACAAAACCCTCCTCATCGATCTCGATAGGTCGTTGGAATAGATTTGTGACATTCACTCACGCTCAAGATGGTACTGTTTCATCTTGTAGTACAGTGCTCCGCGCGAAATGCCGAGCAATCGTGCGGCAATGGTTTTGTTCCCTTTGCTTTGCTTCAACGCCTCCTCAATGCGGGTGCGTTCGGCTGCGCGCGAAACGACGGCGAGCGGGGTGGTATCCCCGGTAAGCTGCGCGAGAGCGCCTTGGGAGAGCGCCATCGGCAAATCCTCTTTGGTCAGCGTACTGCCTTGACACACGGTTACCGCGTGGCGCAAGGTTTGCTCAAGCTCAGCGACGTTGCCCGGCCAGTCGTAGGCTCGCAGTAAAGCCAGCACTTCATCGGAGAGACTTGGAATAGGTCGCCCCATTTCTCGGGCAAGACGCGCTAAAAAGAATTGACAAAATCCTGCAATTTCCTCTTTGCGATTGCGCAGGGGCAACACATCCATCCGGTGCAGAACGAGTTCGAGCGCCGGATCGAGCTTGGTGCCAGGCAGTGCCGACGCAACGACTTGGCAGTTGATTGCCTTGCGTAGCGCACTGCCCACACGTGCGAATGATCCGACGCGCAGCGCCTTGGCCAATGCCCGCTGTACCGGCGGGGGCAAGGCCTGCACGTTCGCGAGATACAGCATGCCGCCAGCAGCTTGCTCGATCCGACCGCTGCGACCTTCGGATTCCTCGGACAACAAGCCCCCTTGAAATCCGAATAACTCCACATCGGCGAGGGCGGGGGGGAGTGCATCGCACGCGATGGGGATAAACGGGCCATCGTGTTGCATGTGCCGCAACACAGCCTGCGCGATGGTGCGCTTGCCCGTCCCGGGTTCACCCATCAATAGCACGGGTGCATGTTGACCGAGCAAGGGCGTGTGTGTAAGTAATTGCAGAACGGTTTGCGTTGACGGTCCGATGTACGGTTCGTCACTGACATCCGCCCATTGTGCGGCCGTGCGCATTTGTTCCTCGCTCATGCGTACAAGGTGGGTGATATCTTGCTCGACGGCAACCGCGCCAATCAGTTCGCCGTCCGTGTCATATAACGGTTCGGCGGAAATAAAGACGTGGACGTCGGCGCGCGGTTGATGGTAGACCTGGTGCAGAGATTCCCCCGTACGCATGACGTTGTAGAGCATGATGGACTCGGCCGGGAAAAAGTCGCCGATAGGGTGTCCGAGAATGTCCTCTTCCGGAATTCCGTACAAGGCCTGCGCGGCGGCATTCCACACCGTGACAACACCTTCCGTATTGATGGCGGTGATGGCGTCGTGAATCAGATTGAGAACGGGTTCCGTGACGTCGTATGGGCCGGGTACGTACTGCATGAGATTGCCCATGCGTTCGCTTCCTCTCTCGTCTAGGACCAGCTTCTTTTGTTTGGACAACTCGTGTTCAAACCGCAATCGATAAAGAGTGCATATGGCCACGATTTGGACGGGCAATCCACGAAATCCATGATTGCGCTTTCACATATCTGTGTCTAAAATGAAATCACGATACGATACAGATGTCAACTTTGTGGTCGATGTGTTCAAAAATTAAACACAGACTTCAATATGGGGGAAATCGTTGTGGAACAGTGGATGCGCAGCACGCTATTGCAGCTATCGCAAAATCGCAAAGTCGAACATATGGCACGTCGCTTCGGACCGCGGCTGGGGGCCTCGCGCTTCGTGCCGGGTGAAACCATTGAGGACGCCATCAAGGCCGTACGGGTGTTGCAAAGTAAGGGGTTGGCGACAACGCTTGACCATTTGGGTGAGTTCGTCGACAGCCGCGAAGAAGCCGTAGCCGCCGCGGATTTTTGTGTACGCACCTTGCAGGCGACCGAAAAGGAAAGCAGCGATGTCTATCTATCTGTCAAGTTGACGCAGTTGGGGTTGGATATCTCGGAGGAGTTATGTCACGAGAATATGCGCAAAATTGTTCGCCAAGCGCGCGATCTCGGTCGTTTTGTGCGGATCGACATGGAGGACTATGCGCGTAACGAAAAGACCTTGCAGATGTATCGTGCATTGTGCGACGAATTCGGGGCTGATGCGATTGGCACCGTGATTCAAGCATATCTGTATAAAAGTATGGACGATTTGGCTGCACTCCGGCCCTTACGTCCCAATCTGCGCCTGGTGAAAGGGGCATACAAGGAGCCTGCGAGTGTGGCGTATCCCGAAAAACGCGATGTGGATGAAAACTATAAACAGATGATTGCGGCACAGCTGGAAGCGCACTGTCCAACCGCCGTAGCCACGCATGATGAAGCAATCATCGACTGGGTGAAAGCGTTTGTAAAAGAGCGCAATATCCCACAGTCGATTTGGGAATTTCAAATGCTGTATGGCATCCGCCCGCAGTTGCAAGAGGCTCTGGTACAAGAAGGCTACCGTGTGCGCGTTTACGTGCCATTCGGCGAGGACTGGTACGGATACTTCATGCGCAGGCTGGCAGAGCGGCCGGCAAACGTGTCTTTCGTATTGAAATCACTCGTCAGAGCGTAAAGTAGGTCACCAAACCCAGCGGCGCGCTGGATGGAGAGGGTGAGTGCGTTGACGATGCGAACTGAGACTGAACAGACGGCAGGAACACTCAGACAAAGTCTACACATGCGGCACATGACCATGATTTCGTTGGGCGGCGTGATCGGCGCAGGCCTATTTGTGGGAAGTGGCGCCGTAATTCAAGCGACGGGACCGGCAGCAATCATCTCCTACGCAATGGCAGGCGTGCTGGTGATCCTCATTATGCGCATGCTTGGTGAAATGGCCGCGGCAAGGCCGTCGGTGGGATCATTTGCAGAGTACGGCCGAATTGCGCTCGGGGAGTGGGCGGGATTTCTTATCGGCTGGTTGTATTGGTATTTCTGGGTCATCGTCGTGGCTGTCGAGGCTACGGCGGGTGCCTTAACCCTGCATAATTGGATACTTCCAGAGGTGCCACTGTGGCTTCTATCACTAGTGCTGCTTGTCATCTTAACACTGACTAACGTTTTTTCGGTGCGATCGTATGGTGAGTTCGAGTATTGGTTCGCGTTTATCAAAGTCGCAGCAATTGCTGTTTTCATCGTTCTTGGGGCCCTCTTTGTACTGGGGCTTTGGCCGCATGCTCGCCTCGATTTTTCCAATTTGACAAAGCATGGCGGATTTATGCCATTTGGTGTAGGAGCGCTGTTTTCCAGTGTGACCACGCTTATATTCTCATTCTTTGGTTCTGAAATTGTCACGATTGCGGCGGCTGAGTCCAAGGAACCGGCCAAGGCAGTTGCTCGTGCCACCAATTCCGTCATCTGGCGTGTGCTCGTCTTCTATGTCCTATCCATTTTTCTCATCGTGACCATCCTGCCTTGGAACGATCCGCACGCGCTCGCAAGCCCGTATGTAAACGCTTTAAAACTGTTGGGCGTACCAGGCGTCGCATCGGCCATGGATATCGTCGTGGTGACAGCTGTGCTGTCGTGTTTAAACTCCGGTCTGTATACCGCTTCTCGGATGTTGTTTGCTTTGGCGCATCAGGGCAACGCGCCCAAGAGCCTGTTGCGCCTGAATCGACGCGGCGTACCTGTGCGAGCCATCCTGGTTTGCACGATTGTCGGCTATCTATCGATTATTATGGATTATGTTTCGCCGCAACACGTATTTTTGTTCCTGTTAAACTCCTCCGGCGCGGTTGGCCTGTTTATTTACTTGCTGATAGCCTTCTCACAACTGCGGTTGCGTCGGCAGTTGAATCGCGATCGCGCAGACCTCCCGGTGAAGATGTGGCTGTATCCGTATCTCACATATCTGTGCATTGCGGGCATGGTAGCCGTGATCATCTCTATGGTTTTTCATAAAGGCGATGCGTCCCAACTAGTTTTAAGTTTGGTCAGTGTCGCGGTGTTGCTCGTAATCTACTGGATTCGATCCGCTATGCTATCTTGACCTTTTACGGCTGGATTTCGTATGCTTTCGAGGTCGTTCCGATGGAGGAACATCAAGGAGATTGATCCAGTCGGGAAGGGAAGGAATCGCGTGCAAGCGGTAGATCAACAATTTTTGACGTATGAAGACGTCGAACAAAGCATGCTAGCTTTGGTAGACGAGCACTTTTTCCAAGGGAACTTCTTAAAAACCTTATGTGACGGCGGGTACACCAATCTTCAATTGCGTTATTTTGCGCTTCAGTACGGCTACTATAGCCGTCACTTTCCACGCGTCCTAGGTGCTTCCATTGCCGCCATGCCGCCCATTGACGAGTGGTGGGTTCCCGTGGCCGACAACCTGTGGGATGAGGCTGGACGTGGCGAACCTGGTAGGGCACATGAAAAATTGTATCTGACCTTTTTACAGTCGGTGGTGCCAGATGCAAACCTGGATCGCCATGGTATACCGGATGTCCCGATGTCACCTGCGGTGGGGAAAGCCATTGATACCTTTATTCAGTTTTTCCGAGCGGCCACGCCGCTACAAGCCATGGCTGCGGTAGGACTCGGATCGGAACTTTTTGCAGGTGCGGTTATGGCGCGAATTGGGGAAGGGGTTTTGCACCCGCATTACCAAGTGGAGGGGACTGTGAATAGTCTGTTCTGGCAAGTGCACGCGGACGAACATGAGCCGCGGCATTACCAGTTGTGCAAACAAATCTTAGAGCGTCACACGACACCTGATGAACTGCGTCTCATGTATGAAACAGGAAGGTATATCGCGCTATCGGAAGCGGCGATGTACGAGGAACTTCATATTGAAATGATGTCGCTCACAGAGTAGCACATCTTGCCTTCCCGCTGTGCCTGCATCAAGCACAGCGGGAAGTTGATGGCTGTGCCTGTGTGCTATACGAGCTGCGAAGTCGTTGTGTCATGGAACTTTATTCCCCGTTTTTATCCAGTCGCCAGCGTTGAAACTCCAACCATTCGCGAAACTGTTCTTTTGTAATACCGGCATCGGCAACTTCGCGCAGGAGTTCCAGCCATTCGCGATCAAGGCCAGCGGTTTCGCTGTTGCTGGACGGAGCTTCCACAAACTCTTGTACAGGTACGTTGAGAACATGTGCTAATTTCTCGATGACCTGTATGGAGGGGTTTCTTTGCAAGCCACGTTCAATGGCGCTTAAATAAGACTTTGCCACATTAGCCTTGTCGGCCAACTCCGTCAGTGTAAGCCCCTTTTGTTGTCGAAAGTGCTTTAAGCGTTCCCCGATCATGTGCAAAGTTCTCCTCTTTGCTTCGGATGCTTGTCCACGTCCAGTATGCTCAAAATACGAGAAACAGGGGACTAGCCCCTATTTCTCTGATTTCTATCTTGAAAGTTGGTGTCTAGGCCAAGTGTCGGTTTGGGAGCGCATCCCTTCAGGTATTCTAATACAAAGCTTCGAATTTCGGTAGTAGATAATCCCATTTCGCGTGCGGTTATCATTAGACGAATCCATTCATCATCTGTCTCTGCAGCTTGACTAGACACGAGTATCACCCCATACCCCTCCGTGTCAGTAGCAGCGTCTAGGCAGTCCAGCTGTCGTAGTGAATCACCGTAGACCTGTGACTTTGCGCCCCTGCTTTTCAGCCAGGTATGCCTGTTCTATAACGCGTACTCCGAATTCGGATTACGTACTCATTTTGGGGATCATCACGACTTTCATCAAGAAATGAATATCCACATAATGTCGCCTACTTTCTTATGATGTGCCTTGAATCGACAGTTTAATCGGCGATTCATCTAAGTTTATGTCGTAAAAAACAGAAGTTTAACGATATAAAATAATTCTTTTTTGAGAACGATCATCTTGACGGGAGTTCATAGCCAACATATACTGTGACTGTGTTCGTTAACAAGAACAAAACGTTCTTGTTGAAGCACGGTGTGCAACGCGAAGATGCGAAGATGTAGGAAACAGCCGCTGCACATGATCGCGGATGGTCTACTCGCAACTGATGTTGTTCTTAATTAAGAACCATTTTAATTTCATGAGTATACAGTCCATTGGTCGGAATTCTTCCATAGAAAGGAGTCGTGATGGTATGAAGCATCGCCGCAGGCACCGTCGTCAAGCAACTGTCTCACCTCTGCAACAAAGGCGGATTCAACGGCGCAGAAACAGTTTTCGATTGGCTTGTGCTTGCGGCATGTTCACCGGGTTATCCGTCAGCACGGCACTCCTGGCTCATTCGGCGCAAGGGACACATGCGATGTTTTTCACGCAAAAGCAAGCGATCGCTACGTTTTCAGCGGCTCGGGATTTTCCGAGTTACGATGAAACGCTTGCGCAACAAGCGTGTATGGATGCACGCGACGCCAATGACGCAGCTCAGGATGCGGCGGCTGTGTTGCTCAGGATGCAGCATCTAGGAACTTACGACGCGTTACAAGCGCAGTACGGACAAATGGAACAGGATGCGCGTCGTGCTCAGAATGACACGCAGTCGGCTATCAACTGCGAAAACACACTCTCTACGTTGGCCGGTGAAGATTGGCAGGATTATCAGAATGTCAGGCAAGCACTTAATATCGCACAAGCCGCTGTTCAACATGACGAACAGGAGATGAGTGGTTCTGCCGGGTCTGCGGGATCGGCATCGCAGAGTCAGGTGGCTCAGCAACTCCAGCGGGATCAGGCAGCGCTGGTGCAGTTACAGAATGATGAAGCGTCCTGTCAACGTGTCGTCGGATGGTCCGGTCCAGCCGATTTGCAAGCAAGAGCATCGGTTCAAAGCGCCTCGTTCGCGACAGTGTCAGTCAATACCAGTCTGCGTGAGGCAAAAGATCTTCTTAATGCATGCGCTCGCAAACAAGTGTCTTTGTCCGACCCGAATTCTGAGAATAACGTAGCGACCGGGAATGGCAATGCAGCCGGGAATGGCAATGC
>NZ_FNOJ01000002.1:0-244631 GCF_900107035.1 Alicyclobacillus hesperidum | reverse complement strand
CCGGGAATGGCAATGCAACCGGGAATGGCAATGCAGCCGGGAATGGCAATGCGACTCTTCTAAATTGATTTGGATCCATGAAGGAGCTGCTTTCGACATGAAAAGGATCGTAAAGTTTGGCAGTAACTTGATCACGGTCGTACTCGGAATATTCCTTGTACTCACCATGTACGCTGCCGTTTCGACAAGGCTTAGTAACAATGGGGCTCCGAGAATGTTTGGCCTCGAATGGTATGAGGTTCTTTCTGGATCCATGGAACCTGGCATTCATGTCGGCTCCATTATCTTCGATAAACCACATGTTGATGTCAATCAACTTAAGGTTGGCGATGTGATCACGTTTAAGGCTCCCGAAAACGAGTTTCCTGGCTATAGTGCAGACCATGGTCAATTGATTATCACCCATAGAATTCACGCAATCGTCCACAAGGATGGTCAGTTGGAGTTCCAAACGAAGGGAGATGCAAACAACGCTCCCGACCCGAATTTGGTTCCAGCCTCGAATGTCGTTGCCCAATACGACAATATCACAATCCCTTATCTAGGGTATTACCTAAACTTTGTGAAAACAAAGCTTGGCATTGGCTTACTGATTATTCTTCCTGGTGCGTTATTGATTATCAGTACGTTGGTCAGCTTGTTCAAGGAGATTCTCAGGCTCCAAGGTCCCAAGAAGTCAGATGCCAATCCTGAATCATCTTCGGAAGGCATGCAGGTGTAACGCATTCACATTGGTTTGAACCCATCTTTGCCGTGAACCTGTGGGGTGAAGGGCGTACAGGGTGGTTCAAATATATACCCTAAGATTTAGGGAACAAAATTCTGGGAGGAATATCTCAATGGGTCTGAAAACGAAATTGGCAATGGCGATGGCGACTTCGGCAGCAGGGGCTGCGATGATTGCAGGCGGATCGTTTGCAATGTTCACAGCGCAAGCAAGCAACACCGGTAACACGTTCACGGCAGGTAATTTGAATCTTAACCTGAGCAAATGGCAAACAGCACAATCCACATCGTTGAGCTTTACGCAAATGGCACCTGGAGATCAAGGCCAGGACTCATTTACGGTTAGCAACACAGGAAACCTGGATGAGTACGTTGGTTTGAGCACCGTGGAGCAGGCGAATGGAAGTGCACCTAATATTTTTGTAAACCAAACGGCATCCGATAATGCTGGCTCGACCGATAACAATCCGTTGACGTTGACGGTGAGTGTGTATAGTGGAACAACCACGTCGGGTTCGGCTTTGGCGCAGTACACCGTACCGGTCGGTGGTGACACGGGCAATACACCCGCTATCTCGTGGAAGTTGCCGGCGAATCAGACCGATACCGTGGTTGTCTCTTACAACTTCCCGAAGGCGGCAGGTAATGATTACCAAGGTGCGTCGGGTGTTGCAACCTTTAATCTGCAAGCCGTTCAAGTGAAGAACAACAGCACGAATTCAAACAACTCGACAACGCCTGATTCTTGGTCGTAACCTGACGCATTCGTGAAAGCATGAATGAACAGGCCAGGGGTGTACGCATGTTCGACCCTTGGCCTGTTCTTGCAACGGTGATTCCCATTCATTTGTAATCGAGTTAGAGGAGAGATTCGATGAACGTTAAAGTCAAGCTGGCCGCAGCCTCAGCAGCAGGGCTGTTGTCCATGACAGGACTTGTGGGCTACGGGACATATGCGATGTTTAACGCCCATGCCGCCAAAACCGGTAATACATTTACGGCTGGTACGCTTCAAATTACGCCAGAACGAGATGACGTTCCACAGATGGGGCCGATGTTTTATTCGAGTTCCAACACTTTCATGTCAGGTGTGATACCTACGGGCGTGTGGGCGCCTGGAGATCAAAATACGCGCGGGTTGTTTCTTGAAAACAATGGGAGTCTTGCAGGTCAACTCACCACGCTCACAGCAACACCAGCCGATCCGAATGGCAATCCACTGAGTTCAACATCTGCAGACACGGTAGACTATAAGCATGATCTTCTCTTTGCCAACCAAGCAAATGTGATTATATGGAAGGTTGTAGCGGTCAATCCATCCGGGATTCAACCACTATTTGATCCAGACGATTTTGCACCAGGGGGGAATGCAACAAACATAGAAGAAGCCGTGGATTGCATCAATCAGTTGTATCAGGCATGGTTAAGATTGAACCCGACTGCGAGCCTTGGTATGACACAGAGTGCATTCCAAAGTTTACTCACGTATGTGAATCATGGTCTGCTGCAAGATATCAACGACATTTCAGCAGTCCGAAACGGGCAACGGGTCACGGCCGATTCCGTACAAGTGCAACAGATTATCAGTGAACCACTCATCAATCTGGTCAACGGACCTGTGAGTGTGAGTTCCATTCCGAATTTCAGTGATGTGATCAATCCAGGTTCCTCTTCTTTGCTGGCTTTCACGGTTCAGTTTGACAAGGAGCCGCCCCAGGGCGTGGATCCCAACTCAATGCAGGGGTTGTCTGCATATTTTAACTTTGGTACCAGTTGGTCTCAGTATCGAAACAATCACTGACGATGTCTCGCCCGTGCAGACGCCATCACATCTAGGGGGGTGCGGTGGTGGCGTCTGTGGATGTGGTACAAAACATGGTTGAATCGTGGCATGGTTTATCACAAGCGAACGATGTCAGTGGTGGAGTTTTATCCATCCCCTTTGAGAAAGTTCACTCCAACGTCTCACCTTTGGATTCACGCCAGACAAAAGCCAAGATGAGTATGAGCACGGAAGCGATCGCGACGGAATACGTCATAGCCGCAGCAAGTCCGCCTACCGAGGATGCTAGCGAAGAGACGATGAGTGGGACGATGGCACCGCCAAGCGCTGCACCGATATGATAGGTTGTTCCTTGACCCGTCGATCGCACTTGCGTGGAACAGTGTTCTGCTAAGTATGTCGGGATGACAGACCACACGCCACCAATGGAGAAAAAGCCGACAAGAAACGTGAATACATCGCGATCGGCCTGATTGGCAA
Organism: Alicyclobacillus hesperidum; assembly: GCF_900107035.1. Lineage (GTDB taxonomy): Bacteria > Bacillota > Bacilli > Alicyclobacillales > Alicyclobacillaceae > Alicyclobacillus > Alicyclobacillus hesperidum. The sequence continues at coordinate 241,642 of NZ_FNOJ01000002.1, read as the reverse complement.
TATGCAAGAAGACAAACGAGCTAGCGGCGGTTCCAACGGCAGATACGACCAGCGTCCACCGCCGCCCGATGTAGTCCGAGATCCAGCCGCCCAAAAGATTGCCGAGGATACCGGCCACGTTCAGGATGATAATGGTGTTGGCGACGACGGATGTCGAAAAGTGCCCGTCTTCTTTGAGCAGGGTTGCATAGAAGGTGTTAATGGGGTAGGTGACACTGAATGCGATGATAGCGATCAGCGTCGCATGGATGGTGTTCCAGCGTCGGCCCTTTCCAAATAGAGCTGTCGCGGGTGCGCGCTTGCCACGTTTAACTCGCATCGTTTGCCACCGCGTTGACTCAGGCAGAGCCCGCCCAATATAGATGGCGACAAGGACGGCAGGGATGCAGGCGATGAAGAATAAATCATGCCAGCCAAGATCGTTGTACCAGAGACGGTAGAGGATGGCCGCAAAAATATAACCAAATGAGAAACCGGATTGCATGAGCCCAGAAGCCAGGCCACGCCACTTGGCTGGCATCATTTCCATCAACATAGGTGTCCCATTCGCATACATGGCACCCATGCCGAGGCCATAGAGAATGCGTACCACAAACAATAGTGAGAATCCAATCGAAAAACCTGTCAAACATTCGAACACACTGAACCAAACAATGGATATGATAAGGCTGATTTTCCGACCTTTGGCGTCACCCAGTATTCCACCAAGAAACCCGCCGCCCAGTCGAGCGAATGTCGTTGCTGACGAGACTGCGGCGGCAAGTGTTAGTGGGACGCGATAGTCGTGAATGATATCGATGAGGACAAAGGTCAAAATGGAGAAATCCATAGCATCAAATGCCCATACGAACGCAATTGAAATAAGCGCTTTCAGATACGGAGTGCGCGTTTGGTCCGCTGGTTCCAGCGTTGCACTATGCTCCATGCCTATCACCTCTGCTAAGAATGAATACGTAATATTCCCATTCATGCACTATTATATTTAGGAGGTAGGCATTCCAGACTTGTTCCATGAACAAGCGTCTTGGAAACTCGCTGTGCGTGTGCGAAGTCGTGTGAATGTGAGGTCAAAGAGAGGCGTGAGAGGCGATGACTGCAGATTGGAAGGCCCTGCAGGCTGTGTTAGGTGTGGACAAGGTAAGCTGGGGCGAGAGCATCAGGCGTAGCCATGCGCGAGACGAATCCTATCATCCAGAGCATTTGCCAGACGTTGTCGTCTTCGCAGAATCGCTTGCGGATATCTGTCAAACGGTTGAATTTGCAAAGCAAAATCAGGTTCCCATTGTACCGTTTGGGGCTGGCTCTGGATTGGAGGGCCATGTTATTCCTGTCCATGGCGGCATTTCACTCGATGTTACGCGAATGAATCGCATTCTTGAGATACGTCCGAACGATTTCCTGGTCTGCGTGGAACCAGGTGTTACGCGGCAGGCGCTCAATGATGCCTTGCGTCCATACGCACTGTTCTTCCCGGTCGATCCGGGGGCCAATGCAACCATTGGCGGAATGGCAGCGACAAATGCGAGCGGCACAACCGCCGTGCGCTATGGCGCGATGAAGGATAATGTTCGATCCATCGAGGTCGTCTTGGCCGATGGGCGCGTGATCCAAACGGGATCGCTCGCGGCAAAGTCGAGTTCGGGCTATCATCTAACCGAATTGTTTGTGGGTTCAGAAGGAACCTTGGGCATCTTCAGCAAGCTTTGGTTGCGGCTCTATGGCATTCCTGAGCGGACGGTGGCGGCTGCTGCAGAATTTTCGACTGTCCAGAAAGCGGTTCAGGCGGTCTGTACCTTGCTTGGCGCTGGACTCCTTCTAACGCGATGTGAATTGGTCAGCCGACAGTATATGGAAGTTATCAACAAGCAGCTAGGTACGCAATATGCAGAAACACCGACATTGTTCCTTGAACTCTCTGGCTCTGAAGCCAGCGTACAAGCGGATACGGAGTTGGTGAAGGCAATCCTCCGCGACGAGGGATGTGCGCAGTTTCGAGCCGTTCAGTCAGAGGAGGATCGGCGTCAGTTGTGGACGGCCCGGCACAACGCGGCCTATGCGCTGATGCGCTCATACCCCGGTCTGTTTCACATGAGCACCGACGTTTGTGTTCCGATTTCACAGTTACCAGAGGCCATCGCGATCGCGGAGACTTGGATGGAGCGCTTGCAAATTCGCGGCGGGATCATCGGGCATGTGGGAGACGGCAACTTCCACGTTGGCGTCATGGTAGATACCGACGATTCGGAGGATTTGCGGCGGGCCGAAGAATTTTCGCACCATGTGGTGGAGTTTGCTCTGTCGGTCGGCGGTACTTGTACAGGCGAACATGGTGTAGGCCTTGGCAAGCGCGCGTACCAAGAGGCGGAGCATGGGCCGGCTCTTGCGATTATGCAGAATATCAAGCGCATGCTCGATCCTTTGGGCATTTTTAATCCTGGCAAACTTGTCGATTAGCAAGACTGACTCTGAACGAGTGGCAAAAGGATTGCGTACACAAGGGTTGCGTCAGGCGAACAAGGGTTATTTTATACGCCCGCCGTGTCTCATGTAGACCGCGTCTGACGCAACCGTTATGGCAAATAAGCATTGTCTGCTCCCTTGAACACGCGTTGCCCATGGAGCGGCGGGAAGCGCGACAAGATCAGGTTACTTTGTCGGCTATTCACCTAAGGGTACCGTGCTGGGGGCAGTGTGCAACCAATCGTACGGGAGTTCGACTTCAGCTATGGTCCCACGCGGATCGTTCTTTCTAAACGTCAAGGCTCCGTGATGATCCTGAACGATTTTCTTCGTAACCATCAGGCCCAGGCCTGTTCCCTTCTCCTTTGTGGATATAAACGGTTGTCCCAGGCGCTGCAATAAGTGCTCAGGGATGCCTGTTCCTTCATCTGTTAGACGAACCACGATACGACGAGCACGTGGATCATCCAGGCCTTCGATGCGGACGGTGCCGCCATCTGGCATGGCCTCAATCGCGTTTTTCAGCAAGTTGATGAAAACCTGCTTCAGTTGATGCGGGTCACAATGAATGCGTGGCAATGTGTCAGGCACAACGAATTGAATCGACACGTTGTTCTTCCGCGCATTACCGGTCATTAGCGTGATGACGCCTTGTAGCACGTCGTGAATGTGTACATAGCCATGTTGTGCCTCATGTGGCTTTGCCAGCGTGAGTAGCTCCCCGACGATACTGTCGATCCTGTCCAATTCATCCATGATCATGTTTAGCTGATCCAGGCTGTCTGGGTATTTGCTACGCAACGATTCCATTGCCCATTTGATTCCTGCCAGTGGATTTCGTATTTCATGCGCAATGCCAGAGGCAAGTTGACCGATGGCTGCGATGGTTTCGGATCTGCGCAAGGCTTCCTCTGCCTGGTGCCGCCGGGTGACGTCTCTGCCAATCAGAATGAGTCCGCTGCGTTGGCCATCGCTGTGAAAGACGGGCGCTTTCGTGACTTCAAACGTCATGGGCACTCCGTTGGCTTGTTCAAGCAAAATCTCTTCGCGCACAGAGCGAGCTAGTTCCCACACACTCTCATTCGTTGCGTTAAACTTGTGGAGCCACGTAGAACGAACCGAATCTTGTTTGACGATCTCGTCTGTTTGCAAGCCTTGGTAGGTATCCTTGTTCAGTTGGAATAAATCGATGGCTGCCGCGTTCGCCAGCAACCAACGTCCGGTACCGTCTTGAAAGATGACCACGTCTGGCATGGTCTTGATGAGTACGTCTATTTTCTCTTCCTCAAGTTTTCGGGCTGTGATGTCGTTGCGGAAGGACACATACTGATATGGTTTTCCTGACTCATTGAGTAAGGGAACGATGATGGTGTCCATCCAATAAAATGAGCCGTCTTTCGCTCGATTCTTAACCTCTCCAGTCCAAATGCGTCCATTTGCGATGGTTCTCCACATATCTCTAAAGAATTCCTTTGAGTGATAACCGGAGTTAATAATTCGGTGATTTTGGCCGAGCAATTCTTCGCGGCTGTATTTGGAGATCTCACAGAACTTTGTGTTGGCAAACGTAATGTCGCCGCGAACATCTGTGATGGCTACAATTAAGGCCTTGTCGAGTGCAGTGTTCAGGTCGGTCAATCGTTTCACAATCAACTCCAGTGACTGCAGAGACTCTTTCAGCATGACCTCACCCCCATGCGTAACCGAGCTTTATCTGTAAAATGAGTTGGATTGATTTCAGACATCCTCAAACACTATAACACGACATATATTGCAGTCCCACCCACTTGAACTATATGGTATAGTCCATCCGGACTAGATGACGGGTCGGTTAAGACTACGGGTGTTTCTACGAAGATGGCTCATTCTTGTCTACGCAGATGGCTAACTCGCGCGTAATGTGATCTTGCAGGGAGTTTTCGCTTGACTACTCATGGAAACCTAGACATACACGGATTTTAATGATTTGGAGGGACCAGTCAATGAGGAGAACTGCGTGGGTTGCCGCTGCTCTTCTTGTTATGGGTGTTGCGGGGTGTGGCACAGCTGGGCCGGCGAGCCCAAATGCACCTGCCGTTTCGAATTCAGGGTCGACAACGAATACGACAACCAAACTGAGCATGCAAACTGTTGCCTTAACGGTATTGCCCGGTTCACGCTTGGGTGCAGATGGAAAGCTGCATGATACGGTTACGAATCCCAATTTTACGGTCGTAAAGGGCGTGCCGGTCAAGTTGAGTGTATACAATTACAGTGCCAATCAATACACACTTGTGAATACCATGCTTGGATTGCGACTACACATTGCGGCGGCACCGAGGCAAGGCGTTCCTGTGATTTCCACTATTACCTTTACGCCAACAACGGAGGGGGCTTTTTCATGGCGGTGTACAGCCTCGGTTGATGGCCACCTCGATCGCTGGGCATTGAATCACCAAGGGTTTATGGAAGGGATTATGCACGTGGTGCCCTATCAGAACAAACAATATATTTATCTTGCCATTAAGGACGGGCTTCACTATGCGGCCGCGGATGGCAAGTTGCACGATTCCTATTCGCCCGCAGATTTTACTGTGCAAAAGGGCATTCCCGTACAGGTAACTGTCGAGAATTTCGATACAGGTAGCCACAGTCTGACCGATCCCGGCCTTGGTATTAACGAGGTATTCACGGGCGCAAGCGGGGCGGGCACACCCTCCGAAACGACGTTCACATTTACGCCAAACAAGACCGGTACGTTTCCGTGGAGTTGTATCATTGCATGTGATACCGGAGCTGGTGGATGGGCCATGATGCATAATGGGTATATGATGGGGGATATTTCCGTGACATCATGATAGGCCGCTGGTGGAATTTAGCGAACGATTGTGAGGTGTATGTGGATGTCAGAGCGGACAGACCCGATTCGCGTGTTACTTGTCGACGATCACGAGCTATTCCGCCAAGGTGTAAGTGCAATCCTTGGGGGGGTTCCTGAAATTGAGGTTGTAGGTCAGGCTGAAAACGGCCAGGTAGCACTCGAGTTGTGCGCGACCCAGCAGCCCGACGTCGTATTAATGGATATTAACATGCCTGTTTGTAGTGGCCTTGAAGCTACGCGTATGATTAAGGAGAAATTTCCACATATCAGAATTCTGATCTTAACGGTATCAAGTGCGGAGGAATCACTGTTCGATGCAATTAAGAGTGGCGCGTCTGGATATGTATTGAAAAATGCGAGTCCTGTGGCAGTCATCGAAAGTATCCAGCGCGTATACGCAGGCGAGCCAGTCATACCGAGCGACTTGGCCATGCATATTATTACCGAGTTCTCATCGCCACAGAAAGCGCAGGTGAAACCGGAAGTAGATGCTTTAACGGAGCGTGAACTTGAGGTGTTGCGCAAACTGAGTACAGGCGCCACCAACCGCGAGATCGCAAAAGCCTTATATATTAGTGAGAATACGGTGCGCAATCATGTGCGGAGCATTCTCGAAAAGTTGCATCTAAGCAATCGCGTACAAGCCGCTGCGTATGCGCTGCGGGAAGGGTACACGAGCGAAGAAAGACCCGAATAAAAGGTACAGGGTTAATGGGTGAATTTTTTGCAGGTGTGGCGGCTACTCTTTGAGTAGGCGCCTATTTATGGCGACTATTTCTTTTCCATTTCTTCAAACAACTTTTCCAATCTAGAAAGTTCATTCATGGCCTCATCGACAGAATGGTGGTTTTGTTCATCTCGAATTGGGAAAAGCAAAAACCGTACCGCCGCCAACGAGGTTCGAATGTCGTTGGATACGTGCCAAGGCATGACTTGATCGCGGTGAGTCATGGCAGTCTGCCCCCTTTTCTGCAGGACGTTTTGTTCCTGACGATGCTTAAAACCCAGACGGGCCACAAGCAGATAGCCGACGAATTCGAAGAGCGCCGTTGTCAGCGTCGCGTTGAACTCATGTCCTGTTTTGACGCTTAAGATGGTTAGAACCACGGAGACGAATAAAGATAGTGTCGCCCCTAAAGTAAACGCAATAGCGCCGACACCTATAATGGCGATCGCGAAGCTCAAGTGATGCGTAACTATTCCCCACACACAAAGGCTTAACACGACAACGGCTGTCGCGAGATTGGTGTGGCTATCGATGGTGTGTACGACGGCACGGTCCGTTTTGGCGAGCCAAAACTGTATAGCATGCAATGAATGACTCCATTTCACGAGAACCACCGACTTTCCCGTAGGCGCTGTATCGCTGATTGGAACGAAATCTACTCTAAATTGAAATTGGCTTCCCCCACTATAGCAAGACTGCTTGCAAACCGCACGACCCTTTTGTACTAGTTACGTCAGCGCATCTGCCAATTGCATACAGCCTAAAGGGGCTACTCCCACTGTGGGGAGTAGCCCTGGTTTGCTTCCATCTTCTCTTCAACGGTTGCGAAAAAAGTCTCTGTTGATGGCAATCCACGGTTGTTCCTCATCCGGCACGCTGTCTTCCTGAAAAATGGCCGAGACAGGACACACGGGTTCACAGGCGCCACAGTCAATGCAAACGTCCGGGTCAATCAAGTAGGTTTCACCGGCGTCATGGATGGCATCGACCGGACAGGCTTCGACACAATCTGCAGCTTTTTCACCAATGCACGGCGATGTAATGACAAATGCCAATGATCTTCCTCCTTTCGCTTCAGGAAGCCATCACAGCTTACGACGCTTCATCGCGAGCTTCTGTGAGATCTGTCACGATTTGAGATATGGAGCACCTGGGCCCAGTCGTTTCTTCGTTAGGCACATCGCACTAGTCCAAACGGATCACGTTCCTATGGAAGAAAAGGATGAATGGAATTAGTTCGCTTATGCCTTCAGGCAACGGTGTACCGGGGGTAAGCTGGAGCCGTCCCCTCGCTAAGGGGCGTGTAGAAGGCAAACGAGAACAGTTTGTGAACACCATCTCGCGGCGCTGTCAGGGTGTGATATTTCGCACACATGTCGAAACGCGTCGGGTGCTACCCTTCAGGCGTCGAGGGAAACTAGGAGGCTGTAAGACTCTACTTGCCGATTCCAGGTAACGAGAATCAGCCTCGGACACGAAGGAGTGAACAGATTGAAAACGGGGCACAGTCCACGCCGAGCAAAAAGCCTCACATTTTTAAGTGCGGCCCTGTTGGTGCTCTTTGCGACTGGCTGCGGCCGTCAGTACATGGTGCTTGATCCGGCCGGGCCTGTGGGGCGAGAAGAGTTGCATCTTATTGTGATGTCTGCGATCCTCGTGGGCATTGTCATTATCCCAGTTCTCATCCTGCTATTCTACATTGTTTGGCGGTACCGTGATAAGCCGGGAAACACCGCACCGTATACGCCGAAATGGTCAGAGAGTAAAGGGCTTGAGGTCGTGTGGTGGGGAATTCCAATCGTTATTGTAGGGGTTCTTGGCGCATTTACCGCTAAAACGACCTTCGCTCTGACCAAGCCGCCTGCTGAGTCAGCGGATGTCACACCCATCACCATTCAGGTGACATCACTTGATTGGAAATGGTTGTTCCAGTATCCCGGGCAGGGTATCGCAACCGTGAATTACGCCGAAATTCCAACAGGTGTACCGATTCAATTTGAGTTGACATCTGATGCACCTATGAATTCATTCTGGGTTCCGCAACTAGGTGGGCAAGAGTACACGATGCCGGGCATGGCGATGCGCCTCTGGCTCGAGGCCGATAAGGCTGGAACCTATTATGGGCATGGCGCCAACTTTACCGGAGCTGGTTTTGCTCACATGGACTTCAACGTGATTGCAACATCGGATAGCAACTTTGAAGCTTGGGTGAAACAGGTCAAAGCAAGTTCTCCGGCTTTGACGAAAGCTGGCTACGCTCAGCTCAAAGAGCCGAGCGTGATTGGAACAAAGTCGTATAGCTCGTTCCCACCAGGATTGTTTAACGGCACGATTTGGGCGGATGGTGGGCAGTATATGCCGAACATGATGAACCAGACTGGTTCTCCGCTCAAAGCAGGGATCCATACAAACTCTACGGGAGTCGGCTCGGGCGACAGTATGTCAGGTATGAGCAATATGACCAACATGAGCGCGATGTCCGCTACAGGCACGAGCTCTTCACAGAAGTGAGCGGAAGGGAGTGTGGCAGATGCCATCAGGTTTTATGCAGTTTGCTGACAAATATCTGATGTGGAAAGAGGGCCCGATGATTTGGGGCTCCGACGTAGCGATTCTGCTGGTTTCCATCGGGATCGTGTTCGTCTTGACGTATTTTCACAAGTGGAAATGGTTGTGGCGAGAGTGGATCACGACGGTCGACCATAAAAAGATCGGTATTATGTACCTGATTTGTGCATTGTTGATGCTGTTCCGTGGTGGTGCAGATGCCGAACTGTTGCGTACACAGTTGGCCATACCCAACAATCACTTTTTGTCCGCCGAACACTACGATCAGATTTTTACGACCCACGGCACCATCATGATTCTATTTATGGCCATGCCGTTTATCTTTGCGCTTTTTAACATTGTCGTGCCACTGCAGATTGGCGCGCGCGATGTGGCGTTCCCATACTTGAATGCTATCTCGTTCTGGTTGTTCTTCTTTGCTGCCATGCTTTTCAACCTGAGTTTTGTTTTCGGTGGTTCGCCGGACGCAAGTTGGGTCAGTTATCCTCCTTTGTCGGAACTAGGGTTTGATCCAGGGCCGGGCGAAAACTATTACTTGCTTGCCTTGCAGATCACGGGTATCGGCAGTATTGCGACCGGAATCAACTTCCTGGCGACGATTTTTAAGATGCGTGCACCTGGCATGAAGTTGATGCACATGCCTCTCTTTACGTGGTCAACCGTAGCAGCTTGCGTCGTCATCATCTTTGCGTTTCCGGCTTTGGCGATTGCGATTGCCTTGTTGACACTTGACCGCATCTTCGGCACGCACTTCTTTACCATCCTGCATGGTGGGAATCCGATGATGTTCGTCAACTTGTTCTGGGTCTGGGGACATCCGGAAGTCTATATCGTCGTGTTGCCGGCGTTTGGCGTGTATTCCGAGGTTGTGGCAACGTTCGCACGTAAACGGATTTTTGGCTACAGCTCTATGGTGGCATCGCTCATGCTGATCAGTGTCATCAGTTACTTTGTCTGGGCCCACCACTTCTTTACGATGGGCGCTGGTGCCGATGTCAATACCTTTTTCGCAGTCGCGTCGATGCTCGTGGGTATACCGACGGGTGTCAAAGTGTTTAACTGGCTATTCACCATGTATCGTGGTCGGATACGCATGACTTTGCCCATGTTGTGGACGATTGCCTTCGTACCGTGCTTCGCGATTGGCGGGGCGACAGGGATCATGCTTGCCGCAGCACCAGCTGACTACCAATATCACAACAGCTACTTCCTCATCGCACACTTCCACCAGGTATTGATTGGTGGTGTCGTCTTTGGAATGTTGGCTGGCATGTACTATTGGTGGCCAAAGATGTTCGGATTCAAACTGGACGAAAGGCTCGGTCGTTGGGCGTTCTGGTTCTTCAACATCGGTTTCTACGTTTGCTTTATGCCACAATACGCACTTGGTTTCATGGGTATGCAGCGGCGCATGTATACCTATCCGGCGGACATGGGATGGAACACGCTGAACCTGATTTCGACGATTGGCGCGTACATCATGGCTATTGGTTTTGTATTCATCGTGATTCAGGTCCTTTACAGCGTGAAGTACGGCGAGCGGGACTTGACTGGCGATCCGTGGGATGGCCGTACGCTTGAGTGGTCACTTCCGTCGCCGGCTCCACATTACAACTTTGCCGTCATCCCGACCGTTACGAGCCGTGACGTCTGGTGGGAGCTCAAGGAACAGGGTAGAACCGATGAACTCAAACCAAAGGCAGAGGACATCAAGCCGATTCACATGCCGAAAAATTCAGCGCGTCCGTTCTTCATGGGTCTTGCTTTCTTCGTAGCAGGTTTCGGATTTGTCTTTGACTCAATGTGGTTAGGGTTCCTTGGGCTTGCGGGCGTGGTCGCCTGCTTGATTGCCCGCGCGTTGGAATACAACGACGATTATCACATTCCAGTGCACGAAGTCGTTGAAACAGAAGCTACACTCGGGAGGTTGGGATGATGGCAATGCCAGATGCAATCTACGGCGGTCATTCCGGGGTTACGTCGAGTGACAAGCCTCTGGAGTACAGAGATCCAAACCAGTCTGTCAAAATTCTTGGTTTCTGGTTGTTTCTCGCGACCGACATGCTGTTGTTTGGTTGCTTATTTGCGACCTATTTGGTGGTTCGCACACACACGGACGGTGGGCCAACGGCCCGGTCTATCTTTGATATTCCAGGGTTTACTCTTGAGACCTTTTTCCTTTTGACAAGTAGCTTTACTGGCGGACTGTCGACACTCGCGATGCGTAATGGAAACAAAAAGGCTCTGGTTTCCTGGTTTGCTGTTACCATCGCCCTTGGTCTCGCCTTTATCGGATTGGAGGTCCACGAATTCATCGGCGACGTTGCTTCCGGTGCAACGTGGGAGCGAAGTGCATTTTTGTCCGCCTTTTTCACCTTGGTTGGGACGCACGGCAGCCACGTCACCGTAGGGCTCGTGTGGATGTTCTTGACGCTTTTGCAGGTCGCAAAAAGGGGTATTACACCGATTACAGCGCGCAAGGTATTCGTGGTGAATCTGTACTGGCACTTTCTTGATGTGGTTTGGGTGTTCATTTTTACGGTCGTCTATTTGTCAGGGAGGGTGATGTAACATGGCGGTGCACGGCGGCGTCACCCGGGAGCCGGGGCACAAAAAGCACAAAGCCACTCAGTATATTGTCGGCTATCTCAGTTCCTTGATTCTCACAGCTATAGCGTTTGGCCTGGCACTCACGCATACCATGCGCGTTGGACCATTGATTGTCGTTCTCACGATCTTGGCCGGACTTCAAATTGTCGTTCAGTTGTACTTCTTCATGCACATTACAGAGGGAGACGGCCCGCCGTTTCACGCGTTGTTTTTAATCTTAGGGCTCATTTTCACATTCGCGATCGCGTTGATGTCAGTCTGGATTATGGGCTTTCCAGCATTCATGGCGCAAGTTTCGTAACAGGACACCATATGGGGAAACTGGTGCGCGAAAGCGGCTGGTTTCCTCAAAACAACAGAGGGCTTACCAATTGAATGGAAAGGTGGGGAGGTTATGAGTATCTCCCATGCAAATCAAGCTTCAAAAATGGATGTATCCAAGGTAGCCCGTGCGGTCAGCGTTGCAAAGGCCTATCTAACGTTGACCAAACCACGTATTGCCGTACTTCTGCTATTCACTGCTTTTGCCGCAATGATCGTGGCTGGACACGGTGTCCCGTCAGTGTCTAAGGCCATCCTTGGACTCTTGGGGTTAGGTTTGTCTGCTGGCGGGGCAGCCGCCATCAATATGTGGTACGACCGCGATATCGATGCCATCATGACGCGCACATCGAAACGACCGCTCCCAGCCGGTATGATGACTCCGCGCAAGGCACTGATATTTGGATTGGGTTTGGGCGTTCTATCCATACTACTACTCGCGCTTACCGTGAACTGGATTTCTGCAGCTTTGGCAGGAGCGGGCTATGTATACTACGCCGTTATATATACCATGCTTCTTAAGCGGCGCACACCGCAGAATATCGTGATCGGCGGGGGGGCAGGGGCTTTCCCACCGTTGGCTGGCTGGGCTGTGATCACGGGACACTTGAGTGCAATGGCGTGGCTCATGTTTGCAGTGATCCTTCTGTGGACACCTTCCCATTTCTGGGGTCTGGCGCTGTACAAGAACGAGGATTATACGCGGGCAGGTGTGCCGATGATGCCTGTTATCAAAGGCGCACGCTCGACAAAGTTTCAGATGGTGGCGTATGCAGTTGCATTGTTCGCGGCGTCATTGGCTTTAACCCCCGTGATGCACGCGAAGTTGCTTTATCTTGTAGCGGCGAGTGTACTGGGGCTTGCTTTCCTTTGTGTCAACGTGCGCCTACTTGCCGAACCTGATACAAAATGCGCATGGGCTAAGCGCACTTTCTTTGCTTCGCTCTTATATCTTCCGGCAATCTTCACAATCATGGCCATTTGTGCACTTGTGTAATGTCATAAACACCTTGTAAAAACGTTTCCGTTCGAGTGACGTGAAGGACGTGATCGCCTATGGAAACAGAGCATCGGCGCAGTGCAAAAAATTCGCCGCGGAAGCACTCTAGGATATACTGGATGTCCGTGATTACACTCGTCCTTATCTTTATCGTGAATACACTTGGTTTTACGGATACCATTACGGGCTCTGCGATGGGGTGTGGACGCAACTGGCCTTTGTGCAATGGGCAGATCATTCCCTCTGTTTGGACCCGTGCCACGTTTATCGAGTACTTTCATCGGTTGAGCGTGCTCTTGGGTGGAGGGGTACTGATTGGCTTTACCGTGGCTGCATGGCGTTCATATCGACAGATTGTGAGCGTGCGCATTCTACTTGGCCTTGCATTGCTTGGTGTCGTATTGGAAGGGGCACTGGGTGCTCTTGCCGTATTGTTTGTCAATCCGCCCGCCGTGATGGCAGCGCATATGGGCATCGCCTTGATCACGTTCGTCGCCATGGTCTTGATTACAGGCGTCATCGGTCAGGCAGATTGCAGACGTTTCGACTCAACGGGCGTCGCGGGTGGCAGGTGGATGGACCGAAACCAGCAGGAAAGCGAACGCTGGGCGAGAACCTTCTCTCGGCTTGTTTGGTGGTCCGTCCCTTACGGGTACGGAGCCATTTACGTCGGGGCTTATGTTGCAAGCACGGGATATGGATCTTTCTTCCATGGATTCCCGATCCCGACGGAATCCTTTGCAGTTGCGGGGGCAGCGCTATGGATTGACATTTTGCATCGTTCGATCGCGCTGGGTTATGTCATTTGGATGGCAGTGTTAGTCTATCAGTCATGGCGCCATCGACATTCGCATCGACGACAGTGGAATTTAAGCTGTGCGGCCTTTGTGCTTGTCTGTTTGCAAGCCTTTTTCGGGTGGCTTCTCATCGAGACGCACCTCTCGGAGATTGCATTTTTATTGCATGTGACGAACGTCTCTTTGCTATTTGCAACGCAGTGTTATCTGGGCTGGACGATGCTACAAGAGCGCCATCTACGGCGACATCAAGACCGTGGAGCCTTGATTCGGATCAGTTAGGGTCAGATTATAGGATATTTGGACTCTTGGCTTTGGCCATACTGCATCATCAGGAGGGATGCTTTGGTGTCGATGTCTGCGGAACTCTTAAGGCAGATTTCACTGTTTAAGGACTTGACAGCGGAAGAGTTGGCACACGTCTATCAACTTACGGTTGAGCACCACTATCAACGGGGCGATTACGTTTTCATGGAAGGGCAAGAGCGGGAAGCTGTCTATTTTATTCGCCGTGGTTTGATTAAGACGTTCAAGGTAGACGACGAAGGACGAGAGCATATCATCAATATTCTTGGCCGTGGCAGTATGTTCCCGCATGTCGGTTTTTTTCAAGACACCCCGTATCCCGCCACCGCAGAGGCGATGGAGTCAAGTATTCTCTTGTCCATTCGTTGCCGCCCATTCGATCAGTTATTGACGGAAAAGCCCGAAATTGCACGCAAAGTGATGCGAGTGATGGGTGAGCGAATTCTCTTGCTACAGTCCAAGCTGCAGGAATTGGCATCCTACGATTCACATGATCGCGTGATCGCACTGCTTCGACACTTCGCCGAAGAATATGGGGAGCCGCATGCAGACGGGATTCATGTAAAGCTGCCCATCACGCACGGAGAAATGGCGAACATGATTGGCATGACACGCGAGTCGGTCAATCGCATATGGAACCAGTTGCGACGCGAAGGTGTGCTCAGCGGCCAGCGGGATGAATGGATATTCAACATCGAAAGATTGTAACGAAGGGCTGCATGGCGGGAGATGAATGGTCGACACATGAAAGCCTACACGGAGAGTCCTACCGGTAGATTGTCGAGGGTATTTGTGGGCCTAGCTTTTGCGAACTTCCTTGTCGGTGCCAGTCTAGGGGGATGGATGGCTGTTCAGCCGCTATCGTGGGCGCGAATTGGGATGATTCATGCCGAAATCAACCCGTTTGGATGGCTTACCATGCTCATCTACGGGATGACGTACGCAGTGCTCGCGATATCTGCAGGCCTTCGCCCGCCCAAAGCCTGGGTGGGGTGGATCCACGTGGCATGTGCCGAACTGGCGATCGCGCTGACGGTTTGCGGAGTACTCTATGGCTGGAGATTGGGCCTTGTGCTAGGTCTCACGTTGCAATGTGTGGCGCCAGTCATTTTTCTTGCAAATATTCTACTGTCAGTCGCTGCGCGCGAGCGGTTACGTAGTATGTCGGAGCGAGTCGACAAGGGAGAGCAGTATACAAGCCTTACACCTGTGCTGGCTTCGTTGAGCCGTTCACCACAATTTCAGGGCACGGATCGCATTGGGCAAAGAGGAACAGACATTTCGCTGATGCTCTTCTTGGTAGGGACAGGATGGATGATTGGATCCGTCATTCGCAGCCCTAGTACCACAATGCCTACCACACCGGCAAGCGAATTCTTGGTGTACTATGGTTGGATTGGTGGTGCCATTTTCGCTGTATCGCTTCATCTTTTTCCGCGCTTTATGAAAGTTCGTTTGGGTGGAAGGCTCGCCAATAGCTTGCAGCACATTTGGGTTGCCGCTATCGTTTGTGGCGTGGCAGGTGAATTCTTTGACGAGGTCATTTCACACATCGCAAGTCGCATCCTAGGAGCTGTCATTGTCATATACGGAGCTATGTATCTGCTTGCATCTCTCGTATGCAAACCAACAATGACAGGTGTGTACCCGCCGAGAGCGAGCCGCATCGCTTGGATAGCTGCCTGGACATTCTGCGTGACACTTGGAGTTGCGTTGATCTGTGGCGTAAACCCCTTTTCTTTATTGGCGTTGCATCTTCTATTTCTTGGTTTTGCTACGAATCTTGTGTATGGCATTGGCTATATGCTCTTTCCTCATCTCTTGCGCCGGCAACCGCCTGGGCATGTCATCT
Organism: Alicyclobacillus hesperidum; assembly: GCF_900107035.1. Lineage (GTDB taxonomy): Bacteria > Bacillota > Bacilli > Alicyclobacillales > Alicyclobacillaceae > Alicyclobacillus > Alicyclobacillus hesperidum. The sequence continues at coordinate 226,141 of NZ_FNOJ01000002.1, read as the reverse complement.
CTTTGGCCCAAATCAGCTGTTCCATTCTGGGTTCTTTGCTGATGGTGGTGGCCTTTGGCGGGTTACAATTTGGGTTTCCAGGTCATACGTTTCCGCTTCTCGCCGCCGGTGGCTCTTTGGCATGGGGTGGCGCCTTAGGTTTCATCTTAATCTGGGTGTTTGCCCTTGTGCGGAGCCAGAAGGCATGAGTCACAGATGGTCGTCCGGTCTTTTGCCGCCGATTGTCAGTACATGGCGTAGGGACAAGAACAAAAGCATGCTTCCACCGGTCATCGCGAGATCGCTTACCCAAGAGGCCAAGCTAACCATGCTACCCTTCCCCACCGTGAGCGCGATGGCGCCGACGATCGTGCCCCCAAAATAGAATAGCATACTGGTCAGGGCCGTTCGCCGCGGCACCATATCATCGATGAGAGGCGCAGTCTTCCTTTCTGGGCGTTTGCTGAATCGATATTCAAACCACAGAAAGGGGACGATTTTCTGCATATATGCGTACATGAGAGCCACGAGTCCGCCAAAGCCGAAAACGTAGATGGAGACAAACAGCAGTGAATGTAAGGAAACAAGGGTTGACATCGCAATGCCCAGTTCACCCACGATACACAATGCCATTGCAGCCAGGGCTTCATATATGGGGAAGGCAATTCTTCTTTTTTTCCGCACGATGACGATCCGAAGCATATCGCGTGTATAACATATCAAGCCAATAAGCAGAGCCGCTGTACCGACGTCTCTCAACACGTATGCTGTGTTTCCTACTGAATACCAAGTTGAGACAATCCAGAGCAACACGCCACTGTAATAGAATGAGGCGGTGCCAGCTAGGGACACCCGACAACCATGGCTAATGACGAACATCGGTACCAACTTGTATGACAAGACCATCACGAGACCGCCCCAAAATGCTAAACCACCGAGTATGATATGTGTCAACAAAACACCCGGAAATACCTTGTTTGGAAAGGTCGCCTGGAACAGGCCGAGCAGCATGACGAACCATAAGACCGATACAGGGAGACTTAGGATTCGGTGCACGAGCGTCTTGTTACGTGCCCGAACATAATGATGACCGATGAAGGCGAAGTATAAGGTAGTGTTTGCGAATAGAACAGCTCCACCTACTGCGACAATGGTAAAGCTTGAGGTGATAAATCCAGCCGTCATGGAAGCAACCGAAGCCACATGTATAGGGAGATGCCAGCACAGAACATGGCGCGGTATGGGTGGAGCCTGAAAGGCAATGGGTATTACCTGAAACAGGACACCAAATGCAACGGTGAGCATAGAACCTAGTATGAACAAGTGGATGGCAGCGAGCGACAAGGGGAATATCACCTCGCCGCGCCGCCAGTCTGGCAATAGGACACCGAGTGAAGCCAAGCTGGGCCAACCCAGACACAGACCTGTGAGGAGGTAGTACACCGTAGCTGAAAGACGCTTTTTTGTCGGGATTGCATCACGCATTCCGTATCGGACTCCTTGTTTTTACTCATCAAGTGTCACATCTTCATCGCGCGTAGCCGCCAGTGCCCAGGTTCCACTTCTATAGTCACGACATTTAATCCCATGCCTTGAATGGCTGAAATAAGCGGCCCAGGTCGATGCGGCGTGTGGATTTCACATAGTGTCCCGACGGGGGCCTCATCTACCATCTGAAGAATTTCATGTCTAGGATGAAATCCCTTGCGAATGGCTTCACGCGCATCTATGCTCAAGACTGCACCGCTGCGATGCACCACCAGTTGTTCAGCAATATCCATGCAATTCTTCCTTTCCTCACTATTGTTCCTTTTTCGTCACGATGCGCCGTCGTGTACGAATCCCGCAGCTACGGCACAGTGTGATTTAGAATCAAGCGTTGTGTATTCGCGCCGAGCGACGTGGTTTCGGCAGTATTTGCGCATCTCGAACCGAGCGCTGCGGCTGCCATGTCGACGTATCGTTTTCATCGAATTGATCCAGGTATTCAATGACCATTCGAGTGATCGCACTCGGGGTTGAGGCTCCTGATGTCACAGCAACGGTTCGCACACCACGCAACCAGTCAGGCCGGATCTGTGTCACGTCGGAGACGAGATGCGCAGGGATTTGAGCAATTTCCTTGGCCACCTGCGCTAAGCGATTTGAGTTGTTGCTGCGCGTATCACCAACAACGATGCATAGGTCTGCCTGACCTGCGAGATCGGCAACAGCTTGTTGGCGCAGTTGTGTAGCCATGCAGATTTCGTTATACACTTCGGCCGTCGGAAAGCGACGCTTGACTTGCTCTATCAGTAGTGCCGTATCCCACTGGCTTAGAGTCGTTTGATTGGTCACCGCAATGTTTTCCGAGTCGATGTGCAGTGCTTCCAAATCAGCCGGCGTTTCAATGAGATGTACATGTTTGGGGTCGATCCCTACTGCCCCTTCTGGCTCTGGGTGGCCTTTGCAGCCGATATAAATCACTTCATATCCGTTTGCGAGGCGATCCCGAATCAACTCATGCGTACGTTCTACGTCGGGGCATGTGGCATCAATCACGTGTAAGCCCCGTTCCGCTGCACGTTTGCGAACCTGTGGCGAAACGCCATGAGCGGTAAAAATCACAGTACCACTCGTTACCTCATCCAGAAGTTGCGCACGCGTTCCACCGTCCAGGGTTATGACGCCCTCACGATCAAAGGCATCCACGACATGGCGGTTGTGAACGATCATCCCTACGATGTAAATTGGGCGAGGTAGCGAGGAATTGTCGATAGCGGTTTGGACAATGTTCATAGCCCCGACAACCCCGTGGCAATACCCTCGTGGTGTAATGCGAATGACGCGCATCGTGTTCGCCCCCCTTTTCATTTGCTGCGTATTCAGAATGACAGAAGTCCACACAGCGGGATGTGTGCCGGATCACATAGAGGGTTCGTGACTTGGGTCACAGGCCGGGAAAGGGAGGCAGGCTAACATGGTAGAAGGGGGGATGTTATGCCGCACCGACTTAAGAGTTCGAGGCTTTGGGCGGTCATGAGTATTGGGGCTTCTTTGTTGGTCGCTGCAACAGGATGCCTTGCGCCACATGCAAAAACGCATACTCCGGATCTCCGGGGAAATCAGGATAGCCAACGTACGCCGGAATCATCGCTGGCCATAGATGGCATAGATCAAAAGCCAAAACGTGCTCTGGTTATACGCAATGGGAGCTGCGTGTCAATCACAATGTACACTGAAGAGACCAAGGTTACCATCGCACCCGGGGTACAGTTTCCTGCATGGACGTTTGACGGTACGGTCCCTGGCCCTGTGCTTTATTTACGCCAAGGCGACCATGTGAAACTGACCTTGGTGAACTTAGATCCACGCATGGCGCACTCAATTGATCTTCATGCCGCACAAATTCCACCAAACCAAGCTTTTACCGATGTGCCTCCTGGGTCTTCGAAGACAATTAAATTTGATGCGTCGACACCGGGCGTGTTTGTGTACCACTGTGAAAGTGCACCGATGGCTCTACATATCGCTCAGGGAATGTATGGTGCCATCATCGTGACACCACGGGGGGGAATGCCACCAAATTACGTGATCGTACAAAGTGAGTTTTACAAGCCTTTGGACATCAACGCAGTCTTCAAAGGAACTCCAACATATGTAGTGTTTAACGGTGAAGCGAACAAGTATGTCGATCATCCGCTCATTGCCAAAGTGAACCAACCTATTTCGGTTGCGTTTGTGAATGCAGGGCCGAATGACTTTTCCGCCTTTCACGTTGTGGGGGCCATTATGAGAGATGTACAGGAGTCCGGGGACCCCAGGAACAACTCATATGGCGTGCAGACATGCACAGTTGCACCTGGGGATGGTGCGCTAATCCACTTGCTCTTCACAGCTCCTGGCGAATACTCGTTCGTATCGCACGCCATGAACCAAATGGAAGAAGGTGCGACGGGCGAGTTTGTCGTACATCAATAGTCCGCGAAAACGAATTCGGGTTCATTTGACGTCCTCAGCCATGTTGCGAACTGCGATGGTTTCGCAGAAAGCTCCCATTGCATTTCGTTCCAAATCCGATAACAACGGAACAAGATGCGATGGGAGCCGATTTCCCAGTAGGAGCGAACGGAACCTGTCACGCGAATTGATCTTCGTGCAAGCACTTGTTCGCCATATCGTACAGTGCCGCCATTCCTCCATATAAAGTAAAGAAAAAGGAGTCTGGCGCATCCAAAGAAAAGGATCGGTAGTTTCTAGGATCCACGCCAAGTATGAACTCGAAAAGCTCGGCGCTATCGTAGGCATAGAAGCAAAAGCTTGTGTAATCGAAGGCAGGCATCTTCTCATAAATGGTCACAATATCGTGTGCATATGCCTTTACGTTGCGCGACGCCTCGTCGATCATGTGTATAGCGTCAGTGAGATCTACAGATATGTGGATGGTGTGTTCATTGATGAGTTGGATGTCCGCCATATATTCCCTCCTGTTCGCATTGCGAGGTTCTGTCGAGTGGGAGGCAAAGGGCGTTTTTTTCTACAGCACCTCTGTACACAGATAGCGGCAAAAGTTCATCATATGACGGTACTTGCGGGCGAATTTGCAAATACCCGTCATCGGCTGTCTCGGGGTTTTCTGAACTTATCAAAGTTCCGTCTGACACAAGTTTGGCTATCACCGAAAGCCCCCACCATAAGGACGGATCGTCCACCCTCTCAGTAGTCGCCAACTGCTTGACCCGAAATACAGACTCGTATGGCATGTGTGCAAAATTGATGACGTGGCGTAAAATCCCGTTTTCATAGACCACAAAAACACGACGATAACCATGAGTCACGTGGCCCAGAGGTAGCCATTCGACGCGTGCAGTCATGCTCCAGTTCGCCCGATTCGTATGCGGAATGTTTCAGGTCCTCGTTCAAGGTATTCCCATGAGAAAATGCCAGGTCGTTCCAGTTCGAACTGATAGTGCAACGGTTGCGGATCGTGGTCATTGACTAGCAACATGGCTTCGCCTGGGCGGAGATTATCAAAAGTCTGGAAAATCACCTTGTGCTTTTGGTGCGGTGGATATTCGGTCGCGTTTACGGTCGCCGCAAATTCATTCACGATAATGGCCTCCTAGGACTGTTATCTGGTTACACTGTGAAGTCTACGCTGTCCGAATACGCGAGAACGTGACGAAAGTCACATTCGATGCTCAGGAATACGCTTAGTCTAAACGTGCGAGAGCGAGGTTCGCAGGAAAACTGCCTGTTTTCTCTCGGTGGTCTTGCATGGGGGAGTTTCGCATTCATCCCTGTGAAAATCCTAGTGTTATCAAGCAGGAGTAGGTCTGTCATGGTGCGAAAGTGGCGAAAGGGGAGAGCGGCATGAACGATTTTGCGGCGGCCATCGACGTCCGCCAGTTTGCATCGAAAGTAAAGCATCATGCAATTTTTTCAATTTGGAACGCACTCAGCCCGGGTTCAGCAATGCTCATTATCAATGATCACGACCCGAAACCATTGTATTATCAATTGGATGCAGAGTGCGGGCAAGAATTCCAGTGGAATTACTTAGAACAAGGACCGGAATGCTGGCAGGTCGAGATTCGAAAAGTCAGACCTGTAGCCGTTAATTTGCTGCAAGAGGTCGAAGCGGAATAACCCTAGGGGGATTCGTATGTCAGGGAAAATAGTTTCATTGGATGTCCGAGAAATCCTTCGAGCAAAGGGAGAACCCTTCCAGCTCATCATGGAGACGGTCAGCACAGTAGACGATCGCGACGTCTTTGAACTTCACGCTACGTTTAGGCCTGATCCTTTGATTCGCGTGCTCGCAAAACAAGGATTTGCAAATTCGGTGGTAGAAGAGGAGCCGGATCACTTTATCGTGCAATTCTATAAGAAAGACACGGACATTCCGTATTTTCATCTGGATAATCGTGAACTCGATCCGCCCGGCCCTATGGTTCGAACTCTTGATTTTCTGGACAGTCATAAGGCTTGCGCCGAGGGAGAGCTGGGTCTGGAAATTTGGAATGTACGGGTTCCTGCATTTTTACTGCCGGAATTGGATGAGCGAAACTACAACTTCCAAGTAGATGACGAAGGGGATGGGACAGTTCGCGTAAAGATTCGTCGAGCCTAGTTTTTTCGAAAGAAGGTGAATTTCTTGCAAACGTCTGCGGGCGCCCCTGTGATGGGAGGGATCAGCACAAGCCAATCGCCACCTTTCGCAGTGCCTATCCGCTATATGTTGTTTGGTGTCATATGTTTTGGATTGTTTGCGATAGACTTCGCATTCCAATCCTCGACGTTTGCCCACGGTGTACCAGGCACGCCGAGTGTGGTTGCTCTTACGCACGCATTGACACTAGGGGCGCTTTTGTCTTTTGTTATGGGGGCAGTTTATCAGCTCACGACAGTTGCTTTTCTGGTTCCTATTGCAAGTGTCACCGCGGCCCGATGGAATTTTTGGATATACCTAATTGGCGTCGTTGGATTGTTTACGTCCATGAGCCGATGGTGGCCGCTTGGATTGCTCGTCTTTGGCTTTGTCACAGTGATATCACTATATCTGTATTGCGCGGTAATGCTCACTTCGCTAGCGAAGACCAAGGTCCGGGGGCCGATGTTTGGATTTGTCCTGTCCGCACACGCGTATCTCATACTCGCAGTCAGTGTCGCGGTTTTGCTGGTTTTAGCTGATTCGGGATATGTTCCAACACTCGATTTGGCTATCGGGCAATTGATTGCGACACACATCGTATTGGCAGCTGGCGGGTTTTTTACGTTTTTGATTCTGGGTTTCAGTCTAAAACTTTTGCCTATGTTTACCTTGGCACATGGGTTTTCGACATGGCGCCAGAAGTGGACACTTCGTTTGGCACATGTGAGTGTCTGGGTGATCATAGCCGCGATTTGGGTGGCCATCCCCCTGCTGTTCTGGTTAGGCGCAATTTGTGGGTTACTGACTTTACTTATCCATCTATGGGATATGTGGGCCATTATCAAGAACCGTATGCGAAAAAAGGTGGAGTGGCCCATTCTGGGGGTTGTCTCTGCAGTCGTGATGGGGTTTTTCGGACTGTGTTTGTTCTTGCTGCGTCTGTTTTGGCACGGTGGTGAGGCTGGCTGGCAGACCATCGTGATGTTTTATATGCTCGGGGTCGTGACCATGACCGTCATGGGGTTTGCATATAAAATTGTTCCCTTTCTTATCTGGACGAAGCGGCACAGCAGGGCGCAGGCAACGCGCCAGGGTAATCCTATACTCATTTCCGATTTAATTGACGTAAGGCGCTCCCGTCCAGTGTTTATTGGGCTCATTGCCGGGATCATCGCAGGCACCACTGCGGCGTCGGTGTCCTGGGCTCCAGGCGTGATTGGGGGATGCATGGTCATTGGCCTTGCTATCGTTATGTTTAGTGTGCAAATGCTGCGCGTCTTAAAATTGCCGACGCTGAGAAAGGAGTTATTTCGCCATGATTGATATGGATGATGTGCGCGCAAAGTTACAATCTGTTTATGATCCCGAAATCGGCGTCAATGTCGTAGATTTGGGTCTTATTTATAAAATGGAAGAGCGTGAGGAAGGAAGCTTATACATTGAAATGACCATGACAACGCCGGGATGTCCGGCACATGATATGATTAGCGAAAACGTAGAGTGGGCAGCAGCGCAGGCCTCTGGTGTCGCAATGGTCTATGTCGACGTCGTCTGGGACCCGCCTTGGTCGCCTGACATGATGAGTATCGATGCGCGCAGGGAATTGGGATTCGTTTAAGCGACAGTCGTTTGGGCCAACTTATTTCGGGATATCTGAGTGGACGTTCATCGTGTTGTGTGTGCGGAAAAACTGCATGCCGTGCGCCGCGTTTTTCCGCATCATGTTCCCTCTGAATCTTCGGATACGCGCACCAGCCAACCCTCGTCAGCCACTCCATTCGCTCTTCAATCGAAGCCGTGTTGTAGGCTACGGCTCGATTTCGATTTCGATAAATTCATTGCGAATTCGTACGCGGAAGGTCTCCAGTGGAATGGTGCACGGCATGCGTGTAGCACCACCTGTTCGAATGTCGAATGCGCCACCGTGACATCCACAAACAATCTCATTTCCGTCGATATCACCATCGGACAAAGAACAATCTTGATGAGTACAGATGTCAGAGGTTGCGAACCACCCGTCCTCAAGGTGGTAGAGATTCACCTCAATCCCGTTAACCGAGAAATTTTGCATACTTCTCACTGCCACGTCTGAAGTACGACAAACACGATACCAAGACACGACCTCGTCCTCCTCCACTTCGGTTATGAATTCCCTATCGGCAAGCCGAACCCAGTTAGTTCTTTTTAAACGCGGGCAGACAGTGTTGTTTCCTTCAATTGTGGGTCGCTGCGTGAAGAGCGTGGATGGATAAGCACCCAGATTCCAGATCCCCCTGGCCATACTCGCTTTTCCAATCGATACTCAAAGCAGCAATCGTGTAAGGTGTATTCGAGTTGGCGAGTGAACTTCGCCAGATCTTCACTGGGCAAAATGAGCAGCGTTGGTGGTTGTACCTGCTCATTCGCAATGTCGAACAACCAACGCAGCAGTGTCCGAAAGAACTTTGGCTCTTGTTCACGCGAATCTACGAGAAAGCGATTGAGTCCCAGACCAGCAGGATAATATTGTGTCAAGAAATCCGTAGTCGTAATTTCTAGGGTAGTATGCAGATATCCATAGGACTCCATGGTGCGGTGAAGCGCGATCGGACGAAACGGTGTGCGCACTTGTAATACCAGGTTTGCATCATGAAGATGGGCAGATTGTAAAAATGAGTTGAGCAGCGTTAAATCAGCCAGCGATGCACCTCGAGTGTCGACCTCCACGATTTTCATGGTTATCTTCCCTCCGTACATGTACTCTTTGAGCCTAGTTCGACAATACGGAAGGCCGTTAACCTAACGTGTGAGATGTATCACGGTTTACCCATATACGTGCGCTCGTTCTTTAATCGTTCAGAAAACGGCTGCATCTCGTGCATCTCGCTACGTGAAATCGTGACGTAACGCACAGATGTAGAGCCAAAAATATGCCACGATTTCACTAGGCAACATCATCTGCCGTGGTGCTCGAAGGATGCGAGAGTGCCAATGGAGGGATTCTGCATGATGGAAAAAATCTCGCTGCAATTTCGTGACAAGCAAGTTCAAGGCGTTCTCCAACGTGATGAGACGAAATTTATACAGCTTTCGTTGGCACCCCATAAAGGGCTGACTAAGCATCGTACCCCACACAATCTCACGGTATTGGTTCTAACAGGTAAAGTGCTATTCACGATTGAGGAACAGTCGTTTGTGCTTGAGGCATCGGAAATGCTGGCCGTCGATCCGGGAGTGGAGCATGCGATTGAGGGTATTGAACAAAGCACGGTTCTCCTGGTTCTGACCCCAGATTTTAAGCTGTCGGAAAACGCCCCCGTTTTACCAAGGACTCAAACTTTGGAGCACGAAAACGCCTATCGACATCCCGAGCTTATTGAACACATTGCGCCGGAATTACGGCCACTCGTCGATGATCATATAGCCTTGTGCAAGGTATTGGAGGCCACAGCAAGTGTGCCACATGAGAGGGAGATTCGTTCTGCTTTGGAGATGATCCAAACAGAACTGCAAACGCATTTTGTGGCGGAAGAGCAAGTCGTTTTCCCACGCATAGCGGCACACGTTGGGGGGCAGGATGTCGGCCCTGTGGCCCGGTTGCTTGCAGAACATGCTCACATCAGGCGCCTCTATGCAGAAGCGAGAGAGTTGCTCAAAACGTGGGAAGAAACCGGTGATGCTCACATACATGAGCTGGTGGCAGACAAGATTCAGCAATTGTCTGCTTCACTCCTGAATCATCTCGGGAAAGAGGATAGCCATTTATTTCCCATGGCGAGTAGATTGTTAAGCCAAGAGGAGAAAGCCGCCGTTGCCAACGAGCTGCAGGAGTATACGCACAAGATGCCGTGATCAATGGGCGGGCTTACATGTCGAAGGATATGCTATGGAGTTCATACTGATGCCCGACACAAATGAGAAGTGGGGGATAATCTTGATTACCAACGAACAGGTGCTTGAAGCACTTGATGACGTTGAAGATCCCGAGGTTCATCGAAGTATCGTTGAACTGCACATGGTGAAATCGATAGAAATCAACGGTGCCCACGTTCGCGTAGAGGTGCTGCTTACCATTCGCGGCTGTCCCCTTCATACGACAATTGAAAGAGCGGTTCGTGAGAAATTGTTATCGCTTGATGGAGTGCGCACTGTCGAAGTTGCAATTGGGCACATGAACGACGAAGAGCGGGCGCGCTTTGCTGAGATTGTACGCGGGAAGCGATCACAAACGGCTATTCCAGCCGTCCTTGACCCTGCTCTAGGTATAGAATTTATCGCGATCGCGTCCGGAAAAGGGGGAGTTGGCAAGTCCACGGTTACGGCGCACCTTGGCTATGAACTGGGTCAGTTAGGGTTGCGCGTGGGGATCGTCGATGCGGATATATACGGGTTTAGTATTCCTGGGATTTTTGGAGTACAGCTACAAAAGCCGACGATGATAGACGACTTGATTATGCCAATTGAACTAGGAAATCTGCGTTTAATTTCGATGCAATATTTCGTTCCGGACAACAGTCCGGTTGTTTGGCGAGGCCCTATGTTGGGTAAGATGCTCAGAAATTTCTTCAGCCAAGTTTACTGGGGCGAGTTGGATGTCATGCTGCTTGATTTACCGCCGGGAACAGGTGATATTGCACTTGATATACATCAGTTGATCCCCAAAAGTAAGGAGATTATAGTTACAACCCCACATGCCGGGGCAGCTGAAGTCGCCGTTCGGGCGGGACTCATGGGGTTGCGGACAAATCATGAAATTTTGGGTGTCGTCGAGAACATGTCGCATTTCGTGTGCCCTGGTTGTGGGGAAAAGACATACGTGTTCGGTCAGGGCGGGGGAGAACGTGTTGCTCAAGACCTGCAGACAGATCTTCTTGCACAAATCCCCATTTCAAACTTGGAAATGGAGACTACTAGCCCTTTCGATACGGGGGGAACGCAGCGTGAATCCTATCAGCGATTGGCTGAAAGAGTCATGTCGGCAGTGAGGTTGGGACGGCGGAATTTACCGAAGCGGAGCTTGTACAACTGACTATGGCCATTGTGGCAATCAACGGTTGGAATCGACTGGCTATCGCGATGCGATCAATACCTGGCGACCATCAACCGAAGAAGCGATGACCGCGTATTGCGAGAGTACGCTTCCCACCCAACACGTGAATCGGGCGGCTGGCCGGGAGTTCCGTCGGAACATTGAAACAGGCATGGGTGTTGACCCCATGCCTGTCCTATTTGAATGGATAGTTGAAGCATCTGGTAAAGTCGGCCCATCAAACACGGGGATCGTTTTGAAGCATCGTTACACATATTTTTGCAAGGCGTCCACCAATGGGTAATACCGGCCAACAATAAAGGGCCACTCATGTTTTGTGTAACGGCGAGCCTGGGTTTCTCGCATTCGGCGCATGACGTGAACCATATGCGTCAAATCATCTGTTTCAAAGGAAAGTAACCACTCGTAATCACCTAATCCAAAGTTATAAACCCCATTCGTTAGAATCTCAGGGAATTCGCGTCCGGCTTCACCATGTTCTTTAAGCATTGCCCCACGTTGATCAGAAGGCAGCAGGTACCACTCGGCGGTACGGATGTACGGATAGAAGCACAGGTACGCCTTCGGTGGAATGCCTTGCAAAAACGATGGGATGTGATCCGGGTTAAATTCCGCTGGATGGGTCATGCCTACGAACGACCAAGGTATATTTGTAGCTCTTCCTAATTTCGAACGACGAAGATCCAGTTGTAGATTCTGTAGGTCAACAGGATTATGAGCATACATCCACAAGAATACGTCTGTATCGGCGCGGAAGGCCTGTGTTACGTACGAACCTCGAAGCGTCACGCGAGGTTCGTAAGCCTTAAACAACTCGGTCGCTTCGTCAGCGGCTAGTTGGCGAGATGCCGGCGTTGTCTCATTCCATCGATCATGAAACTTCAGTGCAAGATGTGCCGTAAAAATGGTTTCCATAACCATCCCTCCGTGGATAGCGGGAGTAGTTAGCCGTTTCGGGCTTTCCAAGACTATCATGCGGCATGTGAGGACGGCTGAATTTGATCTGGATCACAATCGAGAATACATGCTTGAAAGTTTGGATGAGTGGGAGGGGTTCTGGGCAGTTTTGAGGTTTCGGCAAGGAATGATGGGGCTAGCCAATACCCAATACGTGATTCCCTGTCATACCTTGCCGGAGATATTTTTTCACACGCGGAGTTCGTCGCTCTGTGGAGTCATTGATTTGTGGACTTCTCGCGGCAAGCAGGACAAATTCCCTTGACTTCGACATGATAATCTTCGATTTCAAACCCTGTGGCTTCTGGCGGCAATTGGAACTTAGGCTGTTCCTCCATGTAAAAGTCGATTAGGGCACCGCATTGAATACAAACCAGATGATGGTGTGGCTTGACATTGATATCGAAGCGGCTCGGCCCATCCCCGACTGTGATTTCCTTGACCAAGCCGAGTTGAGCGAAGTTTTTCACCGTATTGTACACAGTCGAAACACTCATGCTTGGGAAGGTCGGATGAACAGATTGATAGATATCATCGACCGTCGCATGTCCGTGGTAGTCCATAAGAAACTGCAGAATAGCCTCTCGCTGCGGAGTTACTCTAAGACCGGACTCTTTAAGCAACTTCACGACGTTCGTGGTCTGTCCGTACACGTGCCTTCCCTCCTTTCTCTTCCCCATCAAATGTATCAGATGTGCTTTGACAAAGCCAAGTGCCTTTTTTATAATCTGACCTAGATAATAATTATTATCAAAAAGGATGTGATATTATTTAAAATCGAGTGGGAATCGTCGTTTTTATCTACGGCAGCCATCATATCGGTGGTGTCGGCATGTGAGCCATTTTAAAGGAGGAAATCAGCGTGTCTCTCATAGGAACCGAAATCAAACCGTTTAAGGTTACGGGATATCGTAATGGTGAATTCGTCGAAGTTACGGATGCAGATTTAAAGGGCAAGTGGAGCGTCCTTTGTTTTTACCCAGCAGACTTCTCGTTTGTGTGCCCAACGGAATTAGAGGACTTGCAAGATCAATACGAGACGCTGAAGTCGCTCGGCGTCGAAGTCTACTCCATTTCCACAGATACCCATTTCACACACAAGGCATGGCACGATGCGTCGCCTGCCATCGGCAAAATTACGTACACCATGCTCAGCGATGCGGCACACACTTTATCGCGCAACTTCGAAGTCCTTATTGAGTCGCAAGGTATTGCGGAACGTGGGACATTTGTTCTGGACCCAGACGGTGTAATTCAAGTATACGAAATCCATGCCGACGGTATTGGCCGCGATGCAAGTACGCTGGTCAACAAAATCAAGGCCGCACAATACGTGCGCAACCACCCAGGCGAGGTTTGTCCGGCGAAGTGGAAGGAAGGGGAAAAGACGCTAAAGCCAAGCCTCGACCTGGTTGGCAAGATTTAAGGAGGTCGAGCAATGGTACTTGATGACGACATCCGCGGACAACTGATGCAATACCTCCAATTGATGGAGGGCGATGTGATCATCCGTGTGAGTGCAGGATCGGACGAAGTATCGAAGGACATGCTGGCCCTCGTCAACGAGTTGGCCGGCATGTCCGGTCATATTCGCATTGAACATGTGACGCTGCCGAGAACTCCGAGTTTCACGGTCAATCGGGTCGGCGAAGATACGGGCATCGCCTTTGCAGGCGTTCCTCTGGGTCACGAATTCACTTCGCTAGTCTTGGCGCTTTTGCAGGTGAGCGGTCGCACGCCAAAACTGGATGAGACAGTCATTCGGCAAATCAAAAGTTTAGATGGCGACTATCATTTTGAAACGTATGTTAGCTTAAGCTGTCATAACTGTCCGGATGTCGTCCAGGCTTTAAATGCGATGAGCATCTTAAATCCCCGTATTACGCACACGATGATCGACGGAGCAGCATACAAGGCAGAAGTTGAAGCAAAGAACGTGATGGCGGTGCCGACTGTATATTTAAACGGGGAATTGTTCGAAAGTGGGCGCATGTCCGTCAGCGATATTTTGGCGAAGTTGGGCAGTACACCAGATGCGGCGGAATTTGCGAATCGCGATCCATATGACGTATTGGTGTTGGGCGGTGGCCCTGCCGGGGCAAGCGCCGCCATTTACAGTGCGCGCAAAGGGATTCGCACCGGTATTGTCGCCGAGCGGTTTGGTGGCCAGGTTTTGGATACGCTGGGGATTGAAAACTTCATTAGCGTCAAATACACCGAAGGGCCGAAATTCGCGGCTCATTTGGAAGAACACGTACGGCATTACAACGTGGATATCATTTCATCACAACGCGCAAAGCAGTTGCGTAAGGGTGACCTTGTGGAAGTCGAGCTGGAGAACGGAGCGGTGTTGAGGAGTAAAGCGCTGATTATTGCGACAGGGGCACGTTGGCGGACACTGGGTGTGCCAGGAGAGGCCGAGCTCAAAAACAAAGGTGTCGCGTATTGCCCACACTGTGACGGCCCTTTATTCCAAGATAAGCACGTTGCGGTCATTGGCGGCGGGAATTCTGGAATCGAAGCGGCTATCGATCTCGCTGGTATTGCCCGGCATGTGACCGTTCTTGAATTCTTACCTGAGCTGAAAGCCGACGATGTATTGCAGAAACGGCTATTTAGTCTGGCAAACGTCACTGTGCTCACCAATGTCGAGACGAAAGAAATTACCGGTGGCGATAAGGTTGATGGTATCACCTACGCGGAGCGGAGTTCTGGGGAAATCAAGCACATTGAGTTGGACGGCGTCTTTGTGCAAATTGGTCTCGTACCGAATACCGATTGGCTGGGAGATGTCGTGGAACGTACGCGTATCGGTGAGATTGTCGTCGATAATCGAGGAGCGACGAACGTACCTGGCGTCTTTGCGGCAGGGGACTGCACGAATGCTCCATACAAGCAAATCATCATATCGATGGGATCGGGCGCAACGGCTGCCTTGGGTGCATTTGATTATCTGATTCGAACCTGACGGTGGCTTGAAGCTCAAGCCGGAAGCGTTCCGGCGTTTCCGTTATCACAATGAAGGAAGAGGCCAACAGCCTTCGTAATAGGGTGGTACCGCAAGCAAAGCCTCGCCCCTGCATGGGGCGGGGCTTTTGTACTATGCGCCCGGCATGGGTGGAATCTTTAGGGTGAAGGTCCCGAACAGGGAGTGGCGAAATACCATCTTCATCTTCGACCCGACATGTAGTGACCACAGTTACAGGTTTCGACTCAGGTGAAAAGCCCAAGATGCCTTACTCCAAGCACAGATCACGCAGAAGTAGTGCAAAATCCAGCGCGATCGCTTGGCAGCGGCTCTGAAAGGGGACGAGTGTCTGATATAACCTGCGTGTATACCTGCGTGTCACAATTGGTATTAGACCTGCGTCTTGGCTGGTGCTACATTCAATGTACCCGGCCGGTGAAATTCAGGTAATCTTCTCGACGAAAAGTTAGCACAAAGGAGTGGGCGTGTTGCGCGAACTCATCCTCGAAGCACCTGGGAAACTACTGATGCGTACACCTCGTTCCGAAAGCCGCCCACTGCAGGCACATGAACTTCGCGTCAGCACGTTGTACGGCGGCATTTGTGGCTCGGATTTGAAAGTATATGAAGGACATATGGCGCACGCTGTCTACCCGGTGCGTCCCGGTCACGAATTGCTTGCTGTCGTGACGGAGGTCGGTGATGATGCAACGTCATTTGCACCAGGAGATCGCGTTGTCATCATACCCAATACGTTCTGCGGAGAGTGTGATCAGTGCAGGCGTGGCCAGACGAACATCTGTTGCAATAAACAATCACTCGGTATCAATGTACCTGGTGGCTTTGCCGACGAATGGGTGGTTGCATCCAAGTACGCGGTGCCTGTGCCGGAAGCGGTTCCGGATCGCGTGGCGGTTCTTGTTGAGCCATTTGCCGTCGCCGTGCACGCGATGCAAAAGGTACAGATTTGCGAAGGCGACGAGGTGCTTGTCAGCGGTTGCGGCACGGAAGGGGCATTGTGTGCGCTGGTCGCCAGTGCTCGCGGTGCCCATGTCACCGTTACCGACATTCAGCCGGATCGCCTAAGGTGGATTCACTCCATTTTACCGAATGTGCATCCGATCACGCCGGATCAAGTTGCGGACGACTCATTTGCCGTGGTCGTTGAGGCAGCTGGTGCGCGCGCGTCAGTCGAATCGGCATTTGCTGCGGTGGCACCGGGAGGCATTATCCTGGGCGTTGGTATGGCTGTGGAAGCCGCGATTCCTATGCAACGATTTGTGCGTAAAGAGGCCACGCTCTATGGATCCATCATTTATGTCTATGATGACTTCGCGCAAGCTTTGGCGTGGCTGAATCGCGATTGCGAGCTGGCGGCTAAACTGGAGGCGTGCATCGGGGCTGAGGTGTCGCTTGATGCGTTTGAAGAGGCTTATTCGCATGCGCTCTCCGGCAAACCAGGCAAAGCGTTGCTCAAGTTCTAACTCCGAACAAGCGAGGGATTCAGCTATGAAATGGAGCGTCTGCACGACAGGTATGAAAGAACACGACGTGCAATGGGTGTTGGAACAAATCGACCTATGGCGCAGAGAAGGTGCTCCTATCGACGGACTAGAGTTGTGGGAGGGTCATCTCGAACCGCACGCATCGCGACACGAGCTCGAGAGCTTGGTGGAGCAATTAGGACAACGTCGCATTGAAGTGCCTGTGGTGAGTGGGTATACGTATTTCTCACAAGGACCCGCCGAGCGAGAGAAAGACATCCTAAGGATACAGAAACTGGCCGCCATTGGGCGTACCATAGGTGCAAGGGCGATCCGGACGTTTTTTGGTCACATTCCCTCCGCGAAAACAAGTCCCGAACTTTGGGATGAGTCGTTGCTGGCCTTGCGCCACGCGGCGAAGATTGCGTATGACGACGGGATGGAGCTATGGGTTGAGACTCATTACCAGACATTTGCGGATCATCTCGATGCGCTTCAGGAGCTGATTGAAGCTACGCACGATTGCCACGTCAAACTGATTTTTGACCCGGCCAATTTCAATCCAGATCACATTGATCCGCTGCAAGTTTTGGATGCGATGTACGCAAGTATTGCACATGTCCATTGCAAAAACTATCACTGGAATCACAATTGCTGGTATCGAAGCCAGCCGGTGTCTGCGTTTGATCCGACGGGCGATGTGAACAATGCGGCTGTGTTACGTGAATTGCAAGGGCGGGGATACACCGGTTACGTTTCCTTAGAGTATTTTGGGCGTCGTGGGTGGAGCGCACTATTGCGTTCGCTAGTGGAGTGCCGTGGGCGATCAGCGTAATCGCCCTGGTTTTGCCTAGGATGTAAGCCCTTTCAATCTGCTTGCGGAAGGAATGGAGGGCAGTCGACCAGAACGTAATAACACGAACGATAGGGGAGTGACGCAATGAAACAACGACGTTGGTGGATTGGCATACTGATCGCGTTCGGCGTGATCGTCAATTATTTGGATCGCTCGACCATGTCGATCGCGACCAAGCCAATCGAATCGGGCTTTCACTTGTCGGCCGGGCAAATGGGCATTATCTTATCGGCTTTTGGTTGGTCCTATGCACTGCTTCAGATTCCGGTTGGCGCACTGCTCGATAAGGTCGGCGTAAAATGGGTCATTCGTTTGGGTATGTTGTTGTGGTCGATTGCATGTTTCATCACGGCGGCGGCCACGGGGCAGGGGTTACTTTTACTGGCACGCGTACTACTGGGCTTTGGCGAGGCACCGTATTTCCCAGCCGCGACCAAGGCGTCGGCGTATTGGTTTCCCATTGCTGAGCGTGCCCGCGCGGTATCTTTGTACGATTCGGAGTCGAAACTGGCCAGTGCCATCGGGGCCCCCTTACTCGCGTGGGCAGTAACAGAGTGGAGCTGGCGCGGGGGTTTCATTGCGACCGGCGTACTCAGCGTTGTTTATGTCATCATCTTCTGGGCGATGTATCGCAATCCAAGTGAAGACCGGCGACTTTCTGCAGAAGAACGCGCCTACATTGAGGCGGGAGGAACGCAAGCTGAAGGTGAGGCCGTCGGTGGTACTTGGAGCAATTTGCTGTATCTGCTTCGGTTCAAGAAGGTTTGGGGTGTCTTTATTGGTTTTGCGGCTTACGGGTATTCTTGGTGGCTCTTTTTGTCCTGGCTGCCGGGCTATTTGGAAGACCAGATGCACCTTTCCGTGTTAAAAACAGGTTGGTATGCGGCGGTACCATGGCTTGTCGGGTTTCTGGCTGAGATGTTGGTGGGCGGAATGCTCGTCGATGCGTTGATTCGCCGTGGGCGCAATCCTTTGCGGGTACGTAAAACGATTCTGGTTATTGGCCTTCTTCTCGGATTATCCGTCATCGGAGCCGCCTATGTGCACTCAGCGGGATGGGCAGTGTTTTGGATATCGCTGGCGTTGGGTTCGCTTGTATGTACCTCCTCGGTCGCGTACAGTGTGCCTACGTTCATTGCCCCGCGCGGCACGGTTGGCGTCCTTACCGGCTTCCTCACATTCGGAAATAACGCCATGGGCATTGTTGCTCCGATTGTCACCGGGTTCATTGTGCAAGCGACAGGTTCGTTCATGGATGCGTTTCTCTGCGCCGCTGGCGTGCTCGTCATCGGCATTCTGAGTTATGCATTTCTACTCACTGATCTCGATCCGATCTCGCCGATGCAACGAACTTCTGCAGGCAGTCATTCGGTTTCTCAGTCGAACCCATTGTAAAACATTCTCTGAGGGTAAGCGCGTAGTCATCGTCGACCGAGTGTTTCGTTTGATCCTGCAGGATAACAACAGTATCCTATCCTCAAAATGGGGCTGTCCGCCAATCCGTCAACCGGACAGGCGGCAGCCCCATATGTTTTTGCGCGCAATCCTCATGGCATATTCACTTGTTTAGGGGGCGTCTGAAGTCGAGGATCCGCAATCGTGATGACGAATGCGATGATGCTGACGGCAATCATCATCACGGCGATGTGGTGAAGTCCACTATCCGAGACGCTTCGATGGAACACCACGCTGATGAATGCGGATGAAGCGATCGAACCAATATATCCAAAAGTACGGAGAAGTCCCGACGCCGTACCCATATGTTCAGTTGAAACCTGCATGTATAGCGCCGTTTGGTTACCACTTGAGGCGGCACCCATCATGACGCCGAAGATACAGGTAATGAGAATGATCCAAACGACGGGTGAGCGCATCGTGAGAAAGAGTACGCCAATGGACGCGACGATGGAAGATCCCGCAGCAACCATAAGCGGCCCGCGCACTAAATTGCGCTTGGAAATAGGGCCAACCACCAAAGCCGACACGATACTCATCGGCAAGATTAACAATCCTGCTTCGAGTGCAGACGCACTGCGTACAGCACCAATCCATTCCGTGATACCGTAAAGAACCGTATACATACACAGGGTCATCGCTGCAAACCGCACATACGTACGGCTGAGCGCGAGATTCGAAGCTAGCATACGCACATCAATAAACGGGTTTTTTGCTTTTGACTCCCATAGAATTAGCAACCCGCACAGGACGATGGATGTCCCCAAGGCCACCCAATCGGCATGAGGCAATGAGAACAAAAAGAACACCAGGGATCCTATGGTAAGCGCAAAGCCGACAATGCCCGGGATGTCAATGCGCGTTACCATGGTTCGCACCGATTGAGCCCCTTTCATCGGCACATCTCTTGGTATCCAAAGCATCGTCATGACGAGCGCGATAAGCGAGAAAGGGATATTGACGAAAAAGACGGTTCGCCATCCCCATGCATCAACAAGGACACCGCCAATCGGGAGGCCCAAGGCACTTGTAATGACTCCCGCAATCTGCAGACCACCGAGTACGCTTCCAGGAGGTTTTTGCATCCCCGACCATTCGGCACGACGCCGAATTAAAAGCATAGCGGATGGATAGGCAGTGGAAGTTCCAATGCCAATCAAAATACGAGATAAAATCAACATGAGTAAGTTGTGCCCAAAGCCACCCAACAGACCTCCGAGAAAGATCAGCAGAATGCCCACGAGAAAGATCCGTCGCGGGCCAAGCTCTGCTGCCAGTTTCCCGGACGTGGGTTGAGCGATCGCGCTTGCGAGATAAAGAACCGTCACGAGTATCGTGACTTGCGCCACAGACACGTGCATGTGTGTCGCAATCGGCACGAGTGCGGTCGCAATCATGGAACTATTGATGGGGTTCAATGTAGACCCCATATATAGAGGTGCCACGAATCTCCAGGAAAAAGGGGAGTCCTTGGTCTTTGCAGTCATGGTGTCCACTGATCCCTTACGACAGTCGGCTGGCGATCTCGCGCAAAAATCGGTTGTTCCGCCGTTCCACGGCCATTGATGTCGGCACCCCGTGTCCTGGGTAAATCATCAGATCATCCCGCCAATCAAGAATACGTGCAAGTGATTGCTGCATATCTTCTGGACTTGAGCCTTCCAAGTCGGTTCGTCCAATGGTACCGGCAAACAGCGTATCTCCCGAAAAGACAATCTGCTTCCCTACCAAACAGACGCTGCCCGGTGAATGGCCTGGCGTGTGCCAGACTGTGAAGGTCTCGTCGCCCAGCGTTAGCGTGTCACCATCGTGCATGTATTGATCTGGTTTTGCCACAGGTGGTGCCGGTGTGCCAAGAAACTGTTCATGCGCCACATGTGCCTTCGCCCAGACTGGAGCATCCGCTTCATGCACCCAGGCCAAAATGCCATAGCGATCGCGCAGAAGATCGACTCCTATGATGTGATCGAAGTGCGCATGTGTATTCCAGTTGGCAACAATTTGTAGTCCTGTGCCATCAATAAACTCAAAAACTGGGTCAAGATGAAGATCTCCCGGGTCGATCACGACTGCTTGCGCCCCTTGTTCAAACGACTCAGCTATGACATAGCAACATGAGCGAAGTGGGGAAATGAAAAAACAACGAACTTCCATACACGGGTTCCTCCTATTCGTCGAATGGTTCGTCGGGCAAGGCTTGCTATGAACATCATTTGGCTCGGTTTTGGGTCACAAATGTTATGAATTTGCGTGCTGCCGGCGTGAGTAACTGGTCTTTTCGCCAAACCATACTCACGGCACGAAAGCACTCAGGTATGTCGATATGCACGATATGGACAGGGAGTTGAAGCAAATGGCGGTTGTAGGGAACGATGGCAATTCCGAGGCCTGCTGCGACCAAGCCTGCGACCGTCAAATCCTCGATGCCTTCCATGACGATTTTCGGCGTAAAGCCTGCTTCCTTGCAGTATCGCATAATCATTGCGCGAATACCACTTTCCTTGCTATACATGACAAATGGCTCGTCCTTTGCATCGATCAGCGGGACTCGCTCATAGCCCGCCCAGCCATGCCCGTTCGGCACGATAAATACCAAGTCTTCACGCAGCACTTCGATCCGCTCCAAGTGACGGAAGTCTTCCCCGGGTGAACAGAACGCGATGTCAATATCGCCTCGTTCGAGAAACTCCAGTAAGCCATGCGTGGGTGACTCGATCAATTGCACAGAGACATGAGGTTCCTCTTGGCTAAACGAGTGGATGAGCTCGGGCAAAAACCGTGTTCCCAAAGAATAGATAAGGCCAATATGGAGCACACCGTGGCTCGGGTCGACCAGTGAGCGCACAGCCTCTTTCCCCTGAGCAAGCTCCGCGAATGCCCGTTGTACGTAAGGCAAAAATGTCTGGCCATACGGAGTGAGGCGCACGCCGCGGCTTTCTCGAATGAACAAGGGAGCAGCGAGTTCCTCTTCCAGTTTTGCAATGGCCCGGCTGAGGGCTGGTTGCGAAACCGAAAGCTCTTCAGCCGCCTTACTGACGTTCCCTAATTCAGCGGCGCGCATGAAGTAACGCAACTGGAACCAATCCATAGCGCCGATCCCCTTTCTGAACAGGATGATGGTCGGGAACCTTTTCTCATCAGAATGGAATCGCTTTCAGAAACCTGTGTCAAAGCGAGGTTATCCTACCTTGTTTGACGGTGCACTTGACGGATTTCCTCGAAGCTGGCACCGTAGTAAACAGCGTTGAATTCCGTTATTTGCTAGGGACTGAGGGCTATGCGTAAAAAAGTCACGATTAAGGATGTGGCGAAGGCTGTCGGCGTCACGCCAACCACCGTATCGAACGTGTTAAATGGAACCAACCGCATCAGTGATGAGACGAGGCGGCGCGTGTTACAGGCTGTCGAAGAGTTGCAGTATACGCCCAATATGTCTGCGCGGGCTCTCGTCAAGCGGCGCACCTATACGATAGGACTCTTCATCCCAGCTTCGCCACGTGTGTTATCCGATTCGTATTTCGCCGAAGCGCTTCGAGGAATGACCGAAGTAGCCCTACAATATGGCTATGTAGTCTCCATCATTTATTCGGACGGCCTAAGTGACTCTGTGCGCCAACGGATCGACGGACTCGTGCTCACAGAGCTGAAAAACAAGGATGAATATGTACAGTATTTTAAACGAATTCGCTTGCCATTTGTCGCTTTGGGAAGAGGCGGCGATCCGACGCTGCGTGATTACGTCATTTCAGATACGAATCGTGGCATTCGAGAAGCGGTCAATCACGTCTATCGCTTGGGACATCGCCACCTGGGCTATTTGTTGGGCCCGCTTGGCTACGAATATGTTTGCGAACGTTATCGCACATTCCGTCGTATGCACGCTGAACTAGGATTGCCATTGGATAGGCGACTTTGTGCGACAGGAGAGAACAGCCGAGAAGGTGGGGCGTCCGCAATGCGGACCATTTTTGCTCGTGGTGTCCGACCGACGGCGATTTTTGCATCCACCGACATCATGGCCCTTGGTGCCATAGAGTATCTGCATGAACACGGGCTTCGCGTGCCAGACGATATGTCCGTCGTCGGGTTTGACGATGCCGACTTCTCGAAGTATGTACGGCCATCTATTACGACGGTGCACCATGATATTTATCGGGCGGGTCGGGAGGCCGCCTTCATGCTCATTGCCAAGCTAGACGGACGCGAGTATAAGCGTCCTGTCACACTTCCAGTACGTTTTGTGCCACGCGAATCAACATCCACAATATCCCTATCCAATCAATAAATGTCTTGCACTGAATGAGAG
Source organism: Alicyclobacillus hesperidum (assembly GCF_900107035.1). Taxonomy (GTDB): domain Bacteria; phylum Bacillota; class Bacilli; order Alicyclobacillales; family Alicyclobacillaceae; genus Alicyclobacillus; species Alicyclobacillus hesperidum. The sequence continues at coordinate 202,974 of NZ_FNOJ01000002.1, read as the reverse complement.
GAAGGTGTATGTTAGCTTTAACGTTTAAGCGTATATGAAAGCGCTTGCTATAAGGTTGGGAGGGATGTTGGCCCGCGTGATGAGGGGGCTCCGGGGTAAAGTTGAAAAGGTGAAGGTTTATCGGGTACCGCCGACTGCTTTATGCCAATTCAAGGGGGTTCTTATGCATGGATAAGAAAAGGTTATCGGTTTTATTGGCCAGTTCTGCCATCACAGTGGCTGGCTTTGCAATTCCAGCAGCTACGGCGACGGCTAAGACACTGCCACCTCTAGTTGTCTGCACCAGTCCGCAAGGAACTTACGCGGACAACTTCAACCCATATGCCTCGGGCAGTTTGGCCGGAACGTTGGGCAACGTATATGAGACCTTGTTCTATTTTGATGCAGTTAGTGGGCATACGTTCGACTTGCTCGGAACCAACTATCATTTTTCCGATAATAATAAGACGTTGACGGTGAATCTGCGACACAATGCAAAATGGACAGACGGGAAGGCATTCACCGCGCAAGACGTCGTATTTACGTTTAACGCCATGAAAAAGTATCCGGACGCAGATGCCAATGGTGTTTGGCAGCATCTCGCAAGCGTCAAGGCTGTCGGCAACTATCAAGTTGTGTTCACGTTTAAAACGGTAAACGTCCCATTTGCGGAGCAATATGTTTTAGGTTCCACCTATATTCTCCCAGAACACGAATGGGCTTCTCTCGGCGATCCCGCGAAGGCCAAGATCACTTGGGACAAAGCGATTGGGACAGGGCCCTTCATCGTCTCGTATTTTTCGCCGCAAGACTACAAATTCAAAGCAAATCCAAACTACTATCTTGGTGCTCCGAAAGTTCCCGAGCTTGACTATCCAGCCTTTACAAGCAACAGCAGTGCTGATTTGGCCCTGGCGCAAGGCAACGTCCAATACGGCAACCTTGATATTCCGAATGTGCAGAAGACCTATGTTGCGGCAAATCCGCACAACCACTATTACTTCCCGCCCGATAACGAAGTCGAGTTGTATCCGAATCTAACCAACCCACTTTTGGGCATCTATAACGTTCGCGAGGCCATCAGTTTGGCGATTGATCGAAGCAAGCTTTCTACGCTTGGTGAGACCGGTTACGAGGCGGTTGGCAACCCCATCAGCCTGCCATTGCCGAACTATAAGAGTTGGCTAGATCCGAGTTTGCCAAAATCCTATCTGCAGTTCCCAGCCGTTAATGATGCGAAGGCTCAACAACTGTTGCAGGCTGCTGGTTTCCGCAAAGACGCACACGGCATTTACGCGAAGAATGGCAAAGAGCTCAATTTCTCACTTGAGGTCGTATCAGGATGGAGCGATTGGGACGAAGACTGCTTGTTGATACAGCAGGATCTCGCGAAAATCGGCATCAAGATCACGATAAATCAAGTGAACTTCGGCACGTATTATTCGAATATCGCACCAACCGCGTCCGCGAATGGCGTCAAAGTCGGCAAATACGATCTCGCCATTTCTTGGACCAACTCGGGTCCGACTCCATATTTAGCTTATTATGACATGCTTGATTCAAATGGATCGTTTAACGTCGAGGGCTTTAAGGATCCTGAGGTCGACCAAGCGTTGAACGAATTCGCGTCAACCACGGACTTGGCGAAACAGAAGCAGGCTATGTACAAGATTGAGCGGATTGCCGCAGACAAGTTGCCAGTCATCCCACTGCTGACAGGAGCGTACTGGTACGAGTACAATGACACGAATTATACAGGCTGGCCGACCAAAGCAAACCTATGGATCACCCCTGGCCCTGCCAACTATCAATCTGCGGCGATCGTGATGCAACATCTCAAGCCAGTTCAATAAAGCACTTCCACGTCCGCGTATCCATCAATAAAGCCCCGCAAGCAAGCGGGGCTTTATTGATGGAGCGTCGAAATAAACGATGTGTCAACCTACGTTGATCCACACGTCTTTGACTTCCGTGTAGTTATTCAGGGCATATGATCCCATCTCACGACCGATGCCCGACTGCTTGTAGCCGCCAAATGGTGCAGCGGCATCAAATACGTTATAACAGTTGACCCACACTGTTCCTGCCTTTAGCTTGCTTGCCACGTAGTGCGCATTACGAACGTTTTCCGTCCAGAGTCCTGCAGCCAAACCGTAATCAGACTGGTTTGCGCGGCGGATTACTTCATCCAGATCCTCGAACGGCATGGCGGCCACAACGGGTCCGAAAATTTCCTCTTTAGCTATCGTCATCTCGTCGCGGACATTGGCAAAAACCGTTGGGGAGACGAAGTAGCCCTGGTCTGTCGGCCGACCGCCGCCGACGAGCAATTCTGCGCCGTCGTTGACGCCGCTTTCGATGTAGCGGAGGACTTTGCCTTGCTGCTCATCTGAGACGAGGGGACCCATTTCGGTCTCGGGTTGCATACCGCTACCTTGACGAATGGTTTTTGCCATGGAGACGAGATCGGCAACCACGTTATCGTAAGCCTTCTTCTGAATGAACAACCGAGAACCCGCACAACACACCTGCCCTTGGTTAAACATGATGCCCATCAACGCCCCGGGGACGGCACGCGATAGGTCGGCATCCGGCAGGATGATATTCGGCGATTTACCTCCCAACTCCAGGGTGACACGTTTGAGGGTTTGCGAAGCCTGGCGCATAATCAGCTTGCCAACCTCGGTCGATCCGGTGAAAGCAATTTTATCAACCTGCGGGTGATCGACGAGGGCGGCACCAGCGGTTTCACCAAAGCCGGGCACCACATTCACGACGCCGTCTGGAAATCCAGCCTCTTGGATAAGCGTCGCGAGATAGAGAGCAGAAAGAGGTGTTTGCTCTGCAGGCTTGAGAACGACAGTACAGCCCATCGCCAAAGCTGCGCCCAATTTCCATGCCGCCATGAGGAGCGGGAAGTTCCATGGGATGATTTGGCCGACGACACCGACGGGTTCGTGCCGCGTGTAGTTAAAGTAGTTTCCCGCAACAGGTATGGTCTGACCGACGACCTTGCCAGCCCAGCCGGCGTAGTATCGGAAATGTTCGATGGCAAGGGGGACATCTGCATTTGTCGTCTCACGAATTGGTTTACCATTATCAAGGGTATCCAGTTGTGCGAGTTCCAGGCGATGTTCTTCCATGAGATCGGCCAACTTGTAAATGAGTCGTCCACGTTCGGCGCCACTCATGGTTGACCATGGCCCTTCGTCGAACGCGCGTCGTGCCGCCCGTACTGCTTTGTCGACATCAGCCGCTTCGGCTTCGGCGACGACAGCGAGCACTTCTTCCGTCGCCGGATTGAACGTTTTAAAAGTCTTTCCGGATGATGAAGGGACAAACCGACCATCGATAAACAATTCCTTTGTACCTTGTAAGAAATCGATCACGTTCGGATGTAGTGAGCTGCCGACTTGGTTGACAGTCATCATGTTTCCCTCCCTCAATTTTCACGAAAGCAATAAGAAATCGCTTTCATATGAGATCCTAACGTTTACAAAAAGGAGTATCAATGAGAAGTTTTGTCGAACGATGCACCCCTAAGTCGTCGCTCTGATGCTAAATCTAAAAATACATAAAATTATAATAACCAATCATAAACGTGATTTGGATTGTAAACCCAATAAGTATCTACGTTGACAAATTGGCCCGATTTCATCATCATAAATTGCATTAGGTTGGGGGATTTGTGTTTGTAGGTTTCTTTCTTTGTTGCATCGAGAGAAGCCTAGGGCTTTTTGTGTAATCGGATTCACAAAAAGTGGATAACATGTCCGAGCGGCCTCAACCGGATCGTATTTTGTTAAGGAGGGATCGCATGGAGAAAGGCATGCGGCGAGACATTGGCCTACTGGCTTTGACGATGACAGGGCTAGGTTCTATCATCGGTTCTGGCTGGCTGTTTGGTGCCTGGAAAGCGGCTAAAGTCGCTGGCCCTGGTGCGCTTGTCGCTTGGATTTTGGGCGTGATCGTCATTTTGCTCATTGGCCTCACGTATGCAGAATTAGGCTCAATGTTTCCACAGTCTGGCGGCATGGTTCGCTACGCACATTATTCACACGGCTCGTTTGTAGGATTCCTATCGGGATGGGCCAACTGGATTGCCATTGTATCTGTGATTCCGGTGGAAGCGGAAGCGTCCATCCAATATATGAGTTCTTGGCCGTGGCATTGGGCGGCATGGACACATGGGCTGTACCACAACAAAACGTTAACGCCACCCGGACTTGTCCTGGCCGGAGTACTCGTTCTGATTTACTTTTTCTTGAATTATTGGACGGTAAAAGTATTTGCGCGTTCCAATACAACCATCACTGTTTTCAAATTCATCATCCCGGCCTTGACCGTGATTGGCTTAATGGCTGCGGGATTCCACGGGCAGAACTTCACGCAATACGGCGGCTTCACGCCCAATGGCTGGTCCAGCGTGTTGACCGCAATTGCGACATCCGGCGTCATCTTTGCCTTTAATGGCTTCCAAAGTCCTGTAAACTTGGCGGGCGAGGCGCGTAATCCGAGTCGGAACATTCCACTCGCCGTCATGGGATCCATTCTGTTAGCGGGTGTCATTTATCTCTTGTTGCAAATCGCGTTTATTGGAGCAGTACGTGGCAACATGTTGACGCACGGATGGGCCGGTTTGAATCTGAACTCGCCGTTCGCCGATCTCGCCTTATCGCTCGGCGTCAACTGGTTGGCGATTGTTCTCTTCCTAGATGCTTTCGTCTCGCCATCGGGTACGGGCATCACGTACACGGCAACCACCGCACGCATGGTGCATGGCATGCAACAAAACGGGTATTTCCCTAGTGTCTTTGGACGCATTCATCCTTTGTATGGTGTACCGCGTGCGGCCATGTGGCTGAACCTTGTGATTGCATACATCTTCATGCTGATGTTCCGAGGTTGGGGAGAGCTGTCCGGTGTCATCTCCGTTGCGACACTCATTTCCTACGTTACGGGGCCGATTTCGGTGATTGCGTTTCGGCGCATGGGCGACGCCGTCAAGCGTCCGGTCAAGGTGCGGGGGATGTCCGTGATCGCGCCGATCGCGTTCATCTTTGCGTCGCTCATTCTTTACTGGGCGCAATGGCCGCTGACCGGAGAAGTGATTGTGGTTATCGTTATTGGGTTGCCAATTTACTTCTACTATATGGCCAAAGGCGGTTGGCAGGACATTGGTCGTCAAATTCGCTCAGGTATCTGGCTTATTGTTTACCTCTTGTGGATGGCTTTGATTTCATTCCTGGGGAGTAAGCAGTTTGGAGGCAGCAACGTCATCCCCTACGGGATCGACATGGTGGTTGTTGCGATTTCGGCCTTACTGTTTTACGTCTGGGGAGTGCGAAGCGCGTTTGCGAAGCCGAATTTCCGCGATGGGGATGCGAACACGGCACAGAGCGAGTGATCTCAAGCCACTGGAACTAAGAATGAACGCCGGTGTGAGACAAGCGTTTCATACCGGCGTTTTTTATGGTTAGGGGAGTTGAATAGTCACTTGTTGGCCGTCTTGACTGAAGGTTCATGTTGCACTACTTGAAACCGACTCTTGAGACAGCGGTGAAGAGTTTTCTGTTGCAACTGCCACGGATTGATTGGCCATGGAAGTGTCAGAGGTTTGCGTGAAACCAAATGTAGGTTTGCAGTCTGCAGAAGGATCAAATGGTCAGTATCAGTCGCAGTCAAATTCGAACGACCTAGGCCAGGCGCAAACGAACTTAGGTTCTGATTCGCACTAAACACAGCCTGCCGGTGTTCTAAATGTAGATGGGCAACAAGCAACTGGTTCCACGGGACAGATTGGTGGCACCAGTTCTGATGGGCAGTACCAAATCAGTCAATCTGGCATTGGGCAAAGTCAAACATCTACGAGTGGTTCCGATACGGCACAACACCAAACCGCTGGCATTGCGAATTTGGCTGGTCAACGCGCAAACGGGGCAACCAACGTAACACAGGTACAGTCTACGGGAACCAATATTATGCAAACACAGAACGCACACCATGCTTTCATCGGCCAAGGGCAATCGGCAGCTACTGCGAACGTTTCTGGGCAGCAAGCGAACGGTTCGACGGATACGACACAGTCACAAAGCGGATCGACAACCGTAATCCAGTCACAGGATGCTTCGAATTCGTCTTCTGCCGACGGCATTGCTATCTGGAGCTAACGTTCAAGCGATCAGGGAGACAAGGTTACACCGCAGGCTTCTAGCTTGCGGTGTAGCCTTTTTACGTCCATGACGACTTTTCTTATTACCTAGCCAACGACTCCTTTCTGCGCCTATAATAAAGCCTATAATAAATAGGTAGATCTTGTACTTTGTCAGGGACGAGGAGACAATCAAATGGCAAATGATACTGTGAATGAAGTGGTCAAACCGCAATTGCATCCGGTTGTGGAAACGATGATACAGTTGGCTCCGGCGTTGGCAGAGGTTTTTCCTGACGATGTCACCATCGGCGTCTCCGATGTAACAACGCTATGGCTGTCCGTTCCAGGTAAGACATTTTCGCTTGGTTTACAGCCAGGTTATCGTTTAACGCCTGGGGATGGCATGTACGAGGTCGTAGATCAAGGCAGAGCGACTCGCACGTTTGTGCCTGAGTCGGTATTCGGAGTACCGATGATGGCCAACTCCATCCCACTCTGTGACGAGCAAGGGAATATCGTTGGTGCAATGGGCGTTGGCATCAGCATGCAGCGTTACAACCATCTATTTGAAGTCGCTTCGACGCTTTCCAGTGCTGTGGAACAAATTAGCGCGACTGTTGAAGAAGTAGCGGGTTCCATCAACGTGCTGGCTGACAACATGTCCGATATCTCCCATCAGTCGGATGAAGTCCTAAAGAGTATGAAAGATATACGGAAAATTTCCGAGCGCGTCAAGGAGATCTCGAATAATAGCCGTATTCTAGGTTTAAATGCGTCGATTGAAGCGTCGCGATCGAGCGAGGCAGGCAAGGGCTTTGCTGTCATTGCGCGTGAAGTTCGTAAGCTAGCAGACGATGCAAAGCGTCAAACCGAAATTATCAGCGGCACAGTGGATGAAGTAGAGCGTTTGTTAAAGCGTCTGGCAGAATCCATCCTTGTTGTAAATCGAGAAACGGAAAGCCAATCCGCCGCCACGGAGGAGTTGGCGTCCACCATTCAGGAAATCAGCCAGTCTGCAGTTGCCTTGGCGAAGTACGCAGAGAGCATTGTGTCTGGCGATGGGGGTCAAAACGAATCATGAACCTCGGGTAGCGCGAGCGGAACCCATTCAAGCCTCCGCGGTTCCGATCGCGCTGCACATGTTGATGATGTGGGCTCTAGTATGGACTGCATCGGCTCAAGGAAAAGATGAGCCGCTTGGAAAGGTGACCATGCGCTCGATAGACAGTGGGAACGCGTGAGCGCTATCATAGCCTCAAAGGAGATTTCAGCAGAACCGGTGTCCTTCCAATTTGATCTATGAAGACCGATGATATGTGCGAAAGAAGGTACGTCCTATGCAAGAGGAGTTGCGGATGGTCACAGAGCCCGTGGTGGTTCAAGCCATTATCAACGGAGAGCGGGTAGATACGGAGAAGCGCTATACGCGTGAAAATCCAGCCAACCCGGAAGAAATTGTCGGGTACGGTCCTGTGAATACACGCGAAGACGCTGTGCGGGCCATCGATGCGGCTGCTGCAGCATTTCCAGCTTGGGCACAAACGCCGCTGCGCGAGCGGATCGCACACATGCGCCGCGCGATTGCACGATTCCGGGAGGCGATCCCCGAGTTGGTGCCGTTGTTGTCTCGTGAACACGGGAAGCCCGTCTACGACGCGCAGGGCGAGATGTTCGTGAGCCTGGCATGGATGGATTATGCCTGTGATATTGCGGAAGAGGCTTTGGCGGAAAAGGTGGAGCAACACGAGAACGGCAAGACCATCATCACGCGTGACCCAATGGGTGTCGTTGCGGCAATCACGCCGTGGAACTATCCGCTGGCACTGTCCACCATTAAGATTGCGCCAGCCTTGATCGCAGGGAACACGATGGTGCTCAAACCGAGTCCGTTCGCTCCGCTTGCCGTCAGCAAAGCGGTCGAATGGATGGCCGGCGAGTTTCCGGCAGGGGTCTTGAATATGGTGCACGGCGACGCGGATGTTGGTGTCGAGTTAACAACTAACCCCAAGGTCGCAAAGATTGCGTTTACTGGTGGTACGAAAACGGCAACGCACATTATGAAGTCTGCGTCCGATACCATTAAAAATATGACGCTCGAGCTAGGTGGAAATGATGCCGCTTTGGTTTTGTCTGATTTTGATGTCAACGACGAGCGCGCGATGCGGCGGCTTGTTATATCGAACTTCCTGACGACCGGACAAATCTGTATGATTGCCAAGCGCGTCTATGTCCATCGTTCGATATACGACGCATTTGTCGAGAAGTATATTGAGGCTGCTAACAAGTGGATTCGCGTCGGTGATGCTTTCCATCCTGATGTCACCATTGGACCGGTCAACAATTTGCCGCAGGTACGTCATGTCGAGCGGTTGATTGAGGATGCGAGGAGCCGCGGAGCAAAGGTGATTCCACTTGGCCGTATTCTCGACGAGAATGTGTTCGCAAAAGGCTATTTTATGCAGCCAACTGTGGTGTTGGGTGCTGGATATGACGATCCGATTGTCGTTGAGGAACAGTTTGGACCTACGGTCCCGGTTTTGCCGTATGACGATGAAGAACAGGGCATTCAACTGGTGAACAACAGTATTTACGGTTTGACCAGTTCTGTATGGGGCGAAGAAGAACATGCACTCCGTGTTGCACGTCGAATCGAGGCGGGAACCACGATGATCAATACTGCGGCTGTGCAAGGGCTCGACATTCGTTACCCGTTTGGTGGCTTCAAGCAGTCCGGTATCGGCCGCGAGTATGGTGTCGAAGGTCTGCTCGGATATACAGAGCTTCACGTCATCAATGTTCCTAAAGTCGGGGAACTCCCTAACATTCCAGAATAAGTAGAGAAACAGCCGCAGATAATGCTCGCTGCGGCTGTTTCTGAATCCCCATGGAGCCTCTCACAATGTTGCGTTTACGCAACGGACGGCAGAGCCAACTTTAATGGCGATTCTCGATTCTGTTCCTATCATGTCAGCGCTGTGGTTCCTTCCGAAGCTTAATTGACAGCTCGGACTGGGCTCGGCATAGTGCGCATGTCGCCTTGCTGTTGGAGTCGCAGGTGCCAACCGAATGCTTCGTCCAATGCATGAGGAGTATTTCCGCTGTGACTTTCAGCGTGTCGTACATAGTCCCGAAGGGCATCTTGGTAATCCGGATGCGCTATATGGTCGATGATTGCGCGAGCGCGTTGACGTGGAGCGAGACCGCGCAGATCCGCGATTCCGCGCTCTGTGACGATGACGTCCACATCGTGTTCCGGGTGGTCGACGTGTGTTACGAACGGAATTACGCTCGAGATTCTACCATCTTTGGCTGTCGACTTCGTGACGAAGATGGATAGTGCCGCGTTGCGCGCAAAGTCACCCGATCCGCCCACTCCATTCATCATGTGTGTTCCTGAAACGTGTGTGGAGTTGACATTGCCATAGAGATCGACTTCGAGTGCGCCGTTGATGGCGATCACGCCAAGACGGCGAACGATTTCGGGGTGGTTTGAGATCTCCTGTGGGCGAAGCACGACTTTTTCTCGATACTCGCCGAGACGTGATAGAACATGCCGACGCATGGCCTGTGAAAGTGTAAAAGAACAACTGGATGCAAAACGGACTTTACCAGCATCCAATAATTCGAAGGCGGCGTCCTGCATCACTTCTGTATAAATTTCCAAATCATGAAAAGGGCCTTGCACAAGTCCACTTAAAACGGCGTTTGCCACTGAGCCAATCCCACTTTGCAGTGGTCCAATATTTTTGGGAAGACGCCCGCGGTTTACTTCATGCGAAAGAAACTCGAGTATGTGGCCAGCCATCGCAGCCGTTTCCGCGTCGGGTGCAGAGACATTGGAAGGTGTATCTTGTGCTGTGGTTAGAATCACAGCGGCAATTTTGTCGGGAGGGCACGGTATATATGTAGTCCCAATACGATCGCGAACATTGACCAACGGGATCGGTTGCCGATTCGGACGTGCAGTTGGCAGATAAATGTCATGTACACCCTCAAGCTCTAACGGGAGAGAGAGGTTGATCTCGACGATAACCCTTTTGGCCTTTTCGACAAAGATGGGACTGTTACCAACAGAAGTCGTTGGGATGATTCCACCATTCTCCGTAATCGCTGTTGCCTCAATGATGGCAAAATCAATGTCTCCGAGCCAACCACTGCGTATCCACTCGGCAGTTTCGCTGAGATGTTGGTCGATATATGAAATTTCCCCGAGATTAATACTTTTCCTAAGATCTGGATCTGATTGAAATGGTAGTCGCATACCGAGTAAGCCACGGCTGGCCAGAATGCCATCGGTTTCACCAAGGGAAGCACCTGAAAGTAGATTGATCTTTATAGGTTCACCGGTCTTATCTTTTCGTCGTGCCAGTGCCTGTAAAGTGGCTTTTGCATCTCCTGATTTCGTGAATCCACTCACGGCGATGGTCATACCGTTTTGAATCCAACTTTGCACTTCGTCGGCGGTGCAAACCCGAGAGCGCAAGGCTACATTTCGAATTCGTTGTTCTAGCATGGTGTCCACCTCTTTATGCAATCGGGCCATGAAAATGGCAAATGGGCAGTCGCATGAAAGCGGATACGTCGCGTCTGATACAAACATAGACGGATTTTTTGTGTCATGCATTGGTTTTTTGATAAACGACGACTATTGCGGACAAAACCATACGATGTGCGATGAATCGTGAGTAATAGCAAGAAGACGGGTAGCCGATCTTTTTGCTACCCGCCAATCGTGAGGGCCATATGCGTCTTGATTAAAAGCCGAGGGTTTGTCGCACGTGGTGGACATAACTCTGTGATACACGCAACTGTTTCGAAAGCGGTGGGCGGAGCGTGATCAGTAGGCTCGAGTGGAAATCGCGCTCCATCTTTTCGATCCAAGCAATTTGAACCAGGTACGAACGGTGGATACGCAAAAATTTTGCGAAAGGTAGCCGGCGCTCAAGCGTCTGTAAGGTCAAGCGCGTGCTATATGCACCATCCGCCGTGTATAGCCAGGTGCGCTTTTCGTAGCTTTCAATCCAGGCAATTTCATCTATGGAAAGAGGGCGCCACACTTCACCTTGTTGTCCAACGACAAAATCGAATTGAGATGGACGTTCCTTCGTTTCTGGTGGCAAAATCACCGTCAATGCCATGTTGTGACCAGGTTGAGCGCGTAACGGATATCCAAGACCATGATATGGGATACCGTAAACCGATGCGTCCACGTCTGTTTCCACGCGCTTACCTATCTGAAATACGCGATTCGCCACACTCTCGGGGTGGACTGGATCACCGGGGCGCAAGTGCAAATCATATCCTCCGGCACGATAAAAAATGTAACGTTCTTCATCCGCGATGGCGATGGACGCTTCGGATGGAACCCATTCCTCTAAAACCTGCGGCAAGTCATGCAGGATGGGTAAGTGGTTCATGGGTATACCCCCTTTATCGCTTAGGGTCTAGGAACAGTCTAGCACGTCGAGTTCCGAGAGTGACAAAGGAAGGTTGATAGCCCTTCATCAAATGACCGTGAACTTGCATGTTCAACTCTATACCAGCATAGAACGGAAGTGCCAAACCACTGTACAGGTGCTGGTTGACATGGTCACTTGTCAGCACCGGTGCTAAGTCAATCGCCATGAAGGGGGAAGGTACATGCCGAAGCGGGTTCTCATTCTAACCGGTGACGCGGTTGAGGCTTTGGAGGTTTACTATCCGTACTATCGTCTTTTGGAAGGGGGCGTGGAAGCGGTCATTGCAGCGCCGACGAAAAAGACGCTGCACACGGTCGTCCACGATTTCACCGATTGGGAGACGTATACCGAGAAACCGGGATACTTGTTGCAGGCAGACATGGCATTTGCCGACGTCCAGCCGGAATCATTTGACGGCATCATCATTCCTGGTGGCCGGGCGCCCGAGTACATTCGTCTGAACGAGCACATTCCACGCATTCTAAACCACTTTCTGATGGCCAACAAACCAATTGGGGCCATCTGTCACGCGGCGCAAGTGCTTGAAGTTGTACGTGAACAATTGCAAGGGCGTACCCTGACAGCCTACATTGCTTGTAAACCGTCTGTGGAAGCGATGGGGGCTCATTATGCAACACAAACCCTATATGTTGATGGGAACTTGGTATCGGGACATGCGTGGCCTGACTTGCCAGGGTTCATGCGAGAATTTATGAAACTGTTACAGGGATAACAAGCTTTCAGACACGTAACGGGAGCGTGCATCGTGCGCTCCCGTTACGTGTTTTGTGGTTTTTCACTTCGTCAAGATGAAATGGAACGTCTGGACCCTGGTACCACCGGGTTATCAATTCGAGCTTGCTTATCTGGATGGTGGAAAAAGAGAACCGCCAGTACCGATGTTGCCGCCAAAGCCGCCATCAGCCAAAAAGCGCTGTTGAAGCTCCCTGTGGCATTGACGATCGCGCCAGTAATGACAGGGGCGAGAAAGCCCGCAATTGCGAAAAACGTATCCATGACGCCAAGTGCGGTACCTGTTCGATCGCGCATCATATCGACGTTGATCGCGTAGAACGTCGAGTTGGCACTCATGCCAAATCCAACAGCGAGTGTGATAAAGATAATCGCGATCGTAAAATTATGTGTCAACGTGAGGGGTACCACGCACAGGGCTGACAGGAGTTGTGATATCCAAATTGGGTACGATCTCGCAAGACGCAAGCTACCTGTGCGTTTCAGAATACCGTCCGATAAATAGCCGACGAGCCACAGCAGGATGGTTGCCAATGCCCAGGGCAGGACAGAGAATAGACCTACCGACTTCAAATTGAGATGGTATTGCTTTTCAAAGTACGACGGAAGCCAGGTCATAAAGAAAAAGAGATAATAGCCAAAGACGAAGAATGACCAGTTGTTCGCCATCAGTGTACGATTGGCCAGCAAATACTTCCACAACGATCCGGATGGCAGGCGATGGGCTTGTGCCTTGCGCATGTCGGCGGATTGAACGCTGCGGTCGATTGTATCTGTGCCACGAATATGCCGCAGCTCGGCATCATTGACACGCTTGCTGTGCTCTGGGAAATCGCGGAACAGAAAATACCAAATCGGTACCCAGATGAGGCCGATGACGCCGAGGATGATGAACATCCCGCGCCACGATGTGCCAAGGATGAGTGCCGTTGCAACCGGCCCCCCGATGGCGAGTGCCAGCGGAACGGCGACCAATGAATTTGACAGGGCAATTGCGCGTTCGCGACTGGACAACCAGTCGCCTACGGCCCGGTTGACCGCCGGGAAGTTCGGGCCTTCTGCGACGCCTAGCAGGATACGCATCAAGAAGATCATAGCAAAGCCGACAGCCGCACCAGTCAAGCCAATGGATAAGGTCCACAGGAGCGATGCCCAGAACAGAGCTCGTCGGGCACCAACGTGATCGACCCAAATGCCGCCGAAGAAGGTTGTTATCATGTAGCCGACGCCGAACGCACCAAGAATGAGGCCCGTTTGATCCGCATTCAGATGAAGCACTTTGGAAATGTCGGAAATGGCGTAGGAGATGGCGGATCGATCAATGTAGTTGACGACCGTGATGAAAAAGAGTAGTGCGATGATAACCCAGCGAAAACGAGATCGCATCGCGTGTTTCCCTCCTTTGTTGTTTTGTATGTCGAAGTAGTTAGGAAATCGGTTTCATTTTAAGTCCAGGACAGGCCTGGAGACAAGTCCTGCTCATAAGATGTTAGCGAGTGCGGCGTCAAGATAAGGAAAGGCAAACTGAAAGTGGAGGGCCTCAGCCTTTGCAGGGAGAACGCGCTGTCCTGTCAACACCAATTGGGCTCGTTGACCAAGGGCCAACCGAAGAATGGGGGCCGGGATTGACAACAAGTGTGGACGGTGCAGTTGTCGCGCGATCGCACGGGTGAAATCGCGCATTTGCACTGGATGTGGTGCCGTCGCGTTGATTGGACCAGTGATGCGGTCGTCTCGTAGACACCATTCGATGAGGGCACTTGCGTCCGCTACATGGATCCACGATACCCATTGCCGGCCGTTGCCAACGGTTCCGCCCAAGCCGATGCGAAAAAGCGGCAAGAGCGAAGAAAGGGCGCCGCCGTCCTTACCTAGCACCATGCCCAAGCGAATGCAGACAACGCGCGTACGCTGATGGACAGGCTGCGCCGCCTGTTCCCATCGGGTGCATACGGTAGCCAGAAAATCGTCCCCTGGCGCATCGTCTTCTGTGAATGTGTCGTCGAATGAGGTGCCGTAGTAACCGATAGCTGACGCTTGTACATATGCACGAGGGGGCTGCGGTGCCTGGGAGATGGCTGTTACGACCGCTTTGGAGGTCGCAATGCGCGATGTGAGGATCTCGTTGCGGTCGTGCGCTGACCAGCGTCCGCGGTTAAGCGAGGCCCCTGCCAGATTGACGATGGCGTACGCTTGGTCCTCGTCGGAGGATGTGTTTAGATTCTGTGTAGCGTTGATCTTGCAAGCGGCAAGTAGACGTTCCACGGTATAGGGCCGCCGCACGACAGTTACTTGATGTCCTGCGAGCCCTAGGTGTTTGCATAAATGACTGCCAATAAAGCCCGATCCGCCGATGGCGACGATGCGCACGTGGTATCCCTCCGGAAGTGTGGATTGGGCTTATCATAGCAGAATATGACGCCTTGTTTTGATGCAGACATAACTTCCCGACTCCCTCGTGACTTTGCCATACCTAGTCCTGCAGGGGTATAGTCATGAAGGTAGTTCTTCACGAGGTGGGGACCTTCATGACGCAACCAATCAAGATAGCACATGCATTTAGCAACTTGGTTCGAGAAGTGCGCAAACAACATGTTGGCAAAGGTCCAGAGCACATTACTACACGCTTTGTCGGTCCTTGGGCGATTTGCGAACTGAGAGGCAATCTGACAAGCGTCGAGAAGTTCGCAGTCAGGTCGGAAGAGGGACGTCGGCTTGTCCGCGAATTGCGAACGACGTTTATCAAGGAAATTTACAAAGATGAAAAAGTAAAGTCACACGTCGAGCAGTTGGTCGGGGCGTCGCTCGTCACGCTGTTCTGTGATTTTGATGTCGATCTCGACATGGCCGTAACGGTCTACGTATTTGATCGAGCACTTGGACTCGACTCGCCGTCCTGAGTGTGATAAATTGATCCTATCAACAGAATCTCTATGTGGATTGGTCTAAAAGTACCGCTTGTGCTTTTTGCTACTCCACCGAAATTCAAGCCTGCTTTGGCGTGGATTTTGGTGGAGTTTTTATTTTTGTTGCACAGAAATCTGGGTTTCTATGTTGGAGGGGTCACCGTGGCGCAATCGCTGGATACAGGTGTCTGCACGGTCGAGATTGACGGACGAGCTATCGAAGCGAAGACGGACAAAACGATTTTGCAGGCGATGATGGACGCTGGCATCGAACACCCACACGTTTGTTATCACGAGCAACTTGGACCGATTCAAACGTGTGACACGTGTATGGTGGAAGTCGACGGCGAATTGGTGAGGGCCTGTGCTACCGCGGTCAGGGCGGGCATGCGCGTATTAACATCGAGCGCGTTAGCCAGATCAGCGCGTACAGAAGCGATGGATCGGATACTGGAGAACCACATGCTGTACTGTACGGTCTGCGATAACAACAACGGAAATTGTGTGCTGCATAACACAGCGGAGTTGATGCGCATTGAGCATCAGGCTTATCCGTATCGACCAAAAGGGTACGAGAAAGATCTTTCAAATCCATTTTATCGTTACGATCCAGATCAATGCATCTTATGCGGGCGTTGTGTAGAGGCGTGCCAAAACTTGCAGGTTAACGAGACGTTGTCTATCGACTGGGAGCGCGAGATGCCGCGCGTCATTTGGGATGAGGATGTTCCCATCGACCAATCCTCCTGTGTATCGTGTGGCCATTGTGTGACTGTGTGTCCGACCAATGCGCTCATGGAACAGTCGATGCTTGGCAAAGCAGGCTACTTATCAGGCATCCCGGATCGCGTTTTGTCGCCTATGATTGATTTGATCAAAGCGGTTGAACCAGGCTATGGTGGCATTTTTGCGATCTCAGAAATGGAATCTGCCATGCGGGAACAGCGGATCCGCAAGACCAAGACCGTTTGCACATTCTGCGGGGTCGGTTGCTCCTTTGATGTGTGGACGAAGGGGCGCGATATCTTGAAGGTGGAGCCGAGCATCGATGCTCCTGTAAATGGTATATCCACGTGTGTGAAAGGAAAATTTGGCTGGGATTTTGTCAATAGCAGAGAGCGCCTTACAAAACCGCTTATTCGGCGGGGAGACAGCTTCTACGAGGCCAGTTGGGATGAGGCCTTGGATCTGATCGCGAGCAAGTTTCGGAAGGTTCGCGATGAATTCGGCCCCGACGCACTTGGTTTTATATCGTCTTCCAAGGTCACCAATGAGGAAAATTACTTGATGCAGAAACTTGCGCGAGCCGTGATCGGCACAAACAATATCGACAACTGTTCGCGCTATTGCCAGTCGCCAGCGACTGACGGGCTCCTGCGCACCGTGGGCTTGGCGGGAGACTCGGGGACAATTGACGATATCGCAAGAGCAGGTCTTGTCATCATCGTCGGGGCCAATCCGGCAGAAGCACATCCCGTGTTGGCGACGAGAGTCAAACGCGCACACAAGCTGCATGGGCAACAATTGATAGTGGTAGATTTGCGTCGCCACGAGATGGCCGATCGCGCTGATTTATTCGTTCGCCCTAACCCCGGTACGGATCACGTCTGGTTGTCGGCTATCACGCGCTACATCATAGACGAAGGGTGGCACGACGAAGCGTTTATCCGCAATCGCGTCGACGGCTTTGAAGCGTATGTGGAATCTCTCCGCGACTATACCTTGCAATACGCGGAACAAGTTACAGGGATTCCAGTTCCGACTTTGATACGGATGGCTGAGATGATTCGTGATGCGGACGGCGTCGCCATTCTGTGGGCTATGGGCGTCACACAACAGCGCGGGGGCAGCGAGACCAGCGCGGCGATCAGTGACCTCCTTCTCGTAACCGGAAACTATGGGCGTCCGGGGGCAGGGGCCTTCCCTTTACGCGGTCATAACAACGTGCAAGGGGCATGCGATTTTGGGACATTGCCAAATTGGTTACCCGGGTATCAACTCGTCAGCGATGCGGCTGCCCGCAAGCGGTTAGGCGCCGTGTGGGGAGTGGAATTACCGGAGCGGCCTGGCATGGATAATCAGGCGATGCTCGATGCGATTGTGCGCGGCGAGTTGCGTGCCATGTACCTGATGGGCGAGGAGATGGCGTGGGTTGATGCGAACGCCAACCACGTGCATGCGGCGCTAAGTCAGCTCGAATTCTTTGTCGTGCAGGACATCTTTTTATCAAAGACGGCACAATTTGCCGACGTCGTTTTGCCTGCAAGTCCCAGTCTAGAGAAAGAGGGAACATTTACAAACACTGAGCGGCGTGTGCAAAGACTTTATCAAGTGCTTCCACCTTTGGGGGACGCAAGACCAGACTGGCAAATCATTATGGACCTTGCGAATCGCCTTGGCGCTGACTGGGCATATGCACATCCATCGGACATCATGGCGGAGGCATCGTCGATCGCGCCGCTCTTTGCAGGGATTCAATACGACCGTCTGGAGGGTTACGCAAGCCAAATTTGGCCGGTAGCTGAAGATGGAACGAGTACGCCTTTGCTGTACAAAGATCGATTTGCGCACCCCAATGCCAGGGCCAAGTTGGCGCGAGCCAACTGGATTGTTCCGGACACGCCGGATGCCGTATACGACTTACATCTCAATAATGGGCGCTTGCTAGAACATTTTCACGAAGGGAACATGACCAACCAATCAGCAGGTCTCACGCATAAGGTGCCTGACACGTTTGTCGAGATCTCGCCGGAACTGGCTTCTGAACGAAACATTGAGGATGGTGCACTGGTGCGCTTGATATCGCCACATGGCCAGGTTGAGGTACGGGTCATGGTGACGGATCGCGTGTATGGAAAAGAGATCTATCTACCGATGAATACGGTAAGTGAACAGTCGGCTGTTAACTTGCTGACTGGTCCAGCGGTCGACTTGCGCACCCATACGCCTGCGTATAAGGAGACCTATGTGCGCTTGGAAGTCTTACAACGGCGCGGCCGACGCCCGCTGGACAAGCCACGTCCGCGTTACGGGAAGCGCCGCCCGCAACAGGGCGTGGAGGTTTGGCGCAAGTGGAAGCGCCCGGGTTATGTTTCTGTGGAGCGGCTGGTAAAGGAGAGAATGCAAGATGGCACAACCGATTCAAGCCGTTGAGCGCCCAACCATCAGTGAAGAGGAGAGCGTTGTGGAAGCACTGCGTCAGTTGCAGACTGATGTTGCTCGTCATGGACAGTCGCTGGCAGCGGCACTCACCATACTCGATGATCTCCAACAAAGTGGCCTCATGGATCTGGCACATGGCCTATTTGGTGCCAAACAGCAAATTGCAGAGATTGTTCTCGAACAAGTGAGGAAGCCTGGAGTTCTCGGTGCTATCAAAAATGCGATGACATGCATCGAACTGTTAGGCGGGCTCGATCCGCAAGTGGTACGCACCTTGACGCAGGCGTTGGCAGCAGGTGTTGGGGAAGGGCACAGGCGCCTCGCTAGTGGCAGGAAGGTAAGCTTCCTGGAGTTGGCGCGAACTTTGTCCAAGCCCGACGTCAATCGCGCTGTTGCGTTTTTGCTTGGGACACTTGAAGGAATTGGACGCGGGCTCACCGTGGAAGGTCAGTGAGGAAGATCTTAGGCCTGAATTGATGTACGATGCATACGTGGGGTGGTATGTGAGCTGTCGGGGGATGGCATGATGACACGCCCCGCACCCTACAATTTTGTTTGCTTTGGAGGCGGAAGGACATGATTCAGGAAGTTGCCGATCTGTATCAACTGCTCGCAAACGTACACGCAAGCGTCGACAAGATGCTGGAAGGGTTATCGGATGACGATTGGCTGAAAAAGCCACAGCAAAACTTGAACAATATCGCCTCGATTGTCGAGCATACTGCGTTGGTCGAGCGCCGCTTCTTTGCGCAAGTTAAAGGAGAAGTTCCTGAGCTCGATGCGGGTGCTCCATTTCGAGCCGAGTCGTGGGATGTTCCCAAAATCAAGGCATTGTGGGCTGATAACCTGGAGTTTGCCAAACATGCACTTGAGGCTTTATCGGAAGCGGATCTTGCGCAGTTTGGGGCAAAACTCGGTATTGGCGAGGTCAACAAACGGCAACTCATCGCCTACACGGTTGCTCACACGGCCCATCATCGCGGTCAGATACCACTTGTGAAGAAACTTTTGGGGCTTTGATGTGTGTACTGCGGCCGGGGAAAATGCCGGCCGCAGTGTGTATATATACAGGTCTATGTATGGTTATTTTACGAAAGTTCAGACGAAATTCTTTGCCTTGACGAAAATGCAGTACGATCTTTACAAAACTATTCGCGAAAGTTTACAATGAGCTAGGTTTATCTGAACTATCCGCGTCTTCCGATGAAATTGGCGGATTGTGCGGAGAGTGAATTGTTAAATTAGTTTACAGATTGGTATGACGATTTTCTGGGAGGTACAAATGGTGCAGAAAAAGAAACGAGTTCTCATGTCTGCGGCTGCGGCGGCTGCTGTTGTTTTGGGGGTCGCTGGATGTGGAACGACCGGCGCTAGCAGCGCGTCCGGCAATTCAACGCCAGCCAATCAGAGCGCAACCAACACGGCGACAACAGGGGCAGCGAGCACGGCGACTGGCGGCGTGATCGAATTTGCGTTGCCGCCTGCTACAAATCTGACGTGGTTTTTGCCAATCTTCAATGCGGCAAACGACTCACTCTACAATTCACAGTTGGTCGATCAGCTCTATATTCCAATGTTACAGCTGAACAACGACTACTCAATCAACTGGAATAATTCGATAGCTCAGAAGATCACCTACAACAAACAAGGAACCGTGTACCATATTTTCATAAATCCGAAATGGAAATGGTCGAACGGGCAACCTGTAACATCGAAGGACGTTTTGTTTACTTGGAACGTCATTAAGGCGGCCTCCGCGAAAAACGCCCCAGCTCCTTGGCCGTTTGTAGGCGTCGGCACAGGCGATATTCCGGATGGCATCAAGAGCGTTCAGGCCACAGGGAAGTATGAGGTTACGATCACTTTGAAGCAACCGGCCAACCAACAGTGGTTTGAATACAACGGCATTGTCCAATTGACGCCGCTCCCGGCTTCCTATATGGATGTCAAGAGCAACATTGAGGATGAAATCAAGTACTTGGGTGCCAATGCAACCAACTTGATGTTTGACAAGGTTGTTGACGGTCCGTTTAAGCCGGTCAGCGCGAAGTCGAGCCAGGATTGGGTCATTGCGCCGAACCCCAGCTATGCCGGACATAAGAGCACGGTGAGCAAGATTGTCTTCCAGTACGAAGGTTCCAATGCTGCTGAATTCGCGGCTCTGCGCAGCGGTCAAATCAACGTTGGTTATCTGGATCAATCCCAGTTGGGATCTGAATCTGCGCTGACCTCGCTCGGTGACAGCATCACTCCAGAGTATCCGTTTGGTATCTTCTGGACGGAGATGAATATGTATTCGGGTGCACCACACGCGAGTGTCTTCGATCAACTGTATGTCCGTCAGGCACTGCAGATGAGCATCGACAATAACACGATTGCGAAGAGCATCTACAAAGGATTTGCTGAACCGCTGTCGGGCCCAATTCCGGGTACGCCGAGAACGCAGTTCTATGATCCGGCGGAAAACAACCTTTATCCGTACAACCCAACGAAGGCGAAGCAACTGCTCGAATCGCACGGTTGGAAGCTTGTCAATGGTGTGATGACGAAGGGTAATCAGAAGCTGAACCTGACGTTGATGTATGTGACGGGCAATCAGTCTTCGCTGGACGCAGCCGAGTTGATGCAACAGGACTGGGCGCAAATCGGGGTCAAAGTGTCGCTTAAGGGCGAGGAATTTATGACGTTCCTTTCGAAGACGAGCAACCCGAAAGACTACACGTGGGATCTAGCTACGGGTTCCGGTTGGGTATACAACGGACCGGGCTTCTATCCGTCCGGCGAAGGTTTGTTCAACACGGGTGCGCCTTCGGGCACTGGCTATAGCGATAAAGAGGAAGATGCTTTGATCAACGCTACCCACGTTCCGTATGCAACACAGCAAGAAACCATGCAGCACTTCTACCAATACGAAATGTACACGGCTAAGCAGTTGCCGTTCCTCTGGGGTGTCAATGTCGCAACCTTGGCTGTCGTGGCGCCGAACGTACACAACGTTCTACCGTACTACAACGGTGCAACTGGTGTTCCGGAAATGCAATACTGGACCGTTTCGAACAAATAATTGTACCACCGATTATGTGGTGCTATTGTGAAGATCCTCAGCCCGCCGAAATGGCGGGTTTTTTTAGCTTGGAAACTGATGTGCAGATTTTTGTTGTGTGTGTAACAATGTTATGTTACGATGATCTCGCACAGGAGATGGTGGTGTGGAACAGGAGTTGATCTCAAAAAAGGAGTTGCTCGATTTAACGGGGATTTCATATGGTCAATTGTACCGATGGAAGCGAAAGGACCTGATTCCAGAGGGATGGTTTATCCGCAAATCGACGTTTACAGGCCAGGAGACCTTTTTCCCGCGGGAAAAGATACTCAGCCGGATCGAGCAGATTAAGCAATTAAAGGACGATTTATCGCTCGATGAGCTTGCTCGCAGATTTTCTCCGGATCCGGCGGAGATCGCGCTCTGCGGTGAAGACATGGTGAAAAGGAGTATCGTGTCGGAGCAGGCGTGGCGCGTCTACCGGCTTGAGCATCCGAATACGAAGGTTTGCTCATTTCGGGACGTGGTGTTTGCAAGCGTTGTTCATCGCGCACTTGCAAGTGGAAATGTGGGTTTGGACGAAGCCCGAAATGCCTTGCGAACTCTGGAGCAGAGCATAACAATGTTTTCTGACTTTCGGATGCGGATTGCCTGTGTTCGTAAGCTCGGGGTGTCCGTCTGGGTGGTTCAAAGTGCGGATGGCCAGTTCGTCATCGATCCGGATGCAAAATTAGTGTTTGACGCGGATGTGAGCGAGTGCATTGAAGATGTCAAGCTAAGGTTATTGTGAGGGGGCGCAGCATGCAAACAGAGGCGGCTCATGATCTCCATTTGTCCGGCAATGGATCGGCTATGGGTGGTATCTATCGAATGGTACACCTTGAGGGTCTAAGCACCATTGACGGCGACTTAGTGTGCGAGCAATGTGTAGCGCACGGCGTTGTTCGAGTGCATGGCAATCTCCGAACCGAAACGGCTGCGTTTCATGGAAAGGCGGACGTTTTCGGCGATGTTGCGGCTGGTTCGGCCGACATCCATGGATCTATGCACATAAGTGGCCTTTGTCACGTGCAGAAGACGCTTCGCATGCATGGATCTTCTCGGCTGCAAAATGGGGTTCACGCAGAAGTCATCCACATACACGGACGCACGCACGTTGGGGCGGGATGTGTTGCGCGCGAGATTGAGGTGCGCGGAGTCGCTCAGTTGACAAAGGATGTACGGGCGGAACGCATCGACTGTAATGGTGTGCTTCGTTTAGGCGGCTTGTGTGAAGCTGAGGAATTTTTGTGTCGAGGACAGTTGCACAGTTCAGGACTTATCAACGCGGAAAAGATTTATATTCGTCTGCATGCTAAATCTGGAGTACAGGAAATTGGTTGTACGGATTTGCGCATCGAGCGGGGGCATGGCTTTTTTGCACGTCGACATAAATTGGTGGTCGATATGATCGAGGGCGACCATATTTATGTGGAGAATGTCGTCGCCAAACGAATTCGCGGCAATCGGATTACAGTTGGTCATGGCGTTTATGTGGAACGAGTTGAATATCGCGAGGAATTCAAGCGGCAACACGGTGCGAGGGTCGGCGAGATCGTGCAATTGTAAGTGTAGGCGACCATGTGTCCCGCGAAAGATGAATACAGGATGTGATTGCGATGCAGGCCGAACCGGTAAAAAATTGGCGCGTCATGGGTAGTTCCACCATAACCGGCGGATCGTATAACCATATTAGCGTGATGGGCGAAGCTGTTTCGACCGGCGATATGGAGTGCCAATCGTTGCGCGTCATGGGGATGTTTCAAACGCACGCCAATGTGCAGGTGGGATTCGCCAACATCATGGGGCAAATGGATGTTGGTGGCCAATTGCGTGGCCAGCGTGTTCGCGTCATGGGGGAATTGACCGTTCACGGCGACTGCGAAGTGGAGCAGTTTTTGTCGCGCGGCGCGTTTTCCATCGATGGCTTATTAAATGCAGGAACCATCGATGTGCGTCTGTACGGGCCTTGTCACGTTCGGGAGATTGGCTGTGGCTCGCTGCGCGTTTCTCTGAAAAAACCGTTTTTTGGACGTATGCGGCACGTGCTGACGGCGGACGTGATTGAGGGAGACGACGTGATGTTGACATACACGAAGGCGCATATCGTACGCGGAGACAGAATCCGCATCGGCCTTGGGTGCGACATCGACAAGATCGAGTATAAAACGGAGTATGCATGTCATCCTCGGGCGCACGTGGCATCTTGTGAGCAGCGTGGATCGTAGGTGTCGATGTGAAGGGAGAGTTTTGCATGAACAGTGAGCGATCGCGCCTGTGCCTTGTGATCGCGGGACTTCTGCTCGGCATTTTCGTTTCGGCCATGGACAATACAATTGTGGCCACCGCGACCGGAAACATTGTCGCCCATCTTGGTGGCTTGGACAAAATCGTCTGGATTACAGCTGCGTATATGTTGACCGAGATGTCAGGTATGCCGATTTTCGGAAAGCTTTCTGATATGTACGGGCGCAAGCGTTTTTTTGCATTTGGATTGATTGCCTTTCTGCTCGGTTCCATTCTTTGCGGCACTGCTCAGAACATGGATCAACTGGCGTTGTACCGCGCTATTCAAGGGGTTGGCGGTGGTGCATTGATGCCGATCGCGTTTACCATCATTTTCGACATCGTCCCACCGGAGCAATCGGGCAGATTTTCCGGGATGTTCGGAGCGGTGTTCGGCATTGCCAGCATTTTTGGTCCATTGTTGGGCGCCTATATCACGGAACACATGAGCTGGCGGTGGGTCTTTTATATCAACGTGCCGATTGGAATTGTCTCCTTTGTACTTGTCACCTTGGGTTATCACGAGTCGAAGCGACATGGCAAGCAGGTGATTGACTGGTTGGGCATCATCACGCTTGTGCCGGCAGTCGCGGCCTTTATGTTTGCTCTCGAATTTGGCGGTGCGGAGTATCCGTGGAACTCGCCCGAAATCATCGGTGGGTTTGTCGTGGCGATACTTCTGTTTGCTGTTTTCCTCGTCAATGAGCGGCGAGCTCGCGAACCGGTCGTTTCTTTTCACATGTTCCGCAAACGGGCTTTTGCGAGTAGCAACGTGGTTGGCATCTTAAGTGGCAGTGCCTACATTGTCGCGGTTGTCTACGTTCCTATCTATATCCAAGGGGTTCGCGGCGGATCGGCGATGACAGCTGGGCTAGAGTTGTTGCCGATGATGCTCGGGTCTTCGTTTACGGCGCCGTTTGCCGGGCAACTTGCGGGACGGACAACGTATCGAAATGTCTTGTGGCCGTTTTGTGTGCTTTTCTGTGCAGGTATCTACCTTCTCAGCCGCTTGGACGCCGCAACGCCAACTTGGCAGTTGTTGCTCGAGATGTTGATGGTGGGCTTTGGCATCGGGCCGTTTTTCTCGGTGATTGGTATGGCTGCAATGGGCGACTTTGATGCCCGGAATCGCGGTGCTGCTAGTTCGACGAACGCGTTTGTGCGCGAGTTGGGCATGGCGGTTGGCATCGTCATCTATGGCGTGGTGCAAAAGCATGCGTTTCAACGGGAAGTGGCCACTGCCTTTCATGCTGTGGGTATGTATTCCAGTCGTTTTCAAGGCATGGACCCGAGGGCTATCCTCACGCCTGCGACAAGAAGTCAGATTCCCGGTCCTGTTGTCGAGAAGCTAGCCCATGCGATGAATGCGTCCCTGCATACCACATTTCTTTGGGACCTGATTCCGGCTGGGGTGACCATGCTGGCCATCCTTTGGATGGGGAAATCTCGATTTCAAGGGGCGAATTCCTCGTATACCGAAAGTGTGGCCGCAAAGCCCGAACCGAATGGTTAATGGTCATTGATAATGCAGAGATAGGCTTAAAACTGATATACTCTACGTTAGTGCTTACTACATAACGTGAAGGGGTATTGAGGTATGGCAAAGATGCTCGTTTTTGGTCATAAAAATCCAGATACGGACGCCATTACGTCGGCAATTGTCTATGCACATTTAAAGGCGCAACTGGGCGAGGACGTCGAGGCGGTGCGACTAGGCAATCCCAACCCAGAGACGCAGTTCGTCCTGGATCATTTCGGCGTCGCTGCGCCGCGTTTCGTCGAGACTGTCGCCAACGAGGTCAAGCAGGTGATCTTGGTCGATCACAACGAGCGTCAACAGAGCGCTGCAGATATTGAACAGGTGGAGGTCGCCGAAGTGATTGACCACCACCGGATCGCCAACTTTGAGACGGCCAACCCACTATATTATCGTGCGGAACCGGTTGGTTGCACGGCGACCATCCTGAACAAGTTGTATAAAGAGCACGGGGTCGACGTGCCCAAGGAGATGGCGGGTCTGATGCTTTCCGCCATCGTCTCCGATACGTTGTTGCTTAAGTCGCCTACCTGCACGGAGCAAGATGTCACTGCAGCGCGGGAATTAGCAGCCAAGGCTGGTGTGCATCTGGAAGAGTATGGGCTGCAGATGCTTAAGGCAGGTGCGGACCTCAGTCAGAAAACTATCGCAGAACTTATTTCACTCGACGCGAAAGAATTTCAGATGGGTAGCTACAAGGTTGAGATCGCGCAAGTCAACGCGGTCGACGTGAACGACGTCCTTTCGCGCAAAGCAGAGTTGGAAGCGGCCTTGGAGAACGTGATTGCGGAAAAGGGACTGGATCTGTTCTTCTTCGTCGTCACCGACATTTTGAATAACGATTCGGTGGGCATCGCGCTCGGCAAGGCAGCCAATGCGGTCGAACAGGCCTATGGCGTGACATTGGTCGATCATCAAGCGCTTTTGAAGGGTGTCGTTTCGCGCAAGAAACAAATTGTACCGGTACTGACTGACGTCCTTTCGAAATGATGGTATGACGTTTTTGGCAATTGCATAGATTTGGCTTCAGGATGCGTTTGTGAGGTTTAAAGTGGAAACCTGCCGTACCCGTTTCTTTGGGTACGGCTTTTTTGTCGAGGTGACAATATGGCGGCTGTTTTACACGTGTTAAGTGACAGAACCCGCAACGGAGCGGTTCCATTGGTTCCGGCGCTTGCCGAGGCGGCCGCGGGTGGTGCGGACGTGCTGCAGGTGCGGGATAAAAAAGCACCCGCTTCCGTCACGTATGATCTGGTTCGAGAGCTGCGTGCGGCATTAGCCGACAGGGATTGCCATCCGCAACTGTTTGTCAATGACCGTGTCGATATCGCGATCGCGGCGGATCTGGATGGTGTGCATTTGGCAGCTAAGTCGCTTCCTGTGACAATCGTGCATGATGTTCGCGAGCGGCTCAACCTTTCCTTTTTCGTAGGGTGCTCTGTCCATGCCGTTGCTGAGGCCGTTGCGGCGGAACGCGCGGGTGCGGACTATGTCACGTTTGGCCACATCTTCCCGAGTGCATCTCATCCTGGGCTTCCACCACAGGGACTGCGCGCGTTGGCGCACGTAGTAGAGACTGTTTCGATACCGGTTATTGCTATCGGTGGCATCGATACGCACAACGTTCGCGATGTGCTGGCGACTGGGTGTAGCGGGATCGCAGTGATTGGTGCGGTACTGTCCGCCGACAGTCCTCGCGACGCGGCGGCGCGGCTGAAAGAGGCGATGGAGGATGCGAACGCAGAGCCAAAGGTTGCTTTCCCAACGATGACGATTGGTAGGGGGGATAGGTGATGACCGCTGGCTACGATGTGGTTGTCGTGGGGGGCGGTGCCATTGGCATGGCGAGTGCTTGGCGTCTAGCCCAGGCCGGCATGAAAGTGCTCGTCGTCGACAAAGGGCGTTTGGGTGGTGAGGCGTCCAGTGCCGCAGCAGGCATGCTCGGTGCACAACTGGAAGCGCATCGCGCAGGGTCGTTTTATGAACTCTGTCGCGAGAGCCGCGCCTTGTATCCTACTTATGTCGCAGAGTTACTGGAGTTCACGGGCATTGATGCACAACTCGTCCAAAACGGGATTTTGCAACTCGCGTACACAGAGGCGGACGCGACGTTACTTCACGAACGAGCGTATTGGCAGAGGCAGGCAGGTGATTCGGCTGTGTGGATGGACGCATCGGAGGTTCAAGCAGCAGAGCCGGTCATTCGCCCTGTGTACGGAGGATTATTCTTGCCGGACGACGGCAATGTAAGCGCGCCACGCCTGGTAAAAGCGTTGGCCAAAGCGGTTGGCATGAGCTGTGACGTGCGCGAGGGATCCCCTGTATCGGCCATTTCACCCGAGACTGGTGGAACCTTTGTGGTGACAACCGCAACGGATCGTTTCCATGCAGACAAGGTACTGCTTACGGCTGGTGCCTGGTCTTCCTCGTTGCTGCGACCCTTGGGCTATACCTGGGAGATTCAACCGGTGAAAGGGCAAATGCTGTCGATCCGCCCGCCGTTTGGGGTCTCCTTGCGGCGTACGGTCTACGTCGGCGGCACGTACCTTGTTCCAAAACGAGATGGCACAGTTGTTGTCGGAGCAACCGAGGAGCGTGACGCGGGTTTCAACCGCGATGTCACGATTGGAGGCATCTCGGCATTGAGCGAAGCCTTGCGCGAGATCGCACCAGGATTGAGCCATGCGGAATTTCTGCAGAGTTGGACCGGATTGCGCCCCGGTTCGCCCGACGGTGAACCACGCATCGGCGAGTTGCCAGGGCTGCCGGGACTCATGATTGCCATTGGTCACTTTCGCAATGGCATTTTACTCTCAGCCGTTACGGCGCAGATGGTGGCAGCGGCTGCCACAGGCCGGGGCTGGCCAGAGCGCTGGCAGCCGTTTCATGCTGCACAGACCGTGCAAATAGGGAGGTGATTCGCGTGCAAGTGATTGTCAATGGCCGGTTGATAGACGTGCCAACTGGGATCACGGTCGACGGACTGCTCATGCAGTTGAATCTAGCGGAGGAGCGCGTAGCCGTCGAACATAATCAACAGGTGCTCGATCGCGGCGCATTCGCACAAACCGTGCTCGTAGAAGGTGACGTGCTCGAAGTGGTGCGCTTTGTCGGTGGGGGCTAAGCAAGACGCTTGACATGATTAACATAAACAAAGGAGGCATATCGACGATGGACCAGCTGACGATTGCAGGCAAGTCGTTTCGATCACGATTGATGGTGGGCACAGGAAAGTATGCATCATTGCCACAGATGCGGGAGGCACTTATGGCTTCCGGTGCCGAAATTGTCACGGTTGCAGTGCGGCGTGTCAACTTGGATGCCCGCGAGGAGTCCATACTGTCCTATATCGATTTGCATCAATATACGCTTCTTCCTAATACGGCGGGCTGCCACACCGCCGAAGAGGCCATTCGCACGGCGCGCTTAGCGCGCGCTGCCGGGTTGTCGAACTGGGTGAAGCTCGAGGTCATCCCGAATGACGGTACCCTACTGCCTGATCCGATTGCAACGGTGGAGGCGGCGGAACAACTGGTAAAGGAGGGGTTCGTGGTCCTGCCGTACACGACAGACGATCACACAGTGGCACGTCGCCTGCTGGATGTGGGCTGTGCCACCATCATGCCTTTTGCTTCCGCCATTGGCACCGGGCAAGGACTCCAAAGTCTCGAGCGTATTGCGCGAATCGTGGATGTAGTCGCAAGGCGCGTCCCGGTCGTCGTCGACGCGGGCATCGGTGCCCCGTCGGATGCGGCACTTGCCATGGAAACGGGTGCAGATGCCGTATTGGTGAATACGGCCATTGCAAAGGCTGGCGATCCAATCGCCATGGCGCGCGCTATGGCGATGGCTGTGGAGGCGGGCTGGCTAGCGCGGCAGGCCGGCAGGATTCCACGTTCCGCCGTTGCATCACCGAGTAGCCCAGAGGTCGGACGAATCGGAGCTGATGCTACAGCCGTGCAATCGTGAAAGAAAGGATAAACTCACTAGGTTGACAAAGGGGGCACGGTATGAACGACGAACGGTATTCGCGGCAAATTCGATTTCGTCCCATCGGGGGCGTGGGACAGGAACGGTTGCGCGCCGCTCGCATCGCAATTGTCGGCATGGGTGCGCTTGGCACTGTGTCAGCAGCCCAATTGGCGCGGGCGGGGATCGGCTATGTGCGCGTGATCGATCGCGATGTTATCGAGCCGTCCAATTTGCAACGGCAGTCGCTGTACACGGAGGCAGACGCTAGGGCGGGGCGACCGAAGGCGATTGCCGCGGCGGAGGCTCTGCGTTCCGCAAACAGCGATATCACGGTCGAGCCGGTGGTCGATGATGTCCATGCCGGGAACGCCGAGTCACTGTTGGCCGATGTCGACGTAATTGTGGATGGATCGGACAATTTTCAGGTGAGATACCTGTTGAACGACGTTGCTGTTAAACACGGCCTGCCTTGGGCGTACGCGGGAGCCGTCAGTTCGCATGGCACGGCGGCGTTTTTCCGGCCTGGGCAAACGCCTTGTTTTGTTTGTTTGCTCGGGCCAGATGCCGGGGGTGGACACGACACATGCGAAACGGTGGGCGTCATTGCACCCGTGGTGGCGATGGTCGCGTCCTATCAGGTCGCCGAGATCCTTAAGTATTTGACAGGCAATCTGGACGCGCTGAGCGACGCCATCTTCCAGGTCGACGTGTGGCAGAATGAGTTTCATCAAACCGCCCTCGGAGAGCCCAGCCTACAGTGTCCGTGTTGCGTAAATCGAGAGTTTCAAGCGTTGGCGGGCAGTAGAGGCGCGTTGACCGTTTCGCTATGTGGCAGGCAGACTGTTCAGGTGCGTCCAACCACCAGCCGCCCATTGTCACTTGACCGACTCGCCGATCGCCTGCGGGCGCTTGGCGAAGTGCGTGTGAATGAACACTTGCTCCGTTGGCAGCAGGGTGAGATTGCCATTAGCGTGTTTCCAGACGGCCGCGCCTTGGTTCATGGCACGGACGATCCTGCCCGGGCCCGCAGTCTGTATGCTCAATACATAGGCATGTGAATTCCGACAAAAACATCCATTTTCATAAAGCGCGACTTCAAATCGGCAACGTAAGTTGCCGACTTTGCGGCTCACATGTCCTGGCGACCGATTGCGTCGATGGTAGAGGTTCGATGTTTGCGCCCAAACTGCGCACCATGGCAGTAGCCTTGGCGATGATCTGGCGCCGGTACCACGGTGGTGCGTATGGCGTCTTGTACAACTTTTCGTACTGCTCCAGCAGGTGCGGGTACGTATGGCGGAGGACGTCGAAGAACCAAGGTTTGACTTCCGGCGCCAGGCGCAGTATGGAAGGCATCACAAAGTGTGCTCCGTGTGCGACAGCCTCCTCGATCACGCTATGCATTTGAGCCTCGTCGTCACTGATATAAGGCAAGATGGGGGCGAGGAAAACGCCAACCGGCAGCTTGTGTTCTGCAAGCTTGCGCACGGTGGCAAGCCTTGTTTTGGGGGCGGGTGTCGCTGGTTCGAATGCCCTCCAAATGTCTCCATCCAGCGTATGAATGCTCAATTGAACGGATTCCAACCGCATTCGTTTCAAAATATCGACATCTCGTAGAATCAAAGGCGATCTCGTAGTGATGGTCGTCCGAATTTGGTATTTTGCAAGTACCTCCAGACAACTTCTCGTGATTTCCCGCTTCGCTTCAATGGATTGATAAGGGTCTGTTGCGGTGCCGATGGCCAGTGTGCCAAACGATGTAGACAGACGTTCAAGATTGCCACCACAGGCCCGCAATTTCGTCTCAAGTTGCCGCTCCAAAGCTTCTGGTATAGCCGCTTTGACCATGACGTGTTTGCGAAATGTATCATCGGCGGCAAATCCAAGGAAGCTGTGCGTGGACCGCGCATAGCAAAATGCGCAACCATGCGAACATCCTCGATATGGATTAAGCGACCACGCGAATGGCATACTAGGTGCTTGCACCCGATGAACCGCCTGTTTCACCGCGATGTCAACGTATTGCGGAGCCTCCAACACGGCGTAACACCCTTCCGCACAAAAGCGAACATATGTTCTGAATAGAAGCTTACACGATGTATAGAGATTGTCAACCGATCTTCTTAAAATCCAAATGGTTCCATAGTGCAAAACCAATCTGTGTATGCTACTGTATATACACCTAGTAAAGAGTCAGACACTCGTAACTGTGAAGATGGGGAGGCTGCAGCGTTGCAGATCGACTTTCATACAGAACAGCTCATTCGCTTGGCGTTGGCCGAGGACATCGGGCGAGGCGATTGCACCACGATGTACACAGTGGATCCGGCGCTACAGGCCCGTGCTGTCGTGTGGGTGAAGGAGCCCAGTCGCATTGCAGGCTTGCCACTCGCTAAACGCGTATTCCACACGGTCGATCCCGCATTGCAATTTACGTACTTGGCTCACGATGGGGATGACCTGGCGGATCGGCAGGCGGTTTGTGAGATTGTTGGCAAGGCATGTTCCATTTTGACCGCAGAGCGGACAGCCTTGAACTTCTTGGCACGGCTGACCGGGATTGCGACAAAGACGCGCGATGCCGCAAATCTGATCGCCGGAACGAAGACTCGGTTGCTCGACACGCGCAAGACGACACCCGGATGGCGCAGCATTGAGAAATACGCGGTGGCGGTTGGCGGCGGCTGCAATCACCGCCATGGCTTGGACGATATGGTTTTGATCAAGGACAACCACATCGCAATGGCCGGTGGTGTACGCGTGGCTATTGAGCGCGCGCGTGCGCATGCGGGCGTTGCACAGAAAATCGAAGTCGAGGTCGATACCTTGGAGCAGTTGGTAGAGGCTCTGGCAGCTGAGCCCGATATGATTCTCCTAGACAACATGTCGACGAGCCAGCTTGCACAGGCCGTTGCCATGTCGGAAGGGCGGGTGACACTCGAGGCATCTGGCAACATGACGTTATCGCGTTTGCCAGAAGTCGCGGCGACAGGGGTGGATTACATTTCGATGGGTGCTTTGACGCACGCGGCACGAAGCATTGATGTGGGCCTCGACATCGAGCCGTTCACGGCTTTGCGAGTGGGGGATCAGCCATGAATCAGGACACGGCGGACATCGTCATCATCGGTGCTGGGCTTGCTGGCATGGCGGCAGCATTGGCGGCCGCGGAACACAGCGATGTCGTCGTGTTAAGCAAGACGGGAATCGCAGGCACCAATTCATATTTTGCGCAAGGTGGCATTGCGGCCAGTGTTCACCCGGCCGATCGCGCGGCTTGGCATATGGAAGACACCTTGGCTGCAGGGGCAGGCTTGTCTGATCCCGCTGCCGTGCGAACGTTGACGGATCTGGCGCCGCAGGCCATCTCATGGTTGGTGGGCACAGGCGTTTCCTTCGATCGCGATAGCAAAGGTCAACTGCGCCTTGGTTTAGAGGGCGGGCATGGTCGTTCGCGGATCGTCCATGCCGATGGCGACGCTACAGGACGCGTGGTCGTACAGTCGCTCGCAGGCGCTTTGGCGGAGAACGGACGTGTGCGAATGAGCACAGGCAGTTTCGTCGAGGCCGTGGTGAAGGACGTTAGCGGTAGGGCCATTGGCGTTGTCGCCAACTGCGATGGCGAGACGACGTTTTGGCGGGCTCGCAAAGCCGTTGTTCTGGCAACCGGAGGAGCTGGACGGTTGTATCCATATTCATCCAATCCACCCGGGGCGATAGGTGAAGGATTGGCTTTGGCGTATCACGCAGGAGCGGTTCTAGGTAATCTCGAATTTATACAGTTTCATCCGACTGTAGTCAACGATGGAAGCCGCGACGCATTGCTCATCTCCGAGGCGGTGCGTGGGGCGGGCGCACAACTTGTCGATGCGTGCGGCAAACCGCTCTTCGCGAACCGCAGCGACAATCTGCGAACGCGCGACGTCGTGGCACGAGAAATTTATCGTGCACAGCGCGAAAGGGGCCCCGTCTTTCTCGATGCGACGGGCGTTTCTCATTTTGACCAGCGGTTTCCAAACATTTCGCGTCGGCTTTCGGAAATCGGGATTGATCCGATCACGTCGCCGATCCCTGTCACGCCCGCAGCGCACTTCATGATGGGTGGCGTGATCGCACGAATGAACGGCGAGACCTCGGTTCCCGGCCTGTTTGCCTTGGGAGAAGTTGCGTGTACCGGGGTTCATGGCGCGAATCGCCTAGCGAGCAATTCGCTTTTGGAGTGCGTCGTCATGGCGAAATTGTTCGCGGAAGCCATGCGCGATGCGCCATGCGCGCCGAGATTGCCCGAGGCCGATGTCGAATCGCGGATTTGTGCCGTCGAATCGGAGGCGGTCTTGTCACAAGTGCAG
Source organism: Alicyclobacillus hesperidum (assembly GCF_900107035.1). GTDB lineage: Bacteria > Bacillota > Bacilli > Alicyclobacillales > Alicyclobacillaceae > Alicyclobacillus > Alicyclobacillus hesperidum. The sequence continues at coordinate 169,335 of NZ_FNOJ01000002.1, read as the reverse complement.
CAGGCAATGTGGAATGGCGTCGGGATCGAGCGAACGGGTACCGGATTGTTGGCAGCACACCATACATTGCTCGATCTCGCTAGGCAGCGGCCGCAATCGGCAGTTGCGTGCGTGGCATGGTTGATTTCGCAACTGGCCATGGCACGCGAGGAAAGCCGCGGTGCCCACTTTCGGTCGGATTACCCCATGCCAAAGCTCGCCTTTGCGCATAGCAGCGAGATTGCGAAGTCGAGAAGTACAACCATTCGAAGTGAGGAGACGGTATACGGATGGCGATGACAGTCGAACAAGGTACGTTGTTGGAACAAATCCGCGTTTGGAAAGAGAAGCGCAACGCGCTGATCCTTGCTCATAACTACGAGCTGCCCGAGGTGCAGGACGTCGCTGACGTGCTCGGCGATTCGCTGGCATTGGCGCGTGCTGCCGCAAAGACATCGGCAGATGTGATTGTCCTCTGTGGCGTCCACTTCATGGCGGAGACCGCGGCTATTTTAAATCCAGATAAAACGGTACTCCTGCCAGATGCAGAGGCTGGCTGTTCCTTGGCCGATTCGATCACGGCTGATCAATTGCGGGCATGGAAAGCGGAGCACCCGGGTGCGGTGGTTGTCTCGTATGTCAACACATCTGCGGAAGTGAAGGCAGAAAGCGACTACTGTTGCACATCGGCTAACGCAGTCGACGTTGTACGCAGCATTCCTACTGACAAAGAAGTGCTTTTTTGCCCAGACATGTTTCTCGGTTCGTACGTCAAGCGGATGACAGGGCGCGAGAACATGCATATTTGGCTCGGTGAGTGCCACGTCCATGCGGGCATCGCTCCGGCAGATATCGCCGATACCTTGGCTGCGCATCCGCAGGCTGAACTTTTGATCCACCCAGAATGCGGGTGTTCAACTTCCAATATGTATCTACTCGCAGAAGGGCAATTGCCGGCGGATCGCACACATGTGCTATCGACAAGCGGCATGTTGGAGCGAGCGAAAACGTCAGGGCAGGACGAGTTCATCGTGGCCACAGAAGTGGGAATCCTGCATCAAATGGAACGACAGAATCCGCATAAACGGTTCATTCCGGCCAATCGCAAGGCCATTTGTCCGTTCATGAAAATGATCACTTTGGAAAAGGTGCTTGCGTCTCTCGTCGAGATGCGCACGATCATTTCGGTGCCTGTGGAAACGGCGCAGCGGGCGCGCATTGCCCTCGAGCGCATGGTCGAAATCGGCTAAGGCAGATAGCTCGGAAACAAAGCGTGGTGTTTCGCAAGGGCGGGACTGCAAACCTGGTTTGGGTGCGGTTGCGCCCTTTGTGAATGTGCAAGTATGCATTCATATATTTCCTTTGCTTGCTATCACGTGTATGATAGCGAAGGAATCACCAAAATAAGCTTACGGCGAATGGGCGATATGGAGGCGACTATGCAAGCAGCAATACATATAAACCAGTTGGGCTATCGTCCACAGGATCGGAAACGTTTCTATGTAAGCGGTTGCGGAGGTTCGTTTGCCGTCTTCCGGGCGGATGGTAGCGAGGTTTTCGCTGGCGAATTGCAGGCAGTCGGAGATGACAAGGCAACCGGAATGCAGGTGTACATCGGCGACATCAGTGACGTCATCGAAGTCGGCACATATCAACTCACAGTGCCGGGCATAGGACAATCGGTCTCTTTGGCCATTCATCCTGACGTGTATGCCAATCTGCATAAAGGCTTACAGAAGTTTTTCTACTTTCAGCGCTGTGGCGTCGAGTTGTCTGCTGAGCACGCCGGCGAATTCTCGCATGCCGCTTGTCACGTGGAAAAGGCACATGTGTATGCCGAACCATCGCGGCGTATCGACTGTCACGGCGGATGGCATGACGCTGGGGACTACGGGAAATACGTTGTGCCGGCGGCGAAAGCGGTTGCGGATCTGTTGCTCGCCTATGAATTCTATCCGAAGGCATTTATGAGCCCGGTCGGTATCCCAGAGTCGGGAGCCGGCTTGCCTGACGTGCTTAGTGAGGTTCGCTTTGAACTCGAATGGATGTTGCGTATGCAGGATGAGCAGACGGGAGGCGTCTATCACAAGGTCACAACTTATCGGTTCCCTCCTTTGTCAACGATGCCTGAGGACGATCGTGGGGAACTGGTGCTCTCGCCTATTTCATACGCAGCTACTGCGACATTCGCGGCTGCACTTGCCCATGCGGCTCGCATCTATCGGGCGTTTGATGCGGATTTTGCAACCCGATGTTTGAACGCTGCTGCGCGGGCCTACGAATGGTGCACGAGTCATGACGCCGAACCGTTTCACAATCCGGATGGCGTAGCCACAGGCGAGTATGGCGATAAGAAGCTGAGCGATGAACACTACTGGGCAGCGGCTTCGCTTTTGCAAGCGACGGGAGAAGATCGCTATCATCAGGCATGCTTGCAGGCCTTCGCAACTGGAGGGTTTTCCCTGACTGAGCTAGGCTGGGCTGACGTTGGCGGTTACGGCACAATCGCGTATTTGCGGGCGGATCGTGCCGTTACGCAGGCGCAGGTTTGGGAACATCTGCGCAAAGCTTGGCTGACAGAGGCGGATAGGTTGGTCAGCCTTGGTGCATGTACGGCATTTGGCATTCCGCTCGCGGAGCACGATTACATTTGGGGAAGCAACATGGTGTTGTTAAATCGTGGCATGCACTTGCTGATTGCATACGCACTGGAACCTTCCGATCTGTACGTCGACGGAGCTTTACAGACTATTCATTACATGCTGGGCGAAAATGCCTTACAACAGTGCTACGTTTCAGGGTATGGGAGAAAGCCGCTTCTTCATCCTCACCATCGTCCATCGGTGGCTGATGCAGTCGAGGCTCCTGTGCCAGGCATGTTGGCCGGCGGCCCCAATCGCAATTTGCAAGATACAGTAGCTCGCGAGCGTCTGCAGAACCAGCCTGCAGCACGATGTTTTCTCGATCACGAAGAAAGTTATTCGACCAATGAAGTGGCTGTCTACTGGAACTCGCCAGCCGTCTTTGTGGTTTCTCATTTTGTGGGTGTCTGAACGCTCGTTACACGGCCTGTTTTGCCTACCTGCACCAGCTTGTGATTTTGGACTCTTCTTGTCCTGGTTTGTGACCTTCAACAAACCAGGACAAGAAGAGTGAAGAGAAAAGCAATAATTGACGAAATAGACTATTGATTTCGTCCTGCGCCAATTTTATGTTTGAATCATCAACGAATCTGTAAGCACAAATCGATTTGGATTCGATGCGTGCTTGCTGCGTTCGGGCTCACCAAAGACAATAACCACATAAAAGGACTATTGATTTTGGGTTGGGCCGATTTTATGTTGTTGGTAGGAACCGAATCTTTTTGTCCTAGTGCAAATCGATTTGGGTACCTTGGTTCCTAGGCAACGAAGTGGGAATGGGGGGGTTAAGCAGCCAGACCTGGCGATGCAGAAGGAGCCTGACTGAGTACGGGGGTCTATGAAAGCGTTAGCAAAGACAAGTGGTGTGGATAAGGAGTGAATACAATGGGCAAGCGAAAGACAAGGAAATGGCAAATTCCGGTAGCTGTACTCATGGCGAGCGGTGGCCTCGTTGGTTGCGCGACGTCTGTGCATGGTCAAAATAACACGGCGAATAACGCCGGCGGATCGGCATCGGTGCTCGTACACGCGGCTTCCAATGCGGGTGGCTCGGTGACCATCACATATCCGTCACCTCCGGGCATCTCGTCGCTGGATCCTTCGCAATGGGCGGCGCAGATTCTTGTAGACCAGGGTACTATCCTCGAAGGTCTCTACGGGTACAACCAACAAAATCAGATTGTACCGAAGATTGCATCCGGGTATTCTCTGTCCAAGGACGGGCTTACATGGACCATCTATTTGCGTAAGGATGCGCGTTGGTCAAATGGCGATCCCGTCACGGCCCAGGACTTCTACTACGCTTGGATGCGGCAGTTGAATCCGTCCAACTCACAGGCGCAACTTTGGGCAAGCGTTCTGAACAATGTCAAAAATGCGTATCAATATCACTCTGGTGCCGTACCGGCAAGTCAGGTTGGTATCAAGGTTGTAAACAACTATGAATTACAGATTACGACGACCACGCCTCATTATATCTTGGGCGAACTCGCCGTCTCAGGGTCCATGCCGCTTGACCCGAAGATCGTGGATGCGCATCCGACCGATTGGTATTTACCACAGAACTTTGTCGGCGATGGTCCATACATCGTGAAATCGTTTACACCAAACGGCACGATAACCTTGGTTCCGAATCCGAAATATGTCGGTCATCCGGGTGAAGTCAACCACGGCAACGCGAAAGTCATCAACCTGGTTCCGGGTACAACGGTTGCCGTTGAAGATTTCATGGCGGGCAAATTGGATGTCGCGTTAGTAGGTTCTTCGTCGGATTTCCAATATATCAAGACGCACAATCTCAGCAAAGAACTGCATACTGCGCCCGACTATAGCATTGAGTACTTGGAATGGGATCACTCGGCTATTTCGTCGCCGTACTACAATCCAAAGGTTCGTCAAGCGATAGCTATGGCGGTGCAGCGCCAACCCATTGTTCAAGACGTGCTTAACAACATGGGTGGTGTGACAAACAAGTTCGCGACCCCAGGTTGGCCAGCCGAGAAGTACGAGACTGGGTTGCCTGAAAACGTGGCACAGGCCAAGAAACTGCTTGCGGAAGCTGGTTATCCAAACGGCAAGGGTTTGCCCGTGTTGTACTTATATGCTCCGGTACCAGATGTCAACCAACAAGGCGTACCCGTAGCAGAAGCTATTTCTCAAGAGTTGCAACAAAACCTAGGTATTCAAACGAAGATCATCCAGGAAAACCAGACCGATTACAGTGCACTTGTGTGGGAAGGGCCGCTTAAGGGGATTCAACCTGGATTTGTGGTCGCTGCTGGTGCTGTGAACTGGTTCGAACCTGCAAACATGGATATTCAGGCAAGTCAGGGCATCTACTTCCCGGGCGACTATGGATGGACGCCGCAGCAGGTCCAACACGTTCTGCCGTGGTACAACACACCGTATGATCCCACCTCGGTCCAGAAGTACGGAAATCCGCAGAATGCGAATACCGGTGTGAGCTGGAGTGACTGGATCCCACTTCAGAAGGAAGTCGAAAAGGACATTCCTATCATTGAGAAGTGGACGAAGGAACAACCCGCACAGTGGCGCGCTATCCTAAGCCCGCCGGGTACTCCGTCGTTGCAACAGCAGTGGAACTCGATTGTCGCGCAGTGGAAGTCCGCGAAGACTGCTAGCGCAAAGCATGGCGCATATGTCCTTGCGTGGGAGTTTGTTGCGCCTGAGTCGGCCACGACGACACTCGGTGGAACCAATACCGGCGCGCTTGATTTGCAGGTGTATTGGGATACGCAGGAGTCCGCACAAGAGCGCGAATGGCGCATGTGGCAGGCTTATGAGCAGAACAGCATGCAATCGTCTCAAGCTGCCGTTTGGGCAGGTAAACTCGTGACGTCGCTCATGCAGCAGGGATGGGTCATTCCTTTGTACTACAACCAAACCTACTACCTGGAGCGCTCGACTGTGACGGGTGCTCAACCAAACCCGTGGGCATGGGGCAACTTCTATCAATTCCAGTACCTGTCCACGAAGTAAGCGTGGCGTAAAGACGGCCCGTGGGCTTTGCCCACGGGCGCTTCGGAAGGAGGCCGGCGATGTTCTATGCCAAATTTTTCGCCAAGCGCTTTGTGGCTATTGTGATCACGCTCGCGGCTGTGATTGCCATCTCGTATATCATGATGTATTGCTCGCCGGGAGGGTTCATGAACACGACGCAGCTTGCGTCGTCGCTCGCTCCGCTTGCGGCTCAGGATCCGGCTGCCTACCAGAAACTCATGGAGCAGTTTCAGCTCAGGTATGGACTCAATCTTCCACTCTGGCATCAGGTGCTTCTCTACGAGTGGCATACTTTTACACTTAACTTTGGTAATTCAATGCAAAATCCGACGCTTAGCATCATGTCCCAGCTGAAGACGGCTCTGCCTATCAGCGTGATTCTAGCTTTTTCATCGGTGGTTTTGTCGGTAGTTGTGGGCATACCTATGGGTATTATTGCTGCAATTAAGAGAAATACGTGGGTTGATTACTTGGTTACGACTCTTTCTATGTTCGGCCAGGCTATTCCGTCGTTCGTCTTGGCGGTTATCTTCGTATTGCTCTTTGGTGTGGAGTGGCAAAACGTGCTTCCTGTTACAGGATGGGGAACCGTGCCGGAAGCTGTGTTGCCCGTGGTATCGCTCGCTGCAGGAAACATCGGTGTGGTAGCCCGCTACATGCGAGGTAGCCTGATCGAAACCATGCGGCAGGATTTTATTCGCACTGCGAAAGCGAAGGGTGTCAAGTATTGGCCTCTTGTTCTTAAACATGGAGTAAAGAACTCGCTCACCGCGCTCATCACCGTGATAGGTCCTCAGTTTGCATTCTCGGTGGTCGGTGCTGTATGGGTTGAAAACATCTTTGCCATTCCCGGTCTCGGCAAGGTGATTTCGACGGCGTTCACAAACTTTGACTTCCCATTGGCCATCACGGCGGTCTTCATTTTGGGCGCAACCATCATGTTGACGAATTTGGCTGTTGACGTCATATACGCGGTGATGGATCCAAGAGTCAAATTGCAGTGAGTGCCGCGTTGCGCAGGTGACAAAGCCGGGATAGGAGGAATGTTCACGTGGCAATTGCCGTATCACAATCCCAGCAGTCAGTGCGCCGGGCACGGAAGAATTCGCCGATGTACCGCGCGTGGCAGCGATATCGTCGCAATGGTTTTGCGGTGGCCGGACTCGGCTGGGTCATCCTCTTTTTCATAATAGGGATTATCGGCCCTTGGATTGCGCCGTACAGTTATACCTATGCGGATTTTCTACACATGCATTCCGGCCCATCGTGGCAGCACTTGTTCGGTACAGACACGGTGGGGTACGACGTCTTCAGTCAAATCTTGTACAGCGTTCGATACGCGCTTGAGATTGCGCTTGGCGCGACCTGCGTAAGTTTCCTCATTGGCATTGTGCTGGGCTTATGGGCGGGCTTGTCCGGAGGCATCATCGACATGATTGTCATGCGTGCCGTCGATTTCATGTTTGCGTTGCCGTCGTTCTTTTTCGCCCTCATTCTCGTGGTACTGCTCGGCAAGGGCATCTTCCCGATGATTCTCGCCATCGGTGTCCCTGGTTGGGCGGGTTATGCCCGTCTCATTCGTTCGCTGGTCCTCTCCATGCGAAATGGCGAGATGGTGGAAGCGGCTCGCGCCCTGGGAGCGCCGCAGTGGCACATTGCGCGTCGCTACATGTTTCCCAACGTCGTCGGAAGCATGGTGGTGTCACTGGCTTTTGGCATTCCGTACGATTTGACTGCGCAAGCAGGATTGAGCATTGTGGGCATGGGGCTAAATCCACCTATGCCATCGTTTGGTAATATGCTAGCCCAGGCAGGGGCTAATATCCTTGGCTTCCCCTGGTTGCTCTATTTCCCTGCCGGTGTGTTCGCCATCACGCTGCTATCCTTCCTATTTGTAGCCGACGGCTTACAAGAAGCGTTCAATCCGAAAGGAGGCATGTGAGATGGCAGAGGCATTATTGGCAATTGACGATTTACGCGTGCAGTTCGATCGCGGTGAAGACGAGGTGTTCGCCGTCAACGGCGTGAGCTTTTCCATCGCCGAAGGCGAAGCTCTTGGCATCGTGGGCGAAAGCGGATCCGGCAAATCGGTGACCTTGATGTCCGCCCTCGGCCTTATTCGGGAAAACGGAAAGATTATGGCGGGAACTGCAAAGTTTCAGGGGCATGATCTTCTCAAAATGCGCCCCCGGCAATTGGAGGATATTCGCGGGCGCGACATCGGTGTCATCTTTCAGGATCCGATGACGAGTTTGAACCCAGTCATGCGGATTGGCGATCAAATCATGGAATCCATGTTGACACATCAATACGCTGGACGCCGCGAGGCGTTTGAACGCACGTTGCAACTCTTGCATGAAATGGGCATTCCTGAGCCCAAAGCGCGTTTTCGCAATTATCCACATGAGTTTTCAGGAGGAATGCGCCAACGCATTATGATTGCGATCGCGCTCGCTTGTGAACCGCAACTGCTGATTGCGGACGAGCCGACGACGGCACTTGATGTGACCGTTCAAATGCAGATTCTTGCCCTGTTGCAAGAACAACGTAGAAAAAAGCAGATGAGCATTGCGATGATCACGCACGACTTCGGTGTCGCGACCAACTTCTGCGACCGGATCATCGTTCTGTATGCTGGACAGATTATGGAAATGGCAGACACTCGTCAGTTTCTGCTCCAACCCGCTCACCCGTACACGATGGGATTAAAGAATTCCATTATCGAAATAGGCCAGCGCGATCGCCAATTGTCGCCGATTCCTGGCATGGCACCGACGCTCACTGAACCGCCCAAGAGTTGTTCCTTCGCATCGCGTTGCCCGTTTGCCACAGAGCGATGCAGGTCTGAGTTACCGGCACTGCGGGAAATCAGTCCCAATCACCATGTCGCATGCCATCGTGCGGAGGAGGTCCTCGCTCATGCCATCTAGTCCATTGCTGCAAGTTGAGGAAGTATCCAAGCGGTTTCGCGTGCAAGGTCGAGAACTGCATGCGGTTGAAAAAGTGTCGTTCCAGCTGGACGCGGGCAAGACGATGGGACTCGTCGGCGAAAGTGGTTCAGGCAAATCGACGCTTGGACGGTTAGTGCTTCGCCTGCTCGATGCCAACGAGGGGCGTATCGTCTTTAACGGCCAGGACATCACAAAGCTGTCGCCGAAACAGATGCGCCCTTTGCGCCGAGATATGCAGATTATCTTTCAGGATCCGCAAGCTAGCATGAGTCCACGCATGACGATAGGCGCTGCAATTGAGGACGCAATGGCGATTCACAATATCGGAACCAAGGCAGAGCGGCAAAAGCGCGTCGACGAACTGCTTGAACGCGTTGGCTTGTCAACCGTGGTGAAGTACGCGTTTCCTCATGAGTTGTCAGGTGGCCAGTTGCAACGCGTTGGCATCGCCCGTGCGCTTTCGTTAAATCCGAAGCTGGTTATATGCGACGAACCCATCTCGGCGTTGGACGTGTCGATTCAGGTTCAGGTCATTCAATTGTTGCAAGAACTGCAAAAGGACTTCAATCTGACGTACATCTTCATTTCGCACAATCTGGCCGTAGTCGAATACCTCAGTGACCAAGTAGCCGTGTTGTATCTCGGTGAAGTGGTGGAACAGGGTCCGGCCGAAGAGTTGTTCGCCAACCCGACGCATCCTTATACCCAGGTGTTGCTGCAGTCCATTTTGAAGATGCCAGAAGACGCGGACAAACGCCAGGCGCTGACATCGATTCAGGGCGAAATACCGTCGCCATTTAACCCGCCCAGCGGATGCACATTCCATCCGCGTTGTCCCTTTGCAACTGACGTTTGTCGTCAAAAGAAACCAGAGCGTAAATTGGTTGGCAGTCAGCACTCGGTCACATGTCACTTGGCAAACTGAAGAAGCAGGCAAAGCCCGGCGGCATATGCGGCCGGGTTTTTGCATCGCCACGAATCCTACACATTGCGTTCTTGCAGCCAGGTTGGCCAATCGATCTCGTCCAAAGACGATACATGGCTGCAATTTTCGGGGAACGGAAGCTCACAAGTGACGGCGTTTGGAATACATAGCACATGCATTCCGGCACGCACGGCCGCGAGGGCGCCGTTCGGAGAATCTTCAATGGCAACAGCCTCATCTGGCTTTAGTCCCAGGCAGGCAAGGGTGAGTTCGTAGAGGGCTGGGTCAGGTTTGACGCGTTTGACATCATCTGCGGTGCGGATGCAATCGAAGGCATCCGCGATGCCCAGACGTTCGAGAAACGGATCGAGCCATGCCCGATGTGAACTCGTTGCAAGACCAATGCAGAGACCCAGTGTACGAGCCGTTTCTATGGTTTTCTTCACTCCGGGTCGTAAGCTTTTTTCACGCATAAGCTCATTGTGACGGCGCTGAATAAACTGCTCGATCTCGCTTTTGGTGATGGGTATTTCTGCAGATGCGATCAGGTGTGCGACTGGGTCGAATGCGTCATTGCTTGTCCCGATACACTGTGCATACAAGGAAAGTGGAAGTTCTACCCGATGTTGCTGGTAGAGATCGCAAAAGGCGGTGTACCAGGCAGATTCGGTGTCGATCAAAGTTCCATCGAAGTCGAACACGATGCCTCGAATCATGGACATAGGCTCCTTTAAGCTGAGGGCACGGGGACAATTGCCATCGGTATTTGACGTCATTTACGAACGTAGCACGCTATGCTGAGAGAAGCAATGTTTTCGGATTCTTGCGTCACCGTTTACAATATGAAAATCACATGCACGCTTTCGAGAGGGTGATCTCATGAGGTATCGCCAAATTGGAAATAGTGGGCTACGCGTCAGTGAAGTGGGCCTCGGCAGTTGGTTGACATACGGAAACGCTACGGAGCGCGAAACGGCTATCGCCTGTATCGATCGCGCCTATGAACTCGGTATCAACTTTTTTGATACGGCCAACGCATACAACCGTGGTCAAGCCGAGTTGGTCGTTGGTGAAGCATTGCGGAAATATCCGAGAGCGTCGTATGTCCTTGCGACGAAAGTATACTTTCCCATGGGAGATGGGCCTAACGACCGCGGCCTGTCGCGTAAACACATCATCGAACAGTGTGAGGCGAGTTTACAACGGTTAGGTGTCGATTACATCGATCTATATCAGTGCCATCGCTTCGATCCCACCGTTTCGTTGGAAGAGACACTGTATGCGTTGGACGATCTGATTCGAGCAGGCAAAATTTTGTATGCAGGCGTCAGCGAATGGTCGGCGGCCCAAATTGGACAAGCCATTGCAATAGCCGATAAACGCAATCTCCACCCGATTATTTCGAACCAACCGATTTATAATATGCTCGTCCGCTATATCGAGAAGGAAGTCATGCCGACCTGTGCACAATTAGGCGTCGGGCAGGTTGTGTTTTCACCGCTAGCGCAAGGCGTTCTCACCGGTAAGTACCGTCCAGGTAGTCAAGTGCCTAGTGAAAGCCGGGCTGCAAATGATCATACAAATCACTGGATTCGTAGTTATTTGCGCGACGATGTGCTGACGTGTGTGGTTAAACTGGAGAACATCGCAAAGTCGCTGGGGGCCTCGTTGTCGCAATTGGCGATTGCCTGGACATTGCGCCAGCAAAACGTTGCATCGGCGATCATTGGGGCAAGCCGAATCGCGCAGGTGGAAGAGAACGTCAAGGCGGTGGAGTTAGAGTTGACACCGGATACCTTGCGTGAGATTGATGAAGTCCTGCACGAAATCGAGGGATTCGTGCCGATTTGGTGATACAGTTCTGTACAACAGGCGCCCGTGAGTCGTGCGGGCGCCTGTTATCGTGTCTACGGTCTGACTTGGGCGGTTTGTCGGTTTGCAAATAGTGCGTACAGAACAAACGCGACAACGAAGCTCACATAGTAGGAGATGTCGCCGATTTGCGGATAGTGTTTCGCAAAGTATCCGGTATACATGACTTGGTTGAAGAAGGGTATGGAACAGGCAAAACCAATTAGAAATGCCCAAAACCCTACACGCAGCGGCCGGTTCTTATCGTAAAAATCGTCAATCTCATCCCGGTGGCGGCGGACGAGCAGGTAATCGCCAATGACGACGGCGGCCCAGGGGCTGATCCAGTATGCAAGAACAAACAAGAAGTTGCTATAATTTTGGTAGTAACCAGACTGGCCGCCGACGTACGACAGAATGCCGCCCAGGATGCCAACCAAGAGTGCCGCAACCCAACGCTTCGGTGCAACTGCCCGAACAATGCCCACGTCGATGGAAAGGAGTGAGATGGATCCCGAGTAGATGTTGATGACGTTTGCGGTGATGGTTCCGAGAATGATCGCCAGCATGGTCACAATGGCGAGTGGGTGTGGCAGGATGCCAGACACCAGGTCGGTCGGCTTGCTGACGGATGTGAAAGTCGATAGCCCTGTACCGAGCAACTCGAGCCAAACTGCCGGAATGACGTTGCCCCAAAACGCAGCGGCGAAAGCCTTCGTTGATTTCGTATCCCGCGGGAAGTAACGGCTATAGTCTGAACTGTAGGTCATCCATCCCATCATGTAGGAGAGCGAGATCGCAATTGACAAAATCATGGAACCGGAAGTGCCAGAGAACGCGGAAGCATGCGGATTCTCCGCGATGTTGAAATGAATATGTGGAAACGCATAAACGCTGACCAAAATAAAGATGACCAGCAAAATCAGTACTGCTACGCGTTCGACCCAGTGAATCATGTTGTGCCCGTAAATACTGATAATGGCTTGCAGGATGATCATAATGATCAGGTTTGGTAGGAAGCCGATGGGTAGTAACCACTGCAAGGCGTAGACGCCGAGAACCGTGTTGACCGTGTACCAGCCGATCCCACAGAGGAAATTGAGTATTCCAGGCAAAAAATTGCCGAAGTAGCCGAATGCAGCTCGCGACTGAATCAGTTGTGGCAAGCCCCAACGATAGCCGAATGTCGTGAGGAAACCGATGGCGAGTGCACCCACGACCGTACCTATGACAATGGCAACGGCTGCTTGCCAAAACGACAGTCCGAATACGCCAACGCCAAGAACTCCGGTCGTCAATGTGGCAAACTCCAGGTTTGCGCTGAACCAGAGTGTGAACAAGCTGCTGACCCGGCCGTGACGCTCTGATTGGGGAATCGGATCGATTCCATGTGGCTCGACATGTAATACCTCCGAGCCGTAGGTATCAGATGTATCCGCGTACGACATGTGGAAACGCCTCCTTACCATTCTGTCTTTATTCCAACTCATTCAATCGTTGGACGCTGTTACTATGACAATGCCCGTACGAGTCGTCAATATCGGATGGTAATCAATCTGACGTCGAGGCCAAATTTCGTGTTGGTCAAACGCGTCGGCCAAAGTATGTTTTCCGGTTGCCGCAGGCCTTATGTAGATATCTGGGGAGGGTGGCATTTGTGGTTAGCTTGTGCGCAGTGTTAGGATGAGCTGGACAAAGTCTCTCTGTACGGAGGAGGTGGCCGCATGTCTGACGTCTGGATTTCGGATGTTCGTATCATGGGGCGCGAAGGGAATTTTGATATCGGCGTTCAGGGTGGTCATATTGCGGAGATTGTGACCGCAGGAACGCGAACATACAGCGGTCAGGTGATAGAAGGCAGGGGACTGCTTGCCATGCCGCCGTTTGTCGAGCCGCATATCCACCTGGATTCCGTGTTGACGGCGGGACAACCGCGTTGGAATGAAAGTGGCACCCTGTTTGAAGGCATTCAGCGCTGGAGCGAGCGCAAGCCGTACTTGACAAGAGAGGACGTACTGACGAGAGTCGACGAGGCTTTGCAGTGGATGATGGCACAAGGCACGTTGCACATTCGCACACATGTCGATGTGACGGATCCGACCTTGACTGCGTTGCAGGCCTTGCTGGAGTTGCGGGAGAAGGTCCGCGGTGTTGTCGATATCCAAATCGTCGCGTTTCCCCAGGAGGGCATCTATTCGTATCAGAATGGTCGCGGACTCGAACTTTTGGAAGAAGCCCTGCGCTTAGGTGCGGATGTCGTTGGTGCCATTCCGCACTACGAATATACGCGAGAGTACGGCGTTCGCTCGATCGACGCGTGTTTCGATCTCGCCGAAAAATATGATCGCTTGGTGGACGTGCACTGTGACGAGATCGACGACGAGCAGTCGCGGTTTGTCGAGGTCCTTGCGACACGAGCGTTGGAGCGGGGCATGGGCCAACGCGTCACGGCAAGTCACACGACGGCCATGGGCAGCTACAACGACGCATACGCCTATAAATTGTTCGGACTTCTGCGCAAGGCAGATATCCATTTTATTGCCAATCCACTAATCAATATTACACTACAGGGGCGTTTTGACAGTTATCCGAAACGGCGCGGATTTACGCGTGTAAAAGAGTTATGGCAGGCGGGCATCAATGTGTGCCTTGGCCACGACGATATCATGGATCCATGGTACTCGTTTGGTACTGGAAGCATGCTTCAGGTAGCACACATGGCTATGCATGTCGGGCAGATGACTGGGCGTCAAGAGGCTATGGCCTGTGTCGATATGGTGACGTATCGATCCGCGAAGACGTTGCAGATTGAGGACCGGTATGGCATTGAGGTCGGGAAGCCTGCGTCGTTGTTGCTCGTCGATGCGGATGACAAGTGGGATCTCCTGCGGCGCATGCCACCTGCCGAGCTCGTCATGAGTCATGGCATGGTGGTGGCGAAAACGGATCCGGTCAAGCGCCGCGTATATTGGACGTCGCGCGATGGGGTGGTTGGAGAAGGCGGATATGGTGTCGACTTTCGTATGCATACTGGATCGCCAGTGTCGGCATCAGAACCTAGAGTTTGACGTTCACATGTGAAAACGGCAGGAAACCCGATAACCGAGTTTGCTGGAGCTGTGGCTTTCGGCAGACTCGGTTTTTATACGAAGTCTCACCCTACGTGATGTAAAGTTTATTGCAATAAATACTCGAAAAACCCCCTTACTCATCCGTTTGGTAAAACGTTATTTTCATTTATGTTAGAAAACATTACATAATTCGTTGACACCACCCCGCCTTCTATGTAATGTTATGAAAAAATTCAGGATAAGGAGTGGAGACGGAGATGAAGACGCGGCTTGGGTCAAAATGGCCTTGGATTCTATCCGCATGCTTGGGCATCATTCTGTTCCCAAGCACCAGTTTTGCTGCCACTACGACGCCCATCAACTCGGGTGACACTGCTTGGATTCTCGCATCCTCCGCACTCGTATTGCTCATGACGCCCGGCTTGGCATTTTTCTACGGTGGCCTCGTTCGCACCAAAAACGTGATTACGACGATGCTACAGGTTGTATCCGTCATCCTGGTGGTTTCATTGCAGTGGGTTGTTATTGGCTATAGCCTGGCTTTTGGGCCGGATGTCCACCACATCATCGGCAACCTAAGCTGGTTTATGATGCGGGGGGTCGGCGCCGCTCCAGACTCCGACTATGCTAGTACCATCCCGAATATGGTATTCAGTATTTTCCAGATGATGTTCGCCATCATCACACCGGCGCTCATTGTCGGCGGCTTGGCAGAGCGCGTCAAGTTCGCATCGTTTGTCGTCTTTATTGTCCTATGGGCAACCATCATTTACGATCCGCTGGCGCACTGGGTGTGGGGCGCAGGTGGCTGGTTGCACACGCTCGGCGTATTGGATTTTGCAGGAGGGACTGTCGTCCACATCTCGTCGGGTGTTGCGGGGCTGGTGGCCGCTTTGTATCTCGGCCGTCGTGCAGAACATGGGTCGGGGGAGATTAAAGCGCACAATGTGCCGTTCGTCTTGCTTGGTACTGCACTTCTATGGTTCGGCTGGTTCGGTTTTAACGCAGGCAGTGCTCTTGCCGCCAACTATCTGTCGGCCGAGGCGTTTCTTGCGACGAATACCGCCACAGCCGCGGCTGCGGTCGGTTGGATGATTGCCGAGAAACTGCGCACCGGTCATGTTACACTCGTTGGTGCTTGCGCCGGAGCTGTCGCAGGGCTGGTCGCAATCACTCCGGCAGCCGGTTTCGTCTCACCCGGCTGGTCGATTGTACTCGGACTTCTTGGCGGCGCGATTTGTTATCTTGCCTCGACGTTTATGAAGTCGAAATTAGGCTACGACGACGCTCTGGACGCGTTCGGTGGCCACGGCATCGGCGGCACATGGGGGGCGCTCGCGACCGGCATATTTGCCTCGACCACCGTGAATTCGGCGGGTGCCAATGGGTTGATCCATGGCAATGCGCATCAGGTGATGCTGCAGTTGACGGGAATCGTTGCGACCTGGCTGTTCTCCGGTATTGGCACGTTCATTCTACTTTGGGTGGTCGACAAACTCATAGACATTCGGGTGACCAAGGAAGAGGAGATCATGGGTCTCGATCTCGCCTTACACCGCGAGTCGGCATACCCGGAGACTTTGACCGCGAGCGAACTGCCAAAATATTTCGGAGCCTCTGGCCAAACGTTCGGGCATGATTCGTAACGGTGCAGAGGGCTGACCGCTCACATTCAGAGATACTGCTCGTGCTCCCAAGCATGAACCGTTCTGCTGTACGCCTCCCACTCGGCGGCTTTCGCACCGACGTAATGGGTGACCGCGTGTTCTCCGAGGCAAGCGCGGATGGTTTCGTCTTCTTCCAGGAAGGCTAGCGCATCTTCGAGATTGATTGGGAGGCGTGGGATGGAACGCAAAAAACGTTCTTCCGCCGTCATGGCCGTTGCCGACTGGAACAGCGCAGGGGGCGCGGTCAGGCGGCGGCGGACGCCGTCCGTCCCGGCGGCAATGGCTGCGGCGAATGCCAGGTAGGGATTGCAGCTCGGATCAGGGGACCGGAGTTCAATCGATACGGCGCCGTTGGCGTCCATCGCGGCTCGCACGAACGGCATCGGATGCCGCGTCGACCAAAATGCGTAGATCGGTGCTTCGGATCCCGGTTGCAGCCGTTTGTAGCTGTTGACCAGGGGATTGGCGATCGCGGTGAGCGCCGCGGCGTGATCAATTAGGCCTGCGATAAAACTGCTACCGCAACCAACGGTACCGTCGCAGAGCACATCTCGAAAATCATCCATACCGGCCCGTTTCGCTTGAAAGCGCACGTGGAGACCAGAACCGGCAAAACTGGCAAAGGGCTTTGGCATCCACGACACGTACAGGCCGTGTTCCCGCGCGACGGTGCGCATCGCGATTTTGGCTGTGACCAGTGCGTCTGCCGCCTGCACGACCGGTAGCGGCGCGATGTCGATTTCGTGTTGGCACGGCGCGGTCTCATGGTGCGTGCCGAAGAGCGGGATGCCGAGCTTCGCCAGTGCGTTTGCCATGTCAAGGCGACAGCGAGCAGCAGCCTGCTCTTGGTCGTTACCGAAGTAGCCAGCGCGATCGTCCACGACGAGAACGGGTTGGCTGTCGTTGTCGAGCGGGAACAGGAAAAATTCCAATTCGCTCGCGAGCGACAAAGTTTCGAAACCGCACGCTTGCGCGTCGGCGACGGCGCGTTTCAGGATGGCCCGCGGATCGCCCGCAAAAGGAGAGCCATCAGGTAGTTTGATGTCGCAAATCATCCGAGCAAGTGGGCGGCCGGTTTCGTCCAGCCAGGGCAGCAGGACCCAAGTACCCGTGTCGGGGCACAGGTACATGTCAGATTCCTCGACGCGGGCAAAGCCGTGAATCGACGAACCGTCAAACAGCACGCCTTCTGTACACGCTTGCGCAAGACTGGCGACAGGTATTTCGACCGTTTTGACCGTACCGAACAGATCCGCGAATTGCAGGCGGACAAAGCGGACACCTGCCGCTTGCGCCAGGGATGTCAGGTCGTCCGCAGTTGTCTGGCGTTTCATCTTCGATTCCTCCGCGCCTGGCCTTTTGGCCGCTCCATTTGGGTTCATCATAATGCAATTTGTCATGTTTGCACAGATGTGGCCGTAAGCCGAGCGTTTCCAGGAGGTCTGCCCGTGAAGTTGCCGGTGATTGTCAAAGTTCCAAATTTGGAGGTCGCGCGTGCCGCCAATGTTGGCGCAGCGTGGTCGGACGCGGTTCTACAAGATACCGAATCGCCGTTCGATCACGCTCCC
The DNA here is from genome assembly GCF_900107035.1 of Alicyclobacillus hesperidum. Lineage (GTDB taxonomy): Bacteria > Bacillota > Bacilli > Alicyclobacillales > Alicyclobacillaceae > Alicyclobacillus > Alicyclobacillus hesperidum. The sequence continues at coordinate 151,660 of NZ_FNOJ01000002.1, read as the reverse complement.
TTCTCGCGATGGTTGCACGCCTACCAACAGCAGCGCGAGCAACTACTCGCATTTGGCTGGCAGACGTTTGTACCTGATTCGATTCGGCGTGGGCTCACGTACATTCGGCTTGGCTCGGCAGCGCGCGGCGAGGACTTGCCGCACAGCGACCTCGACTTTGCCATTGTCAGCGACGGGACCGTTTCCTTCGCACAGGCGGTCGGTCCGCTGCAGCAGTTCGTCCGCACGATGACAGCCCTCGGCTTCCAGCCGTGCCGGGGCAACGTCATGGGCCCGAATCCGCGATGGTTTGGCACGCCCGCCGATTGGTACAGTCGGATCGAACAGTATTACGCCTTTCCTGATTGGAAGAGCGCGCGCTACCTGTTCATGGCGATGGACGCGACGCCGCTGTCCCCTTGTGAACCGTGGCAGGGCATCACTGTCACCGTGCGGTCCCTCCTCGCCGCGTCGCCCTTTTTTCTCTGGCAAATGGCGCACTTGGGCATCCGGCGCACGGTTGGCCTCCATCCGTTCGGTCGCGTCAAGTGGCAGGCCGCGGCGGAAGGAGAATTCTTTGACGTCAAAGAGCAGTTGCTAGCGCCCATCGTCCACGCCATCCGCCTGCTCGCCATTGCCGGGGATGTGCAAGCGGTGGCAACCATGGCGCGCGTCGAGGAGCTCACACAGGCGAAGATGATGGAACCGGTGTTTGCCGCGGCGGTCAGGGATGCGTTGTGGTTCGGTTGGCGGCTGCGCGCTCGATTGCACGCCCAGGCTGCCAGGTCGGGCACAAACGCAGAACGTATGGAAAAAGGACGAATGCCACAAGCGTGGCGGGATTGCTTGCAAGTTCATTTGCGTACTGCTAAACGATTGGAACAGTTGGTTTGCCGGCGTTTCCGAAAGCCGAGGGGGGCGCGATGAAATGGTTTTTTACCGCGCGCAAGGAGGAGTCGGACCAACTCACGCTTGGCTTGGTTGATCCAGCGGCCCGCCTGTGGGAGCGGCCTCTGGCTGCCACCGATTACTTCGTTGTCGATCTCGAGACGACAGGCTTCTCGGCAGAGGCGGATCGCATCTTGTCGGTGGCGGCCGCGTGTATGACCGGGCGCCAGGGGTTGAGCGAGATGTACTACGAACTCGTCCGGCATGACGATCTCGCCGGCGTTTCGGACACCGTCTGGCGTTTGACAGGCTTGACGCCGGAAGCGTTGCATTCCGGCAAAGAGCTCGAGCGTGTCCTTCGCCACGTCCTCGGGATGGCCGTTGGCCGCGTGTGGATTGCGCACCACGCGCGGCACGAGCTGTCATTTTTGCAGCGCCAAGCGCGGCTGCTTTGGCGGCTCAAACTTCGCCCCATCGCCATCGACACGGCGGTCGTGGCACAGGCGTTGGCTCGCATTTCGCGAACGCCGACACTGGAGGAAGTCTGTGCGTGGCTTGGCGTCGAGGTGAAACATCGCCATCAGGCAGACGCCGATGTGCGCATGACCGCCGAAGTTTGGCGCCGGGAGATGGAGATGTGCGAAAAGCTGGGTTTGCGCACGGTCGTCGACGTGATCGACTGGGCCAGCGCGCGGGCGATGGGTTGAAAGGGGAAGGAGCGGCATGACGCACATGATGTGACTGGCGAGGATGTGGCTTGGAGGAACACTCGGGTTTCGGTATGGGGTAGATTGGGATCCCATTGCGGCAATCACCGATTTTTCAGGGCGGCAGCGACGCGGCGGCGAGGGTTTATGCTGTCGCTTTTGTATGCGTTGGGACACGAACTGGTCATCGTGGTGTTCGGCGGTGCGGCCGTGCTTGTAGGATGGACACTCCCGGACTGGATAGACGGGGGATGGAGAGATTTGTCGGTATCACCCTCATTCATGTATTGACGGCTGCCTGCTCTTCCTTTACGATCTGCGCATTGGTGAGCGCGGGTGGCGGCACGCACCGCTGCCGAGCAGACCGCGGCACACATACCTGTGCAAGCGCGGCGAAGGTTTCATAGGGGATTGCCTTCTGTCGACATCTAGCATCCAGTAGGCCGGATTTGGTTGGATTTCTTGTATGAATGACGCGAAGTTGGTTTGGAATGGAGTGGATAGCTAGTTGCTAATTCGGTCCTATGGATTTTCCCATCACATGTACTCCAGTTTTGGGTCAGGATTTGGTCACGAATTTGCTCGGGGTGTTGTGCATGGCCTCGGCTGGGGCATAGGTTACTCCATCGCTCGGCATATCCCGTTTCTTCTTATATTATTGATCGCAATCGTCGTTGGCTTTTGGTGGATGGCACGCCGCCGCTAAGGAAGCGGCGGCGCCATATTTTACAGGGCGTTGTCGTCGACGCTGTCCAACCAATTGGCGATGTCGCCAATCATGGATTCAATGCAGTTCTCATCAAAGGGTGAACGTAGATTCGCGGCTTGTACGAGCTCGACAAAGGAACGGCTGCCGCCCAATTGACACAGGTGGAGATAATCCTTCCACGCCTGTTCTTTGTTGGACTGTATTTTGGTCCAGAACTGCAGTGCACAGACTTGTGCCAGGCCGTAATCAATGTAGTAAAACGGGTAATTGAAAATATGGAGTTGCTGGTGCCAGTAGCCACCGCGTTCGAGGTATTCGTTTTCCTCGTACGTACGGCTTGGGAAGTAGGTGCGTTCCAACTCTCGCCAGTACGCCTTGCGCTCCTGTGGGGGAGCCGTCGGGTTTTCATAGACGAAGTGCTGGAACTCGTCGACGACTGCAAAGTACGGAATCATCAACACCGAAGTGCTCAAATGATAAAATTTGAATTTCTCTGTATCCTCTTCAAAGAACAGATTCATCCAATCCCACGTAAAGAACTCCATGCTCATCGAATGAATTTCAGCCGCCTCCGACGTCGGGAAATAGTACTCCGGACACGGTAGATTGCGCGACTCAAACGCTTGGAACGCGTGACCTGCTTCGTGCGTAAGCACGGTGACATCATGCGCTGTTCCATTGAAATTTGCGAAGATAAATGGAGCTTTGGCGGACGGGATGATGGTGCAGTAACCTCCGACACGTTTGCCGTCGCGGCTCTGCAGATCAAGCAGTTCGTTGTCGACCATGAACTTGAAAAAGGCGTCTGTCTCGGGAGATAGCTCGCGATACATCCGCCTCCCGTTCTCGACAATCCAGCTGGGATCTCCCTTTGGTTCCGGATTGCCCGTTGGGAAGTGAAGAGCGAGATCGTAATATTGCAGTTTGTCGAGGCCGAGGCGCTGCCGTTGTCGCTCGCGCAGTGATTCCGCGAGCGGGACGATGTGTCGCTTGATTTGGTCGCGAAACCGCCTCGTCTCCGCTGGGCCATAGTCGGTTCGATTCATGCGGTCGTAGCCCATCTGCACATAGTTGTCGTAGCCGAGTTGGCGAGCCATGCGCGTGCGCAATTTCACCATCTCGTCGTAAAGTCTATCAAAATCTTCTTCGTGCTTCGCGAAAAAGGCGTAACGCGCCTCGTTAGCCGATCGTCGGACATGGCGATCCGGCGCATTCAGATAACGTCCCATTTGACTGAGTGTCAAATCCTTCCCTTCAAATGGGATTTTTGCACTTGCGACCAGTGCGTTGTATTCCGTCACCAGCCGATTTGTCTCCTGCATATCCGCTACAATGGCGTTGCCAAATGACCGCTTTTGCACCTCAGCAAGCTTAAATAGTTGGGCGCCCAGGTGTTTTTCCAGTTCCGCGCGAAACGGTGAAGCTAACAAGGCCTCACGAAACTCGGTTTCAATAGCTTCCATCTCTGGCGATACCGTATCAAAGTATTCCTTCTCAGCCTTATAGAATTCGTCGCGCGTATCAATGGAGTTGCGAATGGATGCAAGCTCAGCCATTGACATAAAGTGATTGCGAAGATTGTTGATGGCCGCAATCTGTTCGAGTTGTTCGTCGGCCGTTTCAGCGCGCGACAATGCAGCAATACGCTCTTTCATCTGCGACGAGATGTCGCCCATGTTTGGCCGTTCGTACGTCATTTCAGAAAATTTCATTGGGATTCCTCCGTTTCGCTATTCAGCGCGATCGCGAAGATCAGCCTTAGACAATTATACCAGTGCGGAGAAATTCAGTGTGTCGAATTGCGTACAGGCGTGCTAAACTGGTGCCACATATCGCCGTAGGGATCACAAGGAGATGAGTATGAAAGCGTTATCGGATATGCCGTTTCGCACGGAAAGATGTGCAATCTACTTATTAAACGTAACGATTCACACAGATTTTCGCAGAGTGTTAGAGGCAGTACCTCGAGATGTGCTTATCTGTGTGAACGAGATGGTACAGGCGCGCTATCGAGAATTCCTGCGCAACAGGGGGACGGTTCTCATACACGCCGCGGAGCCGCGCTCGTTTGCGCCACTCATCCGCAATCTAAAAGACGGAAAACCCGTCTTTGTCGCCCTTGATACGGATCAAGCGACGTTTCAGGCGGTAGCAAGCTATGCATTTCGCCGCCAAGTTCCGCTGATTCCTGTGTATGGACATACGCGCCTTCCGAGTATGGGTGAGGCTTTGCCTTTGACAGATGCGCGCAAAACGCTCGACGAGTTACAGGAATTTCTGTTGATGAGTTATCTTGGTAGACGAGATGATACGGAGGTCAATTTGTTCGATGAGCTGGTTCGTTCCGCCAGGTACTATGGAGAGGAGCGCGTGATTTGCAAGGATATCAGCGGTAAGGCCACATACCGCGAGATCCTGCTGAACTCGTATGTACTCGGGACGACGTTTCGTCGCATGTTTGCCAGGACGGAGCGCGTTGGAGTGTTATTGCCCAACTCCATTGGTCAAGTGGTCGTCCTCTTCGCGCTGTTTTATGCGGGGATCACACCTGTGATGCTCAACTATTCAAGTGGAATTCAGACGATTCTCGATGCCTGCGAGACGGCCGATTTACGCACAGTCCTAACATCGCGCGAATTTATTCAAAAAGGTCAGTTGCAAGATGTCGAGGCAGCGCTGAGTGTCCGTCTGTCCGTTCACGAAATGGAGGATGTGCGCAACCGTATTTCCGTGTTCGAAAAAGTGCAAGGACTGCTCGCATGGAAGCGCCGGGCACGCGCGAGCAAGGGCTTGCGCGAACTGGTCTTATTTACGTCGGGCAGTGAATACAAGCCGCGTGGAGTGGTACTGTCTCACGAGAACATTTATGCCAACGTTCAACAAACCAGATCGGTTATCGACTTTGGAACGCAGGATAGAATGTTGAACGCGATGCCAATGTTTCACTCATTCGGTCTGACAGCCGGAGCTTTGTTGCCGCTCCTGGCCGGAATACAGACCTACTTATACCCATCGCCCTTGCACTACAAACGAATTCCCGAATTGGCAGGGGAAGAACGGTCCACCATTCTTTTTGGGACGTCATCGTTTTTGGAGAAATATGGACAAAACGCCACACCTGAACAATTTGCATCGCTACGCTATGCGGTCGTCGGGGCTGAGCGATTGAAACCCGAAGTCGAGCGCGCTTGGTTGCAAAAGTTCCAGTTGCAAATTATGCAGGGATATGGTGCAACTGAGACGTCGCCTATCCTGTGTTTGGATACACCCATCAACCATCGCCAGGGGACGGTTGGGCGACTTTTGCCCGGCATTTCCTATCGTCTTCTTGCCGTCGATGGAATTCCAGAGGGTGGTGTGCTGCACGTGCAAGGCCCGAACGTGATGAAGGGCTACTTATTGCACGGCCAGGGATACGTGGAACAGAGTGGTTGGTATGACACTGGGGACGTCGTCACGGTGGACGATGATGGCTTTGTCACGATTATTGGGCGCCTCAAGCGCTTTGCGAAAATTGCAGGTGAAATGGTGTCTCTTAATCTTGTGGAACAGTTGGCAGCTCGCGCTTATGACAGCCCCGATTTTGCCGCGGTCACGGTACCTGACGAGGTGCGAGGAGAGCGAATTTTGCTGATCACGACGGTCGCTGGTTTGACGTTGGCACCGATGCGTAAGATTGTCGAGGAATCAGGCTATTCTCGGATGCATGTGCCAAGTGAGTTGCGCACCATCAATGAGTTTCCTCTCCTTGGAAGCGGGAAGACGGACTACGTATCGTTGCGCAGCCTGATCTTGGCGGATGTGAGGTAATCATACGACGGGGGCCAAGTGCCTTGGCCCCCTAATGTTTTATGCTGCATGCTGAACTGCTTCGTGTTTGTGGCGGCGCCATTGTGTACGCCTGCCGACTGTATACGTGAGAAGCGGGATTTTGCCAAAGATATACGAAATGAGCATCGATGAGAAATAGACAAATAAGATGGAAACCGGCAGCAGGGCGTAGTGGAGCCACGTCGGAATACCAAGGCCATCAATATGGTTGACCGTCAGTTCCATCAGGTATAACGGGAACGGTTGGGCCAGGTAGATGCCAAACGACGTGTTGCCCGCAACCTTGACGAATTTGCTGAACGGGCGCCACCCAGGGCGGCCCATTCGTTTGGCCCAAGACATGCCAGCATACCAATAGACCAATGTCACGAGCAGGCTGTATGGAACCATGATGGGTTGTAGCACAAGTTCCGCCGAACCCTCGCTCTCGCCAACGGCCAAGCGTTCCAAAAAGTAATACCCCCACACCAGGCACACGCCAATTCCCAGGGACACGAATAGCGCACGGCGATGTCGATAGATAAAAGCCGCCACGCGATCATAATGGCAAGCAAGGATGCCACCGGAAATGAACCAGAACTGATACATGATAATGTTTCGATCGCGATATTGGTATAGATCATAGAGCACTTTTGACAAATTTGCTGTGTTGACGTTGCCAAGCGCGTACTTGTTTAACCACATCAAACTAATTTGCAGGACAAAGCTCGCGATGAGAATGTGAATATGGTACTTTTCCCACCTTCTTAACATGTACAGCAGAAAGGGGAATACGATATAGAGTTGCATGGATACAACAAGAAAATATAAAAAATACATGTTTCCGGTCAGTAAATTGTGTTCGATGGCAGGCCAAAGGACGGACCACGACCAGTCGAAGCCGGGCGTTAACAAACCCACGAATGCAATATAGGCAAGTGTCCATATGATGTAGGGAATGGCAATCAGCAAAAAGCGCTTTCTCCAAAACACCAGTGGATTAAATGGGTTTCGATAATACGTGATAAATAAGACGAGTCCCGTGACGAACATGAACGTCTCACGCGTGTAATGCATGGTCGTAATCAGTGCGCCAAGCGTTAAAAAGCCGGGTGTCATGTCGTTGTTGAGCACATTAAAAAAAGACGTCGTATGCACGGATAATACACCGAGGATGACAAATGCGCGCATGAGGTCAATCTCATGCAAATACCGCCGCGCCAAGCACAGTCCCCCTTTTCGATGGCTTCCTTGTATCATACGAACATTATGTTGAAATCGGATTGAAAAGCCAAACCTATCTTGTGGACAAGGCAGTTTGAGACAATATTCAAAGAAGTCGACGCGTGTTAAGCTTCCGAATAAACAGTCATAACACGGGGGGGAAAGCGCTTGCGCCGTATAGATCGGATTCGTCACATCATTGCGGTTGCGTTAGGCATCTTCATGATGATTTCACCGGCACCGCTCGCGCTTGCTGCCATCCATTCGCCGCTTCCGGTTACTTGGGCAATGCAGGCAGGCGTACAAGCGGCGGACGGAGTCTTTGCGGCGGCTTTTCTACCTAATACCATCACCATCGACGCCGGCGACACCGTGTCATTTTCAGGCGTCGGGCAAGCGATTTACATTCCCCCGCAAGGCAAGCTCGCGCCGCCACCGTGGACGAGTTCGTTGCACGCTTTGGGTGGCGACGTATACGATGGTGTGCACGCCGTGGCATCTGGAATATTAGCGACGGCTCCGTATCATTTAACGTTTGTCAAACCGGGCACTTATGTCTGTTTTGATCCGCTGCATCCAGGTATGGAGGGTGTCGTGATTGTCCAGCCGACAGGAACGCCGTATCCCACCGATGCGTCTTCGTATAACGCTGTGGCGGCGCACGAGGCAGAGGTCGACATTGCGGCCGGGGAACAGGAGTTGGCCAAGACGCGGGCCAAGGTGATCGACAATGCGAATGGCACGCTGACCTATGTCGAGGATGTCGATCTGCCAGATGTCGAAGGCGTGCAAACGCCGCTTCAGCCATTGGGTAAAAGTTCCGTCCGGGGGCGTGTCACGCTGACGCCGCAACTTGATGCGAGTGTGCCAAACGGCAGTGCGTATAGCATCGCGGTGAGCCTGACTGGGCTGCAACCTGGCGGTCAATACGTGGGGGAGTTGCGCTATGCAAGTGTGACAGGGCCGTTGGTTCCGGGGACCTCCACGCTTTACGCCACTGCGGATAGCCGCGGGCGGGGGGAGTTACAGGGGGTGGTTCGATCCGCTGGCGTCCCGCAAGGCGTTTGGGAGTACGTCGTGGAAAACGCAAAGATGCAACCGGTTGCGGCGTGCTCCATCACGGCGCCCGCTTATGCCTATGCTGGCTGTGCACCCAAATCGTTGACCCTACATGTCGGCGATACGGTCGTCTGGAGGGAAGTTGGTGTACATGGTATACATGCGGTGGCGTACGAAGCGACTAACACGGCGGGGTCTACTTCAATGCTGATGGTCCCAACAGCGAGCGGCAGCCATGCGTTCGACGGTGCAGGGAGTGCCAGTTCGAATGTGTTGACGAGCGACACCGGCTATTCGCTTACGTTTGATGCCGCTGGGGTCTATCACTTTGCAAGTCCAATTGACGGTGTATATCATGTCGCAATGACCGTGACCGTGCTACCGGCGAGCAACAGGATATCTGTCATTGCCGGTGATCTCTCGACCACGATGCCCGTTCAGAAAATAGGAAAGGCCTTGTTTGTGCCATTGCAAAGCGCGATTGGCTGGATGAATGTCCTCGGTGTGTCGAGTCAGATGAATGGTTTGAATGTAGCCATTCACACGCCTTTTGCAGGGGCCATCCAGCACCAAGTTCCCATCGATGGTATGGCACATTTTATAGTGAACGGAACACTTATGGGGAATGTTTACGTAGAAACTGCAAACGATCCGGATGTGGGCAGCAAAGCCCCATATGTCTGCGTGAACGATTTGGTCAATATCCTCAACGAGATCGGCGTACATACATCGTTCGACGGCTCGATTTGGAGTGCGCCACCCGCATCGGCCCAGCCCACAACTTAATCGCTTTCATTGATAAGGAATGCCTTTGGTGCGCATTCTCATAAGAGGGGCACGCGCAGGTTGCAGCGTGCCATGGGATGACAGGTGTTGAGCGAAATGAGCGCCAGCAAATGGTACAATAGATGGCGAAAGAATGGGGGAATGTCCATGGGGCGGCAAATGGGTCCAACTGCAGTTCGTTCCACGTTTGTACGCGGACTCATGTATGGTGTTGCCGTGGCCTTGCTGTTTTTTGCCGCCGCGCTAGGAGTTGGAATTAGTCAGCGGAGTATCGTCCCGACCTTGTCTTTAATTGGTACGTCGATTGTACTCGAAGCACAACCAGCTGCAGCAGCGAGTATTCCGCTTGGTTTTCACCCGTTTATAGGCGCTGTGATTTCTATCCTTGCTAACCTTATCTCGTTGCCGATTATGATGTTTGCCTTCGGCGAGATCGTACAGAGGTGGAAATGGGCCCGCAAGCGATTACAGAAGGCTGAGCGTCTATCTCAAAAGTATGGACGCTTCGGGGTGTGGATCCTCATTCCCTTGTGCCCCATCTTAGGCGCATACGTTTGTATGGCCATCGGCTATTTGCTGAGATGGAACACGACGTTGGTAGTGACCAGCATTCTCATCGGCATGGTCAGTTCTACGTTTATCATCGCCTATGGGGGCTGGGCGATTGTTGGACTGTTTCGCTGAGCATAGAGCCGCATTGCCCGATTTGCCGCATATTCGCATAGTACATGACATACAAGACAGCGTGGGCCTTTCTTGTTTGATTTTCGTTTCGGATTCGTAAGCGGCATACATGGGTGGCAATGGTTTGCCTTTGGCCAAACTCAGTTGTTCAGGTACACGAAAAATTTAGTTGTACGATTGCGGGCACACCTCAGAATTTGGTACGCTTGAGGTTGAGGAATTTTATAATTTGTCATTTTTCCTTCGACCAACTTTGATTGGGGGTGGAGCCTCGAAGACCGGATCGCCGCGTGCACAGGAAGGCCCCTGCGGCTTGTTGTCTGTTGTACACTCTGGTGCAATCGAGGTGTTGATTACGTTACTGGATTCGATTCAAGACCCAAAAGATTTGAAGCAACTGACGGAGTCGCAACTGGTGACGCTGGCTCAGGAAATCCGCGATTTCCTGGTGTCGTCCATCTCGAGGACGGGCGGCCACTTCGGCGCAAATATGGGCGTGGTCGAATTGACCTTGGCTCTGCACCGGGTGTTCGACAGTCCTCGAGACAAGATTTTGTGGGACGTTGGTCATCAGGGATACGTACACAAGATCTTGACCGGCCGCAAAGACATGTTTCCGACCTTGCGCAAGCTAGGTGGCCTAGCGGGCTTTTTAAAGCGGAGTGAAAGCCCACATGATCCGTTCGGTGCAGGTCACTCCAGCACCAGCATCTCGGCGGCTGTAGGCATGGCGGTGGCTCGCGATCTGCGCCGTGAAAACCATCATGTCATTGCCGTGATCGGCGATGGTGCACTCACGGGAGGCATGGCCCTGGAGGCGATGAATCACGCGGGTGATCTTGGGCTCGACCTAATTGTCGTCCTCAATGACAACGAGATGTCCATTTCCAATAATGTTGGGGCTGTGTCCAAATACCTGACCCGCTTGCGCACAGATCCGAGCTATGCCAAGGCCAAGGCGGATATCGACCACATTCTTAAACAATTGAGCGGTGTTGGCGCGAAGGTGACCAAAGTCCTCGACAGAGCCAAGGACGCCGCACGCCATATGCTGTTGCCGATCACGCCTTTCGAAGGGTTTGGCTTTAAGTATATTGGACCCATCGACGGACACGACTTGCCTCAATTGATTTCTGTTTTTGAGCGCGCGAAGGAGATTCGCGGCCCTGTCCTCATTCATACGCTTACACAAAAAGGCAAGGGGTATGCACAGGCGGAGAGTTCGGAAGACAAGTGGCATGCGTGGCCGAGCGCTGTGAAGGGCAATCAACCACCTTCGTACACGAATGTATTTGCGGCGACGGTGGCCGAACTGGCACGCCGCGATGAGCGCATCGTGGTCGTGACGCCTGCAATGTTGTCGGGGAGTGGCTTGACGAAATTTCAGAAAGAGTTTCCCACGCGCACGTTTGACGTAGGAATTGCGGAACAGCACGCGGGCACGTTCTGTGCAGGTTTGGCGGCTGCTGGCAAGCGTCCGATTTTTGCGGTCTACTCCACTTTCCTGCAACGCGCGTACGACCAGACCATTCACGACATCTGCATCCAAAACTTGCCTGTCTTACTCGCGGTCGATCGCGCTGGCATTGTTGGCCCCGATGGCGAGACGCATCAGGGCGTATTCGATGTCGCGTATCTGCGCACGGTGCCGAACATGGCGGTCATGATGCCAAAGGATGAAAACGAGTTGCGGCATATGCTGTATACAGCCAGCCAGCACGATGGGCCGGTTGCTGTTCGCTATCCCCGCGCAGACGGATTGGGCGTGCCGCTTGATGAAACACTGCAGACTTTGCCATGGGGGAAGTCGGAGGTGCTTCGCGAGGGGGCGGATTTGACGATTATCGCACTCGGTTCGATGGTCGATCCGGCGCTGAAGGCCGCCCGCACGCTTGCCGATGATTATCAAATCGAATCGACGGTCGTCAATTTGCGGTTTGTCAAACCGCTCGATGAAGAGCTCATTGTGCAATTGGGTAAAACGGGAAGACCCATCTTGACGGTGGAGGAAGCGGCCTTGGCAGGTGGCGCAGGTTCGGCCGTTGCCGAATTGCTCATCGATCGCGGTCTTGTCGTTCCGATGCGTCGCAAAGGCGTGCCAGACACATTCGTCGAACACGGGGGACGCGACGAGGTATTGCACAGGTTGGGCTTGGATGCCGACGGAATTGTAGCGGATGCGTTGCAACTTTTAGGTCATAAAGGGAAGTCGACGCATATATTGGACAAAGTAGGGACGTAAGCACGGCTACGGCCCTGTTCGCGACAGAAAGAAGGAGACGGAACATGGCGAAGGTGGTTGGAGATCTGCGGCAGCGCCGCAAGGTCGAGCACGTCGCTGCGGTGCGCGCGCTCGGCGACAACCCGGCGAGCACCAACTGGTTCGAGGACGTGTCCCTCGTTCCGTGCTGTGCACCAGAGTTGGCAGTGGACGAGGTGTCCATCGCGAGCGAAGTGTGTGGCGTGACGCTTCCGTCTCCCATTGTGGTGAACGCCATGACCGGTGGCGCAGACGAGGTCTATGAACTCAATCGTAAACTTGCCGCAGCCGCTCGTCGGCATGGGCTGGCCATGGCTTTGGGTTCCGGTACCGCTGGTGTGCGTTCGCCTGAAGTCGCATACACGTACAGCGTCGTTCGGGAAGTGTACCCAGATGGCGTCGTGATCGCGAACGTCGGCATGGGCACGGACGTGGAAACTGCGAAGGCGGCTGTCGACATCGTGGGAGCACAGTTGCTGCAGGTGCATTGGAATGTCGCCCAGGAGATGTTCATGACCGAAGGAGATCGCGACTTTCGCGGTGCGCTCGCGAAACTTGTGGATGTGGTGCAAGGCGTAGGCGTACCGGTGATTGCCAAGGAAGTCGGCCAGGGCATTGCGGCCGAGCAGGCAGTTCAGTTTGTCGAGTGCGGTGTGCGGGGAATTGATGTTGGCGGTCGCGGGGGAACAAATTTCATTGCGGTCGAGGCGTGGCGACGAGGCTTACAACTTGCGGATTCTTGGCAAAGCTGGGGACTATCGACGGCTGCGTCGCTTGCCGAAGTGATGGACGCTGTGGGCGATCGCGCCGACGTCTTTGCGTCCGGTGGGATGCGTACAGCCGACGAGATCGTCAAGGCGATGGCGATGGGGGCGAAGGCGGTCGGAATTGCCGGTCCGCTCGTGCGTTTGCTAGGTCAGCCAGATGGCGAGGCGGCATTGGATCGCTATTTGGAAGAGTTACATGCTGGGATACGCACGTTGCTTGTTTTGACCGGGTGCCGAACCTGGGCAGATTTGCGGAAGAAGCCAGTTGTCGTGACCGGGAAGCTCCGCGAATGGCTTGCGGCGCGAGGCAGGCAGGCGTACGTAACGAGCTTGCAGCAGCGCGGCGGCATCGCGATTGTGGGTGACATGTAGTTGCCCGGAATTTGCTTCTGACCCCGAATATGGGATATTGTTCCCTCAGACAGGATTCATTTCTATCTTCTCATTCGTCGAAGCGGATTGACTAGGAGGGGATTAGGATGGCAAGACAGTCGTTGTCGGCGACGGTAGACATGGTCAAGTACCTTGCCAAGAACAAGGTCAAAGGCGTCAAACGTTATCCCATGGTGTTGATGCTCGAGCCGACGGAAATTTGCAACCTGACGTGTACCGGTTGCGGAAAGATCAGGCAAAGCGAAGAAGTGCTCAAACTGCGCCTGACAGCGGAAGATTGCTTTAAGGCGATCGAGGAGTGCGGCGCACCCGCCGTTTCCATTGCAGGCGGCGAACCGCTTGTCCACCCCGAGATTGTCGATATCGTCAACGGCATGCTGGCGCGCAGAAAGCTCGTGATGCTCTGCACTAACGGTATCCTGTTGCATCGCGTGCTCGACAAATTGAAGCCACATCCGAACTTCACGTTCGTGTTTCACCTGGATGGCAAACGCGAGCACCATGACCGCATGGTCGAGCGGGCTGGCGTCTTCGACATCGTGATTAAAGGCATCAAGGCAGCGAAAGAGCGAGGCTTTCGCGTTGCGACCAATACGACCTTGTATAAGGGCGCAAGTGCCAAGGACACAGCCGAACTGCTCCAAGAGTTGATGGATCTTGGAGTCGACAACTGCATTGTGTCGCCCGCGTTCACCTACGAAGAGGTGGATTCCGCGCACAGTGATATCTTCCTCCACCGCAAAGAAGTCAATCAGCTGGTTTCGGAAATCCTCGAACACGCTGGCGACAAAATCCGCTTCTACGATACGCCAATTTACTTCGACTTCCTCACAGGCAAAAAAGACTTGCGCTGCACGCCATGGGCGATGCCGAACCGCAACCCAAAAGGTTGGAAAGGTCCTTGCTATCTATTGACGGACGATCACTATGATTCGTTCCAAGAGATGATGGAAAAGACGAATTGGGACGAGTTTGGCTATGGCGAGAACCCGCGTTGCGCGAGCTGCATGATGCACAGCGGCTACGAGATGTCTGCGGTCAAGGCTGTGTCGCCGGCGGATACCTGGAAGCTTGTGCGTTGGTTCTTCGCATCATAACGAAAAATGGCTTCCAGACTGGTTTTGACCGCACTTGCGTTTGAAGCAAATGCCCTCCATCCTTTGCGATCCGCCCTGGATTGGGGCGTGATCGCAACGGGAGTGGGTCCAGCGCGCGGCCGTGCCACTGCAGAACAGGCATTTGCGGCTGCTCGCCCTGCATTTGCGTTGGGTGTGGGTGTGTGCGGGGCACTTTCCGCGGACGCGCGGCGCGGCGAGATTGCGTTGCCACAAACGGCGGTTTCGGATGCCGGTGTCGTCGAGCGGATCGCTCCTTTGCCGGAGCGCTTATTAGAAGCCGTGCAGATGGCCGCGCACAAAGTCGGGGTGGGCGTGCGGGCCGACCAAGGCATCGCTTCGGTTGAGCGCATCGCTGCGTCGCCTGCGGACAAGCGCGAACTGGCACTTCGTGTGGGAGCCCGCTGGGTGGACCAGGAGACATTTGCCTGGGCACAGGCGGCGAGATCGCACGGTGTTCCGTTTTACGCCATTCGCGTCGTGCTTGACACCGCGTCCGACCAACTGCCGTCCTGGCACCCCGGGACTTGGGGGCATGCGTTGCGTTTGCCGTTGCACGCTCTGCGCGCGCGTCGGATTTTGCAGCAGATCGGGAGGGAACTGGCGTGCTTGCGCTGGTGACAGGAGGCACAGGATTTGTCGGCTACCATGTCGTCGCCGCTTTGCGCGAACGTGGGCACCAGGTGCGGGCACTCGTGCGCGATCCCGAGCGGGCGCAGGCGCTTATCGCCCTTGGCGCAGACATTTGCGTAGGCGATCTCGCGACAGGTGCGGGCATTGAGGCAGCGGTGCGCGGCTCTGATGCCGTCTTTCACGTGGCCGCACACTACTCGCTGGATCGCCGGGATGACGCTGTGATGTACGCGGCGAACGTCGAGGGGACGCGTAGGCTAATCGACGCCGTGCGCCGCGCGGGCGGGCCAAGGCTCGTCTACACGAGCTCGACCGCTGCCGTGAAATTGCGGCACGATGGAAAGCCGGCGACGGAAGAGGACGGTTTTAACGATCCGGACAAGGTGTACAGTACGTACAAAAAAACGAAGGTGTTGGCGGAACGACTGGCGATGGATGCGGCGGCGTCAGGCATGGACATCGTGATCGTCAATCCCTCGACACCAGTCGGACCGTACGACGTAAAGCCGACGCCCACAGGGCGAATTGTCCTCGACACGATGCTTGGACGGATGCCTGCATACGTCGAAACAGGGCTGAACTTAGTCGCTGTGGAGGATGTCGCTTTGGGTCATCTCCTTGCCTATGAGCGTGGGCGGCGCGGTGAGCGCTATATTCTTGGCCATCGCAATATGCACTTTGGCGATCTTGTCGCCATGGTGGCGCGCCTCTCTGGTCGCCGCGCGCCGCGGGCAAAAATCCCGTTCTGGGTCGCCATGTCGGTGGCTGTGGTGGACGACTACATGTTGTCGCGCTTGTTGCGCCGGGCGCCACGGGCGCCGGTGGCAGGTGTCAAATTGGCACGGGAACCGATGTATTTTGACGCGACAAAAGCCGTGCAGGAGCTCGGCATGCCGCAGTCCTCGGTCGAAGACGCATTGCGCCGGGCAATTACATGGTTTCGCGAAGCAGGTATGGCGCCTGTCTCGAAATGACAGAACTGACGTGTAAGGGGGTTGTCGGATGACCAAGCAACTAGCTGAAATTCCAGCTTATATGCAGACGCTCGACAACGGCGTCGAGTACCTGTTGAGCCGCCAGCATGAAGAAGGATATTGGTGGGGGCCTTTGCTCAGCAACGTGACCATGGAAGCTGAATACGTGCTTCTCTGTCACTGTCTGGGCAAGGTGGACAAAGGGCGCCTTGAGAAGATTAAGACATATCTTTTGCATGAGCAGCGAGAGGATGGCACGTGGGCGCAGTACCCAGGCGGACCACAAGACCTCGACACGACCATCGAGGCCTATGTTGCTCTGAAGTATATTGGGTTATCCCCTGACGATGAACGTATGCAGAAGGCGCTGGCTTTTATTCAAAGTCAGGGTGGGATTGAATCAGCCCGCGTATTCACGCGCTTATGGCTGGCTGTGGTCGGCGAGTATCCGTGGCGTAAGTTGCCTGTCGTTCCGCCTGAAATCATGTTCTTGGGCAAGAACATGCCTTTGAATATCTACGATTTCGGTTCGTGGGCGAGGCCGACAATTGTCGCACTCACCATTGTGATGAGCCGCCGGGCGGTATTCCCGTTGCCTGCGCACGCCAAGGTGCCTGAGTTGTTTGAGACCAACGTGCCTCCCCGTCGGCGTGCGGCCAAAGGTGGCAATTCAAGCCTCTTTTTATCCATCGACAAGTTACTGCAAGGATACCAGAATGGATCGTTTCATCCATTTCGCAAGGCTGCCGAGCAACGTGCCATCGAATGGCTGATCGAACATCAGGCTGGCGATGGCAGTTGGGGTGGCATTCAGCCGCCATGGTTTTATGCCTTACTTGCCCTAAAAGTCATGAATATGACCAACCATCCTGCGTTTATCAAGGGGTGGGAGGGACTCGAACTCTATGGACTAGAGTTGGAATACGGAGGATGGATGTTCCAAGCCTCGATTTCCCCGGTATGGGATACAGGACTTTCCATTCTCGCGCTGCGAGCAGCCGGTTTAGCTCCAGACGAGCCCGCTCTGGTCAAAGCGGGGAAGTGGCTTCTCGACCATCGCATTGCCACGAAGGGAGACTGGGCAGTACGGCGGCCAAACGCGAAGCCAGGTGGCTGGGCATTCCAGTTTGACAATCCACATTATCCAGACGTCGACGATACGGCGGTTGTCGTTTGGGCGTTGAACGGCCTCAAACTGCCGAACGAGGCGGAACGGCGCGATGCCATGACGGCTGGCTTCCGCTGGCTGACGGCGATGCAGAGTTCGAATGGCGGCTGGGGGGCGTACGACGTCGACAACAACAAGGAGCTTCCCAATCGCATTCCGTTCTGCGATTTTGGTGAAGTGATCGATCCGCCTTCAGAAGACGTTACCGCACACGTCCTGGAATGCTTCGGCAGTTTTGGCTATGACGAAGCTTGGAAAGTCGTCGCGCGGGCAGTGAATTATCTGAAGCGCGAACAGAAGCCTGACGGCTCTTGGTATGGGCGTTGGGGCGTCAATTACATCTATGGCATTGGAGCTGTGGTGCCAGCTTTAAAATCGGTCGGCGTCGATATGAAGGAACCTTTTGTTCAGAAGGCACTCGACTGGCTGGTCGCACACCAGAATGAGGACGGCGGCTGGGGCGAAGACTGTCGCTCGTATGTCGACGAACGCTTTGCCGGGGTGGGGCCGAGCACGCCATCACAGACCGCTTGGGCGCTCATGGCCTTGATTGCCGGTGGGCGTGTGCAAGCGGACGCGGTTTCGCGCGGCGTCGCATACCTCGTGCGCACGCAGCGGTCGGATGGCGGTTGGGATGAGCCGTACTACACCGGAACGGGCTTCCCCGGAGACTTTTACCTGGGCTATACCCTTTATCGACACATCTTTCCCGTTATGGCACTCGGTCGCTACAAAGACGCCTTAGGCAGGTTGACGAGGTAATGGCGATGCAGTCGGTCCCAGTCGGTTTGCGAGCTGATTTCGAGGTGTGTGCGCGCTTGACGGCCAGTCATTACGAGAATTTTTCAGTCGTCTCGCTCTTCGTCCCGCGCGAGCTTCGTCCGCACTTTTGCTCTATTTATGCATTTTGTCGCGGCGTGGACGATCTCGGTGACGAACTGAAAGGGGATCGTTTGGCGGCCCTCGATGCGTACGAAGAAGAACTGCGGCGAGCGTACGGTGGCACGCCGCAGACGCCCGTTTTTCGAGCTTTGCAACACACGATCGAAGCGTGCGGGCTGCCGATGGATCCGTTCCTGCGTCTGATTGAAGCCAATCGGCGAGATCAGCGCCAAGCGACATACGAGACATGGGACGACCTACGGGATTATTGCCGGTATTCGGCGGATCCCGTGGGCCGTCTCGTGCTTGGCGTCTTTGGCTGCTGTGACGAGGAGCGTGCCGCATTGTCCGATTACACATGCACAGCCTTACAAGTCGCGAATCATCTTCAAGATATTCATCGCGATCTGAAGAATGGTAGGATCTACGTACCGAAGGCGGATCTCGAGTCATTCGGGGCCTCTTTGGAAGACATCCGCCAGGCTCGAATGACAGATGGCGTGCGTGCCTGCATCAAGTTTGAGGTCGAGCGCACAGCCGAGTGGTTTACGCAGGGGGCTCGCCTGGAGCGTTTGGTACCGCATCGACTCGGGCTGCAATTGCGCCTTTATCGGCTTGGCGGCGAAGCTGTTCTGGAAGCGTTGCGCCGCCAAGATTACGATCCGTTTGTACGTCGACCTGTGGTGACAAGCGGCCAAAAGCTACGTATTGCGATGCGGGCCTTCATGGGGTTCGCGCAACGAGGGGTGGCTCCCGGATGAACATCGACCAGGCCTATCAACACTGCACCAAGCTGACCCGCCAAGCTGGAAGCTCGTTTTATTACGGCATGCGTCTGTTGCCCATGCACAAACGCCTCGCGATGTATGCCATTTATGCCTGGAGTCGCATTTGTGACGACGCAGTCGATGACTACGAGGGTGAGGAAGCCGAGGCGCATCTCGCGATGGCGGAAGGTATCGCCGAGCAAGCCTTTGCCGATGACTATCAAAGTTCAGACCATCCGGTCGTCTTGGCATTAGGCGACGCCGTCCGGCGGTTTCAACTACCCCTAAAGCCGTTTCGCGATATGGTGGAGGGCATGCGTATCGATATGCGCGCAGTTCGCCTGCAAACCATGGCGGAGCTTGAACAGTACTGCGACTACGTTGCAGGAACGGTCGGCATCATGTGTGTACACATCTTTGGCTATCGCGATCCCAAAGCCCTTTCCTTGGCGCGGGACATGGGGCGCGCGTTGCAGTTGACCAACATCCTTCGCGATCTTGGCGAGGACATCGAGCGCGATCGCGTGTATTTGCCTTCTGAAGAGCTCGCCAGGCATGGTTATACAATTGAAGATTTACGATTAAAACGTCTGACCCCTGGCTTTTTGGCGTTGATGCGCGAGCAGGCCGAGCGGGCTGAGATGTATTATGAACGAGCCAAAGGGCTGTTCCCGCTGGTTGAGGAGGACAGTCTTCGCTGTTTGCGCATGCTGTTTCTCATGTATCGCGAATTATTGACGAAGATAGAAGAGAGTCGGTTCAATGTGTTTGATCGCCGAATTGCCTTATCCAGTTCGCGTAAATTGCGCTTGGTGTGGGGTGTGTTATGGAACGCATCAGCGACAGTATAGTCATCATCGGTGCGGGATGGGCAGGGATTGCAACTGCCGAGGCCTTACTATCCAAAGGGATAAATCCCAAACGCATTGTGCTACTCGAACGCACGCCCTATCCAGGAGGGCGCGCGTTTTCCTTTGTCGATCGCGAAACTGGACTCGCATTAGACAACGGTCAACACGTGCTGTTAGGGTGCTGTGATCGATTCATCGCGTTGTTGAAGCGCCTCGACGTGCGTAGCGGCTATCGGTTACAGCCTTTGCTTGACATCCCTGTCTACCACGATGGGCAGATGTCTCGCATCGCCAGCAAACGCCTTGTCGGGCCGCTGCATTTGTTGCCCGCGCTGTTGGCCTACAGGCACTTGTCTCCGAGCGAGCGCGCGTCGACGCTTGCGGGTGCGCTGGCCTTTATGCGACCACGGGCCGAAAAGCTGGATGCCGTAAGTTTCGCCAAGTGGCTTCAGAGCACAGGACAATCGGATACAGCCATTCGTTTGGTGTGGGATTTGGTTGGGACGGCGATTTTAAACGGCCACGCTGGTGAGATCAGCGCTGGTTTGGCCGCCCATTCGTTTCACATCGGCTTTATGCGCGGGTGGCAGCCCGCGCGGCTAGGATTGTTTACGAGGCCCCTTGGCGATCTCGCGCGCGACGCCATCGATCGCTTGGTTGCACGGGGTGTGACCATCCGCTATTCGACGTATGTGGAACGAGTGCAAGTTGCAAAGAACAAGGTGTGTGGTCTATCTCTGCGCGACGGTTCGTTCGTCGCGACGGAGCAAGTCGTTTCTACGGTTCCGCATGATGCCTTACTCCGCGTGTTGCCAGACGAGTGGGCAGGGAAAGAGCCGTTTCACGGCATTGCAAAATTGCGTTGGAGCCCCATCCTCAACGTGTTTCTCAACTATGACCGTCAAGTTTTGGCCGAGGACGTGTTTGCCGCAACCGACTTTGATGGCATGTTCGTGTTTAACCGCGGTCGCTTGCTTCCCGATTCGGGACAAGACGGGCGCTGGTTATCCGTTTCGATCTCGGCTGCGGATCGATTCCGAGATTGGACGCATCAAGAAATCATCCGTGGCGTGCAAGAGGCCATCGGCAAAGCGTGCAAAGACGCACGCGATGCCAAACTGCTCGCCGCGAAAGTCGTATGGCAGCCGAAGGCGACGTTCCTCGCCGAACCTGGTACGTGGCATTTGCGCCCGCAAACGGTGACGCCAATTACAGGCCTCTTCTTGGCCGGGGATTGGACGCGCACAGACTGGCCTGCCTGTCTCGAAGGGGCGGTGCGTAGCGGCGAGACGGCGGCTTTGGCCTTATTGCGATCACGCCAAGCATTCTTGGTCTGACCTTTTCGATACGGTTTCAAGGTTTACGATGCATACTAAAGGCATCAAAGCTGACTTGACGTCGAAAGGTGTGAACAGGAATGGGCTATTATCGTTCGAGGCAGGGCAACGGCTTCTTTCGCGAGTCTGCTGGTGCGCTGAAGTGGGCCGCAACCGTGGTTGTCTCGGCGCTTGTCGGTGCAGGCGCGACGCTCGCTCTCATGCCGATGGTGCGAAACGCACAAACACCGTTGGCTTCGGAATCTTCGTTGCCGACCTCGACTTCGTCAGCGAGTAAGCCGATGTCTGTGAGCGTCAATATAAATGACGATATTACGCAGGTTGTCAAAAAGGTTGAGCCTGATGTCGTTGCTGTCGTCAACTACACGACGACCAGTGACTTCTTTACACAGCAATCACAGACTCAGGAATCTGACATCGGGTCTGGCGTCTACTTTTACAAGAATGGCAACAATGCTTATATCGTGACGAACAACCACGTTGTACAGGGCGGATCGAAGGTCGAGATTGTCCTCAACACCAACAAGCAGGTGCGGGCTACGGTGGTCGGTACGGACCCGTACACAGACCTTGCGGTGTTGAAAGTCCCGGCATCGACATTCCCGGGCATTCAGCCTGCGCAGTTTGCGAACTCGGATGACATTCAGGTCGGCGAACCGGCCATTGCCATTGGGACACCGATGGGGCTTGATTTTGCAGACACCGTGACTTCGGGTATCGTGAGTGGTGATCAGCGCATGATGCCCGTCGAGGAACCAACTTCGGACACGACACTGGATTATCAATCTGTCATTCAGACCGATGCCGCCATCAACCCCGGCAATAGCGGTGGGCCCTTGCTGAACGCAGCGGGGCAGGTCATCGGCATTAACAGCAGTAAAATTGTCGAGCAGGACTTCGAGGGGATGGGCTTTGCGATTCCGTCCAACGAAGTACTGAACGTTGCGGACCAAATTATCCGCACAGGGCATGCTTTGCACCCGGCTCTTGGCATTGAAGGCATCGATTTGTCGAGCATACCATCTGGCTACTTGCCAGGAAACATTCCGGTCAATTACGGTGTGTATGTTGAGAAGGTCGATTCGTCCAACGCGAAGAATGCTGGTTTGCGAACGGGCGATGTGATTATTTCCATCGACGGAAAGACCATTCAGTCGATTGCGGATCTGCGGACCGAATTGTTCACGCTTAAGCCGGGCGAGACGGTGCCAATCGTCGTATACCGGGGCAGCCAAAAGAAGACGCTTCATGTGAAAATCGGTTCGGAAGAGTCGCCGAATACCACTGCGTCTGGTGCTTCGAGTCAAAATCAAGCGGCTGGCAATTCCGGACAGGATCCGTTCTCGTCGGGCGGCGGCAGTGTGATGCCAGATCCCTTTAACTCGACAAGCCCGTTTGGGTATTAAGAGCTAACGTGTTTGGTCACGAAAGCTTTGCAGAAGAACATATGGATCGTGGTAGAGCTGGCCTTGGTGCATGGGCACCAAGGCCAGCTTCGTTATGTCTATGGATAAAATACTGTTTGGACTTACATATTATTCTTTGGATGGAGGAAGGTGAATGTGAGCGGACGAGTGTTGATTCGCAGACGTCGTAGACGCCCGACGGAATCGGTGCGTGGCCCGGAACAGCAGGGAACGGAACTTGATGCGTCTACACCTCTGGAAATAGAGGGTGGTTCGTCATACGCGGCCTCCTGCGAGATTCCCATTTCGGACCATTTGCACGACAACCTGACCATGATGCTCAAAGTCTTCTCCGATTGCTCGGATTTGCAAGTTCGTCATTTGTGTGTGGGCCATAAGCGGGATGCCTGCATGTTGTATCTTTCTGGACTGGTCAATCCTGCCGATTTAAGCGAGGAAGCACTTCGTCCTCTCATATACGATTTTCAAGCGAGCGATGAACATGTCATAGATTGGCTTTCGCCTGACAAGATTCGCGACGAAGGTGTTCTCCTGGCGCGGGTCGGTCGAGCAGATACCTTTCGGAAGGCTATCGATGGCATTGTGGATGGTCGGGCCGCCTTATTTGTCGACGGCGTGTCGCAGGCCGTCTTGTTATCGACTTCTGGGCCAGAACGTCGCAGCATTTCTGAGCCAGAAACGGAATCGGTCGTCCGTGGGCCACGCGAAGGATTCACGGAAGATCTGTCGGTCAATATAGCATTATTGCGTCACAAGATTCGGACGCCACAACTTAAGGCGCACTCGTTTACATTGGGCACGTACACCAAGACGGCGGTCTTGCTCGTTTACATTGAAGATCTGGCGGATCCAAAGGTCATTGCGGAGGCCAAACGGCGCATTTCAAGCATCGAGATCGACGGCGTTTTGGAGAGTGGCTACATTGAGGAACTTATTGAAGATCAGCCCATGTCGCCATTTCCACAGTTTCAGTATTCGGAAAGACCGGATACGATTGCCGCACAGTTGTTAGAAGGACGTTTTGCCATCTTCACCGAGGGGACTCCATTTGTGCTTATTGCTCCGGTGACGTGGTGGCAGTTCGTACAGGCCAGCGAAGATTATTATGAGCGGTTTTTTCTTGTCTATTTGGTGCGTGTCCTGCGCTATATTTCTCTTTTTCTGGCGCTTTTTTTGCCAGCTATGTATATTGCGGTGACCACGTATCATCAGGACATGTTGCCGACAAGTCTTGTCATGAGTGTTGCGGCCGCACGTGAAAGCATTCCCTTTCCGGCGATTATTGAAGCTTTGATCATGGAACTCACTTTTGAAGCGTTGCGCGAGGCAGGGATTCGACTCCCCAAGGCGGTAGGACAAGCTGTCAGCATTCTTGGTGCTTTAGTTATCGGGCAGGCGGCCGTTGAGGCAGGGATTGTATCCGCGCCGATGGTGATTATTGTGGCCATCACGGGTATCGCTTCGTTTACATTGCCCCGTTACAATGCCGCCATTGCCATCCGCTTGTTGCGATTCCCGATGATGCTTCTGGCGGCGGTACTCGGTATGTTCGGCATTGTCATCGGTGTCATGTGGATTTCCATTCACCTTTGCAAGTTGCGATCCTTCGGGGTTCCGTATCTTTCAGGACTCGCACCGTACAAACGCAAGGAAGTCAAAGATCTGTTCTTCAGACCGCCATGGTGGAAAATGGTCTTTCGTCCATCGTCTTTTGCGCATCACAACCGTAAGCGTATGGCGGAACGTCAGATGCCAGGGCCGGATAAGCGATCCGGTTCGCGAGGGGGAGCCCGATGAAGGCCAAAGTGGCAATGACCTTCGTCTGTGCGTTGTTTCTGGTGCCTTTGACGAGCGGCTGTTGGGACAGGCGCGAAATCAACGACATTGCCTTTGTCACCGCGGCCGCCGCCGATATCACTCAGGATAACCACTATCGAGTCACCATTCAGGTGCCGTTACCGGGCAAAATCTCCGACGTTGGTCAGAAAGGGGGCGGCGGTGGGTCGAGTGGGAATAAGGCCTATTTTCTCGACTCGACGATTGGTGATACCTTCCGGGCGGCGAACGCGAAGCAACAAAATGCCATGTCGAGGCAATTGTACTTTTCACATATGCGCGTTTTCGTCTTCGGCGAAGATTTGGCGAGAGAGAATATTGCGTCACCGATTGACGTCATGAGCCGCATACCACAAAATCGCATGACGACCTATCTCCTTGTCAGTTCAGGGCCTGCGGCAGATTTGTTGAATGCGCAAGCAACCATGGAGAAGACCCCAGCCGAGTTTTTACGGGAATTGGCCAACGAATCGATGATCCACCCGCGAACCGTAAAACGGGTCACAGAAGCACTACTGGCTGAAGGACAAGATCCCATCATGCCGGTTGTATCATGGACGACGACGAAACCTGGAGATGCAGGTGATGCACAGACCAACTTAAAACTGAACGGGCTAGCTATCTTCCAGAAGAAAAAGTTGGTTGCGATGTTGTCAGGCCGTGCCGCGGACGGCGTTTTATGGGCGATGGGTGAATTTCGACGGCCGCTCATTACGATACCTGCGAAAAACGGCAGTGGCTTCGTTTCGGTGATGGTGACGAGCTACCATGTGCGAACGACGGTGAAACCGACACAGGATGGCCGAATGGTCTGCCAGATTCAAGCGCGGGTAACGGGGACATTAAGTGAAAATACATCCAATCTGACCTATGAGCGCAGTCAGAATCTTGCCAGTCTCGAACGACAGGCAAGTCAAGCCGTCACAGATGATATGCGCATTGCAGTCGATCAACTACAACGCTTGCACGCGGATCCGATTGGCATCTGTAATCGTGTTTATCGAAACTATCCAGGGTATTGGCATCGCGTTAAGCACAACTGGCGAGACGAGTTCTATCCAAACATTCCAGTTCAAATCGATGCGCAGGTAGAGATTCGCAATAGCGGCAATGCGACGTCACCCGTGGGGATACCAGAGGAGGAGCTACAGTCTTGATTTTGCTATTGCTCCAGGCAGTCGGTCTAGTTGGAGGCTTGTTGTTCGTTCAGTGGCACGAGTGGAAAAAGAGCAATCGAGTCACCCGCATCATCTATACTGTTTGTCTATTGTCGGCAGCAACCATGTGGGTGCTCTCGAATACCTTAATGTTCACACATACGTCGTTTGCGTGGATCCCAAAGTTCTCATTTGCGGGGTGAGCTGAGTTGGAAACGGCTTCGTCGCGCCAGATTGTCATCATGGGCCTTTGTTATGTATTCTCGGCGACGCTTGTCACCTGGCCTGGTCAAATCCTGCGCTTGGCGAGGCAAGACGCGTGGATTGGCGTGCCCACGTGTGCGCTGATCATGCTTGGCGTACTCTGGGTCGTCAACCGCACCTTGCATGCTCACCCAGGCAAAGACCTGTTGACGCTCATTGTCGAAAAGTACGGGTGGCTTGGGAAGTGTTTGGTTGGTGCGTACGTACTGTTACTGGCGCTTGACATGGGCAAGGACCTGCGGCTTGGGACAGATTTTGTAAACGTCGTCTTCTTGCCCAGAACGCCGTCCATTTTGATTGCAACGCTCATCGCAGCGACGTGTGTGTTCATGGTGCGCGGAGGAATTGAAATTGTCGGGCGCATGGCGGAGTTGTATATACCGCTGTTTATCGTTGTGGCTTTGTGCGCCGGGTTGCTCCTCATTCCGGACTTAAGCTGGCAGTATATGCAACCGTTTTTTGAAAAAGGGATGATTCGCCCGATGGTGGGGGTGTGGTATGCGTTGACCCCAATTGGCAACATCATGATTTTGCCCATGATGTTCTCGAACCAGCATTTTACGTTTCGTCAGTCCTGTATGGCGATATTGATTTCCTGTGGTTTGCTCGAGTTTGTGCTCATGATATGTCAGCTCAATCTCAGCAGTACACTGGCAGGCCACCTTATGTACCCCGCGTATGAAGCGGTTCGCGAAATTCGGTTAACTGACTTTCTGGATCGCTTTGATCTGCCAATTGTCGGGTTATGGTTGCCCACCATTGTCATCAAAATTGGCATCAACCTGTATGTGATTTGCACGGCTTTGCAGCGCATTTGGCCCGCGCTCGAAGCCCGGACGGTTGTCCCTGCCGTGGGAGCCTGCATTGTCGTGTTTGGCTTTTGGCTGTTTCACACCTCGGTGGAAGTCGTGAGCGTCAATGATGCCTGGCCCGTGCTGGTCATCGTTTGGTGGATCATGATTCCCGTGTTCGCGTGTGTTGGCTTACTTATTCTTGCGCGCGTGCAACAGTCGCGCTTGCGGCGCCCGTCATGAGGCGCCAGCCCAGCTAGGCTGGCGCTGTGGTTCAATACATCATGCGCTCATCGTAGTAATACTTGAATTCGAGCAGGTTATTGGATGGATCGCGCAGGAAAAACATTTCATGCTCTTCGATCATTCCTTGAAAACGCCTCGACAGGTCTTGGAAAAACGGGATTTCGCGTTGTTTCGCCAACTTGTACAGGTTATCAAATTGCCGCTTGTCTCTAAACGTGACACCAAAGTGGCGCGGATACATCTTCACGTCGCGATCAAAATTGTCTGAGAGATGGCAAACCACTTGGTCGCCGAAAAAGTCTAACGTAATTCGATCCGCATAGCGGCGTGCGAGTTTACATCCAAGCTTCGTAACATAAAAGTCGTACGTTTCATCGAGATCGCGGGCAGGGATCGCCAAGTGAAACACGTTATGGGGATCGCGCATGCATAGTCCTCCTTCAGGGCGTGCAGGGAATCGGGATTCAGCTTTCAAACAACATGAAAGTATCGGAACGCAGTCCGAGTCGCAACGTCTCGAGTGGAATGATATCGGCAAACGGCACGTTCGCAAGGTTGACGTTGCTTCCAACTTTCTCGATAAAGTGAGTTTGTAACGACTTGTTTGGCGCTTCAAAGACAAGCTTTTCGATCTCGATATTGGCATCGAGAATTTCTTCAATGAGCCCAAAGCGCAACTCGCCATTTTCGCGACAAATGCCACTTGTGCCGGATTCTCGAGCTTCGGTAATGACATAGCTGGCGCCCGCTGCAAGGTCCTCTTGAATAAACTGAATCCAGCGATTGGGAGGCAGCATCAACGATTGATTGACATCTTTGTAGCCCACTTCGCTGAGAACTTTAAAGCGCTCGGCGAAGTGTGCAATCCAGCGACCTTTCTCTTCATTCGACAGCGGCGCGGTCCCATTGGAAATTTCCACATAACGGCACTCGTGTTGCAGACAAAACTTCTCGTATGCCTCAATTTGATTCTGCACGTAAAACTTCTCAAACAGCGTTCCACCAAAGAAATAATCGATACCAAGACGGCGTAAGCACGCGATTTTCTCATCGAGTCGCGGGGTCACCAGCGAAGTGCCCCAACCAAACTTGACGAGATCCACCCATTCGCCGGAACTCTCCATCACATCTTCAAAATAACGAAGGGGCACACCATTGTCGATCACGATGGTCAGCCCAGTCGCCCGTGGCTTCACGTCGCGGGACGGTAACCGTAAGCCGAGTGCTAGTGTAGTTGACACCAGGGTTCACGCTCCTGAGATTCTTTGCTTTTTGATTCCTTTCCGGTTTAGCACAGCATAACCAGCTAGCATTGAAAACGCCTTGAAGTTACCTGGTTCAATTGGATTTCACGATGGTCATGCGATGGTGAACCCTATTTTATCTCAAAAAATCGTCAAAATGAAACGGGATTCACTGGGTAGATCGCGTGGTTTAAGTTGCAAAAGAAGACATCGGCGCAGATATAGGGACAATAGATCGATTTTTGCGGCAGGATTTTCGAAGAAGTTGTCGAATAGAACTAGAAACACAGTGTTATTGATGGATTGTCGGGAACGGCAGGTATAGAATTCAAATCCGATATTGGCAGTGAGGAGCGAATATGCAGATTAAGTCAAAATGGATGTATGGCGTATCCGCAATCGTAGCTTTGTCGTTTGTGTTTTTTCCACGTGACATTTTCGCAAATTCATTGGCTGAAGACCAACAGAAATTGGCGCAGTTGCAGAGCGAAAAGGCCACTGTAGAACAACAAGTACAATCCGACGCAGCGAAGGAATTGGCATTGAAAAACGCCATTGCCACGTTTGATAATTCAATACATACCGTAGAGTTGCAGATTGAGACGAATCATGTGCGTATGGCATCCTTGCGGGCGCAGGAACACCAGTTAGGCGTGCAATTGGCGCAGAATCAACAGGAGTTGGAAACTGACCAAAACGAGCTCGCGCAGATTGTACGCAGTGAATACGAGGACGGGAATGTTTCCTATTTAGAGGTTCTATTTAATGCCACCAGCTTTACGGACTTTCTCTCTCGCCTCTATGATTTATCCGTCGTGTCCAAGACCCAGAATCAAGTCGTTCAATCTGTTAAGACGCTGCAACAAGCCATTGTCGACAAACAAAATGAAGTCAAGGCATCTGAGCAACAAGTTGCCCAAATAGAGGCTCAGTTGCAGGCGTTGCAGGCGACAGACGAGGCTCTTAAAGGTGAGAAGCAACACAATTTAGCAGTGGTTGAGGCTGACATCCAAAGCGGTAAGAAGCAACAAGGGCTGCTCGAGAGTCAAATCCAGTTGACGCAATCCGATATCCAAGCCATTCAGGCAGCGACGCAAGCAGCCGAGCAACAAGAGAGCAACCCTCAATACGTTCAACAGCAACAGGCGGCATTGGTGCCGGCGGATCCGAACTCCATTATCGGCTATGCAGAGCAATTCCTTGGTACGCCATACGTCTGGGGCGGTACGTCGCCAAGCGGGTTCGATTGCTCTGGATTTACACAGTATGTGTTTGCCCATTTTGGTGTCTATATCAGCCGTACTTCGGAAGAACAATTTGCGGCAGGTGTGCCTGTTAGCCAAAATGATTTACAGCCGGGCGACTTGGTCTTTTTCAGCACGTATGCACCTGGAGCATCTCACGTCGGCATCTACATCGGCAACGGATTGATGATTGACTCACAGGACATGGGTGTATCTATCGACAGCGTGTTCAATTCGTATTGGGGACCTAAGTATATTGGGGCCCGGCGCTACATCACGCACTGATATCGCGATAGATGGCACTGCTAAACAAAACAAGGTGCGCCACTAGCGGCGCACCTTGTTTTGTTGATATAAGCAAGAACAGCATACATGGCTCCCAAGTAGGTCTGAGTTACAGGCCTCGGCGAAGTTCGCGCAACGTATAGAATGTGTCGCGCCACACTAAGCCGCCTCGGCGAACAGCAAGAACTGCAGAGCGAATAAATGCATAGCTATAGAGCAACATGCCAATAGGTAAAATGAGAAACTGGTGTTTTGGCAACTTTAAAAAGACTGCATGCAATTCGTAGAGGATGCACATGAGCAACAACGCGTAGCCATACAACAGACGGTACCACCCGGGCCCAACAAACGCCCCGATGAATGGCGTGCTGTATAAAGCCATCATCAGTACCATACTCAGAAAGAGCAGTAGTGCCGAGTAGCGAAACGCTGGCAAAGGTGCTTTTTCCATGCCTACTATCATCGACGATAAATCTGGATACCACTCAATCTCGATACATTGTTGCGCGAGGACAAACCGTTGCCGAAAGCCGTGGCGCTTAATCTGTTTGCCCAGAAGCAAATCGTCGTCAGGGCGCAGCGAGATAGCCTTGTGCGTGCCACTTTTCTCATAGGCCTGGCGGGCGACAAGATTAAATGCACCAATTCCCGCATGGGCCCGCGCACGCCTGCGGTACGCACTCTGTGGGCGTTTAAACAAAACGTAATTAAAGATGTACATTGCCGTCAGCATGCGCAACCAATAGCCTGTGGCAATCAGGCGTGGGGCAACGGTCAAATGCTGAAGTTTGTGCGTATGTACATACTGCATCGCACGTTCGATTGCATCTGGGTAGAAATAAACGTCAGCGTCCGCGAATAACAGCCAGTCGCCCGTCGCCTGTTTTGATCCCACATATAGCGCGTGGTTCTTCCCGAGCCAGCCGCGCGGCAGTTCGGTTATATGAATAGGTACGATGTTGTCCACCAAAGCAGCTTGGCGGTCAATTTCCGCTCCCGTATCGTCGCTGGATCTGTCATCCACCAAAATGATTTCCATGTTCGGGTATGTTTGTGCCGTCAGTGACTCGACCGTTTGCCGAATGCGTTCGGCTTCATCCCGTGCCGCGACGATCACGCTGACTTTGCCAAGGTCCCGTTTCGCGGCACAGCGCTCGTCTTCAGCACGTCGCACCTGTCTCAAGCGCGGTGTGCGGACCAAGTCCGGTATGGTGCGCACGAATATAAAGGTCCAAACGGCTGCCACCAAAGTGGGAATCACGGCGTGCCAGTGCAGTGTTTGGAGGATGGTTAGCCAGGTCTGTGCATAATTTGAAAACATAGACCAGTCCCCTTTATTCCCCATCTGTCTGTTCTCATTTATGGTAATCTAGTCGTTAGGCGTCGACAAGAAAGCGGGATGTTTTATTCTGTCTGTCTCATTATATGTCCAAGTGCACTGCTGTTGTTCGGTTTGGATGTCTCAGGCCGAACGAAATGATACTTCATTCAACGTTGGGGTTGTGCAATGAGGAACTGGAAGGATAAACAAGAACAACTGACGGAAGAGGAAAAACGGCGTCGCCGCCAGGCGTTTCGCACGAACATGGTGTACGGGACCGTGTTTTTATCGTTCACATCGCTCGTGTTGCGCGCTGGTTATGTCCAGGTTGCGAAAGGGAAGTCGTTCCGGCAGGCGGAGTTGACCACCCAAACAGCAAGAATCCCTATTTTGCCGCAGCGCGGGTGGATTTACGACGCCAATGGTCAGGTGCTCGCATGGGACAAACCCACGATGAGTATCGTGCTTAACCGCTATTCCACCGTCAGCGACGCGACATATCATCAGGTGGCGCAAGTATTGGCACCCGTTTTACAAACCACCCCCGCAAAGCTGTATCAGACGATGAACAGCGCTACGGGTACCATTCAGGTAACACTTGCGAACAACGTAACCAATGAGCAGGTGGCATTTGTCGTAGAGCACCAGTCGCAGCTTCCCGGTGTGCAGGTGGTGCAAGATTATCAGCGGCAATATCCCAATGGCGATCTCGCTGGCCAAGTTCTCGGCTACGTAGGAGCCATCACGGCGGAAAACGTCAACCAGTACAAAGGCTATCTGTACAGTCAAAAGGTTGGCGAAACAGGCATTGAGCAGGAGTATGAACCGATTTTACAGGGCAATCCTGGCTACGAATTGGTGGCCATCAACAGCGCGGGCAATGCCATCGGCAGTGTTGGCGAGATCGCGCCAAAGGACGGAGACAATATTCAGTTGACTCTCGATGGCCATGAGCAGGCTGAAGCGCAGATGATCATGCAAAACATGATCAACAGTAGCAGCAATAAAAACAACGTCGAGGACGCGGCCGCGGTGATGTTGAATGTAAAAACGGGCGGCGTGATCGCGATGGTGAGTTATCCGTATCTCGATCCAAACTGGTATACAATGGGCACGCTGGGTCAGCATGCGAATTATTTGAGTACATCCGGTGCGCAGATGAATAACGCCATTGGTATGTACAACTACCCTGGATCGACCGTGAAGCCGGCAAATCTGATCACTGCTCTTAAGGCAGGCGTCGTCAAGCCCGATACTGTCATCGAAGATGATGGGTACATTTATATTGGCACGTCGCGGAAAAACGAGGACGAAGGCTTTGCCTTTGGCGGCGTCAATCCGATAGAAGCCATTACAGTCTCGAGCGACGTCTTTTTTTATCAGGTCGGACTGTGGCTAGGCAAATGGTTTGGCAGTAGCACGTCGAGCGGTGGCGGCTATCCACCGACGGCGGGTAGTTTCCAAAACTACCTCAACACGGACTTTGCGAAGGGAATCAATCAACTTTTTCAGGGCGAAGTCGATTTTGGCCTCGGTTATCCTACGGGCATTGACTTGCCCTATGAAGCAGCTGGCAAGTTTTATGTCGAGGACTATACGCAGGGCAACAGTCAGGTGCAGTATAACTTGAAAGCAAGCGAGGCCTCGGTCGCAAAAACAGGGAAATATGTCAACTACGGATCGCCAGCCAGCTTGGCGGATGCCGCCATTGGTCAGTCGCAGCAGTTTACGCCCATGCAGTTGGCCGAATATGCGATGACGCTGGCGGATCAGGGATTGCGCTTAAAACCACATTTACTGGAGAATGTTTTTACAGAAAACGGAACGCCGAGTTCGGGCGCAAAGCCATTGCAGACGGTAAAGCCGCAGATCGAAGGGAAAGTACAGGCCGCCAGTTGGCAGTGGAACTTGGTGAAGCAAGGGATGTATGGTGTGACCTCGAATCCGAGTGGAACGGCGTATTCAGCCTTTGTCGGCGCGCCATACCAGGTGGCCGGAAAGACGGGCACAGCGCAAATTTATCTCGGCGGCAAACCGACTGACAACTCGGTGTTCATTTGCTATGCACCGCTCAATAACCCGCAGGTTGCTATCGCCGTGATGGCTCCCGGCGGCGGCTACGGTGCACAGTTTTCGGCGGTCATTGCACGACAGATGCTTGATGCCTACTTCAATGAACACCATGAACCGTTTATGCCCAAGAGCGGCTGGACGAGTACGGCTATTCCAGCGAATTGGAAGTCTTCGCCGGCCTATACCCTGCCGGAGCAGAGCCACTAAAAGGAACACATGATACCGGAGTGATTCAGAATGCCAAAGCGAGTCGATTTGCGGAGCGACACGGTAACACAGCCAACTGAACAGATGCGTCGTCTCATGGCGAAGGCCGAGGTGGGCGATGACGTGTATGGAGAAGATCCAACGGTTCGCAAGCTGGAAGAACTGGCCGCAGATATGTTCGGAAAGGAAGCGGCGCTCTTTGTCACGAGTGGTACACAGGGAAATCAGGTAGCGATTGCCGCATGGGCCGAGCGCGGGGATGAAGTGATTGTCGAGGCAGAGTCGCACGTCTTTTATTATGAGGTGGCCGGGATCAGCGTGATCGCAGGGGCACAGCCACGCCCCATTGTCGGGCAGATGGGTGCCATGGATCCGGAGGATGTGCGGCAAGCCATTCGCAAGCGGGATATTCATCAGCCTAGGACAGGGCTCATCTGTGTCGAGAACACGCATAACCGCGCCGGGGGTACTGTGTTGCCCATCGAGATACTGCGGGCGACCGCAAGCGTCGCGCGTGAGGCGGGTGTGCCGCTACATATGGATGGTGCGCGCATCTTTAATGCGGTAGTCGCATCGGGTATCGGTGAACGGACCTGGGCGAACGAGGTCGACTCCTTGCAGTTCTGTCTGTCAAAGGGGCTAGGAGCTCCCGTTGGATCGGTGGTGGTCGGTCCACGTGCCATGATCGATCGCGCCAGGGTCTGGCGCAAGCGTCTCGGTGGTGGATTGCGGCAAGCAGGGGTGTTGGCGGCGCCTTGCATCTGGGCATTGACCAATATGGTCGAGCGGTTGGCGGAAGACCACGCCCATGCGAAGGTGTTGGCGGAGCGGCTCGCCAACATGCCAGGCATCACGGTGAACTTGGAGACGGTACAGACGAATATCGTCCTGGCTGAACTCACTCACGAAGATGTAATGGCCGAACCGTTCATCGCCGAACTCGCCAATAACGGAGTGCTGGCAACTGCTTTTGGTCCCCGCACGGTGCGCTTCGTGACACACAAAGATGTCAGTCAGGCCGACGTCGAAATGGCTATCGATCGCATTCGCCAGACCATTGCGCATTTTGGTATTGCGCAATGACGGCATGGCAGTTGCCTTCATTCGAACATGACCCACGGCCATTGGCCGTGGGTTTCGTATTCCATATTGTTCTAGAGTGGATTCGTTTTAGCGGCCGATCGATTTTCGTTTCGTTTGGGCATCCTAGCCTCGACAGCATGGAAACGAGGAGGCATCTTGGGTGAGCGCGAAGCGATTGCTTTTCATTCAGGTCATCATTATTGTGGTCGTCGTTGCCGCTGGCTTCGTGGGGTACTACTTTTATCACCAATCCACACAGTACCTGCGCACAGACGATGCCCAAGTGACCGGGCAGCAGATTGTCATCGCTGCGCCCGCCAGCGGACAATTGTCGTCGTGGAACGGGACAGAAGGAACACAATTCGCCAGCGGCGACGTGATCGGCACAATATCGGTGCCATCCGGTACACGTACCGCCACCGTCAACATTACGGCACCACAAACGTCTACCATCGTCCAGAACTCGGCGGTGAACCGCGAGTTTGTTGCCGCTGGTACGCCACTGGCGTATGCGTACAATCTGAACAACCTCTGGGTGACAGCAAACATTAAGGAGACGCAGATCAACGACGTTCATGTGGGGCAGGCCGTCGATGTGTATGTCGATGCTTACCCGGGAACGTCCTTTTCGGGTGTGGTCCAGCAAATTGGTCTGGCCACCGCATCGACCTTCTCACTGTTGCCGCAGACGAACACGAATGCCAACTTTACCAAGGTAACGCAGGTCATTCCGGTGACGATCCGCTTGCAGACCTACACGGGACAGTTGGCGCCTGGGATGAGTGCGACCGTACGCATTCACAAGTGAGGAGGGGCAGCCGTGAGCGTGGATAACGATGTCCCAAAGCCAGTCGCTGCGCCGAATGACCCGGGCCCGGGTGGCCCGACAGGCGAACCCATTGCACACAAAGCGCCGATTCTCATCTCGCTAATTTTGGGGGCGTTTGCAGCTATTCTCAATCAGACTTTGCTCAACGTCGCCGTGCCAAAACTTATGACCGAGTTTAATGTCTCGGCGAGTACGATTCAATGGCTGTCGACAGGCTACATGCTGACCAACGGCATTGTCATCCCACTAACCGCGTTTCTCATTGGCACCTTCACGACGCGGCAGTTGTTTCTTGGGGCGATGTTCTGCTTCGGCATTGGCACGTTGTTTTGCGCCGCCGCTCCAGACTTTCCGGTAATGTTGATTGGCCGCATCGTGCAAGCCGCGGGCGCTGGCATCATGATGCCGCTGATGATGACGGTCATCTTGAATCTGTATCCGCCGGAAACGCGGGGCAAGGCCATGGGTACCATCGGGATCGCCATGTTTTTTGCACCGGCTGTCGGTCCCACGCTGTCGGGCTGGATCATTCAGCAATATTCTTGGCGCGTGTTGTTCTATATTGTGATTCCGGTCGCCGTGATCGACATTATCGTGGCGTCCATCTTCTTGAAGAACGTGACCGAGCGGACATTTCCGAAGTTCGAAGGCGTCAGTTTCGTCGCGTCGACGATTGGCCTTGGCGCTTTGCTTTATGGGTTTAGTGAAGCTGGCAACAAGGGCTGGCACGCAGGCGAGGTGCTTGGCAGCATCGCTGTTGGAGTGGTCTTTTTAATCGTCTTCGTCGCGCGGGAACTGACGTCAGACCATCCGCTCCTCAACTTGCGCGTCTTTCGCTACCCTGGATTTTCCATCGCCGCAGGTGTTAGTTGCGTGGTTAACATGGCCATGTTCGGTGGTGCGTTGCTGACGCCGATGTACGTGCAAAATATCCGTGGCTATTCTGCCCTCGACTCAGGCCTGATCTTGTTGCCCGGGGCCATTCTCATGGGCGTCATGTCGCCTGTTTCCGGCGCCTTGCTCGACAAGATTGGCATTCGGCCGCTGGCGATCATCGGCCTCATCATCACGGTGATCACGACGTGGGATCTTGGTCATCTGACGTCTGACACACCTCTTCGCCACATCATGTGGGTTTATACGATCCGCATGTTTGGCATGGGGTTTATCATGATGACCATCATGACGTCTGGTCTCAATCATTTGCCGCGGCAGTTCAACAGTCACGGTACTGCAGCGGCGAATACGGTGCGGACCATCGCCGGATCGTTAGGCACATCGCTGCTTATCACGGTGATGACGGATCGCTCGAATATGCACTATAACCAATTTGTCAACAGCGTCCTTTCGACGAATCCGCAACTGTCGACGACTTTGTCCGAGTTGACCGCCATGTTGGCGCGTATGATGTCACAGCCTTTGTCGGTGGCGCACGAACTCGTGACGTACCTGATGTATGGGCAGGCACAGATGCTGGCTTCTGTTCAAGGGGTCGACGACGCTTATTTGGTGGCGGCTGGAATTTCTCTGTTTGCGTTGATTTTGTCGCTGTTCTTACGCAATGCGAAGCGCCCTATAGCGGCGCCACAAAGAAGCGATGAGGGGGGTGACGAATCGCGCTCTTCATTGCCAGACGGACGAGCGCGCAAGGCGGTGGTCGTGCGCCGAACGCTCGCGCCGCGACCGCAATAAGAGCATGCGGACGTCATTTCGCAAAATGGGGTGTTTTTCCTGCCGGCATGTCGCGCAGGGGAGATGCCCCATCTTACTTTTCGTATCGACTTCAGGTTCAAGTCCCATGATAGCCATAAAACAGGCCATGGCCATGTTACACGGGAGTTGAATCTATGCAGAGACGAAGGATCTGGAAGTGGAACCACTCGCTACTGACTTTGATTTTCACACAAAAGTTTGAATAATCGCATGCAGAACTGAGTCAAATGGCGTGAACAGCCGGCCCCACAAGCACGTACGATGTCAGAACGGTCAACGCGAAAGCGAGTCGGGCAACGTGCGTAGCAGGGACACAAAGCGGTTGCCGCCGTCCTCGAGATCAGCTGCCAGCGCTTGCCGCAACGCCTTGGCAGTCGTAGGAGAAGCGCCGCCTGTGGAAATCGCCACTTGTACAGCGCCGCAGTTGACGAGGCTGGGCAGGAAAAAATCACTTTCCGCCTGCACATCGGCAATATTGCACAGGATGCCGCGGTCGCGGGCGTCGCGCCCGATGGCCGCATTGACGTCACGGCGATCTGTTGCCGCGATGACAAGCTTGGTGTCGTCCAAGTAAAACGGCTCATAGCGGGCGGCGATATGCTCAATGTCGCCGCGCTCTTGCATCGTTAGCAGTTCGGCACAGAGCTGTGGGCTGACGATCACGACGCGCGCACCGCAGTTTACGAGAGTCATCGCCCGCCGCAGTGCAATCCGCCCGCCGCCCACCACAAGGCATTTGGTGCCCGCCAATTTCAACCACACAGGATACAACACGTCCCTCTCTCCTTTGCCGACGAGCTCAGATTTCACGTTGACTTTCTCGCAATACCAGTTTACAGTTACGATAGGATTAATTCCAGATATGTTTATCGGAATATGAGGTGAATGGCGCATGTCCACGACCGAAAAGGAACTTGGTTGGATTGAACGGCTTGCCGATGAATTTGAAGAGGCGCAACCAGAGAAGATCATTGAAGAGGCGCTAAAGCGCGTGCCAAATATCACGTTTGCTTGCTCATTCGGCGCGGAAGACATGGTTCTTCTCGATATGCTGATGAACATCGACAAAGAGGCGAACGTGTTTTACCTCGATACGAATGTCCTGTTCCAGGAAACCTATGACCTGCGCGATCGCGCTGTGGAAAAATACGGAATTCCGAATCTGCGCCAAGTGCTGCCTGCCCTCACACTGGAGCAACAGGCAGAGCAGTACGGGGAAGCTTTGTGGGGACGGGATCCGAACCAGTGCTGCAACATCCGCAAGGTGCAGCCTTTGACAAACGTCCTTAAAGAGTACGACGGGTGGATTACCGGCATCCGCCGCGAACAGGCACCGACCCGTGCCAACGCGAAGGTATTTGAATGGGATGGCAAGTTCAACTTGGTGAAGGTCAATCCACTTGTGCGTTGGACCGAAGGGCAGGTTTGGCGCTACATTAAGCAACATGACGTGCCGTACAATCCGTTGCACGATCAGAACTATCCAAGCATCGGTTGCCTGCACTGCACGCGCCCGGTCAAACCAGGCGAAGACCCGCGCAGCGGCCGCTGGGCAGGCTTTAACAAGACCGAGTGCGGTCTGCATCCGAGCGCGTGAGATCCGAGTCGAGTCGAAAGTGAGGCGAGGTGGCAGCGTGGAAGAGGAGAAGAAGCTCTCGAAGATCGAGCACATCAAACGCGAAAGCCGTTTTCTGCGCGGTTCGATACAAGAGGCGTTGGAGGATGGCAGCAGCCACTTCAGCGAAGAGAACATTCAGGTATTGAAATTCCACGGAACCTATCAACAGGACGACCGTGATTTGCGCAAGCAGTTGACCAAAGAGGGCAAGGAGCGTCATTACATGATGATGATCCGAGCTCGCATCCCAGGTGGCGTGTTGAACGCAGATCAATATCTGCAATTTGATCGCCTGTCCGACGAATATGGTAACGGCACCATGCGCATTACCACGCGGCAGACGTTCCAATTGCATGGCGTGCTCAAGGGGAACCTGAAGGCCACCATTCGCGCCATCAATGACGTGCTCATCACGACGCTGGGCGGTTGTGGTGACCAAGTTCGCAACACGGTCGGTTGCGCCTTCCCGCACGAAGGACCCTTTTACGATGCGGTTCGTCGAGATATTTTGGCTTTGGTCGATTCTGTCTCGGCTAAGACCCACGCATATCACGAAATCTGGCTCGACGGTGAACGAGTCGATCCCGAGGTCGACCGCCAGCAGGAGACGCTTTACGGCGAAACGTACTTGCCGCGCAAGTTCAAGATTGCCTTTGCGTATGAAGGTGATAACTGCGCCGACATCTATTCCAATGATATTGGCCTCATTGCACACCGCGATGGCGATCAAGTGGCTGGCTATACGCTGGTCATCGGTGGCGGTATGGGCCGCACCGCCAGCGATAAGCAAACGGCGCCCCACTTGGCAAAGCCGTTTTGCTTCGTGACGCCGGATAAGCTCATTGACGTGTGCCGTGCCGTGATTTCCATTCAGCGCGATTACGGAAATCGTGAAAATCGGAAATTTGCGCGAATGAAGTACCTTGTGCTTGAACGTGGTATTCCTTGGTTCCGCGAAGAGGCGGAGAGGCGACTGGGTTATGCGCTCGAGGATCCGCGCGAACTCGTATGGCATTCAGCGGACGATCACCTTGGCGAGATCGTACAAGGAGACAAGGTGCATCTTGGCTTGTTCATCGAAAACGGACGAATTGCCGACAAGCCGGGGATGGCGCTGAAGTCCGTTTTGCGCGAAATCATGATGGCATACCGGCCCGGCGTCCGTTTGACGACGCAACAGAATCTCATTTTGACCGATCTCACGCGTGAACAGGCAGCCGAAGTGGCTACAAAGCTCGAAGAAGCAGGCGTGAAGTTGGCTTCATCGTATACACCTGTGAAAGTGCGTTCGATGGCCTGTCCTGCCTTACCAACCTGCGGCTTGGCCATCGCAGAGTCGGAACGCGCGTTGCCTGGCGTTGTGGCCGACTTGGAAAAGGCGTTGGAGGAGCTCGGGTTGCAGGATGAACCCATCACCGTGCGCATGACGGGTTGCGCAAACGGCTGTGCGCGCCCTTACATTGCGGAGATCGGGTTTGTTGGCCGCGTGATCGGCAAGTATGACATTTTGTTGGGTGCGAACGTCGTGGGGACGCGGACGAACCGCGTGTATCGTGAAATGGTGCCGCTTTCCGAACTCGTGCCGACGCTGTATCCATTGTTGCAAGCGTATCGGGACGAGCGCCAGCCGGGTGAAGCGTTTGGCGATTATTGTGAACGCGTCGGGATTGAGCAATTGCAGGACCGGTTTGTACCTGTTTCGTAATTTGGCATGAAGCGGAGGTGCGCGGTGGTGGCAGCGGGGAAGGTTGCGCTGGTCGGTGCCGGGCCAGGCCATCCTGGACTCTTTACGGAGCGCGGGCGGCAGTTGCTCGGTGAGGCGGACGCCATTGTGTTTGACCGGCTCGTCTCACCGCGCATTTTGGCCCACGCTCGGCCCGATGCGACATTGATTTATGCGGGCAAGGAAGCGAAATGCCACACATTGCCCCAGCGAGATATTGAGGAATTGTTAATTCAGCTCGCAGAACGCGGGCTGTTTGTCGTTCGCCTAAAAGGTGGCGATCCATTTGTATTCGGACGTGGGGCTGAAGAAGCGATTCGTCTGGAACAGCGCGGCATTGCCTGGGAGGTCGTTCCGGGCATCTCGTCCGCCGTGGCCGTGCCGGCATTTGCGGGAATTCCGGTGACGTTGCGCAATGCGGCGCCCGGATTTGCCGTCTTAACAGGTCACCGTGCGGATGGCACGCTCGGCGATGTTCGCGGCGCCGCCAACGTCCATGGTAGTTTGGTCATCTTGATGGGAGTCGGTCAACTCGCGGAACTCGCGGCTGAACTCATTGCCGCAGGGCGGGCATCCGACACACCGGCGGCCGCCGTTGAATGGGGAACGCGATCGCGCCAGCGCTCGGTGACGGGGACATTGGCGGATCTCCCGGCCATTGCACGCCGCGCGGCACTTGCCTCGCCAGCCGTGATCGTCATTGGTGATGTTGTTCGTGTACAGGAGCAACTGCGTTGGTTTGAGAGGTTGCCGCGGTTTGGCGAGCGCATCCTGGTCGCCGCCGGAACGAACGCCGAAGCTCTGAGTATCGCGGAGCACTTAGAAAGTGAAGGTGCAGAAACGTGCATCGCTACGCTAGAACAACGCTGGCGCCCTGATTGGCAACAATGGGCGAAACTCGTGGAGGCTTGTACGACTGGTACGGCACTCGGGGTGTTTTTTCGAACGTCATTTGCGGTCAGGTCGTTTTGGCAGTCTCTGCAAGTCGCCAAAATCGACCTGCGCCGACTTTCCCAGGTGCGCTTTGCCGCGCTGGATGCCGGTGTGGCAGCCCAGTTGCGGCGCTGCGGCATCGAGGCGGACTTCACGAGTTTGGGCGAGGTTGCACGTGCGAAGGTCGCTGCCTGGTGGGCGGAGGACGTACCGCAGGTGGATCTGAGCCCTGCACTTCGCGCGGCGATCGAGGCGTTTGGTGGGCCCGTGAGGACGTTCAAAGGTTTCACCGAGCCTAGTTTCGAAGATATTGCAGGGGTAGATGCACTTCGTTATACGTGGGCCAACGTGCTTCGCGCTTGGGTCCGCGACGGAAAGCCTGATGCGGTTCACATCGTGGGCGACCCGGACACACTTGCGCCGCTTTATCGCGATGTGGTTGGTGAGACGCCCATTACGGCGCACACGCCAACGCAGAGCCTGTGTTTGTCATGCGATCGCACAGGCCTGCCGTACGTTTTGGCGTCGGAGTGGAGGTCAAATCGGTGAAGCCTGGTGTGCTGTTTATTGGGCACGGAACGCGGCGGCGGCATGGCGTAGTCGAATGGCTCACGTTTGTGCGACAAGTGGTGGCATGGGTGCCAAACGGAGGCTCACGGATGACTTGTGCGTTCGTCGAGATCGAACCGCCGACCATCGAGGACGCCTTGCGCAAACTCGCAGCCGCGGGGGCGGATCAGATCCTCGCGGTCCCGTTACTCCTCTTTGCAGCAGGTCATATGCACATAGACATTCCACGGGCGTTTGCTCTGGCAGAGAACGATTTGCATGACCTGCCTATCCGCTTGCTGAAGCCGTTTGGTGATGAGCCTGAGTTTGTCGACGTAGCGTCCTTGCGCGTGCGGGAAGCCTTGGGACTTTGGAGCAAAGCGCCAGACGAGTCTGCCATTGTGTTGCTTGGGCGTGGCAATCGCGAACCTAGTGCCCAACAGGCGTTTGCACAGGTGGCGAGGAGCGTAGCGCAACGGGTGGTACCGTGGCGGCTGGAAACGGCATATCTCGCTGGCACTGGATGTTCGCTCGAGCAGGTCTTGGACGCATTATGGGTGGAAGGCGTGCGGAATGTAGCTGTCGTTCCGTTTTTGTGGTTTTCTGGATGGCTGACCGATACATTACCAACGCGCGTGGGCAAATGGGCGAGCGCACATCCGGGCGCAGATGTTCGCATCGGCCGCCATCTGGGTGGCCATCCGCTGCTGGCGCAAGCCGTGGCAAGGCAGATCCAAGCGCATATGTAGATAAGAACGCCGATCCAATGCAATTGGGATCGGCGTTTTTGACATGCCATGGTATCTCGACCTTATATGAGTTTACCACCAATACCCTGGATAGCCGTAGCCATACCCATAATACGGGCGGGCCAGCGCACCCAGCGTAAGTCCGGTTAACGCGCCAAACGCGAAGTAGCTCGCGGGTGCATAAACGTGCTCCAGCGCGTCGCCGGACGGTGTTTCCTGCAAAGTGACAAAGGACGCCTCCCCGTCGGATGACGCTTGCGTCGTGTGAATCAGATAAATCCCGTGATCGTAAACGCTGTGCAAAATGCCAGGGTACGACCTGCCGTTGATGTGATGGGCTATGACGTGACGGCCCACGAGGCGCCGCGCAACAGGGTACAACGGATGTGCCATGCTGCATTCCCCTCCTTTCGCTTCAGCGTATGCCTTGCGGCAAATGGCGGAAGCGGACACGTGCCCGGGGAATTGGGCGCAAGAGATCGTCAGGCAAACACGATGGTTTTGTTGCCGTGCACAATCACCTTGTCTTCGAGGTGCCATTTGACGGCGCGGCTGAGCACGGCCCGTTCGACTTGGCGTCCTGCGATTCGCAAGTCGGATGCATCAAAACGGTGATCGACCCGCGTGACATCCTGTTCGATAATGGGTCCCTCATCCAGCTCTTCAGTCACGTAGTGTGCCGTTGCGCCGATCAGCTTGACACCGCGATCGTACGCGCGCTGGTAGGGATTGCGACCGATAAATGCCGGTAAGAACGAGTGGTGAATGTTGATGATTCGCTGCGGAAACCGTTCGAGAAACGACGGACTCAAAATTTGCATGTAACGCGCGAGCACAATGACGTCAATGCCCTCGGCGAGCAATTCGAGTTGACGTTGTTCCGCCTGTGCTTTTGTGTCTGCCGTCACCGGAACGTGATGGAACGGAATGCCAAGGCTTTCGACGAGTGGCCGGGCATCTGGGTGATTGCTGACAACCATTTTCACATCGGCGTCGAGTAAACCGTCCTGCCAATCCCAAAGCAGTTCCTGCAAACAGTGAAGTTCACGGGAAACAAAAATGGCCATGCGCTTTTTCGCACGCGCTGGTGCATAGCGCCAACGCATTCCGTATTCTTTCGCCAGTTGCCCGAAATCTTCGCACAGCGTGTTTTCTTTTTGGGCAAGGTCGTCCAGTTCGAACTCGATCCGCATGAAAAAGTCTCCGCCCTGTGGCTCGGTTGAATATTGGGCGGATTCCGCAATATTCGCGCCGTGCGCGGAGAGAAATTGACCGATGGCTGCGACGATGCCCAATCGGTCTGGACACGAGATAAGCAGCCTCCCTCGATTGTCTCTTGCTGCCATTATGACAACTCTCCAATCCCCAATTCTTCTTTCTGTGCTTTCGTCAAAACGATCATCTTCGCCTTCGACGAGGCTTTTTCCTCGCCGTCTTCCCCTGTGATCTTCGCGTCGACCAATAGCAACCGCGACGATATTTTCGTCGGATCCGCCTCAATGCGGACTCGTTCACCCACGCGAATTGGCTTCTTAAACGCAATATTTAGCTCTGCCGTCACCGTCACCAGGCCCAAATGAAGCGGTACGTACGCAGAGGCTTCGTCGAGCAGCGAGCTCGTGATGCCACCGTGCTGTACGTTGGGCCAACCCATATGATGCGGTTCCGTATGAAAGTAGCCGACGACCCCGTCGCCGTCCTTCTCGAAATGGATGTGCAGGCCGTGAGGATTGTTCTCACCGCAAACAAAACAGTAGTCGAACCCCAATCTAGACACCTCCACAATCGCCCAAGTATCTATCACAGGGCGCAGTCAAGCCGTTTCTATTATGAATGTCACGAGGGTAGGACGGCAACGCCACTTGTCTTTTTCGGAAGTAAAACTTGTCCGATCGCGCTGCAGAGAAA
The DNA here is from genome assembly GCF_900107035.1 of Alicyclobacillus hesperidum. Taxonomy (GTDB): domain Bacteria; phylum Bacillota; class Bacilli; order Alicyclobacillales; family Alicyclobacillaceae; genus Alicyclobacillus; species Alicyclobacillus hesperidum. The sequence continues at coordinate 107,467 of NZ_FNOJ01000002.1, read as the reverse complement.
GGACGGTATTTGTAGTAAGATGAGGATGCGTAAGTGATTTCGTGAGGAGTGTGTCGAATGGACAATGATTCCGTCGCAACAGCGGATCGAAAGAACGCAGTGAATACGCTGACATCCTTCAGTCTACGGACGAAAATCATCCTCATCGTCGTGCTGAGCCTCATTGTCAGCGCACCTATCGCCAACGAGCTCAACCGATTGGTGCGGCGCGCGCTTCCGAATACGCATTATGGGGTCTATATCAACACCGCCATCAGTATTATCGTATCGGCCCTGATTATCACGTGGCTGGTACAAATCCTTGCGATTCGCCCATTGCACGGCGTAATCACCGTCTTGCGCGACATTGCGGCAGGCAATCTAACGGCTCGCTCCGGCTATCGATCCCGTGACGAAATTGGCCAACTCGCCCACGAATTAAATGCAATGGCAGAACAGTTGAATCGCTTGGTGAGCGGGGTCGGCGCTGCCGCCGAGCAACTTGCCGCAGCGGCTGAGGAGCTTGCGGCAAGCGCCGAGCAGACGGGTAAGGCATCCGAACAGATCGCCGTCACGGTACAAGAAGTTTCTGTCGGTGTCGGGCGACAAGAGGAACGCATCGAGCGCAGTACCGATGTCTTTACCTCCATTGCACAGGGCATTACGGACATAGCCAAGCGATTTCGGGCAGTCTCGCAGTCGGTCGCGGCGGCAACCGAATCTGCGACTGCGGGTGGTTCCACGGTGCGCGCGGCCATGGAGCAGATGGCTTCGATTCAGCAATCGGTTGCCGCTTTGGCCGGCGTCGTGCAAGGCCTCGGCGAACGTTCGGCGGAGATTGGCGCCATTGTCGACGTGATGACGCGCATCGCCCGCCAGACTCATTTGTTGTCGCTTAACGCCGCGATCGAAGCGGCAAGGGCAGGTGAGAGTGGCCGCGGCTTTGCGGTTGTCGCCGATGAGGTACGCAAATTGGCTGAGCAGTCAGCGGATCAGGCGACACAGATCGCGGAGTTGATCGAATCCATTCAGGCGGAGACGAACGCGGCGGTCGAGTCGATGACGGCTTCCACTCAAGAAGTGGCTGCGGGTATGGATATGGTGCGCAGCACCGAAGTGTCGTTCGCGGAAATTGAGGCGTCTGTACGCGCTGTGACGGATCACATCGGCGAAGTTTCAGGGTTTATGGACCGCATCGCGAACGGGACAGAGCAGCTGCAGGACGGCATTGTTGAGTTGACACGCGTCTCTAGCATGACTAACGCCGGCATGCAGACCGTTGCCGCCTCGACCGAAGAACAGCTCGCTTCGATGGAAGAAATCACAGCTTCGAGCTCAGCGTTGACGCAAATGGCAGAGCGTTTGCAGTCACTTGTCGGCGCATTTCGCTATACGGCGGTCGATACAGAGATGTGAGGGATACCGAGAAAGGCAAAGGAGATTCCGCAGCGATGAATCAAGACGCATACACCCGGTTAGCAAACTGCAACTTGTTTATCTTCGATCTCGATGGCACAGTGTACGCCGAAACTGATCATTTTGAGCATTATCTGCAGCAGTTGGCGAGATTTGTTGGCGACGAAGCGCGGGAGGCCTTTCTTCGCGAGGCGCAGGAGAGTCTTGCCGAGCAGGGCGGACGGTTTTATGGTCAAGCGTTCACCCGGTTAACGGGAGAACCGGTCGCAGTGGAGGACGAACCAAGCGAGCAACATCTCCACGTCGATGACCCTTGGGGCGTATTGCAGGCTGTTGCCGCGCGGCACGGTGTCTCCGTGACGGATCGCGATAAGGCGTTTTTGCGGACGCGTGACTTTATGGCAGGGCCGTTTCCGATGACACCGCTTGCCGGGTTGCGCGACGCGATGTTGGCCCTACGCAGCGAGGGACGACACGTCGTGCTCGCAACCAATAGTCCGGAACCGGACAGCCGTGCCATCTTGCGCAAATTGGAGCTGGAAGACGTGTTGGAGGACTATGTGTTTCAGGCGCGCAAGCCCTACCGCACGGCAGAGCACTTCTCGCGCTGGCTCGCGCATTATGACATTCCTCCCGAGCAGGCAGTAAGCGTTGGCGATCACTACCGCAACGAGATGCGCCCAGCCATCAGGCTTGGCATGAACACCATTTATATTGATCGCTACATAGGTCAACCCCGCGCGGATGTCACGGTACAGCTTCGACATCCCGGCGAATTGGCTGACATATTGCGCCGCTCATTGCGAAGCGGAGCGGAAGAATAAAGCGATACACTTTCTCATCACTTGTCTTAGGAGGTATCTGGTATGGAGTATCGCGAGTTTGGTAAGACAGGAATGAAAGTGAGTGCCCTCGGCTTTGGTGGTTCGGAAATCCGTGGGGTCGACGGGGGGACGGTCGAGCGGTTGCTTGGCAGTGCGCTTGACGCGGGTCTGAATGTCATCGACACGGCTGCGTGCTATGGAGATAGCGAAGAATTAATTGGCAAGGCGGTATCACACCGCCGGTCCGAATATTATGTATTCAGCAAGTGCGGGCATGCATCTGGCTTGCCTACGCCTGATTGGGATCCGCGCACCATTCGCGACAGCATCGATCGCAGCCTGAAGCGTTTGCAGACAGACTATGTGGATCTGATGCAACTGCATAGCTGTGGCGTCGCCGTGCTTCAAGAAGGCAGCGTGATCGAGGAATTGCAAAAGGCAAAGCAGGCAGGGAAGATTCGCTTCTTAGGTTACAGCGGGGATCGCGAGGCGGCCCGCTTCGCGGTGGAGTTGGGCGTCTTCGACAGCTTGCAGACGTCAATCAACGTCGCGGATCAAAGTGTCCTCGACGAGGTTCTGCCTCTGGCCATGGCCCATGGCATGGGCGTCATCGCCAAACGGCCGATCGCGAATGTCGCGTGGCAATACGAGACGACACCTGATGTCGACTACTACGTCGAGTACTGGCGGAGGCTGCAGAAGTTGGCTTATCCGTTTACTCAGTTGCCCGTTGCAGAGGCGGTCGGCGTTGCCCTTCGCTTTACCCTATCGACGCCGGGCGTGAGTACGGCCATTGTCGGCACGCAAAATCCCGGCCGTTGGCAACAGAACGCCACTTATGTCGATGCCGGGCCATTGCCGACCGATGAGTACGAAGCGATTCGCGAAGCATGGCGGCGCACGGCCGAGGCGGACTGGCTCGGACAAACCTAATTCCAGTAATAGCTTGCTATACGCGAAAGAGCGGGGCATGCGCCCCGCTCTTTGCTTTCCACACTGTACCTTCTATCTCTCATCCCGAATTTTAACATGAACATACAAAAACGTCCATAGAGGATTTTGTATCATTTGTGACAGTGTGCTTAGAACGATGTTTTCTGCCAAATGAGCACACCGTTTTGGCCGCCAAAGCCAAAAGACGAGCTCAGTGCTGTCGCAATGTCGGCCGCGCGGCTCTTGTTGGCCACCACGTCGCGAGGAGCAAACTTCTCCTTGTCGTCACAGTTTAGAGTCGGCGGGAGCATGCCGGTCTCCAGCGCTTTAATGCAGGCGATGCTTTCGATGGCGCCAGCCGTTCCCAACATGTGTCCGACCGCCCCTTTGATAGAACTCACCGGGATGGCGTCGATGTGATCACCGAACGTCTCACGCAACGCGGTCGATTCGGCGAGATCGCCGGCAGGCGTCGCTGTGGCGTGGGCGTTGACATAATCGATGTCAGTGGGATTGAGCCCCGCGCTTTTGAGCGCGCGCTCCATGGCTAACTTTGCGCCGCGGCCAGCCGGATCCGGCGAGGTTTCATGGTAGGCGTCGTTGGACGAACCATAGCCGGTCAGCTCCGCATAGATATGGGCACCCCGGGCCTGTGCGCTCTCGAGTGTCTCGAGCACGAGCATCGCCGCACCCTCGCCCATGACCATGCCTGTACGTGCTTTATCGAATGGCCGCGACCAGGCGGAGAACGACGCAGGCCCTTCCGTCGCGAGCGCACCAGCTGCCCGCAGACCTGCCAGAATGGCCGGACTGAATAAGCACTCCGCACCCCCGGCAAGCACCATATCGACCTCGCCTAAGCGCAGCCAATAGCTTGCCTCGCCAATCGCGTTGGCGGACGATGCACAGGCGGTCGAATAGGTCATCACCGGGCCGCGGATGCCATAGCGCATGGCGATGCCGGCTGCCGCCGCATTCGGTATCGATTTTGGCACCAGGCGCGGTCCGACGCGCGACGATCTTCCGGATGACAAACGCGCCGAGCCGTCTTCCAGCGTCTGGACGCCACCGAATGCACAGCCAACAGAAATTCCAATGCGATCCATGGCGTACGCTGCGAAGTCGCCGCTCTCGCCAAGTCCTGCGTCGCGAATGGCTTCCATGGCGGCGACAAGCCCCATCTGCGTGAATCGATCACTATTTTGAATTTGCTTCTTGTCAAGGTACAGTGTTGGATCAAAATCGTGCGCCGCGGCGACGACCGGGGCCCAGCTGCGAAGATACTCGTCTTCGGTTTGCCGCACAGCCGATTTGCCCCCTACAATGCCATCCCAGAACGTGGTTACCCCGACCCCGAATGGCGTAACGGCACCCATTCCGGTGACGACGATGCGCGTCTTTTCCGCCATGTATGTTCTCCTCTCGCTGCGAGGGCGACGTGCGTGCCCCGCATCCCGGTGAATTTATGACTTGGTCATAGAACTGATTCTATGATACCACGTCGTTGGACTTGCTGCGATGACAATCAGGTGCTAAAGGCCACTGGAGTTTGCTATGATGAACGAAGTTAGGCCCTAGCGCGGCTACAGGAGGCACGAGAATGGGACAAGCGTCAGGCAATCGCTATCAGAATCGAGTCGTCTGCGTCACGGGAAGTTCGCGCGGCATTGGCCGCAGGCTTGCTGTGCGCTTTGCCGAGGAGGGCGCGGACGTCGTCATCAATTATTTCCGAAACGGGGATCAAGCGCGCGAGGTTGCGGCGGAGATTGAGGCATTAGGGCGCAAGGCCTTGTTGGTTCGCGCCAACATGGCGCAGGAGGAAAAGGTCGTCGCCATGTTCGAACAAATTCGCGAGGCTTTTGGGCGGATCGACGTCTTCGTCCATAATGCGGCGTCGGGTCGCAATCGCTCTGCGATGGAGGTCGACACCAAGGGCTGGGATTGGACGATGCAGGTCAACACGCGGGCATTTCTCATTGGCGCCCAGCAGGCCGCGAATCTGATGCCGGAGACAGGCGGTGCCATGTTGGCCTTGTCTTCGTTTGGGGCGGATCGCGTATTTCCGTATTATGTGTCCGTGGGATCGAGCAAAGCGGCTCTTGAATCCATTGTCCGTTATTTTGCGATCGAACTGGCGCCGCGCCGGATCAATGTCAATGCCATCTCGGCGGGTGCAGTGCTGACCGATGCGCTTGGTCATTTTCCGGAGATGGACAAGACGTTGGCGGCGGTGGAAGAGAAGATGCCGTATCATCGCATGGTGACGCCGGACGACATCGCAAACCTGGCCTTGTTCCTTTGTTCGCCGGAAGCTGAGATGATTCGCGGCCAGACCATTCGCATCGACGGCGGTATTACCTTGCCGATACCGTGATCGGCCATGTGCGAGTCCCGGTGAAGGAGAGGTTGAATTGGAGGGTTTTCGATTTCACTACGACATCCGCGTACGCTGGCCTGAGGTGGATGGCCAGTTAATCGTGTATAACGCAAATTATTTGATGTATCTCGATCTCGCGTTTCAACAATTCTTCCGCCATGAACTCAAGCTATATGGCGAGATTCCCACAACCGTGCTCGCCAAGTCGACCTTGCAGTATCATAAGTCGGCGCGGTTTGAGGACGATTTATCGATTTGGGTGCGGACCAATCGCATCGGCAATACAAGCATCGTCCTCGATTTTGCGATCACGAGGCAGGAAGAACTGATTTTTGAAGCGCAATCCATCTATGTCCACGTCGATGAGGCCGGAACTCCATGTCCGGTACCGGAGCACTGGCGGACGGCTTTGATGAGTTACGAACAGGGGGATGCGGTGTGAATCGATTCGACGGGCGCGTCGCCATTGTGACAGGCGGAGCAGGAGGTATTGGCGGCGCGAGTGCCCGATTGTTGGCCGAGCAAGGGGCCAAGGTCGTCGTCGCCGACATTGACGAGGCGGCCGGGGCCAAGGTGACGGCCGAAATCTGTGCAAAGGGCGGTGAAGCGTCGTTTTGCCGTGTGGACGTGACCGCTTACGAGAGCGTCGAAGCGCTCGTACAGTTTGCCATGGATACTTATGGCCAACTCGATATCATGTTTAACAATGCTGGTGTGTTTGGTGACGGATTGCAAAACGTGATCGACATGCCGATGGAGACATACCATCGGACGATTGCCATTAATCAGCACGGCGTCTACTACGGCATTCGAGCGGCGGCGGCACAGATGCGCGAGCGCGGCGGCGTCATCATCAACACAGCCTCGATTTATGCCTTCATTGCAGATAGAAACCAGTTCCCGTATCACGCGAGCAAGGCGGCGGTCGTCGGCATGACGAAGGCGGCCGCCTTGGAACTCGCACGCTACAATATCCGGGTGGTGGCTATTGCACCAGGGATGATCGATACAGGGCTGGTCGATGCTTGGCGGGCGGATGAGCGCGTGTGGAACACGATTCAAAAGGCGCACATGCGCCGCAAGCTGGGCACGCCGGAGCAGGTTGCGCAGGTCGTGGCGTTTCTCGCGAGCGACGAAGCGTCTTTCCTCAATGGGCATGCCTACTGCGTTGACGACGGGGCTTTGTCGTTTAAGCGTTAGAAGTTGGCGTCTCTGGACGGACATGGAGTGCCTTCTGTCTGGTCTTCGATCATCGCTTTAATGAACGTGTCGCGCGTTTCCGGGGGTTGCTCAATACTCCAATTCGACTTTGCAGACGCGCGTGTGAAAGGACTTATACCAACGTTGTGTCGCTTGTTCTTTGGCAATCCGGTGAAGTGCATCTTGGCTCCAAGTTCGGATAGCATCCATTGTCTCCCAGTAAGACACGATGACACTGATCTCAGATTCAGCCATCTCGACACCCAGAAAGCCGGGCTGTGTTTTGGCCTTTGCGACAAGGTGTTGACACATCTCGCGATAACCGTCGAGATGGTCGCCAGGCACGACGGTCAGTATGACGGCGTAGTGGGGATGCGGATTGCCGGTGGTTGCTAGTTGTGCCATATTCATTCCTCCGTGGCCTTATTGTGGTCACGGAGGGCAATGTGTATCCGCGTATGCGATGAATGGACGTCGGTCACGCGGATTTGAACGCCGCGTGATCGTGAAAGGGGGGCTTAGTAATGGGGCAGCTTGCAGATATTCAGAAGGAAGTCGTGATTAATGCGCCAATTTATTCTGTTTGGCCCTTTCTCGCGACGTCGGAGGGACTCGCAAAGTGGTTTATGCCGAACACGTTTGAACCGGTGGTCGGACATGCGTTTGTGTTGCATGCTGGCCCGTACGGCGATTCGCCGTGTAAAGTGACGGCTGTCGATCCGCCCTATCGCGTCGCTTTCGATTGGGATGAACATTGGCATCTTGAACTGGCTTTACGACCTGTCAATGATGCGAAAACACAGCTGACACTCATTCATTCGGGCTGGATGGAGGAAGGCGTATCGCCGCTGGGACAGCCGTACAGCAAGGTGCGCGAGGTCATGGACATGGGCTGGGAACGAAAATTGTATGAAAGTTTGCCGGTGTTGATCCGCGAGCAGGCGTGATGGCCCTGTTTGCGGACCATCGTTTGACGCCGGATGCTCCCTGTTCAACTAGCCGGCCAGTCCCTCTTCGGAAAACTCGTCGGCGCGAAATAACGTTGGAAACAGCCTCGACCATAAAAGTACCACGGCAATGGTCGCAAGACCGCCGATGACGGCGGCGGGGATCGCACCGAACCATGAAGCTGTCAGTCCTGATTCGAAGGCGCCGATTTGATTTGACGTGCCGATAAACACTTGGTTGACGGCATTGACGCGCCCGCGCATGGAGTCGGGTGTTTGTGTCATCACCAAGGTCGAGCGAATGACCATGCTGATGACGTCAGATGCGCCAAGTATGATGAGTGCCGCGATGGAGAGCGCAAGCGATTTGGAAGCTGCGAAGACGATTGTCGCGCAACCGAAGATGAGCACTGAGAAAAACAGCATTGGGCCGACGCGTTGGCGAATAGGACGCCACGTGAGTGCGATGGACATCAGTGTGGCGCCGATTGCGGGAGCGGCCCGCAATACGCCAAGACCTGTGGCCCCGATGTGCAGGATCGCATTCGCGTAGATGGGTAGGAGCGCGGTCACACCACCGAAAAGCACAGCGAACAGGTCGAGCGAGATGGCCCCAAGCACGACCGGACGGGATCGGATGAACGTGAGCCCAGCGAGCACAGAGCGAAGGCTGATTGGCTCGTCGTCCGTCGGCTGCTGTTTGTGGGCACCGATTGCGAGCATGAGGAGCGCTGCTGCGCAACATCCGACGGCCGCCGTGCCGTAAACCACCTTGGCTCCCAGTGCGTATAGTACGCCGCCCACTGCAGGTCCAACCATGACGGCCATCTGCGAGATGGACGTAACTTTGGCCATTTGTTGCGATAGTTGCTCAGGTGCCACGAGATTGGACAGAAGTGCTGGCATCGCGGCGTCGAGAAAGGCGCCACTCACACCGAGGACGACGACCGCCCCAAACAGCGTCATTTGGGTCACCCAACCCAATCCACTAGCCGTTGCTAGCCATGCGAAGAGCACCGCTTGTACGGCCAAGGCCCATCCGACAATTCCCTTTCGATTCCACCGATCCGCAGCATACCCGACGATGAACGTGAGGAGTAACACGGGGGCAAACTGTATGAGACCGATGAGTCCGAGGTCGAAGGCCGAACCAGTTAATCTGTACATTTGCCAGGAGACCGCCACGGCGGCCATTTGTGTCGTGAAATCGAGCACGACCACGACGAGCATATAGAGACGAAAGGCGAGCGACGCGCCTTGTCGATGAGGAAGAAACACGCTGATCGAATCCTTTCCTAATTGCATCACTCGTTGCTGATGTTTTCGAGGTATCAAGGCAAGAAGCCGGGTTGACCGACTTGTATTGCACGGAACAATCTGCGCAAGTGTGGGATGTGGCGGCGATCCGATAGCACGAGTAAATGATCTCCCGCTTGGAGCTTGGTGGCGCCGCGCGGCACGATGACCTGGCTATCGCGAATAATAGCGTAACAAAGCGTATTCTGTGGGAACTGAATTTCGACCATCTTTTTGTGCACCAAGTCAGATTCCTCTGGAATTTCAATCGGCATCACAACAGCGTGTTCACGCGCGATGGCCACCAGTTCCAACAATCCATCGGATGGTGACGATTCAAACAAGTCGAGCCTCTGCGCCAGCGGTTTGATGGTCAAACCCTGTAACAGTGTGGAGGCAATCACGACGAAGAACACAGCATCGAGCATGGTCGCCGGCGTGTACGTGGGCGACAGGATGGCTGTGAGCACTAACACGATGGGAACGGCTCCACGCAAGCCCGCCCAGGATATAAAGACTTTCTCTGTGCGGGTGTAGCCCATTCCGAGAGTGGATAGCCATACGGCCGCCGGTCTGGCAATGACTAAGGCACTTACGGCCAGGCCCATTCCCGGCAAGAGTATTGCCCAAAGGCGAGCAGGCGACATCTGAAGGCCGAGCACGACGTACATGACAATGTGCATCGTCCATGACAGTCCTTCGTGGAAGCGCATGATACTGTAGCGATGTTCAAGCTTGCGGTTGCCCATGACGACCGACGCGACGTAGACTGCCAGAAATCCACTGCCGTGTAGCAGGGCGGCCCCAGCGTAGGAGGACAGTGCAAATGACAGCGTTAACGTCGGATATAGTCCGCCGGTGTCCAACTTAATCCGTTGATTGGCGAGCGAGCCAAGATAGCCTGCGACGAATCCGACAGCCAAACCAACTAGCATCTGCAAGGCTAAGGTACCAATGACATACCAGGCCGCGCGCTCAACGGTGCCGAATCCGTGGATAGACCATTGCATGAAGACGATTGTGAGAAAGAATGCCATCGGGTCGTTGGTGCCCGATTCGACTTCGAGGACATCGACGAGGCGTCGACGGAGCGGCTGGCCTCCAAGTATGGAAAACACCGATGCGGCATCTGTCGAACTGACGGCGACCCCAAGTAATGCGGAGGGGAAGAACGGCAACTTGAGCAAGTAGTGAGAAATGGCTGTCATGATAGCCGAACTGACAAGGACACCAACCGTAGCGAGCGATATAGCAGGTTTCCACACGCTGCGAATTCTCGTTAGAGGGGTATGCAATCCGCCCTCAAACAGGATGAGGATGAGCGCGACGTAACCGATGGATTGCGCGACAGACAGTGGCACTTTCGGACTCACATGCAGGCCGCTCGGTCCTAGCATCATGCCGATGGCGACAAAACCGATAAGAACCGGAAAGCCCAAGCGGGTTCCGACGCGAGCAGACCAAACGCCAGCTAGTAAAATGAAGGACAGCAACAAGAGGAAGTACCCCATTTTCTCCTCCTTGGATATCAAGTTTGGACATTTCGAAGTGAACGGATTGAAGCAAGTGGGACGCTCTGGTAGAGACAGGGGATCGTCTAAGCACGAAACATACCGAAGAGTGAACGCTTCAGCCTATGGCAACCATGATTTTGCGCTCTCAAGGGTGGCTCCTTACTTATGGTACGTGAACGGCAGGTGGGAATTCAACCAAAAGACGCAGATGCCCAAGATGCAAAGAGGGCACGCTGCTACGACTCATATTGCAGCCTACCCTCTTTGCAGCCTAGAAAGCCTTTGGCGTATCAAACGCCGACAACCGTTTTTTCACGGGTGCCATGTAACACATCGGAGATCCGGTGAATCTCTTCTACCATCAGTCCGAATTCCTGATAATCGATCGTCTGCGCCGCGTCGGACATCGCTTGATCCGGTGTCGGGTGAATTTCGACGATCACGCCGTCTGCCCCAGCCGCCACACCTGCGCGCGCCATTGGGCGGACGAACGCACGCTTGCCGACGCCATGCGACGGATCGACAATAACCGGCAAATGGGTAAGGCTTTTGACCACCGGCACGGCATTGAGGTCGAGTGTATTGCGCGTCGCCGTTTCAAACGTGCGGATACCTCGTTCGCACAAAATGACGTTGGGGTTGCCTTGCGCCAAGATGTATTCGGCAGCCATCAGCCATTCCTCAATCGTCCCCGACAGGCCGCGCTTGAGAAGCACAGGCTTCATCGACTTGCCCGCTTCGCGCAACAAGGGGTAGTTCTGCATGTTGCGCGCACCAATCTGGAGAATGTCGACATACTCCGCTACGAGCGCAACTTTATCCGGCTCCATCACTTCCGAGACGATGGCGAGCCCAGTGATCTCGCGCGCCATGGCCATCATCTTGAGTCCCTCTTCGCCGTGACCCTGGAACGAATACGGGCTCGAACGCGGCTTAAAGGCGCCGCCACGCAACACGTGGCCACCCAGGCGCTTGACCGCCTTCGCGATGTCAACGATATTCTCCACCGATTCGACAGAGCATGGACCAGCCATTACGACCGGCTTCGATCCGCCAATGAGGACGTCGCGTACCTGAATGACGGTGTCTTCCTGCTGGAACTCGCGGCTGGCGAGTGGGTAAGGACGTGCGACGGGGACGACTTCCAGCACCTCGGGCAGTTGGGCCAGGCGATTCGCCAAATCGGCGTCGTTACCAGCAATCATGACCCGATTGGCACCCGCAGGGTAGGCGGTCACGCCGAGTTCGGCCAAGGATTGTGCCAACAGTTGCTGATTGTGCTTCGGGTTCAGCATGACAATCATCCGCGATTTCTCCTTTCACGCGCCGCCTTCGCCTTGTCCAGCACGTCGCGCGCAATCACCATCTTCTGAATTTCCGACGTTCCTTCTTCAAACCGCTGCATCCGCGCATCGCGGTACAAGCGTTCGATCTCGCTCGACTTAAAATAGCCCGGCCCACCATGGATTTGCAGGGCTTTATCGGTGACCCGCTGCAGCATCTCCGTGGCAAACATCTTGGCCATACTCGCTTCCACCGTGATCGGCTGACCTGCATCGAACTTGCGGGCAGCATGGAGGACAAGGTGGCGCGCTGCCTCGATGTCCGTCGCCATTTCCGCAAGCCACATCTGGATGATCTGACGCTTGGCGAGTGGCTGCCCAAAGGTCACGCGCGCGAGCGCGTGTTCCGCCGCCAACTCGAGGCTGCGCTTGGCCGCGCCGACGCACGTCATGCCGATTGCGGTGCGCGACGGATCCAGAAAACCGCGAAACGCCACTTCCAGACCATCGCCTTCTTCACCTAGCCGATTGGAGACGGGCACACGACAATTGACGAGGCGCAAGTGGCCGTGCTGGGTACCGGTGATGCCCATGGCCGGAGCCATCCATTCTATCTCGAGTCCGGCTGTATCTTTGGGCACCATGAGTGCCAGCGTGCCTTCACCGCCACTTGTTCCCTCGAGTCGGCAGAACAAGAGAAAGTAATCCGCAACATCGCTGAAGATGATCATCCACTTCTCGCCGTTGACGATGTATTCACAGCCTTCGCGGCGGGCGGTGGTCTTGATGTCTGCTCCAGATCCCGAATTGGGCTCCGTCAACGTAAACGTCGCCCGCAGTTGACCGCCGATAAACGGCTTGACAAACCGCTCCAACTGCTCCGCTGACGCCTTGCTGGCGAGCGACCGCCACAGGCTATTCGTGACATGCACGATGACGCGCATCGAGCCGTGCATGGCGGCGAATCTCTCGAGTAGCTGCAGATAGTCTGTAAAGGAGAGGCCGTAGCCACCGAGATCGCGCGGGGCTGTAAGACGTAAGTAGCCGCGATCGTTCAACTCTTCCCATACCGCCTGTGGCACGGTGCCCGTCGCTTCGATCTCTTGCGCCCACATGGCAGCAGGGCCTGCGACATAAGCGTCGACGTCCGCCATCCAATCGGCCAATGTTCGCGTCTGCATGGTTCGTCGCCCTTCCTTTGCTTTAGGCTCGCGTGCGTTCCTGCTGCAACTTGTTTGCGATGTCATTGCGCAACACATATTTTTGGATCTTGCCGCTTGCCGTGCGAGGCATTTCGTCGATGACCTCGACTCGTTCCGGCCAATAAATCTTGGCCATCCCGCGCTCGCCGAGAAAGTCTGTGATTTGCGACAGGTCAATACCCGCTTGGCCAGGTTGCAGTACGACGTATGCACACGCACGTTCACCCAGCCGTTCGTCCGGCATGGCCACGACCGCTGCATCCGCGATGGCAGGATGCTGGTAAAGCAAGTCCTCGATTTCCACAACCGGGATCTTCTCACCACCGCGATTGACGACGTCCTTTTTGCGTCCGGTAATTTTCAAATAACCATCTTCGTCGATCACGGCGAGATCGCCAGTGTCAAAAAATCCGTCTTTTGTAAAGCCGGCTTCGTACCACTCATGGTGGTGCAAGTAGGTGGCGAACATCGCCGGCGTCTTGATTTGATAGTTACCTTCTCGCCCTGCTGGGAGAACATGGCCCTCGTCGTCGACGACGCGGATCTCCATGCCGTCGATGGCGCGGCCATCGGTACCCCATAGTTTTTCCGGCGGATCGTCCGGGCGGCCGACGGTGACGAGACAGGCTTCCGTTGATCCCCAAGCGCCGACGATGGAGCAAGCCAACTTTTCGCGGGCTTCTTGCGCCAATTGCCGAGGAATCGCCGCGCCGGTTGCAATAAACAGGCGCAGACCCTTTGGCGGTTGCGCGCTGCGCGTAATATCGGACAAGAACGGCATTGCAGCCTGCACGAAGGTCGCGCCATGCACTTCGATGGCCGCACGGGCCGTGTCGACGTCCCAAACCGCCTGATAGATGCCCGTGCCCCCGATATAGAAGGAAACGAGCATTCCATAGAGAAATCCTGTCTGGTGAGCAAGCGGCGATGGCACCCAAATGCGGTCGCTCGCGCTCAGTCCCAATGTCGTCGTATGCGCGAGCAATGCGTTTGACAGGCTTTGGTGCGTGTGCAAAACGCCTTTGGGTTCACCTGTCGTCCCGGACGTGTAAAGCAGTTGTGAGTAGGATGTCGCCGTCGCGCGCCGTCGTGTCACTTCCGTCAACATGTCTTCGGAAATCTCGCCTTGCCACAGGATGCCGCCGAGATCGTGTGCGGCCGGATCGTACTGTTGCTGGGCAATGACAATCACGTGTTCCAGCGCGGGCAGTTCTGGCCGGATTCTATCCACAAGCTGCGCATAGGCAAACCGTCGAAATTCGTCCGGGACAATGAGGAGGCGGCTGCCGGAAGACTGCATGATGAACGTCACTTCTCGTTCGCGCAAGGAAGGCAAGAGCGGGCAGGGAATGGCACCAAGTTTCCAAAGGCCAAGGGTGATGACAATAAACGGCCAACCGCTTGGCAACTGATAGGCGACTGCATCGCCCGGTTGCACACCGCGCTGTAGCAGGCCGATGGCCGCGCGGGTAGAGAGTTCGTCCAATTGGGCATACGTCAATTGAATAGGAGATGAGCCAGCGAGATCGATAACAGCCAATTGATTCGGGCTCTGCGCCCGGAACATGTCAAATTTGTCGAGAAACAGCGGAGCGCTCACAGTGGCGCCGCTCCTTTCATTCCGAAATTCATACCTGGTTATAAAACATTCTAGCACGCTTGTCGACGAATTCAATACCAGGTGTTAATATCAGATTATAAAAATGGCTTGGGAATATGCACAGGTAACAGGTTGTTGCGCCGCAAGCCATAGTTGAAGAGGTGTTGATGGTGGCACCGCAGAACGTACTGCGCCAGTTTCAGGCCTTGCGTCAGCCCGGTCAGATTGGCTCGCTCACGCTGCCTCATCGTATCCTGATGGGTTCTATGCACATGGGTCTGGAGCGCAATCCAGAATATATCGAGCGGCTTTGCACATTTTATCGCGATCGCGCAGAAGGTATGGCGGCACTTATCATCACTGGCGGTGCCGTGGTGTTGCCGGAGGGTGGTGGCGAGATGTACGTGCTCACGAATCCGGAGCACATCGACATGCTCGCCAAGTTGCCGGAGGCCGTTCATGCGGTCGGAGGTCGCATTGCCTTACAATTGTTTCACGCTGGTCGCTATGCGTTTTCTGAAGAGATTGGCATGCAACCTGTGGCTCCTAGCGCAATCCCGTCGCGTTTGACGAGAGAGACGCCGCGTGCGATGACGGCGGAAGATATTGCGCGCACGATTTTGGGCTTTGCCAACGCGGCGAGCACGGCGAAGCGGATCGGCTTTGACGCCATTGAAATTATGGGATCGGAAGGTTATCTCCTCAACCAGTTCTTGTCGCCCCTTACCAATGTGCGCGACGACGAGTATGGGGGCGATTTCGACCGGCGGATGCGCATGCCGCTGGACGTTGTGCGCGCCGTTCGCGCCGCGGTCGGGGCCGAATATCCCATTATCTTTCGGATGTCAGGTGCAGATTTGATGCCGGATAGCACGACGGAGGAGGAGACCATTCGGTTTGCGCAGGCCTTGGTGGAAGCCGGGGTCGATGCGTTAAACATCGGCATTGGCTGGCACGAGTCGCGCGTACCGACGGTGCAGCAAGTGGTTCCGCGCGGAGGATTTGCGGCGGTTGCTGGGCGCATTCGCCAGCATGTGTCGGTGCCGGTGCTTGGCGCCAATCGGCTCAACGTGCCGGAAGTGGCGGATCAATTGGTGGCCGACGGCTATCTCGATTTCATCGCGCCCGCACGCCCTTGGTTGGCGGATGCAGAATTTGCGCGCAAGATCCTCATAGGGGATCGGCAAGGGCTCAACGTCTGTATCGCTTGCAACCAATCGTGCTTGGATCACACGCTCGTCAAGCCGTATCAACCAGTGAGTTGCCTGGTCAATCCGCGCGCGGGACAGGAGTCGGAATGGCCGCTCGTCAAGGCGGGCGCGCGTCGCCGCGTCGCCGTGGTCGGCGGCGGTCCGGCCGGATTGGCAGCGGCAGTGGCGGCTGCGATGCGCGGCCATGCGGTGACGTTGTACGAGCGCGATCGCGAATTGGGCGGCCAATTTCGGATGGCGGGCCGGATTCCAGGAAAAGCGGAGTTTTACGAGACCATCCGTTATTATGAAGAGATGCTTGAACGGTTTGCCGTGACTGTTACAATGCAAACAGAGCCTACGCTGGACGAGTTGTCTTCGTATGACGATGTGATTGTCGCGGTTGGTGTCGAGCCGAGACGGCCAAGCCTCCCCGGCGAAGACTTGCCGCACGTGGTGACGTACGCGCAGATTTTGACTGGACAAGTGCAAGTGGGGCGCGACATCGTGATTATCGGGGCGGGGGGCATCGGCTGCGATGTCGCGACGTATCTCGCCGAGCATCGGCATGCGACGCCTGAGGCGACGTCGTTCTTCCGGGCGCAAAGGCTGGCGGAGCCTGCCTCACTCGCTCGCCATATCACGGTACTGGCGCGCAGTGAGCGCTATGGACACGGAATTGGGCGGAGCACGCGCTGGGTCGTCAAGCAGGAGATGCAGCGCCTTGGCGTCGATGTGTTGACGAGCGCGTCCGTGTGTGAGATTCGCCAGGACAGCGTCGTGATCGATCACGCTGGTGAGAATAAGGTCATCCCGGCGGATCAGGTCGTGCTCTGCACGGGGCAAGAGTCGGCCAGTGTCGATTGGCTAGACGACGTGGCGAAGAAGGCGCGCGTGCACGTCGTCGGTGGTGCGCGCGAGAGCCGCGGTATCAATGCGGCGCGGGCGATTCGCGAGGCGTTTGCGGCGGCGTATGGAATCGAGTAGAAGCGCTTGTGGAAAGCGGCGTTCTGTTTGTCGCAAGGAGGCATGACATACGTGTTGTTGGCAGGGAAAAAGGCGTTTGTGACCGGTAGCAGTCGCGGCATTGGACGGGCTGTTGCGATCGCGATGGCGCGCGAGGGCGCAGATGTGGTCATCCACTATCGGCGTGAGCCGGAGCAGGCTGAGGCGACGGCAGCCGCGGTCCGCGAACTGGGGCGTCAGGCCTTGGTCGTCAAGGCAGAGATGGAGAGTCAGGAAGAATTGAACGCTGCGTTCGACGAGATCGAGCGCGTCTTCGGAGGCCTCGATATCTTCGTCGCGAATGCGGCAGCCAGTGCGTTTAAGCCCATTGATAGCCTAAAGGACTATCACATTGATAGGACGTATCGGGTGATCATCCACAGTTTCGTATTCGCTGCTCAGCGCTGTGTGCCGTTGATGGAGAAACGGGGCGGCGGGCGCATCATCACGATGTCGAGCATGGGAAGCACATACACCTTGCCGCGCTACGCGACGCTGGGGTCCGCGAAGGCGGCCCTCGAAGCGATGACGCGATATCTCGCGTCGGAAGTGGGCGACAAGGGGATCACGGTCAACAGCATTAATCCTGGTGTCGTCGACACCGAATCGGCGCGTTTTTATGGCGGGGACAACTATGATGCGTATCGGCAGGACGTCATTGCGCATACGCCGCTTGGTCGTTTGGCGACTCCAGAAGATGTCGCAGACACCGCGGTCTTTCTGGCGAGTGACCTGTCTCGCTTCATCACCGGGCAAGTGATTCGCGTCGACGGCGGCTTGACGCTTCTGACAGGCGGTTTTGAGAGTTTTTAAGATTGTAGAGGGCTGTAGCCAAAACCTTGGGTTCATAGAAGCAACCTAAAGCAAACAGCAAAGGAGAAGACAGATGGCAGAGGCATTGAATAAGCAACAGATCGAAGAACGTGTGCGCAAAGTGGTTGTCAATCAGCTTCAGGTCGACGCGGCAGAGGTCAAGCCGGACAGCTTGTTTGTCGATGACCTGGGTGCCGATTCGCTCGATTTGACTGAACTTGCGGTCGCGTTTGAGGACGAGTTCGACATCGAAATTCCAGAGGCCGATTTTGGCCAACTTTCTACCGTTGAAGGCGTCGTTCAATACATCAGCGGGCGCTTAGCACACTGACACAGATAAAGGGCGGCCAATGGCTGCCCTTTTCCCCTGCTAGGGCGGATCGCACAAAACGACAGCGCGTCTCGACATGCAAATCTGTTGTACTTCAACAACTATGCGAATGAGGGGGTAGTCGGATGTTTGATTTTGAAGGTAGGACCTTGACGCGTGAACGAGCTCAGTTGTATATCGACAAGGGCTTTTGGACGGAAGAGTCGTTTGTCGACGTGTTCTATAACGATGTTCAACAGTATCCGAACTTTGTCCATCGCGACGAGGAACGCGAAGCGAGCTATGCACAGCTTTGGAACGAGATCGAGGCCGTCGCCGCAAGCTTGTACGAGATGGGAGTTCGCAAGGGCGATACGGTGGCCTTGCAATTGCCCAACGCCCTCGATTACGTAGTGGGGGTATTCGCTGCCGCACGCATTGGTGCTATTGGTGTGTCACTGCAAATTGACCTTGGTCGTCAAGCGTTGATGACGAGCCTTAAAACTTCGCGCGCCAAGGTGTGGATCATTGCGGATTACTTCCGTGGCCAGCCTCTGTACGACATGGCGGTTTCCCTCAAGGCCGAGTTGCCTGATCTCAAGGAAATTGTCCTCCAAGGAGATCCAGAGCGGGCACCGGAAGGCGCACTAACGTTTGCCAGCCTGCGCGATTCTGGGAAACATCTGGACGAAACAGATCTTGCTGCAAACCGCCCGGGTGCTCTCGATGCTTTTCTTATGGTGTTTACATCTGGCACAACCGGTTCGCCAAAGGGCGTCGTCCACTATCACGCCAACTACCTTTGGGCGGCGCGTGCCTACGCAAAGAATTTCGGCTACGATCCCGGGGAAGGGGTGCTCTGTCTGGCACCCATTTGTCACCAGACCGGCATGCTTGCGGGCGTCATGATGACTGTCGCCAAGGGTGGCCGAATCATGTTGCTCGAGCGGTTCTCCGCGGCACGCGTCCTGAAGTGGATAGAGGAATATCGCCCGACTTATTTAGTGGGTGCGCCACCGCATGTGATTCACGTCGCAAACGCACCGAACCTAAAAACGACGGATACAGCAAGTGTCAAGCTGTTCATCTACGCAGGGGCGCCTGTACCAAGTGCCGTGCTTTCGCAATTACAGGCCGATAGTGGCATCAAGGTCGGTTGTATGTTTGGCTGGTCAGAAGGCTTCTTGGCAACTGCCACGCGCCCTGACGATCCGCTTGAGGCTTTGTCGTCGACCGTCGGCTTCGCCATTCCAGGTACAGAGGTTCGTCTCGTCGACGAGGATGGCCACGACGTCAAACCGGGTGAACCGGGTGAGATGTGGTCGCGTGGGCCGAACTTTAGTGCGGGCTATTACCAAAACCCGACGGCGGCGCACAAGCAATGGGACGCCGACGGCTGGTTCCATTCAGGGGACGTCTTGCGACAGGATGAAAATGGGCGTTATGTGTTTATCGCCCGCGCTGACGACATTATTAACCGAGGCGGTACGAAAATCGATCCGAAGACCGTCGAAGATGCCATTTCCAAGCATCCGTCGGTGGAAAATGTCGCCGTGGTCGGGGCGCCAGATGCAACCTTGGGGCAGCACACGGTTGCCTGTGTGATTTTGCGCGAAGGGCACGAGGCGTTATCCCTAAAAGAACTACGGGAATTTCTGGCGGAACAGGGGTTGGCAAAATTCCAGTTCCCAGATCGCCTCGAACTGATGAAGGAGTTCCCGCAGACGCATTCCGGAAAAATCAAAAAGAAAGATTTGCGTGAACGCTTCCGCCTTGAAGCGGAAGGTCAGGCAAACGGCCGCTAGGAGGATTTGTCATGAACATTCTCAACCCGTCCATGCGCGACGCGATTTGCCCGCAGTTGCCGCAGTATGACGAAGCACTTGTGCAGCGGGCGAACGAAATTCGCAATCGCGTCATCCAGTTCCGCCAAGAGGAGGCGGCGGAGTGGGGCGCGCAGATCGAACGCGACGAAAAGATACCTACCGAGCTGTGGGCGCGGATGCGCGAACTGGGCTTTCACAAGTTGACACAGCCCACCTGGGTCGGCGGTGAAGGTTTGCCGCTCGGCCTGTATTTTCCGATTCTCGAAGAAATAGCTCATTGTCATGGTTCCATCCGCATGGTGTTTCATGCGTACAACAGCATCTGGCGCACCGTCGGACAAGGTACGCGCGAACAGCAGGAGTACTGGCTGAAAAAGTTGGTCGACGAAGGCGCACTCGTCGCCTTCGCGTTGACAGAGCCGGACAATGGCACCGGGATCGATCTGCGTACGACAGCGACCTATGAGAATGGCAAGTACGTTCTCAACGGCCGCAAACACCTGATCACGTTTGCGGAGGAAGCCGCCGTTCTTGCCGTAATCGCGAAGATGGAAGGCGGTGCAGGCCGCGGCGGGTTGACTGCATTCCTCGTGCCGCAAGGTCGTAAAGGGATGAAATTGATCCCGATGCCGCACATGATGGGCGACAAAGGATGTTCACATGCCATCATCGAGTTTGACAACTGCGAGGTCAGCGAGGATGAAATCCTCGGCGAGATCGGCGAAGGATTTGGCGTGGCTGTGCGCGGGTTTCTGGATCAGAGCCGAGGTTGCATTGCGCAAAGTGCGGTCGGCCTTGCCCAAGAATCGCTGGATAGGACGCTCGAGTTCGTGCGCCAGCGCACGACGTTCGGCAAGGCCCTGGCAAGCCGTCAGGCCGTGCAGATGCGCCTGGCAGAAATGCAGATTGCCATCCAGGCGGCGCGCCTGTTGTGCCTTGACGTCGCTTATAAGTACGATCTCGGCCAGGACATCGCGCTGGAAGCCTCGATTGCCAAGGCAAATGCGATTCGCATGGTCGGCGATGTCACGGACGGCGCGCTCAGCCTGTTTGGTGGGATTGGCTACGCGGTGACCAGCCCGGTAGAACGGCTGTATCGCGACGCGCGTTCGCTCTGGTTTGAGGAAGGTACCATCGAAATGCAGAAGATGACGATTGCCGAAGCGCTTTTGACCAATGCACGCCGTCGCGAGCGCGAAGCAAAGCGGGCGGAATAAGATGCGGGCGTTGCAATACGCGCCGGATCGCGGCACGGATCTCGTGGATTTGCCTGTGCCGGAGGCGGCCGCAAACGAAGTGTTGTTGCAGGTAGACGCCTGTGGCGTGTGTGGGAGCGATCGGCAGATTGTCCGCGGTGAGACGCCGCCCTTTGGCACGCAGTTTCCCCTTGTGTTAGGGCATGAAATTGCAGGTACCATTGTGGCAGTGGGCGATGCCGTGGACGGGTGGGACGTTGGGGATGCGGTACTCGTGCACCCGTTTTGTCCGTGTGGGACTTGTGCGGTATGTCGTCGGGGCGAATCGCATCTCTGCTCACAACAGGGCTGTATCGGGTTCACGCGACAGGGTGGATTTGCTGAATATGTCGCTGTACCCGCCGACCAACTCGTTCGCCGTCCCGCCCATCTCGATCCGGCGGCAGCAGCCATTCTGGTCGACGCTTATGCGACGCCGCAGCGAGCGCTCGTTGCCGCGCACGCGGACAAGGCGGCGACGGCCTTGGTCATCGGCACCGGGGGATTGGGCCTGGCGGCCATTCAGTTGCTTAAGGCTGGCGCGGTCGCTCGCGTGGCGAGTGCAAGCCGCCGCGCGGCCGGACTCGATGTGGCGCAGTCAGCAGGAGCTGAGGTTGCCGTCGCGTTAACCGATGCTCGAGGTGCTGCGCGGGCGATTCGTCGCTTCGCCGGTGCAGGTGGGGTCGATCTCGTGCTCGATACGGTTGGGGATGGACAATCGCTTGGCTTTGCCCTAGACGCGTTGCGCCCGGGTGGCACCGTCGTGATCGTAGGAATGCCGGCAGGCGATGTGGCGGTACCCATGGCGCGACTGGTGCGGCGCGGCGTGCGCTGTATCGGCAGTTACGGTTCGCAACGCAGCGACGTCGTAGAGGTCGTCAAGCTGGCGGCAGACGGGCGGATCGACCCGCCGGCCCTACTCGGACGCAGACTCGCCCTCGAGGACGTGCCCTTGGCGTTGGCGACGCAAAGCGGTGGCCGCGACGTTATCTTGCCGTAGTGATGAATCGGTACAGGACGAGCCGGGACGGAGGCGATGGCATGCGCGACGAGGACGACGAGGAACGCAATGCGATGCTTCGCAAGGCGTGTGAGATGCTGTACCACGACGTGCGCCTGCCGTTGTATGAGCGTTCGCATGTGTGGCCCGAACACTTTGCACAGGGGCTGGAACAAGCGGCGGATCGGGAGATTGCTTTACGAAAATGGCTCGTCGAGTTGTTGCGGGTCGAGGTGGTAGAACCCATCGCGCTCGCAGGGGTGAGAAATGCGTTGTTTCACGCTTTTGACGCGTTTAAGTCCCATCTCTCTGCCACGCAAAGGCACGACTGGCTGGAGCTAATTCTGCGCGATCCAGCTAAGGCCCGATCGCGCATGCACCTTTTGCTGCTTACCTATCCCGACGCCATGTTGGCCAGTTCCTATTATTGGCGTGCGGATCGTTGGCGGATCTCGTGGTTTTGGCATGAGAACGCGTGGTGGCAGTTTCGCGTTCGCGATTCTGGCGTGAATGATGCGGCGCTTACGTGGGAAATGCGTCCGCGCACTGAGGTGCTTGCCGAGATGCGGCAGGTGGGGAGTGGCTACGACGTCGAGTGGATGCACGCAGAACGACTGGCAGTGCGCTTTGACAACGGCGAGTACATCGCGTATCGTTGGCTGGCGGAAAGTCACTAAGGAAGCATCGGTATATGAGGAGGCGTCAGCGTGGAACGCGAGCCGAATATCCAAAAGGCAAGGCGTTGGCTTTATGCCTTAGGCGGCTTAGGCGCCGTCATTGTCATTTTTAGCGTTGCGGTCAACCATATCGATTCGGGTATTTCTATCGTGGGCTATGTCGTGGGCTTCGTCTGCCTGTTGTTGGCCGCTATGGCGGCGTTTTCGAAACAAGACGCAAAACCTGAGCGTCCCAGCCATTCGGATAAACGGCGGCGATGAGCGGATGTATCGCCAATAAATCGAAATCATAGAATGGACGAACGCGTAACATCCTAGCGGTGAACATCACCTGGATGGAGGGATGAACGCGATGGCGAAACCGGATAATCGCGCGGACAACGTCGAACATTTGCAGCAAGCTCTCAATCACACGATGGAAAACATTCGTGAGGCAGAGACATTTTTGGCTGCTCATGGGGATGACATGAATCCGCAGGATGTGTCGGCGCTCGAACGTAAGAATGAACGGCGTCGCGAGGCTATCGCAGGGTTTCGCGAGGAAATCAAGGACGAAGCGGCACACCAGCGCAAACATCATTAAGCTGCAACACTGCACAGAAAACAGGCCATTTCGCATCATGCGAAATGGCCTGTTTTGCATGCGCGACTTTACTGCCAGATCAGTACGCTTTGGCGAACCAAACTGCGTATTGCGCCGGCTTGCCACAGGTGACACAGTGCTTTGGTTGCGCTGGCGGATCGAACGGTATGTTTCGGCTTGTGGCCGAGCAAGCATCTTTGACGGCGCGCTCACAGGCGTCGTCGCCACACCAGCCGGCAAGCACCAGGCCGCGTTCGTTTTGGATGTAGTTGACCAACGCCGCGAGATCGTCGGCGACGTAGGAATGCTCGTGCATCCGATTTTTTGCAGCTTGGAACATATCGGCCTGAATTGTCGCCAATAGCTCATTCACGGTTTCGTCCACTTGCGTCAAGGGTACAGGCAACTTCTCTCCCGTATCCCGACGAACGAGAACGGCTTGGCCGTTTTCCAAATCGCGCGGGCCAATCTCGATGCGGATGGGAATACCGCGCATTTCATATTCATTAAACTTCCAGCCTGGACTGACGTCTTCGCGAGCGTCAATGTTTACACGGACACCGGCACTTTGTAGCGATGCGACAATTTGTTCGGCGGCAGGAACGACGGTTTCACGCGTCTTGGCTGGGCCAATGGGAATTACGACGACTTGCGTCGGCGCGACCTTCGGCGGGATGACCAAGCCTCTGTCGTCGCCGTGTACCATGACAATGGCGCCGAGTAGACGTGTTGTGATACCCCATGAAGTCGTGTACACGTACTTGCGTTGGTTGTCTTTATCCAGGTACTGAATGTCAAACCCCTTGGCGAAATTTTGCCCAAGATAGTGTGAAGTTGCCGTCTGTAGGGCTTTGCCGTCCTTCATCAAGGATTCGAGCGAGTAGGTGTCGACCGCTCCGGCAAACTTTTCACTTGGCGTCTTTTGTCCGCGAATGACGGGAATCGCGAGAAACGACTCGACGAAGTTGGCGT
Source organism: Alicyclobacillus hesperidum (assembly GCF_900107035.1). GTDB lineage: Bacteria > Bacillota > Bacilli > Alicyclobacillales > Alicyclobacillaceae > Alicyclobacillus > Alicyclobacillus hesperidum. Next base: position 83,285 of record NZ_FNOJ01000002.1, on the reverse strand, counting down.
AGATTTCGAGCATCTGCATGGTTTCCGCACGCGCCTCGTCCTCGGTGGCGTGGGCTGTATGACCTTCTTGCCAGAGAAACTCGCTTGTCCGCAAAAACGGCAGTGTACGCTTTTCCCAGCGCACCACATTGGCCCATTGGTTTAAGAGTACAGGCAAATCGCGATACGATTGAATCCACTGAGCATACATATGGCCAAACATCGTTTCGGACGTCGGGCGCACCGCAAGGCGCTCTTCCAGGATATCGCCGCCTGCCTCTGTCACCCAAGGCAACTCTGGGTTAAAGCCTTCCACGTGCTCTTTTTCCTTTTCGAAAAAGCTTTCCGGAATAAAGAGCGGGAAGTAGGCATTGCGGTGGCCTGTGCGTTTAAATTCGCGATCCAACTCCTGTTGGCATCGCTCCCATATTTCATAGGCGTCCGGTTTAAAGACGATGCAACCACGCACTGGCGCATAGTCCATCCAGTCAGCCTTTTGAATGACGTCTAAATACCAGCGAGAAAAGTCCTCGGATTGAGGGGTGATTTCCTTCACAAATGATTTGTTTTCCTTTGCCATGACGGCCCTCCTACGCAGGTTCCTGCTTGCCATCTTACGGAATGCAACAATCGTCGTCAATTACAGCATACTTTGAATCAGAACGGATCGGGGGTAGCGCTTGTGGACAACTTGACACACGCTTGTCTCGGGCTTGGCGTGTATGGCACCTACGTCGCCGCGACAGGGCACCCAATTGGCGGTGCCGTCGGTTGGGCAGCATGCGCCGCTGCGGTGATCGGTGCGGAAGCCCCAGACGTCGATATCGTCGCGCGCATATTTGGCGATCCAGTTACTTATCTGTATCAACACCGACAAGTGTCACATAGTGTGCCATTTTGGTTTGCCTACAGCTTGATTATTGGTGGTGCCTTAAGTTTCTGGGCAGGGGGACACGCGCTCCTCTTGGTTACCCTTGCGTTTCTTGGGGTGCTCACGCACATCGGCTCAGATATGTTGACAACGTACGGCACCAAAGCTCTATGGCCATTGACTGGCCGGCGCTTTCGCGGCGATAGCCTCTTTGTCGGTGAGCCCATCTTTGTCGTGCTCGCGCTCATCGGTATCGTGCTGTATCGACAGGGAGTGCCTTTGCAGAGCTTCGTCTTCGCTCTTGATGCGATCGCGCTCGTATACACGTGCTGGCGCGTTCTGCTGCACCAATTTCTCCTGCGCCGGTTGCGGTTGGCGTTACCCAGTCTCGTCGGCACGGCGACAGCAGAAACATGCAGGATCCGCGTGACGCCGATGTTATTGCCCATCCCGCAGGCACACAAGTACGTGATTGTGAACGATCAGCGATATTGGTTCGGATCGTTCACTGCGGGCGGGCGACCCGTGCCAGAGGCTGAGGTCATCAGCGATGCAACACCGGCCGTCTTCTTCGCTTTGCAGAACAGCCGAGTCGGGCGAGCGATGGCGTGGTTTACACCGATGCTCGTCGCAAAACAGGAACAAGAAGGGCAATTGACAATTGTTCGCTTAGCCGACGCGGGCGTTCGCTATTTTGACACGCTGCTCTTTAGTGCGGCTATTGATCTGGCGACCACGCATGATGGGTCGTATGCGCTCGTCCATGAAGGGTTGCGGGCGCAGAGCATGCACATTCGTCGTTCGTTCAGCGATGGCTGGCAGCGCTTGGGCCGACGCATGCGTTTGACGATAGCGAGCCCAAAGGGCTATCGGTCTGGTCGTTGACCGTCCTCTCCGGATGCGGATTTGCCGCCATCTTCACTCGCATGCGAGTGATATTGTTGTTCCCGCTCGCGCAGATAGGCCGCCAGGACTTCGAGAAGTGCTGCAGGATTGGCCAATGCGTCCGCTTCGGCGAGACGCTTGGCCATTTCCGCATAGGAAACGTCGAGGCTCGCGCCCGCATCTTCAACATCGTGATGACTGGGGAAGACATCCGGATCGAGAAACGAGTCGATAGGCACGCCGTATGTCCGAGCTAGTTTCGCCACGACCAGAAACGACGGATTGGGACGGGTTCCGTTTTCGATGGCGCTCAGATGACTGATGGAAATCCCGGCCGCGTCGGCTACCTCGGCCAACGTGAGTCCGCGTTCTTCCCGCAGTTGGCGCAAACGCCGTCCTATTTGCATGGCGCAGCTCCCTTCCTGGTGATCTGTCTACAAATGTAGAATGAATGAGACGCAGAATCAATCCACAAATGTATAATCAATCGTGCAATGGTGTGATATACAGCATGACGGGAGTGCCTGCGGCAAATTGGCGGCGCCGCCAGTACGGGTACCAAGGACTCGGACGTTCTCCTTGATACGCAAAGAACGCGATTGGGAGCTTTGCGTATGCACGCCTAGCGCGTTCGTTGGCGAGCGGGATGGATGCGACAAGCCAGTCCGCGCCATAGATCTCTTTGGCTGCATGGAGGGCGCGCAGTTTCAGCTTCTGATTGAGACCGGAGCCACGGGCGGCTGGCGCCAGATACGTACCAATTTCCATGGCGCGTCCAAGATCTGGATGTTCTCCAAATGCCGTCGTGAGCGATGCAAAGCCGATAGGGCGTGCGCTTGGCTGTGCGATGGCGATTTCGACTTGGCCATCCCTCAGCCATGCAGACAACGACCAAGCCTCGATCATTTGCGCAAACGCCTTTTGACTTCGCAGATCGAGAGGCCAGTTTGACTCTGTCGAGTACGCGTTATAGAGGTGCCAAAGCGATTCCCAGTCGTCTACACGAAATGACGTTTCGGGGCTATCTGGTTGATTTGGCATCATGATCCCTTCCAGTTGGCCTTATAGCCACGTCATGGCATTCTACGATTGAAAAATCAACCTACCGAAATGAGGGTTGGTTTGATATGATTTTCTCAATCGTAGAACTGTCATGGAGTGGTTCGGTTGGGTGAACTTGCTCAGCGGTTAAGATACTATCGCAAATTGCGCGGCATGTCAGTCCGCGAGTTGGCTGAGAAGGCTGGCGTCAGTGTCAGTTACATTTATGCCATTGAATCGGGAGTTCGGGGAAGCAATGTTGTGAAACTGGGGCAGATTGCCGAGGCGCTCGGGGTTCAGTTGAGCGAACTATGGGGCGACGCGCCGGAACGCCCATGGTAAATCAGCCTTGGGAGGTCATTGCCGGGGCGAGGCGCAGTCAGGGGCTGACACAACTGCAGGCTTGTTCAGGCATCTGTTCACAAACCGTGTACTCGTTGTTCGAGCAGGGGGTGCTCATGCCCAGCGATAGCGAGATCGAACAAATTTGTTTACGCGTAGGTGTGCAAGATGTAGAAGGGCTCACGCAACTGTGTTCACTTCATAGAGAGCGGCTTTCTCAGAAAGTCGCTCTTTGGCGAGCCTTTGTGCATCAGGATGCGCATGGTGTAGGTCGTTTACTGGCAAACCTGACCGACGATGCGCTTCTTGTGGATGCCCTTTGTTATCAGACGTGGTTTTTCACAGTCGCACCAGAGGTTGCCTATTCGTTCACGCAACCGCCCGCCGTAGGCAGCTTGGCGGAATTGCACAGCCTTGTCGTCACGGCGCGGAATTATCTCCCAAAGGGCATGTTAGGGCGCGGTGATATTCGTTTGCTTGTGGTGCTTGCCGTCATCGAGGCAGACTTGGCTGCGACGCGCGGGCGGCACACAGCCGCCGCATATTGGCGCGATCGCGCTCAAGAACTTCGGTTGCAGGTGCCTAGGTACTGGGTGTAAGGTAGTGCGGTGAGAACAAGCTCCTATTCTGTGGGAGGCGATGACGTGGAGACGGAAGAGCAACGCGGGTATCTGGATGCCATACGGCACGTCGAACGTGCACTTGAGCACCGCAAGCACCATTTGCAGGAGCAGTCCCCAGAGTCGCTTCCCGGCGGTGAGGAAGAACGACAGGCGCGCCTCGATGAAATTGCGCATATCAAGCAGGTCATTCGCTCGTTACATCGCTAGCGGTTGCATGGCATCTTGAGCGGTTGTCTGGTACACTACTTTCGTACGTCAAAGTGGTAAAGGATGAATGGCAATGGCGCTCGAGAGGCTGGATACGCACGACGTTCGCCAATTGTTTCAGGCCATTCTGGCCTTGCAAAACGAACAGGAGTGTTTTCAATTTTTTGAGGATCTGTGTACGGTTGGAGAAATACAGTCGTTGGCTCAGCGCCTGGCTGTCGCGCGTATGTTGCGCAATGGTGCAACGTATCACGCTATCGAAGAGCAGACCGGGGCGAGTACGGCGACCATCAGCCGTGTTAAGCGTTGCCTGCATTACGGGGCCGATGGTTATCGGTTGATCCTTGAGCGACTCGCGGAAAATCAGACAGAGGACTGAAGGCATCTGGTTGACATAGGGCTGCGGCAGAGCGTTCCATTGCGGAATGTCCAATGTCGCAGTTTGTTCATTTGACATTCTCACACGTTCTTTGTAATCTCATATGGTGCGGATGAATTGTCTGTGTTATGCCGATAATTTAAACAACAGAAACAATTCATCGATTGTCAAGGCATTCGATGATTGCACAAAGACGCATCGATTTTTTACGAAGGAAAAAGGTGACGATAGCTGTGAAGCTGTTAGAACAAGTTCAAGAATTGGGGCAACTGCTCCATCGCTCGCACGAACAGGTAGAATTTCATGAAGTTGCAGAATTTTTGAGTAAAGTCATGCACAGCAACGTGTATATTGTCGGGCGTAAAGGGAAAATCCTCGGGTACGGTGTCGCGGAACACGCATTGACCGAGGAGTGGCTGAATATTATGACCAAAGATCAGCGCTTCCCCGGCGATTTTAACAAACACTTGTTGCGCATCGAACAGTCTGTTGCCAACTTATCTGATGCGCAGAAGCAACCTTTTTACGTGTTTTCACCAGAAGAGAACGAGTCATTCCGCAGCAAATATATCGCCATCACGCCGGTGATCGGCGCCCGTGAGCGTCAAGGTACGCTTGTCTTTGCGAGATCGGAACAGCCATTTGACGAGAACGACGTCATCTTGGCTGAGTACAGTGCCACCATCGTCGCACTCGAGATTGTCCACTCGCGCCAGCAACAGAAGGAAGAAGAGGGGCGGCAACGGGCGTTGGCGCACTTGGCCGTAGAATCGCTCAGCTTTTCCGAATTGCAGGCTGCCAAATATCTGCTTGACGCTGTTCGCAACTCGCCGGACGGTATTGTCGTCAGCAGTCAGATTGCCGATGAGCACGGCGTGACCAGATCCGTCATCGTCAATAGCATTCGCAAACTGGAAAGCGCGGGAACGATTGAAAGCCGCTCGCTTGGTATGAAGGGCACGCACTTGCGCATTTTGAACCAGTTTGTCGAAGACGAAATCAATCGCCAGTTTGAGCGTTGAAGTTCTTGTATCCGTATATGACAAAAGCCACCCGAGTGCGGGTGGCTTTTGTTCATCCTGCGGTGGATTACGCTTGCCCCATCGCTTGGGACAAATGTGTGTAGTAATAGCACAAAGTGCGCAATCCCTTGTCAAAGTTGTCGAGGGAGAAATGCTCGTTGGGCGCGTGGAAGTTTTCGTCGCCAAGGCTGAAACCCATCATCACGACCGGGATGTGGAGCACGTTCGAGAACGTTTCGACCACCGGGATGGATCCGCCCATGCGCGTGAAGACGGCTGGTGTACCGTAGGCGTGGGCATATGCCTCAGAAGCCAACTGGATGGCTGGGTGGTCATAAGGCGCGAGATACGGCTTGCCGCCATCCTGACGAACCAATGTGACCTTTGCCCCTGGTGGCGTATGCGTTGCCAGATGGTTCTCAATCAGGTCGAGAATTTCTTGAGGATCTTGGTTGGGCACCAATCTGCATGTGATCTTCGCGTGCGCTTCACAAGGAATCACCGTTTTCGTGCCTTCCCCTTGGAACCCGCCGTATATGCCATTCACTTCGAGGGTTGGGCGCGCCCAAAGCCGCTCCAGGGTCGTGTACCCAGGTTCGCCATGCAATTGTGTAAGACCAAGCGATGCTCGATACGCTTCGTCGTCATGGCCCAACTTTGCATACTGTTCTTTCTCCTCCTGGGCGAGGGGGGCGACATTGTCGTAAAAACCTGCGACTGCCACGGATCCGTCTTCGTTGTGGAGGCTATTGATGACCTCCACCAAGGCGTGAATTGCATTGGGGACGGCGCCGCCATAGAGACCGGAGTGTAAGTCGCTCGCCGCCGTCTTGACGTCGATTTGACACGCGGTTAGACCGCGCAGACCATAGACGACGGCTGGTTGCGTCGGCGAAATCATCGTCGTGTCCGAAATGAGAATGAGATCTGCAGCAAAGTGTTCGCGTTCTTTTTCCATAAAGGCGTGTAGATGAGCGGAGCCAATCTCCTCTTCGCCTTCGATGCAGAACTTGATATTGACGGGAAGCTTGCCCGAGACGGCGAGCAAGGCACCCAAAGCGTGGATATGCATCAGCGTAGGACCCTTGTCATCGCTTGCGCCGCGCGCGTAGATTTGGTTGCCTTGGACGGTTGGCGTAAACGGAGGCGTCTTCCACAGGGAAACAGGATCGACAGGTTGAACGTCGTAGTGGCCGTACACCAATACGGTTGGCGCATCTTCGGCGTGCAACCAGTCGGCGTAGACGACCGGATGTCCCCCAGTTTCCATGAGGGTAGCGTGCTCGAAGCCGGCATCCGTCAGTTTTTGCTGAATCCAGGTGGCTGCGCGGCGCACGTCCTCCTTATGTTCGCTTAGCGCGCTGACACTTGGAATCGACAACAACTCGACAAGTTCGTCCAAGTGGCGCGATCGGTTGGCGGACAAATATGATTCGATGGCGTCCATTCGGTCTATACTCCTCTCTGGCCTGTCACTTCATCGCTGACAGGTGTTTCATATAGGAGCATATCGTAAAAAGGTCGTACGGAAAATGGCGTCCATTCTGGGATGCTCGAGGATGTGTAAAACCCACTTTGCACACGGGATTACAGAGTTTTTTGCAAACTCGCGGCGATGTATACTCGCAAGAGATGGATCGGCAAAGGGAGCGAGAGGAGAAGAGAAACGGGATGAACACCCAGGAAATTGCTAGCCATTTGCTGCAAAACAGTTGCCGTATGTTTAAAGGGCGTACCTGTCATCCAGAGCCGGAGGCCATCCGGGAAATCGTCCTCTTAACCAGGTCATCCTTGTTGCCAAATTATTTCGAAGTCGAGGCGGATCGCCGTCTTGCTGATAAAATTGAACGGTTGCGCTCAGTGCTTGCGGAGCAGATTCACCGTGCATCGTATCAATCTTGCTTGGGCAGCGGCGGTACCGAGGAAACGCGCAAGTCAGCTTGGGCCAAGGCGGACGCGTTTATCGAACATCTTCCAACTCTACAGGATTTCGTCTACGAAGATGTCGTCGAAACGCTTCATGGTGACCCGGCTGCGTCTGGGCACGACGAGGTCATTTTGACATATCCGGGCATTCTTGCCCTGCTCATCTACCGTGCCGCCAATCTTCTACACCGCTTTGGCGTGCCGTTGCTCCCGCGCATGATGACAGAATACGGGCATCGCACGACCGGTGTCGACTTGCACCCAGGTGCGACCATCGGCCGCGGGATCATGATCGATCACGCGACAGGCATCGTCGTTGGGGAGACGGCGGTCGTCGGGAACCACGTTAAAATTTATCAAGGCGTCACGCTTGGCGCACTGTACTTTCCGAAAGATGAGGGCGGTGAATTGGTTCGCCATATCAAGCGTCATCCGACCGTGGAGGACTATGTGGTGTTGTATGCGAACTCGACCGTGCTCGGCGGTGATACGGTCATTGGTCACCATAGCGTGATCGGCAGCAACGCGTGGGTCACACAATCGGTGATGCCGTATAGCAAGGTCGTGTATGAGACAGAGAGTGTGGTTCGTCCGCGCAATGTAAAATCGTAAGCTTGAAATGTTGAGAGGGAGTTGCTAGCCGCGCTCGTTAGCGAGGCTAGCAACCATCAACATGCCTCAGCCTGTTGGCACACCACGTTTGAATTTGGATTGGAGTGGCTCATAAGGACAGTCGTCTGTATCTAACGTGTTTCGTGTGAGTTCTTCGGCTCTTGCCCGTGCGACTTCTGGTTGCATTACCCATGTTTTGTAGAAATCAAACGGACATGCGGTGACCCCGTGATCGCCATCTCCAGAGAATAGGTAGCCAGTGTATCCACGGTGGAGGAGCTTAAACAGGTGATTTTGAGCTTGCGCGGTGCGACGGAACTCACGAATTTGTGATATCGACAATTCTGCGTATTGAACACCATACTCCTCTGTGCCACATTCACCAAGTGTTCGGCCGTCGAAGCCGATGATGGAGGAGTGGCCGAAGTACGTATACACGCCATCGTAACCGGCGGCGTTGGCGACGGCTACATAACAGTTGTTTGCCCACGCCATGGCCTTAGCCATCATCACCTGCTGTTCCTGCGCAGGGTACATGTATCCTTGCGGACGAACAATGAGTTCCGCACCTTTCATGGCGCAATCGCGCCAAATTTCAGGGTAATTGCCGTCATCACAGATAATGAGGCTAATATGCAACCCTTTCGGACCTTCTGAGACGAAAGTCGCATCACCTGGATACCAGGGCTCAACAGGAGTCCAAGGCATGATTTTTCGATATTTCTGCACGATTTTGCCACCATCGTCCACTAGAATCGCGGTGTTGTAGGGCCATTTGTGCGGATGGGATTCATGTTGCTCACCGGTGATGGAAAACACACCCCAAACTCGATGAGTTCGACACGCTTCGCACAGTACATCCGTTTCCTCGCCGGGGATTTTTGCTGCAGTTTCAAACATTTCTTGTTCATTATACATGATGCCTTGCAGGCTATATTCGGGAAACACCACAAGATCCAATCCAGGGTATCCCTGCTTGAGTCCCGCAATCATGTCGGACAGTTTTCGCGCATTATCCATAACCTCATCACGCGTGTGTAAGCGAGGCATTTTGTAGTTGACCACAGCCACCCCTACCGTGTCACGACTGCTTACAATGTCTCCGTGTCGCATTGTTTTTGTCCTCCTATTTTCGGGTCAATGTGTATGGCTGATTTGCCAAGGGCGCTCTGTATCCGTATGTCGGTGCGTGGATTGCGTTGTAGAAACGCTCAATTTGCGTACTGCGTAGTTTGGTTCTCCATTTTTTTGCAAACTCGCGACAGCATGTTGGGATTGGTGGCTACAGAACCCGATGTACGGAGGGGTGTATAGGCGTGCTGCCATTGTTCCGCAGTGTGGGCAGCGGGTGACGACGGTTGCTTCGCGCATCGGCATCTCACGTTCAAATTCACCACATGTTTTACACCCAAATCGGTAGGTTGGCACGACGAATCATCCTTTCGGACGGATATCGCGATCGAAAATGGCTGTGGGAAGGGCAAGCGTACAACAGGCATTTGGAACATCAACGATGCCGCTGATGCGTCCCTCGACCGGTGCCACGCCAAGAAGCATGTACGCCTGTTCTGCTGTATACCCAAAGTGTTGTAGATATTCAATTGCGTTCAAACAGGCGCGCCGATATGCTACATGAGCATCGAGATAGCGCTGTTCACCCGTCTTTTCCTCAACGGATACCCCTTCGAACACTAAATACTCCGAAAACCTAGGTTCCATAGGACCTGTCTCAAAAACCGGATTATGCACGATCCCGTACTTGGCCATGCCACCCTTGATCAAATCGACGCTCATTTCGATCCAACCGCTCATTTCGATGGCACCGCAAAATGTGATCTCGCCGTCGCCTTGGCAGAAATGGAGATCGCCAACGGAGAGTTTAGCTCCTTTTACAAATACAGGAAAGTAAATGCGACTGCCCTTGGACAAATTTTTAATATCGCAGTTTCCACCGTTTTCGCGAGGGGGGACGGTTCGAGCTGCCTCCTTGGCTATGCGATCAAACTCGTAGCCACGTAGCGTGCCGAGCACGGCACTTTTCGGATCAGGCAAGTTGGCGAGGGATGGAATGCGATGTGGGTCAGTAGCCACGAGTGCTCGTTCGCGCGCGTTCCATCGATCGAGGAGTTCAGCGGATGGGGCTACACCGATTAATCCTGGGTGGATCAGGGAAGGAATGCGCACACCAGGAACATGTCTGCTGACCGCATAAATCCCTTGGAAATCCCAAATGGACTTCGCAGCTTCAGGAAAGTAGTCGACGAGGAAGCCGCCTCCATTTTCACGCGCAAAGATCCCGTTAAATCCCCATTCCGCTCCTGGAAGAGGTCCCATGTCCAATAGATCCACGACGAGTAGATCACCTGGCTCAGCGCCATCGACGTAGATGGGTCCGCTCAACACATGCACACGGGTAAGATCGACATGGAGAATATCAGATGGATCGTCGTTGTTCTGAATCTGGCCGTCGGTCCAGTCTTTCATTTCAATGCGGAAGACCTCGCCGGGGCGAACCTTGAGCACAGCAGGAATGTCTGGATGCCATCGATTGTGGCCAGGAATGTCTTGTTGTTCCATAGGTTTCGTCAAATCAACACGAAATAGAACGTTCGACAATCTACCATACCCCCCTTATGGAATTTGGTGTTGCAGCTCTATTATCTCAATCATCCGCTCAATTGTGTCAATGTAATTTACTTAACATTTAAGAAATTCCCTAAAAGGGAACTATTAATGTTAAGTTGTATTACATAATACCTTGTCAAGGCGCTTTTCACATGTTAGGTTCAATTTGCAGATAATTCAGATGTGTAGGAGGGGTTTTCATGTCTCAACCGCAGCCAGAACGAGGGCATATGATGCCAAGGCGTACGTTCAATCGCTGGGTGCAAAATCCTGTGCTAGAGGACTATGCCCTCCGTTACGCACCAAAGTCATTTCGTCGATGGAGCGAATGGACAGTTATGAACTCGGCTCTTGGCGGGATTGCGTATATGGCTGACTTCGCCATCGGTGGTTCTGTGGCGCTCACCTATGGCTTCGCAAATGCCATCACGTCGATTCTCGTCGTTGCGGCAATCATTTTTCTAACTGGCATTCCGATTGCCTACTATTCAGCTAAGTACAATATCGACATGGACTTACTGACGCGCGGCGCTGGTTTCGGTTATTACGGTTCAACCTTAACCTCGTTGGTGTATGCATCCTTCACGTTTATCTACTTTTCACTCGAAGGCTCGGTGATGGCGCAGGCTTTGCAAGAATTCTTCCACATTCCTTTGGCCATCGGCTACTTAATCTGCTCCTTGATTGTCATACCGCTCGTTATGTTTGGCATGACCGCCTTATCCAAACTGCAGGTCATCACCCAGCCTGTATGGCTGGTGCTCATGCTAGGCCCGTTCATCGCGATCGCGTTCAAAGACCCGTCGGCTTTTTCACACTGGGTGCAATTTGGAGGCGCCTCGGCTTCTGGCAGTCATTTTAGCTCGTTGGAGTTTGGACTTGCGGCAGGCGTTACGCTCTCGCTGATTGCGCAAATTGGCGAGCAGGTGGATTATCTGCGCTTCATGCCTAACCTCAGCACTCAGAACCGCAGCAAATGGTGGTTGGCGGTGATGTTTGCTGGCCCAGGCTGGGTGATACTTGGAGCCATTAAACAACTTGGTGGCTCTTTGTTGGCCTCGTGGATTGCTCCAGCGATGGGAAGCAAGGCGGCTGACGAACCTATTAAGATGTACACGCAGGCCTTCCATACCGTGATTGGCAGCGGATATGCGGCTCTGGCGCTGGCGACGTTTTTCGTTCTGCTCTCGCAGATCAAAATTAATGTGACAAATGCGTATTCCGGATCTCTGTCATGGTCCAACTTCTTTTCGCGGATATTCCATTCACACCCTGGCCGCATTGTCTGGCTTTTTCTGAACGTCGGGATTGCGCTCGGGCTGATGGAGGCGGGCGTATTCGGATTTTTAAATACGGTGCTCGGATTTTATTCCAATCTCGCCGTTGCGTGGATTGGTGCGGTGGTCTCGGATCTCGTGATCAATAAAGGTCTGCTAAAAATCAGTCCTTCGTATATTGAATTTAAGCGGGGGCACTTGTATAACTTTAATCCTGTTGGCTTTGGTTCTATGATTATCGCGGCGGGCGTTTCCATCGCAGCGTTCTTTGGGGCTTTTGGAGCAGTATTGCAGGCCTACTCGCCATTCCTGTCGATCGCACTAGCGTTTGTTTTGGCACCTGTGATTGCCCTCGTGACACGTGGAAAATATTATATTGCACGGGAGAACGCATTTGAAAAATCAGATCGGCATCACGAGATCCACAAACATTCTGAGCTACCCAACGAGATTATTTGTGCATCATGTGAGTTTGAATATGAAAAGGTTGACATGTTGTACTGCCCATTTCACAAGGCGCCTATCTGCTCACTCTGCTGTAGTTTGGAGAGTCAATGCCACGACATGTGTAAAGCGGAGCAGTCTACGCACTGACAGAACCGTCGATGAGGGTTCATGAGCGATGGAAGCGGTGGGACCATGGCGTAAGCCATGGAAAAATCTCCGGCGTTATGTTACATTTGTATCAACCCTTTACCCCTGATTTGGGCCACCTGCTTGTAGGTGTGCCTCTTTTTTTATATTTGGATGGTTCGATGGGAGGAATCGAGGGTGCCACGAGCTGACTTGGGTGCTGTTGACCTGTACTACGAAGTGCATGGAGAAGGGCAACCACTTATTTTAATCATGGGTCTAGGTGGAAACGCCGACTGGTGGGGCGATGGATTTGTCCGTCGCCTTGCTGCCAAGCGTCAAGTCATCGCCTTCGACAATCGCGGCGCGGCCAGGACGGCATTGCGCGGGGACGAGCACTTTACGCTGGCCGAGATGGCAGGGGACGTCGTCGGCCTTATGCGACACTTGGATATCGCGGTTGCCGACGTGTTTGGCGTGTCGATGGGCGGCATGATTGCACAGGAGGTTGCTCTTAACCACCCGGGTCACGTGCGCAAGTTGATTCTTGGCTGCACGACATGCGGGGGAAAGGAGCAGACGCCTCCGACGGCGGAGGCCGCCAGCATGCTGGTTGAACAGGCCGGCGCTGCGCAAGGGCAGATGCAAAACCACCTTCGACTCCTCTTTCCGGATGCGTTTATCGCCGCCAATCTGCCGTTGCTTGAAAACAGCTTCCGCGCGCTCATGCGCCACCCGATGCCGCGGGACAACTACCTCCGGCAACTGCATGCCATAAAGACGTGGCCTGGGACCTACAGTAGGCTGCCATCGATCACGCACGAAACGCTCGTCCTGCACGGCACGGATGATATCTTGATCCCTGTTGAGAACGGACGTACGCTTCATCGTAGGCTCCCGAACTCGACCCTCTGCGAATATTCCGGTGCCGGACATGGCTTTACGCTGCAAGCCGCCAGCGACGTCCTTCGCGATGTCGAATCGTTTCTCGACGCATGAGCCAAGATGTACGTCTCCCTACAGGGGAGCACGGTCGTGTACCAGGACACTTCGTCTATATTGTCGAATGCAGCGATGGAACGCTTTATACCGGTTACGCAAGGGACGTTTTGCGGCGGATTGCGATGCACAACGAGGGCCGCGGCGCGAAGTACACGCGCGGGCGCGGCCCAGTTCGTTTGCTATACGTGGAATCCTATGCCGACCAAGGTGCGGCTTTGCGGCGCGAAAGGGCCATCAAGCGGTTGACACACGCCCAAAAACTCCGGTTAGTGGCCACCTATCAGGACCCCCGGGGCACGGCCTAGTGCCCCGTCAGCGCCCCACGGCAAGCGTCAGCTTCTTGCCGTTGACATCCCATTCCTTCTCGAGATCGGCATCTGCAAGCGGAGTCTTTGCCCATTCGCGGATGAGTACCGTCGACTCGATGCGCGTGCGGTTGCGATCGATCACGCCGAGTAAATCCGCATCCCCGTCGGCGAAAAAGCGCACTTTGTGCGTCACGCCATAGTCCACCTCTTTGCGCATCATCTGCATTTTCGAGATGATCTCGCGGACAAATCCTTCTTCTATAAGTTCTGGCGTCAGTTCCGTGACAAGACCCACAAAACCGCGGTTGTCGACGCTGACCAGCCCCTCAAAATTCGCCTGATAGCGAATTTCTCCGTGTTCTGTCGTCAATGTCTCGCCCTCGAGCTCGACGGCACCGTGTTTGCGGAACGCCTCGATTTGTTCCGCCGTCGCCGTCTTCGCAGCCTGATTTAGTTGTTGCGTCTTCTTGCCAAAACTTTTGCCGACCGCGGCTAGGTGCAGATACAATTCAGGCTTCGCGATTTCATCCAGATCCACAAATCGTATCTCTTTGACGTTCAGCTCGTCCTTGAGAATCTCCGTGAACTTGCCGAGCACCGCTCGTTCGGCATTCGGCACATATATCGCAGACAGCGGTTGGCGCGTCTTCAACTTGCTTTCATTGCGCAGATGACGCCCGGTTTCGACGACACGCAAAACCGTTGCCATTTCGCGAATCAGCGCTTCGTCAACAAGCGTGAGGTCGGGGATCGGGAAGTCGCAAAGGTGCACGCTCTCGGGAACGTCCGTGCGCACGCCGTTCAACCGAACGATATTTTGGTAGATGTCCTCTGCCAAGAACGGCGTCACAGGTGCCGCCAGCATCGCCGTTGTCGCCAGTGCCTCGTACAGCGTCAGATAGGCCGATACCTTGTCGTCATCCATGCCTGGCGCCCAAAAACGATCCCGGTTGCGTCGCACGTACCAGGTTGAAAGCTCATCGACGAACGCTTGCAAGGCGCGAGCAGCCGTTGTCGCATCATAGCGCTCATATGCAGCATCGGCAGTTGCAATGGTCTGGTGCAAACGCGCCAGCAGCCAACGATCCATAAGCGGCCGCTTTGCCACAGGGATCTCCTTAGCCGTACGCGGATCAAACTCGTCGATACCCGCATACAGCGCGTAGAATTGGTGGATGTTCTGCAGCAGATCGATAAACTTCGCCTTGCTCTCCGCGACTGCGCGGTGGTAAAACAGCTGCGAATTCCACGGTTGTGTGTTGGCGACAAAATAGAAGCGCAGCGCGTCCGCACCATGCATGTCGAACGCCTCGAACGGGTCGATCACGTTGCCTTTCGACTTCGACATCTTTTTGCCGTGTTCGTCGAGCACATGGCCAAGCACCAATACATTCTTATAAGGTGCCTTGCCCGTGACGGCCGTCGAGATGGCGAGCAAGCTGTAAAACCAACCGCGCGTCTGGTCGATGGCCTCGCAGACAAAGTCGGCGGGATACAGTTTTTGAAACAGCGCCTGATTCTCGAACGGGTAGTGCAACTGAGCAAACGGCATGGAGCCTGAGTCAAACCAGACGTCGATCACCTCAGGTACGCGAATCATCGTCCCGTTTCCGCACGAACAAGGCCATGTCAACTCGTCGATATACGGCTTATGCAGTTCCTGTGGCAGACGCCCCGCTTTTGCTGCGAGTTCCGCCTTTGAGCCAATGCATTCGAGCCGTGCGCACGCCTCACAGCGCCAAATCGGCAAGGGGGTTCCCCAGTAGCGGCTGCGCGACAAGTTCCAGTCGATCACGTTTTCCAAGAAGTTGCCCATGCGCCCGTCGCGAACGTGCGGCGGAATCCAATTGACCGATTGCGAGTTGCGGATCAAGTCGTCCTTAAACTCTGTCGTACGAATGAACCAGGAGTCGATGGCGTAGTAGATAAGCGGCGTGTCACACCGCCAGCAGTGCGGATAGGCGTGCTCATGTTTGTGTTTCTCATAGAGTAGGCCGCGGTGCGCCAGCGACTTGACGAGATCGACGTTCAGTTCTTCGTCTTTGACGAAACGGCCCACGTAATCCGCGACGTCAGACGTGTAGCAACCGGTCTCGTCGACAAAGTTGATAAAAATGAGCCCAGCGCGCTGACACGCTTTGTAGTCGTCTTCACCGTGGGCCGGGGCCATGTGGACAATGCCCGTGCCGCTGTCGTCCGTGACGTGATCGGAGGCGATGACGATGTGCTTTTTGCCGTCCTGAACGACGTATGGGAAAACCGGCTCATAGGCCGTGCCAACTAGGTCGCGACCTGCCTTTTTGTCGATCACATTGTCGCCTTCGGCGAGGAAGTTTTCCTCTAAGCCTTCTGCAACCCAGACGTTTTCGCCGAGTTCTGCCTTATGAATTAATACGTACGTCAAGTCGTCGTGAACAGCGAGCGCGACGTTACTCGGCAAGGTCCACGGCGTCGTCGTCCACGCGAGCAGGTATGTCGGACGTCCTTCCACATCGCCGTCCTTGACGCGGAACTTGGCAGTGACGGACAAGTCTTTGACATCCGCATAGCCTTGTGCCACCTCGTGACTCGACAGCGTCGTTTCACAGTGCGGGCAGTACGGGCTCACGCGGTGACCTTGCACCAACAGACCTTTGTCGAAGATCGTCCTGAGCAAGTGCCATACGGATTCGATGTAATCGTCGGTGAGTGTCATATACGGGTGATCGAGATCCGTCCAATAGCCTAAGCGTTCCGTTAATTGGCGCCAGGTCATCTCGTACTTAAAGACACTGTCACGGCATGCCTGTACAAACTTCTCGACTCCGAATTCCTGGATCTGCTTTTTGCCGCTAATGTGGAACTTCTTTTCGATCTCGATTTCCACTGGCAGCCCGTGCGTGTCCCAGCCCGCTTTGCGCATCACGTGGAAGCCCTTCATCGTCCGATAACGGGGATATAAATCCTTGAATACGCGCGTCAACACATGGCCAGGGTGGGGCAGGCCGTTTGCCGTCGGCGGACCTTCGTAGAACACCCATTCCGGGCACCCTTCGCGAATCTGCTCGCTTGCGTGAAAAACGTCGCGATCGCGCCAAAACGACAGAACGCGTTCCTCGCGCGCCTTTGCCGGCTCTTTGGCATCGACTTTGCGGATCGACATGTTCATTTCCACTCCTTCGTTGTCCATCAAAAAACACTCGTCCGCGAAGGGACGAGTGTTTGCTCGCTGTACCACCCAACTTAGCGATTCGGCCTTATGATTCGAGCCGACCGCTCCATCCGTCGAATGTGTCCGCAATCGCGACGCATATGCGCACGACGAGGATCAACATTCGGCCCTCGATAACGGGAGGGAGCCGATGCTGCCTACTAGGCCCGGCCTGGCGCCTTGGCGGGTTCAGCAGATGCCTTAGAGGGGATATTCGCGGCGCAGTCGTGCACGGGCTCACACCATCTCCCGATTCGCTTGAGCACGCTCGTGTCGCCGCTACTGGGCCTCATCATGGGCGGTAGCAGTTTTCTGCATTGACGTATAGTATACTGACTGACATCGCTTATTGTAAATTTCTTTGCTCAAATGTCCAGTGTCGGCATCTCGATGGTTGGATATGCATCGTGACGCGTCTTCGCCGAGACGCTACAATGGATGGGGAGAGGAGAGACACCTCATGCCGATCTTCACCAGTAGAGCATGCCAGGAAATTGCACGGTTTCAGCGCGAGGAATTATTTTCGGGTGAATTCATTCGCATCGCCCGTGCCTATCAGTGCGGGGGGCCAAGGTTTCAATTGACGGTCGACGACGTGATGACCGGCCTGGATCGCATCGTGCCAATCTCACAAGCGGCTATCGAGCCGTCGTTGGCAGAGTCCGACGAGTGCGTCACCGTGGTGATCGATGAGGTGTGTTTGCATTTGCTTGAAGGCGTCACAGTCGATTTTCTGGAGACGGGCTTCACGTTTGCCGATGCGCCTTCGGCGGTCTGTTGACGGTCGACCGCCTTACATAAGAACGGACAGTCGGACAAGCCTATAGAACCAAGCCTATAGAATGAACTGGAAATGGGGCGTATAGGAGTGGCGAAGGCAGTTGTCATTTTGAGTGGCGGGCTTGACAGCACCACCTGCATGGGGATTGCCCAGCACGCTGGGTATGAATTGTTTCCCATCACGTTTGACTACGGGCAGCGCCATCGGATAGAACTTGAGTGTGCGAAAAAGGTCGCGGCCCATTATGGAGTTCGCGATCATCGCATCGTGTCGCTCGACTTTTTGCGGCAAATCGGCGGCAGTGCATTGACCGATGATGCTATCGATGTGCCGACGTCTGGCGTTTCGCGCGATATTCCTGTGACGTATGTACCTGGACGCAATCTTTTGTTTTTGTCCATTGCGGCATCCTATGCGGAAGTCATTGAGGCGACGGCAATTTACATTGGCGTCAACGCGTTAGATTATAGTGGATATCCGGATTGTCGGCCGGAGTTCATCGAAGGTGTACAGCACGTCCTGCGCATTGGCACAAAGGCAGGCGTGGAGGGGCGGTCAATGCAAATCGAAACGCCACTCTTACATTGGTCGAAAGCCGAAATTATTCGCAATGGCTTAGCCCTAAACGTTCCGTATGAGCTTACCACATCGTGTTATCAAGGCGGCGAGGAGGCCTGCGGTGAGTGCGACAGCTGTCGGCTGCGCTTAAAAGGTTTCGCCGAGGCTGGTGCACGCGATCCGATCCCATACCGCGTGTCTGTGGGCTGACGTTGCCGTCCATAAGGCAGAAATCGTGAACTTGTGGCGGCTGGTTCAAGCTTGAAATGCTTGAATCAGCCGCCAGGTTTTTTCCAATTGCTTGCGCTTCTCGGCATCGGCCGTTACAAGTGTCTGCAAAAAAGGCATGGCGTCGGGGTGCATGCGCACAAAAAGGATGAGTCTAGCCTCTTCACGGGTTAGAGCGAGCTGTGTGACGCCCAGCCCGTCAGCAGCGGTGTCCGTTTGACTTGGCTGGCTGTGCGCGTTAAATGGACTTGTATTTGTGACAGGTCCATTTGGTGCGGCTTGGCCCAAGGAATTAGCGGTTGGTTGGTCGATGGGAGCGTCAGGCCTGAGCATCGCAATCGGGGCTTCCAACGCCGCCGCCAACTCGGCTAATGTAGCATCGTCCGGTTGTCGCCGATTCGTTTCGTACATTGCGATAGCGCTCGTCGAAATGTTGGCCCGTTCCGCGAGCTTGGCTTGAGTCAATCCACGCTGTTTGCGCAATTGTGCAAGCCGTTCACCTAATGTGCCAACAGGTGTTTCATCTTTCATATGCCCTTGTGTTCCTCCTCCAGTTCCGTATTGACCATGTGATAGGCTGTTGCTGTCAACCGTTGTAACATGGCCTCGCGTGCCGGTGTAGGAATGTCTGCATCTGCCATTGCGCTTGCCATACAGCGCAACCATGCCTGTGCATGGCGCGTCGTGATCGGAAATGGCAGGTGGCGAGCGCGAAGCATCGGCTGACCGCGGCGCTCTGTGTAGAGCCGGGGGCCGCCAAATAACTGTGTCAAAAACCAAAATTGCCGCTCTTTCACTTCATCAAAGGTCGGGGGAAACAACGGGCGCAGCAGGGTATCGGCAGCTACTTTGTCGTAGAACGATTCTACCAGTTTGCGCATCGTCGCCTCCCCACCGATGGCTTCATATACGGTCAAGGCACTCATTTGTTCACGTCCTTTCCACGATGACAGTATAACCAAACGGACATAGCAAGTCTTGTACGACCTTGATGAAGACCAAACGGTGAGAATGGGATTTGGCCGATGGATTCGCACGAATTATAATGCTTGGGGGAGGGAGTTCGGTGAATCCGTATGACCATGCGCATGCCTTAGCCAGGGCGATTCGTGAATGGGAACCTTTTCAGCGAGCACTCGACGCAATACGCGCCTTGGACCAGGAGCCAGCGGCAAAAGACATGTTGGTCGATTATCTTCGCCGGCAATGGAGAATGGAAGCTAAACAGCTCCGCGGGGAAGCACTGACGGACGAAGAAAGATCGACGATGCAAAAGCTTGCGGAAGTCGTGCAATTAAACCCCAGTGTTCAAAAGTATTTGCAGGCGGATCGAGAACTGCACACATTGATGATGGACGTACACACCATTTTGTCGACGACATTGGCCGACGTGCACGTCGTATCGGCAGCCGAGATATTTGAAGAAATGGGGCGTGACAAATGAAGATTACATATCATGGGCAATCGTGCTTTGTCATCGAGAGCGGCGAGCATCGACTGATTATTGACCCGTTTCTCAGCGGTAACGAGAAGGCTGTCATCAAGCCTGAGGACGTTAAGGTTTCATACGTTGTCTTGACGCATGGCCATGCCGATCACGTCCTTGACGCGGAAGCTATCGCTCGCAACAACGATGCGACGATTATCGCGGCCAATGAGTTGGCGGTGTACTATGCACGCAAAGGGTTGAAGATTCACCCACTGGGCATCGGCGGCAAGGCTGATTTTCCGTTTGGGCGTGTCAAGGTTACATTGGCATTCCACGGATCCGGGGTCGAGACGGAGCAAGGTCTGGTGTATGTGGGCCCGCCGGTCGGTTATTTGCTGACCATTGAAGGAAAGACGATTTATCATGCTGGCGATACGGGTTTGTTCGGTGATATGAAAATTCTTGGTGAACTGAACCAGATCGATCTCGCTTTGCTTCCGATTGGCGACAATTTTACGATGGGGCCAGAGGACGCTTTGATTGCAAGCGAGTGGTTGCGGGCAAAAACGGTCATTCCCATGCACTACAATACGTTCCCACTCATCGCTCAGGATGGTGCGCAATTTGTGCAGGACCTTAAGACGCGCGGAATTCAAGGTGTCGAATTGAAAATTGGCGAAACGTACGAGCTGTAACCAAGGGTAGCAATAGAAACGGGCGAGCCGCGCGGCCCGCCCGCGCTTTTTAGTGCGCCTTATCGGCCATTTTGACCATCACACTGGCAATCGCGTTGCGCTCCTGCTCGTTTGCGCTGTCCCACATCTCTTTAAGCAAGCGCTGTTCGTCATTTTTCGGATCAACTTTATCCGCCAAGAATTCACCCATCTTTTTCGCTACGTTCGAGATCTGCTCGTCGCTAAATCCCATCGCTTGTGCCTTGTCGACGTGTTCCCCCAGAAACTCGCGCCACTTGTCGAAGCTGTCGAGTACGCTCATGCGTTCTCCTCCTCCACATAAGTGATTTCGGACTCAATGTTCCCCATGCGGCAGATGGTCATACTTCATCGGAAACATACATATACGTGGACAAGGTGGAAAAAAGGAGTTGGTTGTGGTGCGAAGGAAAGTCGGGGTTCCACGCCAAATTCGGCGCCAATCCATCATCTACACGTGCGCCGCAATAGCACTTGGCGCTTACGGCATTCCGCGGCTGCCGCGGATGTCGCACGGCATAGCGGGTACATTTACTGCAGCGTGGATGCTGGTCTTAGCCTTGTCGATCTGCGCCAATCTGTATTTTGTCTTGGGGGCGGACAAGGAGCGCAAGCGGCTTCTCGAAGAGCAGCAGTATCGCACGGAAGCGGAGGCGCCGTTCTCACATGTGCGCGCACGTGCGCGTGGGTGAGCACCTCCGCTGCCCACGAAGCTCGCCTATTCGCGTTTGCTCGTCCAAGCCACAAGCCCAATGGCCAAAACAAAGCAGGTTAAAATCGCAACGATTGGATCTAGATTTCCATTCATGACTTCCATCTGTTAGACTCCTCTTCGTGTAGGTTGTCTGTCTGCAACGACGTGCCGCGAGCGTGCTGATCTTCAGCGGCCCGGCCGTCGTGGTCAAGCATCCGGCCGCGGACGACGACATGCTCACCAAATCGATTGCGCAACGAATCGGTGACCTCCGTCAACTTTTGCAGGCGCAGCCGTTTGTCAAAGGCAGCGCGATCGCGTGGGCTGTCGAACAACCCAAGCTGCCACGAGATGTCCACCTCATTGACATCCACTAGCTCGCTGACACTAATACCAAGCAGACGAATTGGTTTTTGTTCAGGCCAATTCGCATTGAGCAAGGCTAGAGCATCGCCATAGATGTCTTCCGTCAAATTGGAGGCCATTGCGCGTTTGCTTTGGCGTGAAATGGTATGCATAAACTTGTCGCGGATGGTCAGTGTGACGACGCGCCCAGCTTTTCCGTGCTTGCGTAGGCGTCGGCCCACTTGGTCCGCGAGTTGCAGAAGTGTCCGTCGGATGATTTCCTGGTCTGTGGCATCGACGGGCAGTGTGACAGAATGGCCCACACTTTTTGGCGAGGGACGTTCACTGACGACGGGCCGTTCATCCAGTCCGTTTGCATGTTGCTGAAGTACGGCTCCGCGACTGCCACAGGTGCGCTCGAGAACCTCCAAAGGAGCAACGGCGAGATCGCCAATCGTGCGAATGCCAGCCTTGTATAAGGCCAGCGCGGTGCGACGTCCCACACCATACATTGCGGAGACGGGTAACGGCCAAAGTAGACTTTGATAATTCGCATCGTCGATGCGCGTGATGGCCATTGGTTTGCGCAGATCGCTTCCCATCTTCGCAAAAAACTTGTTCGTGGCAACGCCGATGGAGCAGGGAAGCTGCAATTCAGCGCGAAGGATAGATTGAATCCTACGGGCGATCTCCATGGCGTCACCGAATTGCCCACTGCCGGTCACGTCCGCGTAGCACTCGTCGATGCTGACAATTTCGACAGCAGGCGTAAATCTACGCACAATGTCGAATACTTGGCGTGCGAATGTTCGGTACAGTGGAAAGTCAGGGCGAATGACAAGCAATTCGGGACAAGCGCGCATGGCCTCGGCAACGGTCATCGTCGTGCGCACGCCGCGCGCCCGCGCCTCATAGCTCGCTGTGACGACAATGCCGTGGCGGGTTTCGGGATTGCCGGCGACGGCAATGGGTTTGCCGCGATAACGATCAGGTGACTGGGCAACGTGGCACGACGCGTAAAACGCGTTCATGTCGATGTGGAGAATTTGTCGCTCCCGGTCCATCGTTGACCCACCTCTCGTAACTAGTGTAACGGACGGCGTCCAAAAAGGGAACGCAGCAAGGTCAACGGTGGACGGATGTATCAAATGGCAGGAGGCAACGCATGTGAAAGAGCAACGGTTGTTGCGGATACGGGAACTGGTGAGCCAACAGGAAATCGAAACACAGGAAGAGCTGGTTCGTGCACTTGAGGAAGCTGGTTTTCAGGTGACGCAGGCGACCATCTCACGCGATATTAAGGAACTGCAGCTGATTAAAATCGTCGGGTCCAATGGAAAATACAAATACGCAATTCCGACGGCGACCAATACGGTATCGCTAGACGCTTTGCGCAGGCGACTGGCTGACGTGTTTATCTCTCAGGCGCGTGCCAGTAACCTCATTATCATCAAGGTGGCGCCAGGAAACGCACACGCAATTGGGGCATTGATGGATGCGCTGAATCCCCCTGGTCTTTTGGGGACGATTTGTGGAGATGACACGATGTTGCTCGTGTGTCAGGACGAGCAAAGCGCCATCGATTTGCTGAACGATGTATTGGATGTGGGCTAAAGGAAACGGGTTCGGCTGAGGCCACGACTGAAATTTCACTTTTTCCGAGTTATACTATAAGAGTTGAATTCATTTTGGTGATGCTCAGTGCTGTGCTGGGTCAAAGCACTTAGCTCAACGAGAATAAGGAGTAAATGCCATGCCATTGTACAACTCGATTCTCGAACTCGTCGGCCATACGCCCACAGTTCGCCTTAACCGACTTCCAGATCCGAATGGTGCACAGGTTTACGTGAAATTAGAAGGGAAAAATCCAGCCGGTAGCGTAAAGGATCGGCCTGCTTTAAACATGATTCTGCAAGCCGAGAAAGAGGGTAAGCTGATTCCGGGCAAGAGCACCGTGATTGAAGCGACATCGGGGAACACCGGTATCGGCTTGGCGATGGTTTGTGCTGCCAGAGGGTATCGCTGTATCATCACAATGCCGGAGAACGCCACCGAGGAGCGTGTCAAGTTGCTAAAGGCCTACGGGGCAGAGGTGTACCTCACACCAGAAGGCCAGCGCATGACAGGAGCCATTAAAGAGGCTGAACAACTGGCGGCAAGTATTCCGCACAGCTTTATTGCCCAACAGTTCGATAATCCGGCCAACCCAGACGCCCATCGTGGCACGACGGCGGTTGAAATTTATGAGGATTTTGAGGGTAAGCTCGACGCTTTCGTGCTGACGGCAGGCACGGGAGGCACCGTTACGGGCACGGGTGAAGAATTAAAGAAAAGGATCCCAGGCCTCAAAATTTATGTCGTCGAGCCCAAAGGGTCTCCCGTGTTGTCGGGCGGGCAACCAGGGCCGCATAAAATTCCTGGCACCGGCCCAGGCTTTGTTCCAAGCATCTTGAATCGCAAGGCTTTCGATGAAATTCTGCTGATCGAAGACAAAGAAGCACAAAACACGGCACGGCGCTTGGCTGCAGAAGAAGGTATTTTGCTTGGTGCATCGGGGGCGGCTTCTGTGTTTCATGGTTTGCAAATTGCCAGCAAACTGCCGAAGGATGCACGAGTACTCTGCTTGGCGCCTGACACTGGAGAGCGCTATCTATCATCGGATTTATACCAGATGTAGGTGCTTGGTTGGCCTGGCGGGCGGAAGGGCATTGCGTAAGGGAGAATTTTTTTCGCAAAAGATAGGTCTCAGGACTCATGTATCCGGCATGAAGGGCCAGTATACTACATGGTGTAGTGTAGACGAACTGTTCTACACTGTACCTAAACCCGAATTTCCCGGTCTGCGGGCAGACTCATCGGCAGTATGCTGATGAGTCTTTTTTTGTGTGTGTCTTTGATCAAGAAATCCTGTGCTTTCCCAAGTTTGGGTCATTGGGGTTGGGATATGTTCTGATGCGACCGTGCGCAAAACCGAATTGATAAGGAAACTCGCAGTCGGTACGTTTACAGACTCGCAATTGGCTCCGTGTGAATGCGTTTACAGTTGTGTTGTTTCGATATATAATGCCTGCAAAAGAGGTTTGTTTGGTATTAGAGCAAACAAACCTGCTAGGGAGTGTGCAGAAGTGCGTATGGGGACCGTCGTGCGCAACCTGAATCGTGCAAACGTTTTAAGGGAGGTGAGACTGCATCAGCCCATTTCCAGAGCTGACATCGCGAAACGCTTAGGTCTAAGTCGATCGGTTGTCTCCGAGATCGTCGACTCCCTACTTACGGATGGTTTTGTGCGTGAAGTTGGGACGGGAAGATCAACATCCAAAGGCGGGCGCCCTTCTGTTCGACTGAAGTTCGTCCCAACGGCACGATACTCATTTGGAATGGATATAGGCGGAACAAAGACGATATTGATGTTAACGGATCTCGCTGGAACCGTCATCGCGCATCGAAAGATAGCATCGCATCGCGACGGGGCTAGTATTGTCGAGCATTTGCGCAGGCAAGCGCAAATGTTTCTCCAGGAGTCTGGCGTTCCGAAAGATAAAATTGTCGGATCCGGAATTGGTGCACCAGGGCTTATCAATTATGAGGATGGCACGGTCATCGCTGCACCAGGGTTGAATTGGATAAACGTCAATTTGCGAGAGGCCTTCCATTCATATCTGCCGGGTCCAATTATTGTAGACAACGATGTAAACATGGCACTCGTTGGAGAAAAATGGGTTGGATCTGGTGGGGACGATGAGGACGTCATTTTTGTCGCCATTGGTACTGGCATTGGGGCTGCACTTATGATTGGTGGCCAAATTCACCGTGGCTCGGCAGGATATGCGGGTGAGGTCGGATATGCTCCAGTTGATCCGTTTACGGATGCACAAAGTGATGTGACCCGATTTGGACCGCTCGAGAACGTAGCATCGGGTACTGGAATTCGATTAGAGGCCAAAGCAAATATGAATCTATTTCCTCAATCAATGCTTCAGGGCAGAGAGATTCGCACTGAGGAAGTGTTTGAAGCCGCACGACATGGCGATGAATTGGGCCAATATGTGGTGGATAGGACAGTCAAATATTTAGCCTTTGCTTTGGCTCATATGGTTGCCCTAGTAAACCCTGCGAAAATCATTTTAGGGGGAGGCGTGATGCGGGTTGGGGATACACTCCTTAAGCAAATTGATCAGCGTTTGAAGCAAATCATGCCGATACGAGCGCGTTTAACATTGGCCCAGTTGGGTGAATTGGCAGGTGCGTATGGAGCTGCGGCAAGCCCAATTATGGAGATGTACAGAATCTAATATGAACTCTTTCTCGCGAGGTGAACATAGCATGGCACTTCAGGAAGGACAACGGTTGGAGCGTGGCATCGGGCTGTTCCAAGCCACCGCTACAAATATGTCGCAGATGATGGGGGCTGGTCCATTCATTACCGTACCCATCATTTTGTCAGCCATGGGTGGGCCGCAAGCCATTTTTGGATGGATGGTTGGCGCGCTTTTGGCCGCCCTCGATGGATTGGTTTGGAGTGAGTTGGGTGCTGCGATGCCGGGCGAAGGCGGAACTTATGTGTATTTGCGAGAGGCGTTCCAGTATCGGACGGGAAAACTTATGCCATTCCTCTTCGTCTGGTCAACACTGATTGTCACCCCTCTCATTATGTCTACTGGTGCGATTGGCTTGACGCAGTATTTGGCTTATTTCTTTCCGCATATGACGGGTTTGGAATCGAAGTTGGTTGCCGTGCTTGTCACCATCATCACGATGGTGCTTTTGTGGAGAAGGATCACATCTATTGCAAGGCTGACAACCGTATTATGGATCGGTGCTATCTTAACAGTAGTCATGGTGATTGTGGCGGCTTCCATACATTTTAACGCACACCTAGCTTTTTCGTTTCCACCTAACGCTTTCGCGCCTTCAAAATTTTTACTTGGGCTCGGAAGTGGCATGCTCATTTCTATCTACGATTACATGGGGTACTATACAGCTTCATACCTTGGCGACGAAGTTTCGAATCCGGGTAAAACGATTCCGCGTGCAATCTTATTATCTATTCTATTCGTGGCTATTATATATCTGTGTATGAACATTGGAATGATTGGAAATATACCATGGCAAGCGGCGATGAAAAGCACAGATATTGGCACTCAGTTGGTTGAAAGTGTATGGGGCCGTCCTGGCGCCATCGTGATTACCCTGCTCATCATATGGACTTGTTTTGCATCGGTGTACACGGGGCTTCTAGGGGCTTCCAGACTTCCGTATAACGCGGCACGTGACGGCCTGTTTTTTAAATCGTTTGCGAACCTGCATCCAAGGCTCAAGTTTCCCTATGTCGGCCTGCTTGTCATGGGCGTGATCATGGCGATTTGTTGTTTCTTCAATTTGACAGAAATCATTAACGCACTCATGGCGATGGCGATTGTCATTCAATTCATGGGACAGATTGTCGCCCTCACAATCCTTAGAAAGCGACAACCGAATCTGAAACGCCCGTTCCGTCAGTGGCTCTATCCCATTCCGAGCATTCTTGCCTTCGTCGGGTGGGCGTATGTGTTTTATTCTTCAGGTTGGGCAGCGATTCGTTTGGCGATTGTGTGGACGGCCTTGGGTATTATTGCCTTTTTGGTATGGGCCTACCGGAAGCGAGAATGGCCGTTTGGTCAAAAGGTTATTCAAGAAGCATATTTGGTACAACATATGGAGTCGGTTGAACAGCTCTCTGTGGATTAGATAGACAGGCAACGTCGGAGAAGACCTGAAGGATGGTGGAGAGGTTATGAACATTCGCGTATTTCGCACGCCTTCCGATGCTGGCATTTACGCTGCTTCAATGCTTGAAAGGGTTATTACGTCTTCGGAGCGACCGGTCATCGGTCTGGCAACAGGCGAGACTGTCATTCCGGTTTATGATGCATTGGTCAATTTCGTTCGTTGCGGGCTGAACGTTTCTCATGTGACGACGATAAACCTCGACGAGTATGTCGGTCTCGCACCTGACCATCCGCAAAGTTATCACCAGTTTATGGATGAGCATTTGTTCTCAAGAATCGGCATTCGCATGCAGTCTACGCATTTACCGAATGGAGTCGCCCCCGACCTCGCGGCGGAATGTGAACGATACAACGAGGTGATAAGGAATCATCCAATCGATATGCAAGTACTCGGGATCGGCGTAAATGGACACATCGGTTTTAATGAGCCTTCCCATGCCTTGATCACGGGTACACACGTGGTCAACTTAACACCTGAAACGATAGCGATGAATGCAAGATTCTTTTCCAGAAAGGAGGATGTCCCTCGGCAGGCCATTACGATGGGCATACAATCCATACTGCAAGCCAAGCAAATTATGCTTTTGGCGTTCGGGGAGCACAAGGCTGATATTATCTACCGAGCACTGAAAGATGGCATTCGCACAGATGTTCCAGCGAGTATATTGCAACTTCATAAGGACGTTACGGTCATCCTGGATCGTCAAAGTGCGGCACGCCTTGGTCTTTAAGTTGAGGAATCCATCAACAAGGCTGTCTCCCGATGCTTGAACCCAGTCGTCAAGCATCGGGCATTTTGTTATAGGAGAGTAGTTGCCGATGTTTACGCACCCCATAGTTCTGTGTCGCCCTTTATTATCAGACAGACTGCCAACGATCCCGCCTAAGATTTGGACGAGGAGCGATTAGCCATGTTTAGATGCGTTGCAAACACAAAAAAGACCTTCCATGGCCTGATCCGGCCATATGTGTGAGAGGCGGCCCATCATGGAATGCCCCTGTGGGGAGGCCTCATGTAAAAACAACGCACACATGAAGGGATCTGGTTCTAGTTATTTGGCAGTTTAGCAAGCAACGAGCTTGTCGACTTTTCCAAGATACGCGACGCCGTTCGAATATCAGCTACTTTTTGTTCTTCCTCTTGGGTCATGTCTGTCAAAATGGAGAGTATCGCCGATGAATCTTTTTCGGCTGCAGCCTGCCGTAAATTTTTCACTCCGGCTTCTACTGCATTCTGATTGACGAGTGCATCTTCCAAATAGGAAATCACGTTTGTTGACTGCGGCTCTTGTGCGGTCAAGAGGACGGTCTGGGATGTCGAGACGGCCTCCTGCAAGGCCGCGATATAGGCATTGACAGCGATTTGTAGTTGGGCTTGTGCCACCACGTCATTGTGCGTGGCCGCCTGATACGCATTCAGTGTCTGCTCAAGTGCCAAGGCCATGTCGTTTGGCGATGTCAGTTCCGGTGCCGTGTCGTTGTTTTTATCAGGATGTGGAATTTTCTTGGGTTGAATGTGCTGATAGGGTGCGATAGCCTGCTCAAATTCTGTGATGATGTGGTTAATGTCCGACTTGTTGGACTTGTTCGACGAGGGGCGCGATGGCATGGTCGCGTTTCCGGTTCCGTTGTCTATCGCGTTGCTGTACGCAGTAAGCAGCGGAACCGGGTTCGATGCCGCGAGAACGTTTGATCCGTATGCTGTGACGACGAGCGCCGCAGCGGTCGAAAACATTGCGACAAACAAGCCTCTTGCCACGTAATTCACCTCATTTGCGTGCTACCATAACATTCGCCGCGATGAGGCGTATCTGTGGGGGTACTTTTCTTGTTCTACGTCGTATTTTACGATCACGCCTTGCGCTGTCCGGCCAGTTGTCGCAAGCGCTCTGCTGCGTAAGCGAATGTGGCTGCGCCTGCGATAATCAACAAATGCTGAACGAAATGAGAGAAATGTCCTTCCTCGTTGATCAGTCCAGGTAGGAACACGAGTACCAGGACCGCCGCGGATACGTAGAGCGTGACAACGTACAGCAAAGGATTTTGTTTCACGATATCACCTCACTATCGCTGTCTTCATGCTGTGCAAATGCAGAATCCTCCGCGCGCCGAGTCCACCAGGCCGTCTGAAAGCCCGCCAATGCACCTGCGAACGCAAAGAGACCATGCACAAGTGCATGATGTAAGATGCTCACTTCTGACCAAGCATTGACCGTCGGCCACTCGCCAATGCCAATGGCAATCATCGCTAATACCAACGGAAGCGGAATTTGTGCCACGAATCTCACACTCCTTGTCCAACTTGCAAATTCCATCACTATGAAGAAGTTTGGACAGGGTGTGTAAGAATTAAACCTATTGCAAGAACAATGATGAGAATAGGTTGTTATGGATGGTTTTGCCGAAAGCGGCCAATCACCTCGGTGGTATCGAGAATCGTGATAAACGCATTGGGATCGATAGACTGTACTAAATCTCGCAGGTCCGACATTTCGAGATGGGTCATGGCACACAAAAGCACACCGCGCTCGCGCTGTGTATACGCCCCGTAGGCGCGCATGATGGTGCTGCCGCGTACGAGTTTTTGACCGATTTCACTGCTGACTTCTGCCGGCTTTTCGGTGACAATGAGCGCCGTTTTACGCTGTTGGAAATGCATGAGGCCGCTGACGACACGCGATGCCGCATACATGCTGACGAGCGTGTATAGTCCCGCCGGCACGCCAAAGACGAACATCGAGAGGATGACGATGACGGCGTTCATCACAAAGCCGATGGACCCGACGCTGCGGCCCGTCAGCCGATTGATAACAAGGCTCAAGATGTCCGTACCGCCCATGGAGCCGCCGACCCGAATCACGAGACCGGATGATAGGCCGCTTAAGACGCCGCCATACAAGCCCATAAGAAGAGGGTCTTTCGGGGTTTGAAATTGAATGTGAACGGCGTCGGCAATGACCGAGAATCCTAGAATGGCAATCCCGGTCTGCAAAATAAACCGTCTGCCCAGATACTTGTATCCAATGAGAAACAGCGGAATGTTAAAGACGAAAAACAGCGTGCCGACACCAAGGATGTGTACGTAATGGTGAATGATCTGCGCAACGCCCGTGACGCCGCCGGCCAAAATCCGGGCGGGTGTCAAAAAGTTGTTGACGGAAATAGCGCCAATTAAATCGCAAAAGAGAATGACCGCGATCCTCCATGTCCAGTCTAGCACTGGGTGCCCAGTTCCTTTCATGCCTACTACGCGCCGCATGCCGTCGTACATGTTCATGTGTCCACGTCTCCTGTTCGTAAGCTCACCTCACATTGTACACTGTGTGCGGCGTGATCGATGCCAGCTTCTTCGGTAATATGGAGATAGATATCGGCGGACTTGCATCCGGCCTTGGGCGAGGGAAGACAGTGGTTACCAAGCACCAGCAAATTCTCGACTACATTCGGTCGTTGCCGCTTGGCGCGCAGATTTCTGTTCGAAAAATTGCCCGTGTGTTGCATGTCTCCGAGGGAACGGCTTATCGGGCCATCAAAGATGCCGAGCGAGAGGGGTTTGTCTCGACGCTCGACCGCATTGGCACCGTTCGTGTAGAACGCAAAGAAAAGGCACAGATTGAGCGCCTGACGTTTGCCGAAGTGGTGCGCATTGTCGAAGGGACGGTGCTTGGAGGGCGCGAAGGATTGCACAAATCGCTGGGGCGCCTCGTCATCGGTGCCATGAAAACGGAGTCCATCAGTCGCTACCTGAACCCTGGTAGCCTGATGATTGTCGGCAACCGCGAGCAAGTACAACGCATGTCGCTCAAGAGTGGGGCAGCCGTCCTCATCACGGGTGGCTTTACGGCGTCGCCGATGGTCGAGCGACTTGCCAACGAATATCAGTTGCCGCTCATCTCATGTTCGTACGACACGTTTACGACGGCGACGCTGATCAACCGCGCATTGTATGATCAAATGATTAAAAAAGACATTCTCTACGTGGAGGATGTCGTTCAGGAACAGTCGCTATCGACGCTGACGCCAGTAGATACGGTTCGCGATTATTACCACTTGGTTGAAGCGACGGGGCACTCGCGCGTGCCTGTGGTGGATCGCAACGGCCGACTTGTCGGCATCATCAGCCCACGCGACGTCGCGGAAGCCGAATCATCTGCGCCCATCGCGCGCTTTATGACTCGCCATCCGGTGACGGTCACGCCAAAGACGACGATTGCCTCGGCGTCTCATCGCATGGCGTTTGAAGGCATTGAGATGATGCCGGTCGTGCGTGATCGCAATCTCGTCGGCGTCTTGACTCGTCAGGATGTGATTCGGGCTCTACAAATTATGAGTCGGCAGCCACAGGTGGCAGAAACGGTGGAAGATTTAGTAGTTCGCGATTTCACGTCGGTGGAGTCTGGGGATGGCCAGGTGCTCTTGCGCGGACAGGTGACGCCGCAGATGACGACAAGCGGCGGGACGCTCGCGAGCGGGCCGCTGACGACCATCATTCAAGAGGCGGCACGCGTTTGCTTGCGGCGTGTGCGTCACGCCGACATGGTGGTCGAAAACATGACGCTGTATATGCTGCGACCGGTACCGGTCGATAGTACCATCGACGCGCGCGCAAAGGTACTCGATTATGGTAGGCGCTACGCGAAAGTGGAGGTCGTCATCGAGGATGAGGCGGATGCGTTCGCCAAGGCCTTGTTGACTGCACAATGGATCGAGAGGTGAATCGCGTTGGCTGATTTCGTCCACCTGCACGTGCACAGTGCCTATTCGTTTCGCGAGAGCCTGTTGCGCATCGAGGATCTCGTCGAGGCGGCTGCCCTGTATGAGATGCCGGCAATCGCGCTGACGGACACAAACGGGATGTACGGCGCGGTCTCGTTCTACCGCCAGGCGAAGGCGCGAGGCGTCGAACCGGTGATTGGCTGTCAGCTGCAAATCGACTTGCGGACACAAGGGGTAGAGGAACCTGTAGCGCGCGCGCGCAGCGAATGGCGGCGAGAGTTGGAAACGGTTGTGCTGCTTGCGCGTGGGCTGGCCGGGTATCGGGCTTTGACGCGGCTCGTCACATGCGCGAGGGCGAATGGACCCGTCCCGTTCATTCGGGTGGACGAACTCGCTATGCATGCGACAGATTTGATCTGTCTCATCGGTGGTGGGGAATCCCGCTTGCTGGCGCAATATGCAGCAGGCGACGAACAAGCGGCACAGCGGTCGTTACAGACCTTGCTCGGCGCCTGCCCGGCAGGGCAAGTGTACATCGATGTACAAGACCACCAAAAAATGGTCGAGCGCCAGGGGTTGCCGGGCTTGCTGCGCGCAGCGAGGCTTTGGGATGTGCCTTTGGTCGCTACAAACGACGCCCGTTATCGCTTTCCGGAGGACGCAAAGTTGCATCGCGCCTATGCCGCTCTCGACCGCCCCGATGCCGAGGATATTTGGCCGACCGATCGGTTTGCTTTGGTCGGCGCTGACGAGATGTCCAGGCGGTTTGCCAATTTGCCTGAGGCTCTGCAAAACACCGTTGCGATCGCGGACGAGTGTAAGTTGCACCTCCCTTTGTACCAAGTACAGATGCCGCGTTACCAGACCAAAGACGGGCGCCCGAGCGAAATCGTTTTGCGGGAGGCTGCGCGCGTCGGTGCGACCTCACGCTACGGCGATGTGACCGGCGAGATTGAACGGCGTTTGCAGTACGAGTTGGACGTCATCTGCAACATGGGGTATGCGGATTATTTCTTAGTTGTCGCAGATTTCATTCGCTATGCGCATCAACGAGGTATCTCGACAGGGCCTGGCCGCGGTTCGGCGGCAGGCAGTCTTGTCGCCTACGCACTGCGCATTACAGATGTCGACCCGATGGCTAACCAATTGCTCTTCGAGCGGTTTCTAAACCCCGAGCGAGTCTCGCTCCCCGATATTGATACTGACTTCGAATACGAGCGGCGGGGCGAAGTCATCTCGTATGTGGTCGACAAGTACGGACGGGATCGCGTCGCCCAAATTGGTACGTTTGGCACACTCGCCGCCCGCGCAGCCTTGCGCGATGCAGGCCGAATGCTGGGGGCTGATCCGCAACTGGTGGATCAATTAAGCAAGTTGGTGCCAGGGCAGCCGGGAGTGACGCTTTCGGCGGTACGCGCACAGGTCCCTTCATTTGAGCGGATCATCGAGGGGGCGGAGGCGGCCTTGCGCCTGTACGACGCCGCGGTGCGGCTTGAAGGATTGCCTCATCATACTTCGATTCACGCGGCGGGCGTGGTCATTGCACCGGGGCCGCTTGTCGACTGGGTTCCGCTCGATCCTGGCGGCGATGGCGCGCCTGTGACGCAGTACGCCATGGACGACATCGAGGCTCTGGGGCTCGTGAAAATGGATTTTCTCGGGTTGCGGACGCTGACGCTCGTCGACGCCTGTATCCGTTCCATCCGCGAGCGCACAGGTGAAATGGTCGATTGGCGGCAGATACCGACAGACGATCCCGCGACCTACGACATGCTGACGCGCGCGGAGACCAACGGCGTGTTTCAATTGGAGTCGCCAGGCATGCGTCGGGTTCTTAAGCAGCTGCGGCCGACGACGCTCGACGACATCGTCGCCGTGATCTCGTTGAACCGACCAGGGCCCATGGAAAACATTCCTGCGTTTTGTGACGCTAAGCACGGGCGCGTCGCGGTAAGCTATCCGCATCCGGATTTGAAACCCATTTTGCAGGATACGTACGGCGTGATCGTCTACCAGGAACAAATTATGCAAATTGCCAGCTTGATGGCGGGTTTCTCCCTCGGCCAGGCCGATCTGTTGCGGCGGGCTGTATCCAAGAAAAAGCGGGACATCCTCGATGAAGAGCGATCGCGCTTTGTCGACGGATGCTTGCGCAACGGTTACGACGCCGCGACGGCCCATGATGTTTACGACTTAATCGTCCGTTTTGCCGACTACGGTTTCAATCGCTCACATGCCGCCGCCTATGCGGTGCTGGCGTATCGCACGGCCTACCTACGAGCTCACCATCTGCCGGAATTTCTGGCTGCCTTGATGACCATGGCCATGGGTGCACCAGACAAGATTCGAACGTATGAGCAGGATGCGCGCAGGCATCGCATCGCGGTCTTGCCGCCGTCGGTCGTGCACAGTGAGCGCGGTTATGCAGTGGATGCCGACGGCGCCATTCGTACAGGTTTGCTCGCCATTCGCAATGTCGGAGAGGCGGCGGTCGAACACATTCTCTCTCTGCGCCGCGAGCGTCCATTTTCGTCGCTTGTCGATTTTCTTCAGCGCATACAATCGCGCCTGGTCAACCGCAAGGCGTTAGACAGCCTGCTCTTGGCGGGAGCTTTTGATGAATTCTTTCCGGACGCTGCCGCGCCGTCGGCCAAACAACAAATGTTCGAAGAAGCGTGGAAACGCGCCGAGGAAGCTCGTCAATTTGCGGGCCTCACACTGGAATTTGGATTCCCAGCGGACGATCCGCCTTTGCGGTCGTCAACATCTGACGAGGGAACCAAAATCCTGTATATTCGCTACGCGGGAAACAAGGGCGGATCGACTCTGCGCCGCGTGCAGGCGGCCTTGTCTGCATTCCCGGGCGCGACGCCTGTGGCGCTATACGACGCGACGGCAAGGCGGACACGCCTGCTCGGCGAGCGTTGGTGTGTCGAGGTGACGCCTGAACTTGTGACACTGCTTGAAGAGGTCGTGGGCATCGGCAACGTGCGTGTGCGTGAAGCGCCGAAGAAATCGCGTTAAGGGGCATACGCTGAGGTCGACTGTCGTAGGGTAGAAACGGGCCGTGCTTGCCCTCTTGTCTAATTGTGCTATGGTAGAGACAAGGAGTGGGGCCAGCCCACTCTGTCTGATCGTGATATAATGCTTGCAAGAATTCTCATTTTGCTTGCTAGGAGCGAAGATCGAATGTGGACGGTCATCTACATCGCACCGACAGCCCGCCAGGCTGACCAGATTCGGAACAAGTTGACGGAAGAGGGCTTCCTAGTCAAAGTGAGGCAAGCGCGTGGCGCGAAAGAGCAGTTCGAAATTTTGATACCCGAGAGCGAATTGGATGAGGGGCAGGAAATCCTGAAGGAGATTCTGCACTCTTCTTTGTGATGGAACCACTGCAAAACGAGGTGGAGTCGTGTTAAAGGACCTGTTTTACAGGCGGCGCCAATATGCCACCCTAGGGACGGCTGCCGAACCCAAACCTGTTCAGAAACCGCCTGAAGTCGTCGAGCGCGACGTGCCCAAAGGGCTTGTGCAAAAGTGTGAGGCGTGCGGCAATCTATTGATGGCCAAAGAGCTACAAAAGCACGTGTACACTTGTCCGGAGTGCAATTTTCATTTTCGCGTCGATGCGCGAACACGCGTCGAGTTGACGCTGGACACAGGTACATTCATTGAACTCGACGCGGGAATCACGTCGACCAATCCGCTAGGTTTTCCTGAATACGAGTCGAAATTGGCGAAGGCTCAAAGTGCGACAGGAATGGTGGAAGGTGCACTGACAGGGAGAGGCGAGATCGACGGCATGCCAGTCTTGATGGCTGTCATGGATCCCGGCTTTATGATGGGGAGTATGGGAGCGGCTGTCGGTGAAAAACTGACGCGCGCGATGGAACGGGCGTGTGTCGAGCGCAAGCCGTTGATTTTGTTTACGGCTTCAGGCGGCGCGCGCATGCAAGAGGCCATTTTGTCGTTGATGCAAATGGCCAAAACAAGCGTCGCTTTGCGCCGGATGCACGATAGTGGTGTGCTGTTTGTCTCAGTTATCACACATCCGACCACGGGTGGCGTCAGTGCTAGCTTCGCGAGCCTTGGCGATATCATCATCGCCGAGCCTGGGGCTATGTTTGGATTTGCCGGACGCCGTGTCGTCGAGCAGACCATGCGCCAGAAGCTACCAGATGACTTTCAGACAGCCGAATTCAATTTGAAGCACGGCATGGTTGACAAAGTCGTGCACCGCAAGCAAATGCGCGATGCGTTGGCGGCCATCGTCCGCATCCATACAGCTCGGGGGTGGGCCGATGCCGACTGAACTCGACTTTGAAAAACCGATAGCCGAACTTCAAGGTAAAATCGCAGAGCTGAAGTCGTTCATGGAGAAGAATGGCTTAGATTTACACGGCGAATTAAGGAAGCTGGAAGAGCGGCTCGAAGAGTTGACGGAGACCACGTATGCCAATTTGACCGCCTGGCAGCGCGTACAATTGGCCAGGCAAATTGGCCGTCCGACGACGCTCGACTATATCAAGGGGATTTGCGACGAGTTCCTCGAGTTGCACGGCGACAGGCATTTTGCGGACGACCCAACCATCGTAGGCGGCATCGGTCTCGTCGCGGGCCATCCCATCACGGTGATTGGGCATCAAAAGGGCCGCGATACGAAGGAAAACATTCGCCGCAATTTTGGTATGGCAAACCCGGAGGGCTACCGGAAGGCTCTGCGCTTGATGCGTCAGGCTGAGAAATTTGGTCGCCCCGTGGTGTTTTTTATCGATACGCCCGGTGCATATGCGGGGATGTCGGCGGAGGAACGCGGACAAAGCGTCGCCATCGCGGAAAACCTTCTGGAAATGTCTGGGTTGCGGACGCCGACCATCTCCATCGTGACCGGCGAAGGAGGCAGTGGGGGCGCACTGGGACTCGGCATCACAGACCGCATCTTCATGCTTGACTATGCCTGGTATTCAGTCATTGCCCCCGAATCCGCGGCTGCCATTCTGTGGAAAGACAGTAAACTCGGTCCGAAGGCTGCTGAGGTTATGCGTTTGACTGCGGCCGATTTGCTCGATCTCGGCATTGTCGATGGCGTGATCGCCGAACCGCGCGGCGGCGCTCAAAAAGATCCTAAGGCTATGGTGCAGTCGGTGCGCGAAAAGGTCGTGGCAACTTTACGTGAACTTTCGCAGATTCCTATTGATGAACTTCTGGCCGCGCGATACCATAAGTATCGGGATATGGGAGAATACATCGAACGGCAGTGAAGCGGTGTCCAGCCTGTAGCTGGACATTCCGCTTCTTCCTTTGTTGTCGACTCCGCATTCGGCCATTTTTAGGTGAGCTGCGACCTCACCTGAGGTCGAGGCGGACAACCTTGCTGCAAAGAGAGGGTTTCACATGCGAAAAACCAAGATTGTTGCAACGATTGGTCCTGCGAGCGAATCGCTTGAAACGCTGACAAAGTTGATCGAGGCTGGTCTGGACGTCGCTCGTTTGAACTTCTCTCACGGTACATACGATGAACACGCTGAACGGATTCGCCGCATTCGCGAAGCCTCCGCAAAGGTCGGAAAGCATGTCGGCATTATGCTGGACATCAAAGGGCCCAAAATCCGGACGGGTAAAATCCAAGGCGGCCAGGTGGAATTGGCGGACGGCGACGAGATCGTACTGACGATTGACCCTGTTGAAATCGGGACGAAGGAACGCGTTTGGATTTCGTACGAAGGCCTTGTTGATGATGTTTATCCGGGCGCACCCATCCGCATCGACGATGGCCTTATCGGACTTGAAGTCACGGCTGTCAAAGGCCATGACATTCATTGCCGAGTGACGAATGGCGGTACGCTTAAGGACAATAAAGGCATTAACGTGCCGGGCGTGACCTTGCGCATTCCTGGCGTTACAGAGAAAGACAAAGCGGATATTGTATTCGGTATTCAACAAGGGGTCGACATGATTGCCGCATCGTTTGTCCGCAAGGCGGCTGACGTTCTCGAAGTGCGCAAAATCCTCGAGCAACACAATTACCAAGCGGACATTATTTCCAAGATCGAGACACAGGAAGGTATGGATCGGCTCGACGAAATCGCCCAAGTGAGCGATGGCATGATGGTTGCTCGCGGTGATCTTGGCGTTGAGATTCCGACTGAAGAAGTACCGCTGGCGCAAAAGCGTATTATTTCGCTTTGTAACAAGTACGGCAAGCCTGTCATTACCGCCACGCAGATGCTCGATTCCATGCAGCGTAACCCGCGGCCGACGCGAGCAGAAGCGAGTGACGTTGCAAACGCCATTTTTGATGGCACAGACGCTGTGATGCTTAGCGGTGAGACGGCCGCCGGCCGCTATCCGCTTGAATCTGTGCGCACGATGGCGCAAATCGCCGAGCGTGCGGAAGCCGCCTTGGCGCACGAGGAAGTGACCTACCGTCACCGCACAGAGGTCACCAAATCGGTGTCTGATTCTCTCGCACATGCGGTGCGCACCTTGGCGGCTGATCTCGACGTCGTTGCAATCGTCACAGCAACGACATCGGGGCACACAGCTCGCTCGGTATCCAAATACCGCCCAATGTCTCCTATCATTGCAGTAACACCGTACGATCACGTTGCGCGCAGGCTGACCGTGTTCTGGGGTGTACACCCCGTCGTTGCGCCGGACATTGCCGAGACCACCGATGAACTCCTGGAAGGCTCCATCCAGGGGGCCTTGTCAACAGGCTGTGTGCACACCGGGGATCGGGTCATCATCATGGGTGGCATTCCGGCAGGCACCTCCGGGACGACCAACTTCCTGAAGGTCCATACCGTGTAACGGATCTACATCCTTTTGGGCGCGAGGCCGTCATGAGCCACCAATCATTGCGCGGAATTCCTCTTCGACGGAAGTGGGATTCCGCGTTGCCATACTCGGGTTTATGCATACGATAAGCAGTCGTTTACATTGATTAGTGCCTACCATATGAATGTGTGTGGTGGCCTGTTTGAGCCAATTTTGAGAAGTTAGGGGAATCATGATGACGCGGGTGTTTTCGGGGATTCAACCATCTGGAACGCTGACGATTGGCAATTATCTCGGGGCCATGAAGCATTTTGTACATCTGCAGCGGGAAGCGGAGTGCCTGTTTTGCGTGGTGGACATGCATGCTATCACTGTACCTCAGGATCCGGAGGTGTTGCGGACCAATTCGCGCAACTTGGCTGCCTTGTACCTTGCGGCCGGGATCGATCCAGACAAGGCCACCCTGTTTGTGCAGTCACACGTTCCTGCACACGCAGAACTGGGCTGGATGCTGCAGTGCATTGCGTATTACGGTGAATTGTCTCGCATGACGCAGTTCAAGGACAAGTCTGCACAAAAGGATGTCGTCACGGCAGGGTTATTCACCTACCCGGCCCTCATGGCCGCCGACATCTTGCTCTATCAGACAGACGTCGTCCCGGTTGGCGAGGATCAGAAACAGCATCTTGAACTGACGCGCGATGTGGCCGAGCGATTCAACAATCGGTTTGGCCAGACGTTTGTCGTCCCGGAGCCATACATCTCTAAAGTCGGTGGACGCATCATGAGCCTCGAAAACCCGGCTAAGAAGATGAGTAAAAGCGATGAAAGCCAAGGGGCGTTCATTTCGATGCTCGATGAGCCGGACGTGATACGAAAAAAAATTGCCCGTGCTGTCACCGACTCGGATAGAGAAGTGCGCTACGATCCCGAAGCCAAACCCGCAGTGAGCAATTTGATGACGATTTATGGCCTGTTTGCGGATATGTCGATGGAGGATGTCGAGCGGCATTTTGCGGGTCAAGGCTACGGTCCCTTCAAGAAGGAGTTGGCAGAAGTCGTCGTCGAAGGCCTTAGACCGATTCAAGCGCGGTACCGTGAACTCGTCGGTTCGCGTGAGGTCGATGAGATCCTTGCGCGTGGTGCGCAAAGGGCTGCAGAATTAGCTGCGCCAACACTTGCAGACGTCAAAACGAAACTAGGGTTCTTACCAGCATGAATCCAGCCTGCGATCCCGGTTGCGTACCGACTCGCAGGTAAGGACGAGGAGGGAACGCCATGAGGCTGTTGGTTGTCGAAGATGAGCCGCAGCTTCGCCGGGAACTTGTTGCACTATTCGAGCGGCACGGTTATTTGGTCGATGCCGTCGAAACGGTGTTTGACGCGGTGGAACATGGGATGAGCATGGCGTATGACTGTATTGTGCTCGATTACATGTTGCCAGATGGTGATGGGATTGAAGCCCTCACCCAACTGCGCGAGGCTGGTTGCCCGACGCCGATTTTGATGTTGACTGTGAAAAATGACCCGAAAGACCGCGTGTTTGGTCTCAATAAGGGTGCGGACGACTACCTCGGCAAACCGTTTCATCCCGATGAACTACTGGCGCGTGTGGGTGCGTTGGTGCGGAGAACCCCCTCACTGTCCGATGAGGAAGTGCTGACGCATGGCAAGGCAACCTTACGCACCAAGTCGCGAAGCCTGGAATACGACGGACGGACCCTTGAGTTGACCAGCAAGGAATTCGCACTTATGGAGGCCTTGATGCGGCATAAACACCAGTTGATGACGCGAGATCAACTCATCGCCAAAGTCTGGGGGCCGGATGCAGAGGTTGCCGACAGTGCCCTTGACACCTATATCTACTTTCTGCGGCGAAAGTGCGCGAACATTGGCTGGAAGAACGCGATTGTCACCGTGCGTGGACGAGGTTACGCCTTGCAGCCGGAGGGCGAATAAAGATGTTTCGACGGATGTACGTCACGATATCGGGCCTGCTCATCATGAGCACAGGCCTTTTACTTGTGTTGTTGGGGATTGTCGTGTATCACGAATTGCAAAGCGATCTGGTTCGCGACGGAGAATTGGCGATGGAGAACAGCGTCCCCGCCGTAGAAGCGGCCTTAGCCCGCAGCGCGTATCGCGAAGGCGAAGGACCTCCAGTGCGCGACAGCCTCGGCAACAGTATCTATTACTATGCCGTCGGCAGCAGTGCCGAGATCGCACATTCGCCGCACGCACCTGTGCCGTTTGAGGTGATTCACGGTGTCGCCGTACTGCGTAAGTTCGCCACCTTTGCCTATAATGGCGAGCCGTACCGTCTTTACACCTTGACGGTTCCCGACCCTGACGCGCTGCCAAGCGATGTCGTGGAGACGGCGTACAACCCTTTAGCTTCTCCATCGAAGACGACCGTGGTCCTGTACATGTACAGTTTGATCACACAAGAGCGCTCCATGCTTCACCACACGCTTCGCCTGATGGAAGTTGTCGGCGGCGCGGGATTTTTGCTCGCCGTCGCGGGTGACTTAGTATTGGCTCGCAGGCTTGTGCAACCGGCGTTTCGCACCTGGTCCGCTTATAATGAATCGGTGCTCGAACTGTCGCATGAATTGCAGACGCCCATTGCCACCGCGAACGCCATGTTAGCCAGCCGTGGGGTCGATCCACACACGGCAGCGGACATAAGGCGTGAATTGGAGCGAGCTTCAAAAATGGTATCTGACATCCTCTATTTGTCCAAGCTCCGATCCGGTGTCGCGGATCAGCCGACGGAACCGGTGGCCGTCTCCGACATTACAAATGAATTAGCTGACCGCTTTACGGCCGTGGCTGCTGGCGTTGGCATTGCAGTGTCTGGCGCTGCGGACGAAGGGCTGTTCGTCGAGACAACTGCAGGAGAATGGGAGCGCCTGATTAGCACGCTGTTCAAAAACGTGATCGATCACGCGGCGAGGCCCTCCACGGCGTCATGGTCGCTTTATGGCGAAGGACGGCGGATTGTGTTTCTCGTGGAGAATGCCGTCGGAAGTCGCGTTGACGGCGATCGGCGGCAGGCGCCAGAACGGGGAGTCGGGCTGAAAATTGTCGAGCGCTTGGCACAACGTATGCGCGGCGTTGCGCGTATCGAGACGACGACCTCACGCTTTCTTGTCGAAATCAACGTTCCGGCACTACGCCCCCATTGATAGCGATTGCAGACGAGACCGGTTGTGCTATTATGGAATGGGATGGATTGCAGAGCACACCCACCTACTTCCATGTTCTGCACCTGCGCGAGGGTGTCGCGCCGCGACCGCCAGAGTTGGTTCACTACATACGAGGAGGGCCTGCCATGCCGAGCTTTCAACAGTATTCGCTACCGACTTCAGGGGAGCCCATCACGCTCAAAGATGGACGTTTACAAGTTCCGGATCACCCCATTATTCCGTTTGTCGAAGGAGATGGAACAGGTCCTGACATCTGGCGTGCTTCGCAGCGTGTGTTTGACGCCGCCGTTGAAAAAGCCTATGGCGGCAAGCGGAAAATCGCATGGTATGAAGTGTATGCCGGTGAAAAAGCGTACGATAAGTTTCAGGAATGGCTTCCACAAGATACCCTCACGGCTTTTTCGGAGTACATCGTGAGCATTAAAGGACCTTTGACGACGCCTGTGGGTGGCGGTATTCGTTCGCTCAACGTGGCGGTTCGCCAAGAGTTAGATCTCTATGTCTGCCAACGACCGGTCCGCTATTTTCAAGGCGTGCCCTCACCTGTGAAACACCCCGAGTTGGTCGATATGGTGATCTTCCGCGAGAACTCCGAGGATATCTATGCAGGTGTCGAGTGGCAGGAGGGAACAGCCGAAGTTCAAAAGGTGATCCAATTCCTTCAAAATGAGATGGGCGTGAAGAAGATTCGTTTCCCTGAGACATCGGGTATTGGCATTAAACCGGTATCTCGGGAGGGTACGGAGCGTCTGGTGCGCGCTGCAATTGAATATGCACTGCGCCATAAGCGCAAGAGCGTCACGCTTGTTCATAAAGGAAATATTATGAAGTTTACGGAAGGCGCTTTCAAAAATTGGGGTTACGCATTGGCTGAGCGCGAGTTTTCGGATCGCGTCTTCACTTGGGCACAGTATGATCGAATCAAGGCTGAGCAAGGTGCAGAAGCCGCAGATCGGGCGCAGAGTGAAGCTGTCCAGGCAGGAAAAATCATCGTCAAAGACGTCATTGCTGACGCGTTCCTACAACA
Source organism: Alicyclobacillus hesperidum (assembly GCF_900107035.1). Taxonomy (GTDB): domain Bacteria; phylum Bacillota; class Bacilli; order Alicyclobacillales; family Alicyclobacillaceae; genus Alicyclobacillus; species Alicyclobacillus hesperidum. Next base: position 40,175 of record NZ_FNOJ01000002.1, on the reverse strand, counting down.
GATTCTGACGCGCCCAGCAGAATACGACGTGATTGCCACGTTGAATTTGAATGGTGACTACATTTCGGATGCTTTAGCTGCCCAGGTCGGCGGCATCGGCATTGCCCCGGGGGCGAACATCAACTACGAAACGGGGCACGCCGTGTTCGAGGCGACGCACGGAACAGCACCGAAGTATGCGGGACTCGATAAAGTGAATCCCGGCTCCGTCATCCTTTCCGGCGTTATGATGTTTGAATACCTTGGTTGGCAAGAAGCTGCCGACATGATTACGCGCGCGATGGAAAAGGCCATCGAACAAAAGGTTGTCACCTATGACTTCGCTCGTTTGATGGATGGGGCTACAGAGGTCAAGTGCTCCGAGTTCGGCGACCAAATCATCAAGAACATGGAGTGAGGGGCACCCCACATGCTTAAGCGAAAGAAGATTTCGGTCATCGGCGCTGGATTTACCGGGGCGACTACGGCTTTCATGCTTGCGTTGCAAGAGTTGGGAGATATCGTTCTGCTCGACATTGCGCAGCTCGAGAATCCGACCAAGGGCAAAGCTTTAGATATGCTTGAGGCGATGCCAGTTGTCGGCAGTGATGTGCAGGTAATAGGAACTAGCGACTACAAGGACACGGCTGACTCGGACCTCGTCATCATCACGGCTGGTGTTGCACGCAAGCCGGGAATGAGCCGTGATGATCTGGTGACGACGAATGCCGGTATTGTGAAAGCTGTAACGGAGCAGGTTGTACAATACTCTCCCAATACCGTTATTGTCGTATTATCGAACCCTGTCGATGCGATGACATATGTCGCCTACAAAGCAAGTGGCTTTCCCAAACAGCGAGTCATCGGCCAGGCGGGGGTGCTCGATACCGCGCGTTTCAATGCGTTTGTCGCCGCGGAACTCGGCGTCTCCGTCGAGGACGTGCATGGTTTCGTCCTCGGCGTGCACGGTGACGATATGGTTCCGCTCGTCCGCTACTCGAACGTTGGCGGGGTACCGCTCACGCAGCTTTTGCCTGCTGAGAAGATAGAACAGATTGTGCAGCGTACGCGAACCGGAGGCGGTGAAATCGTCGGTTTGCTCGGCACCGGCAGCGCGTATTATGCACCTGCTGCGTCCCTTGCGCAAATGGCTGAGTCGATTTTGAAGGACAAAAGGCGTTTGCTCCCGGCTATAGCCTATTTGGAAGGTGAATATGGTTACGAGGATTTGTTCCTCGGTGTACCTACCATACTCGGTGCAAACGGTATCGAACGAATTGTTGAAATCGAATTACAGCCGGAGGAAAAGGCGGCGCTCGACAGATCTGCTGACTCTGTTCGAAATGTTATTGCCTTACTGCAGTAATCGGTGTGTGTCCAACAGGGCCAAAGGAAGACGATTGTCTTCCTTTGGCTGTTTTTGCGTTGAAGCCGCCATGCAGTGACATGGAAATCGAGTCGCAACCCGAATGTGATAGAATAAAACGAGGTCAATTGCTTTCTTGATTTTCCGGGATGTGTCCGGAATTAGAGGTGTTTTATGTCAAGTAATCCGAAGTTACTGCTCATCGATGGTAACAGCATCCTTTACCGTGCGTTTTTTGCGCTACCTCCACTGTCTAATCAGCAAGGGGTTCCGACGAACGCGGTATATGGATTCACCATGATGCTTTTGCGCCTGCTTGCATCGGAACATCCGACGCATCTTGCAGTCGCTTTCGATAAATCCAAAACAACATTTCGCCATGCGGAATACGCCGAGTATAAAGGGACACGTCAGCAGACGCCGGATGATCTCGTGCAACAATTCCCCTTGGCACGCCAAACTCTAGAGGCCTTGTCGATACCCGTTGTCGAACTGCAAAACTATGAAGCGGACGACTTGATTGGCACGTTGTCGAAGCGTGCTGAAGAGGCTGGATGGGATGTTAAAATTGTATCGGGAGATAAAGATTTACTACAATTGGTTTCTCCACGGGTACACGCCCTGCTCACGCGCCGCGGCATCACGGATGTCGAATATTACGATGAAGCTGCGGTCGCTGCGCGATATGGCCTTCGCCCCATGCAAATCGTAGATCTAAAAGGTTTAATGGGCGATACGTCGGACAATATTCCAGGTGTCCCTGGTGTAGGGGAGAAGACCGCCATCAAGTTGCTTACGAGCTTTGACACGGTCGAATCCGTACTGGATCATGTCGATGAAGTTCCAGGCGCCAAGTTGCGTGAACGATTGGCGGAACATCGTGAGCAGGCGTTGCTTTCGAAAAGGTTGGCCACGATTCATCGCAATGCGCCACTGGAAGTCGAACTGGATGATCTCTCCTACCGTGGGTACGACGCAAAGCAAGCAATCGAGTGGTTTCGGGAATTGGCCTTCCATTCGCTCATCGACAAAATTTCCGAGGAAATGAGTCCGGCGTCGACGGATGACGAGTTGCAACAGCTAAAGGATGCGTGGTTATCGTTTTCATATGAACGGATTGTTCGGGTGGCAGATTTGGAGCGAGTCTGGAGTGGTCTAACTGGGCCTGTGGGCTGTATTCTGGACTTGCAACCGCCCGACTACCATGATGCGGAGATTCGTGGCATGGCTTTGGCCACGGCGAGCCAGGCGTACTACTTATGCTTTGATGATGACCTTGAGATGAGTGATATCCGCTCTTGGCTGCTTGGAGACAGTCCAAAAGTTGTGTTCGATTTGAAGTCCATGGCCTTCGCCCTCGACGCACATGGAATTGGACTGTCTTCCGATGGACACTGGGACGATGTTAAGTTGGCAGCGTATTTATTAAATCCGACTGACGGTGAGGTGGAATTGGAAGATATTCTTAGCCGTGAGTTACGCGTCGAGGTGCCCAGCGTGACGAAAGTCACAGAACGCCGTGAAGCACTGCTCACATACGTTGCGGCCAAACTCCCGGAATTATATCAATCGCTTCAGTATGCATTAGCTGCGCAGGAGTTAGATGACTTGTACAGCAAGGTCGAACTGCCACTGGCGTTCGTTCTGGCGAAGATGGAGATCACCGGCTTTCACGTGAACGAGGACAAACTGCGTGCGTTTGGGACGGATTTGTCGGCGCGCATCGACCGCCTAACACAGGAAATTTATGAACTGTCCGGAGTTTCGTTCAATATCAATTCGCCTAAGCAACTTGGAGAGATCTTGTTTGAAAAGCTCAACTTGCCGGCCGTGAAAAAGACGAAGACTGGATACTCGACGAGTGCGGACGTGCTTGAAAAACTGGCGCCTTATCACGAGGTCGTCGCAAAAATACTCGATTACCGCCAACTATCCAAGTTGCAGTCCACCTATGTCGACGGGTTGTTGAAAATGATTCGCAAGGAGACAGGGCGGATTCACACCCGTTTTCATCAGGCTTTGACTGCGACCGGTCGTTTGTCGAGCAGTGAACCGAATCTGCAAAATATCCCTATTCGGTTGGAGGAAGGGAGACGTCTGCGCCAGGTTTTCGAGCCGACATATCAGGACTGGCTGATTTTTGCGGCTGACTACTCGCAGATCGAACTCCGCATTTTGGCCCATCTTTCTGGCGATGAGGCGCTCATCGATGCGTTTCGCAGTGGCATGGATATTCATACGCGGACCGCGAGTGACGTCTTTGAGGTTTCGCCTGACGAGGTTACACCTTTGATGCGGCGCCAGGCGAAAGCTGTTAATTTCGGGATTGTTTATGGTATTAGTGATTTTGGTCTGGCCCAGAACTTGAACATTCCGCAAAAGGATGCAAAACGGTTTATCGAGGAGTACTTTCGCAAATTCCCTGGAGTGCGCAAGTATATGGACGAGATCGTAGAGCAAGCGAAAGAGAAGGGCTTTGTTACGACGTTGATGAACCGACGGCGCTATCTACCTGACATTCGGAGCCGCAATTTTCACCTGCGCAGCTTTGCAGAGCGAACCGCGATGAATACGCCGATCCAGGGAACGGCAGCCGATCTGATTAAACTCGCCATGGTGCGGATCGATCGGGCTTTGCGTGAGGCACAGATGGATGCCCGCATGTTGCTCCAGGTGCACGACGAATTGATTTTTGAGTGTCCGCAGGATGAATTAAGCGAGCTACAACAGTTGGTTCGTGACAACATGGAGAACGCGATGACGTTAAACGTGCCGCTTCGGGTGGATACCGCGTACGGGCGGACTTGGTACGATGCAAAGTGAATTCGGTTGGAGGAGAGGGGGGGGTCGTGTGCCGGAACTACCGGAAGTGGAGACGGTTCGCCGAGGCCTCGCCGAGCTCGTGTCAGGCGATGTGATCGTCGATGTACAGGTGAGCTTGCCACGAATCATTCGCTACCCTTCCGTCGCTGATTTTGTCGATCGCGCCACTGGACGAACCATTCGCGCAATCGGCCGCAGGGGCAAATATCTTCTATTTGACTTGGCTCCGTACACATTGGTTTCGCATCTTCGGATGGAGGGCCAGTATCGAGTTGTTCCAACAAGTGAACCTTTGGCTTTGCACACGCATGTCATATTCCGGCTCGCAAGCGGACGGGACCTAAGATATCGCGACGTGCGGCAGTTTGGAACCATGGATTTGTTGTTGCCGGACGAGTCACGGCCAAGCGGCTTACAGACGCTCGGACCTGAGCCATTTGACTCAAATCTAACGCCAACCCTTTTGCGATCATCGTTACAAAGGCGAACGGGGCCAGTGAAGGCGGTGCTTCTCGACCAGACGATCATCGCAGGGCTTGGCAATATTTATGTGGACGAGGCGCTCTTCTTAAGTGGCATTCATCCTTTGGAACCCGCCAATCGCCTTGGCCCAAAGCGACTTGCCCGCTTGCTATCTTCGATACGGGACGTGCTGGGACGCGCCATTGAGGCGGGCGGATCGTCCATTCGCACATATCAGGACGGCTATGGACGACATGGCGGCTTTCAGATTCAATTGAACGTATATGGCCGAACAGGCGAGGCTTGCCGCCAATGTGGTAGTGAGATTCAGCGGACGCGTGTATCTGGAAGGGGAACCCATTATTGCCCGCAGTGCCAGCGCCGCGGTCGGATCCCGAGGACACGGGTGCAGCCGGAACGGGAGGTCGGCGGATGAAAGGAAGAATCGTCGGGTTAACGGGTGGGATCGGCAGCGGCAAGAGTACCGTGACCGGTATGCTGCGCGATCTCGGTGCCTATGTGGTGGATGCAGACGTATGGGCGCGTCGTGTGGTTGCCGTAGGTAGCGATGGTCTAGCCGAAATTGTGCGCGAGTTCGGGCAAGCTGTCTTGTTGCCAGATGGTTCTCTCAATCGCAAGCAACTTGGTGAAATCGTCTTTCAAGACGCGGCAAAACGCATGCGGCTCAACGCCATTACACACCCGCGCGTTCAGCAGGGCATGGTCGAGGAAACGAATGCATACTGGCGTCAACGCCCTGGTGAAACGGTGATCTGGGATGTGCCGCTGCTGTTTGAAGGAACGGCGAAGCGCTTCGTCGATGCGACGATTGTGGTCTACGCCAGCCTTGAAACGCAAATCCAACGCGTGATGGTCCGCGATGGGTTAGACAGGGACTCGGCGCTCGCACGTATTCACGCACAGATGCCCCTCGAAGAAAAGTGCAAGTTGGCGACATACGTGATTGATAACGACGGATCCATCGAAAACACTCGGGAGCAGGTGTTGCAGGTATGGAGCGAGATTCGCAAGGGCGACGGCCCCGCTTCATCGTCCTGAACCGGCGTTCGATGATCGCGGCGATACTGCTCATCGCAGTGCTTATCGTCATTTCTACGAACGCGTTTTGGCGGATGATGTACCCAATCCACTATCAAAAGAACATTCAGCAGGCGGCCGCATCTGCAAATGTCGATCCACTGCTGATTGCAAGTGTCATCCGAGTCGAGAGTAAATTTCATACGCAGGACGTGTCCCATGCCGGAGCTGTGGGACTTATGCAGTTGATGCCGCAGACGGCGGAGTGGATCGCAGAAATGATCCGCAATCAAAAGACTGGGTCTGGAGCCGCTGTGAACCGCTTGCCTAAGGACGCGAAGAAATTGGCCAGCCCCGAGTATAATATCCTGATTGGCAGTTGGTACGTGAAGAGCTTGATTCAGCAGTTTCAAGGCAATGAGGTGGCCGCCATAGCCGCCTACAACGCAGGTCCGCGCCGCGTTTCCACGTGGCTAAAGGGTGGTGTATGGAACGGTAAGCTCGACGACATCGACGAAATTCCAGTTGGTGAAACGCGGCACTTTGTCGATCGCGTCTTTTACAATTACGAGTTGTATCGCAAGATTTATGGGCGCGATCCTGCATGGAAGCCTGTCTCAACCGCAAATTCGACAACGTCATGACGAGAAACCAGGTGAAGAGGATTGACTGTCAATAGGTTGCAAGCGGTGCGTTATTTGCAGACAGCTCGCGCACTCCGAAGCGTGTCACAAGGTGTCGCGATTGTTGATATGACGTTGTATTTGCGCGACCTTCACTGGAGTGCGACGGAAATTGGAGGCGTCATGTCGGCCGCGGGTGTTTGCGGGGCGGCGCTTATCCTGCTGGTCGGCGTCTTGAGCGACCGGATCGGCCGTAAACCGTTTTTGCTCACCTATGAGTGCATGACCGCGTGTGCGGCATTGGTCGTAGGACTGTGTAGAAATCCATATGTTCTCGCTTTGGCTGTAATTCTCACTGGATTTGGAAGAGGTCAGAATGGAGCTGCAGGGCCATTTACACCAGCAGAGCAAGCCTGGTTGGCAAGTGTGGTATCGAGCGAACGTCGAAGCCAAGTATTTAGTATCAATACTGCATTGGGTTTTTTCGGCATGGCTTTGGGAGCTGTTCTGGGTGGACTGCCGCGCCTGTGGATACATTCGTTGCCGGGAGCTGCCGCCTACCGACCACTGTTTTACGGCTTGTGCGTGATTTCACTTGGATGTGCTATCGTGATTTGGCGGGCTCCTGGCGGAAAGGCTCCAGAACGAGCAGATACAAAAGGCCGTCCGGATGTTGATCCAGTGGATGCTAAAGGCGCGGCACAGCTTGCGGAGCACACCATTCGCCGACAGGAAAATCGGAATATGGCCAAATTGGCCTTCGTCAATCTACTCAACGGACTTGGTGTGGGCTTCGTCGGACCGATGATGACATACTGGTTTGCCGCTCGCTTTGGTGCGAATTCCGCCCAAATTGGTGCCACACTTGCGGTTTCCTTTGTTGTAACAGGGCTTGCGGCAGTATTATCAGGAGTGCTTGCCCAGCGGTTTGGCATGGTGCGGTCTGTAGTTTGGCTGCGGTTGGTGGGCGTCGCCTTAATGCTTATCCTGCCCTTTATGCCGACATTTTCGCTGGCGTCCGTGGTGTATGCGGTTCGCTCTGCCCTCAGTCGCGGTACACAAGGTGCCCGCTCCGCGCTTGGAAGTAGTTTGACCAGGGATCAGCGGCGCGGTTTCTCACTCAGCATGAACTCGTTCTTCACTCGCCTGGCGTCGGCCATCGGGCCTTCCCTATCTGGAACGCTTTTGGACAGTGGCAGCTTCGCTTTACCTTTCGTCTTTGCTGGTGGGTTGCAATTGGTTTCGTCATTGTTGTACGGCTATATGTTTCGGCATTTGGATACAGCAAGATCGCAAAAGAGTGCATAGCCTTCCTGGATTCCTGGCTGCGTCTTTGGAATTTGCAGACGAAATAAAATGGAGCATTGTCCTTGACATACAGAGTTTTGCCCAGTATAATCAAAAGCGTTGATTCGGTTTACACCGCATGTCGGGATGGCGGAATTGGCAGACGCGCACGTTTGAGGGGCGTGTGGGGAAACCCGTGCGGGTTCAAGTCCCGCTCTCGACACCAAATCATGCACCAGAACTCGTTAGCAGAGATGAATCTGTTGACGAGTTCTTTTTTGTTTCGTATGTTTTCATGGATATGACCCTAATTGAGTGAGGAAGTATGAACAGAGTGACAAATCGTACGTTGGTCAAGGAACCTATCTCGCTTGAAGATTGGTCGTGGTTGCGCGCGTTGTGGGCCCGCGAATGGGGCGGAGATACGATGGTCTCCAAAGGCAGGGTCTATTGTCTGCAAGACGTTGGGGCGTTCGTCGCCTTTCAAAACGGACAGCGTGTGGGTGCTGCCACCTACGTGCAACATGGGAACAGGTGTGAGCTGTTAAGCATCAACGCCACCTTGGAAGGAACGGGTGTAGGCGGTGCACTGCTTCGAGCCGTCGAAGATAAGGCGAAAGCACTCGGCTGCGAAGCGGTGGAGGTGATTACGTCCAATGACAATCTGCACGCGCTTCGCTTTTACCAACGTCGAGGGTACCGCATCTACGCGGTTTACCCAGGGGCAATTGACGAGGCACGAGCGACGAAGCCGTCAATTCCGCTCATCGGATACGATGACATACCGATTCATGATGAAATTGAACTGATCAAGCGACTGTAGACTCCTTGTAACAGAATAACATTCAACAGAATGGGTGAGTGGATGCGTCGGATATGGGGGATCTCCGCCATAGTAGCCATTGTTATACTGTTTGGCATCGGTGCCATATGGTCGCGGCAACCGGTCATGCAGCATGCCGTGAGCAAAAGCTCGCGCTGGTGGGCAGGCGGCGGTTGGCGGGTGAATGCCATCGTGGATCGCGCTCATCCTTTAACGCTCAGATACGACGTGTGGACGACAGATTCGGCTTCGCTGACGAGCGCTAGGCTATTGAATCACACCAGGGGCGTTACGCTGCGCAACTACTGGCTTGCGCACATCGGCTCACAGGACGGACGGCCTTCGTACGGCGCCTATCATTTTGTGTTCGACGTCATGCCGACACACAGCTTGTATAATCAACCCTTGAATTTGTATTTGTCCACAAATCTTTGGCAGAAGGTTCTCCCCTATGGCTCACTGACATGCCGCGTCATTTCGCATGCTGCAACTTGGTTAGACGTGGATGCGTATGCTGGAGGCGCTTCTGGACCTATCATTTTATCAAGTCAATGGTTGACGATGACGCTGACAAACCATTCACCTGATCCGGTTTCCATATTGGGACTTGAGCAAGCCGGCGACGATTGGATAGGAGATATTCATTATTCGCTTAAGGCTCTTTCGTCGCCGCGCCCGGATGATACACGTGTCTTGAAGGCACCGGTCGTTGTGCAGCCAGGCCAAGCAATAACCTTGTTATACAAGCTGTCCATGCGGCCAGAAAGTATTCAGCGTGGACTCGTGTTTCAGCCAGCTCTTAGGCTGGAAAAGGGTAAAGTGACGGCTCTTGAAGTGCTACCTCCAGTCACCCTTTCCCTCGATTTCACACCTGGGTCGGGCAGGGTTCCGGCGGGAACCGAGCGATTCGTTACAGTGTCGTGACGTCACGGGCGGTCTCGCGCTCGTGCGTCCGTTTACGCAATATTAATCGCTCTTGCTGCGATCACGGCGACAACAATCAGCGAGATCGACGATTGTGTCATCATCAATACTTTAATCCGTCTGGATAAAGCGGCGGTGTCGGTTGGACTGAAGGCTGTGCTTGTATTGAAGGCAAGGAACAAATAATCCACAAATGCCGGATGCCACGTTTCCCACTCGGGGATGCTCGATACCATCTGCGGAAACAGCAGGTCTGGTGCTTCTGGTACTTGAGCATGGCGTTTTAATGGGCCGCCTTGATCGACTTCCCAGTACCATACTGCAAATACAAGAATGTTTGTCGTCCACAGAAGTATAGCGTCCCGAAACAGCGAAAGCGCCGATTCCGTGTGGTGAAACAGCGCATCGACTAGGTAAAAGACACTTATCAAAAGGCCAGCAGTTAATACTGTGATGGTGGTCAGTGCAATCCTGCGTGTCCATATATCGCGCTTGCGCAATACCGATGATAGGAGGGGGATCAGGAGTGTTGCAATCGCACTGACAACTGCCCACCACGGGAGGATGTGCAAGGTGAGGGACAGCGTGGTGAGCAGTGCGCCGATGACAAGGATGGCGAGGAAAAATGACGTGCGCGGCACCCGCATGGCGTACCGCGCCAGTTGTTCAACTTCTGTTTCTACCAACGATTCAAGCTGAGAATGATGGAACCCATTTTTTTGACGATGTTCTTCCATCGTGTACCCCTTATAGCGTGAGAGCGGCTCACCGCTCCCGCAATTGATCCAGGCGGATCGCCCGCTTATGCACCGTATGGTACCATTTGCGATTGCTCCGCGTGAAGTACGCTTGCAGTGTAACCGGTCCCCATGTCCAAAGGAAGAACGGCAGGAGTGCTAGCCCAAAATAGGCTCGCCAATTCACGCGTTCCAGGATAAGCGCGAGTGGGATTTCCAAGAACAAAAGCAAGTTGACGGCGACCCACAAATCTGTGGCAAACGTTGCGGCTGCACTGACCGTACCCGTCTGTTCTGGCGCTGCATATTGCAAGGCGAACATCAGCATCGCACCAACAAACAAAAGCATAGACCGCATCGGTTGAAAGAGATATACCGCCATATCGATCTTGGCTAGATTTCGCTCGCGGATTCCCTGAATGAACATGGGTATCATGTGCTCTTTGGCACACTGAAAATGACCTTGTTGCCAGCGCAGACGCTGCCGGAATGAAGCGTGAAAACCGGTTGGCTTTTCGTCATACACCTTCGCATCGTGAGCCCACACCGGAATAATGCCGCGACGCACGCAACGAATTCCAAACTCCAGATCCTCTGTCAGTCCTGTCGCTTTCCAGCCCATCTCCTGAAGCAGTGTGTAATCGATACACAGCCCAGTGCCCCCGAGCGTGCAGGAAAGCCCGAGTTTACGCCGAGCATATTGCCACAGGCGATTATCGAACCAATATGAAAGGGCAAGTGAAACACTGATCCAGGTGTCGAAAGGATTCTTTGTATCTAAGTATCCTTGGATGACGCGGTCGCCGCGACACAGGTGGTCGTTCATCATCGCCAGAAATTCTGGATCGACCAAGTTGTCGGCATCGAACATAACAATCGCGTCGTACTCGGCCTTCATCTCTTTCAGGCGGTTGAGCATCCATTCGATCGCGTATCCCTTGCCTTGGTCGGACGCATTCTCGCGCAGGTGGACAGTCGCGCCGTGCATCCTTGCGACTTCTGCGGTGTGGTCGGTGCAGTTGTCGGCAATTAAGTGTATGTCGAATAAATGGTCCGGATATGTCTGTTGCTTGATGCTGTCGATCAGCGGACCAACCACGCGTTCTTCGTTATGCGCCGGAATAATGACGGCAAACCGTTTCTTCGGCGCATGGCTGACGGCCTGTTTGCGGTGCCACAGTCCATACAGTGACAACACAAGCTGATACACGGCCACGATACCAGTGATCAGTTTGAGCGCCCCATAGAATGTATTAAACAACGCGTACATCAGCGTCATTTCAAAGTTCCTCGCTTTCTGCCGGGCATCTCTGCGGATGATTCCGGCAAGGTGCGTCCCCAGAGCAAGATAAGTCCGACAATCACGAAATAAAGGCTTGCGGTGTAGTTGTACTCAAACAGATTTTCGACAAAGCTATGAATCAAGATAGCAAGGACGCTGGTCAATCCCGCCAAGGCCAGCCAACGATTGCGCCCCTTCGCTCGCCGCACGACGCTGGTTGCGATCTCGCGGAGAATCGCGACGTGCATTGCCATGAACAGGACAAGCCCGACCAGTCCCGTCTCGCCGAGAACTTTCGCATAGTAGTTATCCGAAAACGACGACAGACTGTGCGAAGTTGCCACGTAACCGCCATACTGACCCAGTCCTGCTCCGAACAGAGGGTTTTTGGCCATCGTATCGAACGCCTGCTGCCAGAGCAGCATCCGTCCACCGGCAGACGACTTGACTGCGTACACCGGGTTGAACAAATCCATCACCCGCATGTGGATCGACGGAATGAAAAAGGCGATGACGCCTAGCACTAACAGGATCGGCAAGACGCGCCGTTCGTAAACAACCGCCACGATGAGCACGGCTGCACCCAGGCCGAGCCAAGAGCCGCGGTCATACGTGAAAAATAAAGCAGCAAGTGAGCACATCCCGCCGGCGATGTAGACAAACCGTCTAGCCGGGTGGCGGTCGACGGCAAACAGTCCAAACATCATGGGAATGGTCATTTCCAAATTAGCGCCCAATTCAGCTGGCGACTTCATGACGGAAAAGACCCGGGTCCGGACAACTTCGCCGACATCCAACCACGTATCCGGAATCGGCACTTTGATGGCGTACTGAAACACTCCGTCCACCCCAAGCAGCATCGATACTGCGATCACGCCATACAATAGTCGGGGTACATCTCTAGATTCCACGACCCAAGGTAGCAATAGGGCAATAACGATGTATTCGACATCGACACTGAAACCGTTGAACGCGAGGAGCGGATGTTTCAAGCCATACAGAATAAGCGTTGCACAGTACAGGATATACCAACCTGCGTAGCGACTCCAGCGAAAACCTTGGCGGCGCAATCCGTATGCGACTCGAACCAAGGCGATAACCGCCAAGCACGCGATCGCGATGGTTCCCCATAGGTTTCCTAACCCGGACAAGACAGATATGTCAAGCCCTTGGTTGACAATTGCAAATGCGCCGAGAGTGTAGACGCACCATCGGGCAAGTGCGTCGCCATAGTTCGATTGCGCACTGGACGAGTGGTCTTCCGCTGTCGGCACAGACGTTTGCACCATGGCAAAACTCCTATAAGCTTGATTAAGCCTTTTATAAGCAGGCTCGTCCCACTTCACTATATCAATTCTACCCGAAATTCCCCGGATACCATACTACAGGTTTCCGACACGTTGTCGAATTTTTCGACCCGCCTCGCACATTTGTTGAAATTGTGACAGTCGCCAAAGAGGTTGAACCTACGGTGGAAATGACGAGTCGTTTCAAGTGTGCAAAATTCATGGAGTAGGGATGAGGCGCGTGAAACTGCGGAAGAGAAAAAGCCGCCCCAAAAATGTGGCGCCTGACAAGCAAAGAGCGAGAAAGCGTCGGGCATTTCGTGTACGTGTTGTGTATGGTCTAGTATTTCTTTCGTTTTCATCGCTCATTTTGCGTATGGCCTATGTTCAGGTCGCACAAGGAAAGACATTCCGCCAGTCGGAGATGACCACTCAGTACGCCCGCGTCCCCATTCTTCCACAACGCGGATGGATTTACGATGCGAATGGTCAGGTGCTGGCGTGGGACAAGCCGGTTCTCGCCATCGAATTGGATCGCTACACGCCGATGACCGACGCCCAGTTGCACCAATTGGCTGCGATTCTGGCGCCAGTATTGGAGACGACAGCAAGCTCGCTGTATCAAACCATGCAAAGTCAACCTGGTGCTTTGCAGGTGACCTTAGCGTCGAACGTGACCGACGCGCAGGTTGCGTTTGTCGTAGAACATCAGACCGAATTGCCTGGTGTCCAGGTCGTACAAGATTATGAACGCCAATATCCGTATGGCGATCTCGCCGGCCAGGTACTTGGCTACGTCGGCGCGATCACCGCGCAGAACGTCAACCAGTACAAAGGTTATCTATACAGCCAAAAGGTTGGCGAAACCGGCATTGAATATGAATACGAACACATTTTGCAGGGCAAGCCTGGATATGACCTCGTCACCATCGACAGTGCAGGCAATGCGGTGGGAAGCGTCGGCGATATTGCACCTGTCGACGGCGACAATATTCAATTGACCCTCGATGGGCGCGAGCAGGCCGAAGCGCAGATGATTATGCAAAACATGATCGATAGTAACAGTGCAAATAAAAATAATATTACCGACGCTGCGGCAGTCATGCTCAACGTAAAGACAGGCGGCGTCATCGCGATGGTCAGCTATCCCTATCTAGATCCCAACTGGTATACGAACGGATCGTATATTCATCACGTTCATTACCTAGAGACTTCTGGTGCGCAGTTGAACAATGCGATTGACACCTACAATTATCCGGGGTCGACGGTCAAACCGGCCAATATGCTAACGGCGCTCAAAGCAGGCGTCGTGACGCCGAAGACATTGATTGAAGACGACGGGTATATTTACATTGGGACGCAGCGCAAAAATGAAGACGAGGGCTTCGTGTTTGGCCTTGTCAATCCGATTGAGGCTTTGACCGTATCAAGTGACGTGTTTTTGTACGAAGTGGGTCTTCATTTGGGCAAGTGGTTTGGCAGTACCACGACAAGCGGTGGTGGTTACCCAAGTTCGGATGGCAGTTACCAAAACTATCTGGATACCGATTTTGCAAAGGGCATCAACGCGCTGTTTCAGGGCGAAGAGAATTTCGGTCTCGGGCTTCCGACAGGTATCGATCTACCTTATGAATCGTCAGGAAAGTTCTATATTGAAAACTATCGCAAAGGCAACATCCAGGTTCCTTATAATTTGAAGGCAAGTGAGCAATCGATTGCGAAGACTGGAAAGTATGTGAACTATGGCTCTCCGGCGAGTCTGGCGGATGCGGCCATCGGCCAATCGCAGATGTTTACGCCAATGGAATTGGCGGAGTACGCGATGACGTTGGCGGACGAGGGGCTACGCCTCAAGCCACACTTATTGGAGAACGTCTTTGGCCCTGACGCCACGCCGAGTTCCGGGGCTAAGCCTTTACGGTCGTTCAAAACTCAAGTCGTGGGGCAGGTCAAGGGGGCTCCTTGGCAGTGGCACCTTATTCAGCAGGGCATGTATGGTGTGACTTCCAACCCAAGCGGTACCGCATACTATGCATTTATGGGTGCTCACTATCAGGCAGCTGGCAAGACCGGGACCGCACAGATTTATATCAACGGTAAGCCGACCGACAACTCCGTCTTTATCTGTTATGCACCACTGAATCACCCTCTGGTGGCGGTGGCCGTCATGGCGCCTGGCGGCGGCTATGGAGCCCAGTTCTCGGCTGTCATCGCGCGTCAAATGATCGATGCATATTTTAACGAGCATCACGAGCCATGGATGCCGAAAAGCGGCTGGACAAGCACAGCAATCCCTGCAAATTGGAAGACGTCTGCAGCCTATCTCGTGCCGGAACAAAGCCACTGATGCTCCATTGTGAAGCTTATTCGTAAGGATTATGATCAAGTGGGCGAGCAAGAGCCGCAAGCGCGGCAGGCTCGCCCATTTCTTGCCCGAGTGAAGAGGTGTTGAGATGGTGCAACAAGAACGAAGACAAGCTGCAACTTGGCGGCGTTTACTCGTGTTATTTGGACTGTTGGTGGTTGTCGCCGTCGTCTTTTCAGTGGCACGCGATTCAGCCAGAATGCGGCTTTTACCTGAGGTGGAGCGCGAGTCTATCCAATGGGGCTTGGCCATCGTCTGGTTTATCGTGGGCGTTTTGTTGATTCGCCAGTTGCGCCGTACGATCTCCTATGTCACGCGCGTTCACACAAATGCAGACGCGCGGGTGCAGAGCCTTGTCGATCGCGCCATCTCTGGTGTTGGTTACGCCTTTGTCCTGATGGTCGGATTGCACTTGGTGCAGGTGAAGATCGGAAGCATCCTTGTAGGTGGCGCGGTGACCGGCGTGATCGTCGGCGTTGGTGCGCAATCGACGCTCGCGAATCTCATTGCGAGCATGGTGCTGTTTACGCTCCGCCCATTTCAAATTGGTCAGTACGTGACTGTGCGCACATACCTGTTCGGTGGCGTCGAATATAGCGGAACCGTCGTCGACATCAATTGGTACCATACGATCTTACAGGAAGGCGATGTTCGTCGAATTTTACCCAATTCATCCGTTATTGGCTCCGCCATTACGGTCGGTGCCAATGTTGGAAACAAACTTTGTGTCGTGCCTTTGCCCTATACCACACCGTTTCGCGCTTTTGAAGAACGGGTTGCGGAGGTGACAGGGGGGCAAGCGAGCGTCTCAATTAAGGAATTTGGGAGTGATACCTACGTGGTACAAGTACAACTGCCGGCGCGCTTCGACCTGGAATTGATTCGCGAAGCAATCGCCGATTTTCGCCGGGAAGATGAAGGTTAAGGGGATTACGAGTTGGGAGGCAAGCTTTTCACAAACCGTCTGCTCAAGGAGAGGATGGCCCACAGTGCGGCGAAGGCAATCAATCCGAACGTAAAAGCGTGAATTTCGTGCGTGATCGCAAACCATCGCCGTCCGAGAAAACTACCAGCGTACGTGAGCATGTACACCCATGGGAAGGAGCCAATCAAGGTATAGGCGACGAAGGGGCGTGCAGGCATGCGCGAGACGCCCGCGGGGAGCGAAATGAAGGTGCGCACGATGGGCAACATACGAGCGACTAAGATGGCCGATTGTCCGCGCCCGGCAAACCACCGTTGCGCGAGTTGAAGATGGCTTTCGGAAAGCCGTGTGAGGCGGGCGTAACGCATAATGGCGAGCATGCTGCCGTAGCGGCCAATGGAGTACGCGATAGACGCACCAAGTACATTGCCAAGCGTTCCACAGGCCACCACGCCCCAGAACTGAAGGTGCCCCAATCCTGCCAGATACCCCGCAAACGGCATAATCAACTCGCTAGGCAATGGAACACATGCACTTTCCAACGCCATGGTAATCAATACGCCAAGGTATCCTGACGCTTGCAAAAAGGACATGATGGCATGTGACACGGTATTTTCCCCCTGATTTTGAGTGTCAAAGCTAAAGACTAGATTCGCGCCAGAAAAGTTCATCCGTTTCAAGGCGGATGGCCATTGTCAGCGCGATCGCGTTGTGGAGCGTAAATTGTCGCTGGCGTGTGTGCTTCTATCTTTTCAATGAATTCATACGGTATACTAATGATGTATGATTCAAATCGATTTAGGGGAAGGAGGATGCGGGTGAAAGCGCTTAAGGATGGGGATTCGATTCCAGAGCGGATGTTGGCAGCCTATCTAACGGATCCGATGCAAATCGAACTGCGACAAATACCAGTTCCCCAGATTCGGGACGACGAAGTGTTAATACGCGTGGAGTCTGTGGGCGTTTGTGGATCCGATGTACATTATTACGAGCATGGGCGGATCGGTCGTTATGTCGTCGAGCGCCCGTTGATTCTCGGACATGAGTGTGCAGGGACGGTCGTCCGCGTTGGCGATGGTGTTCATCATCTGCGGGTTGGGGACCGAGTTGCCGTAGAGCCAGGCGTCACATGCGGACGCTGCCCAGCGTGCAAATCAGGTCGGTACAACCTGTGCCCAGATGTTCAATTCCTTGCCACACCGCCAGTTGACGGGGCTTTTGCGCAATATCTGGCGCATCGTGCGGACTTCGTGTATCGCATTCCGGACGATATGTCGTTTGAGCAGGCAGCTCTCGTTGAGCCGTTCTCGGTTGGTTTGCACGCATTGAATAGAGTGCGACTGCAGGCTGGCGAACGCGTGGCCATCATGGGCATGGGCCCGGTCGGGTTGATGTGCGTGATCGCAGCCAAGATGAAAGGGGCTAGTGAGATTGTCGTCGGCGACGTCGAGCCGCGACGATTGGACGTGGCACTGCAAATGGGGGCTACGCACGCCATCCATGTAGGCACCCAGGCTGTTGGTGAGGTCGTACAGGATCTCTTTGGCGGAGAAGGCGTTGATGTTGGCATCGAGACGGCGGGCAATCCGGCTGCGCTGACCAGTCTGTTTGCCATGGTTCGCCGAGGTGGCAGGATGGGACTTGTCGGGATGCCTCCGATCGCGGAAAACACCATCAACGTGACGCAGTTTGTAGACGACGAGATCGAGATGTGTGGCGTCTTCCGATATGCCAACACGTACCCTGCAGGCATCTCCTTGCTGCGCCGGATCGATACGTCGTCGCTCATCACGGACGCGTATCCGCTGTCGAGAGTGGGCGAGGCGCTGGAGCGCGCCCGAACCAACAAGGCGGGCAGCATCAAGGTGATGGTCTACCCGCAGCGTTAAGTGCGGTATAGCCGGCGTTCTATAAGATGTGACTGCCGAACACACCGAGCAAGTACGAGATGACGCCTACGATCACGCCGGCCAACGTCATTTCGATGCCGCTGGACCACCAGGAACGCACGGTGACCAGGCTTTTGAGTGCACCGACGACAAAGTGGGCGAGCAAGCTGACGATGGCGGCAGCAATGACTGCTCCAATGCCGCGCATGAAAAAGAAAGGGATCAGAGGAACGATGCCGCCGATAAACGTCGAGATGGCTCCAGAAATCGCTGATCCCCAGACGTTTCCACGGCTCGCTTCATGAATACCATGCTTCTCTTGTGCCATGGTTTTTACGAACAACTCGTCGTCCTCCGCAATGCGGTGTGCAATCTCGTTCGCTTCGGTTGCCGTAAAGCCTTTGGTTTCATAAATTAACGAAAGAATCTCGATTTCCTTGTCGCGGTGCTGGCGGATGCTCTGCTCGGCTTCGTGGATCGCCTTTTCCATCAACTCATTTTCTGACTTGGTGGCCAGCCAAGCACCTGCACCCATGGATAATGTGCTGGCAAGCGCGCCGAAGAAACCGGAGACGAGAATGGTGTGACTGTTTGGGGTGTAACCGGCGACGCCGGCGATAATGCCGAAGATAGCACCCAAGCCATCGTTTACGCCGTAAATCGCATCTCCTATCCAACCGGGGGCTTTTCGTTTTTGTTCGTGTCCTAATAGCTCATCGAGTCGTGCAGATGGCGACATGGTACTCAATGTAATCTTCCTATCTATATAAAGTGTCATCATGCGCGAGTTCTGCGCATCAACACAGTAACGCGATATGGCAATATAAGTCAATCCTAAACGAGGGGATTTGAGTAACCTTACTGCGGCAGTTAGGGGACAAGCCGTTACTCGACGTTCGGCTTTTTGCGAGGTGGCTTGCATAATGAAAAGCGTGGCAGTTTATCAGCGCTCGTCGCTGCAACTACCACGCGAGATGTGTGTCAGACAAGAGTGCGGCACATTCGTGGTTATTTGCGTAGCGCAATCTTGTTCCATAGCTTGCGAGTGAACTCGCTTGTCGCAAAACGTCCGCCAAACGACACGCGACGTTGGCTATATGTCTGGAGCACAGCTTCATACACACAACGAGTGGCGATGTAGCTCGATTGTTCCATTCCAACGCACCTCTTTCCTTTTCTGCCTCGATTATATGGTGACGTTCTGCAGTTGGATCATCATTGAAACGCTTCCAATGTGAACAATGTTTCATGTGAAGCGTTTGCTTTGTGAACGTTTAGCGGAAACCGATTTCTTACACTTTGAAGTGTGAATGGAGGACACACGATGACTGACACTTATCGGAATATTCCTTCCTTGAGTGAGCGCTACCGCCCGTACTTTCGCATTGGTGCTGCCGTCAATGCCAAGTCCCTGAATACCCACCGTGACTTGTTGGTCACGCATTTTAACAGCGTGACCGCAGAGAACGAAATGAAGTGGGAAGAGATTCATCCAGAACAGGATCGATACGAGTTCGCAAAGGCGGATGCACTCGTGAATTTTGCCCGCGAGCACGGTATGTTTGTCCGCGGCCACACGTTGGTCTGGCACAATCAAACGCCAGCCGCAGTGTTTCTGGACGATCTCGGTCAAACAGCGACAGCGGCCGTTGTCGAGCGTCGACTCGAAGAGCATGTGGCAACAGTGCTTGGTCGATACCACAACGACATCGGCTGTTGGGACGTGGTCAATGAGGCAGTCGTCGACGCGGGTACAGGATTTTTACGGGACAGCCGCTGGCTGCAGACCCTTGGCGATGATTACATTGCGAAGGCTTTTCGCATCGCACATCAAGCGGCACCAGACGCACTGCTCTTCTACAACGACTACAATGAAACCAAACCCGATAAATCGGAGCGCATTTACAAACTTGTTGCAGGTCTGCTCGATGAAGGTGTCCCCATCCATGGGATTGGTATGCAGGGGCACTGGATGTTGGACGATCCGGCGCTGGACGAAATTGAACGAGCTATCGACCGCTACGCG
Organism: Alicyclobacillus hesperidum; assembly: GCF_900107035.1. Lineage (GTDB taxonomy): Bacteria > Bacillota > Bacilli > Alicyclobacillales > Alicyclobacillaceae > Alicyclobacillus > Alicyclobacillus hesperidum. The sequence goes on along the minus strand of NZ_FNOJ01000002.1, from coordinate 20,340 downwards.
TCACTCGGTGTGCGCCTTCATATCACAGAACTCGACGTGAGTGTTTATGGCAATGTCCACGGAACGGGCGGCCAATCGCAAGAAGTTCTACCCTACGACGATGAACTTGCCAAACGTTTGGCCAAGCGTTATCGTTCTCTGTTTTCATTGTTGCGCGCTCGCAAGGATGTCATCGAAAGCGTCACGTTCTGGGGGGTTGCCGATGATGATACCTGGCGGGACAACTTCCCTGTTCGCGGACGCAAAGACTGGCCACTTCTGTTTGACGTGAACCACGGGCCGAAACAGGCGTTTTGGAGCGTGGTTGAATTTTGACAAGAATCGTATGACTTCTTCCAATTCCATTGGAAGGCGTGGTAGAATTGGGTAGACAAAACGGCTGTGAGAAACCAGAAGTCTATCCAGGGGGACCACAAATGTCGAAGACAACGAAAAAGTTTTACTCGTCGCTGGCCTTGGCCGCTGTAGTGGCGATGCCGATGGCCGCTATGGCCGAGCCGGTGTCGGCGCAAACCGCCTTAACGAAGGGCCAATTTCTAAGCATGTTTTTAGAATCGGTCAACATAAAACCAGATTTATCTGGCAAGTCAACCTTTCAGGACGTGTCATCCAAAACCGCACTGTGGGGGTATGTGCATAAATCCTTGGAGTTGGGTTTGGCGCCCCCGGACAATAAGACGAGATTTGGTGTATCCGATGCAGTTTCTGCGGCGTTTGCAACGAGCGTCGTGGCGAAGTATTACCACATGGATCTCGCGGGTCAGCCACCTCTGACATGGGCAGTGAAGCAAGGGTTGATGGCAAGTAACACAGGGAATTTGACGTTGGCGGAAGGAAAGCAGTTTATTGCGAAGTTGAAGGCTTTTGCTTCTTCAATCGCATCGATTCCTGGCTCGTGGACGCTCTCGAGCACGAAGCGCAAGGAATTCTCGAGCGCGTTGGCCAACTATGACAATGCGCTGTACAGTCAGACCACTTGTGTCGAGACTGATCGTCTGCAATTTCAAATTGCTCCGAAGTGGCGCTCCGATGCGTCGCTCGTTTCGGCTTTACAATCAGAAGCGAATCAATATGAGCGCTACACAAGCACGTACGATGTCGGTACGGCAAACGGACAGAGTGCCGCTATCGCACAGTCCACTTTGGTTGAGGGTGAGCAAGGGAGCAACTCGGCGAAGACCGACGGAACGTGGACGTACGTCAACTATCACGACGACGTGTATTTCAACGATGGCTCCGGAACCTGGTCGAAACAGTCAAACTTTGGTTGGATGGCTCCCGAAAATGTACAAATTCCTGTGTTTACGACTGGTGCCCTTCAGGACGTAAAATATCAGAAGGGCGTTGGTGAAGATGTATTCACCGGGCAACTGAAATCGCAGGTTGCGGAGGATTACTACGCGCCGTTTATCCAAGGATTTTTGTCGACAGCATTGAATACGTCAACCGTATCGCAGTCACTTGTCCATCAAATAGGGGAACAAGTAGTGGCGAGTGTGACCCTTCATATCTCGCTACAGAATGGGAATCCCGTGTTGACGGCTGAAGATGTTCATACGCTCATGCGCTTGCCGAAAAGCGTGATCGGCCGTTTGGGCGGAACCGGCGCTTCGGCTAAACGCGTCTCAGAAGTCATTCAGTCCATGGATGTTGTCATGTCCGCACATGCGACCATTGCATACCAAAATATACCGCTGGTATTGCCGTCTGGATTGTCTATACCCGGTTGGTCCAACAGTGCGGGCAACGGCACTGGCAATTCAACCAGCAGTTCTGGCAATTCGACTACCAATTCGACAGGCAATGGGGTATCAGGCACAGGAACGGGGAATATTACAGCAACCAATGCGACTGGCACCTCTACGGCCAACGGAACGAGCCCTTCTGACGGTCAGCCTGAAAACGTGTCTGGCATCAGCAATTCAGCGCCGTGATCGACAAGGACTGCCTTTTTGCGGCTACGAGGGGGAAGGCGGATGGAACTAAAACGAGTAGAAGATGGTGTTCATGCATTGCGTGAAGACGGGGTGCGTGTCGGGTACGTGTCCTGTTCGCCGCTTGGCGAACACGCCTGGTCCATCGACCATACCGTTGTTTCACCTGATTACCAAGGCCAAGGGGTGGCCGCGATGTTGATTCGCGAACTGGTCAACATGGCTCGCGACGAAGGACTAAAGCTTCAGCCGGTGTGCTCTTATGCCAAGGTGCAGTTCGAACGCCATCCAGAATATGTAGACGTGTTGCTTTCGAGTTGAAACGCAAGAGCGGGTTAAACGCAAGTCGGTCGCTGTGCAGGGTATCCGCGCGACCGGCTTGCGCATGTTCGTGGTTGTATCAAGATGTAATCACATTGTCCCAAAGGTTAGCGACGCTAACCTCGTGCACGCCTTCGCCGATGTCCGTAATATAAAATGAAGGCTCTCTGCCCGTACGTTGTTTGTATTGTTCTGCCACGGATGTTGTAAATGTGGACACGCTGTCCCGCGCCACAAGGCTTACCGTGCAGCCGCCAAATCCCGCGCCTGTCATGCGAGACCCAATACATCCTTCGGCATTCCAGGCGGCCTCCACCAGTGCATCTAACGCCTCGCCCGTCACTTCGTAATCATCACGCAGGGATCGGTGAGACTCGTTCATCGATTTGCCGAACGCTTTCAAATCGCCCCTTCGTAGCAAGTCTGCCGCATGATACGCGCGATCGTTTTCAAAGACGACGTGACGCGCCCGGCGCAGCAAAATCTGCGCATCATGTCCTGTAGAGTGTGCGTTTTCCAACAGCGCGGCAGCCTGTGGCCATTGTGCAGGCGAAAGATCCGCCAATGCTTGTAGCCTCGGCCACTCCTGACGGAGAATGGCGAGTGCTGCTTCGCATTCGGCACGCCGCTCGTTGTATTTCGATCCAGCTAGCTTGCGCGGCACATTCGTGTTGGCAATGACAAGTTGGTAGCCGCTTGCATGCATTGGTACCAACTGGTACGCAAGCGTCTGGCAGTTGAGCGAGAGTGCCGCGTCAGCTTGACCCATCGCGACGGCAAACTGGTCCATCACACCGCAGTTGACACCCACAAATTCATTTTCCGCCCGTTGTGATAAGAGTGCCATCTTTTCTTTGCTTAGACGAGCGTCTGCGAGCGCGTCGATGGCCGCCGCAGTCGCAACCTCTACAGACGCACTCGATGAAAGGCCCGCTCCAATCGGCAGATTGCCGTGAAAAAAGAAGTCGGCTCCTTCAACTTCCACGCCTTCTTTGCGCAGGATGTCGATCACGCCAAGCGGATAGTTGGCGTATTCATACGCGGGATCGTAGATGATATGGGTGGCGTCGACATCGACGACGAGATCGGAAAACGTCGATGCGAAACGAAACCGTCTGTCGGCACGTGGACGTACCAGAACCCATGTGCCGATGCCAAGCGCTGCTGGCAGGACATATCCGCCATTGTAATCGGTGTGCTCACCGATCAAGTTCACCCGACCGGGCGCGAAAAACGCGCGCAAGTCAGTATGTGAACCTGGTGAAAATGTTAGAGCTTGTTCAAGGATGTCAGACCAGCGGATCGACATGTTTATTCGCTTCCTTTCGTGTTTGGATGGCGGCTTTGAGTACAGGGGCCGTCTGTTCCACGGCCATGGGATTACATGGCGCCCAGGCACCGGTTTCTGAGGAAGCGAGGTATTTCAACCGCGTTTCCGTTTGCAGTGGCGGATAAAACTCAATATGGAAGTGGAAGTCCGGCGCGCCTGCCTCCTGGTTCACCGGACTTTGATGGATCGCCATCATATACGGGAATTCGCGGTGAAACAGTTCGTCCATGCCACTCGTGACACGTTTCAGGATGCGTGCGAGATCTGTCCGCTCTTCATCCGTAAATTCCGCGATCGTTCCGACGTGTCGCTTCGCTGAGATGAACGCGCCATATGGATAGTCGGTGAAAAACGGAATATACGCGAGAAAGTGCTCTGTTTCATCCAACATGCGCACGCCAACGCGCTGCTCTTCCGCATTGATGTCACACATCAAGCAGTGCCCGGTTTGCTCCCGGTGTAAGTGAAAAGATTCTAATTCGACACGCAGCTTTTGTGGCACGTACGGATACGCGTAGATCTGGCCATGCGGATGCGGCATCGTCACGCCGACCTCCGGCCCACGGTTCTCGAAGATGAACACGTATTTGTGGCGTGGGTTTGCGGACAGCGCTTGAAAACGATCCGCCCATAGATCCACCAACTTGCGAATGTGTGCGACGGGAAGTTGTGGCAGACTTGTGGTATGCTCTTTCGAATATAAGATCACTTCGCACTTTCCGTATGCAGGTTGCACCTGATACAAACGAGTCGCCACGTCGTCCGGTGTTGGTGGGTCTTGCGACAACGCCGGAAAATCATTGTCGTACGCCAGCACTTCGTAGTTGTCAGGAACTTTGCCTGAGCCAGGGCAAAATGGGCAATTGGTCTTGGGGAGATTGGGACGTTTATGACGATTGGACGCGACCATCGTCCAGTCGCGCAACAACGGGTTATAGCGAATTTCAGTCATGGTTGTCACCTCTTCAGGATAGGCTATCCGATGCAACAGGCACCGGCGTCTCGACAACATTTACGTCCATGTCCTGCAGCGCCTGTCGCTCCGCATCCCCTGGAAGTCTGTCGGTAATCAGCACATCCACTTCATCCATATGGGCGAAGCTGCACATCGCCTCGATACCCCATTTGGTGTGATCCGCCAATACAACGACCTTGGCGGCACGTTCCATGAGCGCCCTGTTAATAGAAGCCTCCTGCAAATTGGGTGTCGATAAACCGTAATCGATATGCATGCCGTTGGTGCCCAAAAATAAGACATCGGTTCGGAATTGGCGAACCATGCGCTCTGCAACAGGGCCAACTAAGGCGTCCGACGGCGTTCGGTAAAGTCCGCCCGTGAGCAGAATATCGTCGTATCCGTTACGGCACAATTCGCCAGCGACGTTGACCGAGTTGGTCAACAGGGTCAAGGCTGGAAACCCTACGATGGCCTGTGCCAGCATCCAGGTGGTGGTTCCCGCACCGATCCCGATGGTCATTCCGGGCTCAATGTACTGTAATGCCGCCCTTGCAATAGCCGACTTTTCTCCAATCTGCATAATGCGCTTATGCATATAGGGCAGTTCACTGGAGACTTTCGCCACTTGTCCGCCGCCAAACGACTTTTCGACCAAGCCTTGAGCCTGCAGCGCTTTCATATCGCGCCGCACGGTGATTTCGGAAACCCCTAGGTGTTCAGCCAGTTGTCGGTAGGACGCGAAGCCATGTTGGGCGAGCAACTGCAGCAACAGTTCCTGCCGTTGTTTCGGATACACGCAAACGCCTCCATATCAGATACTAGACTGCGTTGTTCATGAATTATCATACCATAATCAAATGATGATCAACATGTGATAATAAATGAAATTCGAATGGAATTTTCATGGGAGTTGGCAAGTGGGTCCTGCATTGAAGCGTGAATGGAGTTGGTGAGAGAAGGGGAATCTATTGTCGCAAAACGGAAATTGCAATTTACATTTCGCGTGGAGGTTTTCATCGATGCAACAGCAACAACAGCCCAACGCCCCATACGGTGCACATGAAATCATCGGCATGCACGAGGCCCTCAGCACGAAGTCAGCCAACGTCGAAATGTTTTCCTTTCTAAGCCAACAAGCCCAAGATATGCAGTTGCGCAATCTGCTTCAGCAACAGGCGCACATGATTGAACAACACTACGTGCAGGGCGTACAGATCATGCAGGGATCTGCAAACGCAAACAACCAGTTGGCTTACCAACCGACGATGCATGTTCAGCCTAAGCTCGGCCTGCGCAATCCAAGCCATCCGGCGCCGAATATGAACGCACAGTCGTTATCGGATCGCACAATTTGTACGGTCGCACTGAACCTTCATAAATTTGGTGCAACTGCTTGGACAAGCTTTGCGCTAGAGTGTGTGAATCCACAGTTCCGTGCTTATCTCATGGCGGGCGCGAACATGTGCGATCGCATGGCATACGACATTTTCTCATTCATGAACCAAAAAGGCGATTATCAGGTGCCTACATTGCAACAGAACACGACGCAGACGATGATTCAGTCATATCAACTGCCACAACAGCCAACCATGCAACAACCACACATACAGTGAGGATCGGTTGAAGAAAGCCACGGGCGATCCGCAACCTTTCGCGGATCGCCCTTTGCGTTATATGGGACTAAAACGAGATTCAAGATAACTTCGAGACAGAATGGGTATCCTATTTAGCAAGGTCACCACGTGTATCCAACCCAAAGCAGATGAGGCAAGGAGTCTGGTTTATGCAGTACTATGCAAATGTTGAGCAGACGATGGTTGCGTATTGCTTTGGTCGACTCGAAGATTTGTCAAACACGTTTAATCACTTTGAGCAGACTGTGGACGAGCTGTTACATGATGGCGAATTGCTCTGGACAGTATCCGAGAGTGCTGGACTTGTATTAAGGGGAGAACGTTGGTACCTGTGGTTTAAGCATGCGCACGAAGATGGACGCATGGAGGGCAAGGTCTACGAATTGCAAGATGAGAGTGCCATTTTGACTCAAGTCGGTGAAGAGTTGCCTTGGCTCGACGCCGATTGCCGAATGCGCTTATTGCGAGCGTTGTTGGCCAAGCGAAGGGGCGCATGACGCCTCCTAGCTTGGAGTGTTCAGCAGGAAATCGCAGCACTTTTCTCTAAATAGTCTGGTATGGGCGAGTGCAATCACCGTTTGATTGTAGTTGGCTCAGATCATCGACGATGTGGAGGAACGTGCGTGAAACGAACGCGGAGATTTGGATCTTGGGCCATTGGCAGCGCTATCATCGCAACGGTTTTGGCCGCTGGTGGAGGTATGGCATCCGCCGATACGACGGGTTCCAGTACGGCGGATACAAACGCAATTAGCTCGTCCGGTGCGGGAAGTGAGGCAGGTGGGCAGAGCCCGATGGGCAGTGATGTGTTGGGGCAAACTGTCGCAACGCCTTCTGTGATCGACGTCAGCAATACATATCCAACAATCGGTGAACGCGTGACGTATAGTGCATCTGGGCTCGTGCCTAAGCAAACATATCGGTTGCTGTGGGAGGCATTCCAAGGGACATGGGACGTGGACGGGAACACCTTTGTGGGCGAGTCCTTTACGCCTTTTGTCAAGGTATTGGGGACAGTGACAGCGGACGCAAACGGGCAAGTGCATGGTGTGCTACGAATACCCACTGGCTACGGCGATATTCATCAAATCGGGCTGGCGGATGCAAGCGGGATTGTCGCGGCGCAAGGCAGTGTTACGGTTAAACCTTCTTTCACAATCAGTCGCACGCGGGAGTCGGAGGGAGGCTTTTTTACCATCCGCGTACAAGGCATTGGCTATGGCGCCTATTCAAGTGCATACGAAGTCTTGTATGACAATCATTTGATGGGCAATATCGCAGCTGTGACAACCAACGGTACAGCGGTCTTCCAGGTGCGAGCGGAGGGCATCGGATCCCATTGGATTGAAATTGCTCCCTGCTCTATTGGTTCGCCATACCTCAATGAACAGCAATCTCCTTATAGCTGGAAGCCGACATTTTCGATTCCTGTGACGGTTACAAAGGGACATCCAGTCGATGTCAAGGATTCGATTCCTGCTCCTTCAATCAGCACAGGGAACCACCTCATTGCGTCGCCTGGACATGGTATTGTCGGTAGTACCTTTACACTCACGGGCCAAGGACTTCCCGCAAATGAATCACTGACGCTTGAATGGTCGAACACGGTTGGGAATCATGTAACAGCGGCTGGCTACCACTCAGCCCAGACGGTGCTGGGACATGTGACCACGAGTAGCACGGGCACGTTTACCGTTAAGATTCCCGTGCCCGTTAATGTGGGCGGGCCGCCACACACCGTAGAGGCGGTCGATGCAGCGGGAACTATCGTCGGTACAACGACGTATCAAATCTATCCAAGTCTCGTGTCTGCACCGAAGGTTGTAAAGGCAGGTCAAGTTTTCACGATTCACTTGCAGGGTGGCGGTCCGGATACCTATGACAACTGCTACAGCGTGCTCTACGACAACAGTTCGATTGGCTATGCCTGCGGCTTTAACACAAACGGTGATATGCAAATTCATATACGCGCGACTGGCGGGCCAGGCATCCACTACATCGATCTCTACCCAACGATTCAGCAAGGTAATCAGAAGGTTCCTAATCTCTACGTGCTGCCTTTGTTGACTTATAAGCTGGATCATCCAGGGGAAGCACAGCCTGCATTTCACCTCGTCATCGATGTCAAATCGTAAGACCAATGCGCATTGGCATAAACGATTGTACGGATAGGCTATCCATTGCCCAAAACGATTTAGTTGTTCGCGTATCATTTCTGCCTAGTGTTGAATTTGGTATATTCGTACTGTTCCAAGACGGGTATGATAGCGCTTTTACACCACGCAGCTTAACCGTAGCGCCAAGTAAGATCCCGGATTTTAGTCAGAGAGGGGAAGTCAAATGGTCAAGCGAGTTTTAGCAGGATTGGCGGCAACATCTGTCGTTCTTGGTACGGGTGTCCCCATGACAATGGCAATGACGTTACCATCGTGGTTTCAAGCCACCGTGTCTGTCGGTGGGCAAACGCTCAGTCAGCCGGAAACCTTTTCGTTCAACAATCAAACCTACTTGCCCGTTTTCTACGTTGACAATGCGTTCACAAAGCTTGGTTACAAGGCGACCTGGAATGGTGCGAAACATGTATGGGATCTCGAGCTTCCAGCGAATCTCGCATCCGCAGTTGCCTCGGCTAAATGGAGTGATTCAGGCAACACGTCCATTTCCATCAACGGCCAGGTCGTGGGGAAAACGGCAACCACAGTTGAAGCGGATCCAGCAACCAACAATAAAACCACGTATATCCCTATTACCGTACTACAATCGATCATCGGCGCAGTGAATGCGGGCAGTTGGAACGCGAATCAACGTGTTTTTGATATCAACACGCCAAATTCCATCACGGCTGTCGACGCGTACAACGGACAGATTGTCGTCCAATTTGCGAATTCGTTCACGGTTGCTCCAACAGGCAGTGAGATTAGCATCACCGGCAGCGATGGTACGACCGTGACCCCAAGTGCAGCACAATTGAGCTCGGATGGCAAGACTGTAACATACACGATTCCTGAAATCACACCACCAGGTCCGGTGCCACACTACAGTGTGTCCTATATGGGTGGCAACGCTGTGCTCGGTTATGAGCCCGTTGTGGCGGTCAACGATGGAACACCGGGCGTGACATCGGGTGCCTTGCAGGTTGGCAAGACCCTTACGGTGAGCGGCGTGAGCGACCAATGCAAGCCGATGCCAAGCTTGACGTTCACCTCGGATAATACGTCTGTGGCCACGGTGGCCAGCGACGGTACCGTGACCGCTGTTGCCCCAGGTGTCGCACATATTCAAGCGACGGACGGACAAGGCTTTCAAGCAAAGGTGCCGTTTACCGTCTATGTGCAAGGCGCGAACGATCCGACTATCCAGTCTGTGACGGCAAACTCCAACAGTCTCGTTGTCACGTTTGATCAAGCGTTTACCGCCGCACCAACGGCTGACGAGTTCATTGTAACTGAGACGGATGGTTCGACCTCGATCCCAGTTGTCGTGTCGGGTGTGTCGCTCAGCAGCGATGGCAAGACCGTGACGCTAACCTTGCCGGCACCGAGTAGTTCCAGCTCTTCCTCGAGTTCAAGTTCGTCAACATCCAGTGCGTCGCCGCAATACAGTGTATCGTTCCTTGATCACACTGCTGTATCGACCGCCGTTGCAGCGAATAGCTCTGCGAGTTCCGATAACACGACGTCCAATTCGAGCAACAGTTCGAATTAAGAAAATTACTCGGATGTGACGCACGGAATCGAACATTTTGGTTAGGTGCCCCAAGCAACGGTTGGGGCATCATTTGTATTTGCCCGAAAATGTCACAAGGTCTTCAACTATGCATGACGAATACAATCGGATAGCATCGAATCTTGTAGAGAGAAACGTCATGTAGCACAAAGATCGTGAGGGGACGCTTGTGAAGACGCTAGAAGGGATGCAGGCACTCGATGTAGCGACGCGCTACGGGATTACGTTGTATGATACATATTATGGGAATGAGGTGACCGTTGCGGAAGCTCGCCAGTTTATTGAAAGCAGGCGAGATCCATCGACATTCATCCTGAAGGATTGGCCGGACACGGAGGGCGAAGCCGAAGATGTGCTCCTAATGCACATTTATCGGGCGCTCAAGGAAGGTCAGATACACAGTGGACGCGTCGACTTGTTGCTTGAAGGCGGACCGGGGCCGCGAATCAACCTTGCCGCTGCCGAGCTTGCTGCGCTACGACTGGCGGATCGCAGGATTCTCGAGGTCGAGGATAAGGACGATGGCGTTTATTACCATGTACCACAAACGACTTATTTAACCCAGGAGTTTTTAAGTAAGCTCTCCGAGTTCGTATGTGACGAATGCAGACATATGGACCTGACGGGGCCGTTTCATGAAACCTGCCTGCATGCCTTGATCGACGCCATTCGTCGTGGTCAGTTCACGTTTGAGGACATTGCGGAAGAACGGCTAGGTGAAGGGGTGACTCCACTCAGTCGATTGTTTCAGGGGAATCTTGGGCAATGGTCTCGGCGCGTGTCGGAGACGAAGTCGAAGTTGCAAAAGGCTTGGAAAGCTAGACGTAAAGCCGTCGTGACCAAGGCGGAAAAACATCGCGACAAACGCGGTGCCATAGAGTCGGATCCGGATTGGCCGACGCTGTCCGTTCCGCACCGAACGCTGGAGGATCTGCAGCAGACGCGGTTGGCGGCACGCGCTGAACAGCGCCGCGAAGAGCCGGTAAGCAGCGCTCCATCAAGTACGTCGTGGAGCCAGGAGCCGGTCGTGAACGCCGTATCGTCAACACCGTTGGAGGAAGTTGCGGACAGTGTGTCAGAAACGGCAGATTTCGCTGTAAATCAACGCGATCGCATTTCGAAAAAGGAACTCATTGCGTATTTGCAGCGGATCGAAATTGTCGATGAATCTGGTGACCAAATGCGTCAACTCGCTGATTTGAAGCAACGGTGCATTGAACTCGAGGCGCTTTTAGAGTCGGCGAATACTCGGTATGACCGCTTGCGCAGTGAATGCGAACAATGGAAGGCAAAGTATGACGACTTGCAGAAAGATATGGATACGGTGTTACAAGCGATGCAAATTGCTCGTAAGCATGCCTCTCCAGAGCGAGACGGCTCGCTTTCATAAACATAGAAGACCGCCTGCCCTGCGATAGCACCGGCGGTCTTCGCTCTTTATTGGGCTGTGTGATGTGTTTCGTTTACACTGGGCAGCATGCCAGGTTTGCGCACCACCGTGATCGCTGTGCATGTCACACTGGCAAGGAGCGCTCCGGTTACCCAGAATACGCCGTGAATCGATGTGACATCTGCGATTGCGCCACCGACAAGAGGCCCTAGTGTATTGCCAATCTGATTCGCCGTTTGATTCAGGCCAAATGCGCGTCCGCGAAACGATTGGGAAGTCGAGCGCACAATGAGACCATTGATGGCCGGATAGACAGCACAGAAAAACATGCCGTATATGAAGCGAATTGCAGCGAAGGCGATCACGCTATGAAACGGAATCTGCATCAGTGTCCAGACTGCACCGCCCACAAGGCCGACAATCATCACCTTTGGGAAGCCAACTTTGTCCGCCCACTTGCCCCAAATCGGCGCGAATAAAACGCTGGCAATGCCAGCGAGGGAGAAGACGAGTCCGGCGATAAATGAGGCGTTTTGGGTCGACGGATCGAGCTGTGTCACGTATAAGGTGAGCACTGGTTCGATGGTCATGATGGAAAAGGAGACGACCATATTTAACAAAAGCGCGGTGACCAGTTGGCGATTGTGCAGGGCATCGCCGATAGCGCGCACCACGGATGGCCGCGTAGTGGCTCGACGAATTTGCGCTTCTTTGACCCAAAAGATGGCGAGTAGTGCTGATATCAAGACGAGGATGGCAGCGCTGCCAAACGCAACGCGATTGCCCGCAAGTCTTGCAATCGTTCCCCCCAAGAGTGGACCCACGATGCCGCCGCCCGAACTTGCTGCGGAGATCATCGAGAGGGCGTACCCGACCTTGTCTTCCGGCGTGTTGCTGCCGATGAGTGCAATAGAACCGGGAATGTATCCGGACAGCAGTCCTTGCAGGATGCGCAGGCCAAGGAGTTCGTACGGATTTTGGACGAAGGCGGTTAAGCCGTATGTAATGAATAACGCGATACCTGCCCGGATGATCATCGGCTTTTGGCCGAATCTGTCACCCACAGAACCCCAATATGGCGCCGCAATAGCGCCGGCGAGGAATGCAGCGCTGTATAAAGCACCTGACCAAAGTTCGGTGTGCGAGTGCACGCCAATTTTCAGAAGGAACAAGGGCAAGAAGGGGACGACCATCGAGTAGCTGGAGGATGTCAGAAGTGTGCCAATCCAAAGGACGACAAGATTTCGCTGCCAGGTTTCCATACTGATCACCAACGTTTTTCTTTCATCTTACTCCTCTTTCTGATAATCGGAGCGGAAAAATTTCAGATCTCGTAAAATTGGCAGACAGTTGTTGCACAATGGGTATATGATGGCCAAAGAGACACTCCAAAGGTTGTGACATCCAAAAACACGAGTTTCTTGCATACAAAGGAACGAGGAGGATATGCGATGCCAGCCATTCGCCAAGTGATCAGCACCCTTACGCAGGATGGAAAGGAATTGATGGGCCCTGACGTTCTGGCGTACCACTATCCCGACAACAACATCTTGAACGGTTCGTTGCTCACCGTGGAATCGAATCACTTCGCCGTATTAAAGTCGCGCGGCGCTATTTTGAACGTGTACGACACGGGTCAATATGTGATTCAAACGCCGGATCGACCCATTATCGGAGCCTTTCAACAGGCGTTCTTTGGCGGTAATAGTCCGTGGCAATACGAGGTCATCTATGTCAACCGCGCGAAACTGATTCTCGAAGTATCTGGAATTGCATACTCGCGCGAAATGGCGGAAATGGGCTATCACGTAAGCTGTTATGTGCATGTTGACACCAAGGACGACGCCTTGAAGCTGGTGCAACACATGCCGATGGCGGGGCATTACGTCAGCATGAAAGAAGTCAATTGGTACGCGGGTCCAGTGATCGAACAGTCTATTAATAAAATCGTTCAACTGACCGAGTTGGAGCGGGTGAACGAAAAGATGCCTGAAATTCTGGAACTCGTGAAAGATCATCTTCAGGATTTTTTGTCAGTTTACGGGTTGACTTTAAACGATGTAAAGGCGCTCGTGTACCCGAAGGACGAGCGCATGAAGGAACTCATTGCCTTACGAGCGTTTGGCCTCTCTGAACTCGATGCGGTGCGTTACTATACGGCGATGATCATGGCAAGCAAAGGCGTCGTGTCGGCACCGAACATGGCCATTGGCGAACCGTTCTTTGTCGGCAACCCGCAGGTGGCTGCACAACGCGTGACAAAACTCCTCGGCAATGAGTCGTAAGGCCGCAAAGGGGATGGATGAATGAGCGATCTGATGAAGTACGGCATCGCCCTAGCGCCGCGCGGCGTGGTCAACGAACTGCTGACAGGTTGGATGAATGCGTGGTTTATCAACGTCAAAGATCCGAAGTATCGCTTGCGTGAGCGCAGCCGTGCGCTCCATAACGCGATCGACAATGCCCTCGGGCAGTATTTGGCCCAACTACGTCAGGATCTGAAAAAACTTCGCCAGGCGTTGCCTGAACCAACGCGCGAAAATCCATACCCGCCCTTGGAGGGTCTGGCGGCGGTGAAAGAGATGGAGCAATACATTCGCCGTGTGGAGCAAGTGCGGACGATTGCCTTATCGGCTCCTATTCCACCAGACGAGTACGTGTTTCATGGCACGGCGGACAACGAACAGATGCTTTACGAACTGCTCGCGGTGGACGGTGAGATCGCCACAGCCATGCAGTCGATGGATGAGACCACAATCGATCAAATCGAAGCAATTCTCGTTCGCCGCAACGCGCTGTTGCAACAATGTACCACGCCGTAATCGGAGCGGTTGTCCCATGCCTCGCAACAAGGAGCATCGTCAGAGGCGCGGGGGTGTGCGGGGAATCATGGATTCGGCGACGGCTCGAGCCGTTTTGTCCGCGGCACCTCGCGCTTCTGCGTAGAACCGCATTTGCGATGCGCAGGGTGTATCACCTGTGCCTTGGGCAACCTTTTGATACCGGCCCGAGGGCAGTAGGAGCCAGCGATTGACATTGTCTGCAAGCTGCAAGTTGAGCACATGTTGCAGGCGCTCCTTCAAATTCTCCTGCAGCACTGGAAAGAGAATTTCTACCCGGCTTACCATGTTGCGCGTCATCCAGTCCGCGCTGGCTAAAAAGAGTTCCTCGTTACCGCCGTTGTAAAAGTAGTAGATGCGGCTGTGCTCGAGAAACCGCCCAACAATGCTCGACACGCGAATATTTTCGCTCACATTCGCAAGGCCTGGTCGCAAGCAACAAATGCCACGCACCAGTAGGTCGATCTCGACACCTGCGTTCGATGCTCGATACAACGCAAGAATGAGGTCTTTGTCGGTTAGCGCATTCATCTTGGCGATGATGCGCCCCGGACGGCCTGCGTTGCAGTGTTCAATCTCGCGATCGATCAAATCTAAAAACTTTTGCTTTAACCCGAGTGGAGCCGTGGCAAACTGGTTCCACGCGGGCGGATCAGCAAAACCCGTAAGATGGTTGAAAAATAACGATGCATCCTCACCGAAGTCCGCACGGGCCGTGAACATGCCGATGTCGGTATACAATTTGGCTGTGTTGTCGTTGTAGTTGCCGGTGCTCAAGTGCACATAGCGCACGATATTGTCGCCTTCCCGGCGAACAACCAGCGTGATTTTACTATGCGTTTTGAGGCCGACCAGTCCGTAGATGACGTGACACCCAGCCTCTTCTAGCTTCTTTGCCCAAACAATGTTGTTTTCCTCGTCAAAGCGGGCTTTGAGTTCCACGAGTACCGTGACCTGTTTGCCGTTTTCCGCGGCTCTTGCCAAAGCCAAGACGATTGGCGAATTGCCACTGACGCGGTACAGAGTCTGTTTGATAGCAAGCACCTGTGGATCGTTGGCCGCGAGATTGACGAAATGGACAACCGGATCGAATGATTCGTACGGGTGAAAGAGCAGGATGTCCTTCTTGGCAATGGTATCAAACAGGTTGCTTTCACCGATAAAGTCGCGCGGAATCTGCGGCGAAATGGGGGGGAAGCGCAGATGTGCGTACTCCGGCTCGGCGGCAAAGCGCATAAGAAACGTCAGGTCAAGTGGCCCGAGAATCGAGTATACATCTTCGTGCTCAAGTTCGAGCCAGTCGCGCAGTGTTTCAACGAGTTCCGGAGACATGGATTGCTCCACTTCCAGGCGCACTGCGGCCCCTCGGTTTCGCTTTTTAAGTTCCTTTTCGATCTCCTCAAGGAGATCCTCCGCACCTTCTTCGTCCACGTTGATGTCCGCGTTGCGCGTGATACGAAAGCAAGCTTGTTCGACAACGGCATGGCCGGGGAACAAAGCGTGGATAAACAGTTGAATCACCGTTTCGAGCAGTACGAACGCTCGCTTGTGATGGGCGCCGGAGATTTCGATGTATCGCGGCAACACGGACGGCACTTGCACGACGGCAAACAAAGGCGGATCGACCTCGGAATGGCTTTCCAAGGGTTGCAGGAGAACGGCGACGTTTAGCGTTCGATTTGCAAGCATAGGAAATGGGTGACTTGCATCGATGGCAAGTGGCGTGAGCACGGGGAAGATATGTTCATGATAATAGCTTTCCAAATACGCTTGCTGTTGGGAGTTCAACTGTTTGGACGTTAAGAAATGGATACCCTCTCGGCGCAAAGCAGGTAACAAGGTGCGAGACCATGTGCCATACAAGCGCTCGACGTCGGTGTGGACGCGCTTTGAAATTTCGAGCAATTGCTGTCCGGCAGACATTTGCGTTTTATCGTCTCGGCGATCCATCCCAAGTTTTAACTGATCTTTGAGTCCGGCTACACGAACCATGAAGAATTCGTCCAAGTTGGATGCGCAGATGGCCATAAACTTTAGCCTTTCGAACAAAGGATTAGCGGTGTTGATGGCTTCCGAAGCTACGCGTTCGTTAAATGCCAACCAGCTCAATTCGCGATTGATAAAGTGCGATTTATGGTCCAAGGGCTGCATGATGAGTTCATACCTTTATCACAGTAGTCGTTCGGCTGTGCCGATGATATTCGTATATGCATTGTCGCCGCAATGATGTGGGAAAGCAATGGGAAACTGTTATTCGGCAATAGGAGGCAAGTTTGTTGCGGCTCGTCTGAATCGGGTAGCTTGCCTCCTGTACCTGGTTGATTGTGGTAATTAACTGTTTACGCGCGGTTTTGTGGGGTCCCCCACAGGTGCAGCGAGTTCTGTAACCTCAGCGAGCTTGGTCAGGTAATATAGTTCCTCACGCGCCATGTGGTCAGGCAAAAGGGGCGCAAGGACGCCGAGTGCTTGATCGGATAAACGCAGCTCCTCAAGTTCGTTGAGAAATTCCTGAAACAATGTAAGTTCCATGCCTACTTCCAAGTTGAAGCGGTTGAGGGCAGGGAATTCTCGCAATTTGGTACGAAGGTAGCCAGCGAGTTCGATGGCCTTTAGATAGTATGCCTCAAACTGCTTACGGAACGCGTAACTACGCTTTGCCAGCTGATATTCTGCCGGATCGACATCGTCCTGCAACGTCGCCGCATGGCCCATGGCATCTTGTAGCCACAGGACGTGGTGGTGGAGTGGGTGCTGCGTTTCGGGAACCTCCCCTTTGCGCAGATGGTGCAAAATGCGCAGGTATTCGTCGAGCTCGTTCAGCATGTGGTTGATAAAAGTTGGTGGCAGATATGTTTTGATCCTACCGGTTAGATGTCGGCGCAGAAGATGAAGCTTAAAGGCGCGCAACTTTCGCGTCAGCGCGAGGCTTTCCTTACTAAGCTGGATGTGTGCTGCCGGATCGGGGACTATGGTATTTACGGTATGCAGGAGCGCATCGTATTCCTGAATGAAGTATTGCGACGTTGTCAGTTCTTTTTCTTCATCGACCGATAGACTGTCGTGGATGAAGCGAGCGTGATCGCCCAATACTTGCAGCCAGAAGCGCTGCTCAAACTGGGCCGCCTGGACGAAACTCATCTGCTTTCCTCCTCTTGCACACGATGTGGCAGCGTATGCGCCCAAATAAGGCGTGGTGATTGTGAAAGGTGGCGTTTGTATGCGCGAAGGCGTTGTGGTAGAGTAATACGGATTTGTTGTCGGGGAGGAGGGCAAGGAGCATGTGGTGGCGAATGCTCGCCGTGTTGTTTTGGACGTGTGTTCTCGCCTACGGCACCTGCAGTATGGATCCATTCCATTTTTATTTAAGTGCGTTTCACTTTCACCCCAATGCGAACTTTCGGGATCTGTTACAGCTCGACTTTCATTTTGGTTCGTGGAAATATACCGTTTCGAAGCTTTGTCACCTGTTTGGCTTTATGATATTTGAATCTTTATTGACTCTGCTTCTTCGGCGCCCTCGCTTGTCTGCCGCGATCGCGCTTTTGTTTGGCATTTGTACTGAACTGTTCCAACTGTACTTTGGTCGCGATGGGCGATTATATGACATGGTGATAGACGGACTTGGCGTCGCGCTATCGTACGGGCTTCAGAGGTGGGGGAGTAGAGAGAGAAGAAGTGTGGAATAAAAACATGGCCCCGAAGGGCCATGCCATAGAGGTTCAACTCACAGTGTCGGATAAGAAGTGGGATACGGAGGTTGCATCGGTTGATAGCCGCCGACAGTGCTGGATGTGTGCGAGGTTGTTGCCGCCTCAACCGCAGCCGGAGCAACGCTGAGTAGCGTAGCCGCAACGAGTGAGCCAAATACGAGAACCTTCTTTACGTGTTTCATCGTCATTCCTCCTTAGTCTTCGTCTACAAATGTGTCTACGACCTTAAGAAACGCGTCAACGACGCGCGGGTCGTACAACTTCCCGCTAAGCGACACAATCTCCCGAACCGCATCGGCTTTCTTTCGAGCCGTTTGATATGGCCGATTGGATACCATTGCGTCGTAGCTGTCCACCACTGCGACGATTGCCGCCGGAAGATAGATTTCATCCCTCTTCAGTCCGTATGGATACCCGCTTCCATCGTATCGTTCGTGGTGTTGTTCCGCCACTTTACTGCCAATGTTCAGAAAGGGGTTCTCTGGAGAGTTCATGATATCCCTTCCAAAAATGGTGTGCTGTTTGATTATATCAAATTCTTCTGGCGTTAACTTACCAGGTTTCATAAGAATTTCATCAGGAATGCGAATTTTCCCGATATCGTGAAACAGCGCACCACAGCTAAGCGAGAGAAGGTCGGTCGCGTTAAGGTTTAGTTCGCATCCAATCATCAGCGAATATCGCCGTATGCGCTCACAGTGCGACGCCGTATATCCGTCCTTGAGGGCGATTTGTACAGCCAGCTCATGAAATCCATCTATTGATTCCCGGTAAGTCTGAAAGACTGGAGCTGATGACACATATAAAAACTCGCTATCCTCGATTGCAACGATGCACACATGTTCATGTACAGGGGCGGCCACAAGCTTGTCACCAGGATATAGTATCGACGTCTCGTTTCCGTATGTCACGCGGAGCGAGCCAGTTAATAAATAAAATGACTCAAGCTCATTCCAATCTGCTGCTGGTGTGATACCCATAGTTCCGATGCGGGCAAGACGATGGTGAATAATTTCTGTACCGTTCTTGCTGGCGATTAGGGTAGCTGTCATGTTATGCGTATATGCCGTTTCAAGACCCTCTTCGCGAGAGAAGATGCTTATCCATTGGGACGGTGGTGTCGATGAATCGTACAAGCTCAGCACCTGCTTTTGGGTGGATGGTATTCTTCATCATATAGGCGAAAGCGACATTTGTAGACACGTTGCAACATCAACAGTAAAGACAGTCACCAGCGCAGTCAATAGAGAAAAAAGAGAATATGTTATCGTCACTTAAAGCGGGGTCGATGTGCCTCAGCGATATGCCCTCGCCAAAAACATGAGTTCCAATAGATACAGGACGTTGAAGAGGCCATAGCAGGTTGCGAACCAAAGTTCTGTTCTGTCACTGCCAAAACTTATCACCAGGAGACCGACAAGAACGGTGAGCACGAGTAACGCTAGGTGCACATGAAACGATGGACCACGGGATGACCGCAATCGATGAACCATGACGAGTGCCGAGAGAAGCGTCATGATGCCTAACACCACGCCGGGATGCGTCGCGAAACCGGCCATCAGAGTTGTGAGGATTACGGCGGCAAGCATGAGATAAACAACTCCGAATGTACCGATAGATATCGGCCTTTTCATGACAATCCCTCCGTAGTGCAGTTTGTCAATAGCATTCGTTTGTTCTACACGTAATTATAGCCACATTCCCGCCTGTAGAGACAACCAATTTTCTCATAGACTTTCCGCATGTCAACAGAGTGGCTACGATAGGCCCTGCCAGATGCTTTGCAAGTAACTGCGTGAAAAGGTTGATACCGACGATTTGACGATATACCCATGTGCATGTTTGAGTTCGAGCTCTTTCAAAACGACGTCTCTTGATATATTCGCGGCCACTTCATGGAGCACGCGTTTTCCGAGTGAGTGAGGATTCGTTAACGGTGAAGTGCACGCAAATCATTACATTTTGGAACCAAATACTTTGACAGTCACAGTAATATGATATATGATGATCAGGACGGGGTAAGCGAGGTGCAGAGATGAGCCAGAGCAAAATAACCTCTGATCTGCTGAGAGGACACACGGATACGATGATATTGAGGCTATTGATGGAACGAGACAGATACGGGTACGAAATTGTCAAGCTGATTGCCGAACGTTCAGGAGGCGAATACGAGCTAAAGGAAGCGACCATGTATTCTAGTGTTCGACGGCTTGAGGCGGATGGTGATATCGAATGGTATTGGGGCGATGAGTCCCAAGGTGGGAGACGTAAGTATTTTCGGATTACCGAAAAGGGTAGGGACACTTATGCGAATAACAAACGGAACTGGGAATTTGCAAAGCGAATACTCGATACTCTGTTGTAAGGAGCTTGAATCTTATTGGTATTAAGTCAATATAGTGGACACTCCAGAACGGAGAAATTCCAAGTTTTAATATCCTGATATGATTACTTTTGTCCCGCTCAGCTTGCCTTGGCTCTCGATACTTGGAAATAT
>NZ_FNOJ01000009.1 GCF_900107035.1 Alicyclobacillus hesperidum | reverse complement strand
AATCCATCCCCCGACGATAATCATGGGGAATTTCACACGATTTTTCCGGGGAAGTGACGTTGACGATTCGGGGTATTTTTACTCTACGTTAAACAATCGCCTTGGTGCTTGGGTGTTTTACTACGTTTGCGGCGCTGATGACCTTGGGGATGAACATGGCATATCTGCTCGCCGGCACGACAAGCACCAATCCGAACATGGTGATTTGGGAGATGTTTCTGCTCATCGGTGGGTTTAATGCCGCTTATGTCGGATTGGACTTTTTTATCATCCCGCGGTTACGGAGGTTCACCACACACTTTCAACCTAAGGGGGGCTCTGACTCTCGTCATGTAGGCAAGGTTTCTGCGTGATTCGAAGGAGGACACTGTGGATTCTGACCTTCTGGTCCAATATAACCAGTCGAAACATAGGCCTTGTGGAGATCGTGAAACAGTATGAATGTGCCTCATAGCCCGATTGGCACCGTCTTATGATGAAGTCAAGTTTGTGGCGAGAGTGAGGAGAGACTGATTATGAAAAAGATTCTTTTGGCGACGGACGGTTCGCAGGGAGCCTTCCAGGCAGGGGACATGGTAATTCAATTTCTGGACGCCTTTCCAGAGGCATCTGTCATCGCTTTGTATGTCACACCGCCTGCATATGCGACAGCAGGCATAGGCATCGGTTTTGTTGCAGAATTGCCTGAGGATGACTTGAAGAAAGTGGTCAATAACGTCAAGCAACGTGTTGAACATCAATTTGCTGGATATGAGTCTCGAGTACGGTTTCGGAGCGCATTCGGCCCGCCCGCCGTCACAATTTGTCAAATGGCGGATCAAGAGGCGGTAGACTTGATTGTACTTGGAAGTCATGGCTATGGCGTCGTAGACCGATTGTTACTTGGAAGTGTCAGTAGCAGTGTCGTTCATCGCTCGCATGTACCCACACTCGTTGTGAAGTGAGAATCTTGGTAGATGGCATTCCGAGAACGGATGAGCTACCCACATGCTAAAGCTAGCATGGCTTTGTACACTTTACCGAATCAATTCATAGTGGAAGTGATAACGATGAAGACGTTTGCTGTATTGACAAGCGGAGGCGATGCGCCAGGGATGAATGCGGCGATACGATCCGTTGTGAGAACAGCCTCATTTTACGAATGTAGGATTTTGGGTATTCGACATGGATATCAAGGAATGATCGATGACGATGTATTGGAATTGACCCCCGGTTCTGTAGGAGACATCATCCAACGGGGTGGAACAGTGCTTCAAACCGCACGATGTGAAGCTTTTAAGACGCCAGTAGGGTTGGCGAAGGGAATCGCGACCTTACAAAAGCATGGTATCGAAGGTCTGGTCGTCATTGGAGGCGATGGATCTTTTCGTGGAGCCTATGCACTGGCGCAGTATGGGATCCAGGTCATTGGAATTCCAGGTACCATCGACAATGATATTCCAGGGACGGACGAGTCCATCGGCTTTGACACCGCGGTCAATACGGCTGTTGAGGCCATTGACCGGATCCGCGATACAGCGAGTTCGCATGATCGTACGTACGTCGTAGAAGTCATGGGTCATCGTTCTGGGGCAATTGCTCTGTCGGTCGGCATGGCAGCGGGAGCGGCTTCCATTTTAATTCCTGAAGAACCGCAGGATCCTGATCGTGTTCTTGCGCAATTGAATAAGGCGCGAGAGCGTGGAAAAAAGCATCCGATTGTCATCGTGGCAGAAGGCGCGGCGTGCGCGATGGACGTGGGAGAGTTTCTGCGAAACCATATTGCATCGGAGGTGCGGGTAACTGTACTGGGACACATTCAACGGGGAGGCTCCCCGTCCGCCCGAGATCGGATCTTAGGGGGCCTTTATGGGACAGAAGCTGTTCGGTTGTTGCTAGAGGGGATGACGAATCACATGGTCGCGATGTGTGGCGCAAGAGTGACGGCAGTACCCTTTACGGAAGTCTTCGACCGACAACATGAAGCAAATCTTTTTTATCACCGGATTGCAGACATACTTGCGGTGTAACAGAGCCTGAAGATGAAACGAAGCAAGGTGATGAATGCATGGCAATCAAAACGAAGCCAACGCGCATTGTTGTGGTGGGAGCGGGCGCTGTAGGAGCCACAACCGCATATACACTGTTCTTACGGTCGCGAGCTGCAGAGATTGTTCTCATCGATACAAATGTTCGCAAAGCAAACGGAGAGGTCCTGGACATGCAACATGGTCTTCCGTTTGTTGGATGTTCAAGAATTTGGGTGGGAACGTACCAGGACTGCGCCGATGCGGACATCGTGATTGTAACCGCCGGTGTTGCACAACGACCTGGTGAGACCAGACAGCAATTGCTTGTTCGAAACGTTCGGATTATCCGAGATGTCGTCGGTCAACTGAGAAGTTGTAATTTCCAAGGTATTTTACTCGTTGCGACGAATCCCGTTGATGTACTTTCGTACGTGGCGAATCAAGAAGCCAATTTGCCTATAGGGCACGTAATAGGTTCTGGCACGGTTCTTGATAGCGCACGCTTTCGGTTCTTACTCGGGTCCGAGCTCGATGTCGATCCGAGAAGTGTTCATGCACATATCATCGGTGAGCACGGTGACACCGAGGTGCCTGTTTGGAGTACGGCAAACGTCGTTGGCACACTTATTGACCTCACAGCAGAAAAACGTCGACGTGTCGCGTTGCAGACTCGCAAAGCTGCGTACGAGATTATCGAGTCTAAAGGATATACCAGCTATGCGATCGCGCTGGCTTTGGATCGGATCTGTACCGCCATCTTGTACGACGAGCATGCGGTGTTAAACGTGTCCACTCTGCTCCACGAATATCGCGGCATATCTGATGTCTATATGGGCGTGCCGTGTGTCGTAGGAGCGAGCGGGGTCGAAAAGGTGATCGATTTGCCGCTGTCGGTGGGGGAGCAGACCGCCTTTGAGGCATCCGCACGAGAGCTGCGGGCGCGAATTCAAGAAGCATTAGCTGTTGCAAAATGAGGGGGAAGCATGATGAACACGGTCATGATTGTGAGCGAAATCGACGACGTTGATCGCTTGGGAAGCCTTAAGCAGTATTTTGATGTGGTCGACGATTTTCGGATTACTGTTCTGTATATCTCCGATCCGCAAGAAGGACTATGCCTTGATGCAGGGACCCATGCTCACTATATACTTCCAGACGCTGAACTGGTGTTCAAGCAGGAACTAGAAGAACATGTATCACATGTGTTTTTACATTGGCTCGATCGCGTCAAGTTCCGACACGAGGTCGGCAATCGCAGCGTGGTCATTGACCGCGTCATCCGGGAAGAGCATGCGGACATCGTGGCCGTATGTCGCAATCGATGTGATGAGGATTTACTAGCAAGCCTGGGGACACATCGTGTACTTTTTGACGATACAAGGCTAGATCTTCCACTCGCGACTAGCCAGCCATAACATCGTGCTTCCCCCTCCGTATGAGGGGGGCTACTCTTTTAGCATTCAGCGCCACTGGCTTCGAAGTTGACGGTCATATGTTGCTACCGCATTTTCATATTGAATATTCTAATTCTATTCGTTACAAAGAGGGGGGAGGTGGAATGATGACAAAGTCCGAAATGGCTTTGCAAATCATTCGAGGAGTCTTGATTGACATGGCTTTAAGGAATCGCGATCGCGAAACGTTTGAAAACGCTACCAATGCGGATTGGCGCGAACGAATTATTCTTGGACAACAAGAGACTCAATCCTCTGCAATTTATCACGGCATCAAAAACGAAATGAAAGAAGAAGGTTATGGAGACCAAGCCATTGAAGATGCTTTGCGACTTTTGTCACGACCGACGAGTTTGTTGGCCATGCACGCGATTCGGTCTTATCTAGATGGCATCAGTTCGCCATCCACTAGGGCGGTTGTGCAGCACTTCATTTCTCAGCCAACCATCATTTCGAAACTGAGACTATCATACGGGCCGCCGAGCGTTTACTCGAGTTGGTTTGTAATCGAGCGCGATCGCGTTGAATATATGGGCGAAACGGTTGAAACCTGTGAGGAACTCGCGGAGATTGCGGAACATCTGGACCTCGTTGTCATTTATCTGAGCCGGGATTCCTACTCATTTGCTTAGGCGACCGAGTTCGTCGGCCGAGTCGACGATGGAACTGGTGGGTTCCAGTTACGCAGGGAATGACCGTGCAACTTGCATTACTTTCCAAGTGGGGATACCGTTATACTTGAACGTCACGAAAGGAGGACTGTTGATGGATTTTCATTACATTATGGTGGCTGGTGGCGGCGTACTTGGCAGCCAGATTGCCTACCAGACGGCGTTTCACGGCTTTGAGGTGTATTTGTACGATGTGGACAACGAGGCAATCGAACGCGCCAAAAATCGAATCATTGGTTTGAAACCAGCGTATCAGCGCGACTTAAAAGCCACTGAAGGCCAGGTCAACGCAGCGTTTGCACGAATTCAGTTCTGCACAGATTTGAAGGAAGCTGTAGCCAAAGCCGATCTCGTCATTGAGGCGGTACCCGAAGTACCGGACATCAAAACGGCATTTTATGAACAGCTTGCCAAGGTAGCCCCGGAGAAGACCGTTTTTGCGACAAATTCGTCAACCTTATTGCCAAGTCAGTTCGCGGAGGCGACGGGGCGACCGAGTAAGTTTCTTGCTTTGCATTTTGCAAACTCGATTTGGGTGCACAATACAGCCGAAATTATGAAGCACCCGGGAACCGATGATCAGGTATTTCAGGACGTGATCGAATTCGCCAAAGCAATTGGCATGGTGCCGTTGCCGATTTACAAGGAGCAGCCTGGATATATTCTCAATTCACTGTTGGTACCTTTTTTGGAAGCTGCACAGATGTTGTGGGTGAACGGAGTGGCGGACCCGGAGACTATCGATAAGACGTGGATGATTGCGACTGGGGCACCCGAAGGGCCATTTGCCATCCTCGATACCGTTGGCGTGCGTACGGCTTACAATATTGCGAGTGGGAAGGCAAAGGCAGGAAAGCAAAAGTACGACCAACTGGCGGCCAAGCTGAAAGACATGATTGATCTTGGTAAACTGGGGCGTGAGTCGGGTGAAGGTTTTTACCGCTATCCACACCCAAGCTATCGCGATCCGGATTTCCTCAAAAGCTAAAGCTGAACGCGTCACCAAAAAACCCGCGCGGTGCCATACGTGCGCGGGTTTTTTGGACCTGTCTTATTGCGCTTGACCAGCCTTGATCCACTGTGCAACGGTGACTGTACGACGAGCTTGATGTTTGATGGCTGCGATGGTGCCTTCGTCGATGACGCCATCCTCTCGCGCTGTTACGCTTGTCCCATATGGATTGCCCCCGGACGTATAAGCGGATGCATCCGTGAAACCGGGAGCTGCGATGATGGTACCCCAGTGGTACATCGACGTGTAAAGCGCTAGGATGGTTGCTTCTTGACCACCATGCGGGTTTTGTGCGCTCGACATCGCGCTCACAACTTTGTTTGCTGTTTTGCCTTGAGCCCAGAGGCCGCCAAGCGTATCCATGAACTGTTTGAACTGCGAGGGTACGTTGCCAAAGCGCGTTGGCACACTAAAGATGATGGCGTCTGCCCACTCGACATCCGCTGCCGAAGCAATTGGAACCTCGCGCGTCCTGTCGTGGTGCGCCTGCCAGGCTGGGTTCGACGCGATAGCTTCTGGGGGAGCTAGTTCCGGAACTTTGAGCACTTTGACGTCGGCGCCCATTTCGCGTGCGGCGTCAGCAGCATATTGTGCCATTTGGTAGTTAGTGCCGGTGGAACTGTAGTAGATGATTGCGAGTTTGACCTTCGTCATGGCGATTCCCTCCAAGTTCTTGGTTTATCTCCGCAGAATCTCTCTCTTTACATCATATACTTACAATTTGTAAGCACATCATGCGAGAGCTATGATACGGCATAAACTTACTTTGTGTCAAATCCAAGACAAACATAAGCAAAGAAACGGGGTGTTGCGGTTGGCGGATGCGACGATATCGCCCTCTGTCACCTTGGGAGCCAAAATCGCAGATCAACTACGTTGTCGAATCGTTTCAGGAACGTTGGCCAAAGGGGAGGTGATATCGGAGAATCAACTGGCTCGCGAGTTTGGCACGAGCCGATCTCCGGTTCGCGAAGCGTTGCGCGAGTTGGCTCACGAAGGCGTGATTGAGCTAGCGAGAATGGGTGCGATCGTCAAAGGCTTGGATGCGGGAGACGTACAAGAATTATACGACGTTCGCTTCTTGATTGAACGCTTCGCGTTCAGCCGGGTTGCTGCGCAATCGGACGACGTACGATCCGCCTTGTGTATCGAGTTGACACAAATGGTCGATAAGATGGAATTGGCTGTGCGGCATGGCAACCACGTAGAATTTGCTGCTTGGGATTTACGGTTTCACGAGCGCGTTGTGGGAGCTGCAGGACACAAGCGGTTGTGGCATATGTGGGGTGAGATCCGGGAAATCGTGCACGCGACCCTAGCTGTGGTGACTGAACGGCGATTGGAACGTTGTCCCGACGATATGTCTGGGTCGTTAGAGCAACACCGCGAATTGGTCAAGGCACTCGTCGTTGGCGACGAAGACCTCGTGCAAGCTGTCGTTCAAAGACATTTGGAGGAGACGAAAAGCCTGGTTGAGACGCTATTTGGACTTTCCTAGACTGCCTTTCTGGGTAGTCATCGAACGGTTCATGTCGGAATAAGATGTCGACAAGTATACATGTCGATCGCGGGGAAATCCGCGTCGGCCAAAGGAGGTTAGCAGATGGAAAATGCGCTTGGTATAGAGCCAAGGGCAGCGGCGGCGATTTCGCGATTGGTGGAAAAGTACAGTCCAAGTGGAACCAAGATTGGCTGGCTCATGATTGCCTCTATTTTCATCGAGGCCTGGGATCTGTACTCCATCTCATTTGTCATTGTGTTCATTAAGGCCATCTACCATCCGTCCGCGTTGATGCTCGGTTTAGCATCTGCGGCAACACAGGGCGGGGCGCTCATCGGTGCCTTGATTGGTGGTTGGCTGACCGACAAAATCGGCCGCCGCGCGGTGTTTCTCGGCACCATGCTCATGTTCTTCGTCTTCGGCGTGTTGCAAGCGTTTGCAACGGATATGACGATGCTGGTCATCATCCGCTTTATTATTGGCATTCCGCTAGGTACGGACATTGCAAACGGTTATACGTACATCATGGAGTTCATGCAGAGCGGAAAGCGCGAAGTCATGGGCAATCGGTGGCAGATTATGTTCGCCGTCGGCGAGGTAGTAGCCATCGCGGTTGTTTTATTGTTCCTTGGCATTGGTGTCAAGGATGCTTTGCTCTGGCGGATCGTGCTTGGTTTGTCAGGCGTTCCGGCCATCATTCTGTTCTTCCTACGCCTCAACTTGCCAGAGACGGCCATTTGGCTCATCCAACGTGGTAGGTATCGTGAAGCGAAAGCCATCGCTCGTCAGATGTATGGCGATCCGCTGGAGATGCTTCCCGATGCTGACGAACCCGTTCCTACGCCCAAACTTCGCGAGTTTTTGCGAGATCTTCGCAAGGACCCTGTGCGGTTCCGGGCGAGCTTATACGGCTGGATCGCAGGTTTTATGCAAAACGGTGAGTTCGCAACGTTCGCTTTTTATCTACCGGTGCTATTCGCTCTCGTGCATGTGACCGGAACGTTTGACACGGATTTGATTACGCTTGCAGTCTATGTGGTGGCTCTCATCTCTGGTTTGGTCGGACCTCTGATCACGCCAAAAATTGGTCAGAAGAAACTCAGCATCTGGGGATTCTCGATTGTTGGTATAGCCCTTCTCATTGCGGCGGCTGCTCTGTACACAGGCCACAACATTCTTTTACCGTTTGCTGCGGGGCTGATGCTGTGGGGTCACTATTGGGATGCTGAAAACTGTATGACCATTCCGTCCATGGTTGCGTCGGCGCGCTACCGCGGAATTTCGAGCGGTTTTGCGTATATGTGGATCAAGGTGTCAGGTTTCTTAGGTATCTTTTTGTTCCCGTCGTTCTTTGCCATGATTGGAACGGCGAATGCGACGTTGTTCACCGTGTTGTTCCCGTTGTGTGGTTTGCTAGCTTCTGTTTTTATCCTTCCGGAAGTTTACGGTTACGTCAGCAAGGAAGGTTGATGTTTAACCCTATGAAAGAAACTTGATGTCTTCGGCACGAGTTACGTGCTATCGTTTATAATCAAAGAGAGGTTGTATACAAGTGTGCGGACCGGCAAGCCAACTCGTTGAAACCGCATACAAGCTGGCTTGCCGAGCCCGTGTTCCCTGGAATGAGGTGATGGCGGTGAAAATCGCCTCGGTTGAATGGTTTCTTGTTCCTCCCCGTTGGCTGTTTGTCAAGGTAACCGATGAAGAAGGTTTGACAGGCTGGGGAGAACCGGTCGTCGAGGGACGGGCGCGCACCGTGGCAGCGGCCGTAAGTGAGCTGCAGACGTACATCGTCGGCGCAGATGCGGATCGCATCGAAGATCTTTGGCAGGTTTTGTACCGTGGGGGGTTCTACCGCGGCGGTCCGGTCTTGATGAGTGCCATCGCAGGCATCGACCAGGCGTTGTGGGATCTCAAGGGCAAGCGCTACAACATGCCGGTCTACGAGATGTTAGGCGGTCGGGTACGCGACAAAATGCGGGTATATGCGTGGATTGGCGGCGATCGGCCGAGCGATGTCGGCATGGCGGCCAAAGCGCGCATGGAGCAAGGGTTTACCGCAATTAAAATGAACGCGACAGAAGAGATGCACTGGATTGACACGCATAAAAAGATCAATGCGGTACTGGAACGAGTACAGGCGGTGCGCGACGCGGTGGGCGAGGACTTTGGTATCGCCGTCGATTTTCACGGTCGTTTGCATCGTCCTATGGCTAAAGTCCTTGCCCAGGAACTGCGCCCTTTCGATTTGATGTTTATCGAAGAACCGGTATTGCCTGAAAATGACGAGGCACTGCGCGAGATTGCTCAGGTTGCCGCGATGCCGATTGCGACCGGAGAGCGGTTGTATTCGCGATGGGACTATAAACGGCTTTTGGCAGGGGGATACGTGGATATCATCCAGCCGGACTTGTCGCACGCAGGCGGTATTTCGGAGTGCAAAAAAATTGCCGCGATGGCCGAAGCCCACGATGTCGCACTTGCGCCTCACTGTCCCTTGGGTCCGATCGCGCTGGCTGCTTCGTTGCAATTGGACGCGTGCACGCCCAATGCGTTTATCCAAGAGCAGAGCCTCGGCATTCATTACAATCTCGAGAACGACTTGCTTGACTATGTCGAGGATCCTTCGGTGTTTGCCTATAACGACGGTTTTGTTTCGTTGCCTGACGGGCCGGGATTGGGGTTGAAAATTGACGAAGCCTCTGTGCAAGAGGCCGCCAAATGCGGACACGATTGGCGAAATCCTGTCTGGCGTAACGTGGATGGATCGGTGGCGGAATGGTGAGCAACGCATATGGGGAACGGTTTCGCCAGGCTGTTGCAGAGACGGGCGTGATCGCGATTGTGCGCGGTGTGCCGTCCACGCATGTCATCGAGCTAGGTCAGGCTTTGTACGCCGGCGGCGTGCGAGTGATGGAAGTGACGTTGAATACGCCGGATGCACACCGCTCGATTGCGGCTTTATGTCAGCATTTTTTCGGGCGCATGCAGATCGGGGCAGGCACTGTATTGTCGGCGAGTGAGGCAAGGGAAGCGATAGCTTTCGGGGCGTCGTTCCTAGTGGCACCCCATGTCGATCCGGTCGTCGTGGAGGCTGGTTTGGCGGAGGGCGTACCGGTCTTGCCTGGGGCGTTGACACCGAGCGAAATCGCGGCCGCGCTTAGGGCTGGTGCACCGATGGTGAAGGTGTTTCCAGCAAATCGCGGCGGCACTGCATACCTTCGGCAAGTGCAGGCAGTGGCACCCGGTTTGCCACTGGTGGCGGTTGGGGGCGTTACGTTGGCAAACGTCGAGGGGTTCTTCGTCGCTGGCGCGAAAGCGGTTGGTCTAGGCAGCTCACTCGTGGATCGCGAAGCGATTAAGGATGGCAATTACAGTGTGATCACATGCCGAGCGAAAGCTTTTATCGAGGCATACAGGCGTTCTCGGATCAGATAAGGAGGGGACTGGATGGCGGATGTGACGGTTTCGCACGCGGACCTTCGGAGGATGGTGCAAAGTGCATTGTCAGGGGCAGGCGTGCCGCGCGATACGGCGGGCGTTGTCGCGGATGTGTTGGTGCATGCCGATCTGCGCGGTGTGCATTCGCATGGTGTGTTGCGAACGGAACATTACGTGCACCGCGTGCGCGCGGGTGGGCTCAATCCGCATGCGACTCCTCGGTTTCGGCAAACCGGGGCAACGGCAGGGCTTGTCGATGGCGACGACGGCTTCGGACACGTCGTCGGGAAATTCGCGATGGAACGTGCCGTTGAACTGGCAGCCGTACACGGAATTGGCTTTGTCGGCGTGCACAACAGCAGCCACTGTGGCGCTTTGTCCTATTTCGTACAGATGGCCGCGGATGCCGGGTTCATCGGCGTGGCGATGACGCACACCGACGCATGCGTGGTGCCATTTGGTGGACGGCGCCCATTTTTCGGCACGAATCCTATCGCATTTGCGTTTCCAGCAAAGCGCCATCCACCCATCATCCTGGATATGGCAACGAGCGAAGTGGCATTTGGTAAAGTCCTGCAGGCACGCGAGGTCGGTAAACAGATTCCGACATCGTGGGGCGTTGACGCCGAAGGTCGGCCGACTGCGGATCCGTCTGCCGTGACTGCCTTATTGCCTTTGGGCGGAGCGAAGGGCTACGGACTGGCGCTTGCTATCGATGTCTTGTCTGGGATCCTCACCGGGGCAACCTTTGGACCCCATATCGTGCCGATGTACGGCGAATATGAACAGATGCGTAAGCTGGGGCACCTTTTCATGGCGCTCGATCCTGGCCTGTTTCACAATCGCGACGCGTTTGTTGAAGCGGTTGATCAGATGATCGACGAACTTCATCAAGAACCAGCGGCCGCAGGCTTCGCAGAAGTGCTCGTACCCGGTGAGCCGGAACAGCGCAAGGAGGCGCTGTATCGCGAGCAAGGTGTACCCGTTCCAGAATCTGTTTATCGGTATCTGGCCACGGCGGCCCACCATGATGTCTCTGACCAGAGTGAGGGATGACTGTGGACGATCAATATGCTCCATCGATGATGCAACTGGCAGAACTACTCGCGTCGTATCGTGACGACTTGTACGAGATTCCGACGCACGCGCCTGGGCCTTCCGGCCGACTGCCGCTGACGCCTGAAATGCTCAGAACGTGGGCGAGTGGAGACCTCTTTGGGCTCTCGCAAAACGTTGGTATGGGATGGGATCCCAAAAAAGTGCTCGGTCAGCACATGCTCATTATCAGCACGCAAGGAGGGTTGCGCGCCGCTGACGGATCGCCAGAGGCTCTCGGTTATCACACGGGCCACTACGAAATTGGGCTGCTCGTGCAAGCGGCAGCGCGCGAATTGCGACGGCTTGGCGCAGTGCCATTTGCAGCAGCTGTCAGCGACCCCTGCGACGGCCGTTCCCAAGGTACCGCGGCGATGTTTGACTCGCTGCCATATCGCAATGATGCCTCTTTGGTCATGCGGCGCCTGATTCGGTCGTTGCCTACCCGCAAGGGTGTACTCGGTGTGGCAACGTGCGACAAGGGACTTCCGGCGACGATGATGGCCTTGGCTTCCATCGGGCGCTTGCCCGGCGTGCTCGTGCCCGGCGGCGTGACCCTTGCACCAGCGGAGGGCGAAGATGCTGGTAAGGTGCAGACCATTGGTGCGCGCTTCGCGCACGGGGAAATCAGTCTCGAATATGCGGCGGAAGTTGCTTGTCGAGCCTGTGCTAGCCCTGGTGGTGGATGTCAATTTTTGGGGACCGCAGCAACTGCACAGGTTGTGGCCGAAGCATTAGGGATGGCGATTGTCCATTCTGCACTCGCGCCTTCTGGACAGCCGATATGGGAAGAAGTAGCGGTGCATTCGGCCCGCGCTTTGTTGCGCCAAGCTCAACTTGGATGGGGAATGGCAGATATCCTGACGGACGCTGCGGTGCACAACGCCATGGTGGTGCACGCGGCAATTGGCGGATCCACCAACCTGCTCCTGCACATCCCGGCCATCGCGCATAGCGCCGGGCTGTCGATGCCGACGGCCGCCGATTGGCGTGAAGTCAACCAGGCTGTGCCGAGGATCGTCAGCGTGTTGCCGAATGGGCCTCTCGATTATCCAACCGTGTATGTTTTTTTGGCTGGTGGTGTGCCAGAAATCATGTTGCATTTGCGGCGTGCGGGGCTGCTCGAGACTTCGGTCAAAACGGCATCAGGTTGTAGCTTAGACGACGTTCTCGATTGGTGGCAGGATTCAGAGCGCCGGCGGCGTGTGCGGGATCGGCTCAAAAGTGCAACAGGTGTCGATCCGGACGACGTCATTATGTCTCCCGACGTTGCGCGAGCGCGCGGTCTAACCTCGACCGTCACATTTCCGACGGGCAACCTGGCCCCCGATGGGGCGGTGATCAAATCGACGGCCATCGATCCGTCCGTCGTCGATGCTGATGGTGTGTATCGACACATTGGCCCGGCCAAAGTGTTTACGAGTGAGCGGCAGGCGATAGCGGCCATTAAAGGCGGCGCAATTGAGCCGGGCGACGTCTTGGTGCTCATCGGGCGTGGTCCAACCGGGACGGGTATGGAAGAGACCTATCAGTTGACCTCTGCACTCAAGCATCTATCGTTTGGTAAACATGTTGCCTTAATTACCGACGCTCGTTTTTCCGGGGTCTCGACAGGCGCTTGTATTGGTCACGTCGGCCCCGAGGCCTTAGCCGGTGGCCCCATTGGAAAACTGCGCGATGGAGACGTCATCGAGGTGATTGTTGATCGGATCCGACTGCAGGGGTCTGTCAATTTCGTGGGTGTCGGGGACGAGCGATTCGACGCAGAGGAGGGGACGAGGATTCTTGCAAAGCGGGAGCCTCATCCAGACCTCGCGCCGGATCCCGATCTACCTGACGACACGCGTTTGTGGGCGGCACTACAGCGTGCCAGCGGAGGGCCCTGGCGGGGGGCGATATACGACGTAGAGCGAATTCTACAGGTCATCGAAGCTGGGATCGCGGCTCTCGCAGCGAACGACGATGAAACGAGTAACCAGCATGTGACGCAGATTTGATGCGAGTACGATGATTCATGTTCGTAACACGGGAGGGTATTGTTTTGGAAGCAAAAAATTGGGTAGCTGGCGAATGGATGATACCAAACGGCGGATCGTACGTTGTCAACAATCCGTCGCGTCTCTCTGAGGAAGTAGGCGTCGTCCATACGTCGGAAGAAGCCGATGTTATCACGGCTGCAGAGGCGGCGAGACGTGCGTTGCCGGGATGGGCGGGGCTTGCTGGCTCGAAACGAGCAGATTTTCTCTACAAAGCGGCGGATTTATTGGCCGCACGTGCGGACGAAGTTGCGGTTTTGGCCAGTCGTGAGATGGGGAAACCCATCGGTGAGATGAAGGGTGAGGTTGTCCGTGGTGTCAATCTCCTGCGTTACTATGCCGCTGAAGGGGTACGTGCTGTCGGCAGTGTGATTCCGGCCAGCCAGGAAGGCGTGCTGCAGTATACAAAGCGTGTCCCACTCGGTGTCGTTGGCGTGATTACGCCGTGGAATTTCCCAGTCGCCATTCCAATTTGGAAGATGGCGCCGGCACTCATTTGCGGAAACACCGTTGTCTGGAAACCTGCCGAATTTGCATCTCTGACCGCCTCCGCCGTGGCTCAAGTGTTCGCTGACGCTGGACTGCCGCCAGGTGTGCTCAACCTGGTCGTTGGGGACGGTGCTGTCGTCGGCCAGGCACTCGTTGAACACGCGGCGGTGGACGCCATCAGCTTTACCGGATCGACCACCACTGGTATGCGTGTCGCGACAATTTGTGCTGGCCGCAACATGAAGTATCAAACGGAAATGGGTGGCAAGAACGCCGCTGTTGTCCTTGCCGACGCTGACCTATCCGTCGCTATACCGGCTGTGGTGAGCGGCGCGTTTCGATCCGCTGGACAAAAGTGTACGGCGACCAGTCGCATCATCGTCGAAAAGTCCATCTATGAACCGTTCGTGGATGCGCTTTCGGCAGCAGTGCGCGAACTGTACGTCGGCGATGCGCTGGATCCGAAGACCTACTTGGGACCGGTGGCTTCCAAGAGCCAGTACAGTAAAGTGCAATCCTATGTCGATCTCGCGAGATCGGAAGCGAGCCTCATCGTCGAAGGCGAGTTACAAGTCTCGCCTGATACGGGCTATTATGTACGCCCGTTGGTTGTGACGGGAATGGACGTCGGTCACGCTTTGGCACAGGAAGAGGTTTTCGGGCCCCTGGCTTGTATCCTCACAGCGGATGGATTCGACGAGACCGTGGAGCAGTGTAATCGCACGGTATATGGACTTAGCGCGTCCGTTTTTACGAGAAATCTTGAGCGGGCGATGCGTTTTCTAGACGCAGCAGAGGCAGGCATGGTTCGCGTCAACCTTGAGTCGGCGGGCGTCGAATATCAGGCCCCGTTTGGCGGAATGAAGCAATCCAGCTCGCACACGCGCGAACAAGGCCAAGCTGCACTCGACTTTTACAGCCAAGTAAAGACGTGTGCGGTCTATTACGGCGCATAGGAGGGAATGGGATGAAAACTATCCGTTATATGCATCCGGTAGACGGTTCCGTTCATCTTGGCATTGTGGTCGGCGACGATGTCTATAGCGTTACGGACAAGGTTGCATCGTGGACAGATCCTGTGCCCATGTGGCAAACGCTACGGGCATTGCACCTGGACATGCGCTCGGTTGAGGAGCGGTTATGCGTTGGGGATTCGTTATCCTATCGAAATCTCACCAGCGAAGGTCGTCTTTTGCCTCCAGTGCTGGCACCTGAAGTTTGGGCAAGCGGCGTCACATACGAGCGAAGCCGAGTCGCTCGCAACGCCGAGACACAGCTGCAAGACAGCGTATACGATCGCGTCTATACCGCGACACGTCCCGAACTGTTTTTCAAGGCCACAGCCGAGCGCCTGGTCCCACCTGGTCAATCCTTAAAGTTGCGCTCGGACTCCGCATGGATGGTGCCTGAGCCTGAATTGAGTGTCGTTATTTCCAGCCATGGCGATATCATTGGCTACACGATTGGCAATGACCTGAGCTCGCGCGATATTGAAGGTGAAAATCCGTTGTATTTGCCGCAGGCCAAGATTTTTGCGGCGAGCTGTTCGTTGGGACCTGCGCTCGTGTGGTGCGATCCCACTGTCGACCCGCTGGCATGGGAGATTGAGATGCGGATCGAACGTGCTGGAGACACGGTGTTCTTGGGAAACGTCGCCTTGACACAACTGCGACGTCCACTTTCTGAACTTGTCTCCTATCTCTTGCGCGATAATCCCATTCTTGATGGCACCACGTTGATGACCGGGACCGGAATCGTGCCGCCGGATGAATTCACATTGCAACCAGGAGATGTTGTTGCCATTGAAATTCAAGCCATAGGACAATTGGTCAATCCGATTTCAGCGCAGGGTACGCGTACAGTTGCCATGGAGGCTAAAGTTTAAAGTCGATTTTGTTCGCCTAAAAAGGACCGCCCACCAAATAGGGGCGGTCCTTTTTTACGAATTGAGAACAGAGTTAGCTACGTGCGACCGGTCGACCGAGTGGCAGAATGGTCTTGCCTGCGGTGGCGTTAATCACCGTTGCAAAGGAGGTATACAAGGCCGTGAGGCCACAGATCAGGCCAACCCATCCGCCCGGTTGACTGCCCATCACGCCAAAGCCGTGAAATGCTAGCAAGAAGAAGGCGAGCCACAGCGTTAAAAAGACGAAGAACAACGCCCGATTGAGATAGAACGTGCCAATCCAAAGGAATAAAGTCAGGATGCCAAAGAACAACAGAAATACGCCTAACCCGGCCGGGGGTGCCGCCTTCTCGATAAAATAGAACGCAATCCAGAAGGCACCGTACGATGAAAAGGCTGTAGCTCCGAACGTGTTTCCTTTGCGAAACTCCCACATGCCGGCGATAAACTGAGCGCCGCCGCCGTAGGCAAGAGCTAAGCCAAGGACGACACCCAGAGCGCCTGCGCTGATGACGCCCGCATTGATCAGACTAAGGATGCATGTTGTAATACCGAATCCGGCCAACCCAAGCGGGCCGGGATCGGCGATTTTTGTTTGTTCTGCCATGGCAAATCCACCTTCTTTCCCAATGTCGCGAGTGGTGCGACAACGACATTCCGGTACAATCGTCGAAGTTCAGGTTGTGGACATCACCCCCCTTGCGTCAGTCCTGATCCTTGTATTGCGCTTTCAGCGCTTCCACAACGCTTGGATCGGCCAACGTCGTCGTGTCGCCAATGACCCGCCCTTCGCCGATGTCGCGCAATAGGCGGCGCATGATTTTGCCACTGCGTGTTTTGGGCAATTCTGCTGTAAACAGAATCTCTTCAGGCCTGGCCATCGCGCCAATTCGTTCGACGACGTACTGTTTTAATTCAGTGACGAGATCGTCGGACGACGCGACGCCTTCGCGCAGGGTGACAAACGCGGTGATGGCCTGGCCTTTCACTTCATGTGAGCGGCCAATGACGGCCGCTTCGGCAACTGCCGGATGCGCGACGAGAGCGCTTTCCACTTCGGCGGTGCCAATGCGATGTCCCGACACGTTGATAACGTCGTCGATGCGTCCAAGAATCCAAATATACCCGTCTTCGTCGAGGTGAGCACCGTCGCCTGGCAGATAGATACCTTCGAACTTGCCAAAGTACGTTTTGCGGAAGCGTTCGTCGTCACCCCAGACCGTGCGTAGCATCGATGGCCAGGGCTTGGTGATGACCAGATACCCACCATGGCCAGGGGGAACCGAGTTGCCATCCTCGTCGACAATATCGACTGCGATGCCGGGAACGGGCCTGGTGGCGGAACCAGGTTTCGTCGTGATTAAGCCTGGCAGTGGTGCGATCATGGCGCAACCTGTTTCGGTTTGCCACCACGTGTCGACAATGGGGCAGCGCTCTTGGCCGACGTACTTGTGGTACCACATCCATGCCTCTGGATTGATGGGTTCACCCACGGTCCCAAGCAGGCGAAGCGAGCTTAAATCGTGCTTTTCGACATACTGCGAGCCCCACTTCATGAACATGCGGATGGATGTCGGTGCGGTATAGAGAATGGTCGCGCCGTACTTTTCGGCAATTTCCCAATACCTATCGCGATCCGGAAAATCGGGAGAACCTTCGTACATGACAACGGTGCCACCGGCTGACAGTGGGCCGTATACGAGATACGTGTGGCCAGTGATCCAACCAATATCCGCCGTGCAGAAGAAGACGTCGTTATCTTTGAGATCGAATACAGTGCGCATCGATGTGTTGACACCTGTCAAATACCCAGCCGTCGAGTGGACAATGCCTTTCGGCTTGCCTGTCGTTCCTGACGTATACAGCAAAAACAAATAGTCTTCCGAATCCATCGGCTCTGCTGGATATGGGGAAGTAGGGGCACTCGCCATGAGATCTTGCCAACGGACGTCGCGGCCCTCGTGTAGCGCAATGCCGGCCTCGGCACCCACGCGCTCAACGACGACGACTTTTTCAATTGGGGTGTCGACTACGGCTTCATCGGCGTTTGCCTTTAAAGGCACGATTTTACCGCGTCGCCAACCGGCATCCGCTGTGATGAGGAGTTTGCTGTCCGCGTCGATGATCCGATCGCGCAGGGCTTGTGCGGAAAATCCTCCAAATACCACTGAGTGAATGGCCCCGATCTTGGCACACGCGAGCATCGAGATCGGCAGTTCAGGTACCATCGGCAAATAGATGGTGACGCGGTCACCTTTTTGTACACCCAGTTCGCGCAGCGCGTACGCGGCTTTGTCGACCTCGCGCCGCAACATATCGTATGTGAGTACACGACTGTCACCAGGCTCGCCTTCCCAGATGATGGCGGCTTTGTTCTTGCGATGTGTCAAGGTGTGACGATCCACGCAGTTGTATGCGGCATTCAGTTTTCCGCCGATAAACCATTGGGCGTGCGGCGGCTCCC
Organism: Alicyclobacillus hesperidum; assembly: GCF_900107035.1. Taxonomy (GTDB): domain Bacteria; phylum Bacillota; class Bacilli; order Alicyclobacillales; family Alicyclobacillaceae; genus Alicyclobacillus; species Alicyclobacillus hesperidum. The sequence goes on along the minus strand of NZ_FNOJ01000009.1, from coordinate 100,385 downwards.
AATTGCAAACGCTTTCAAAATCTTTAAACCAAGTGAGCTCTTGAGCCTGCGTCGACCAAAATGCCTCTGGATCCTGCAGGGCGGATTCATAAATCCCTTCATCCTGAAAATTTGCCTGCTGACGAAACGATTCCGCAGGAGAGAAGGTCCGGGATTCGTGCAACAATGTATCGAGTTGTTCTTTTGGACTCATTATGTCGGCTCCTTTCGACCAGTCGCATCATATGACGATAACGACAAGTTCAATTGGTTGTTATTATCATAGAATAAGTTGTCTGAGAAAACAATCAGTGAGGGTGAGTGTGGTGGTAAACACTATATGTGGGCGATTCTGCAATATGATTGCTGACGCAGGGATGGTTCCAGCAAAAAGGCTGCTCCTTTGCGCAACTTGTGCGCCAGCGAGCAGCCACATGACGAATGAAGTGACAATCAGGCTTCGTCGTCTTCAGAGTCGTCGAACAGATCGTCGTTATACGCGTCCACTACACGTTGCCATTCTTCGTCATCATCGATCTCGGCCAGAACCATTTGATCTCCATCTTCACCATCAATTCGGAAAATGACGCCTTCTTCCATTTCCTCGTCAATCGGCAATAGAACGGCATAGTCCTTTTCATCGACGGTCAACACTTCGCCGAGGACAAATTGATGTTCCTGTCCGTTTTCGTCTTCGAGTACGATGATTTCATCGTCGTGATCATGCAAATGTTCATCCGCCATCGCAAGCTCATTCCTATCCGATATCAAAATTTGGCTGGTGCCATGCCTGAAAAACATAACACCATATGGTACGAGTGTCAACGAATCATGGTTGAAACATACCGCAAAACAATCCGACGCGCTACATGTTTTGCGGAGGTGCTGCGATGGCGGCAGCAAGGCGGCTGGTGACGGCATCAAGCAGATCATTCAACTGTCTTTCGGCCGCTTCGAACGATTGGACATCAGGGATGCGGTTGAGCTCGGACAGCAGGGCATCCGCCTTTTCGAGTAGATGCCGATAGTGCAATGGTGGCACTTTGCGGGCCTGAAATTTCCCAACCTGTTCGCGCAGGTCGCGAAACTGCCGCAATAAGGCGGAGGCCTCGCGGTTTGCGGAAAGACGAGCCTGCGCCTCGCGATATGCTGCAGCCTCGTCCGATTCGGCAATCAAGTCAGCCAATTCGCTCGCTTGCACAAGTAGCTGGTTTCTATCCAAGACCCATCACCCCCTGTCAGCCTAACCCGTGCGCATCAGACTCATACTAGGGGCACTGCGAACTCGTTACAAAAGTCGGCGCGTACGCCAGAGAGCCGACTCTTCCTCGCGATCAATCTCTTCGAGTTCTTTGACTGCGATCTCAAAGGCGACTCGATCACGCCGATCCAGCGCTTGATCAATCTGCATGCGAATTCGTTCGCGCCGAAGTGCTCGTGCTTCCACCTCGGACAACACTTGCTGTACTTCTGGCGGAATAGGTAGGTCTGGTAGATTCACAAAAACGTACAGCTTGTCGCTGGACGAGGTATTGGCAAAAAACGACTGCAACGCTGGCAGGATTTCTTCTGCCTGGCTCACTTTCTTAATGCGCCCGTTAATAGGAAGACGAGCAATCATGCCATGGCGGCCGATGATGAGCAGTGGCACGTTCTCCAGCACGATGTTGGTTGCTTCGAGTTGGCCGTTACGAGCAGCGAGAAAATCGATGACTGCTTCAGCCCCTGCAGGGAGAAGTTTGGTTTTCAAAATCAAGATATCGTCTTTTGTCATCATCGAGTGTTCACTCCTTTTGGCGGAGTTTGCTGTTCTGACCGATCATACGCCTGGTGACATGCCTTCGCGCACCCTGTACACGAAGCGGCAGCTTACAAGCTTTACAATTGAAAAAACGGCGCTAGTCCGTGCGGCTCGCTTGTGACCACCGAAAGTGGTGCAAATATTGTAGCAGAAGAGCGGTCTAAAGGAAACGTGACAAACGCCAAATTCCCAGGTCACACATGCTTTCCCTGTGTCGCGCACCGCGTCGACGACATACTATCCGTGGGGGGATGGGCCGATGAACGAGTGGGTGTATTTCGCGGGGTTGTACGACAGCAAGTTCGAAGCGTACTGTGCGGTGATGTGGGTCGAAGCCGACGAACGCATTCGACGCACGGCGCAGCCCACGGAAGTCGAAGTTTACCGTTCGCGCAATGGGAAATACGGCGTGCGTTTTCGTTCGCAAACCACGGGCGCGGCGAGCCGCTCGCTTGTTCGCCATTAGGCATCGACCATCTTTTGTACGAAATATGAAAAACAGCCATCCAATGCGGATGGCTGTTTTTCACATGGTTGATTCTCAGTGCTGCGTCGAGGGGTAATCGTCATCGCGATCCATCAAAAACGCGACGACTTCTTCGGGCAAATGGTCGCGCTCTTGCCCTTTCTTCTTTACTTCATCGCCCTGCTTTCCGTTAGCAGAAGACGGTTGGGCCGATTTTGTCTGTTGACTTGATGCCGCTTGTCCCTGCTTGCCTTGCTGCACTTGTGTGGTTTGTTGCTGAGGATTGAATAATGCTTGTGCTGCCGAGCGAATAGGGCACCAGCCAGTGACGCCTTCGGCAACCTTCATCGCGCCATATCCCATTAAAAAGGCTTTGGCGAGCGGTGATTGGCGCCTGCCGCGAGCGGCGCTGGCAATGCTGATGACACCTGTCGCCAGCCGGAAGTAGCGATCCGCCATAGACAAGTTTGCTTGCACGCTATCGCCTCCTTTGTGGTCAGTCATGCACAGTATCCGCAAGGCGGCGAAAGCCCATGCTCACGCACAGGCAGATCACATGTTTTTTTTATGATTGAATTGACTTTGACTATCATTGACTAAATGGCGTTTTTCGTACATCATGGGTATTGTAAGAGGTGTGATGAAGAGGAGGCTTGGGGTATGAGTTTAATTCCATATGTAGTGGAACAGACCTCGCGTGGCGAGCGCAGTTATGACATTTACTCGCGCTTGTTGAAAGATCGGATCATCTTTTTGGGCACTGCCATTGACGACGATGTCGCGAACGCAGTTGTCGCTCAGCTTTTGTTTTTAGCCGCCGACGACCCGGATAAGGACATCCAGATGTACATAAACAGCCCTGGTGGCTCGGTCTCGGCCGGCCTTGCGATTTATGATACGATGCAGCATATCAAACCAGACGTCAGCACAATGTGTGTCGGTATGGCGGCGAGTATGGGTGCGGTGCTTTTGACCGCGGGTGCAAAAGGAAAGCGATTTGCGCTACCCAATTCGGAAGTCATGATTCACCAGCCGCTGGGTGGTGCACGCGGGCAAGCGTCTGATATCGAAATTCACGCGCGCCACATTTTAAAAACGCGCGAACGTTTGAATAAGATCCTTGCCGAGCGCTCAGGACAGCCTTTAGAACGCGTCGCACAGGATACGGATCGCGATAACTTTATGTCGGCCGAAGAAGCGAAGGCGTATGGCCTGATCGACGAGGTCATTTATCGGTAATCGCGGTTCTGTGCCAAGTACCGAGGTGCGTGATGCGCCTCGGTCTTTTCATTGGGGGGATTTATTTGGAAGGTGTGCTCTACTTCGATTACGCGGCAACAGCGCCGTTGTCGCCTGTGGTGCGCGCAAGGCTGCACGAGTGGATCGATGTATTTGGCAACCCCTCGTCGTTACACCGGATCGGGATGGAAGCTGAAGCGCTATTGAGTCAGGCGCGCACGACCCTGAAAGAGGCATTGGGAGCAGAGCATGGGGACATCGTTTTTACGGGCGGCGGCACCGAGGCTAATAATCTAGCAATATTCGGGAGTGTTGAACTGTTGCACAACCGAGGGTGCCACGTCGTGACCACGGCCGTCGAACACCCGGCAGTTCGCGAGGCGTTTGGCAGGCTCAAGGAGCGCGGGTTTGAGGTTACTTACGTGCGTCCCAACGAACAAGGCGATATTGACGTCGACGACGTGCTGTCGGCTGTGCGCCCCGATACGTCCTTCGTTTCGGTCATGCATGTCAACAATGAGACTGGTGCCATCTTTCCTGTCGAGGCGTTGGCGGACAAGCTCTCGGCACGGCCGAAAGTCCGTTTTCACGTCGATGGAACACAGGCCTTAGGGAAGATTCCCGTGTCACTTGTGCGCCATAACAATATCCATCTCTATACTGCATCTGGGCACAAGGTCGGCGGACTCAAGGGTGTGGGTATGCTCTACGTCCGCCAGGGCGTGCGCCTGTTGCCGCACGTCGTGGGGGGCGGTCAGGAGTTTGGCTTGCGCTCTGGCACGGAAAACGTGCTAGGTGCCATCAGTTTTGCCGAAGCAGCGCGGGAAGCGGTAAAGGACATGGAGGCCGCACGACAAAATGCACTTACACACAGGCAATGGTTCGTCAATCGTCTGAATCAGATTGGGCATTGGGTCGTGTTTTCGCCGCGAACCCCCTCGCCCTACATCGTTTACGCGGCATTGCCCGGGCTTAAGGGCGAAGTCATCGTCCATGCATTGGAGGAAAAAGGGCTATACGTCTCGGCCGGCAGTGCTTGTTCCAGTGGTAAGCGATCTCGCCAGCCAAGTCACGTGTTGACGGCGATGGGCGTGGACAAGCGCGTCGCGGAGGGTGCCGTTCGCTTTTCATGGAATCCGCGTACATCGCGGACAGATCTCGAACGCGCATTGGCCGTGGTGGAGGAACGCACGCAGTGGTTACTTGGCATGATGGGAAGGCGGTAGAGGACATCGATGTACAATCACATCTTGATACGTTACGGGGAATTGACGACAAAGGGTGCCAATCGCTCTGATATGGAGCAGATTCTTGAGCGCAACGTGCGCCAGGCGTTGGCCGCGTGGCCGCAAGTGCGCGTGGGTCGCATTCATACGCGCATCGTCGTCGAACTCCATGGGGCTCCGGTCGAACCGGCATTGCAAAAATTACAGCGCGTGTTTGGTATATCCTCGTTTTCTCCTGTCGCGGTTGCGCCGCTTGACATGAAAGCGATCTGCGAAACGGCTATCCAGGTCGTCAAGCACGAATTGGCGGGCAAAGGGGCATTTAAGGTCGAGGCAAGGCGTGGCAACAAGCAGTTTCCGCTCGACAGCCCTGCCATTGCGCGTGAAGTGGGCGCATCGGTCCTGCGGGCTCTGCCGGACACTCGCGTCGATGTCCATCAGCCAGACCTGGTGCTGGAAGTCGACGTTCGCAAGGCGCAGGCCTATGTGTATCCGCGGCGCGTGCCAGGGCTTGGCGGATTTCCAATCGGTATGAGCGGTCGCGCGATCGCACTGTTATCCGGTGGCATCGACAGCCCTGTCGCTGTCTGGAAGGCGATGAAGCGTGGATTGTCACTCGATCTGGTACACTATCACAGTTTTCCATTCACGAGTGAGCGAGCGCAGCGAAAGGTCGAGGATTTGGTAGGCATCCTTGCGCAGTGGGGAGGCCGGCTGCCTTTACATCTTATTTCGGTCACCGAGATTCAGGCGGAGATTCGCAAACATTGTCCGGAAAGTTTGCGAACCGTGCTTCTGCGTCGGATGATGTTCCGCATTGCGACCCAATTGGCCACGGAATGTCGCGCTGGTGCGCTCATCACCGGCGACAGTCTGGGGCAGGTGGCGAGTCAAACCTTGTCGGCGCTCAACGCCGTCGACGCGGCGACCACACTCACCGTAATTCGGCCTTTGGCGACAGAGGATAAGCTGGACATCATCGATGTTGCGAAACGGATTGGAACGTACGAGACTTCTGTACAGCCGTTTGATGATTGCTGTTCGTTGTTCGCGCCAAGGCGCCCGAAAACCAATCCTAAACTAGACGAAGTTGAGCGCGCTGAGGAGCGTTTAGACGTCGAAAACTTAGTGGCAGCGGCGCTCGATTCGCGCGAATGCAAAATGATTGGGGCATAAGTGCGGGGGATGGATGGTCGGCGGATCGGACACGCTACTAGCGGAGGTGGCGGTGGAGTGCAAACCATCCGAACCGTATTTCGCCTTTTTCGGACGTTTTCCATGTTGTACACGCTTTGGCGTGGTTCACGCGCGACCCAAATCTTATACATTGGCTCGTTGGTGTGGCGCTTTCTGCGCGGTCAAAAGGTACGTCCACGGCCGCCGCGCGTCGTCGTCACATTTGTCGATCCGCACACAGAAGCGATCTACAAACGACGGGGCTGGCGGCGGATCGAGCGACGGTCTGGGAACTGATGCCCTCTTTGGTTGCGATACGTTTAATCATTCTTACAAGTGGTTATAACAAATGATAGCGTCGTGATAACCACGACAGAACGAATGTATCGGAACGTTGGTCTCGTTAGCGAGGCTTTTAAGGAGGATGACATCATGCGACAGACGCCTCGAGCCATGCGCCAAGATGCGTGGACGACGGAAGACGATGAGATTCTAGCTGAAATTGTCTTGAAACACATTAAACAAGGTAGCACGCAACTTGCAGGTTTTAACGAAGCCTCGCGCAGGCTTGGCCGCACGGCTGCAGCGTGCGGCTTTCGTTGGAACGCCTGCGTGCGCAAGCAGCAGCGCCAAATTATCGAGATGGCGAAAGAGGAACGCAAGAAGAGCAAATCTGAGCGTGTGCAAGCGCAGATGGAAGGCGGCGACGTCGATCATCCGACGGCGACGCTGATGACTTGGGCGCAGGTACTCCGCTTTTTACGTCAAGAAAAAAACACGGCTCAAGAATGGGCTTCGCGTTGGCGAAGTGCTGAACGACAGGCGAATGAGTGGAAGAGCCGTTATCGCGAACTGCAGGAGGAGCATAGAAGGTTACGCGATGAGCTGACTCGCATGCGCTCGAACTATGAAACGGTGGTTCAGGATTACAAAGCCCTCGTTGAAATTATGGAGCGGGCGCGTAAAGCAGCCTTGCTCGACGATACGCAGCTTGGACCTGAGCTGGCCGAAGGTTTTATGTATCAAATCGATGAGTTCGGCAATCTTGAAAGAATTGAGCATGGGCCAGTGGAGCGGGCGGAATAAGCCTGCTCCATTTCATGTTGGTGGGAATGCCGGAAGAGATCCAAAGCCATCCTATCGTTGGGATGGTGACAGATATGCGACTAATGTCTTGGTTGCACAAGTGGCCGCGTTTGACAAAGTGGGCTGCTGTTGGCTGGATATGCGGTGTCCCGATGTTTGTCGGAGGTTGCTATGACCGACAGGAGTTGGAACAGCAAGCGTTTGTCAGCGTGCTCGGTGTGGATGCCGCACCTGGCAACCTGATCGACTGTACGTTCCGAATTGCTCAACCCATCAACCCGTCGGGTGGTGACAGTAAGGGTGGCATGGAGCCACTGGCTGGAAAAGAGCCCGTAACTGTGCGGGCGCGTAGCATTTCGGAGGCGATGGTTATCGCCGGCGGATCGATTGAGCGAACGGTGACGTTTTCGCACCTATCGCTCATCGTATTCGGTAGCGATCTCGCGAAAAAAGGTATTCAGCCGTATATTGAGCCACTGACCCGCTACCGTGAATTTCGGCGGACGGTGCCGGTCTCAGTTGCGGTCGGACAAGCCAAAGACGTGATTGATGCATTCCAGCCCATGCTGGACACGGCCATCACGCGCATCGCGGACGGGGTCGCACTCGTTTCGCAGCGAACCGGGGTCGCACCCGTCTGCCGGATTCAGAACCTGATTGACGGCATGGAAAATCCGCATGAAGACGCAATTGCTCCGCTTTACAGTTTGAATCAATACGTCAAGGGAAGCTCGTTGCCGGATAAGCCTGGTCTTAGTTATGAGGCGGGGACAGTTGAACGCCTTGGCGGCAATCCTGTCGACTGGATGGGGGCAGCCGTCTTTCGTGGAGATAAATTGGTGGATACGCTCACCGGGGAAGACTGTATCTACCTGCGTTTGTTGCAGGGTGGCGTGCATCACGCGACGTTGAATTTGTCTGACCCAGAAGATCCGTCGCGGGACATTGGGTTGGAATTGCACAAAGAACGGCCTGCGGAATATCGGGTCAGTCTCACCAATCCTGTCAAAATCACCGCATCCGTACCGATGGACGTCGATGTCATCAACATTTCGAGCAGTCGCAACTATGTCGACCCAACGGCTCGCGCGCACTTGGAAAAGGAATTGGACCAACAAGTGAGCACGCGCATGCAGTCTTTGCTAAAGCGGCTCTTAGTCGCGGATCAAACCGATGTCGTTCCTGTATCCAAGGCTATACGCGGACAATTCTCGACATACCAACAATTTGCGGCATTCCCATGGGAGGAGCGCCTGCAAAACGCACGGATCAACGTGCGCGCCGATATTCACGTGCGCCGCTTTGGCGTGCAAACCGAGCCGGTGCAGCAGCGGGCGTAGGTGTCGGTTGCGCAGGCGCGACGGGACGGCTTGTGGGCGGCATGTTGTACCAGTTGGGTATTTCCGAACGCAGGCCTGGCGGCTGTCGTGATGGCTGGGTGTGCCCGTGTGGGGGCATCGGTGCCTGTACATACGGTCCCGGCCAAGGCGCGACTGGTTGCGGACGCAAAAGCTCATTTGGTGTCGTTTCGTCTGGCGCGGTCGATGGATCCGTGCTCGTCGTGGTTTTTAGAACGTTGCTGATCATGGCTGCAAATAAAGATTGGACAATGGGAGATTCGAGCATGGCGAGCAAATCGCGCGCAGATACGGGCGCTTCACCGACAACGGCCGCTCCCTTAAGCGTCTTGGTCAGGGCCACGGCCAAACGCTGAAATTCGCTTTCGGTCAGCCCCAACTCGCGCGCCATGGCTCGAAACTGTCCTCTGGCACCGCGTTCGCCTTTTGTTTTGCGCTGATTGACTCGTGATTTTGCCATCGGATCGCTTCCCCTTACACCTGTTAGTAGGCGGCCACAGATCCAGTTCATGCGAGCGCGTTGACGAATGCGCAGGGCAAACGCCCTAAATCGATTACATCAGCAAGCCACCGTTGACGCCGATCACCTGACCCGTGATAAAGTCCGCGGCCGGATCGGCCAAAAATAATGCAGCTGCAGCGACGTCCTTTACACTGCCAAGGCGATGAAGCGGCGTCGCTTCGACGATTGCGGCTTTCTCGTCGGCGTCAAATGGTGCCAACATGTCGGTGTCGATGGCGCCTGGCGCGATGGCATTGACCGTAATGTGTAGAGACGCAAGCTCTTTTGCGAGCGACTTGGTCCAGGCGATCACGCCGCCTTTCGCAGCCGCATATGCCGCTTCCATGGCCGCGCCGGCGATTCCGTGCATGGATGCGATGTTGACGACGCGAGCGTGCGGATGCCGTCGGAGATATGGAATGGCCGCACGCGTACAAAGAAAAACAGAGGTTAGGTTGACAGCCAAGATGTGTTGAAAGCGCGCGAGACTCATCTCCATAGCCAGTCCATAGTCCGCAATCCCTGCATTGTTAATAAGGATACTCGGCGGTCCTAGCTCCGTGCTGGCCAGTAGGAGGCCTGCGACGTCCGTTTCGTTCGCGACGTCTGCCTGGATGGCCGTCGCCCGCACGCCGTAATCTAGACATGCGTTGACCGTTTCGGCGGCCAAGCTGGCCTGACGGTGGTAGTGCACGGCTACATTTGCGCCTCGAGCTGCCAAACCGATGGCGATGGCTCTGCCGATGCCGCGCGATGCACCGGTGACAATCGCCGTGCGCCCGGCTAGAGGACGTGCACAGTTTTGACAAGGTTGATGTTGGCTCAATAGATCTTACAGCTCCTTACGATTTTACTTCCCCGTTGTCTTGTTGCTATGATGGGTTTGGCCATCATGGGATAACGAAGGGGCGATTCCTCCTTGAAATGTACCATTCATCAAGCGCCGACTGGCAACCGCTTGACGGACGCTTATCTATTCGATTTCGCATCGGTCGCCCACCTGTATGATGGGCAGAATCCGACACTTGAATCAACATACATAACGCGGGCAGACAAGGTCGTGACGCGGTTTGACCAAGCGCATCGGCAACAGTTGGTTGACGCCTTGACTGTGTATAGTTTGCAAATTGGCGCGAGCGCTGTACAGCGCGAGGCGATTGCCAAGCTTCTCGATCCGCGAAGCGTCGCGGTCGTAACGGGCCAGCAGGCCGGGCTCTTTACCGGCCCATTATATTCCATTAGCAAGGCGCTGTCCGCCATTGGCGTTGCAGCCGAGATGGAACGGATCTTGTCGCGACCCGTCGTACCTGTGTTCTGGATTGCTTCCGAGGATCACGATTTTGGCGAGGTCGATCACGCTTACGTCATCGACAGAGACGATGTGGTGACACGCATTCGTTTGCAGCATCACTTTGATCCACACCAGATGGTCTATCATGCCTCGCTCGCCGAGGGGCAGGTCGTGAGCGCAATCCACGAGGTGAATCAACTCTTGCCGGAAGCAGAGTACAAGACGCAACTGTTACACAGTCTGGCATCGGCTTGGCAGGAAGGAGACTCCCTCGCCGTCTGGTACGCACGGTTGCTCGCGCAGCTGCTGCGCAATCATCCAATCGTTTTTCTAGATCCATGTCTTCCTGCCTTGCGTCGTCTTGCTTGGCCCGCCTTTGCTCATGCGTTGCAACATGTGGAAGATGTTCAGGCCAACTTGAAGCAGGCCTACGGAGAGGTCGTCGCTGCTGGATTTGTGCCAGAAGTCGTACGCGATCCACTGCATAGTACGGTCTTTCGCGTCGTCAATGGCCGCCGCTACGTTCTTGAGCGTGCGGATGGGGGGTTGCGCACGCGCGGGCACGGCGAAGAGAAGAGCATTTCAGATTGGCTTGCGGTGGGCGAACAAGAACCGACCGCGTTTAGCGCCAATGTCCTTTTGCGGCCCGTCGTTCAAGATTATCTTCTACCCACACTGGCGTATGTGGGAGGGCCTTCGGAGATTGCTTATCACGCTTTGGCGCGTGCCGTCTTTCATGCGCATGAGAGGTCATTGCCGCCGCTCATCATGCGACAGCGCATGCGGATCGCCGTGCCGAGTGTGTGGCGAGCCATGACTCGTTGGCAAATTGAGTTTGCGCAAGTTCGCGAGCCAGCGGATTTGGTGTACACGCATGCATTAGGCGATCTCGCCAACGATATCGAGGCTTGCACAGAGCAAGAGGTCGCGGCGATTGGGCAGCGACTGCTGGACATTTCGACCAAGTATAGGGAGCTGGGGCCGCAGGTAGATATGTTGGTGCAGCGGCACGCGAAGCGCGAAGCCGAACTGTGGGCACAGCTTCGTCGGAAACTATTGCACCTTGCCGAACGACGGCGGGGCGACGATGTGCGCCAGTTGCGTCGCATTGAGCGCTGGTTTTGGACGGACGGCCACGAACAGGAGCGCCGCCTTTCGCCGCTGAACCTGTGGAATGAACTCGGGTGCGATTGGTTCGGGAGTCTACCAGTCTGGGGTAGTGTCGGGCAACCGGGTGCCGTGCTTGAAATCGTTGTGGACTAACTGCGAAATGGCGTCAGTTTAGGGCGATCCGGCCGCAATTTGCGGCTTGGGTCGCCTTTTTTGTGAATGGGAACTAAAAAATTTCCATGGTACTTGTGGCAGGAGATCCATAAGTGAGGGCGAACAGGTATAATCGTGGTGGAAAGTGGGGCAAAGTGGGGAGTTTGAGCAGGCGGGTGGTGAGTGTCGTTGTTCATGGGTGAATTTGAACATGCCCTCGACAGCAAAGGGCGGCTGACCGTGCCGGCGAAGTTTCGCGACGGTTTGGGGGAGTCGTTCATCGTCACCCGCGGCCTCGACAAGTGCCTGTTCGTCTACCCACGCGATGAGTGGAACGTTTTAGAGAGCAAACTAAAGTCATTGCCGATGACACGCGCTGACGCGCGTGCGTTCGTCCGGTTCTTTTTTTCAGGAGCGAGCGAATGCGAACTCGACAAACAAGGTCGAATTCTCCTGCCACAAAAGTTGCGCGACTACGCCGGGTTACAAAAGGATTGTACGCTGCTCGGGGTGTCGAATCGCGTAGAAATTTGGGACACAGAAATCTGGGCAAACTACGCGGGCGAAGCTGAGTCGTCGTTTGCGGAAATCGCGGAAAACCTCGTGGATTTCTCCTTTTAACCCAGCGATGAGGTGATGTGCAGGTGGACTTTCGGCACGAAACGGTACTGCTTACGGCAACCGTGGATGCCTTGGCGCCACGCTCCGGTGGTGTATACGTCGATGCAACGCTCGGCGGGGGCGGTCATACGCGTCTGTTACTTGAGCGTTCGCATCCGGGTGGGCGCGTGATCGCGATGGATCAAGATGAGACTGCGATTCGCAATGCAGCCACATTGGTTGCGGCTTATCCGGAACGCCTTATGTTGGTGCATGCAAATTTCGCCGAAATGGCGGAACGGCTACCCAGTCTAGGTGTCACAGAGATCGACGGCGCGATGTTTGATCTTGGCGTGTCCTCCCCGCAGTTCGATGTGCCAGAACGTGGTTTTAGTTATTGGCACGAGGGTCCGCTCGACATGCGCATGGATCAAACGGCAAAGCTTACGGCTGCGGATATCGTCAACACTTGGACACAAGCAGAATTGGCGCGCATTTTCCGCGACTACGGCGAAGAACGCTTTGCTCGTGCAATTGCAGAGCGCATTGTGGAGGCCCGAAGCAACCGTCCGATTGTGACGACAACGGAATTGGCGGATATTGTAAAGTTTGCCATCCCGGCGCCTGCCAGGCGCAAGGGACCGCATCCTGCGCGGCGAACGTTTCAGGCCATTCGAATTGCCGTCAATGATGAACTCGGCGTGCTTGAGCGAGGTCTTGCGGGGGCGTTCTCACTGCTGCGCACCGGTGGCAGGCTTGCTGTGATCAGCTTCCATTCGCTTGAAGATAGGATTGTGAAACAAGTGTTTAAGGAACTGGCAACCGGTTGTATTTGCCCGCCAGAACTCCCTGTTTGCCAGTGCGGCAGACAACCGAAGGGGCGGCTTGTGACGCGGAAACCAGTGTCGCCAGACGACGTTGAAGTGCAAGAAAACGCAAGAGCCCGTTCGGCAAAATTGCGCGTGATAGAAAAATTGTGAATCACGTAAGAAAAAGGCATTTGGCATGGGAGGAACGGTTTGAGATGGCTGCATTACAAGAGGAGGTTCGCACTCGTCGAGAGGCGGTTGTTCGCACGCCGCTCGCTGACGAGCGCAGGAGGCAACACGAGCAGGGGCAAAGAGCAAAGAAGCAAGTGTGGTTTAATCGGGTAAGCTTGTCGTTCTGTTGCTTGGTCAGTTTTGGCGCCGTGTGGATGGTCGCTGCCAAGGGCGCTCAAATCTATGAGATCAATCAAAACAATGTTCAGTTGCAGACCCAAATTCAGCAACAGCAAGCAGTCAATGCCATGCTTAAAACGCAGGTGGCACAATTGGAACAGCCATCACACATTCTCAATGTCGCTATTAACCAACTTCATATGCAGTACAAAAATCCAATTGTGATACCGAGCGATCAAACGGGGCAGTGAGCAGATGAAGCATGGGTATGACATGAACCGCAACCGCAGAGGGCGCCAAAAAAGTTGGAAACGCGAGAAACGGCGGATTTGGTTTGTCCAGGGGATCATGGTTTTAAGTCTTGCGGCTGTGGTTTTTCGAGTGTATGACGTGCAACAAGTTTATGGGAGATCGCTTAAAAAGGCGGCAGACCAAGTGATCGATGTCACGAAACCTCTGCTGGCACCGCGTGGGGCGATTCTCGACGCGCAAGGCAACGAAATAGCTTACGATGTCCCCGCTTATTACGTCGACATTCAGCTTCAAAATGTCCGGCCGTACGCGGCTCAGGCGGCTGCGATACTCGCACCGATTCTTGGGACAAGCGAATCTTCGCTCGTCGCATTGTTGTCCCGCGACGATAGCCCGAGCGAATGGATCCAGTTGCCGACCCCGGTGGAAGCGACGGTCAAAGAGAAGCTGGCTGCTGCGTTCAATGCACATGCATGGGCACCTGATGCGAAGAAAATTGCATGGTACAACGACATCACCTTTACTCCGACGGAACAGCGCGTTTATCCGTACGATGAGTTCGCTGCTAACGCAATTGGTTATGTATCAAAGGGCACTGGGCAAAGCGGTGTCGAGTTGGAATACAACAAGCTGCTGGCAGGTAAAAATGGCGTGATGTCCTACCAGCAGGACCCGACAGGGGTGCCCTTGCCTGGTTCCCTTCACATTACACAGGCCGCCAAGCCGGGGGATAACGTCCAATTGACCATCGACGACACGATTCAAGGGTACGTCGAGCACGAGATGGACAGTCTGATGGCCAAATACCAACCCGCGCATGCGGCTATCATCGTTTCCGATCCGCAGACAGGCGCAATACTTGCCATTTCGAGTCGGCCCACCTTCAATCCCAATCAGTACTGGAAGGCTAGCCTTGATGCCTTGTCGCAAAATTGGGCTGTCAGCAGCGCGTTTGAACCGGGCTCTACGTTTAAGCCGTTCGTCCTTGCGGCCGCTCTGCAAACCAACTCGATTGGACTCTATCAGACGTTTACATCGGGTCAAATCACGATTGACAATCAGACGATTCACGATTGGAACTATACAGGCTGGGGAACGTTGACGTTCCAGCAGGCCCTTGAAGAGTCGTCGAATGTCGGGTTCAGTAAAATTGCCTTGGCGTTGGGGTGGCCAAACATGAACAAGTACCTCAACTTGTTTGGCTTTACGCAACCGACCGGGATCGATCTGCCAAACGAAGCGACATCTTTGCTTTTTCCAAAGTCGGAGCAAGGGCAACTCGAATTGGCGACGGCCGGATTTGGTCAGGGCATTGCGGTGACCCCATTGCAGCAGATTGCAGCGATGGATGCCATCGCGAACGGCGGCAAGCTCATGCGGCCATATATTATGCAGAAAATCACAACTCCATCTGGGAAAGTGGTTGAACAGACCAAGCCTACGGTCGTGCGCGATGGTTTCCTATCCCAACAGGTCATCGATGAAGTTAGGCAATCGATGGTCCTTGATGTCTCGGATCCGAAGCATGGTATCGACAGTGGGGCGGCCATCCCGGGTTATGAGGTGGCAGGGAAAACAGGTACCGCGCAGATTGTCGATCCGACGACGGGCCAGTATTACAGCAACCGCTTTGAGACGTCGTTTATCGGCTTTGCACCGGCCAATAATCCCAAGGTGGTTGTCTACGTGACCGTGTACTGGCCGAAAACGGCTCCGGACGAGGCGTGGGGAAGCACGGTTGCGATCCCGCCAGCCAAGGCCATTCTCCAGGAGTGTTTGAATTACTACCACATTCCACCTACGGGATCTATTTCGGTCGCTCAGGATATGCAAGGAGCGGGTCAGGTGCAGTACGTCGAGACGCCTAATATCGTGGGGATGACCTCGGCACAAGCGAAACAGACGTTGGCCAACGACGGTTTGACGGGCATGTTTGTCGGTACGAGCGGCACGGTCACACGTCAGTGGCCAGAGGCAGGGATCCAGGTGGCGAAGGGCAGTAAGCTTTATGGCCTGTTCCAAAACGCGGCGGGCACGACGGTCGCCATGCCCAATCTGACGGGTCTTTCGCTGCGCGATGCAACAAATTTGTTGGCAGCCTTGGGGTTGAATATCCATCCTTCGGGTTCCGGGTATGTCGTGTCACAGTCGGTGGCAGCCGGGACAACGGTTCACATTGGCAGTGGTGTCGATGTGACGCTTAAGCCTTAATGACTCACATATCGTCGCATTCTAATTCACGAGTTGTCCGCATAGGCTAGTCTCAACGAACAAGCATGGCTTGGGGGCGAACCTGTTGCGCGTGACTCGAGGAATGATGCGACGGCGCTTAGTCGTGTTGCTGATGGCGCTGTTTGCAGCGATTCTAGCGTTGGTTGGACGGCTCTTTTTTGTACAGGTGCTGCAGTCGGGATGGCTTGCTGGCCTGGCGAAAAGTTCCTGGGATCGGACGGTGCCACTCGCTGGCATTCGCGGGAGCATTCTCGACAGTGCAGGTCAACCATTGACGTATACGGCGACAGCGCCGACGATTGTTGCGGTTCCTAGCCAGATCAAGGACAAGCCGGGTACTGCCAGAAAACTTGCGCCCATTCTGAACATGTCGGAGGCCAGTGTGCTGCGGCAAATTTCGCAACGCGAGCTCATGGTGTACATTCGACCGGGCGGGCGTCAGATGTCGGAAGCCAAGGCGAATCAGATTCGCGCGCTTGGCTTGCCTGGCATTTATCTCACTGAAGATGGCAAACGCGCTTATCCGTATGGCGATCTCGCTGCACAAGTTCTTGGTATCACGGGCTATGAGAACGTTGGTTTGACTGGCCTTGAGAAACAGTACAACTCCGTGCTCACCGGCCAGAAGGGCGGCATCACCTTTTACGCGAAGGCTAACGGCGAACTCATTCCGGGCGAGGGACAATCTGTCGTCGAACCAACGGATGGCGACGATATCAAAACCACCATTAACCTGCAGGTACAGCAGTACGTGGAGCGCGAAATTGAACAAGCCGTCGCGGAATACAATCCGGATTCCGTCACGGCGATTGTCGAGAATCCGCAGACGGGCGCGATTGTTGCGATGGCCAACTACCCGACATTCAATCCCGCGGATTGGCGCAATGCTCCGCCCTCGACGTACAACCGCAACCTTGCGATTTGGCAGACGTTTGAGCCTGGTTCCACATTCAAAATTGTCACTCTGTCAGCCGCACTGCAAGAGAACAAAGTCAATCTGCAGGACAGTTTTTACGATCCGGGCTATTACGAAGTCGCTGGGCATCGCATTCGCTGTTGGAAGGCAGGCGGACACGGATCAGAGTCGTTTTTGCAAGTCGTTGAAAACTCGTGTAACCCTGGCTTCATCGCTCTTGGTGAGCGGCTAGGGAAGGAGAGCCTATTTTCGTACATTCGCAACTTTGGCTTTGGGCAAAAGACCGGTATTGATCTCCCCGGTGAAGGCAACGGCATCCTTTTTAAACTGAACCGCGTAGGTCCACTGGAACTTGCCACAACGGCATTCGGCCAAGGTGTTTCGGTGACACCCATTCAACAGGTGATGGCTGTAGGGGCTGTGGCCAATGGTGGCAAGTTGATGAAGCCCTATGTCGTCTCGGAAATTTTAAACCACGACACCGGGCAAGTGGTCGAAGAGACGAAGCCGACCGTGGTCCGTCAAGTCATCTCGTCAGCTACCGCTGCCCAAGTGCGATCTGCGCTTGAAAGTGTCGTAGCCAATGGCAGCGGCGGGAAGGCCTACCGCGATGGTTACCGCATCGCTGGCAAGACGGGCACCGCGCAGGTCGCGAAGAATGGGCACTACGAATCTGGGCACTACATCGTATCGTTTATTGGCATGGCACCGGCGAACCAGCCGAAACTGGTAGCCTATATCGCTATTGATAATCCTCACCCCAAACATGGCGTGGTGTTCGGTGGCGTGATCGCTGCTCCAATCGTTGGCAATATCTTGGATGACGCCTTACATGAGATGGGCGTCCAGCCGAGTCCAGAGGGGCTGCCTAAAAAGTATCGATATCCGGAAGTGCCGCCTGTCACGGTACCGAATTTCCAAGGGTTGACGCTGAAGCAGGCGCAAAATTTTGCGTTGCAAAATTCCGCAAATCTTAAGGTCGACATTCAGGGCCAAGGCCAGGTCGTTGTCGCGCAATCACCGGCAGGTGGTAGCAAGGTGGAGCCGGGTAGCGTCATCAGGTTGTACCTGGGCGATGGCAAACCGAGCGGCAATTGACAAGGTGGAGGCAAACCAATAGAGTTGCCAATGGACCTGAGGCCAATCTCTGAGCCTCGAGGGGGGATAGCCATGCGTTTGAGACAGCTTGTACAGCCGTTTCTCAACTATCAAATTACGGGCGCCGAGAACCCTGATATTTTGCACATCGTCACCGATTCTCGGCAGGCGACGGCAGGAACGTTGTTCGCGGCAATTCCGGGACATACGGTTGACGGCCATGCGTTCGCGGCGCAGGCCGTGGAAAACGGAGCAGCCGCACTTTTGGTCGAACGGCGGATCGAGAACATCCCCCGTGGCGTGCCACAAGTGATTGTTCGCGATTCGAGGCACATGGCCGCACTGCTGGCGGATCGCCTGTTTGGGCGGCCGTCGCGACGGTTGCGAGTGGTTGGCGTCACAGGCACGAACGGTAAGACGACGGTGACGCATTTGGTCCGCCATCTGTTGGAGATAGCTGGAAAGCGGGCGGGCGTCATTGGTACGGTGGGTGCGAAGTACGGTGACGTTGAACTTCCGTTGCCCAACACAACGCCAGAGGCGGTCGAAGTGCACCGGCTGTTGCGGGTGTTTGCCGATGCGGGTTGTTCCCATGCGGTGATGGAAGTATCATCGCATGCACTGGTCGAGCGGCGCGCCGCGGGGGTTGCGTTTGCGAGCGCTGCATTCACCAACTTGACTCAGGATCATCTCGATTTTCACGGCACCATGGAGCGCTATGCAGCGGCCAAGTCACTTTTGTTCGCCCGTCTCGGCAATGCGTTTGACGAATCGACGGGCAATGCCCCGCATGCGGTCATCAATGCCGACGATCCGTGGGCACAAACGATGATGGATGCGACCACCGCGCCAATTTTGACCTACGGCATCGAACGCGAGGCTGACATTCGGGCCGAAGACGTGCAATTGTCGGCAGCCGGGGCACACTTGCGCGTGCGCACGCCGGTTGGGATTCTCACTGCACACACGGGGTTGATTGGCCGTTTTAATGTGTACAACGCACTTGCAGCGATCGCGATCGCGCTGGTCGAGGGCGTTCAGCTTGACACCATCGCTACAGGACTAGCTTCCTATGCCGGTGTCCCGGGGCGTTGCGAGCGGATCGACGGCGGTCAGCCGTTCGGCGTGTTTGTCGATTACGCACACACACCTGACGGCGTCGCGAACATCCTCACCAGTGTGCGGGAGTTTGCGCAGGGGCGGGTCATTGTCGTGATTGGTTGCGGCGGCGATCGCGATCGCACGAAGCGTCCGCGTATGGCCGAAACGGCTGCCCAGCTTGCCGATCTTGCGATCTTTACTAGTGACAACCCGCGCAGCGAAGATCCACATGCCATTCTCGCCGATATGCGAGCGGGCATACCGGCTAATCTCGCCAGCAAAGTGCGGGAGCAGGTCGACAGGCGGCAAGCCATACGGGATGCTATACGCGAAGCACGGCCAACAGACATTGTCGTCATCGCGGGGAAGGGCCACGAGGACTATCAGATCATCGGCAGCGAGCGATTGCACTTCGATGATCGCGAAGAGGCGCGCCTGGCGATTGCGGATTTGCGCGATCCGTTTTAGGAGTTGCCCGAAGAAAGGTCGGATGGCCAATTCGGCCACGCGTTTTAGGGGGAACTGACGTTGGACTTACAGGCCTTACTATTTACAGCGATCGCGGCATTTGCGATCGGGCTTTTGCTCGGCCCCATCGCAATTCCTATTTTGCACCGTTTGAAATTTGGCCAATCGATCCGCGAAGAGGGCCCGCAACACCATCAGGTGAAAGCGGGGACACCGACAATGGGTGGGGTCATTATTCTTATCGCGGTCGTGTTGACGACGCTTAGGTTCGCATTTGACAATCTCGACACAGCGATGTTGTTGGTGGCGACGGTCGGGTTTGGTCTCATTGGCTTTGCCGACGATTTGATCAAAATCCTCAAAAAGCGCAATCTGGGATTGACAGCAAAACAAAAAATCGTGTTGCAAAGTCTGTTGACCATCTTGCTCTTTTTGATGCTGTACCTGCAGCAAGGGCGTAGTGAAGGCTTTGCCATTCACATTCCATTTTCGAACTGGGCATTATCGATTGGCGTATTGTATATTGTTTTTCTCCTGTTGGTGTTGGTGGGTACGACCAACGCGGTGAATTTGACGGACGGATTGGATGGACTGCTCTCCGGCTCGGCCATCATGGTCTTTGCGGCGTACGCCATCTACGCGTATTGGCATACGAATTACGACGTCGCGCTGTTCTGTGCGGCAATGGTTGGTGCTTTGGCTGCGTTCTTGGCGTTTAACCGCCACCCGGCTAAAGTGTTCATGGGAGACACAGGTTCGCTTGCGATCGGCGGAGGGCTAGCGATGGTTGCCGTTCTCACGCACAGTGAGCTTGCGCTCATCCTGTTCGGGCTGGTGTTTGTGATCGAGGCTTTGTCGGTGATGATTCAGGTGTTTTCGTACCGGACTTTTGGCCGACGTGTGTTTCGCATGAGCCCCTTACACCATCATTTTGAACTTGGTGGCTGGTCGGAGTGGGAAGTCGTGCTTCTGTTCTGGTTTGCCTCGTTCATTTGTGCGTTTGGCACGCTCGCACTCTTGTCCTACTAAAACGAAACGGAAGGTGACCGGAAGTGGACAGGTATGGCGAACCTCTTGCTTTGTGGTTGCGCGAACCGGGACATGTGCTCGTCGTTGGATATGGCAAAAGTGGGGCCGCGGCTGCTCGTTTGTTGGCAGGGCGCGGCTTTCGCGTGACCGTGACGGATCGCGGTGACAAGCCAGAAACGGATGAAGGCATCAAGGCCCTAGCAGGGCATGGTGTACAGTTTGTCTTTGGCGGGCATCCGTCAGAACTGCTTCATAGGCCATGGCAGTTTGTCGTGAAAAGCCCTGGCATTCCGTATACGGTTCCGTTTATTGAGCAACTCGCCGCAAAAGGGGTGCCTATTTTCAGCGAGATTGAAGTGGCGTCGTGGTTCACAGAGCGGCCTATTTATGCCATCACCGGATCCAACGGCAAGACGACGACCACGACGCTTGTCGGCGAGATGCTGCGAGCGGCAGGACGGCTCCCTTTTGTCGGGGGCAACATTGGGACGCCGTTTGCCGAGGCCGTGCTAGAGGAGCAGACGGATGAACCGGTTGTGCTTGAGGTATCGAGCTTTCAATTGATGGGCACTTGGCGCTTTCGGCCGCGAGGAGCAGCCTTGCTCAACTTCTACCCGGCGCACCTCGATTACCACGGCACATTCGAAGCGTATCAGGAAGCGAAGTGGAAGATGTTTTCCAATATGGAGCAGGGCGACATTGCCGTGCTCAATGCGGATCAGGATCTCGTCGCCGGCGGTGCCTCGCGCTTACGTGCGGACGTGCACTATTTCAGTGTCGATCACGTTCGCTTTGCCTTCGGCGTCGGTGTCGAGGATGAAGATATCGTGATTGCAGAGCGCGGCGAAGTCCGCAGATTGTTGCCCATCGCGGAGGTGGCATTGCCCGGCCGCCACAACTTGCAAAATGTCGTCGCTGCGGCCGCGTTGGCACAGGCAGCCGGGGCGTCTGACGAGGCCATTCGGCAGGTTGCAGCAACGTTTCAAGGTGTCGAACATCGTCTCGAGTTTGTGCGGGAACTTCATGGCGTGCGCTATTACAACGATTCTAAGGCGACCAACCCAGACGCGGCGCGCCAAGCCCTGCGCTCGTTTGCGCACGGCATTGTATGGATTGCGGGTGGACTGGACCGTGGACTGTCGTTTGACTCGTTGCTGCCAGAATTGCGCGGGCGCGTCAAGGCTGCCGTGTGTCTTGGTCAGACGCGCGAGGCGTTGCGGAATACGTGTCAGCGAGCCGGGGTCGAGCAGATTGAACTTGCGTCCTCGCTCGACGAGGCTGTTCAACGCGCTCATCGCCTTGCCGAGCCGGGAGACACCGTATTGCTGTCACCCGCATGCGCAAGTTGGGACATGTTTAGTTCGTTTGAAGTTCGGGGAAGCATGTTCAAAGAGGCTGTGCATAGACTGTAGCAGCGTGTCCAATGGGCGGCCTGTCACCGCCGCCTATGCGGGCCGCTCACACAGCCTGTGCCAGCGGCAGCTCGCTCGCGAGCGGTCTGTCAGGCACCGGTGCGTCTGAGGAGGGGCCAATTTGTTTCAGACTCGCGCCACTTCTACGCCGCGTCAGGCGGGCGATCTCGCAATTGTCGGCGTCATTCTGGTCCTCTTATCGTTTGGGATCACGATGGTGCACAGTGCCTCGTCCGTCGTGTCTGCGACGCGCTTCGGCGACCCGTTCTATTTTTCCAAGCGCCAATTGATCTGGGCGATCATCGGCGTCCTCTGCATGTTTTGGTTCTCCCGCATCGATTATCATGTGTGGCGCAAACATGCGCCTAAGCTCGCCGTCGCCAGCTTCGCCATGCTTGTCCTGGTACTCATTGTCGGCGTCAACCGCGGCGGCTCGAAGGCGTGGCTTGGCATCGGATCGCTTGGCATTCAACCATCCGAATTTGCCAAACTCGGTCTGGTCGTATTTCTCGCCCACCTGCTCGCCGAATCGGCGGATCGCATGCACTCGTTCTGGCGAGGCTTTGTGCCGCCCATGGGACTTGCCTTGGTGGCAGTGGGTCTCATCATGCTGGAACCAGACCTCGGGCAGAGTGTCGTTATCATGGGGACGACCGTCATCATGCTCTTTGCAGCTGGCACCCGAATGTCCCATTTGGGGGCGCTATTCGGCGTCGGCATGCTCGGCTTTGGCGGTCTCGTCGCGGTTGCGCCCTATCGAATGGATCGCATTGCTGCCTTCATTGATCCATGGAAATACCCGCTGGGCAAAGGTTATCAGATTATCCAGTCGTTATACGCGCTTGGGTCCGGCGGTATTTTGGGTCTCGGCCTTGGCAACAGCCGTCAGAAGTTTCTCTACTTGCCCGAGCCACAGACAGACTTTATCTTTTCCATTATCGGCGAGGAGTTAGGGCTCCTAGGTGGCATCTGCGTCTTGCTGTTATTTGCCGTCCTGGTGTGGCGCGGTATTCGCACGGCCATCTATGCCCCAGACGAGTTTGGGACTTTACTTGGCGTCGGCATTACTGGCATGATTGCGGTGCAGGTTTTGATTAACATCGGCGTCGTCACGGGGTCGATCCCGGCGACAGGCATCACTTTGCCGTTTATTAGTTACGGCGGATCGTCCTTGACGCTCTTGCTCAGCGGCGTCGGGATTCTCTTGAATATCTCGAAGCAGGCTGGAGTGGTTCGATGAAAGTCGTATTGACGGGCGGCGGCACTGGGGGACATATTTACCCGGCGCTGTCGCTTTGGCGCTATATGCAAAGGCGGATCGATCCGCTTGATTGTCTCTACATCGGCACGCGCAACGGACTGGAACAATCGATTGTACGGCCGCTCGATTTGCCCTTTGTCACAGTAGATGCCGCTGGGCTACGCAGACAGGTGTCGCTGCAAGCGGTGCGCACGTTGTTGGTCACAGCACGCGGCTATTTTCAGGCGCGGCGCCTCTTACGGCGCTTTCGTCCAGACGTTGTCGTCGGCACCGGCGGTTTCGTCACGTTGCCAGTGGTCTTCGCCGCCAAGTCGCTTGGAATTCCGAGCGTGATTTGGGAGGGCAATGCCCGCCCAGGCCTGACAAACCAACTGTGTGCGCGGAAAAGTGAGGCCGTGGCTGTGTGTTTTCCCGAAAGCGAGAGGTATTTCCGGGGCGCTCGGCGCGTTGTCCTCACAGGGAATCCGCGCGCCAGCGAGGTCATTTCGGTCGATTCTGCGGCCAAGCGACAAGCCTTGGATACCTATCGCATTTTGCGTGGGCAAAAGGTTGTCCTCATTTTTACCGGCAGCCGAGGCTCGGAATCAGTCAACCGGATGATCGCCCAAATGTTGCCGCGGTTTGCGCAGCATCCGGATTGGCGCTGCCTGTTTGTCACTGGCGAAGCGCATTACGATGAGACTGTGCGCGAGTTAGGGGCGTTGCCGCGAAACGTCTCCATCCATCCGTTTATTTCTGACATGCCAAGCTTATTGCCACACGTCGACTTGATCATTAGCCGCGCCGGAAGCAGTACACTTGCTGAAATTTGCGCTTTAGGTATCGCGTCCAT
The DNA here is from genome assembly GCF_900107035.1 of Alicyclobacillus hesperidum. GTDB lineage: Bacteria > Bacillota > Bacilli > Alicyclobacillales > Alicyclobacillaceae > Alicyclobacillus > Alicyclobacillus hesperidum. The sequence goes on along the minus strand of NZ_FNOJ01000009.1, from coordinate 76,637 downwards.
CCTGATCCCAAGTCCGTACGTGACGGCGAACCACCAGGAGGAGAACGCGCGCAATCTCGTGCATGCGGGGGCCGCTCTGATGATACGCGAACAAGACTTGACGGTGGATCGGCTGTGGGATGGTGTGGTCGACTTGCTGAAGCCGGACAAGCTCGCAGTGATGAAGGAACGCGCGAAGTCATTCGGACAACCAGAGGCTGTCGAAAGACTGTACGATTTGGTCATGTCCGCTGTCCGCAGCTAAACGATGTCGTGGCGGCACGGTTCGCCCGCTGCCGCATATGATGCCATGCGGAACCTGGGCGTAGGCTGGCGTCATCAAAATTGCACTTGGAGGTTCACGCATGGGCCCTGAAGCAGTCCTCTCTGTTTTTACGTCGCACGGCGTTGCCAACATCGTGTGTGATGAACCGATGCAACGTCACACCACTTGGCGCATTGGCGGCCCGGCCGACTATTTTGTCGTCCCTGCCTCGCTTGACGAATTGCGCGGGACGGTGCTCGCCGCACGGCATCTCGGCTTGCCGATCACGGTGATTGGCCGAGGCTCAAATGCGCTCGTCCTTGATGGCGGAATTCGCGGTGTCGTCGTCAAGCTCCATGATGCATTCGCAAAGGTGGAAATTGAGGGCGCCGCGATCATCGCGATGGCAGGCAGGTCGTACGTATCCGCCGCCAATATTGCGCTGCGTCACGGTCTTGCTGGCCTTGAATTCGCGACTGGAATTCCTGGTTCCGTGGGTGGGGCTGTCATGATGAATGCAGGCGCGTATGGCAAGGAGACGTGCGAAGTGCTGGAATGGGCGGACGTGATGAATGCCGACGGCGAGATCGAACGATTGCAAAACGCCGATCTGAAGTTCGGATACCGTTACAGCATCTTAAAGGACCGATTTGGCATCGTGACGCAAGCGAAATTTGCCTTGTCACCTGGCGATCGCGACGCGTTGGTGAAGCAGGTCAAACAGTGGTCGCAAAAGCGCGTCGAGTCCCAACCGCTTTCATGGCCAAACTGCGGATCGGTGTTTCGCAACCCAGAAGGCACGCATGCGGGTCGGCTCATCGAAGCTGCAGGTCTTAAAGGATTTCAGCATGGCGGCGCCAAGATCAGCGATAAACACGCCAACTTCATCGTGAACGTCGAGGGGGCGACAGCGGCGGATGTGCTATGGCTGATTCGCCACGCCCAACAGGTGGTCCGCGATCAGTATGGGATCGAATTGGAAACTGAGGTGCGTGTGCTGGGGGAGCCAATCTCAGGGAGGTGACGGGTGTGGATAGGCTGAGAATCTATGGCGGCGTTCCGCTCTCTGGCGAGACGTCTGTCTACGGCGCGAAAAACGCCGCGCTGCCGATTTTGGCGGCGACCGTGATGGTCAATGGAACGACGGTCGTCGAAAACGTACCCGATTTGGAAGATGTGCACGTTATGGTCGAAATCCTGAGGGCGTTGGGCGCAAAGGTACGTGTGGATGGCGACGTGATTGAGGTTGACGCGTCGACTATCCACAGTACCGATGTCCCCATGCATCTGATGCAAAAGATGCGGTCCCCTATCTTGCCTAATATGCTTTGAGCCGTACTTCACAAGCCATGATATAATTATTGGAATGGAGAGATCACAGATGAATGAAGGCTAGGAGCGATTTCGAGATGTACGACGTATGTGTCATTGGTGCTGGGCCATGTGGTCTGGCCGTGTCCGTAGAACTACAGAAACGGCAGATCGATCATGTCGTTCTGGAGAAATCTTGCATCGCCTCGACGATTTATCGTTTCCCCACACAGATGATCTTCAACTCTACCCCCGAGCGGCTTGAAATCGCCGATATCCCTTTTTATACGCAGGGCGGAAAACCGACACGCCAAGAGGCGTTGAATTACTATCGCACGGTCGTGGCTCGCCTGAAGTTGCCAATCAGGCAATACGAAACGGTTGAGCAGGTTGCCTGGGACGATGGGCAGATGGCGTTTTCCATTCAGTCCCGCACGCTCGCAGGACAAGAGATCCAGACGTACGCGCGCCAAGTCGTGATCGCAACCGGGTATTTTGATCACCCCAATGCGCTCGGCGTTCCAGGCGAAGAGTTGCCACATGTCCAGCACTACTACCGCGATGCGCATCCATATTATGGGCAGCGGGTCGTGATTGTCGGCGGTACCAATTCCGCCGCCGAAGCGGCCATCGACTTGTATAGAGTCGGCGCCGAAGTCACACTCATCCATCGTGGTGCTGCTTTATCCGACAAAATTAAGCCGTGGGTGCGGCCGGAAATCCAGAGTTTAATCGATCACGAGCGCATTGCCTTCCACTTTCAGTCTCGTGTGAAGGCCATCTTGCGAGACAGAGTGCAAGTGGCGACGCCAGAAGGGGACATCGAAATCGCGGCGGACCACGTGCTAGCGCTCATCGGCTATCATCCCGACACGCCGTTTCTGTCGGAGCTCGGCGTCGAAATCGATGCGCAATCCGGTATCCCAACACATCATCCGGAGACCTATGAGACGAACGTAACCGGGATCTTTATCGCGGGCGTGGTGGTCTCAGGTTATGACGCCAATCGGATTTTCATCGAGAACGGGCGTTTGCACGCACCGGCGATTGCACAAGCCATTCGCGATCGCCTGGGGAGCCGGATCTAATTCTCGTCCGGCAAGGCGAACAACCTCTGCCGCATAGCGTCTGGTAGGGGGGATGTGGTCGTGAAGGTGCGCGCTTCCTTTGTCTACGTGGAATCGAAGCAGGCGCTCGTTCCGTTTGCCGACGCTGAGGAATTGTGGCGAGAAAAGGCAAGGCAAGTCATCGAACCCCTTGTCCGGCGCAAGTTGACCTCTGAAGCGGGGGTCGAGAGGCGATGACCGATAAGCGGTTGGCGCTTTATGTTCGCGTCTCGACCGAGGAGCAGGCACAGGAAGGCAACAGCGTGTTTGAACAAGAGGAGCAGTTGGTGCAATTTGCAAGAGGCAATGGCTACAGCGAATTTTCCGTTTACCGCGACGAAGGTTATTCCGCGAAAAACCTGGAGCGGCCCGCAATGAAAAGACTGCGCAGCGATATTCGCGCAGGGAAAATCGTCGGTGTCGTGACGACGCGAATCGATCGCTTGACGCGCCGGGTTGCCGATTTTGCGAAGTTGATCGAAGAGATGAACGAACACGGAGTGTTCTATCGTTCCACCCGCCAAAACTTCGAAATAGGCACGGCCATGGGCCGCCTCGTTGCACAGATTTTGTCTGTCATCGCCGAGTTTGAACGCGAGATGATCGCCGAGCGCGTGTACGAAAACCTGTTGTCCATGGCGAGGCGGGGCACATTGGCGCAAAAGCCGCCTTATGGCTATGATCTCGTCGCCGGCCGCCTCACACCCAACCCACAAGAAGCGCCTTGGGTGCGCGAGGCGGCAAGGCTTTTGCTCAGTGGGCAAGGAGCAAGGCAGGTTGCAAAATATCTGAACGATCGCGGCGTGCCTTCGAAAACCGGCCGCTTGTGGTCGGAAACGGCAATCCGGACGCTTTTTCAAAATCCGACTTTGATGGGTACAGCGGTGTGGAATCGACGCAAAGGCACCGGCAGGGCTCGCGTCGAGCGCAATGTAGAAGACTGGATTTGTATCGAGCAGGCACACGAAGCCTTGCTGACGAGTGAGGAGTTTACGCAGATCAATCGTTTGTTTCAACGTCGCCAGTCACTGCCGCCCCGAACGCGGGGAGCGGCGCGATTGCTCTCCGGGATCGCCAAATGTGGGTACTGCGGGGCCAACATGCACGCCGGGTGGCAGATTTATGAGCGCAAGGATGGCCGGCAGCGCCGGCGCATCTATCGCTGTGGCACATATGTGCAGACCGGTGGTTGTGTGGCAAATCGCGTCGATGCGGAAGAGTTTGAACGCTGCGTGACAAGTCAGGTGCTTGCCGCTGGGACCGCGAAGATCAATTTTTCCGACGTGCTTTTGCGTGCACAAACCGACCCGAGACGGCGTGAGGCAGACTTGCGCAGGCGGCAACGGCGCCTACAGCAACGGATCGATCGGCTCATCGATGGCTATACGCGCGGCGTTCTCGGCGAAGAGGATTTTCGCCGTCATGTATCTCCGTTGCGGGCGGAGATGAGTGAATATGATGCGCAACTTGTGGCGCTTGCAACGGCCACACCCGATCCTGTACTTGCAGCTCGCCAGCGCCTGGAGCGACTTTGCAAGGATCTCGACGGCGATGAAGCTGCATTGCGCCTTGCCGTGCTCGAGCTCGTGCAAGAGGTACGCGTTTTTCATCGCGATCGGAGCGCGGTGCCTGAGCTTGAAATCGTCTATCGCTTATGACGATGTGCCTTATTGAGTACAACACACTGTATGGGTTCCTCCATCTTCCTGATGGGGCCACTACTCGCCCGCTTTGGCGAAGTGACCGTGAGCAAGCCAGGGGGGTGTGTCATCGGTCAGCGGCCCATCGATTTTCATTTGCGCGGCATGCGTGCGCTCGGTGCGCGAATTGAGGAAGAGCACGGTGATATCCGCTGCACAGCAAAGAGGCTGCTCGGCGCGCACATTGCCTTGGACTTTCCTTCCGTCGGTGCGACCGAGAACTTGTTAATGGCCGCGGCCTTGGCAGATGGTACCACTGTGATCGAGAACGCCGCGCGAGAGCCAGAGGTTGTCGATCTGGCGAACTTCCTGCGCGAAGCTGGCGTTCGCATCGAAGGCGCAGGGCATGACCGCATCGTCGTGCACGGTTGCTCAGAACTTGGCGAGATCGGCTATCGCATCATTCCGGATCGCATTGTGACGGGAACGCTGATGTTGGCAGCGGCCGCGACGATGGGAAAGATTACGCTGACTGGTGCCGAACCTGGGCATTTGGGTGCTGTCATCCAAAAATTACGAGATGCGGGTGTTCGCGTCGACACGGAGCATGATATAATTACGCTTATCTGTGATGGCGCCCCTTCGGCCGTCGACTTTCGGACGGCGCCGTTCCCTGGTTTCCCCACTGATTTGCAGGCGCCATTTATGGCGTTTCTAACCGTAGCTCAAGGCACCAGCGTGATTCAGGAAAGTGTGTTTGAGGCGCGTTTTAAGCACGTGGATGAGCTCCTGCGCATGGGCGCCGACATCTCGGTGGATCTGAGGACAGCCATCGTGCGCGGTGTACCGAATCTCTCCGGGGCCAAGGTATGTGCCTCTGACCTGCGCGGTGGCGCCGCGCTCCTCGTGGCAGGTTTGGCGGCCAGCGGCGCAACTGAAGTCGACGGCGTGTATCATATCGATCGCGGCTATCAGGCGATTGAAACGCATTTGTCCACCGTTGGTGCGTGCATCGAGCGCATCAAAGTGAATGATTAGAGCAATAGGTGCCGCGCAAGCGGCACCTATCATGGGCAAGTTGAAGTAAAGGGCGTGAATGCATGCCACATCGGCCGGAGACGGCAGAACAGCGCGATCGACGCAAGGCTCGCAATCGAAAAATCGTCGTAGGATTTTTTGTCTTTATCGGCCTGATTGTGGCTTTAGAGTCGCCGCTCGCCCGCGTTCGGCAAATTGCCGTCAAGGGCAATACCACCATTGCGCAAGCTGATGTTGTGGCCAACAGCGGCGTCGAGTTGGGGGAAAGTCTGTGGCAGGTCAACACCAAGCAGGCAGCCGCGCGAATCGAACGGCGGCTACCGATGGTACAGTCTGCTGCCGTCACAGTCGACTGGCTACATGGCTCCGTGTCTCTTTCATTGCGTGAGCGGCAGGTAGTGGCTGTATATGCAGAAGCTGGATCATTCTATGAACTGCTGAACAACGGATACGTGTTTGCGGCGGAACCATCGTCCGCCGGCTTGCCATATCCGCTCGTATCGGGACCTGATGAACACGTGCAAGTCCATGCGATGATGAACGGGGATGTCTCGACGGTGTGCAGGCAGTTGGCAAAAGTGCCGGCAGGCGAACTCACGGACGTTTCCGAGTTCCATATCAATGGGGATGGAACCATTTCTATGTATTTGGACAACGGGTTTGTGGTACTTGCGGATGCTGACAGTCTGGCTGGTGCGGTAAACGCAATGCAATCTGTCGTTCATTACTTTGTGCAAAAAGGGTACAAGCCTGGTACGGTGGATTTGACAGGCCAACCTCCGTACCGCTATACCCCGTTGGCTCCTGTCACGAATGGCTCGCAGCCGACGAGTAGTAGTCAGCAGAACGCGGGGACAGGCGGGAATGGTGTTGCGGGAGCGAACTCAGCGGCAAATGGCTTGACATCACAAACCGGAGGCGGTAAACCGTGAACGCGCAACAAAGGCTTACATGGTCGCTGACCACTGTATCGGTCGTGCTTGGGTTCATGATTGCCGTCAGCTATCGACAGAATCATGTGGCTGCGGCCCTCGGTGTGCTCGATACTGGCAGTTCAGCCGTCAACCGACAGTTGACGCAACGCTTGTCGGAGTTAAAGGCGTCAAATCAGGAGGCAGACCAGACACTCGCCAACCTGACAGCTGAGATTGCACAGTACGAACAAAAGTCGGCCGGATCGAGCCAATCTTTGCAAGACCTGCAGGCGCGCTTGAGTGGGGAACGCATCTTGGCTGGCAGTACGCCTGTGCATGGGCCGGGTGTCGTGCTGACCCTGAACGACGGTGATTCAGGGGGCACCGATATCGAGCAAATCTTGGCGCACGATTGGAACATCCGCAATCTCGTCAACGAACTGTTCACCGCGGGAGCGGAGGCTGTGGCCATCAACGACTATCGAGTCGTTGCAACGTCGGCCATCCAGTGTCAAGGGCCGGTCGTCTCGGTCAATGGCCACCGGCTCGGTGCACCGTTTACCGTCTCGGCCATTGGTGACCCAGCGACGCTCACATCGGCTCTTGAAATTCAAGGAGGCATCCTTGACGCATTGCGTCAACAAGGGCTGCAGGTGTCGACGCCACAAGTCGAGAATGACATCGACATGCCGGCCTACACAAACTCGTTGCAGCCGGTGAATTGAGGTGAGGCGATGAAACGGCGCAGTCTCGTCTGGGGAGCGACAGCCACAGCCACGGCTCTGGGCTTTATGCTTACCGTGCAGCTGACCTCGCAAAATTCGTTTGGGCAACAATCTACCAGCTATATTGACTTGCGTACGCAGGTGCAGGAGCAAGCCCAGGAGCACTTGTTGTTGGAACAGCAGGTATCCAAGTTGAATGCGCAGCTCGCTGAGTACCGCGCAGCGAGTGGCAGTGCCAGCGAGTTGCGCGAGGTGCTACAGAAGGATGAAAAATCACTGGAGCAGCAGGCGGGCATTCTTCCTACCTCTGGACCTGGCATCACCATCACGATTCAGCCAGACGCCAAGCTCGGCGCCAATCCGGCGCAAATGGCTCTATTTCCGCAGCAGGCCGACCAGTGGCTGGACGAGGTTGTTAACGTGTTGCTTGGCAATGGCGCCACCGCGATATCCATCAATGATCAACGCCTCGTTGCGACATCAGCGATTCGCCTTGTGGAAGTGGATGGGATTGGGGGCGTACACGTGAACGGCCATCCCATCACCACGCCGTACGTCATTCGTGCGGTGGGCAACATTCAAGATATGCAGGCGGCATTGACAGTAGAAGTGCTACAAGGATATTTTGAGGCGATGGGAGAAGATTTTATCGTCCGCTCGTACCCACAAAAAGACGGAGTCACCGTACCGGGGTACAGCGGCCCGCTGCCAGGACAGTATGCCAAGGAGGGGAATGGCTGATGATTTGGCTGCCTGTGCTTGGACTAGCCGTCGGTGTCGCGCTCGGCTTAGTAACCAACGTGGCAATCCCAGTTGCGTTTACAAGTTATTTGTCGATTGCGATCCTCGCGGCTTTAGATACGGTTTTTGGCGGTATTCGGGCGAGCTTTGAAAAGACGTTTGATAGTGCTGTGTTTTTGACGGGCTTTTTCACGAACGCGCTGATTGCAGCTTTACTTGCTTATATTGGGAATCAACTCGGTGTTGACCTTTATTTGGCTGCAGTAGTTGCGTTTGGCGTGCGTCTGTTCCAAAATATTGCGGCCATCCGCCGGCATGTCTTTTTACTGATGCGCCAGCGCAAGTTGGAGCGCGATATTGCAGCGCGCAATGTCCAGTCGTGAATATTTTTCGCAAGTCATAGAGGATTGTCGAAAAGCGTGTGGAAATAGAAAGAGAATCGCAGTCTTGGGCGGTCTAGGGAGGTGCCACTCGGTTGGCCAAAGAAGATTACATCGTCAGTCTTGACATCGGCACTTCGAAAATACGAGCTATTATCGGAGAGCCGACCGGAAACAGCATCAACGTCATTGGAGTTGGCTCCGCCTCTGGTGAGGGACTGCGCCACGGTTCCATTGTCGATATAGATATGACTGTTGAATCGATCCGAGAAGCAGTTGACCATGCGGAGCGCATGGTTGGCATTCACATCTCGTCTGCTTATGTTGGGATTTCAGGGAATCACATTCAACTTCATAGCAGTCATGGTGTGGTAGCGGTGTCGTCGGCGGATCGAGAAATTACAGATGAAGATATCGAACGCGTTTTGCAGCAAGCTCGCGTCGTGGCGCTGCCTCCAGAACGCGAAGTCATCGACGTCGTCGCAAAGGAGTTCATTGTCGACGGCCTGCGTGGGATTATGGATCCGCGCGGTATGCTCGGTGTTCGCCTCGAGGTGGAGGCTTATTTGATCACAGGTAGCCGCACGGCGATTCACAACGTTGTACGCTGTGTGGAGCGGGCCGGACTGGAGGTCGCGAACTTGGTGCTCGCGCCGATGGCGGCGAGTCACATTGCCTTAACCCAGGACGAACGTCGCCTGGGCGTGGCACTCGTCGATGTCGGCGCCGGAGCGACGTCCGTGACGGTCTTTAGCAACGGTGTTTTGATGGGGACGAGCATCATCCCGATGGGTGGTGACTACGTCACCCACGATATTGCGATTGGTCTGCGGACAAGCACCACTGCGGCAGAGCAAGTCAAATTACGGCATGCTTGTGCGATGGTTTCCCAAGCTTCGGAGCATGAGACGTTCCGCGTGCCTCGGATGGGGAGTAACAAGGAAACCGAGTATACTCAGTACGACTTGGCAACGATTGTTGAACCTCGCATGCAGGAGATATTTGCGCTCGTGCAAAAAGAGATTGAAAAGATGGGCTATGCGGATGATTTGCCAGCCGGATATGTGTTCCACGGAGGTGTGATGTCGACACCTGCGGCTGCCGATTTGGCCAGTGAGGAGTTGCAGTCTCCGGTTCGTATCGCCATTCCAGAATTTCTCGGTGTGCGCGACCCGTCGTTCGTCAATGGCGTTGGAACGATTGCTTACGCTGCGCGTACAGGGCTGCGCCCGTCGGCGGCGGAAGTCAACGCGGCGAGCCGTCAGGTTCGGCCGGCGAACAACGTCAGTGTATTTGCGCGAATTAAGGATTGGCTGCGCGATTTCGTGTAATACAGGCGAGTTGGCGTACGTGTGTGCGCTGGCACCAAACCGTCGCAGGGGAAAAGCGGAGCCATAGAGATTAGGAGGAGCCATCATGTTGGAATTTGATTTTGAATCGGATTCCCTTGCCAATATCAAGGTGATAGGCGTCGGCGGCGGCGGGTGTAACGCGGTCAACCGAATGATTGAATCAGGTGTTAAGGGTGTCGAGTTCATCGTCGTCAATACGGACGCACAGGCTTTAAAGCTGGCGAAGGCAGAGACGCGTCTGCAAATTGGCGAAAAACTAACACGCGGCTTGGGTGCTGGAGCGAATCCAGAGATCGGAAAGAAGGCTGCCGAGGAGAGCCGCGAAATGTTGGCCAACGCTTTGCGCGGTGCGGATATGGTCTTCGTGACCGCGGGCATGGGCGGCGGTACGGGAACGGGTGCAGCGCCTGTCATCGCTGAAATTTCGAAGGAACTTGGCGCGTTGACGGTGGGTGTCGTCACGAAGCCGTTTCGGTTCGAGCAGCGCCGTCGCATGATTCAGGCGGAACAGGGTGTAGCTGAACTCAAGGAGAAGGTGGACACCCTCATCGTTATCCCCAACGACCGATTGCTCGAAATTGTTGATCGCAACACGCCAGTCCTCGAGGCGTTCCGCGAAGCGGACAATGTGCTCAGGCAAGGCGTTTCGGGTATTTCAGAGTTGATTGCAACGCCGGCTTTGATCAACGTCGACTTCGCGGACGTGAAAGCCATTATGACTGAGCGAGGGTCGGCGCTCATGGGTATCGGAATCGCGTCAGGCGAAAATCGGGCGGCGGAAGCGGCGAAAAAGGCGATTTCCTCGCCCTTGCTCGAAACGTCCATCGACGGCGCACGCGGGGTGTTGATGCACGTCGCGGGCGGCACGAACTTAAGTTTGTGGGAAGTCAACGAAGCAGCCGATATAGTGTCAACGACTGCGGATGCGGAAGTTAACATGATTTTCGGTGCTGCTATCGACCCTGAATTGCAGGACGAAATTGTCGTAACGGTGATTGCCACGGGATTTGAAGGCAATCAGCAACACACGCAGCGCCCGGGTCACACGCATCATGACTTACACGAACCAGCGGTGCGGGGAACGGTGCAACGCCATTCTGTAGTGCAAGATGCACCACCCAATGTGCCGAATACAGGAAACACTTGGGATGTTCCTGCGTTCATGCGCCGGCAGAACGGAAGCAAGTTCGGCCGAGATCGTTAAGAAGCGTTCCATATGCTCTTTTTTGAAGTAGGGGGCCGTGCGCATAGCTTAAAGTCTTGCCGCACGGCCTTTCCTATTGTGTGCAATGGTCGACCGTTGACAGGTTTGCACGCCCTCCTCAACATTCCTCGTGATACTTCTACAAAAAGTCTATGAGATCGCAGGCAAGTTCCGACAGGCTTCGTAATAGAGATAAACTATACTGTCATCCATAAGGATGGCAGGTGATTCAAGGCCGTCCAGCACCTTTTGGGACACGCCGTGGCCCATCGCGAGGTGATGGTGTGCAGGCGGTGCCGGTCGTCTACATCGACGTTGTTTGGCTCGTCAACCTAGTGATGGATTTTATCCTGCTTTGGACCACAGGCTGGTTGATGAAGCGGCGTGCTCGGTTGCGGCGTCTCGCCCTTGGCGCGCTTGTCGGCGCATGCTATTCGCTCTTGTTGTTCTTTCCCGCATTGTCCCCACTAACCACCTGGCCGGGAAAGGCACTCGTGTCGGTTGTCATGGTATGGATTGCCCTTCCATACAAGCACCTGATCGATCTCGCCCGTTTGCTTGGGGCGTATTACATTGTTGCGTTTGTGTTTGCTGGCGCGTCCATCGCGCTTGGCTTCACCGTTCCAGGCGTGTCGTTGGACAAATCGCTACTCACCCAACATGGCTTGATCTTCCGAACGTCTGGGGAGACGTTTGCCATGATGGTCGGGGTACCGCTCTGTTTGTTTGTCGTCCGTCGCTTGTTGTTACATCTGCGTAAGCAATCGCGGTTACAAAATTTTTCGGCGTTGGTTGAAGCCGAATTTGATGGTGTATCATTGCGTTTCACGGGCCTGTTCGACTCTGGCAATCAATTGACCGATCCGGTATCAAAGCGTCCTGTATCGTTTGTCGATATGGAGGTGCTTCTGCCCGTGTTGCCAAGCGAGCTGGGCGAAGCGGTCAAGTCGGGGGGAGATTTGTTTGCGGCTTTGGCTACCGTTGCCGCTTGTCATCACATCGCGTTGGTCCCCTACCAAAGCGCCTCTGGACGAGGATTGACCATCGCCTTGCGGCCACAAGTTGTTTACATTGAGCGAGGCGGTACGAGGACAATGGTCACCGAAGCGTGCCTGTTCGCAGCATTTCCTGGCAAGCTCAGTGCTGACGGATCCTTTCAGGCGATTTTGCATATGGACTTGATGAATGGAGTTGATGAGGTTGAAAGGATTGCGATCGCTCAAAGACATGAATCGTCTGCTGCGTCTTCGGCTGCGGTTGCTGTATCTGCGCATTCGGATTCGCATCCACGGTCCTCTTGACGAAGTATACTACGTCGGGGGCAGCGAGGCGTTACCACCGCCGCTGACGCGCGAAGAAGAACAGTATTTGCTCGAACGGCTGCCATCTGGCGATGAATCCGTTCGTTCCATGCTTATCGAGCGCAACTTGCGACTTGTTGTGTACATCGCGCGTAAGTTTGAAAACACTGGCATTCATATCGAAGATTTGGTATCTATTGGGACGATCGGTTTAATCAAGGCTGTGAACACGTTTGATCCCAGTAAAAAAATTAAACTCGCCACATACGCATCTCGTTGTATCGAAAACGAAATCCTTATGTATTTGCGCCGCAACAACAAACTTCGCTCAGAAGTATCGTTTGACGAGCCTTTGAACGTCGATTGGGACGGCAACGAACTTTTGCTTTCGGACGTACTTGGAACCGAATCCGATACCATTTATCGTAACCTGGAAGACGAGGTGGATCGCGAACTTCTCTATGATGCACTCGACAAGTTGTCGGAACGGGAGCGTAAAATCATGCAGCTTCGGTTTGGTTTAGGCACCGGGCAGGAGATGACACAAAAAGATGTGGCAGATCTGCTCGGGATTTCACAGTCCTACATATCTCGTTTGGAAAAGCGAATTTTAAAGCGTCTACAGCGCGAATTCAACAAGATGTTGTGATGCGTTTGAAGCTCTCATGGGATGTCCCTCTGAATGGTGCATAACTTAGCAAGCCGCGGAGATACTGAAGACGAATTCTGGGAAATACTACATACTCCGTGTCAGACGAGCAGGCACCTTTGGGGGGACTTCTTTGAAACGCAACAAGGTTGAGATCTGCGGCGTCAACACCTCGCAACTTCCCGTTTTGACCAATGCTCAGATGCGCGAATTGTTCACCTCACTACAGGCGGGCGATCTATCTGCACGTGAGAAATTGGTGAACGGCAATCTGCGTTTGGTTCTCTCCGTCATCCAGCGGTTTAACAATCGCGGAGAATATGTGGACGACCTATTTCAGGTCGGTTGCATCGGACTCATGAAAGCAATCGATAATTTTGACTTAAGCCAAAACGTGCGTTTCTCCACTTACGCTGTACCGATGATTGTCGGTGAAATTCGTCGCTATCTGCGGGACAACAACCCGATTCGCGTCAGTCGGTCACTGCGCGATATCGCCTATAAAGCTCTGCAAATACGAGATATGTTGACCACAAAACACCTGCGTGAGCCGACTATTGTCGAGATCGCCAAGGAAATGGACCTCCCAAAGGAGGAGGTCGTTTTTGCCTTGGATGCCATTCAGGACCCGGTCTCGATGTTTGAGCCTATTTATCACGACGGGGGCGATCCGATTTATGTCATGGATCAAATTCATGATGAACGAGAAAAGGATAGCTCTTGGGTCGAAGGTATTGCCTTGCGCGAAGCGATGCACAAATTGACGGACCGAGAAAAGAAGATTCTCTCCATGCGCTTTTACGAGGGTAAGACGCAAATGGAGGTGGCCGACGAGATCGGCATCTCGCAGGCACAGGTCTCGCGGCTTGAAAAAGCCGCAATCAATCGTATGCACAAACACATCCAGTCGTAAACGGGACACATTCGGTCATATGATGAACATGTGACCGAATGGAGGCGGCTCTACGGTGATGCGAATTTCCGAATTGCAAGCGAAGGATGTCGTCAATGTCGAAGACGGAAAGCGGCTCGGAACCATTGGGGACATGGAGATTGATCTCGATAGTGGATTGATTCGCTCCATCGTGATACCAGGTCAAGGCCGCTTTTTCGGCATGGTTGGCAGCACGCAAGATTATGTGATACCGTGGAATCAGATTGTCAAAATTGGCACGGACGTCATTCTCGTCGATTTGCGTCCACCTCATGAAACTGGTTATTATCTCCCTCCTCAATCTGGAAAGCGTGGCACAGGAGGCTACTGATGGATAGTCAGTCAGCCTCCGCGTCATGTATGATGAGGGTGGGGTGATGCACGTGCTGACGAACATCGTTGGGAATCATGGCGGCATTGGCGTACGCCCGGGCTGGGCTGAGGCCGGTGTATGCGCCATGTTTTTGTTTCGCCACGATGATGCTTGGCCGGCTGTTGAACGGGATGTGTCGTATGTGGGGCGGATTGACCCCAACGACGCGGCGGCCAATCGGTCGTGGTTTCTTGAGCGCTTGCAGTTGCCTAGCGATTGCGCTTCGTTTGTACGCCAGGTTCATGGTACGGACGTGATCGATGTCACAAGATCCATGGCCACACGCGTAGCAGACCATGCGGCTGTGCGTCCTGAGGGAGACGCACAGGTAACGAGAGATGTCGGTGTTGTACTTGGAATTTTGGTTGCTGATTGCGCTCCCGTGTTGTTTTACGATCCCGTACAACGCGTGGTGGCAGCCGCACATTCCGGGTGGCGTGGCACGGTCAAAGGCATTTCGAGGGCAGTCGTAGCACGTATGGTCAACGAATATGGCAGCCACGTAGGCGATATTCGAGCGGCAATCGGGCCTTGTATACGTCGTTGTTGTTATGAAGTTGACGAAACGGTAGCGCGCGAAGTGCGGGGTACACACATGGAGCGCGCGCTTCTTACTCGGTTTGGACGAGACGAAAAATATTGGTTTAGTCTACCCGATGCAGTTCGCATCGACTTGATTCACGCTGGGTTGCGACCAGAACATGTCGACGATTGTGGACTATGTACTGCCTGCCGGAACCAACACCTGTTTTCGCACAGGCGCGAGCAAGGTCAGGCTGGCCGGCAGATGGCCATCATCGCACTGACGGATCCGCAACGTTGATTCAGTAGGGGGCACATATGGATTTTGCATACGTACATGAGAATGTGTCGGCGATTCGTCTGCACGTCGAAGCGGCCTGTGCGAAAGTCGGCCGCGATCCGGCGGACGTGCGCGTGATCGCCGTGACAAAGACAGCACCGCCTGATATTTTACCGGCTCTTTCTGCGAATGGCATCAAGGATGCGGCGGAAAATCGGTGGCAGGCAGCACGCGAGAAGCTGATGCATCCAGCCGCAACACAGCTGACTTGGCATTTCATCGGTACGCTGCAAACTAACAAAGTCAAGTATGTTACGCCGCGCTTTGACTGGGTGCATTCCGTGGACAGGCTTGAACTTGCGCTCGCCCTTGCAGAGGCAGCACAGCGTCTAGACAGAACACTTAACGTGCTCATTCAGGTCAACGTTGCACAGGAATCACAGAAGCATGGTTTTCCACCCGAAGCGTGTCTGGCGGCCGCAACGGCGATGATTGGGATGCCCAACCTCGTACTGCGTGGTTTGATGACGATGGCTCCACAGGTTGACGATCCGGAACAAGTACGTCCCGTCTTTCGTACATTGCGCGAACTGCGCGATGACTTGCAAAGCCGTCTGTCTCTGGCGACCTTTGACCAACTTTCGATGGGGATGTCGCAGGATTTCCCAGTCGCGATTGAAGAAGGTGCGACAATGATCCGCATTGGCCGTCGTTTGGTCAATCCGTAAAGGTGGGAGGCATTCGCTTGGACGTACTGGCTCGGTTGGTCGAATGGATGTTTTCAATATATTGGTTTGTGCTATTGGCTGGTGCGGTCGTTGAAATGGTTCCCGACGTTCGCCAGTATCGTGTTGCACGTTGGTTCATTGAATTGTCAACCCCGTATTTACGGATATTTCGGCGCAATATTCGGCCGCTTTCCATAGGGCGTATGTCGTTGGATATCTCGTGGATGATTGGGGTGGTGGTGTACCTCGTGATCGAAGCGGGTGTAGACACCACCCTGGCTCAATTGCTTGGGAAATACTGACGAGAGGCGGAACGACAGAAGCCATGAGCAGTGGAGCGTGGTTGCGAGAAGAGGAGAGGCCATTTCTAAAACAAGTCGAAGACTGGGCCGCACATGTCCATGCACGGGGAACGTGGTACTTGACGGACTTTTTAACGCCTCGTGAGCGATGGATTGCCGAGAGTGCGGCGCGCCACTCTGGCCTGGTCACTTCTGACTTCGGTGGCTATACCGACGCGGAGCGCGTTCGGATGTTGCTCATGCCAGAGGACTGGCACCCAGAGGCGAGCGACTATGATATCAAGTGCTTAGCGATCACGGCGCTGGAGCAGCCCATCCGACATCGAGATGTACTGGGGTCTGTCTTGGGGCTCGGCATACAACGTAAAACGGTCGGGGATATCGCGGTATTTGATCAGAAGCGTGCGTATGTCTTTGCAACTTCTGCCATGGGTTCGTTTTTGGCGAGGGAGTTGCATCGTGTTGGTCGCGGGGTCGTGGAGGTGGTACTCCTTGAAGATCCACCGCAGTTGCCACCACCGGCCTATGAAGAGCAAGACATCTTTGTCATGTCACCCCGCATCGACGCGATTGTGGCGCAGGCGTGCCATCTTTCGCGTGCCAATGCACAAGAGCATGTGGCCCGTGGCTATGTGTCACTCAACTTTGTCGAAGCTGTCGCACGGGATGAGGTTAGACCGGGAGACATCTTGTCGGTGCGGGGCTTTGGACGGATTCGCGTCGTTGAGGCGGTCGGTACATCGAGATCGGGCAGAATTCGAATGCGTATCGGTATTCTGCGATCAGATACATGATTTTCCGGGTGCATTAGGGAAGGAAATCGAAGATTGCTGTCGAATAGACAAGAACAAAGTGTCTTGATACGAATTTTCGAAGCTTAGAGTATGCTGGCTGTCGAACTAAGGAGGATACGCAATGCCCCTGTCCCCGATTGACATTCATAATAAAGAATTTCGTCGTTCGTTGCGTGGTTATAACGAAGACGAGGTCGATGATTTTCTCGAACGCATCATTCAGGATTATGAGGGTCTGATTCGACAGAACAAGCAACTCGAAGAGGAAATTGCGCGTGTAAACGAGCGATTGGCCCATTATAACAGTTTGGAAGAGAGCTTGAGCAAGTCCATCTTGGTGGCACAGGAAACCGCCGAAGAGTTGAAGAACAACGCGAAAAAAGAGGCTCAGTTGATCATTCGTGAGGCGGAAAAAAACGCGGATCGGATCGTCAGTGAAGCCTTGAATAAGGCGCGCAAAGTTGCGCTTGAGGTCGAAGAAATGCAGAAACAGGCAGCGGTGTTCCGCGCCCGCTTCCGCTCGTTGATTCAGTCTCAACTCGAGATGATGGATTCCGGGGATTGGGAGTCGTTTGAGAAAGACCTGGCCCGCCGTGAAGTCGCGGCCGCCGAGTCCGGATTTTAATGTGCAACGCTCGCTCTTGGCCGTTCCTGAACGACAGGATCGGCCTTTTATTTTTTATTGATCCATTCGCTTAGCCAGCCACCTTAAAAGGAGACCGGCTGCGACAAGACAGACATTGAAGATCACATAAATCGCGTATGGCAGGTCGATGTTCAGCCAAATGCGCGCGAGAACGCAGCCTGCCAGAAGTGTTATACCAATCCAGACAACGATCCACCCCACAGCTAACATCCACGTTCCGCGCATCGTAAACCGCTCCAGTCATAAACAAGCTTGCCGATTTCCATCATACACGTCTGACGGTGACAGACCAGTGACAGACTCATGAACAATTGTAGCGTGATCGTGCCGGTCATGTCGCACGGGCGGATCGGACACACTAACGTCGACGCTGTTGTAAACCCGGCGAGAGCGTTCGGAGGGTGTGGCATGAGTGCGTTCCGATTACGAAAGCAGAGGCTTCGTCGCCTTTCCGACAGGGGATTGCTGCGGCTGGCCGAGTATCTGGAAGGGGCCAATTTTGCGGCCTATGTCGACTTGATCCAGACGCCTTGGCGCCTCGCCTTGTTAAACTTGATTGGCGGCATCTTTCGCGGCTTGGGCATCGGCCTTGGCTTCACCATCATCGCAGGAACGATCGTGATGTTGCTACAGCAGCTCGAAGTGCTCAACATACCGGTCATCGGCAAGTTTATCGCCGATTTGGTCGCTATCGTGCAGGCCCAGTTACACACCAGACAGTATACGTATTGAGGGCAGGAGGAGTCGCTATGAAGTGGGAGCATATGCGCAAGCGTTTAGAGAATCAGAAGCGCGAAGTCGAAGCTCGGCTCAGCGTGCGCAATGAGTCTGCGGATCTCGGTGACAGCATGCGCGATGAAATCTCCGAACTATCGATGTATGACAATCACCCCGCAGATGTCGCGAGTGAACTCTTCCTCCGGGGCATGGCCGTTGGCGATGAAGTCCGCGAGGAAGCGTATCTCGAAGACCTTGACGAGGCACTCAAGCGCATCGATGCCGGGACGTACGGTCTTTGCGCCGAATGTGGGCGTGAAATCAGCGCAGAACGGATGGAGGCCATGCCGACCGCGCGTTATTGTATTGAATGCCAAGAAGACGCGGAGCGGCGCAAAAAACATCGCCATCGACCGGTCGAGGAGGACGTGCTTTGGCCTGGCTTTGGTGCGGTTTGGCTGGACGATCACGACCAAACCGGGTTCGACGGAGAAGATGCCTACCAGGCCGTGGCGCGTTTCCAAGAACCGGCGTTTGGCGAAGAGACGTATGAACAGCCAGATCTTGACGATAACACGGGGTTTGTCGACCCGATTGATCACATTTCCCAGGAATATTACATCCGGACATTGCCATCGTCAGCTATTGAGCTGTCGGATTACGATGAGGATGGGACGCTTGCATAGCGAGCACCAACGTGTCGGCGCGAAGTCCGAGGCGAAGGCATTCGAGCGCAAGAAGGTCGCCTGCCGGAATGTTGCCAAGATTGACGTCGGATCCAAAGCGGCGAATAAATTCGACTTGCTGCTGTTTTTTCGGAGCCTCCCAGATGACTTTCTTCCTCGCCCAGGCTGGCAGTTCGTCGATGAAAGTCTGCACAAGGTTGTCGAGCACTTTGCCATTCGCATCGTAAACGCCGACACCTTCACCTGATTCGCGACCTTCTATGATGACATAGTCCGATCCGGCATTTAAATCCGCGATGACGCTTCGCGCGCAGTTGACGATGTCCATGCTGTGCGAAAGCTTTTTCCCGATTTCGGAGACGACGACCGGGAAGATATCTTTGGCTTGCGCGATGGCCTTTTGCCGATCACTTGCTGGTAGTTCAATGGTTCCATCGGACACTTCCATGGCAGTGAAGCCGATACTTTGACATCGTTGCAGATAGTCTGTATATGAGCCCTGCAACCACGCAATTTCACCCAATGTGCCGCCAGGGCAGGCAAGAACCTCCACTTCACTGAGTAAGCCCAACTTGCGGCGCAAAATGGGCTCTGGATAAAGAGGACTTGTACCAAACCCGAATTTAAATAAGTCGACGTACGCCGCGCCGACTTCAAGAATATCTGTTAGCGTGGAAAAGCCGAGCCCTTTATCGATCACCATGGTCAGTCCGGTCGATCTCGGCTTCTCCGCGCGAAGTCCGAGCGGAGCGCTGATCATTTGTGAGAAGGCGCCGCCGTCTGATACAATCACGGTATCCACACTCCTTTGCACACTGTCCCTTCACGGTATGAAGCACAACGTGAGTGGGTGCAGGCAGAATGCCAACGAGGAGACATGACCGTGAAGCGGATTCAATATTTGTTATACGTCGTTGCCGCACTGACCGTTGGATTTGATCAATTTCTCAAGTGGATCGTGCGTCGAACCTTGCCTATCGGTGACGCTGTTCTGGTCATCCCTGGCGTCGTCGAATTGACGCATCTGCAAAACCCCGGTGCCGCATTCAGCTTGTTTCCCAATCAAACGTGGCTGTTTGTTCTCATTGCCGCGATCGTCGTGGTGGCCGTTATATTCGTTCACCAGCGCTGGCATTTGGATCGCCTTGCACAGGTGGGACTGGGATTGTTGCTGGGGGGGGCGCTTGGCAACATGGTGGATCGCATCATTTCGCCAACGCACACCGTAACCGACTACGTGTACTTTTATACGATTCATTTTCCAGTATTTAATTTGGCGGACGCGTCAATCGATTTTGGCGTATTGTTTCTCCTCATCAGTTCGTTTCGGTCAGGCACGGAGCGATCCGACGACGGGAAGGGGGATCCCAAGTGAGATCCGCGGTGCGGGTTATCTATGAGGTTGCGCCATCCGAAGCAGGAGAACGCCTTGACAAGTGGCTGACCGAGCGCCTACAAGAGGATGAGGTTGATATCTCGCGGACGGTTGTCCAGCAATGGCTGAAAAGCGGAAGTGTCACACGACGGCGCCCCGGCAAAGTCAAGGCTTCGGATCCATTGGAGCCTGGCGACGTGTACGAAATTGAGGTACCAGCCGAGGAACCGTTTGTTATCGTCCCGGATGATGTTGCCATGCATATCGTGTATGAGGACGACGACCTGGTTGTCGTGGACAAGCCACGAGGTGTCGTCGTGCATCCCGGAGCCGGAAACGAACGAGGCACCTTGGTCAATGGGCTTGCGGCCCGCGGTGTTCGGTTATCGCCACTCGGGGGTGAGATGCGCCCTGGTGTCGTACACCGGATCGACAAAGACACGAGCGGCCTCGTGATGTTTGCGAAGACAGAGCGCGCCTATTATGGCTTGACTGAGCAGTTGCGGGAACACACGGTGATTCGGCATTACCGAGCTATCGTTCACGGAAAAATGGAACATCGGTCGGGCACGATTGATATGCCTATCGCTCGCGATCCGAACGACCGGCAACGCATGGCTGCCCGCCTCGAAGGCAAGCGTGCCGTCACCCATTTCCAGGTCATCGAACAATTCGACCGCTATGCGGTTGTCATGTGTCAATTGGAAACGGGACGAACGCATCAAATTCGCGTCCACTTTGCGGAAATTGGCCATCCACTCGCTGGCGACAAGGTCTATGGCAGACGGCATACGCTGCCGATTGACGGGCAGGCGCTGCATGCCGAGACGCTTGGTTTTGTGCATCCGGCGACCGGGCAGTGGATGTCGTTTGCAAGTGCACTGCCTCCAGATATGGAACAGTTGATCGAATGGTTGCGCGCGGGTAGAATTGGCTAGTTATTGGCTTGACATAGGAATCCTGACATGATAGTCTTCTTGCAAATCCTATAGTGTGAACTGCCTTTAAACCAATCCCGTGAGGTTGGAAAGGAGTCGGACAGCGCAGAACTGGTGTATGCTAGCCAGGTGTTCTGAGCAAACGGCCACCTCCTAACCGGGGTGGTCGTTTTTCGTGTAGATATCCTTTCCAAGAAGGAAAGAGGGAAGAGTGTGTCACAAAAAACACAAATTATGGACGACGCGGCGATGCGTCGGTCGCTAACGCGCATGGCTCATGAAATCCTTGAGCGTAATAAAGGACTGGACGACGTCGTGCTCGTAGGCATCGTGACGAGAGGCGTCGCACTTGCAGAACGGATTCGCGAAAAATTGGCCGAGATCGAAGGGCAAACCATTCCCTGCCTGTCCCTTGACCCAACCCCCTATCGGGACGATCGCGCCGATGCGCGTCCAACTAAGGCACATGTGCCGGCTCTTGATGTTGCAAAACGGCGTGTGATTCTCGTCGACGACGTGTTGTACACAGGGCGTACGGTGCGCGCCGCGCTCGACGCCATCATGGATGCAGGGCGAGCACAATCCGTGCAATTGGCGACATTGGTCGACCGTGGGCACCGAGAACTTCCGATTCGCCCCGATTTCGTCGGCAAGAACGTACCCACGTCGCGGGAAGAACAGGTCATCGTGCGGTTGCGCGAGGTCGATGGCGAAGACGGCGTGTGGATTGCCCACAGGCAGTCTTGACTGAACTGGACTGAGTCAGAACTGGAGTGATTCCTAGATGTTTCACGCACTCTCCATTGCGCAATTCGATGTCGATACGACGTTTCAATTGATTCGGCGCGCTGAAGCGTTGCGCGCAATGCCCCGCCATGAGACCCGCGCACTGCTCGCCGGCGATATTGTCGCAACGCTGTTTTACGAACCAAGCACGCGCACGCGCCTGTCGTTTGAGGCGGCCGTTTATCGGCTCGGTGGACAGGTCGTAAGCGCCGAAAATGCGCGTGAAAATTCCTCTTCAAAGAAGGGCGAGAGTTTGGCCGACGTGTTTCGTGTCGTCGGCTGCTACGCCGATGCGATTGTCATCCGCCATCATCGTGCAGAGGAATTAGATGCCGCGGCCCCATTTTCACCGGTGCCCGTCATCAATGCTGGAGCGGGATCCGGTGAGCATCCTACTCAAGCGTTGCTCGACGCGTACACGATTTGGCGAGAACTTGGCCGCCTGAACGATTTAACGGTCGCCGTCCTTGGCGACTTAAAATACGGTCGCACGGTCCATTCTTTGTTGCGCCTGCTCGCCAAGATGGAGGGGATTCGGATTCGCCTGTTCCATCCCGAACCGCTCGGCCTACCGCCCGAACTGGCAGCGGAAATGCGCGATAGCGGGATTCCCATCGAGATTGCGGAAGATTTGGAAGATGCGGTGCGTGGCGCAGATATCGTTTATCAAACAAGGATTCAGGCAGAACGGCTACAAGCGGAACACGAGATGTGCGCGACCGATGACTACGCCATTCGACGCAGTCACCTGGCGGTGTTGCCGGAACATGCGCGCATCTTACACCCGCTACCACGCGTCGGCGAGATCGATCCGGCCATTGATCCTGACGATAGAGCTGCGTACTTTCGCCAGGCGGAAAACGGCTTGTACATGCGCATGGCCTTACTGGATCACATGCTGAGAGGGGAATTGGGATGATTGTACGAATCGACGGTGGTCGCCTGTGGGACGCCGAAAGCGGCCAGTTGCGCGAGACGAGTGTCGCGTTCGACGATGTGACAGGCGAGATTGTCGCACTTGGTCAAGGACTTCGCGCCGAAAAGGTCATCGAGCTGCGTGGTGAAGCAGTGTTTCCGGGGTTCATCGACATGCACGTGCACTTGCGCGATCCCGGTTTAACGGCGAAGGAGTCCTTGGAGACTGGTGTGCAAGCTGCGGCAGCGGGAGGTTTTACGCAAGTGGCCTGCATGCCAAACACCAAGCCGCCGATTGATAGTCCAAAACTCGTTGCGGATCTCGTTGAACGCGCCAAAGTCATCGGGAAAACGGAGGTACATCCAATTGCCTGCATCACACAAGGCCAGGCTGGGGATGAGTTGGCCGATTACGAGGCATTGCGTGCGGCTGGAGCGGTGGGCTTTTCCGACGACGGGCGCGGCGTTCAACATGGTGGACGGATGCGCGAGGCGTTCTTGCGTTTAAAGGAACTTGGGGCTCCGGCCATTATTCATGCGGAGGATGAGACGATTTCTGGAAAGGGCGTAGTGCATCCGAACGCGGCCAGGCGCCTTGGACTCCTTGGCATCCCGATTGAAGCGGAGGCCGCGATGATTGCCCGGGACGTGTTACTCGCTGAACAAACAGGTGCTCATTTACACGTCTGCCATGTCAGCACAGAGCCGTCAGTGGCGGTCATTCGCTGGGCAAAAGCGCGCGGTATTCGCGTCACTGCTGAAGTGACGCCGCATCACTTGTTGCTTTCTGAAACCGCGATTAAGCGCGACGATGCAAATTGGAAAGTCAACCCGCCTTTGCAAAGCGAACGTGATCGCGAGGCGTGTCTCGAAGGGTTTCTGGACGGTACGCTCGACATCATCGCGACGGATCATGCGCCGCACACGCCAGCAGAGAAGGCCCAGTCGATGGCGACAGCACCGTTTGGCATGGTGGGATTAGAAACCGCGTTCGCACTCCTCTACACGTATCTTGTGCTTCCTGGCACGGTGCCGCTCACGCGCATCATCGAAGGGATGACGTCTCGGCCGGCCCGTCTCTTTGGCCTTGCCGGTGGCTCTATTCGGCCAGGGGCGCGTGCCGATTTCGCGATTGTCGACTTACAGGCGGAACGGACGATCGACGGAGATTCGTTCTACACGAAGGGACGCAATACTCCGTTTCTCGACTGGCGGATCGCAGGCGTCATCAAAAGTACCATTCGCGCAGGGCAAGTGATCTATGAAGCGGGAGAGGAGCGGTTGTCATGACGATGAACGGTCGCGCGATAGCGCGGTTGATTTTGGAGAATGGCTTGGCGTTTGAAGGTACGCACTTCGGTGCAGAGGGCACGCGCTTTGGTGAAGTGGTGTTTAATACGGGGATGACGGGCTATCAGGAAGTGCTTACGGATCCATCATACTTCGGGCAAATCGTGACGATGACATATCCGCTCATTGGCAATTACGGTGTGAACGTCGACGACGTGGAATCTCGTCATCCGCATGTACGCGGCTTTGTCGTCAAGACATTTGCGGAAAGTCCATCGCACTACAAGCAGACGGACAGCCTGGAGAGGTATCTCCAGCAGCACAACATCGTTGGCATTGCGGGCATCGATACGCGCGAATTGACCAAGGCCATTCGCACGGTTGGAGCGATGCGGGCGGTCATTACAACAGAGGATGCGCCTGTCGACGAATTGTTGGCGAGGATGCCAGAGGCGTTGGTGCCTGATGCGGTAGAGCGCGTGACGACGCAGACCGTGTATCGCAGCCCGGGGCCAGGGCACCGCGTGGTGCTCATTGACTACGGCATGAAGGCAGGCATCTTGCGCAGTTTGCTCGATCGCGGTTGTGACGTTATCGTCGTCCCTGCGACGTCGACGGCGGCGGATGTTCTCTCCTGGCATCCACACGGTGTCATGCTCAGCAATGGGCCTGGCAATCCGGAAGACGTGCCGTTCGCCATTGCGACGTTACGTGAACTCATCGGTCGTGTCCCCATTTTTGGGATATGTTTGGGACATCAGTTAATTGCGTTGGCGTGCGGTGCCAAAACGCGAAAAATGAAATTTGGTCATCGCGGGGCCAACCATCCGGTCAAAGACTTGCGGACAGGGCGCGTCGACATCACTTCCCAAAACCATGGCTACATGGTCGATGCGGACTCGCTGGCAGGCACGCCTTTACAGTTGACGCACGTCAATTTGAACGACGGAACGGTCGAAGGATTGGCGCACAAGCAGGAGCCGGTGTTCTCTGTGCAGTATCACCCTGAGTCGCGTCCCGGCCCGACCGACGCAAGGTACCTGTTTGACAACTTTATGGATATGATCAGCCAGGTGAGGGAGGGGCGGTTCACACATGCCTAAGCGGACGGATATACACAAGATCATGGTCATCGGCAGTGGCCCCATCGTCATTGGCCAAGCGGCGGAGTTTGACTATGCAGGGACGCAAGCCTGTCAGGCCTTAAAAGAAGAGGGCTATGAGGTCGTGCTCGTCAACTCGAACCCGGCGACCATCATGACCGACCAAAACATGGCTGACAGGGTCTACATCGAGCCGATCACGCTCGACTTCGTTGCGCAGATCATCCGCAAGGAGCGGCCAGACGGATTGCTGGCGACGCTTGGTGGCCAGACCGGGTTGAATATGGCGGTACAACTCGCCAATAGCGGCATTCTCGAGCAGGAGGGCGTACAATTGCTCGGCTCTCCGCTCAGCGCGATCGAAAAGGCGGAGGATCGCGAACTGTTCCGCCAACTGATGAAGGAGATTGGCCAGCCAGTTCCGCAAAGCGCCATTGTGCGAAACGAACAAGAGGCAAACGCCTTTGCTGAAGAGGTCGGTTTCCCCATCATCATTCGGCCTGCCTATACCCTAGGCGGCACGGGTGGTGGCATCGCAAACAACTGGCGCGAGTACCAAGAGATTGTCGAGCGCGGTTTAACGCTCTCGCCCATTCATCAAGTGCTTGTCGAACAGAGTATCGCGGGTTACAAGGAAATTGAGTACGAAGTGATGCGCGATGCGGCCGGCACGGCCATCGTCGTTTGCAACATGGAGAATTTCGATCCGGTCGGCGTCCACACGGGAGACTCGATTGTCGTCGCGCCGAGTCAGACGCTGTCT
Source organism: Alicyclobacillus hesperidum (assembly GCF_900107035.1). GTDB lineage: Bacteria > Bacillota > Bacilli > Alicyclobacillales > Alicyclobacillaceae > Alicyclobacillus > Alicyclobacillus hesperidum. The sequence goes on along the minus strand of NZ_FNOJ01000009.1, from coordinate 50,880 downwards.
GACGAGGACTATCAGATGTTGCGCAACGCCAGCCTCGATATCATTCATGCGCTGGGCATCGAAGGCGGGTGCAACGTGCAGTTGGCACTCGATCCGAATTCGTCGCAGTACTACGTGATTGAGGTTAATCCGCGCGTCAGTCGATCCAGTGCTCTGGCATCGAAGGCCACCGGCTATCCCATCGCGCGCATCGCGACGAAAATCGCCGTAGGCTATCGCTTGGATGAACTGAAGAACCCAGTTACCCAAGATTCGTATGCGGCCTTTGAGCCGGCACTCGACTATGTCGTCACCAAAATTCCACGCTGGCCTTTTGACAAGTTTCGAAGTGCGAACCGAGCACTGGGCACACAGATGAAAGCGACTGGCGAGGTGATGGCCATTGGGCGCACGTTTGGCGAATCCTTGTTGAAGGCGATTCGTAGTTTGGAGATTGGAACCTATTCGTTGTGGACCAAGCAGGCTGCGCATTGGTCGGATGTGGACATTGAAAAGAAAATTGCGATTGCAGACGACGACCGGCTCTTTGCTATCGCAGAAGCACTGCGTCGAGGGATAAGCATCGAGCAGATGCATAAGTGGAGCCAGATCGATCGGTGGTTTTTGTGGCAGCTCGAGAAATTGGTACAACTGGAGCAGGCGATTGCCGACTTGGGACGGACCTCATTGCCTTTGCCGACGCTGCTTGAGCAAAACGAAGAGCTCATTGTACAAGCAAAGCGACATGGCTTTCCAGACAGAGAACTGGCTCGTCTGCTCGGCACCGATGCACTGACAATCCGCAGTTGGCGCAAAGAGCATGGCATTGTACCGGTATATAAGATGGTTGACACCTGTGCGGGTGAATTTGCGGCGACAACGCCGTATTATTACAGCACCTACGAGCGTGCGGACGAGGTTGAGGAGTCGAGCAAGAAAAAAATCGTCGTCCTTGGATCCGGGCCGATTCGCATCGGTCAGGGCATCGAATTTGACTATTGCACGGTACACGCGGTATGGGCACTGCAGCGCGAAGGTTATGAGGCGATTGTCATCAACAACAACCCGGAGACGGTCTCGACCGACTTTAGCACGTCGGATCGGTTGTACTTTGAACCCTTGGACGTTGAGGATGTGTTGAATGTAATCGATCGCGAACAACCGGAGGGCGTGATCGTCCAGTTCGGAGGCCAGACGGCCATCAACTTGGCGGGACCCTTGGCCGATGCGGGTGTGCGCATTTTGGGTACGTCGCGCGAGAATATCGACGCGGCTGAAGATCGCGAGAAGTTTGACGAGCTCTTGACCGCACTTGAGATTGCGCGACCGCAGGGACGCACAGTCACGACAGTGGAACAGGCGGTTGCTGCTGCGGAGGGGCTGGGCTACCCGGTGCTTGTGCGCCCGTCGTACGTGCTTGGTGGCCGGGCGATGCAGATCATCTCCGATACGTCGGAACTTCTTCAGTACATGGATGAAGCGGTAGAAGTGTCAGATCAGCATCCCGTTCTCATCGACCGTTACGTAAATGGGATTGAGGCAGAGGTCGACGCTATCGCGGACGGCGAGACCGTCATCATTCCGGGCATTATGGAGCACATCGAGCGCGCTGGCGTGCACTCGGGCGACTCGATAGCGGTCTATCCGCCGCAAAACTTGACGGAAGACGTGAAAGCCGTCATGGAGGATTATGCGACTCGAATCGCGCGCAGCCTGCAGGTGCGCGGGTTGATGAACATCCAGTTCATCGTCCACGACGGCAAGGTCGAAGTCATCGAAGTAAATCCGCGCTCGTCACGAACCGTGCCGTTTTTGTCCAAGGTCACAGGTGTGCCCATGGTGCAGTTGGCGATGCATGCGGTGTGCGGCGGATCGCTTGCCGAACTGGGGTATCAAAGTGGACGTGTCGCTGAAGCGAACACTGTTGCGGTGAAGGTGCCGGTGTTCTCGTTTGCGAAACTGCATCAGGTCGACATCAGCCTAGGTCCGGAAATGAAATCGACTGGTGAGGTGATGGGGCGCGACACGCACTACGAAAAGGCACTTTACAAAGGCATGTTGGCAGCTGGAACGAACATCCCGACACATGGCACGGTTCTTGCGACCATCGCCGACAAAGACAAGGCGGAGGCCTTTCCTTTACTCGCCGAGTTTGCCCGATTGGGTTACCGCTTAGCGGCGACCGAAGGCACCGCGCGCTACTTGCGCGACCGCGGACTTGAAGTCAGGATTGTCAACAAATTGGCGCAAGGGACCCCCAATTTGGCCGACGATATCCGTCAAGGGCGCATCCAACTGGTCATCAACACGTTGACCAAGGGCTTGAAACCAGAGCGGGATGGCTTTCGCATTCGCCGCACGGCCGTCGAGCACGGGGTTCCATGTTTGACATCGCTCGATACGGTGAGGTCTGTACTGGACATCGTCAAATTGATTCACTTCCAGACACTCGCGCTAGGTGACAGTCCGACGTCGGCAATCCCGTCAAGTGGGTGGCGTGCATGAGTATAGAGCAGATGACGGAGCTTTTGGCGACGACGTACGACGACGTGCGTCGCGCCACTTATATTGCGTTGGATGTGGACACGGAAGCGAAGGCGTTAGCCGTCGTGGATCAGTTGGGACCTGCGGTAGATGGCTATAAGGTCGGGCTCGAACTGTTTCACGGAGCGGGCATGCGTTTGGTTGAAAAATTGCTTGCTCGCGGTCTGAGAGTCTTTTTGGACATGAAGTTGCATGATATTCCGAATACGGTTGCAGGTGCGCTGCGTGCCATTTGTCAATATCCAATCGAAATGGTCAATGTGCACGCGCAAGGTGGCCCACGGATGCTACAGGCAGCCCGCGAGGCGGTCGCGATGAGCCCGTACAACCCTTTGCTGATCGGGGTAACGGTGTTAACGAGCCTGGGCGACGACGATCTTCAGGTCATGGGTGTCGCTGGCGGTCCTGCTCAGGCTGTCGTACGGCTTTCCAAACTGGTACAGGAAGCCGGACTGGATGGGGTCGTCTGCTCTGCGCAGGAGCTGCAACTGCTGCAAGATGTTGTACCGCCCACGTTTGAACGCGTTGTCCCTGGAACCCGCTTGTTAGAAGACGCGGCGCAGGATCAAACGCGGGTTGCCACGCCAAAACTCGCGATGCGCGATGGTGCGACGCGCCTTGTATTAGGACGAGCGGTCGTCGCAGCGGAGGATCCGCTGTCGGCTTTGCAGAAGTATTGGCGGGCGATGAAGGAGGGGTTGAACGGATGAGCGATACGTTTTCCATCGAATATGACGGTCTTTCGTATGTCATTGCACGCGGCTTGTTGCAGATTGGCGCAGTCGAACTGCGTCCCAGCCAGCCCTTTACTTGGTCGAGTGGTTGGCGCTCACCCATTTATTGCGATAATCGCTTGCTCTTAGGCTATCCTGTGTTGCGCAACGCCGTCGTCACGGGCTTTGAGGCGATAATCGAGAATGAATTGCCGGCTGTCGAACTGATCGCCGGTGCGGCGACGGGGGGTATCCCGCATGCCGCCATGCTGGCGGATCGGATGGGGCTACCATGCGCGTATGTACGATCCGAGCCCAAAGCACATGGTCGTGGCAAACAAATCGAAGGGTACGCCCGGCCGGGGATGAAAGCCGTCGTGATCGAAGATACGCTGTCCACCGGCAAGTCAGCCTATAACGCGGCGCAGGCCCTGCGCGACGCGGGGGTGGACGTGATCTCTATCCTCACGATACTGTCGTATGACTTCGACATTGCGAGCGAGAAAGCCATAGAAACGGGCATTCCAGCGTACCGGTTGGTCCCGTATGAGGTATTGCTGCAAGTGGCACTGGAGAGAGGCGACATCGAAGAGTCGGATATCGCCTTACTGATGAAGTGGCGCAAGTCGCCTGACACCTTTGGGGTGTAAAGGTTTTTCCGGCCCGCCTCGACATAAGTGCGTGGCAGTAAAGCTTTCGTGGACGACCTTCGCAGGCGGCCAGCAGGTTGGCTTGGTTTAGCCCATGCGGCACGCCTGCGTAAAGAGTCGCGTCTCACGAAACCTCGCTGACAGAAGAGGTGCCAGATGGCAACGTCGGTGGCCGCTGCGGCAAGCAAAACAGGGCGACGCCGAGCGCGGAGACGGCGGTAGAAGCGAGAAACACCGCTGACAGCGACATGTTGTGCGTCAAGGCCGTGCTCAGAATGGGTGCGATGGTACCGCGAATGCCAAACAACAAGTAATGCAATCCAAATGCGGTGGCCTCGCGGCCCGGCGTCACTTTGAAGATGTACGCCATGCAGCCGATGTCCCACGCGGCGTCGCCAACGCCAAGGAACATACAGGATACGATCACGCCAAAATACGATCCGAACACGACGTACAGAAGAGGCGCGAGGGTGTATGCGAGCATGCCGACAAACATGGCGAGCCGCGGCGATGATTTGTCGATGAGCCATCCTAAGACAAAGTAGGCCACAAGAAGTGCAATGTAGTAGGCCACACGAGTCATGCCAATCTGGTCGTTTGACAAGTTGAGCCTATGCACCTGGTAGATTTGATAGATAGGGCCCGCAAGCAGGTTGCCAAAGCCGGTAGCTGTCGTTGCGGCCAAAAATAGCGCAAGCGCACGATTTTCGCGCACAAGCAACCACTGTCGGCGAGCACTTGTCAGAAACGACCTGCGCGGTGCACTTAACAGGTTCTCGTTGGTTTCCGGGCGCGGTTCGACTTCGCGCACGCGGCAGAACAAAATTACAGAGGCCGTGCCAAAAAGTGCAGCCAGGATAAGTGGCCAACGATCCCCCGTTGCCTGGCTCCAGATGCCTACGACGTAGGCGAGCGGAATGAGTAAAAATCCTTGTGCCACACGGACGTAACCCATGAGTCGCCCGCGCAGTTGCGGCGGATACACGCGCGTGAGCAGCGAAGGGTAAGCGGGTGCCTGAATGCCGTTCATAAAATTGACGACAAAGGATATGAGAACAAAGACGAGGGGAGATAGAAACATCCCCGCGATTACGACGGACATTCGGCCTATAGTCAGCGGCCACAGCACAAACGGTTTCGGCGAGCGTTGCCCCATCAGTCCCGCCCACAAGGGCGACAAAAGCATGCCGATAGCTGGGGCGGCGCTTAACAGACCGACATCCAGGTTGGTTGCGCCGTGGCGAATGGCCATCGGGGCGTAAAATTGATTGACGACAACGTTAAATAATGCAAATAGTACGGAACCCCCAAAATCGATTTGGAAGTTGCGCCAAGTTTCGCGACGCATCTGCATGCCGAGTCGATACGTCACCGATTCTGAATGTGACAGCGCTTTCCCCATGTCTATCCCCAGTTGTCCGGGCGCCGTGGACGACGCCCTTCGCGAATGATTCTGCCGTCGGCAACAAGCGTCGGCAATTCTTCAGGAACTCGATTATACCCAACCGCGCCAACGCATGGCCTCGGCAAACGGGCGGATCCCGACCATATAGGCCGCCAAACGCGGCGATACGCTATAGCGCTCTGCTGTATCGAGGATGTTGTGGACGCTTTGCACCATCATGGCCTCTAAGCGTTGGTTGACCTCATCCTCAGTCCAATAGAAACCTTGGTTGTTTTGTACCCATTCGAAGTACGATACCGTGACACCGCCTGCATTGGCCAGGACATCAGGCACCACGACGATGCCTCTGTCGTGCAGGATTTGATCCGCGTCTGGTGTCGTGGGGCCGTTTGCCGCTTCGATCACCATCGACGCCTGCAATTTGGGCGCATTGTCTGCGTGAATTTGGTTTTCGAGGGCCGCGGGCACCAAAACATCACAGGGCTGCACGAGAAATTCTTCGGTTGGCATGACGTTAGCAAGGCGCGGAGTGACCATGCCAAACGAGTCCTTTTGGTCAATCAAGTCTGGAATGTCGAGCCCGCCTTCGCGGTAGACGCCGCCTCCCGCATCGCTGATGCCGACAATCGTCGCGCCCATCTCGTGGAGGATACGGGCAACATTGCTACCCACATTGCCAAACCCTTGTACGAGGATCCGTAAATCTTGGACTTGCTTGCCAAGGCGTCCGGCCGCTTCGCGCAGCGCGATAGCCACGCCAAGTGCGGTGGCCGCTTCACGTCCGCGCGAACCGCCGAGCACCAAGGGTTTACCCGTGATAAAGCCGGGCGAGTCGGATTCGCGGATCCGGCTATATTCGTCGTACATCCAGGACATGATTTGCGCGTTCGTATACACGTCTGGAGCTGGGATGTCCTTCGCCGGACCGACGATTTGGCTGATGGCGCGAACATATCCGCGGGCAAGTCGCTCCTGTTCGCCCAGGCTCATCGTGCGCGGGTCGCAGACGATGCCGCCCTTCGCGCCGCCATAGGGAAGGTTGAAGATACCGCATTTCAGGGACATCCAGATCGAAAGTGCCTTGACCTCATCGAGGGTGACATCCGGGTGAAAGCGAACGCCGCCTTTCGTCGGACCGACAGCGTCGTTGTGCTGCGCACGATAGCCTGTGAAGACTTCGGTGCGGCCATCGTCCATGCGCACGGGGATTTGTACGGTCATGACGCGCAAAGGCTCCGCCAAAAGTTCGTAGACCGCCTCTTCGTAACCCAAGCGATCCAACGCTTCGCGAATAGCTTCCTGGGTGTTGGTGAGGACGTTTGTCCCGTGCGCGGGCTTGTTGGCACCGACAATCAAGCGTTTGTTCACTGGGTTGGAACTCATGTCCATCTCTCCTTGAGCTTTGTCCGGGCGGGCAGCCATGGTTTAGTTGTGGTTCGTATCCGCCCGACGCTGCAATATTGATTCGACCTCGGTGCGATCCGGGGTGACAAACAGCGTTCGCTGCTGATCGTAAAGCACAAAGCCGGGGCGTGCGCCGTTCGGCTTCCAGACGTTGCGCACTTCCGTGATATCGACAGGAACTGTCGCCGAGTCGCGCGCCCGGCTGAAATAGGCGGCGAGTAATGCGGCTTCCTCGATGGTCGACTCGGGGATAGACTCGGCCTGGCCGCGTTCAATGACGACGTGTGAACCCGGCTCGCCTTTGACGTGAAGCCAAATGTCATGTTTGGCACTCGTGCGCAAGGTGAGACGGTCGTTTTGTAGATTGTTGCGGCCCACCCGCATGACGAACCCGTCCTCGGACAGGTACGCAGCCGGTTTCGCCTCCGGATCGCGCGAAGTCTCACGTCCGCGTTTGGAGCCAGGTTTTCGCCGTTGCATTTTGGGCGTGAGAAACCCTTGGCTGACGAGTTCGCGCCGGACCTGCTCCAGGTTGTCGAGCGAGGTGTCGGCGAGCGATTGCATCACAGCTTCCAGGTATGCGAGATCTCGCTCGGTTTCTGCCATTTGCGCGGCGACCGCGGTTTGCGCGCGCTTGCGTTTCGTCGCCAGCTTGAAGTAGCGCTGCGCGTTTGCGATGGCATCTAGCGCCGGGTCGAGTTCAATCGAAAGGACCTCGCCCTCCTGGTAGTAATTCGGCAGTTCGACCTGGGAAGCCCCCTTTGGCACTTGATAGGCGAAAGCGGTTAACAGTTCTGCCTGAACACGATAACGCTCTTCGTCGGCACTATCCGCGAGCGAAGCTTCGAGCTTCACGCGCTTGCCGCGCAACTTGTCAATTTGATCGGCGACGACTCGCACCAGTTCGTCCTGCAAGCGGGAGTGGTACAAGATTTCGCCTGTATCCGCGAAACGCCGGCGAATCGCTTCACTCATATCCGGGCAGTCGGCATAGCGATCGCGATGCGTTAATAGGAAGGGGGCGCACTCGACAGCGCGACCCATATCGTCAATCGCAACCGAAGGCCTTTCACTCGCTTGCTCGACACAGGTCACGAGCGCCTCGGCGCAGTGCAACACCGCTTCGCCCGCGTCCACCGTGTGCATGCGACTTGCGCGAAATAGAATTTCGCGCGCGGAAACAGGACCGACTCCGGCTAGGCGCTCGACGACGAGCATCACATTCGCGCGACTCAACCAATGGGCCGCATCGACCGCCGCGAATGCGCCTTTCGTCAAGCTCTGGATAGCCTGTTTGGGTTGAGCAGGCGGCGGCATGTACGCGCATCCGGGCAACACCTCGCGATGGCGCGACATGGCCTCGGTAACGCGGACAATCGCGTCAATGACGCCTTTGGTTCCGCCATCATGGTTGCGACAGAGAATGATGTTGCTGTGCCGTCCCATCATTTCGCAAACCAGCGAATAGACACGCACGTCGCCCAGTTCGTCGATGGATTCGACGTGCAATTCAATCACGCGATCCCATCCCTGTTGCTCGACGCCGACGATCCTGCCACCTTCCAGATGCTTGCGCAAAAGCATACAGAACATGGGGGGTTCCGGCGGGTTGTCCGGTTTCTCATGAGCCAAAAAGTGCATACGTGCAAACTGCTTATGAGCCGAGATGAGCAACCGCTTCGATCCCATCCCCGGAGAGCGCAGGGAGATGACGAGATCGCGTTCGCCAGGCTGATGGATTTTTTCGATCTTCGCGCCAGTCAAGGCGCTGTTTAGTTCGTTGGCCAGACGCCGCATGGTTAGTCCATCCACGATCGATGCTCCTCTCCAACAAGGAGTATACCGCAGAATCCCTTCGCCTGCGCAGATGGATGGATATTTTGTCGCGTGACAAGGGACATGTTCCTGCTTGGCCGGGCATAGAGATTACGAGACAAGTTGGCGAAGGGGTGGCTCAGTTGGAACAGCACTGGCACGCGCTGAGTGATGCGGAGTGCTTGCAGGCGCTTGGTAGCTCCGCAAACGGTCTTTCTGCCGAAGATGTGGAGGCAAGAAGGCGGACACACGGTTTGAACTTGCTAAGCGAAGGCAGCAAGGTTTCGCTATTGACCGTGTTTTTAAACCAGTTTCGCGATTTTATGATCCTGGTCTTGCTCGCAGCGACGTTGATTTCTGGCTTGCTCGGCGAGTACACGGACGCGATCACGATTATCGCAATCATCGTGCTCAATGGTATTCTCGGCTTTGTCCAAGAAATTCGCGCGGAGCGATCGCTCGCGGCGCTCAAAGAACTGACGGCTCCCGTGGCACGCGTGCGGCGCGGCGGCAAGGTGATTGAGGTGCCAGCCAAGGAGCTCGTGCCCGGGGACATCGTGTTGCTGGAAGACGGCGATCGCGTTCCTGCAGACGGACGCATTCTCAAGGCGGTCGCATTCGATGTCGAGGAATCGGCGTTGACGGGCGAGTCGGTTCCGGCAAGCAAGGACCCGAAAGCTGTGATTGAAGCGAACAGCAACCTTGGGGATCGCAAGAACATGGTCTACATGGGCACCATGGTCACGCGCGGCAAGGCGGAAGTCGTGGTCACTGCAATTGGCATGGCCACTGAGATGGGGAAGATCGCAGATCTAATGCAACAGTCCGAAGAACAGTTGACACCGCTTCAGCAGCGGCTTGATCAACTAGGTAAAACGTTGGTCTGGATTTCGCTTGGGATCACGGTGCTCGTCGTCATCGCTGGTGTCTTGCACGGTCACGCGCTCTACGAGATGTTTCTCGCTGGCGTCTCGCTTGCTGTCGCTGCCATTCCCGAAGGGCTCCCGGCCATTGTCACGATTGCGCTCGCCTTGGGCGTGCAGCGGATGATCAAGCGCAACGCCATCGTTCGCAAGCTGCCATCGGTGGAGACACTTGGCTGTGCGACGATCATCTGCTCAGACAAGACGGGAACGCTGACGCAAAATCGCATGACGGTGCAGAAGTTGTTTGCCGATGGCACCTATGTGACCGTCACGGGCAGTGGGTATCAACAGACCGGCGAATTTTTGATCGACAATCACAAAATCGACCCGAACAAGCGACCGGCTCTGAAGAGCCTCGTCGAGATTGCAGCGGCATGTAACAACGCCGCGATCGTCGAGAAGGAGGTCGAGGGCGGCGTCGACTACGCGATACAGGGCGATCCGACGGAAGGCGCTCTACTTGTTCTAGCGCGCAAGGCTGGGTTCTCCGATGTCGCGGCCGTCTACGAGCGCGTCGGCGAACAGCCGTTTGATTCGGATCGCAAGCTCATGTCCGTATTGGTGAAGGCAGGCACGGACGTGTTTGCATTCGTCAAAGGTGCGCCTGACGTATTGCTCGAGCGCTGTAGCCGCGTGCTCGCCGGTGGCCGCGAGGAATCGCTTGGCCAAAATACGCGCAAGCAAATTCAGGCTGCCAATCTTGAGATGGCCGAAGGGGCAATGCGCAATCTGGCATTTGCCTACCGGAAGTTTCCGAGCATCGAGGCGGCGCGGGAAGCAGAGTGGGAAAGAGAATTGGTATTCGTCGGGCTGTGCGGCATGATCGATCCGCCGCGTGAAGAAGTGAAGGACGCGATCGCAACCGCGCGCAGTGCCGGTATCCGCACTGTGATGATCACAGGTGATCATCAGGTGACGGCAATGGCGATTGCGAAGGAACTCGACATTTTGCCGACCAATGGTCGAGTCATGACAGGCGTCGAGTTGGACGCGATGGACGACGGGAAGCTTGCCCAAGTAGTCAACGACGTCTACGTCTACGCCCGCGTGACACCGGAACACAAGCTCCGCATTGTCCGCGCGCTACAGGCAAACGCACATGTGGTCGCGATGACTGGCGACGGCGTCAACGATGCGCCTGCCATTAAACAGGCCGACATCGGGATTGCCATGGGCCAATCGGGAACCGACGTCGCTAAGGAAGCTTCGAGTCTCGTCCTTGCTGATGACAATTTTGCGACCATCGTCGCGGCGGTGGAAGAGGGTCGCGGCATCTACGACAACATCAAAAAGTTTATTCGTTACCTATTGGCGTCCAACGTTGGCGAGATTGTGACGATGTTCGCCGCGATGCTCGCCGGGTTACCGCTGCCGCTCGCGCCGATACAGATCTTGTGGGTCAATTTGGTGACGGATGGTTTGCCCGCGATCGCGCTTGGCGTGGATTCTCCGGAAGGCGATATCATGAAACGCCGTCCGCGCGACGTCCATGAAGGGATTTTTGCCAAAGGCATGGCGACCAAGATTCTCTCGCGCGGCATTCTCATTGGTTTGGTGACGCTTGCGGTGTTCGTTTGGTCCTTGAAAACAGATAAGAATCTGGCACATGCGCAAACGATGGCCTATGCGACGTTGACCATGGCACAGTTGATTCTCGTCTTCGACTGCAGAAGTCTTGAAGGCGGTATTATGAAGCGCAATCCGCTCGGGAACATCTGGCTCATCCTGGCCGTCATCTCGTCGGTTGTGTTGTTTGCCTTTACGATTTATGTGCCAAAAATCGCGAAGGCGTTCCACACGGTTCCGTTGGGTCTGACCGATTGGATCATTGTCCTTGTGCTCGCCGCCATCCCGACGTTCGCTCTGTCGATCCGCCGCCTTGGGCGCAACGTACTTCGCCCCAAAAGCGGAGCTAACGACGACAGAATGGCTGCCTGAAGCAAGCCGAATTGCCCACGGCCCCGGCGCATTGTAGAATGTTGGGGAACACGGGGACGGGGGTAGCGAAATGGCGTTTCGGAGCATGACCGGGTTTGGCCGCAGTCAAGGCAAGGTTGGGCCATACGACGTGACGTTGGAGGTCAAGTCGGTCAATCACCGTTTTTCAGAATTCACCATTCGTCTGCCGCGGGAATGGGCCCTGTTTGAAGATAACCTTCGCAGTCGCCTGCAAACCGCCGTATCGCGCGGCCGCGTCGACCTGTTCGTCAACGTGGCAGATTTCGCGGTGACGGCTGTCGATATCGATGTCAACTGGCCCTTGCTCGACGCCTTGTTAAAAGCCGAGCAAGGGCTTGTCGCGCGCCTTTGTGCACCCGCCGAACGGCAAACGGCCCGCGAGTGGTTGATGTATCCGGGAGTGTTGATCCAGCGGAAAGCAGAGTTGGATGAAGGACAGATTGCCGAGGCTTTGTGCAGTCTGTTGGATACCGCGCTCGCGCAACTCGTCAAGGTGCGTTGCGACGAGGGGGCACGCCTCGCTGAAAATTGCCAAGGAAAATTGGCCATGCTGGAAACACACCTGGCTGCCGTACAGGCTAGAGGTCCGCTGGCCGTCGAAGAGAAACGCCAGACGCTTGCGCGGCGAATCGCCGAACTTGGTATCGAGATGGATCCGGCGCGCATGCTGCAGGAAGTCCTGTTGTTTGCGGAGCGCAGTGCAATCGACGAAGAACTCGTGCGGTTGCAGAGCCACATCGTCGCGTTTCGTGAGGCCATGGCAAATCAGGAGCCTGTGGGAAGGCGGTTGGATTTTTTGGTGCAAGAGATGCACCGCGAGACGAACACGATTGGCGCCAAGTCCGCCGATCCGGAAATCGCACAGCGCGTGGTCGAGATGAAAGTCATTGTCGAACAGTTGCGTGAGCAGGTGCAAAATATCGAATAAAAATTCCCCACTTGGCTTTGCGCATAACTCGTTATACAATGATGGGTAGTTTTGAATTTGTGATACGAGCGTGTAGATAGGTAACAGGGGCAGGTTTACGCATGTCCTTGTCCGTTTGAGGTGAACGAACGATGATTTATCCGTCTATTGATCGTCTGTTGGAGGTCTGTGACAGCAAATATGCGCTGGTGGTATTGACCGCAAAACGTGCGCGCAAATTGCAGACGGAGACGATGAACCAACCGGGTTCGTCGACGACGCGCAACGTCAGCCGTGCACTGTGGGAGATCAGCGACGGTACCATTCGTTACAGCCGGGTTGAACCAGAATCGCATTAATCTTGTGTCAACGGTAGAGGCAGGGCAACCGCGCGTTGTTCTGCCTCTCTTCGTGATGGGTGATGACATGGTTAAAGGGGGGCAGAGGATGGAACCTAAAACCATTCTTGTCGGTGTCGGTGGCGGCATTGCGGCATACAAATCGGCCGCGCTCTGCTCGTTGCTTGTCAAACGCGGGTATGACGTGCAGGCGCTGATGACCGAGCACGCGACGCGTTTTATTCAGCCGTTGACGTTGCAGGCCTTGACGAAGCATCCCGTCATCTTTGACACGTTTGCGGAGCCGAATCCGTCCGAGATCGCGCATATCGCAGTCGCGGATCGCGCCGCGCTGTACGTGATCGCTCCGGCCACCGCCAATTTGATTGGCAAGCTGGCGCATGGCTTGGCGGACGATATGGTGACGACGACGGCGCTTGCAGCGACGTGTCCGACCGTGATCGCACCGGCGATGAATGTCCACATGTATGAGCATCCGGCCGTTCAGGCCAACTTGGCGACACTTCGGCAACGAGGCAATTTGGTACTCGACCCAGGCGAGGGTCCGCTCGCCTGCGGTTATACGGGTAAGGGCAGGATGCCGGAACCTGAGGATATCGCCGAGGTCATCGAGGCGTTGCTCCAACAGGAGCGCGATCTCGCCGGGTTACACATCGTGGTCACCGCCGGTCCCACTGTCGAGGATATCGATCCGGTGCGTTATCTGACCAACCGCTCGAGCGGTAAGATGGGCTATGCCATCGCGCAACAGGCCGTTGCTCGTGGTGCACAAGTGACACTCGTGAGCGGCCCAACACATTTGCAACCTGTACCGGGGGCCGAGATGCTCTACGTGCGCTCGACCGACGAAATGCTAGCAGGTGTAGAGCGTGCCATGGAGCATGCCGACGTGCTCATCGCCGCAGCCGCGCCAGCCGATTTCCGTCCGGCGGTATTCTACGAGCACAAATGGAAGAAATCACAAGGTTTGATGCACATTGATCTCGTTGAAACGCCAGACATCCTCGCCATCATGAGCCAGCGCCGGCGGCGCGGACAAACGATTGTTGGCTTTGCGGCCGAGACGCGCGATCCGATTCAGTACGGCAGAAAAAAGCTCGAGGAAAAGGGCCTCGATCTGATTGTCATCAACGACGTCAGCAAGCCAGGGGCAGGATTTGACGTCGATACGAATCAAGTGACATTGTTGACCAAATCAGGTGAAGTTAATGAACTTCCGATGATGGCGAAGCATCGAGTGGCGGACCAAATTTTGTCGCGCATCAAGGACCTGCGCGCACAGTTGGGCGGCGAACAAGGCGCATGAGCCACTTTCTGGTAGAGGTTGTCATCGATGCGCCGGGTCTCTTTTTGGACAAGCGGTTCGATTATCTTTTGCCACGTGCGCTCGCGTCGAACGCAAAACCTGGCGTGCGCGTGGTCGTGCCGTTTCGGTCCGCCTGGAAGGCAGGCGTAATTTGGCGCGTTCGCAGCGAAGCGGACGTCTCGTCGCGCGTGCGCCCTGTCGCTTCCGTCGTCGATGTGGAGCCCGTGTTGACCGAGGAACAACTTCGGCTTGCCGAGTGGCTTTGCGAACGATACGCAGCGACGTTGCCCGAGGCGTTGTCGGCCATCCTGCCCGGGGCATTTCGTGTTACAGGAGGTTTGCAATTACAGCCGGCACGCGGAGTGGACGTGCCTGACGACGTACGCGCGTCGTCGACCTGGCAATTCGTCTTACAAAAGAAGCCGGACGATCGCGCAGTGGCAAAACTCGACTCGAACGCCAAGGCGCAAATTGAAGCATGGGTTGAACTGGGCTATTTAGAGCGCGTCTTGCATGTGTCAGAGCAGGTGCAGGCGCGCTTGCAGTCGTTTTTGTCCGCCACAAAGGCGCCGGCTGAGCTGCTGCAAGCGGCCGCAGCGCGCGAAACCCGTGCGCCTCGGCAAGCGGCGTTGTTGCGCCAGTTGGCTGTGAGCGGGGAATTGACTTGGGCGCGCAAAGAGTATCCGCGCACGACCGTTCAGCCGCTTGTCGAGGCCGGACTCGTGCGGGTCGACGAACGGCCTGTCTCGCGATTTATTTGGCCGGATCGCGAGGAACGTCCGGCGCCCGCGTTGACGGTTCACCAGGCTCGTGCAACCGCTCGTTTGGCACAGTTGATCCAGGCACCTGGGGCGCACATGGCCGTTGTTCATGGCGTCACGGGTAGCGGTAAGACAGAGGTGTACATGCGCGCTATCGACGAAGTCGTGCGCCAGGGCAGGCAGGCAGTGTTGCTCGTGCCCGAGATCGCGCTGACGCCGCAAATGGTCGGTCGCTTTTACAGCAGATTTGGCGATCGCATCGCCGTTTTGCACTCGGCGCTCGCGCAGGGTGAGCGGCGCGACGAGTGGGCGCGCATTTTGCGCGGCGACGCAAGTATCGTCATCGGGGCCCGGTCTGCCGTGTTTGCGCCGGTTCGCAATTTGGGACTGGTCATCGTCGATGAAGAGCACGAGCCTTCATATAAGCAGGAGGACGCTCCGCATTACGACGCTCGCGAAATTGCCGTAAGGCGTGCCGAAACGGCGGGCGCCTTGGTCGTGTTCGGATCGGCAACGCCGTCACTGTGGGCCATTCGCCAGGTCGAGGACGGGCGGGCGACTTTGGTCTCATTGCCACAGAGGGCAAATGGCAAGCCTTTGCCGAAAGTTGAAATTGTCGATATGCGGGAAGAGCTGCGCACGGGAAACAAGTCGCTGTTTAGCGAGCGACTGCAGCAAGAACTCGAGGCAACCGTGCGCTCTGGGCTACAGGCCATTTTGTTTCTTAATCGGCGGGGATATGCGAGTTCTACTTTGTGTCGCGCGTGCGGTGAGGGCGTTCAGTGCCCACACTGTGACATCCATCTGACGGTGCATCGCGCGGATGGCGGGATGCGGCTGGTTTGCCACTATTGTGGCTACGAGCAATCGTACAGCGATTGCTGTCCGGCTTGCGGCGAGCGCGCCTTGCGAGCGTTCGGAATTGGCACGGAACAAATTGAATCCGCGATTGCCACGCTTTGGCCAGACTTTCGCGTGTTGCGCATGGATGTCGATACCACCCGTAAGAAAGGTGCGATGCAACAAATCGTCGCCGATTTCGAAGCCGGGCGCGCGGACGTTCTGATCGGCACTCAGATGATTGCCAAGGGGTTGGATTTCCCGCGCGTGCGCTTGGTTGGGGTCGTCGCCGCAGATACGATGTTGACACTGCCCGATTACCGTGCGCATGAGCGGACGTTTCAATTGTTGACGCAAGTGGCGGGGCGTGCGGGCCGTGCGGACACGGACGGCGTGACGCTCATCCAGACGTATCGTCCTGAGCATTTTGCCATCCAAGCTGCGGCTGCGCATGATTTTGTGACCTTTTATCGCGAAGAACGCAATCAACGGGCGTTTTTCACGTATCCGCCATTTTGTGAACTGGCCGTATTTCTTGCTTCGCATCCGGCCGAACACGTCGCACGTGGCGCGGCCATGCGCTTTGAACGCGAGTTGCGGCGTTCGGGTGCTATCGATTACATGACCCTGTTGCCCGCGTCGCCGAGTGGAATTCGGCGTATCGACAACCTGTATCGGTATCAGGTTGTGCTAAAGTATGGTCGGTGGGAAGATGTAGGGCAAGATGTCACGCAAAGCTATCGTGTAGTCAAGGAACGGATGAATCGTCTGGGTGGTAGTTGCCGCCTTGACGTCAATGCACAGAGAATCGGCTAAGTCCATGTATTCTAAATTTAAAGGAGGCCGTATCATGGCCATTCGCATCATTCGCAAAGGGGAAGATCAGGCTTTGCGCCAAAAGGCCAAGCCGGTTACACAATTTGGACCTGCTATCCACAAGTTGCTCGACGACATGGCAGAGACGATGTATCACGCTGATGGCATTGGACTCGCCGCGAATCAGATCGGCATTTTAAAGCGGCTGGTCGTCATCGACGTAGCGCCTAACGAGGATAGTTTTGCGAAACGCGCTTGGATCGAATTGGTGAATCCAGAGATCATCGCGCGCGAGGGTGAGCAACATGAGCGTGAGGCGTGCCTTTCTCTACCAGGGCTCTCCGGTATCGTGGAGCGCGCGGCATATGTCAAGGTGCGAGCTCAGGATCGAAATGGGGAGTTCTTTGAAATTGAGGGGCGCGATTTGTTGGCTCGCTGCTTGCAACATGAGATCGATCATCTCGATGGCATTCTGTTTATCGACTACCTGCGCCCGGATCAAATTGAGCGGGCAACGGTCGGGGAGCGTTCCTAATGTCCGTGCGCGCTCTCTTTATGGGCACACCAGACTTCGCTTTGCCAGCGCTTGAGGCCTTGGTGCGACTTTCCTGGGAAGTGTGCGTGGTCACACAGCCGGATCGCCCGGCTGGACGCAAGCGGCTTTTGACACCGCCGCCGGTGAAACGGCGCGCGCTCGAACTTGGCTTACGCGTGTTGCAACCAGAGAAAGTGGGCCACCCTGATAGTGTGCGCGCGCTTTCCGAGTGGGACGCGGATATTCTGGTCACAGCGGCGTACGGACAGTTGCTGCCCGACAGAGTGCTCAAACTCGCAAAAAGTGGCGCGGTCAACGTCCACGCCTCACTGTTGCCGCGCTGGCGCGGTGCGGCACCGATTCAGCGCGCGATTCTCGCCGGCGATACCAAAACAGGCGTGACGCTCATGGAGATGGTGCGCGAACTAGATGCGGGGCCGATGATTGCGCAGCAGGAGTTACCAATTGGACCCGACACCACTGCTGGCGAGTTACATGACAAGTTAGCCGCGCTCGGTGGCCAGATGTGTGCGGAGATCCTGCCCGCTTACGTGCGTGGTGAACTGCAGGCGGTCCCACAACCCACGTCAGGCGTGACGTACGCAGAGAAACTCACGCGCAGCGACGAGTGGATCGATTGGCAACTCGCTGCAGATGCGATTGCGCTACGGGTGCGAGCGTTGGCCCCATGGCCAGGCGCCAGCGCGATCGCGCCAGATGGTCGGCAACTCAAAATCCTGCGTGGTCATGTCGGCGATGGCCACTTGCCAGGTGAACCTGGTTTGGCTCGCCGCTTGGGTGACACGGCAGTAGTCGCTTGCGGCAATGGCGTCTACGTCGTAGAGCAAGTGCAACCTGCGGGGAAGCGGCCGATGAGCGCTGGAGCCTGGCTCGCCGGCTTGCGTACCGATACTGTGGTTTTTGAAAGGATCGACACAAGTGATCTCTCCAGCTAGATGGACCGCATACCACGCACTCGTGCGTGTGGCAAAAGACCGGGCGTATGTCAACTTGGCCTTGCAACAGGCACTCGCCAAGCGCGAATTGAGCGATCGCGACAAGGCTTTGGCGACGGAAATAGCTTACGGAACAGTCCGTCGCCAGTTGACCATCGATTACCTGCTCGCTCCGTACGTGCGGCGGGGTTTAGCGGCTTTGGAAGTCGAGATTTTGACCATCTTGCGCATGAGCGTCTATCAGCTTAGCTGGTTGTCGAGGCTCCCAGCTTACGCTGTGACCAGCGATGCCGTCGATATGGCCAAGCGAGTCAACCCACGATCTGCTTCATTTGTCAACGCCGTCTTGCGCAGCTATCTGCGGGATGGGACGGATTGGGAGTCACGGATTCATGTGCGACGAACTGACCGTGACGACATCGCACAACTGTCGCTACTGCACAGCTATCCGCGCTGGATGGTTGCGCGGTTGGTCGCGGCATACGGCAGGGAGCGCGCCGAGGCTATACTGGCGGCGGGTAATCGCCCTGGCGCGACGGCCGTGCGCGTCAATCCCTTGCGAGCTTCTGTCGAGTCGGTCGCGTCGGCTCTTACCGCGCAAGGCGTCGGTGAAATCGAGCGGGGAGCACTCTACGACGGGGCCTTGCGGATTACTGGCGCGATCGACATCGAGCGATTGGACCTTTACCACCATGGTTCGTTGACGGTGCAGGATGAAGGCGCGATGTTAATCGCACCCTTGCTGCGGCCTGAACCTGGTATGCGCGTCCTCGATATGTGCGCTGCGCCGGGGGGGAAGACGACGCAGATCGCCGAATTGATGCGCGACACAGGCGTGATCGACGCGTACGACGTATACATCTCGAAGATACAGACGATTGTGGACGCCTGCTCGCGCCTGCATCTCACGAGTGTGCGTGCACGTCTTGGCGACGGGCGCGATGTATCTGGCAATCCGCCGTATGACGCGGTGCTCGTCGATGCTCCGTGCAGCGGGCTTGGCGTGATGCGGCGTCGCCCGGATATTCGGCAACGGCGGACAGAAGCAGACGTGGCAGCGTTGACCGCCTTACAGACGGATTTGTTACGCCATGCCTGCCGGATCGTCAAGCCAGGCGGCTATGTGGTCTATGCGACGTGTACGCTGTTGCCGGAAGAAAATGAGAAGGTTGTCTTAGGCGTGGTCGATGAACTGCAAGGGGCGGTCTCCTTGGATGATATCGCGCATGATGTCCCGGCGCCTCTGGCGGGTCAGGTCGCCGTCGGCTTGACATTGACGCCGGACATGTTTGCGACGGACGGATTTTACATGGCGAGATTGCGACGAAATTGAGGGGGTGAAACGCATGGTTCACTTGTATAACTTTACATTACCTGAACTTAAGGACTGGCTCGCTCGCGAATTCGGGGAAAAGCCGTATCGTGCGGTACAACTGTTTGAGTGGATGTATCAAAAGCGCGCGACTCGTTTCGAAGAGATGACGAATCTACCTAAGTCTTTGCGAGAAGCGCTGGCCGAACGGGCCTTTTTGCGTAGCGCCAAGGAAGTGGTGCGCCAGGATTCGAAGGTCGATCCGACCTCGAAGTTTCTACTTGAATGGCCGGATGGTGTGACTGTCGAAACGGTGCTCATGCGTCACAATTACGGCAACAGCGTGTGTGTATCCTCTCAGGTCGGTTGTAAAATGGGCTGCACGTTTTGCGCCTCGACGCTCGGTGGTATGATCCGTCAGATGCAGGCTGGCGAAATGGTCGAACAGTTGATGTACAGCCAATCGCTACTCGATGGCCAGGGCGGACGCGTATCTTCCATCGTTTTGATGGGATCCGGTGAGCCTATGGACAACTATGACAACGTCATGCGCTTTATCGATATTGTCAGCGATGCCCATGGACTTCATATCGGCCAGCGTCACATTACCATTTCTACCGTGGGCCTTGTACCTGGTATTCGCAGGCTGGCTGACGAAGGGCGGCCGATCACGCTCGCGGTGTCCCTGCACGCGCCGAACGATGAGCTACGGGGCAGAATGATGCCGGTCAATAAGGCATACCCGATTGCCAAGCTGATGGAAGCATGTCATTATTACTATCAAAAAACAGGGAAGCGGATTTCTTTCGAATACGCACTCGTGGCGGGACAAAATGATAGCCTTGCGTGTGCGCGAGAGTTAGCCGAGTTGATTCGCGACCTGCCTTGTCACGTCAACCTAATCCCGGTCAATTACGTACCGGAGCGCGAGTATCGGCGTACAGAAAAGAAACAGATTTACGCATTTTGGAATGCATTGCAAGAAGCGGGCATCAACGCGACGATCCGGCGCGAAATGGGTCATGATATCGCGGCGGCGTGCGGCCAGTTGCGCGCTCAACATATGAATCGGCGAGCGTGATCGAGCGCTCGTTTGGTTTGAGTATTGAGGTGTTGGCATGTTGTATGCTGCGAAGTCGCACATTGGTCTCGTTCGAACCATGAACCAGGATGGCTTCTCTGTCTTGCCAGGGCTTTCCGCAGGAGAGCTATTCGTCGTCGCGGACGGGATGGGTGGTCCGCAGGCGGGGGACGTTGCCAGTCAGTTGGCCATCGAGCGCGTAGGGCTCTACGTGCGCGAGCATCTGCGCCCAGATAGCGATCCGGGCGAGATTCTACTCTCGGCACTCGCTACAGCCAATGCTGCGATTTATCAGCAGGCATGCGAAAACATTAGTTATCGCGGAATGGGCACAACGATTGTCTGCGCGTTTGCAAGGCCTGGTGTGCTATACATTGCGCACGTAGGCGATAGCCGGGCGTATATGCTATCCGGCTCCGAGTTCAGCCAGGTGACCGATGATCACAGCCTGGTTGCAGAGTTGGTGCGCCGCGGGCAACTGACACAGGAAGAGGCAAAGCATCATCCCCAGCGAAACATCGTGACGAGATCGCTCGGCACAGAACCGCACAGCTATCCGGATTTGAATTTGTATCCCTGGCATTCTGACGATGTGGTGCTCTTGTGTTCAGACGGTTTGACCAATCATGTTGCAGATGACGAAATTCGGTCCTTCATGGAAGACGCTCGCGTGGTCGCAACGGTTGTCGATTTGGAGCGAGTGGTCGACGCAATGATTCAAGCGGCGCTTGCGCGCGGCGGTACGGACAACGTGACGGTTCTTGTCGCGGTGAACCGAGAGGAGGCTGGCAACAAATGACCTCGCGCATTCTTGGAGGCCGTTATCGACTAGAGGAGACGATTGGCGACGGTGGTATGGCAGTCGTCTATCGTGCGGTCGATACGCTCTTGGATCGCGTTGTGGCGGTTAAAATGCTGCGCAGCCAATTTGTCGAGGACGAAGAGTTCGTCCGCCGCTTTCGGCAAGAGGCGCAAGCGGCAGGGCGGCTATCGCATCCAAATATCGTCAACGTGTACGACGTGGGTATCTCGGAAGGCGAGCAGTACATCGTCATGGAGTACGTCGATGGACCGACACTGAAGGACGTGATTATCGAGCGGGCGCCATTGCCGGTGGACGAGGTCATCGATATCAGCAAGCAGATTTGCTCTGCATTGCAACATGCGCACGATTTGCACGTC
Source organism: Alicyclobacillus hesperidum (assembly GCF_900107035.1). Taxonomy (GTDB): domain Bacteria; phylum Bacillota; class Bacilli; order Alicyclobacillales; family Alicyclobacillaceae; genus Alicyclobacillus; species Alicyclobacillus hesperidum. Next base: position 29,430 of record NZ_FNOJ01000009.1, on the reverse strand, counting down.
ATCCACCGCGATATCAAGCCTCACAATATCCTGTTGAACCGCCACGGGCAAGTCAAGGTGGCTGATTTCGGTATTGCGCGTGCAGCGACCGGGCACACAATCGCAGACAGACAGGCTACGTCGGTCTTAGGGTCCGTGCATTACTTTTCACCGGAACAGGCTCGAGGCGCGCCGACCACGGCAAAGAGCGATATTTATTCCCTGGGAATTGTGATGTATGAGATGTTGACGGGTAAACTTCCATTTGACGGGAATTCCCCGGTCAGCGTCGCTTTAAAACACCTGCGTGAGCCGTTTGTCGAACCGCGGGACTTGAATAAATCGATTCCACAGAGTGTGGAAAATATCATTCTTCGCTGTCTGGTAAAAGCTCCGGAAGGCCGATATGACAATATGGCTGCAGTCAAAGCCGATCTCGATACGGCTTTGGAACATCCAAATGTCCCTAAGTTTGAGCCAGCGCTTGACTGCGATGACAAGACCATCGTGATACCGGCAATGGGGGAGCATATGGGCGACAAGCTGGCGAACGCCGGGACACAGGAGTCAAAGCCCAAGATGCCGCGCTGGAAGCGGATCGGCATGGTGACTGGTATCGCGGTATTAGCTGTCGCTGCGCTCGGTCTTGGCGGTTACGCCGCTATCGTCTTGGTTACAAACTTGATGACAGTGCCGAACGTAGAAGTGCCTTCTGTCGTTGGTAAACCCGCGGCAAAAGCGGTCTCTGCGCTAGAAGCGGTGGGTTTTTCGCGAAATCAAATCGTTGAAAAGCTCGAGCCGAATTTGCACGAAGCGAAAGGGATCGTCTATGAACAATCGCCACCTGGACGGACACAGGTCAAAAAGACGCGGGATATTACCCTTTATGTAAGTCAAGGCGCGCCGAAAGTGGCCATGCCAGACGTGACCAATGAACCGTTCGATCAAGCAAAGCAATCGCTCATCAGTGCTGGATTTTCGGCGAACAACATCACGGAGCAGACGGAACAGAGCACGACGGTGCCAACGGGTCAAGTCATCTCGAGCAATCCGCCAGCCGGAACTTCGGTACCTTTAAATGCAAAAATCACCCTCACCGTGAGCGAGGAGAAATATGTCACGGTGCCGAAACTAGTTGGCTTGCCACTACAGCAGGCGGAAGCGGCGATTCAAGCCGCCGGGCTGACTGTCGGAAGTGTAACGCCAAGCAATCTGGTAAATCAGGATCCGCTGGTGTCATATGTGTACCCGTATATTGAGGGGGATTCTGTACCTGCGGGATCGACCATCAATATGTACGTCGTCAGCAATCCATCTGTTGCACCGGATAATAGCACCTCGAACTCGAACGGCTCGGATCAGGGAGCGGGTGGGAACCTCACAGGAAACTCTGGAGGTACGAATGGCACTGGCAATGATACAGAGTTTGGAAATGGTGTTGGAAATTCTGTAGGCAACGGTGATGGCAATGCGACAACACCTCCCACCAACAACGCTGTGGCGAACGCTTCAGACGAGCAGCCGCACAGTGTGCAGGTGACCGTCGATCCGCCGAAAGGCCCACCGACTGACGTGGAAATCATGATCGACGACGCGCGTGGAACTGGGCAAGTGGTTGTCAATCAGCGGATTCGTCGACACACCTCGTGGCAGGAAGTACTCTATCTGACGCCTGGTGAAAAAGGCGACGTCAAAGTGTACGAGAACGGGCAACTGGTTCGAGACTACCCTGTTCAGGGATAATGAGGAGGGCATTGTGGCGGAAGGACGCGTGATTCGGGCTATCAGTGGTTTCTTCGATGTTCAAGACGGTGAAAAAGTTCGTCGCTGTCGCGCGCGCGGTGTGTTCAAAAAGCGTGGCACGACGGTACTTGTCGGCGACAAGGTCCTCTATGAGCCGATCGGTAACAACGAGGGTGTGATTGGCGAGGTCCTTCCGCGCACGACCGAGTTGGTGCGACCGCCCATCGCCAACGTCGACCACGTCGTCGTGGCTTGTTCCTTCGTCACGCCTGATTTAAACCTATACATGCTTGACAAGACGCTCGTCGCCGCCGCTCTGGCAGGCGTCGAGCCGACAGTTGTGCTGACGAAGTCCGATCTTGTTGTATCCGAACGCGCCGAGGAAATCGTTAAACTCTATCGCGGCATCGGCTATGAAACGTACGCTATTGCGGCCAAATTTGGCTCTGGCGTCGCGCAGATCCGCGCTCGTTTAAAAGGTCGCATAAGTGTCTTTGCGGGACCTTCTGGCGCAGGCAAGTCAACCTTAGCGAACGCCTTGTTGCCCGGTTTACATTTGCAAACAGGTGAAGTCAGTGAGAAGATTGGCCGCGGCAAGCAGACGACTCGCCATGTTGAACTATTTCAAATGGACGCGGAGAGCTGGGTGGCGGATGCGCCGGGATTCAGTCAATTGCAACTTGAACTTGCGTCGCGCGATTTGCGCGAGTATTTTTTGGATTTTACCGAGCCGGCGCAAGCGTGTGGTTATCGTGGATGTTTACACCTAGACGAAGAAGGATGCGGCGTCAAGGATGCAGTGGAGCGATCGCAAATCGCTCTGTCGCGCTATGCGTCGTATCGCCAACTGTACCACGAGATTCGCGAACAGGAGCTGAACGAGTATTCATGAATGTCACCAAGATTGCGCCATCGATTCTGTCAGCGGATTTTGGGTGTTTGGAGAAGGAAGTAGCGTCCGTCGTCGACGCGGGATGTGACTGGATACATATCGATGTGATGGATGGTCACTTTGTGCCGAACATCACTATGGGTCCTCTCGTCGTGTCCGCGTTGCGGCGCCGGTTTCGTTGTACTCTTGACGTACATCTCATGATCGAAAAGCCTGAGTCGATGATTCCATCTTTCGTAGAAGCCGGTGCAGACGTCATCACCATTCACCAAGAGGCGACTCATCACCCACATCGGGCTTTACAGATGATTCGAAGTTCTGGACTGCGGGCGGGATTGGCAATCAATCCTGGAACAGGACTCGACAGCCTTCCATACTTGGTGGGTGAGATGGACCTGTTGCTGATCATGACGGTGAATCCGGGGTTCGGCGGGCAGACTCTGATTCCTGCGACGGTCTCGAAAGTTGCCTCGGCCCGGCGACAATTGGTTGAATTGGGGCGTGGCGACGTTCTCATCGAAGTGGATGGGGGCATCAATGAGCAAACGATACGAGAGGTCTACGAAGCGGGAGCAAACGTGTTTGTTGCAGGGTCGGCGGTGTTTGACCATTCGGATCGTACGGATGCGGTTGCACGGCTGACAAAGGCCTTGGCGATGTAAGTGAGCCGCTACGCCGGTTTTTAGGCTCGTCCTGGCACATTTCGACAGAATGCGCATATACATAGCTAGCGACACAGGCCTATGCCCAGCGGCAGAGCGGGACTTGCGGCAGTCAGACTCGCTCGGATGATGTTGCGCTGGTTGCACGAGGGGGGAAGTGGTCTTGAAAGTTTACACGATCAAGCTGCCGCGGTTTTTAGGTGGAATCGTCAAAGCGGTATTGGGTACCTTCACCAAGGATTCTTGAATTCTTTCTGTACATCAGTGGGTCATCAGCGCAATTTCATAGCATGAAAAAAGCACCTGTTCGCAGGTGCTTTTTTCTCATGTTCAAGGTTATACGGCGCGCGTTACTTTGCCCGCCTTCAGGCAACGCGTACAAACGCGGATGCGCTTGGTCGTTCCACCGACGTTCGCGCGTACCACTTGCAGATTTGGAAGCCAGCGACGCTTGGTCAAAATGTGCGAGTGGCTGACCTTGTTGCCAACTTGGGGTCCGCGTCCGCAAATTTCACACCGTCTTGCCATGCGAACACCTCCTTCACCAGGCCTGTATCCGTAATTCAAGCACATGCGCTGACATGCTTGGCGAAAATGACCCTGCCTAGCTTAGCATATCGTCCCGGATCCCGCAACCATCCTTCCGGGGACGAATCCGTTTATAGTACAATGAGGAAAATAAGCGCCGAGAGCGGAGGGGTTCCATGCCAAAAACGTTTGATACCCAATACGGGACGATTGCGGTGTCTGAGGACGTAATCGCCACCACGGCAGGGCTCGCGGCCATCGAGTGCGATGGGCTTGCTGGTATGGCATCGCGTCGCCAGGTGGTAGATAGGCTCACCGAAGTGTTTGGGCGTGAGAATCCAGGACGCGGTGTGGAAGTGCGAATTGTAGGAAATGAAGACGTCCAGGTGGAGCTGTTTATCATTGTGCAGTATGGCGTCAACATTTATGAAACTGCACAGCGGGTTCGGCAGAAGGTCGAGTATGTATTGTCTGAAACCGCAGGAATTGAGACGCCAAATATTCAGATCTACGTGCAAGGCGTTAAATTTTAAGCTTTCGTTGTGGAGTGGCCGGGTTTGAATCTGAAACAGCAGAGCGTGCGTGGCTTGCCAGGAGTGGGACCCGCCAAGGAACATGCCTTGGCGGCTCTTGGCATTCATTCAATTCACGATTTGTTGCATTATTTTCCATTCCGATACGAAGATCGGCAAATTCGACCGCTTGCCGAGTGGCAGGACGGTGCGCGGGTCACGGTAAGAGCTGTTGTCAGCGGCAACGCCATTGTGCGTTGGCGTGGCCCTAAGTCGATGTTGACCGCGCGTTTGCGCGTGGACGGTCAACATCTTGTCCTATGTACATGGTTTTCACAACATTACCTTAAGTCGCGTCTTACGGATGGGCGCTTGCTCATCGTCACGGGCCGATGGGATGCGAAAACACAGCGCATCGTCGCTGCCGAAACATCGTTTGATGTCGCGGAACCGCGGGGCGGCGCCAACGGCTTGCTACCTGTCTATCGAGTCAATAAGGAAATCGGATCGCGCCAAATCCACCAGTTGATTGGTAAGGCCATAGATTTGCATGCCGACCAGTTACCGGATGTCCTACCCTATTCTTTGGCAAAGAAATATAGGCTATGGAATCACCGCGATGCGGTCGTCGCCATGCATCGTCCTCGTTCGGCCGAAGATTTGAGACAAGCTCGACGGTGCTTAGCATTTGAAGAGTTTCTGTTGTTTCAAATCCAACTACATTGGTTTCGCATGCACCGTAAGGAATCCGCCGGCGTTGCACGGTGCGTACCTGATGATGCTGTCGACCGCTTCGCCGGTTTCCTTCCTGCGCCGCTCACAAATGCGCAAAGACGAGCGTGTATGGATATTCTTCATGATCTCCAGGCCGACCGTGCCATGGCGCGATTGGTACAAGGTGATGTTGGGTCAGGTAAAACATGGGTTGCGCTGTTCGCGTGTTACGCTGCCTACTTGGCTGGTTTTCAGGCTGCCCTGATGGCACCGACAGAAATCTTGGCGGAACAACATGCGCGAGAGGCTGAACGCGTGCTTTCAAGCGCAGGTATGTCCATCGGATTGTTAACCGGATCTGTCGGAAGCAAGGCGCGACGAGAGATTCTTGAAGGTTTGGCGTGCGGTGCAATCCATCTGGTTGTTGGCACACACGCTTTACTTACAGAGGATGTTACGTTTTGCAATTTAGGTCTTATCGCGACCGACGAGCAACACAGGTTTGGCGTATCGCAACGCTCTGCCCTGCGCAGTAAAGGGACTTCCCCGGACGTTTTGATGCTTTCGGCGACACCTATTCCACGTACATTGGCATTGGCTGTGTACGGTGACATGGATGTGTCATTGTTGGACGAGCTGCCGAAAGGCCGTCAGCCGATTGAGACAATCGCGCTTTCCAAGCATCAAGAAGCACAGGCTATTCGCTTCATCCGGCGGGAACTGGCTGCTGGCCGTCAGGCGTATATTGTAACGCCAGCTATCGAGCAGTCGGAGACCGTGGATTTTACTGCTTTGCTCGATGTATTCGACAAGCTAAGCGAGGAGTTGGTGGGATTTCGACTGGGTCTTTTACATGGAAAAATGGCTGCCGATGAAAAGGATAGGATCATGCGGGCGTTTCGTGACGGAGAGATCGATGCACTTGTTGCAACCACAGTGATCGAGGTTGGCATTGATGTAAAAAACGCTACGGTCATCGCTATCTACAATGCGGAGAGGTTTGGCTTGGCACAGCTTCATCAGTTGCGTGGCCGCGTTGGACGTGGATCCCATAAGAGCTATTGTATTTTGCTCAGCGAAGCGAACAACGAAACGGCGCATGCGCGAATTCAGACGATGCTGGATACCCAGGACGGTTTTCGCATTGCGGAGCGCGATTTGGAATTGCGCGGACCGGGTGAGTTTTTAGGCATTCGCCAGAGTGGTTTACCACAGTTTGCCGTCGGCGATATCGTTCAAGACCAGCGGATCATGTCGGTGGCGCGCGATGAGGCAGCACAGTTGCTAGCATCTGACTCGTTTTGGTACTCGCCCGCGACTGAAGCGCTGAGGGAAGCTGTTCAGGTGCCCGTTGAGGAAACGGTCTATCGCGATTAAGTCGTTGGGCGTAAGTGGCAATTATAAAACCTCCCTTGTCGAACATACTAGGTGTACCACGCAAGAGGAGGTGAACACATCATGGCGAATCAAAGCGGCAGCAACGAAGTCTTGATTGCAAGCGCAAGCCGTGCACTCGACCAGATGAAGTACGAAATCGCTTCCGAATTCGGCGTGCAACTCGGTGCCGAAACGACCGCTCGTCAGAACGGTTCGGTCGGTGGTGAAATCACGAAGCGTTTGGTGGCATTCGCGGAGCAACAGCTCGCAGGCCGCTAATCGTTGAGTCACAAGAAGAAGGGCTAGCCGAATGGTCGGCTGGCTCTTTTTCTTTTGGCAGTGAAGTGTCTACAATAGGAATTGGCGACGACATGATGAAGGGTGATGGCGTATCCATATTGTGAAAGCGGCATTGTACGCATTTCCGAAGCGAACGTATACCGCATGCGTAAGGTGGTTTGTGCGAACCCGGTTAAGCCGTCGTGCCATTCCGTGGTTTGTTCGTCATTACAATGTCGATCTCGACGATTTGTCTTGTGCCTTGTCGGAGTTTGCCTGCTTGGGCGATTTTTTCGCCCGCCCGCTGAAGACTGGCACAAGACCGATTGAGGAAGGTGTCATTTCCCCTGTCGATGGCTGTGTCAGCGAGATTGGAAGGCTATCCGACAAGCAACTCCTGCAGGTGAAAGGTCGTCCCTACAGCCTAGTGGACTTACTGCAGGATGAAGAATCGGCCGCAGATTTTGTCGATGGCCAGTACGCGACGATATATTTGAGCCCTAAAGATTATCATCGGGTACATGCACCGCTTGATTGCGTCCCTGAGTGCCTCGTGCATGTTCCTGGCACTCTTTTTCCTGTCAATGCATTATCGGTGGCACACATTGATCAATTATTCGTTAAAAACGAGCGAACAATTACATATTTTCAATCGCCCATCGGCAGGTTTGCTCTCGTTATGGTAGGGGCGGCTGGAGTACGTACCATATGTTTGCACTATGCAGAAACAGATGGGCATAGGCGCGGTTCACTTCGTCTAGGCGCGCCGACTTGTTTTCAGCAGGGAGACGAACTCGGTTACTTTGCACTCGGATCCACAGTGATTGTGCTTTTTCCTGCGGATGCTCGCGTAGAGTGGACGGTACAATTCGGGGACAGTGTTCGGATGGGACAGACAATTGGGCTGTGCCAAAGGTAAAAGCGATAAATCAACACTTGCGTCACAGCCTCCCTTCCCCGTATACTTGCCGGGCATGCTGAAAACTTGTACATTGGTAGAGAAGTGATTTGCGTCTAACTGAATGTTGGGGTGAATGATCAACGTGAAAATTATAATTGCCGGCGGTGACGGATTCTGTGGGTGGCCTACGGCCCTGCACTTTTCCGAGCGGGGGCACGAGGTTGCCATCGTGGACAACTGCGTTCGTCGCGAATGGGATAAAGAACTCGGGACACAGTCGTTAACGCCCATTGCTACGATGGAAGAGCGCCTGGCTGCATGGAAGCAGCTTTCCGGCAAAGACATCAAGTTCTACTTCGGCGACTTGCAGAACTACGAATTTGTCGAGCATGTTTTTCGAGACTTTCAACCGGAGGCATTTGTTCATTTCGCTGAACAAAGATCTGCCCCGTACTCGATGATTGATCGCGAACACGCTGTGTTCACCCAGGTTAACAATGTGGTTGGAACGCTGAATGTGCTGTTCGCAATGAAGGAGAATACACCTGATTGCCACCTGATTAAGCTGGGTACAATGGGTGAATACGGGACGCCGAACATCGACATCGAAGAAGGTTACATCCGCATCCAGCACAAGGGTCGCGAGGACGTGCTTCCGTATCCGAAACAGCCGTTTTCGTTCTACCACTTGTCCAAGGTGCATGACAGCCACAACATCATGTTTACGTGCCGCTCGTGGGGCATTCGTGCTACCGACTTGAACCAAGGTGTTGTCTACGGATTGTGGACAGCCGAGACCAAACGGGACGAGCAATTGTATAATCGCATCGATTACGATGGCGTGTTTGGCACAGCGTTGAACCGGTTTTGTATCCAAGCGGCCGTCGGTCACGATTTGACCGTTTATGGAAAAGGCGGTCAGACGCGTGCGTTTCTCGATATTCGCGACACTTTACAATGTATTGAACTCGCCGCGTTACATCCTGCGGATCGCGGTGAATTCCGCGTCTTTAACCAGTTCACCGAGCAGTTCTCGGTACTCGAATTAGCGGAACGCGTACAGCGTGTCGCCGGTGAGATGGGGCTTGACGCTAAGATTGCACACCTGCCGAATCCGCGCGTCGAGAAGGAAGAGCACTATTATCATGCGGTGCACACCAAGTTGCTCGATCTCGGACTGCAACCACACCTGTTGTCTGATGAATTGATTCGCGAGTTGATCGAGACCGCACAACGCTATCGCGAGCGTGTTGATTTCAATGTCATTCGTCCGAATGCGACCTGGAGGTAACCTATAGCCATGAGGATTGCGATGTTTACGGAGACGTTCCTGCCGTCGACCGACGGGATCGTCACGCGCCTATGCGCCACATTGCGTTATCTGGAGCGAGAAGGTCACGAGGTGCTGCTGTTCGCGCCGTCTGGATCGCCGCGGGAGTACGCCTCCGCAACCATCGTTGGCATTCCTGCGATGCCATTCATCCTCTATCCGGAAAAGCGGTACGCCTTGCCCTTACCACGAATTGGGCGCAAGGTCAAGGCGTTTCGCCCGGATCTGATTCACGTCGTCAATCCTGCATTTCTGGGTATAGGTGGGATTTACTACGCTTGGCGCTTCCATTTGCCCCTCATTGCGTCCTATCACACCAATGTACCAGCATATGCTCATCACTATAAGCTCGATTTCCTGGAACCTGCACTTTGGTGGTATTTCCGAACCTTACATAATCGGGCACAGTTGAATCTGGCCACTTCGCGTGCTACGTTGCGCGAGCTTGAGAAGCACGGGTTCCAGAATCTCGAACTGTGGGAACGTGGTGTGGATGTCGACCTCTATCAACGGGCGCGGCGCAGTGAGGCAATGCGTAAACGCCTAGCTCCAAAGGCTGGGCCAGATGATCCAGTGCTTCTGTACGTCGGCCGTTTGGCTTCGGAAAAGAATATTGAGCGCATTCGGCCGTGCATGGATGCCATTCCCAATTTACATCTGGCGATCGTCGGGGATGGGCCGCACCGCCCTGAGTTGGAACGTATTTTTGCGGGGACGAAGGCTCATTTTACGGGATACATGCATGGCGAAGAGCTTGCGCAGGCCTATGCCTCCGCAGATGCATTTCTCTTTCCATCGACTACCGAGACGCTGGGCTTGGTCTTATTTGAGGCGATGGCAACGGGGTTACCGATTCTCGCGGCGGATAGCCCTCCGACGCGCGAGGTCCTGGAGGATGGACGAGCTGGGTTTATTTTTAATCCGAATTCGACAGACGAGATGATCGAAACAGTGAAGACGGTCATGTCCGACGAGGGCAAGCGTAGTGCTGTGCGCGAGCGGGGCCTTCAGATCGCCCGGTCGCTCGACTGGGAGGGACCAAGCAAGCAGTTGCTTGGCCATTATCACCGGGTATGCGAGATGTATGGCGTGTTGGCGGGCGCTGTCCAATCGAGCACCCGCTGAGCCTATGCGAGAAAGATCATAACACGTTTTTCAGTGCAGTTTCGATGATATGGGCCATGTGGATGAGCTTTGCGTCTTGTCCGCGTGGCCCTATGATTTGCAAGCCCATAGGCAAACCATCCACGGTGCCGGCTGGTATCGAGATAGCGGGTAGCCCAGAAAGGTTCCACGGATTGGTGAAGCGAGTTAAAAGCGGCCGCACTGCTTCTGATTTACCTCGTACCGTCACGGTCTCTGCACCGAGTGGGGGTGCGGGAACAGGAACAGTGGGCAATAGCAAGCAGTCATATTGTTGGAGAAAACCATCCATAGTTGTACGGAAGGCTCGTTGGAATGTCAGGCTTGCGATATAGTCTGCCGCCGCCACGTCACGGCCTGCCTGCAGTCTGGCTGCGACGTCAGAGCCGTAATCGGCTGCATGGTTTGCCAGTGCCCGCGCATGCGTCGAATAAGCTTCGGCGCCCAGAATGTTACCTTGATGAATGGCGATTTCCTCGCCATCGACAGGCACAGAACCAACTACAGCCACGACTCTTTCGCGAGAAAGTCGTGTGCAGATGGCGGTGAACCATTCAGAGACGTCTTCGGATGCGTAGGCGTCAACGAGGGATTGCACCAGTCCGGCCCGGATGGGGTGTACCGTGCCAGCCTGTGCATCTACTTGGCTCCATGTTCCCGGGGCAAGGCCCGCCATGACCTCCGCCGTACGCGCCGCGTCGAGCACAGACGTGGCAAAAGAGCCCACGTGGTCAAGCGAAGGTGCAAGCGGATAAACACCATCTGTGGGGATAGCGCCGAAGGTCGGTTTAAAACCGACCACGCCGGTCATCGCTGCCGGAATACGAACACTACCTCCCGTGTCGGTGCCGACGCTGACGAGCGCCATGCCGGCTGCCACGGATGCGGCACTGCCGCCGCTCGATCCGCCGGTGATACGAGATGGATTGAACGGGTTGCGCGCAGGGCCAAAATGAGGATTCTCATTGGTTACGCCAAAGGCAAATTCATGGAGGTGGGCCTTGCCCATGATGATGGCGTGTGCACTCTGCAGCCTTTGTACACAGACTGCGGTCGCTTTTGGCACATGTCCTTGATATTTCGCTTGGCCGTACGTCGTTGGCGCAAACGTGGTATCAATCAGGTCTTTAATCGAAACTGGCACACCCGCAAGCGGTCCGAGGGCTTCCGGATAGCCGCTGGCCAGACCATCTAGGGCGATGGCGTGGCGTTCTGCCTGCTCGGTGCAAACGTGTAGATAGGCCCGCAAGGTTTCGTTTTGCTGTGCGATCCTCTGCAGGTATTCAGCAACGATTGCAGCGGCGGTCTGCGATGAGGTCGCGAGTGCGGTGCGCAGCTGAACGACGCTATGGGGCGACTGCTCTTGGGTCATGAACACTGCTCCTTTTGCCATGAGGTTAGTCTAAGTGGCCTTTGGAGCATTATACTACGCCGTCCGGGATGGTGGCTGGGATGGCGATGGTGCCCAGGAACAGAAAAACCTCACGCCCGGGTACGCGTGAGGTTTTCTGGTGTCAGGCTAGCCGACACATTCTGGGAGAGGAGAAACCGGAGGAAGAGTGGATGGGGATTGCCTCTTCGCACACGGTTGCCTACAACAGCTGTCGCCGTTGATGTTTCTATTCTCGACCACGCGATTGGAAGTTATACCAGAGGCGGTGTATCGCTGCAGGATTTGGTGCCGACAAACGGATATGGTACTTTGAACGTACACATATGGTTGGAGAGCCGTCATTGCGGTGACAGGTGGTGCTCGGCAAGTGCGCGTGATCGCAGGAAAGTGGAGAAGTATGCCTTTAGTTGCGCCCAAAGGGGCGGCGACGAGGCCGACGACCGACAGGGTAAAGGAGTCGATGTTCAATTTAATTCCGCACAGCCTTTCGGGGGTTGTGGTCGATTTGTTTGCCGGCTCTGGTGCATTGGGGATTGAGGCTTTGAGCCGGGGGGCAGAGCGAGCCATCTTTGTCGATCGCGACGGCCGGGCCTTGCGGACGATTCGCGACAATCTGATGCGAGTGCAAGGTCTTGCACAAGCTGAACTATGGCAATCGCACTGGCGGCAAGCTATCGAGCAGTTGTACAACATGGGCGACACCTTGGCGTATGTATTTGTCGATCCGCCATATGCAGAGCGCCTATGGCAGCCGGTTTTAGAGGCTTTGCCGGCGGATCGCATCATCGGTGGCGTTGTCTGTGAACTTCCTAAGGAGATGGAACTGCCGGACGTAATCAACGATTTTGCCAAGGTGAAGTATAGGGTGTATGGCGACATTGCCATCGCTCTGTATGAACCTGTCCTTGGCAACAGGGATAAAGGGGATGACCATGCGTAAGGCGGTGTACCCAGGTACCTTTGATCCGTTTACACGCGGCCACTTGGATGTGGTTGTACAGGCCGCGACCTTGTTTGATGAATTGGTTGTCAGCGTGCTGCACAATCCGAACAAACGGCCATGGTTCGATGTGGCGACGCGTATGGATCTGATCCGCGACGCGGTTTCTTCAATAGACAATGTTCGCGTGGATTCCTTCGAGGGTTTGCTCGTAGATTATTATCGGCGGGAATCGTTCGCATGTGTCGTCCGCGGTGTCCGCAATGAATTGGACTTCCAAGCGGAGCTGGCGATGGCACACGTCAATCGGTCGCTGGCTGAAGACCTGCGGATCGTATTCATACCAACTTCTTCGGTCTATGGGTTTGTCAGTTCTTCGTTGGTTAAAGATGTCGCATTGCACGGCGGCGACGTCTCCCAATTTGTCACGCCGCGCGTAGCTAAGGCGCTACTGGAACACGTGTCGCTCTGAGGGGGCAATACTTGTGGCGGATGTCCGCGTAGGCTTGGCCTTAGGATCTGGCGGCGCAAAAGGTTTTGCACACATCGGAGTGATTGCGGCTTTGACCGATAGTGGGGTACCTATTCATGCAGTGACCGGATCCAGCATGGGAGCTTTGGTTGGAGGCGTCTATGCGATGGGCGTCGGCCCGAACATGTTGCGAGCCTTGGCAACTGGACTGCGCCGGCGGCATTGGATCGACTTTACGGTGCCGAAGATGGGGTTGATTCAGGGGGACAAAGTGCACGAGGTGGTCGCGCTCATGACGCGCCAGGGCACCTTTGCCGACACTCAGATTCCTCTCGCCATCGTCGCTACGGACTTGGTTGCTCGCAAGTTGGTCGTCTTTCGCACCGGACTTATTGCCGACGCCATTCGTGCGAGCATTTCGATCCCGGGAGTGTTTGTGCCCGTCGTTCGCGAAGGAGCGGTTTATGTCGATGGCGGCGTCATCGAACGCGTGCCAGTCCAAGCAGCGTGGGATTTGGGGGTCGATGTCGTGATTGGCGTCGACGTATCGTACACGCCTGTTGGCACTGTGCCGACGTCCATGCTGGACGTGATCGTGCAAAGTTTGGGACTGATGCAAGACGAGGTGTATGCACATCGAACGCAGTTAGCGACGGTCAATATTGTTCCTGATGTCGCTCATATTGGTACGTCGCAATTTGGTCGCGCCAGCGAAGCCATTGACATCGGTTATCGGGCGACGATGGAGCAGATGGACGCGATTTGGCAGGCCATTCGCCAGGCGCAGGCGTTATTTTCATAAAAGCGATGAAGCTTTCGCCAATGGCGCGGCGGGAAGGGGATACGGTTACGATGAAAATCGACGTTCAGGAATTAAAGCGAGAGGGACAAATCGACGTGGCAGAAGTCGTCTCGCTGCCGCGCGTCGCAGAGTTGGTCGTCGATATTGAGGCGGTGGACGATGTCCATGTAAGCGTCCATGCAACCTATCGGCAGCCCTTGATCGAGGTGGACGGTTGTCTGCGCACTGTGGTTCATTACCGCTGCAGCCGATGCCTTGGCAGCTTTGCACGACCCTTGGAAGCGCCGTTGCATGAAACTTACACGCTTTCTGCCGATTCGGTCGACGACGAGATTCGACAGGTTGCGGATGATGAAATCGATTTGACGCCAGAGCTCGAACAAGCGATGTTTTTGGCGATTGATGAGCGTCCCTTGTGCAGCGAAACGTGTCGAGGTTTGTGTCCGGTCTGTGGCTGTAATCGGAATGAGCGGGATTGTAGCTGTGATACCCATACCATCGATCCGAGGTTGGAAGCGCTCAAGGGGTTGCTTTCCGACGGCCCTTCGGAGTAAGATAACTTGCGGTAGTCTGTAAAGGGGGTGTCCTGTGTGGCGGTTCAACAACATCGTACTTCGAAAACCAGAAAACGGCTGCGTCGAACGCACTTCAAGCTTGAAAAACCAACGCTGGTCACTTGTCCGCAGTGTGGAGAGTACAAGCTTCCGCACCATGCGTGCAAAAACTGCGGTACGTATAAAGGGCGGACTGTTCTCGCGGTGAAATAAGTTTGAGCAGGAAAAAGGGCTGTCCTAGCGGGCGCAGGATCTCGACGCGCACAAAGGACAGCCCTTTTGTCTCTTGCCAAGTATGTCGAATCGTATATCAGTACATAGGTTTAGGGACATGGATCATAGACTGGTCCATAAAATCAATATATGATTAGGTGGTATTCTGTCTCTGCTTCAGCAGAGACTTGAGCATGCGTTGAAAGAGGGTATTCATTCTGAAGAAATCCGAGCGCCGGTACGCGCTTGTCGCACTTCTCGAACAAAATCCGTTTGCAACCGACGAGCAGTTGGCGGAACAGTTCGGCGTCAGCGTCGCAACCATCCGGTTGGATCGCAGTGCGCTTCACATTCCCGAAGTTCGAGAGAGAATTCGCCGGATGGCGTCGGACCGACAGGATGATTTGCGGTCGCTCGACGAACAGGATTTGGTCGGGCGGCTAATTAAGCTTGAGTTGAACCGGTATGCCGAATCGGAGTTGACCATTCAACCCGCTCACGTATTCCGGAGAACCAATATTGTTCGTGGACATGTGTTGTTTTCACAAATTAACTCGCTGGCCATCGCCCTGATGGACGCTGATATTGCCGTGACTGCCAAGACCGAATTGCGTTTTGCACGGCCTGTGCACCTTGGTGAGACGGTGCGTGCGCGCGTCGACGTGATCGGAGAGCATGGGGATATCGTTCGCTGCCGAGCGGTCAGTCACGTCCACGGGGAGGTTGCGGTACAAGGGGTAATCTGGGTGCACAAGGACCCGTCAAACCTAGGGGCGCAGTTCATGGATGAGGGGGATGCCGAGTGATCACGATTGTCGTGGATGCAATGGGTGGCGATTACGCTCCGGTTGCTCCCGTGGAAGGGATCTGCGAGGCGGCTGCCGCATTCTCCGACACGCGCTTTATTGTCGTTGGCGATGAACAGAGAATTGTTGAACTGGCGAAGGGACGCTTTCCTGCGAACGTGACAGTTAGGCACACCGACGTCGTCATCGCGGGGGAAGAGGAACCTGTTCGCGCTGTGCGCCGCAAGCCGGATTCGTCGTTGGTCATGGCAGCGCAAATGGTGGCAAACGGCGAAGCCGACGTCATGGTTTCCGCTGGCAACACAGGGGCCATCATGGCGGCAGGTATGCTCGTTATTGGTCGTTTGCCGGGCGTGGAGCGCCCTGCTTTGGCTCCGATTCTTCCAACATTTGACGGTAAAGGAGTCCTCCTGCTCGATGCGGGTGCGACGATGGATGCGTCAGCCGAAAATCTGTTGACCTATGCGTACATGGCAGACGCATATGTAAAACACGTTCTCGATATCGAGAACCCGCGGATCGGGTTATTGAACGTGGGAACAGAGGATTCAAAGGGGAACGCGGTGGTCAAACAGACGTTCACTCTGCTTTCACAATCCCAACTTCATTTTATTGGCAACGTAGAAGCGCGGGAGATGATGGCAGGGTGTGCTGATGTCGTGGTATGTGACGGCTTTGTCGGGAATGTCGTGCTCAAACTGGCCGAGGGCATCGGCATCGGTCTGTTCTCAGGCATTCGTGAAGCGCTGACGAGCAATTTGACGTCGCGTTTAGGCGCCATGTTGGTGGGTGGCAGATTACGTTCTTTACGCAATCGTTACGATTGGGCTGAGCATGGCGGTGCGCCTTTTCTAGGAGTCAATGGCGGCTGCATCAAAGCGCATGGAAGCAGTAATCCACGTGCTTGGTTTATGGCTTTGTCGCAAGCCCGCAAGTTTATTGCAAATGACCTGCTGAGTAAGCTTTCCACCGCAATGGAGGAGCGCAACGCTCGTATTTCGGTGCCAGATCATCAGTATGGAGATGTTGAACGATGAACGTAGCGTATGTGTTTCCCGGCCAAGGTGCGCAGTACGTAGGTATGGGTCAGGCGCTTATCGATCATTATCCAGTTGCGCGAGCGGTCTTTGAGGAAGCCGACGACGTGCTGAATATGAACCTCACCAAGTTGATTTTGTCCGGACCCGATGACGAATTAAAGTTGACCTATAACACGCAACCGGCTTTGTTGACGATGAGTGTTGCGGTGTTGCGGGTGCTCGCCGAGCGTGTGGATATCCAGCCGGTGGCTGTTGCTGGGCACAGCCTTGGTGAATATAGCGCCCTGGTCGCGGCCGACGCCATCTCGTTTCAGGATGCGGTACGTCTAGTCTATCAACGTGGACGAATGATGGACGAGGCTCTTCCCGCGGGTCACGGCACGATGTCTGCCGTGCTTGGCCTTGACGAAGAGTCGCTTGCGGCCGCGTGTTCACAAGCGGCGGAGGAAACAGGGGAAGTCGTCGAGTTGGCCAATGTCAATTGCCCCGGACAAATCGTCATTTCCGGCACCACGGCTGCAATCGCCAGGGCCTCCGAACTCGCCAAGGCGAGCGGTGCCAAGCGGGTCTTGCCGTTGGCGGTGAGCGGGCCATTTCATTGCAGCTTAATGCGGCCTGCAGCGGACGCGTTAGGAGAACTTTTGGACAGCACCGAAATCCATGATGCAAAGGTACCCGTTGTCGCCAATGTCGACGGACATCCTCGGACAACGGCAGCCGATTTGCGCGAGGCTTTGAAACGACAGCTATACACGCCGGTGCGCTGGTGGGATGGCGTTCTGGCAATGCGCCGCCTCGGCGTCGACATCGTGATCGAATTGGGACCAGGAACCGTGCTGTCTGGGTTGGTGCGCAAAATAGACAAGTCGCTCGAGACCTTGCACGCGGAAGATCCCGCCACGCTCGACGCGGTTTGCACACGTATGACGAGCGGAGGCGAAGAAGCGTGAGCGAGCAAAAAGTTGCCATTGTCACAGGAGCGTCACGGGGCATCGGACGAGCCATTGCGATCGCGCTGGCAGACGCCGGACACCATGTGGTTGTCAACTACTTGGGCAGCGCAGAAGCGGCTGCACAAACGGCCGATCTCGTCGCTGAACGCGGTGTTCGGGCACTCGTGGTAAAGGCCGATGTAAGTCAAAGTGAAGAGGCGGCCAAATTGGTCGACACTGCGCTCGAAGCGTTTGGGCGAGTGGATATACTCATCAATAATGCTGGGATTACGCGCGATGGTTTGTTGATGCGGATGAAGGACGACGATTGGAATGACGTGGTCAATACCAACCTGCGCGGGGCATTCTATATGACTCGTCAGGTTGCGCGACCGATGATGAAACAGCGCTCTGGAACCATTATCAACATCACCTCTGTCGTCGGTCTTATGGGCAACGCGGGGCAGGTCAATTATGCTTCCGCCAAGGCGGGGCTCGTCGGTTTAACCAAAGCCTCTGCGAAGGAACTAGCGCCCCGCAACATTACGGTGAACGCGATTGCGCCGGGATACATTGAAACGGACATGACCGCGGCGCTCGGCGCGGACGCTCTGGATGCTTTGCTTCAACACATTCCGCTCGCGCGCAGAGGTACGCCCGAGGACGTTGCAAATGCCGTTGTGTTTTTGGCATCGGATAAGGCGCGTTATATAACGGGTCAAGTACTAGCTGTCGACGGCGGCATGGTCATGTAGTATACTGCAAAAGGAGGTGAGACGATGGCAAACGATGTGTTTGAACGCGTAAAAAAGATTATTGTCGACCGACTCAGCGTCGATGAAGATAAGGTGACACTGGACGCTACCTTTAAAGACGACCTCGGTGCAGATTCTCTCGATATCGTCGAGCTGATTATGGAGTTGGAAGACGAGTTTGACTTGGAAATCTCTGATGAAGACGCTGAAAAAATCAGCACCGTGGGCGATGTAGTTACATACATCACGGAGCACCAGGGATAATCAAGCTGATGTTTGGCATAGTCCCGTGCGCGAGCCGGGGCTTTCTGCTATGTAAGGGGGTGAATGCATGGCACGACGCGTGGTTGTGACAGGGCTAGGTGTGGTCTCTCCAGTCGGCAACGACGTCCCTACCTTTTGGGATAGCCTGCTGTCTGGCAAATCCGGTATTCGCGAGATCGATCGCTTTGATACATCCGACTATCCCTGCAAAATCGCCGGATTGGTGAACGACTTCGACCCCGAGCGATATATCGATAAAAAAGAACTTCGACACATGGATATGTTCACCCAGTATGCCTTGTACGCAGCGCACGAAGCGGTGGCGCACGCCGGGCTCGTCATTACCGATGAAAATCGGGATCGAATCGGCGTCTACATCGGATCGGGAATTGGCGGTATCGGGACGACGTTGAGCAATTATCGCATTTTACTAGAGCGCGGCCCGAAGCGTGTTAGCCCATTCTTGGTGCCCATGATGATTAGCGACATGGCGACGGGACAAGTCTCCATCGAATTCGGGGTTCGCGGTCCGAACAGCTCCCCTGTTTCCGCGTGTGCGACCGGTTCGAACGCAATCGGCGATGCGTTTAAGATCATTCAGCGCGGAGCGGCGGATGTAATGATCGCCGGCGGTGCCGAAGCTGCTGTGGTCGATATCGCACTGGCTGGGTTTAGCAATATGAAAGCTCTCTCGCTTCGCAACGACGAGCCGACGCGCGCAAGTCGACCGTTTGATAAAGACCGAGACGGTTTTGTCATGGGCGAAGGTGCGGGTATTCTCATTTTGGAATCCTTGGAGAGTGCACAAGCTCGAGGGGCACATATCCTTGCCGAAATCGTCGGTTATGGGATGTCTGGCGACGCATACCATGTCACAGCGCCGGATCCTAATGGCGATGGAGCGTATCGCGTGATGAAGGCTGCCCTTGAAGATGCAGGTCTACAGACGACGGATATCGATTATATCAACGCGCATGGAACGTCGACGGAGTTTAATGACCGGATTGAAACATTGGCTGTTAAGCGACTATTTGGCGATCACGCCTACAAACTGGCGATGAGTTCGATTAAGTCAATGACAGGCCATCTGTTAGGGGCTGCTGGCGGCGTTGAGGCGGTAGCGTGCGTCAAAACGCTTCAAGAAGGAATGATTCCGCCAACGACGAATTATGAGACACCAGACCCAGAATGTGACTTGGATTATGTCCCGAATGTCGCCCGCAAGAGCGATGTGAAGGTCGTGATGTCCAACTCGTTTGGCTTCGGTGGCCACAATGCGTCCTTGATCTTCCGTCAATATGCGGCCCAATAAAGTCAATTGCAGTGAGACAAGCCCCTGGTCCTACCGGGGGCTTTTGTACCATGAGGGTTTTGAGGGACCGCCGCAGCCGCGTGCTCAACTTAGGGTGAGCGGTTTCGCGCGTTGAGGCTGCGCCTCAAAATCCCCGAAGGGGAGAGGAAGCTTTGCAAACGAAGTGGGATCAATTGCAAGACATTGTGGATTTTCGTTTCACAGACCTCAATTTGTTGAAACAGGCGTTCACCCATGCCTCCTACCGCAATGAGCATCGCAAGGCGCATGTGGAAGACAACGAGCGTCTGGAGTTTCTCGGCGACGCCGTGTTAGAACTCATCATCAGCGATTTCTTGTACCATACGTATCCTCGCTTGCCCGAGGGTGAATTGACGAGAATGCGGGCTGCGATTGTCTGTGAACCGTCCCTGGTCGTATTTGCTCGGCGATTGTCGTTTGAGCAATTTATTCGCTTAGGACGAGGGGAAGAACGAAGTGGTGGTCGTTCGCGACCTGCGTTGTTGGCGGATGTGTTTGAGGCGTTTCTCGGTGCTTTATACATTGACCAAGGCATTGAGGCTGTCCGCAAATTCGTGCACACACATGTCATTCCCCATCTTGCGGACGCGCGAGTCGGTGTCGACTATAAGACGGCGTTGCAGGAACTTGTGCAGCAAAGGCTGTGCACATCGTTGCGGTATACCATCGTCGAGGAGCGCGGTCCAGCGCATGCCAGGGAATTTGTCGTACAAGTGGAACTGGGTGACGAGGTTCGTGGTGTCGGGATCGGCAGATCGAAAAAAGAGGCTGAACAACAGGCGGCGGCCAAAGCATTGGCTGCACTCGCCGAACTTAACTCCGGGGAGCAGATGACTGGTGTATCTCAAGCAGATTGATATCGTTGGTTTTAAATCGTTTGCAGATAAGAGCCAGATCGTACTGTCGCCGGGGGTTACCGCTGTCGTGGGACCCAACGGCAGTGGTAAGAGCAATATTGCGGACGCCATTCGCTGGGTACTCGGTGAGCAGAGTGTGCGCAATCTGCGCGGCAGTAAGATGGAAGACGTGATTTTTGCCGGGAGCGAACTGCGTAAACCGACAAACCTTTGTGAGGTTTCCTTGACCTTGGACAATAGTGACCGCCATCTGCCGGTGGTATTCGACGAGGTCACCATCACACGTCGTGTCTTTCGCTCAGGCGAAAGCGAGTACTACATCAATCGTCAGCCTTGCCGCTTGAAGGACATTCATGAGTTGTTCATGGATACAGGGCTAGGGCGCGACGCGTATTCCATCATCGGGCAAGGCAAGATTGAAGAAATGTTGTCTACGCGCCCAGAGGATCGGCGTGGGCCCTTCGAGGATGCGGCTGGGATTGTGAAGTTTAAGCACCGACGTAAAGAAGCGGAACGAAAGCTGGAGGATACGGAAAACAATCTGATTCGCGTCGACGATATCCTGGCGGAGTTAACACAACAATTGGCCCCCCTCGCCGAAGAACGGGCTCGGGCCGAGCAATATCAGCAATTGAGCGATGCCTTGGAAGAAGCAGAAATTACATTGTTGGTCGTCGAGATCGATCGGTTGCACGAGCGTTTTCAACAAGCGACTGCGGCGGTGTCTGGACAACAGGCTGTGCGAGACGAGGCGCAAGCGGCGCTCGCGCAGGCGGAGGCCGCTTGGCGCGAGGCGCGGGCAAGCTTTGAGGAAACCGTGTCCCAGGTCGAGGCTTTGCAACAGCGCTACGTGCGTTTGGTCGAAGAGCGCCAACGCTCACAGGGCGATCTCGCCTTGATCGATCAGCGCCTCGAGCATCTTGCTGCCGCGGCGGAAGCGCGGCAGACGCGGCGGATAGAGCAGGCGCGAGAACTGGAAGATATCGAGCAAGAGTTGTCACATGCGAACACGGCATTGCATGAGGTTACCGAGAAACTCGGTGAACGCGCTGCACAGCTGAATGAGGTTGCGACATCTGCCAGTGAAGAACGAAAAAACGTGCTCACCGCCGAGATCGAAGAGATGAGCGCAGAGTTGATCGAGGTCAACCATCGCGCTGCCTCGTTGCGCAACGAACTCAAAATGCTAGCAGAACAAGCCGCTTCAGAGGCTGGCAAACGGGCTCGCTTCGAGCAGGATCAAGCCCGCTGGCAGGCGCAGATCGACGACGCGGCGGCAGCGCACCGCAAGCTGGCCGAACAAGTGGTGACGCTTGAAGCTGATATGGAACGGGCGGCGGCACGCATAGAAGAGCACGAGCGGGTTCGCGAAGAGGCGGCCGAGGCGGAAGCGACAACCGTGACCGAATTGCACCGTCTGCGTGCGGAAATGCAAGCGATGCAGGCGAGACTCGAACTTTTGCGCGACCTTGAACAGGGCTACGACGGTTATGCACTCGGTGTGCGAACCGTGTTGCAGCAAGCCCATCGCGGAGCTCTAACAGGTATTCACGGTTCACTCGCAGAACTTGTGCATGTGGATAAGAAGTACGAGATTGCCATCGAAACGGCCCTTGGCGGCGCTTTGCAAAACGTGGTCGTCGATCGCGAGGCCGACGCTCGGGCCGCCATCCATTTGCTCAAGCAACGGCAGGCTGGGCGCGCGACGTTTATGCCACTTGACGTCATCAAATCCCGGCGTTTGCGGGAGGGCGACTTGGACTCTGTACGCGGTCAAGATGGCTTTCTCGGCGTTGCGAGCGACTTGGTCGATGCCGATCCAGTCTATCGACAAGCCGTCGAGCACCTGCTTGGCAATGTCCTAATCGCCGCAAGCCTCGAGCGGGCCAATGCTCTGGCGCGGGACTTGCAATACCGTTACCGAATCGTTACGTTACAGGGCGATGTCGTGTCACCGGGCGGCATGATGACGGGCGGACACGTCAACCGCAAAGGGCCCGGGTTGCTTGGCCGATCGCGCGAGCGGCAAGACGTAGAGCAAAAGCTTCGCGAATTGCAGGAGTCGGAGCGGGCTCTGATCGAACGCCAGCAGCTCTTGCGCGAGCAGGTGAGCCAAGCACAGCAAGCACGCTTCGACGCCCAGAAGGACCTTGAGCGTCTGGCAAACGAGCGGCAACAGTTGCAAGAGCAGATGCGCCAACTCGAATATCAGCAAAAATCGGCTGCGGAGCGCCTGGAGGCGTTGGCTTGGGAGGCTGAGCAACTGCAATCCGGGAGCGACGCCATCGCCTTGCGCGAACAGACTGCCCAACAAGGCCTTGTTGACGCGGAGACTGCTTTGGCGTCGCTGACGGAAGCCCTTGCCGCTAAACGCAAAGAATTGACTGAATTGGAACAGCGTCTGGCTGAGGCGCATGAGCAGGTTACAGGATTGCGCATCGAAGTGGCGACTTTGCGTCAAGAGCGCGAGGGATTGCGGGTTCGCCAGAAAGAACTCGCAAACCGAGCTGCGCGCTTGCGCGAGGCGATTGCGATACTCGATATAGAAGCGCAGACAGCCGCAACAGAGGAAAGGGATCTCAGGCAGGAGGCCACTTCCAAACGAAGCGGCGTGCAATCGTTGTTTGATGCGGTAGCTGAAGGCGAGCAACAATTGGAATTGGCTCGTCAAGCGCGGCTGGAACGAGAGGCTACGGCGCGCCAACTGGAAGGGATCGCACATGAGGCTCGTCAAGCTGTCGCCCGCGAAGATGAACTTTTGCATCGAGCAGTGGTCGCAGCGGAGCGCGCCGATGCAGATCTGGCTCACGCGCTTCAAAAAATGGGCGACAATCACGGAATGACCTACGAGTGGGCAAAATCCCGTTATCCGCTTACGGGATCCGTGGATGATTTGGAGCGTGAAGTGCAGTCTTTACGCCGTCGGCGCGCCGCGTTGGGCGACGTCAATCTCGGTGCCATTGAGGAACACGAGCGTTTGTCCGAACGCGTGACGTTCCTTACAGAACAGCGCGACGATCTGGTTGAGGCCCAACAACAACTGGAGCGGCTCATCGACGAGATCGATACCGAAATGGCCAATCGGTTTATGGAAACCTTTCGGCAGATACAAGCCGAGTTTGCGCACGCGTTTCAAATTCTGTTTAATGGCGGCGAAGCGGATTTGTCGCTAACCAATCCGGAGGATCCACTCACAACCGGGATCGAAGTGGTCGCGAAACCACCCGGGAAAAGGCTGCAAAACCTGAATCTGCTGTCGGGTGGTGAGCGTGCGCTGACCGCGATGGCCCTGTTATTTGCGATTCTACGCGTGCGGCCTGTGCCGTTTTGCGTGCTGGACGAGGTCGAAGCCGCACTCGACGAGGCGAACGTTTCGCGCTTTGCGCAACAACTAAAGGTCTTCGCGGCAGAGACTCAATTTATCGTGATCACGCATCGACGCGGAACCATGGAGGAAGCCGATGCGCTGTACGGTGTCACGATGCCCGAGCGAGGCGTCTCCTCGCTTGTCAGCGTGCGCTTGGCGGACGAAATCGACTACGAGACGGCATAAGAAGCGCAAGAGGAGGAGGTAGTGGGTATGGGGTTGTTTGAACGTTTCCGCAAGGGGCTGCAGAAATCGAGAAATGCCTTGGCGGACAAGCTCGCAAGCATCTTTCGCGGGCGCAAATTGGACGAGTCGCTGTTTGAGGAGATGGAAGAGGCGTTTATTGCGGCCGATATGGGCGTGGAGACCGCGCTGGAACTGGTCGATCGCGTTCGCGTTGCCGCGCGTAAGCGCCGGATCGAAAACGCGGATGACCTGCCCGATGTGATGGTCGACGTGATGCGGGACATGCTTGATATCGGATCGTCGGACATGAACTTGCAGTCGGAGGGTCCAACACTTGTTTTGGTCGTTGGCGTCAATGGTGCAGGGAAGACGACGACCATCGGCAAGTTGGCTCATTATTACCAAGCACAAGGTAAAAAGGTCTTGCTGGCGGCTGGCGATACGTTTCGTGCAGCGGCGATCGAACAACTGTTGGCCTGGGGGAACCGGGTTGGCGTCGATGTGGTGCGGCACAGCCAAGGGGCGGATCCAGCAGCTGTCGTCTACGACGCCATCGCGGCCGGAAAGGCGCGCGGGATCGATATCATTATTTGTGACACGGCAGGTCGCCTACAAAACAAGTCGCATCTGATGGCGGAGTTGGCCAAGATTCGAAAGGTCGCTGCGAAAGAAATGCCTGGCTCGCCCCATGAAGTGCTCCTCGTGCTGGATGGAACAACAGGTCAAAACGGCCTTATGCAGGCGAAGGTTTTCAAAGAGGTTGTCGATGTGACTGGCATTGTCATCACCAAATTGGACGGAACAGCGAAAGGCGGAATTGTTCTGCCCATTGTGCACGAGCAAGGAATACCGGTGAAGTGGATTGGCCTTGGCGAAGGGGTCGAAGACCTGCAACCGTTTGATGCGACCGCTTACGCGGAGGCGGTTTGCAGGCCATAACGGCTGATTTGTGGTGTAAAGGAGATTTGCTTGACAGTGACGCTGAACCCAGATAGTATGAGAGAGGTCACTCGCATAGGCGATCTCTATGCGTTCTACGAACCGCTGCTTACGGAGCGTCAGCGACAGATTGTCGAGTTGTACCATTTTGAAGACATGTCGCTCGCGGAAATTGGTTCTGTGCTGTCGATTAGTCGACAGGCGGTGCATGATCAACTGCGTCGCGTCGGCGAGCAGCTTGAAGTGTACGAAGCGGCACTTCATCTGCAGGAGATTGCGGCGAAACAGGGGACGGCTTGGGCACGGCTCATCGACTGCTGGCAGGCGGTTCGGGCGGATTTGCCGGAAGCGGATCGCACGCGTATGCAAAGGGCCATAGAGCAGATGGCTG
Organism: Alicyclobacillus hesperidum; assembly: GCF_900107035.1. Lineage (GTDB taxonomy): Bacteria > Bacillota > Bacilli > Alicyclobacillales > Alicyclobacillaceae > Alicyclobacillus > Alicyclobacillus hesperidum. The sequence goes on along the minus strand of NZ_FNOJ01000009.1, from coordinate 4,126 downwards.
CCACGCTGTCGAGCTTGACGGGAGGTGAGGCGGATGCTTGAGAGTTTGTCGAACAGTCTGCAGTCTGCACTCAATCGATTACGCGGAAAAGGACGTTTGACGGAAGCGGATGTGCAAGAGGCGATGCGTGAAATTCGGCTCGCGTTGCTTGCGGCAGACGTCAACGTCAAGGTTGTACGCGATTTTGTCAATCGCGTGCGGGAGCGGGCGGTTGGCCAGGATCTGCAGAAAAGTTTGACGCCAGGGCAACAGGTCGTAAAGATCGTCTACGAAGAGCTGACGGAGTTGATGGGCGGCGCGCAGGCACGCATTCAAATGGCGCCAAAGCCGCCGACTGTCGTCATGCTAGTGGGGTTGCAGGGCGCGGGTAAGACAACCGCGATCGCAAAACTGGGCCTTGCATTCCGTCAACACCAGCATCGGCCTTTGCTCGTCGCCGCCGACGTGTATCGCCCTGCCGCCATTGACCAACTCAAGGTGCTCGGCAAGCAAATCGATATTCCGGTATTCGACCAAGGCGCGGATGCAAATCCAGTCGCTATCGCGAAGGCGAGTTTAGCAGAGGCTGAGAAGGCCGGGGCCGACATCGTTCTCATCGATACCGCAGGTCGCTTACACATCGATGACCAGCTGATGGAGGAACTCGAGGGGATGAAGGCGGCTGTGCAGCCGACCGAAATTCTTTTAGTGGTCGACGCGATGACCGGGCAGGATGCTGTCCACGTCGCCGAGACGTTTCATCAGCGGTTGGGTGTCACAGGTGTCATTCTGACCAAGCTGGACGGCGACGCTCGCGGCGGGGCGGCACTCACCGTACGCGCGGTGACGGGATGCCCCATTAAGTACGTCGGGCTTGGTGAGAAGATTGAACCTCTGGAACCATTCCATCCGGATCGGCTTGCATCCCGTATTCTCGGCATGGGCGATGTGCTGAGTTTGATTGAACGCGCTCAAGAGCGCATCGACTTGGAAAAGGCCAAAGAGATGGAAGCGCGGATGCGCACATCGAGCTTTACCTTGAACGACTTTCAAGAGATGTTTCGTCAAGTGCGCAACTTAGGGCCGCTCGATCAAGTTCTGAAGATGATTCCCGGCATGAATCGCATGAAAGGCCTCGAGAACATTGATTTGAATGACCGGCGGTTCTTGCGGATGGATGCCATCATCTCATCGATGACGCCTGCTGAGCGGGAAGATCCAAGCGTGATGAACGCGAGTCGCAGACGGCGAATTGCCAATGGCAGCGGGACGACCGTGCGTGAAGTGAACCAATTGTTAAACCAGTTTGAACAGACCCGCGAGATGATGAAACGGTTCACTGGTATGGGTAAGCGAATGAGCCGACGAAGTGCGATGAGTGCTTTGAAAGCGATGGGTGGGCTCGGGGGGATGCCTGGGCTTAAGGACATGCCATCGTTGTCGGACATGCCGGCCAACTCCGTTGCGGGCAGTGGTGGCGAACCTAGGCAGCGCCAGCATCGCAAGAAAAAGCGAAAATAACGATATGGAGGGTATTTCAAAATGGCAGTGAAGATTCGTTTGAAGCGCATGGGAGCAAAGAAGCGTCCGTTCTATCGCGTTGTTGTTGCGGAGTCTCGTTCTCCGCGCGATGGTCGTTTTGTCGAGGAAATTGGCACGTACAATCCGCTGACTGAGCCTGCGCAAATCCAAATCGACGAGGAGCGCGCTCTGTACTGGTTGGGTACGGGAGCACAACCTTCCGACAAAGTGCGCTATTTGTTCCACTTGGAAGGTATTATGAAGAAGTTCCATGAGCAAAAATTTCAGAAGTGAATTGTGGGCGGCCTAATGGGCCGCCCTTCGGAGTGATCGCCAATGAAAGACTTGGTTCAATATATCGTTAGTTCTCTTGTGGATCATCCCGAAGCTGTTTTGGTCTCCCCAATCGAAGAGGGCGACACGGTCACATATCAGGTCAAGGTACACCCGGACGACGTAGGGCGCGTGATCGGCCGACAGGGGCGGGTAGCCAAGGCCATCCGCAACGTGGTTAGTGCCGCAGCGTATCGTCAGAAAAAACGGGTGTTTGTCGACATTCAGTCATAAGAGGATGCGAGGAGATTTTTAGTGGTTATTCGGCAGCCTGTGGCAGTTAAGTTCATTTTGACGGAAGCCGCGAAGCAGCAAATCATTGCAGAACAACGCCGCCAGATCGAGCAGGTCATGAATGAATTGGAACAGATTGAGGAACAAGGCAAGCAAGCTATCGAACAGGCCATGGCGCAAAGCGGTGAGTTGGCACAGCAGGTGCGCCAGCAGGTAGAGAATGAAAAGCGTGTGCGTGAGCAAAGACGGGAAGAATTATTTCAGCAAATGCAGCAGTTTCAACAAATGGAACTTGGTACAGAGATTCAGAATATGACGGTCGAAACCATGGTAGAAGTCAAGCCTGGAGATGATTGGACGAAGGTGTTGCTCGGTTCGGAAATTATTGTGCGCGACGGCATTGTCGTCGAGATTCGCCAAAACGGGCAGCGGATCGAAGGGTGACGACGTACTATACGGTCGGCGTGATGACAAAACCACATGGACTGCGAGGCGAGATGCGCGTATATCCGCGGACAGATTTCGCGGAGGAAAGGTTCGCGCCGGGGTCCCGGCTGTTTGTTCGACCTGAAGGCGGAACACCGATTACGGAAGTTGAGGTTCGCAGCGGTCGCAAACATCAAAATATGTGGATCGTTGGTTTTAAGGGGTTAAACAGCATTCACGACGTGGAACATTGGCGTGGCCTGGAGCTCTGTGTTTCCGAGGAGCAATTGTTGCCTCTGCCCGAGGGGACGTACTACATTCATCAGCTTGTGGGTTTGGATGTATGGACGGACGAGGGGGAACGGCTGGGGACATTGGTGGAGGTACTGACGCCGGGTGCGAATGACGTCTATGTGATTCGCCGCCCTCAAAGGCAACCCGACGTTCTCCTGCCAGCAATTCCAGACTGTATTTTGGCAGTCGATCTCGTTGCAAAAAAGATGACGGTTCATCTTTTGCCAGGCTTATTGGACGATGACAGCGAGTCGGGGGGCTGATGATGGCACTTGCGATTCATGTGCTCACACTCTTTCCGAATATGTTTTCCGGTGTGCTTGGCGAGAGTATGATGAAGCGTGCTGCAGAGATTGGCGCGGTGGATGTTGAACTCATCGATTTTCGGCAATATGCAAAGGATCGGCATCGCACTGTCGACGACACGCCTTACGGTGGTGGGGCAGGCATGTTGCTAAAGCCCGAGCCGTTGTTTGAAGCCATCGATGATCTTTGCAACCGCTTGAATACTAGATTGGAGTCGCCGCGCGCGCGCGTGGTACTGTTGTCTCCTTCCGGCCGCAGATTCACCCAGCAAGTAGCAGAGGAGTACGCCCAGTCCGAGCGGATTGTGCTGATATGTGGCCACTACGAAGGGTTTGACGATCGCGTTCGGCAAGCACTGGCAACCGAGGAACTATCGTTAGGCGATTTTGTGATGACGGGTGGCGAGATCGCGGCGATGGCAGTGATCGATGCAGTGACCAGATTGCTGCCGGGCGTCTTGGGCAATGCGGCGTCTCTCGAGGATGAGTCGCACGTTCAGGGCCTACTTGAGTATCCTCAATTCACGCGTCCGGCTGTATATCGGGATCTGGCGGTGCCGGAGGTTTTGGTGTCGGGCAACCATCAACGGATCGCGGAATGGCGGGAGCGACACGCCTTGTATCGGACTTGGAAAGAACGTCCGGATCTTTTGCGGATTGAGCAGCTTACCCCGCGCCAGAGGGCGTGGTTAACTGCGTTTGAGCAAGGTGATTTGACGGGGATTGACGTTGAATAAGTGTTTTGAGCTTCAGCAGGCGCACAGTTTTGATGGCTGTATCCCGGGGAAGGAGCGCCTGCTGAAGCTTACTGTATCGTATGGAGCCTTTTCGTCGTAGGTTCGAGTAGCTTTGCTGAAGATGGCATAGGAATCACAAGCCCATACCTGGGTGGGATTCGCTGATCGTGTGACAAGGGACAGAAAAGCTTGACACAGGCGACGAAAGGTGTTAGTATGCTTTTCGCCGCCGTGATGGCGGCCTTCATCTTGCTACACTACGCGTTGTGAGGTTCCTCAAAGACGAGTTGGTTCACC